>CAWJDK010000001.1:0-15851 GCA_963841585.1 uncultured Actinomycetes bacterium
CACCACGTTCCCCAACGACGAGGCCTACGACGAGCTGATCGTGATCAGGGACATCCCGTTCCACTCCCTCTGCGAGCACCACCTGCTGCCCTTCGTCGGGGTCGCTCACATCGGCTACCTGCCCGGCTCGCGCATCCTCGGGCTGTCCAAGTTCGCCCGCGTGGTCGAGCACTTTGCCCGGCGGCTGCAGGTCCAGGAGCGGCTGACAGCGCAGATCGCGCAGTGGCTGGACGAGAACCTCGGTCCGCGGGGCGTCGGCGTGGTGCTCGAAGCCGAGCACCTGTGCATGTCCCTGCGGGGCGTGCGCGCCGCGGGGGCCAGCACGGTCACCTCGGCCCTGCACGGCACGGTGCGTCACGACGAGCGCACCCGGTCCGAGTTCCTGGCCCTGGTCGGCGCCGGCGGCTGACGTAGGCCAGGGCCCTCGACCAAGAAGAGATCGTCGTCATCGAGAGGAGATCGTCATGACCGACGACCGCGGTTTCGTCATCATCGGGGCCAGCCTGGCCGGAGCCAAGGCGGCTGAGACCCTGCGGGAAGAGGGCTTCGACGGGAGGATCACGCTCATCGGCGAGGAACCGGTGCGGCCCTACGAGCGGCCGCCGCTGTCCAAGGAGTACCTCCAGGGCAAGGCGGAGGCCGACGTGGCGTTCGTGCACGACCCGGCCTACTACGACAAGCACGACATTGACCTGCGCTTGTCCACCGCGGTGCACGGGCTGGAGCCAGCGGGGCGCGAGGTCGTGCTCGCGTCCGGCGAGCGGATCGGCTACGACGCCGTCCTGCTCGCCACCGGGGCCAGGCCCCGGCGCCTGGCGGTCCCGGGGGCCGACCTCGCCGGCGTGCATTACCTGCGGACCATGGCCGATGCGGAGCGGCTGCGGGCCGCGATCACCGGGGCTAACCGGGTGGTCGTGATCGGCGCGGGGTGGATCGGCTGCGAGGTGGCCGCCTCGGCCCGCCAGCTGGGCGCGGACGTGGCCGTGGTCGAGCTGGGCTGGCTGCCGTTGGAACGGGTGCTCGGCCCCGAGCTCGGCGCGTTCTACCGCGACGTGCACGCCGATCAGGGCGTGGAGCTGCACTTCGGCGCCGGAATCGAGGCGCTGCGGGGCGGCGGCCGGGTGGAGGAGGTCCGGCTGGCCGACGGGACCGCTCTGCCGGCCGACGTGGTGCTGGCGGGCGTGGGCGTCGTCCCGCGGGTCGAGCTCGCCGAGGCGGCCGGGCTGGCCCTGGACAACGGGGTGGTCACCGACGAGTGCCTGGCCGCGAGCGCGGCCGGCGTGTTCGCCGCCGGTGACGTGGCCAGCGCGTGGCACCCCCTGTTCGCCCGCCGCATCCGGCTGGAGCACTGGTCCTCGGCGCTCAACCAAGGCCCGGCGGCGGCCAGGAACATGCTCGGCCGCCGCACCCCGTACGAGCGGATCCCGTATTTCTACTCCGACCAGTACGACGTCGGCATGGAGTACTCCGGGTACGCGCCCGGCTGGGACCAGGTCGTGTTCCGCGGCGATCCGGCCGGCCGGGAGTTCATCGCCTTCTGGCTCAAGGACGGGCGCGTGGTGGCCGGGATGAACGTCAACGTGTGGGACGTGGCCGACTCGATCGCGGCCCTGGTCGCGGCCGGCGGCCAGGTCGATCTTTCCCGCCTGCTCGACCCGGACGTGGAGCTGGCCACGCTGGCCGGGTGATCGCGCGCGCCGCGCCGCGTCGGCCTAGAACTCGATCGCGTAACGGGCGACGGCGTCCTCGTCCCAGGCCAGGCCGTTGCCGGGGACGTCGGGCGGGTGCAGGTGGCCCGCGCGGATCTCGAAGGGCTGAGCCAGGATCGGGTGCGCCCAGTCCTGCCACTCCAGCCAGTGTCCGGTCGGCGTGACCGGCAGCAGCTGACCGGACACCTCCGGGTACAGGTGGGAGGACATCGGGATCCCGGTCGCCTCGGCGATGGCGGCGGCCCGCAGCCACCCGGTCACGCCGCCGATGCGCATCAGGTCCGGCATGACCAGGTCGCACGCCTGGGCCCGCACCGCGTCGAGCATGGCCCGCGGGCCGTAGAAGTTCTCTCCCAGCATGACCGGGGTCGCGACCTCACGGGCGAGCCTGGCGTGCCCGTCCAGGTCGTCATAGCGCAGCGGTTCCTCGATCCAGTCGATGCCCTCGGCGTCCAGCGCGCGGCACCGGGTGAGCGCCTCATCCAGAGTGAGCCCCTGGTTGTAGTCCACGACCAGGGTGACCTCGTCGCCGACCGCGGCGCGGACGTTGCGCACGGCCGCCAGGTCGTCGGCGGCACGAGCGCGGCCCACCCTGACCTTGAGCGCGGTGAACCCGCCCTCGGCGACCAGCTCGAGCGCCTCATCACCCACGGCATCGGGCGGGATGAGCCCGAGCCCGTTGCTGTTGTACGCCGGCACCGGACCGTGCGTACCGCCCAGCAGGCGGGCCAGCGGCAGCCCCGCCGCCTGGGCCAGCGCGTCCCACAGCGCCATGTCCAGCCCGGCCACGGCCGACAAGGCCAGTCCCTGGTAGCCGGCCACGCCGAACCAGCCGCGGTGGGCCTCGAACGCGGTGACCGGCGTCACCGGCTGGCCGCGCAGCCCGGCGCCGAGGTCGCGTAGCGCAGGCAGCAGGGCGCGGGCCGAGGTGGTCCGGTAGGGCGCCAGGTAGCTGCGGCCGGTGATGTCCTGCTCGGTGGCCAGATCGACCAGCAGCAGCGGCCACTGCGCGAAGTCCCCGATCCTGGTGCGCAGCGGCCGCCGGAACGGCACCATCACGGCCCGGACGGTCACATCCCGCACCGTCTGCGGCGCACCCGCACTGGTCATCCGGTCTCCCTCCGAGCTTCCCCGCGGCCGAGGCGCTGAGCGTTACATGCTGTCCGCGCCATCCTCCACTACCGTGCCAACGTGAGCTATCCCGCGGACCGGTCGCGCCGGACGACGCTCGCGGGCCGGCTGGCCCGGCTGGGCTTCGCCGACGCTGCCCGGGCCGAGCGCGTGGTCGGCGAGCTTCGGCTCGACGATCAGCTGATCGGCGCGCTGGGGGACGCGGCCGACCCGGACCTGGCGCTGACCGGGCTGGCGCGGCTGCTGCCGTCCGGCGACGGCGCCGCGCCCGGCCTGCGGCCGGCGCTGCTGGCCGAGCCGTCTTTCGCGCGCCGCCTGACCGCCGTCCTCGGCGCCAGCGCCGCGCTGGCCGATCACCTGGCCCGCCATCCCGGCGACTGGCGCGTGCTGCACGGGGCCGGCGCGCTGCAGCGTCCCACCGCCGCGGAGCTGCGGGCCGCGCTACTGCAGGCGGTCGGCGCGGTGCCCGGTGACGCCGAGCCGCGCGCCGCGCCGGCGCCGGGCACCGATCCCGCCGTCACGCTGTGCGCCACCTACCGGCGGGCGCTGCTGCACCTGGCGGCCAGGGATCTCACCGGTGCCGTCACCGTGGACGAGGCCGCGGCCGAGCTCGCCGACCTGGGCGGGGCCGCGCTGGAGGCGGCCCTCGCCGTCGCCCGCTCGCAGCTGCCCGCAGAAGCGGCGGCGGCCCGGCTGGCCGTGATCGGGATGGGCAAGTGCGGCGGCCGCGAGCTCAACTACGCCAGCGACGTAGATGTGATCTTCGTCGGCGAGCCCGCCCCGGGCCAGCCGGAAGACGCGGCGCTGCGCACCGCGACCCGGCTGGGCGCCGCGATGATCCAGGTCTGCTCCCAGACCACCAGCGAGGGAACGATCTTCCCCGTCAACCCGAACCTGCGGCCCGAGGGCCGCAACGGCCCGCTGGTGCGCACGCTGGCCAGCCATCGCGCCTACTACGAGCGCTGGGCCAAGACCTGGGAGTTCCAGGCGCTGGTCAAGGCGCGCCCGGTGGCGGGTGACCCGGATCTCGGCCGCGCCTACGCCGAGGCCATCATCCCGCTGGTCTGGCAGGCCGCGCAGCGCGAGAACTTCGTCGAGGACGTGCAGGCCATGCGCCGCCGGGTGGAGCAGAGCCTGCCCGCCGGGCAGGCCGGCCGCGAGCTGAAGCTCGGTCCCGGCGGGCTGCGCGACATCGAGTTCACCGTGCAGTTGCTGCAGCTCGTGCACGGCCGCGCCGACGATAGGCTGCGCAGCCCGGCCACGCTGCCCGCCCTGGGCGCCCTGGCCGATGGCGGCTACGTCGGCCGCGACGACGCCGCCGCGCTTGCCGACGCCTACCGGTTCCTGCGCCGGGTGGAGCACCTGCTCCAGCTCTACCAGCTCCGCCGCACGCACTCCCTCCCGGACGACCCGCAGACGATCCGCAGGATCGGCCGTGCCGTGCACCAGCCTTTGCTCCCGAACGGACCCGGGCCGGTCCCGGCACAGCCGCCCCCCGACCCCGCGGCGGCATTCACCGCCCAGTGGCGGCGGCACGCGATCGAGGTCAGGCGGCTGCACGAGAAGCTCTTCTACCGCCCGCTGCTGTACGCGGCCGCGCGGCTACCGGGTGAGGCGGCCCGCCTGACGCCGGACGCGGCCCGGGCCCGGCTGGAGGCGCTCGGCTACACCGACCCGGCCGGGGCGCTGCGCCATATCGAGGCGCTGACCGCGGGGGTCTCGCGACGGGCCGCCATCCAGCGCACGCTGCTGCCCGTGCTACTGGACTGGTTCGCGAGCGCGGCCGAGCCCGACGCTGGGCTGCTGGCATTCCGCCAGGTCAGCGACGCGCTCGGGCAGAGCCCCTGGTACCTGCGGCTGCTCCGGGACGACACCAAGGTGGCCGAGCGGCTGGCCCGCATCCTGGCCTCCAGCCGGTACGCGACCGGGCTGCTGCTGCGGGCCCCGGCGGCGGTCGCGATGCTGGGCGATGACGCCGAGCTGGCCGCCAGGCCACAGCAGGTGCTGCGGGCCGAGGCCGCGGCGGTGGTGGGCAGGCACGAGGAGGCCGAAGCCGCGGTGACCGCGCTGCGCGCGATCCGGCGCCGCGAGCTGCTCCGCATCGCCGCGGCCGACCTGCTGGGGCTGGCCGAGCCGGAGCAGGTCAGGGAGGCACTGACCAGCCTGGCCGCGGTCACGGTAGAGGCCGCGCTGGCCGCCGCGATCAGGAAGGTCGAACTTGAGCTGCGCGCCCCGCTGCCGACCAGGATGTGCGTGGTGGCCATGGGCCGGTTCGGCGGGCACGAGAGCGGCTACGCCAGCGACGCCGACGTGATCTTCGTGCACGATCCGCTGCGCGCCGCCGATGTCGGCCCGCGGGAGCCAGGGGACCGCGCGGCTGCGGGGAAGCGCGGCACAGCGGGGGCGGCCGGCTCGCCGAGGCACCTCAGCGCCGCGGGTGACCGCGACGGGGCGGACGACGAGAGCGAGCCGGGGGATCGCGGTGGGCCGGGGGATCGCGGCGGCTCCGGGGAGCACGGCACCGTGCCGGAACGGGGCGCGGACGAGGCGGCGACCCGGGCCGCGCACGCCGTCGCCGAGGAACTCCGCCGGCTGCTCGCGCTGCCGGCCCCCGATCCGCCGTTGCTCATCGACCCGGGCCTGCGCCCCGAAGGGCGCCAGGGACCGTTGGTGCGCACGCTCGCCTCCTACCGGGCCTACTACCGCCGCTGGTCGGCGGGCTGGGAGGCGCAGGCCTTGCTGCGCGCCGAGCCGGTGGCCGACGACGCCGGCCTCGGCGCCGGGTTCACCGCGCTGGCGGACGAGTTCCGCTACCCGGTCGGCGGGATCGACCAGGCCGCGCTCACGCACATCAGGCGCCTGAAGGCACGGATGGAGGCCGAGCGGATACCGCGCGGCATCGATCCGGCACTGCACCTCAAGCTCGGCCCCGGCGGCCTGGCGGACGTGGAGTGGGTGGCCCAGCTGTTCCAGCTCCGGCACGCCTACGCGACGCCGGCGCTGCGGACGACCCGCACCCTGGATGCGCTGGACGCCGCAGTGGCGGCGGGCCTGCTGGCCGAAGCCGACCGGGACGTGCTGGCCGCGGCCTGGCGGCTGGCCGCCCGGATCCGGGACAACCTGATGCTGGTCCGCGGCCGGCCGTCCGACGTGCTGCCCACCAGCCCCCCGGAGCTGTCCGCCGTCGCCCGGCTGACCGGCTACGGCCCGGGCGAATCCCGGGCGCTGGTTGACGATTACCGGCGGACCGCACGGCGCGCCCGTTCGGTCATGGAACGGGTTTTCTACGGCTGACGGGAGCCGGTTACAGCCGCCCGTAGGCTCGCAGCGTGTGCAGCGCGTCTACCGTGCGGACGCCACGCCAATCCTGCTCGGCGGCCGGTGACCAGGCCATCCAGTTGAACGTCCAGCCGCCGTCGGCACGCTGCCCGCGGGCCAGGTGGTCCAGGTGCTCGTCCAGCACGGCGTCGTCGAACAGGCTGCTGGCCAGGCCGGGCGCCGGGGCGTAGTCGAGCGGCCCGTGCACCTCGCCGGGCGCGTCCGGGTCCAGTGCGACCAGGTCCCGCTTGAACAGCAGCCGGCCCATGCCGTCCAGGGCCTGGCGAGCCTGCGCCTGGTCCGGGACATGATCGAGGAACCGGAACACGCCATGCAGGTCGTACGGGCCAGCCTCGGACAGCCCGTCAATCCGGGACCACATCACCTCGGTGGCCCGGGCCAGCCACGGATGGCGTACCCCGCGGGCGTGCAGCGTCCCGGCGATGAGCCCGGTGGTGGCGATCGAGGCGGGGCCGCCCTCCTCCGGCACCCACCACGGCGCGTGCGGCCAGCCCTCGATCGACGGATCCACGGCGGCGGCGCCGCCCTCGGCCGGCGCGGTGGTCTGGAGCCAGTCGCAGGCGGCCGCGGCCATCCCGTCGGACCAGGCGTCGGCTTCGTGCAGGATGCGCAGCGCCTGGTCGACGGCGAGCGGCTGGCTGCCCGGGGCCCGGCCGTCAGGTTCCAGGGCGTGCCCGAATCCTCCGTCCGGATTGCGGTAGGCGGCGACCGCGTCGCACACCGGCTGGGCCTGGCCGTCGCGCATCAGCCGGTCGAACCTGCGCCGGTCGAGGACCCGCCCGCGGGCGGCGATGAACTGTTCTGCCGCGTCAATATCAGGAATGCTCATGCCGCCCATTCCAGCACCCCCTCGCACGCCCGTCTTGAACGAATCGGCCGCCCGCTCGGCCCACACCGATTCAAGATCATCTCCACTTTGCACGCGTTACGACCAAGAATGCGCCCGGTTTGTCCCGGTTCCGTGGTCGAAACGTGTGCAAAGTGGCTCAGACCGAGGCGCTGTCAGAGGCGGGTGAGACAGTGAGGGGATGGAGCTGCGGCCGGAGTACCGGGAATGGGCGCCGCCTGCCGCGCTGCGGCCGGCGGTGAGCTGCCTGTGGACGTCGGTGGTGCCCTCCGGCAGGCAGACCCTCGTCCTGCCCGACGCCTGCGCCGATCTCATCTGGCAGGCCGGCGCGGGAACCTATGTCGCGGGCCCTGACACGGGCCCCGTCCCGGCGGTGCTGGCGTCCGGCACGGTTCTGGTCGGCGTGCGGTTCGGACCGGGTGGCGGCGGTCCCGCCCTGGGGCTCCCGCTCACCGAGCTGCGTGACCGGCGGGTGGATCTGGCCGACCTCCTCCCGGGGCTGGCGACGCGGCTGCCGGGCGATCTGTCGCCGGGCGTGGCGCTCGGCCGGCTCATCGAGCTGACCGCGGGGCTGGTGTCCGAGCGACCACCGGATCCGCTGGTCAGCCACGGTGCACGGCAGCTGGCCGCCTCGCGTGAGCGCACCGACGAGCTGGCCCGTGATCTTGGGGTCAGCGAGCGCCAGTTCCGCCGCCGCTGCCTGGACGCGGTCGGGTACGGGCCCAAGATGCTGCACCGGGTGCTGCGATTCCGCCGTTTCGTCTCGCGCATCGACGCGGCCGACGGCGGGGTGGACCTGGCCCGGGTGGCGGCCGAGGCCGGATATGCCGACCAGGCGCACCTGACCCGGGAGAGCGTCCGCCTGGCCGGGCTGCCGCCCGCCGCCTTGATCCGGGCGCGCCGGGCCTGACCCTTCCCGGGGGCGGAGGCGGCGGCTATCGGGATTCGGCGATCATGGCGGTGCCGACCGGCCGGAAGCCGAGGCCCGCGTAAACCCGGGCCACCGCGTCGTCCGAGGCGGACAGGAATACCGTGCTGATGCTGTCGGCCATGGCCAGGGCGGCGAGTTTCGCGGTCACCGCCGCGCCCAGACCCTGTCTGCGGGCGCTGGGCAGCGTGCCCACCCCGGTGATTTCGGCCACGTCGCCCGCTGACTGGCAGCTTCCCGCGGACAGCGGCCCCTCGTCGTCGAACGCGGCCGCCAGCACCGACTGCCCGGCGGCCAGCGTTTCGCGCATCCGGGAGATGCCCGCCTGGTCCTTGTCGGCCGCCAGCTTGTCCCGTTCGGCCGGACCGGCCAGGCCGACGTCGGTGCCCGGGTGCGCAAAGGCCACGTCGGGAACCGCGACGATGCGAGCGAGATCCGGCTCGTCCCAGCGGACCGTACGGACGGCCATCCCGACGGGCACCTGCGCCCGTCGCGGCGGGCTGTCCAAGACCATCAGCGGGTGGGCGGTCACCTCCAGCCCGGCCCCGGCGGCAGCCTCGGTGAGGTCGGGTGCCACCTGCTCGATCCACTCGAAGGACTGGGGGATGCCGAGCTCACGCTGGCGGGCCCGCACCCCGCGCACGTCGGCCACCGTGATCCGGCCCCGCGGTCCCTGCTTCGGCCTGGCGTAATACGGCCACCCGGGGCCTTCGGTCACGAAGAGCACGAGCGGGCCATGCTGCTCGGCGCGGGCCCGATGTTTCGGAACGGCGTCACAGAACCTGTCGATCCGGGTGATGACCGTCTCGCTGGCCGCGGGGACGCCTCCGCCCCGGTGCCCGTTTTCCCGGTCGGTCAAGCCTGTCCGCCTTCCGCTCACTTGGTCACTGCGGTGACCCTCACGGCCCGTTCGGAACCTCGGCCGATCGCGGGTCGAGGTCGATGATAATTCCCTCGCGGGCGTCAACACGTTCACCCAGTCGCCGCGCCGGTCGGGCAAATCACGATCATCGGCCCTGGCGCCGGGCTAGGACACAATAAGCTCACCAGGCGTTGATCCAAGCGCAGGCACAGGGAGTGTCATGAAGTGGACCCGGATGACCACGGTGGTTACCGCGTCGTCGGTCGTCGCGGCCGCCGGCCTGACCGCGGGGCTGCTGCTGATCCCGGGCCCGCGCCCCGCGCCCCCGCCCCCGCCCCCGCCGCGCCCCACCCCCACTGCGAAGCCCGTTCACAAATCCGACGGCCCGCTACGTTCGCCGTTCACCGGCGAGCGGGTGAAGAAGCTGAGCACCGTCCTGGCCGTGAAGATCGACAACATCGTGCTGGCGCGCCCGCAGACCGGGCTCACGCAGGCTGACATCGTGTACGTGCTGCCCGTGGAAGGCGGGCTGAGCCGCTTCATGGCGATCTTTTCCTCGCACCTGCCCCGTGTCATCGGACCAGTGCGGAGCTCCAGGGAGGATGACCTCCAACTGCTGCGCCAGTTCGGCCGGCCGGCGTTCGCCTATTCCGGTGCCCAGCCACAGCTGCTGAAGGTGGTGGAACACGCCCGGACGGCCGACCTCTACGCCGGCCGGGTGGGCGGGTACTTCCGCGACAACAGCCGCATCGCCCCGTACAACCTCTACGCGCACACCTCTCAACTGCTGGCGGAGGCCAAGGGCGCGAGCAAGGCGCACAACATCGGGTTCCGCTTCGGCCACGCGCCGGCCGGCGGCCGGGCCCGGGCGTCGGCCTCGGTTTCCTACTCTGCCGCCTCGTTCCGCTTTACCTGGTCCCGGTCCAAGGGGCGCTGGCTGGTGTGGATGGACGGGCAGCGCGCGGCCAGCACCGAGGGGCCTCAGCTTTCGGCCGCCACGGTGGTCATCCAGCACACGATCGTGAGCACGTCCCGTTTCCTGGAGTGGCCCGGCATCCGGCCGCCCTTCGCCCGCAGCATCGGGTCCGGCTCAGCCCTGGTGCTGCGGGACGGGGAGGCTTATCACGCCCGCTGGTCGCGGCCCCACGGCCGCGACGGCACGACCTTCACCACCGACTCGGGTCAGCCGATGACCTTCGCCCGCGGCCCGGTCTGGGTCGTGCTCGCGCCGCGCTGACCGGCACCCCGCGGCAGGCTGCGGTTCGGGCCGGTGCCCGTGCGGGCGGCGGCCGCGGACTCTCCCCTGGGTATGAGGGAAGTTCCACCCGGGGGCTGATGCGCCGGCGCTCTCGCGCCACGACGATGGATGCAGGCCAGGACAAGGACTCAGGCGAAGAGGGTGAGCGGAATGGACGGTCGGCAGACGATGCGGGCCTCGGACCGTGACCGGCAGGAGGTCGTGGACCGGCTGCGCGGCGCCGTGCAGGACGGCCGCCTGCAGATGGACGAGTTCGTTGACCGGGTGGGACTGGCCTATCAGGCGCTGACCTACGGCGATCTCGTCCCGCTGTGCGCCGATCTGCCGACGGTGGGCTCCACGCAGCAGGCGGCTCCGGCCGCCCCGGCCGCGAACGCCTGCGGCCCGTGGCGAGGCATCCTCACGGGCCTGCCGACAACGCTCAAGGTGCTGTGGACGATCTGGCTGGCCACCGTGTCGATCAACGTCATCGTCTGGGTTCTGGTCAGCGTCACCACCGCCCACCCGCTCTATCCATGGCCGCTCTGGGTCGCCGGTCCCTGGGGGGCCGCGCTGTTCGCCATTTCGGCTGGCGCCAGGCAGATCCGGCATGGTCGTCTGACCGCCGCGCCAGGCCGGCCGGTGAAGGCCTGATCCAGCCGCCCGGGGCGCCTGGATTGGCCCAGGAACACAACGCCCGATTGGCCCTGGATGACGAGCCATTCTCGCCATAACGTGGGCGCACAGCATTACGCGGAGGACCTATGCGCCAGGCGACATTCGAACCCACGCTGCCTCTCGACACGGACGGCATGCCGTGGATCCCGGCCGGGCCGGGCAAGTGGTTCCGCCCACTGCGCTTTACCCCGGACGGCTGGTCCGAGCTGATACGGCTCGAGCCGGGGAGCACCGTGACGATGCACCGTCACACCGGTGAGGTGCACGCGATCAACCTCGCTGGCACCCGTGAGATCTTCGGCACCGGCGAGCGAGTCGGGCCCGGTAACTACGTGTACGAGCCCGCCGGAACCGTGGACGGCTGGGGAGCGATCGGCGACGAGCCATGTGTGGTGCACATCAAGGTCACCGGGAGCATCGAGTATCTCGGCGGGAACGGCCAGGTCATCGAGTCCGTGAACGCGGAATCCCGGCGCGCGCGGTACCTAACCTGGTGCCGGGAGCATGGCGTCCGCCCGGCGGAGCAAATCCTCGGGCGATCCAGTGGAACGAGCAGCCGCCGGCGGCGGCGCCGCTGAAGGCGCAATACCCGCTCCCGCGCTGCCCCGACCCGAAGGGACACAGCCCATGAGCGAGCCTGTCCGCATGATGCGCGCCATGTGCGCCTCGAGCCCTGATCCGGCCAGCCTGAGCAGCCAGACCATCCCGGTCCCTGATGCCGGGCGGGGTGAGGTGCTGGTTGAGGTGCGGGCCACCGCCATCACGTCCGGCGAGCTCGACTGGCCGGAGAGCTGGCCCGCCATCCCTTGCCACGACCTGTCCGGCGTGGTGGCGGCTACGGGTCCCGCGGCGGCCGACTGGCAGCCAGGCGACGAGGTCTATGGTCTGGTCGGTTTCGACCGCCCCGGTGCCGCCGCCGAGTACGTCACCGTACCCGCCGCCGACCTGGCCGCGAAGCCGGATGGCGTGGACCACCTCGCGGCCGCCGCGGTTCCGCTCGGCGGGCTCACGGCCTGGCAGGCCCTGCACCAGCACGCGCAGCTGCAGCCGGGGCAGCACGTCCTGGTCCACGGCGGCGCCGGCGGTGTCGGCGCCTACGCCGTGCAGCTTGCGGCGCTGTACGGCGCCCGGGTGACCGCTACGGCATCCGCGCGGGATCTCGACTTCGTCGCCGGGCTGGGTGCCCGCGATGTCCTTGACTACTCCGGCCGGTTCGAGGACCATGTCCGCGACGTGGACGTGGTGATCGACCCGGTGGGCGGTACCACCACCGCCCGTTCCTGGCCCACGCTGCGCGGCGGCGGGATCCTGGTCGCGATCGCCGCGCAGCCCGACCCCGGCCAGGGCGGCCGCGGCGACGTCCGCAGCGTGTTCTTCGTGGTCGCCCCCGATGGCGGCCAGCTGCGGGAACTGGCCGGCCTGATCGGCAACGGACAGCTGCGCCCGGTCGTCTCGACGGTCTTCGACCTGGACGCCCTGCCCGAAGCCTTCCGGGCCGGGCGGGCCGGCCCCCGGGCAAGGTGATCATCAGGGTCGGGCAGGGCGGACGCCCCGAAACCGCCTGATCAGGTGCGGGAGGCTGTGCGGTAGCGCTGCAAAGCTCCCTCGGCGGGGTGTCGATTCTCACACGGCTACCGCCCGAATCAGCCCTGAACTGCCCGAACGCCACCGCTTGTCCGCGCCCGGTGATCTCGTTGCGCGGCCGGCGGTACACCGGACCGCCCGCTCGTGCGTCATTACTACAGCGAGGCCCCGCAGTAAGGACCAGCTGACCGATGCGCACCACGATCCTGGTCATGGCCGTGATCATCATCTGCTCAGGCCTGTGGCTGCGGCGCCGATGAAGTGTCAACCGCGAGCCAGACGGCAAGGAGGCGACCACCGCATGATCAACGTCGTAGTCTTTGTCGCCGGCGCAGCCGCTGCGGGCGCGTGGCTGCGGTGGGCTGTTGTCCCCGTCAGGATCGCCTATGACCTCGGGCGCATGTCCGAGCGTCAATGTGCCCGGATCCGGGCCGGCGTGGTGACTGCCTTGGCCCGGCACCCGGGCACGGCCGTTGATGGGCAGGACGAGCACGATCGCTGATCCGGGCGCGGAACGCCCGTTTGCCCGGCTCCGGGTGAGGCGGTGCTGAACGTTCGGTCACCGTGCCCGGCTGGAGCCAGTTAGCGATTCGATGCCAGGAAGACCCGCCTCTGGGACGAGGCCTAGGTCGGGCCCCGGGTTGCAGCCGGGTTTCTCGGCGACCTGTTCATCGTTGGGCCCGTGACCGGTGCCATAGCCGCGGTTTCGCAGCTCGCCGTGGCCCGTCTGCGGGTGAACGCGGCAGGACGCAGGGGCTCGACGCGAAGTCGCGCGCTTCGTCGAAGATGTGTTGCAGGCTGGCGTCGACCATGTCCGTGTCGGCGTCGAATCTGCGGAAGCGCGGAACGACGCTTGTTACGAGCCAACGCCAGCGGTCCTCGAAGCGGGTGATCCTCGGCCACTTTCGTCCCCGCAGAGCGTGCGGGATTTGCCCGCAGAGCGTGCGGGATTCCTCGCGTGAACGAGTAGAGGTAGAACGAGGTGAAGTCCGCAATCTCCTGCCGGACTCCACGCATCTCGAAGCTCGTGGCCGAGCCGATCGCGACGAGCCAGGCGGATGAAAACGAAAGCCGATCGAAGTTGGGTTGCACCAAGGCGCACTGCTCGTGCTCGAGGAGCCCGACGTTGCCCTCCCAAATGAGATCATCGGCCCTCTGCCGAGCCTCCGCGGACGCCATCGCGTCCTCCAAGACACGGCGTCCCTGGTCGATCGCCTCGAAGCCGGCGAGGACAGGTGCATAGTGGCGCTCTGCTTGCAGCAGAGCGCGCAGGCGTCCGATCCCGTCTTCGGCAGACACATGCGCGAAGTGAACCCAGAAGAGGTCGTTGAAGATGGCGTTGTTCGTCGCCCGGATCGTGTTCACATCCTGCGTCAGCAGCAGTTTTGGACGACGCAGGCTGTGCGGGATGTCAACGTAGCCGGTGCGATCGGCGTCCAGCCGGAGCGGGAAGAGGGCGAGCCGGACGTGGTGCGACGCGATCGCGGCCATCGCGGCCCACTTGAAGCAGGCGGGCTGGAGCTTGTACATCCACGCGTAGCGTGACGAGATCTCCACGTTGCGATGGAATGCGCAGCACGGGTCGCTCAGGAGACCATCGGCCGCGGCCTTCCACCCCGCGATCGTGTCCGGCGTTCTGTTCCCGGGGACGAGTTCGCGTGGCTCAGGGATGAGCTCGCCGGTGCGATCAGGCCGGCCCTCTGGCTGCTCCTCTCGACGACATGGTTCGCCGCTCGCCGGCGAGGAGTTCGCCGGGGAAGACCACCAGTCGCTCACCCTGAAACGCTATGCCCGGGGCGTGGCCGCGGTAATACTGGTGCCGGTCGTGGTGGTCAACCAGGGCGGCACCGGGCTGACCGGCCTTGGCTGCCAGGATTGAAGATCATGCGGGCACTATGCGGGTACAGAGCAGGCCGCGATGATATCCGGGCAGGTCAGCGGCCCTGTCCTGGCTATACGTCGAAGTACAGCTCGAACTTTCGGCGGTGGTCAGCTGACCTGCCACTGTACGGTTGACCTGCGCTTTCGCTTCTCACTCGTTGGCGTCGTTTGGCGGTCCTGATCGGCGTCTGACGGAACAGGGACGGAACAGAGCAGGACTCGATCACGGCTGACGCTGATCGAGCCTGGTAAGCAGGCGAAGGTCCTTGACATTGGCGAAGATCGCGTCGTGCGCGACGAGCGGAACGTTGAGCCAGATGGCTGTCGCGGCTACCCAACGGTCGGCTTCGTGGGCTTTCTGCCCCAGGCCGTGTCCGGCCTTGACGCACCAGGCACGCAGTGTGGCGTAGGCCGCGGCGAGGCTCGGTCCCGGCCATACGGTGTCGGCCTGGTCAAGTTCGTGCTCCAGCTGCTGGAGCCTCGTTTGACCCCATCCGGCCAGTTTCGCGCCGAAGCGCAGTTCAGCGACGGCGGCAAACGAGATGACGGCTGGTCGGCCGTCGCGGAGCGGACGGTAAGCGGCGGCCAATGACTTGGTCCCGCGCGTCAGCCGGGCGCCGAAGACGCCGGTGTCGATCACGACCGGCCCGCGTTCGGGCTGCGTCATGCGTCGAAGATCGCTTCGATGAAGACGCGCTCCTCTTCATCGGTGAGGTCTTCGATCAGCGCGTCTTCATCTGGTGGCAGGGGTCGGGCTGCTGCAAGCACATCTTCCCTGCTCCGCTCAAGGCTGGCGCCCCTGGATGCGGGCTGCCGGGTTGCGGGCTCTGACATCGCGGCACCTCCCTGGGCCTCCCAGGGTACCCGCCGCCGTCCTCGGAGGTTTCTGTCGTCGCTGGGTTATGAGAAGAGCGGAGCAGATTTCCGGTGTCTCACCTGGTCTCTGGAAGCGACGCTAGCCTGGGCAACCTCCGGCGACCCGAGTCTGGCGTTTCACCTCGTCCCATGCTTTCTGGGCATACGCAGGAGTCTCGTGCACAAATCCGTGCACAAAACCGCTTCCAGCTAAGGCCAGGATGAGGTGGACGTTATCTTCGGATTCGGCGCCGCCTGGGCCGTGGGCTCTGATGATGCTGAGAATGATCTCGAACAGGGTCTGGCCTTCTTCCCGGTGGGCAGCAGCCAGGTCGGCCTGAACGCTGGTGATGTTGGCTGGATGGCACGTAGTCAGCTTCCTCTCGATGAAGCGGATCGTTTCTGGCCAGCCGAGCCGCTCGGCAGAGAGTTCGGAGTTTGCCCATCGAAGGATGAATCCGCCGTCTGGGGTGCCGAATCCACCGCGCAGGATGTCGTTGAAAGCATCTAGGTTCCGTCCCCAGCTGGAGACACCGAGCGTCCGGGTGATTGCGGTGAAGAAGCCCGCGAGGTCATAGAAGGATGCCCCATCGAGCACGTACTCCGGCAGGTCCGCTGTCTCAGGTGTCATGGCGCCAATGTAATGGCGAAGCCCTAGCTTGGAAGGTCGGTGGTACTGAAACCGGCCTATCAGCAGCGACGTTCCTACTGGCCACGGGGTCGAGTGTCCGTGGGTGACCGCTGGGCACCGCGAGAGTCCGTGACTTATGGCCCGTACATGGCCCTGCGGGAGATCACCG
>CAWJDK010000002.1:0-29465 GCA_963841585.1 uncultured Actinomycetes bacterium
CGCCATTGCCTGGATGGCTGGTACGTGGCCGGACATCCGCGCGTCCGGCGCCATGTTGGTTCTCAGCGGTTGCGCGGTAATAGTCGTGTTCTCGCTGGTGGCAGCTCTGGCCGCTCGCGTGCTCTTCCGGGCCGCGACACAGGCCGACCAGGCCGCGGCGGCGGCCCTGGAGGCCCAGCGCCGGGAGGCCATGGCGGAGGCTCGTGACGAGGAACGCCGCCAGCAGTTCAAGGTGCTGCACGATAACGTGCTGCACACGCTTGAGAGCATCGCCCGCGGCGAGTTGGCGATCGGAAGCCAGCAAGTCAGGGAAACGTGCATGCGCGACGCGGACTACCTGCGCGGGCTGATCACCGGCGGGGCAGACAGCATCCCGACCGATCTCGGCGTCGCGCTGGCCGGCATGGGCCGGGACCGTTCGGCCTTGGGCCTGCGCATCAATCAGCAGTTCGATGCGCTCCCTAAGCAGTTCCCCCCGCACGTCACGGAAGCGCTTACCGGGGCGGCGAGGGAGGCGCTGAACAACGTGGTCAAGCACGCCGGGACCGACGAAGCGTGGCTGTCCGCCTACGGCGACGGGGCCGGCGGCGTGATCGTTACGGTTGTCGACCGGGGACACGGGTTCGACCTGCAGGCGAAATCAGACGGACTCGGCCTGATGCGGTCGGTGCGGCACCGGGTTCTCGAGGTCGGGGGGAAAGTCAGGATCGACAGTGCACCGGGCGAGGGGACGAGCATCGAGATGTCGTGGACACCATGATCGAAATCGGCGTCATCGACGATGACCAGATGCTGCTCCAGGGCATGGCCGCCTGGATCGGCAGCACCGGCGACATCCGGCTGGCTGCGACGGCGACCTCGGTAGAGGACTATCTCGGCACGGCGGGCATCCCGAAGATCGTGATCTTGGATCTCAACCTCGGGAACTACACCGATCCCGTGCGCAACGTCGCCCGGCTGGTCGGCTCAGGCCTGCAGGTGATCGTCGCGTCGGTCATTCCCGACCGTGCCTATATCGCGGCTACCACCGAGGCCGGCGCGGCCGCCTACGTCACGAAGAACAACAACCTCGACACGCTCGCCGACGTGATCAGGGCAATCCACGACGGCAAGACGCCCACCACCCCCGAACACGCATTCTGGCTAGGCCGCGACGACCGGCCCCGCAGGCCGAAGCTCTCACCGCGCGAACGGGAGATCCTGGTGGCGGTCGGCAACGGTACGCCGCACAAGGCGATCGCCCGGCAACTCGGCATCACCATGAGCACCGTCCAGACTCACCTTGAACGCGTCCGGTATAAAGGTCTTTAATTCGTGATGTCCGTTGGGTTGTTCGGCCTGATCCAGGGTCAGGCCCGTTCCGGCGAGGCAGCCTTCGATGAGGCCGGGCCGGTACTGGATCTTCTTCAGGCCGTGCCGGATGACCAGGACCAGGTGGGCGAAGCTGGCGACGGCGAGGTTGGCCAGCACGCCGCCCTTGAGTACCGACCAGATCCCCTCCACCGGATTAAGGTCAGGTGCATAAGCGGGCAGCCGGAACACCCGCAGCCAGGCCTGAGCGCCGGTGAAGTCCCGCAGCTCAGCGCCCAGATGCACATTGAGGTTGTCCCACACCAGCACGACGTTCCCGCCGGGCAGCTGCCGGTGCGCGGCGATCAGCAGGTCCCGGTACTCGGTCCAGGTGAACGCCTTCGTCTCGCCCTTGCGGCCGCGGTAGCAATGCAGCCGGTAGATCAGCCGGCTCCGGTGGCCGGGCCGGTAGCAGGCCAGCCCGGCCACCGAGACGCGCCCGGTGCCGCCGCCGCGGACCCGGATGACCGGGGTGATCCCGCGCCGCCCCCAGGTCCTGGACCGCGGCGGCCTCATCGACTGGCCGCACTCGTCTTCGAAGACGATCCAGCCGCCGAGGGCCGCCGCCGCGCTTTTATCCGCGGCCAGGTCTCCTTCTTCCACACCTCCACCGCGCCGTCGTCGCGCTCGATGGCCCGCCGCGCGCCCAGCTGGCAGGTCCAGCCGCG
This sequence comes from uncultured Actinomycetes bacterium, assembly GCA_963841585.1. Classification (GTDB taxonomy): domain Bacteria; phylum Actinomycetota; class Actinomycetes; order Streptosporangiales; family Streptosporangiaceae; genus Palsa-504. Next base: position 2,019 of record CAWJDK010000002.1, read on the forward strand.
CCGCTGCAGCAGGTACCAGATCCCCGGGATGGTGTACTGCACCTTGAATTTGCCGGCCACCAGGTCCCGGACGCGGACCAGCGTCCACCGCTGGTCTTCCCACCCGGCGGCCAGCGGCCCGGCCTCCAGCACCAGATCCAGCGCCGCCAGCTGCTGCTCATCCAGCCGGCACTGCGCAGCCTGCCCGCGGGAGGCCAGCCCGGCCGGGCCGCCGACCAGCCAGGCCTGCCGCCACCGCCGCACCGACCGCTCGCTGACCCGTAGCTCCGCAGCGATCACCGCAGATGGCAACCGCTGCTCGAATCTCCTGGCCGCTTCCAGCCGGACCTGCTCCCGGCGTCTTCGGCCCTCGGCGGTCAGGCCGCCGCCTTGCGCATACCGCATGCACCCTGCATACCGCCACAAGCAGCACACGTCACCCCAGCGGACATCACTAATTAAAGAGCTGTAAGTACGCCAGCGTCGGCGGGCCCATCGATCATGCCGCCCACTACAGCGAGCGGATCAGGGAAGACAACCTCGGACGCGAACACCTCCCCGAGCCCACAAACGGCAATCCGCACCCGCACCAATGAAACCTCACCCCACCTTCCCGCCCCGCATCGTAGACTGTGTCGTAACCCGATGTCCCTCATCGCGGCAGATGCGCACATTCACCCGTGCAGCTGCGATGCATAAACATACTGGCCGCCACTGGTACGCTGCGCCGTTCTGGGCGGCCCCAACAACGCGAAGACCGTCGATAATCGTGCGGCGGGCCGCCTAATTAGACCGCTGGTTCGGCATGCCGCCCGCGTCATGCTAGAGCAGTCCAAACTGAGTCCAGACTTGCTGATCATGTGGAGCAGTTGGGCGCCCTGGCTAAATAGTTGTGGCATGCTTGGCTATTGCCAGGATAGCCTCGGTCGGGGTCGGTTTTCACGGAACGGCAATCGTCTGTGAAGCAATTATTAAACGTTGAGTCAATGGTCAGTCCTGTCTCATTGTGGCTTGCTGAGTCAGTGCGCTGCCAGGCATCGTCAATTTGCGAGGGTCCATTGTGCGTCAAGGCGGCGGGCACGCGCGACGTAGGCGGTTGCTCCCTTGCGCAGGTAGTGGTTGATGGCTTCGTCGATCATCTCGCTGGCGCGCGCATGGTTTCCCGCTAGGTAGTTTATTTCTGCCCGGTTGAGTGCGGCGTCGGCTGGGTCTCTCGGGTCGTCTGAGGTTCTGGCCAGCCTGTCCACCTGTTCGGCCAGCGCGAGCGCCGCGCTGATGTCGCCCTTGCGGGCCAGCAGCCTGGACCGGACGCTGAGGCCGAGAAGCTGCGTTGCGAGGTCATCGCTGCTGCCTAGCTCCAGGCCGCGAGCGGCCCACTGCCCGGATTCTTCATAGCGCTCAAGGGCGTAGAGCGCGTCGGCGAGCTGGCATGACTGCGTGGATAGGAAGGCGTGTTCGCCAAGGCGGTCCAGCTGCTCGCAGCCACTCCTGGCCGCGCGTTCCGCTGCGGCATCGTCGCCCGCGAGCATCTCGATGCGCCATGCCGTTTGCATGGCGTAGCCGGCGAGCAGCGCCAGTCCTCGCTCGTGAATCTGGGCGATGGTCTGGGCCAGCAGCGACCGCGCCTCGCCGAAGCGTCCGAGCTCGGCCAGCAGGGCCGCTTTCATCATGTCCAGCCAGGGCTGATAGCCGGCGTCTTGCTGTTTCGCATTGTCCAGCCAGGGCAGCGCCTCGCTGATGGGGGTAGGCCCGAGGTATATGCATGCGGCCGCTATCGCGCGCATGCTCGTCTCCAGCCACAAGTCGCCGGCATGACGGGCGTGCTGCATCCCGCGTGTGAACGCCGCCAGCGCGGCGGATTGCCGGCAGCAGATGTCGTCCACATAGCCGGCCGCATGCTCCAGGGCCGCCCGGGCGGCGGCATCGCCGTCCTGATCAATCGCTGGGCGTGCCTCCTTAACCAGGGCGTCCAGTTCGGCAAGCCAGCGCTCTGGGTTGGCGCTTGCCTGCCACCTGATTTGCTCCAGTCGCGCCTGCAGCCCGCCTATGTGGTCACCGGCGGCGGAACACCGATCAGCGAGCCGCGACGCGCGGGTGATCGCATCGTCGAGCCTGCCGGATTCCGCCAGGCCCCGGGTGAGGCTCAGCTGCACGGCAAGATTCGTCTCCCGCGGCGGTAGCAGCGCTTCGGCCCGTTCCAGAAGATTCACCGCAGCTCCGGTATCACCGCAGTCCCATGGCACGGCGACCTGCCGCCTCGAGATGAGCTGCCGCATCCCCGGCCAGCCGCCGGGCGTTATCGTCGGCCGGACCCAGCTCGCACCGGTAGCCGAACGCCTGTTCCAGGTGGTAGCCGGTGAGCTCATCCAGCTCCACCAGGCCGGTGCCGCGTTCTTCCAGCCACCTGGCGAACCGTTCATGGAGGCCGGCCCGGTACCTTTGACAGCGTCTCGTACGCCGCGTCGCGGATCAGCAGATGGCGGAATCTGAACGCCTTTTCGCCGGGGAGGACGGCACGATCCGGGTGCAGAAGATCCTGCCGGACCAGCGCTGCCAGCTGCCCGGGCACGTCCCGCTCCTGTGGCGCCAGGACCTGCACGGTGCCGCAGTGGAAGGACTGCCCTTCCACCAACCGCACTCCAGCACGATGCGCTCCTCGGTGCGGAGCTGATCAAGCCGGGCGGCGAGCAGCGCCTCGATGGTCGGCGGGACGGCTATGTCGCGAGTTTCCGACTCGCTGATCAGCGCGAGAATCTCCTCAACGAACAACGGATTGCCAGCCGCGATCGCCTGGACCCGTTCGCGCACTGGTCCGTCAATGTCGTTGCCCCCGGCAGGAGCTGGTCGATCAGCGCTGCGGTCTCCGCGGGCTTGAGCGGCTCCAGCAGCAGGGTGGCGCCATTGAGCCTGCTACTGCCCCAGCCGGACCGGCGTTCGAGCAGCTCCGGCCGCGCCAGGCAAATGATCAGCATCGAGGCGCCATGGCTGAAGCCCGCGAGGTGCTCGATCAGGTCCAGCAGCACCGGGTCACCCCAATGCAGGTCATCGAACACGGCCACCAGCGGCGCGGCACCACCCGAGTACTCGAACAGCCTGCGCACAGCCCACGCGATCTCCGCCAACGAGGTCACCGCCGCCTGCTCCCCCAGCAGCACATCGACCGCGGCAGCCACCTTGGCGTCGCGGTGCATCAGATCGGCGGCGCCGCTGCATCCGTGCTCGGTGTCGAGCAGCTGCTTAACCATTGAGACGACCGGCCAGTAGGTGATTCCCTGCCCGTAGGACAGGCAGCGGCCGGTCACCACCGTGGCCTCACTGCCGCGCAAGAACTCGGCTGTTAGCCGGGACTTGCCGACGCCAGCCATGCCGAGGATAGTGAACAGGCTGCAGGAGGGTTCTTCAACGACACGCGAGAAGGCTTCACGGAGCACGCGCAGCTGACTGTCGCGGCCTACCAGCGGCGCCTGGGCACGACGGGTCTCGATGCGGGCCGCGTCGCGGATCTGCAGCAGCCTGTAGGCGGTGACCGGCTGGCTCTTGCCCTTCAGCCGGAGCGGCTCGAGCGGTTCGGCAGTCACCGCGTCATGCACCAGGCGCCATGTCCGGGCACCCATGACGATCTCGCCGGGGCCAGCTGCCTGCTCCAGGCGCGCAGCGAGGTTGACCGCGTCGCCCATCGCCAGCTGCTCCTCCGCGTGAACCGTGTCGACCACGACCTGCCCAGTGTTCACGCCGGTGCGGACGCGCACGGCCGCGCCGAACTCCGCCTCAAGTTCCCGGTTCAGTACTGTGATCTGTTCACCTAGGCCCGCTGCCGCGCGTACCGCTCGCAGCGCGTCGTCCTCATGCAGGACCGGGACGCCGAAGACGGCCATCACCGCATCCCCGATGAATTTCTCCACCGTGCCGCCGTGATGTTCGATCACCCGCCGGGCAGTATCGAAATATCGCTGCATAACCTGCCGGAAGCTTTCCGGATCCAGCAGCTCCCCAAGGGCCGTTGACCCAGTCACATCGCAAAACAGCACAGTGACCGTCTTACGCCGTACCCGCGGCAGCGGCACCGGTCCCAGGACCTTGCCGCACCCGTTACAGAACCGGGCATCTAGCGGATTCTCCCGCCGGCAGGCATGACAGACTCTCACACGAGCAAGGCTAATCCGAGCCATCCAGGAGCGACAGTAAAGGCCGCGGCATGCCGATGCCGGCGCTGCTGCAAACGAGGTACGCCACCACGCACCGCATCTCTGCGCCCAGCGCCGAGTGCTGGTTTCCGGCCCGAGCGGCGGACACGCTCGCCGAAGTCGCCCACACGGCCCGCGGCGCGGACGTTCCAGGGCATCGATGAAGATGTCATAACAGCGGGACAGGACCATCCAGCTACCATCCAGCCCCGTAATCTCGTCCGCGCATATCTCCTCTCCAGCGCTGCCTCAGTCCAGCCGCCGCTGGAAGGCGACTCGAATGGTGAGACAATCACAAAGCCGTCTCAAGAACTCAAAAGCACCCAGCTGGTAAAAACCAAACACCAAGGCCCTGCGGTTTCTTGCAAGTCCACACGCGGATTAACCTCCCAGATCCGACGACCTGCCTCTGCGCGGCTCCATGAAAGTCGCTCAGCAACTGCCACCACGACCTAAGCTCGCCGGTCAATCACGGAAGGTTATACACGGTTGTGCATAAATGCGGCGCATAGCAACGTCCTCTTTTCGGCACGAGCGCACGTCTGGGAATCCGCCCGTTGACAGCGCCTGCCTGTGGGCAAGGCGACCGCAACAGGCGCTGCCGATGCAAGGGGATCATGACAGCAATCGCACGTGGATGGTTGCGCGCAGGTGGATGCTTCGTCACGTGCTCCGCCAGGCACCGGGGGCAATTTGACGCTCGTGATCATCGTGGCGAGCGGCAGTACGCCGCGGTTGCCCGGCCTGATCGGCTGTCTGCCGCCCTGACCAAGCCCGCCACGGCCTGTCGGCTTGCGACCCTCATCGCAGCGGATGCGCGGGGTACCGGCACAGGATGGCAGCAGTGACGTCCTGCTGGCCACTTCACCCGGAGGATCGTTACGGGCAGGCGGGACCGGCCCGCAGCTTGCGGGCCCAGCAGGTGTGCCACCACCGATGTCCGGACGGCCCGGTGGCACCCTGACCGGGCGGCAGGCCCCGCAGACGGCGGGGGTATCCCCGGCGTACGCGGCCCCGGCCTGGCGCCGGGGGACCCGGGATCAAGCCCGCGGGCAGAGCCTCGCGTCCCGGCTATCGGGTCGCGGACGTGGAGCATGCGCTCGCGGGTCTTCACCAGCTCCGCGCCATGAGCATCCCCGACGGCCAGCGGCTTACACAGCCGCAGGGCCTGCCGGCGGGCTTGCAGGCCCGCCTGCGAGGTGGCGGGCCGCGGGTCAGGCCGGCGGCGCGAAGAACTCAAGGGCAATTCCATCCGGGTCGCGGAAGGAGACCCCGGAGCCGTAATGGGCATCCTTGATCCCGCCATGAACGATGCCGAGCTCGTCCAGGCGCGCGACCCATGTCCGCAGCTCATCACGGTCGCGGCAGGCGAACGCGACATGATCAAGGCCGGTACGGTACTCGTCGAACCTGTCACCAGCGGCCCGGGGGTGCGTATGCAAGCCGAGCAGCTGCCCGCCGCCGACCGCGAACACGGTGTGGTGGAAGTTCCCGGCCTGCTCGTCCTCATCCAGGACCGGCCCGCCGCCCAGCAGCTCGCTGTACCAGCGGGTGCTTCGCTCAAGATCAGTCACGGTCACAGCGACATGGGTAATCGGCGGGAAGTCAGGCATTGCGGCCTCCTGATTGACGGCGGGCGTGAAACTAGCTAGCCAGATCTTGCGCGGGCTCTGAGCAGCCGGGCTCCAGCGGCCAGATGCTGATGCTTCCTCCCCGGCGGCTGGCCTCGATCAGCAAACTAGCTGATCTCAGGCGGCCCCCGGGGCGCCGCCCGGGCAAGGCCCGGTTCGCGTACCCGGAGGCCATGGCCCGGCCCGGACCGGACCGCATCGTCATGTCAGCCGATCCGGTGAGCGCGCCGGGTGATACCGGAAACAGCTGGCTGATCCCGCATGCTTCGCCAGCGCCGGCCAGCCGCAGCGGTCCCGGCACAGGCCGGTTCATGACCTCCGCCAAGGCCCGGCCGCCCTGAGATGACTGGAACGCATCATCCGCTCCTGGTTCTTCAGACTCTTGCAGGTCTCCCTGAACCTAGCGATCTGCGCTGGAACCGGCCTGACGCGATGCTGGAATGACGCGGCAGGACCGCCGCAAAGCGGTTCGCATGGAGTACATCGACTTCTTCCCGCCACGCCCCACCGGTTGGCGCTCTGTCCGCGGCATGAACGGATTCTGGTGGAACCCGATTCCGTGTTCTCCTGTATCCGGGCGCCTGGAGCACGAGCATGCTAAGGACATGACCGATCACGACGAATTCCTGGCCTGGGTCAGGACAGCGCTGTACGAGGCGGAGCTGGCGCTGCACAACGGCGACGCCGCCCCCCGCCGGGCGCTCTGGTCCCGTAACGAGCCCGTGAGCGTCCTGGGCGCGATGCGCAGCGCCTTTGGCCAGCAGGAGATCGACGAGCTGTTCACCGCCCTGGGCAGCAGCTTCTCCGACTGCACGTCCTACGCCTTCGACCTGCAGGCCTGCGACGTGGCGGGCGACATGGCCTACACGGCCGGGCTGGAGCACACCTCGGTCTCGGTTGACGGCCAGCCGCGCACCTACACGCTGCGGGCCACCCAGGTATACCGCCGCGAATCCGGCGAATGGCGGGTCGCCCACCGCCATGGCGACACGATAACCGAATGACAGTCCTGGCCCCAGCCATGGTCGCGCGCTCCGCGGCATGTGAGTATGCCCGGTCAGGGTCATGAGAGTGAACCTGAAGCGACGGCGGCTACTTGGCGCTGTTGATGAAAATTATCTGTAGGCGGTGGCCTTTCTTATCGGTCAGCCGCCAGCCTGCTTAAGTAAATCGGCACTTCGCACTGCACGCCGTCGTTTCATGCTATGGATTTCCGCCTGGCAAATGTCCGCGTACTCGTTGGACATATTCATCGAGACCTTCCGCATTCTCCCACTTCTGAAGGTAATACTCCCGGAAAGCCATAATGGCCTCGGGCGTCTCGATGTTGTGCGCGGTCATGCTGGTTCCGTCACCGGATACAGCTAGCATGACCATCTTATTGTCGATTATGGCTAGGCCAATATCGTCCACTCGCCCATAGGAGGGAACGACGCGTACCTTGTAGTTTTTAATCGTCTTCGTGTCCTGGCGGTGCTGGTTCAACCAGGCTGCCATCGCCGCAGTCTCCGGGACACCAACAATTCTGCGGAACTCACGATCTGGATGCCACCGCGCCCAGTCTACAGTATACTGAAAGTAGCTATTTGCCTCCGCAGACTCGAACGCCGTGGGAGGAGCAGTTCTCGTGTACGTGGCCCAAACGTAATCCTTGGCCTCCTGGATTTGCCTCTGCGCGGCCGCATAAAATTCTTGGATATTGCGATAGAAAGCAGATTCGATACCTCGCTCGCGCTTCTCACGCATATCTGCTACGCTTTGAAATATCCCGTATAGTGCTAGGAATATGCCCGGTATATACCACTTGACGTCGACACCGATAATATTGAGAACTATAGATGTGACGACGGCCCCGATGAGGCTGACCTCGACTAGGCGATCTTCTACCTTCCGGAAAGTCAGTCGAGTCATCAGCAGTCCCTTCGCATTAAAGCTATAACATAACCTCGGCCTCGGGTCAGTGGTACAGTTTCTTGCTTTCATGAATGCAACGCACGACTGAGCCCCCAGCGAGCACCGATCGATGGACCGGCTGCGGTTGCGAACAGCGCCTGACACGACCTTACCTCGGCTTGGTCTTGGTTCCCCTCGCCGTCATGAAACGACGGGTTGGCTGGCGTCTTTGCTGTCCGCTCATCGGCTACTTATTGACTTGCCCTACGACCGTTGCCCGGCCAGGCTCGGTCCAGGTGCCCGGTCCGTCGCTCTCACATCGGCTGCCCGTCCTGATGGCGTGGCTCTCATTTGGCCTGCGCGGGCCGGGTGCCGTGGGCAGGGAGAGGCTCAAGAGGGGTTTGCTCAGCTCGAAGTAGCGGTGCCCTCCTGGCCCGTTCATTACGTCCGGACAGGGCAGGAGGAGCGATGAGCAAGGTCATCATCGGGATGGACCCGCATAAGCGCTCGGCCACGATCGAGGTCATGACCGCCGACGAGGCCGTTCTCGGCGGCGGCCGGTACGGCACCGACGCCGCCGGGATCGCGGCGATGCTCGCCGCCGTGCGCCGGTGGCCGGAGCGGACCTGGGCGGTCGAGGGCAGCCGGGGTACTGGCAGGTACCTGGCGTCGCGGCTGGTCGCCGCCGGTGAGCAGGTCGTGGACGTGCCGCCGAAATTGTCCGCCCGGACCAGGGTGTTCACCGCCGGGCAGGGCCGCAAGACCGATGCGGCAGACGCGCATGCGATCGCGCTAGCGGCCACCCGCGGCAAAGGGCTGCACCCGGTCACCGGCGACCCTCGGCTGGAGGTGCTGCGGGTCCTGGCCGACCGCCGCCGGGCGCTGGGCGAGGATCACACCCGGATGATCTGCCAGCTGCACCAGCTGCTCGCTGACCTGATTCCCGGCGGGGCCAAGAAAGCCCTGTCCGCGGCCCAGGCCCGGGCCCTGCTGGCCCGCGTCCGCCCGCGGGATGCGGCCGGGCAGGCCCGCCGCCGGGTAGCCGCCGAGCTGATCGGTGACCTGGAACGCGTCTACCAGCGCAAGAAGGCCGCCGACAAGGAGCTCACCGCCGCGCTCAAGGCCACCGGGACCACACTGATGACCCTGGACGGGATCGGCCCGTCCGGCGCCGCCCGGCTGCTCGTGGAAGCTGGTGACATCGCCCGGTTCCCGGACCGGGGCCACTTCGCCTCCTGGAACGGCACCGCGCCGATCGACGCCTCCTCCGGCGACCAGGTCCGCCATCGCCTGTCCCGCGCCGGGAACCGGCAGATCAACCGCGTCCTGCACATCATGGCCGTCGTCCAGCTCCGCCACCCCACCAAGGGCCGCGCCTACTACGACCGCAAGGTCGCCGCCGGGAAGACCCCGATGGAAGCCATGCGCGCGCTCAAGCGCAAGCTGTCCGATGTCGTGTTCCGGCAGATGATGGCCGACGCCCGCGCCGTCCGGACGGGCCCGGGAGGACACGCGGGGGCGGCTGCTGACTCCAGCGCGGCCGGCTCACACCCCGGCACCGGCACTTCGGATAAGTCACTTCCCGGACCCGCCATAAGCGACCCTACGCTCCCGGCAATTGTCATTAACCGGGAAAGCCCACCGCCCTCTTGACATAGAGGGGAGCCATGTGCGTAAGGCGCCGAGTAGCGCCCACAGCCTGATCAGCTGGAGAACGTCCTGCCAGACACTCACCAGAGAGCGATCGTTGCCGAGGGCTGCATCAGGTGGGAGCGAGCGTCCGCGAACCGCTCCATCAGGCGGATATCGGAGCGCCGCCTCTCGCGGGATTCACCGGGGGACCCTGCCCGGCTGGTGCGGCGGTGATCAGGGCCGCCGTGGAATCACCTCCGGCGGCTACCTCAGTAACTCCGCCAGGCCTTCGCGGTGCAGTGGGAGCAATGGGAGCTGTCCACGTGGCTCTATGAGGCTTGAAGTTGGCCCCCGGAATGGCCCCCATGGGCCGTTCGAGGTGTTCGAATTAATTCTTTGAGCTGGAGAGGTCTTCACGTTTGAGGGCTGACCTGGGCAAACGACGGTCTGGCTGGGGTGTTGCCCACAGGTTAAGCGGCGCGCTGCCCACACGATCTGGAGGCTGGCGTTCCGGTTCCGGCGGGTCGGCCGGCGCCCGCGCCGGGTGGTCTGGCTAGCGGTTCCAGCGGGGGTCGGTCTCGGCGATGGCGAGGCTGAGGGCTTCGAGTTCGGTGATGAGCTCGCGCAGGCGGCGGTGGTTGTCGAACCAGGGGCCGTAGTCGGCGAGCTGCTCATCGGTCAGGATGCGGGTGGCGGTCTTGCCGTTTTTCTTGCGGGTCCACTGGTGGTAGGGGCCGTGCAGCCGGGGCGGATCGGCGTGGCAGCGGCAGCCGGGGTGGCCGCAGCGGGTCATCCGGTCGGCGAGGGTGCCGGGCAGCGCGAAGGCGGCGCCGGCGAGGCGGGCGGTGATCTCGGCGGCGATGGCCGGCGGCGCGGGCCTGCTGGGCCGGGGTGGGCGACACGGTGTCATTGTCGCAGCCAGCGTCCCGCGCCTCGCGCATGCACATTCAGTATAAATGCTGTATGAAAAATGCTGATGTTGCCGCTTATATCGGGCGGTGGCGGCCGTCGTCGGTGTCGCCGCGAGGCGGCGGCGTTCGCCCGGGAGGTGATCCACGACGGTGCGGCCTGGCGGGCAAGAGCGCGCGAAGAACCTGCTGTGGACCGCGGGCAAGCTGGCCGACTAGGGCGATCGGGCTGGGACTGGACCCGGTGCCGGAGGTGCTGCTGCACCCATCGACAGCCGAGCGGTTCACCCGGTGCGCTCCAGGCTTGTCCGGGGTGGCGCGCCGGACGCTGCGCACGAACCTGCGGTTCATCGGCCGCCGTGTCGTCCCGCAGCTGTATCCGGCGGATCTGCCGCTGCCCCGCGAGCGGTCGAAGCAGCCGTACAGCCCGGCGGAGATCGGCGGCTACCTGGCGCTGGCCGAGGCCCAGCCGACGCGCGGAACGGCGGAGGCGGGCAGCAGGGCTGGTCTGCCTGGGCGCGGGCGCCGGGCTGATCCGCGGCGACCTGCGCGAGGTCCGCGGCACCGACGTCGCGCGCCGGTCCGGCGGCGTGGTCGTGACCGTGCGCGGCGCCCGGCCGCGCACGGTGCCGGTGCTGGCCCGCTACCACGCCCGGCTGCTGGCCGCGGCGGGGTCCGCCGGGACCGCGCTGGTCTGCGGCGGGGCCGATCCCGGCCGCCGGAACCTGACGAACCCGCTGATCCGCGCGCTGGACGGCGGTGGCGGGCCTGCCCCGGCTGGACACCGGCCGGCTGCGCGCGACCTGGCTGGCCGAGTGCCGCGGAACTGCTGGGGCTGGCCACGTTCATGCACGCGGCCGGGATCAGCTGCTCCCAGCGGCTCGGCGACCTGATCGCCGGCCTGGAACCAGCAGGCGAGGCCGAGGCGGTGAGACTGCTCGGGGCGGCACGCCGCCGGCCATGATCCCCGCTGGCAGCGTTCGAGGACATCATCGACGCCTCCGGCGCCGCGCCGCGGATCGAGGCCATGCTCCCCGCCGGGGTGCGCGCCCCGGCAGCTGAGCATCCGCACCCTGCTGGCCGGGATGTGCCTGACCCAGGCCGACGCAGCGGCCCGCCCACCTGACCCGGGTGCACCAGGCCCTGACCAGCCTGCCCGAAGACGCCCAGCGGCGGCTCGGCGTGATCGCGGACTGGAAGCACGGCCCGCACCAGCTCACCTACCGGCAGACCGAGTACACCTTCGCCCTGGTAGCAGACGCCCTCGGCAAGGACGAGCCCGGCGGGCTGCCATCGCGGCGCTGCAGGGCATCTGCGACGACCTGCTCGAGGCCAGCATCCCGGAGGAGTTCACCGACGCCAGCCGGTCGCTGGCCGTGGACTGGACGGACCTGGAATCCTTCTCCCGGCCCCCGCCGCGCGGCACCCGCGACTGCGCCGACCCCGAGGCCTCCTGGGGACACCGCAAGAACAACCTGCTGCGCAGCCAAGACGAGCTGTTCTACGGGTACTACCTGTCCGCCGCGATCATGGCGCGCCGAAGAGAACGGGCAGGCCGTCCCCGAGCTCGCCCGCCGCGCCACGGTCTCCTCCTCCCCGCCACGACCCGGTCCGCGCCTTCGCACCGGTACTGACCGCGCTGCCGCGGCCAGGGATCCCGCTCGGCGACATCCTCGCCGACTCCGGCTACGCCCACCGCGACGCCGACGCCTGGGCGATCCCGATGCGCGGCGCCGGCGCCGCCCTCGTCCAGGACCTGCACCCGCACGACCGCGGCCCCAAGGGCACCCACGACGGCGCCATCATCGCCAACGGGAACCTGTACTGCCCGGCCACACCACGCCCGCTGACCGAACTCGGCCCGCTGCGCCCGCACCGCCACCAGCGAGCAAGCTGCGGACCACGACACACAAGACCGCCGAGACTGGCCCGCTACAAGCTCGGCCGCCTCACCGCCGACGACGCAAGACGGCTACCACCGGGTCCAGTGCCCCGCCGCCATGGGCAAGGTCCGCTGCCCGCTCCGCCCGCCTCGATGATGCTGGACCGGGACCGGCCCGAGATCCTGCAGCCCCCCGGAGCACCCCCAGGCCTGCTGCACCCAGCAGACCATCACCGTCCCGCCGGACGTGCTCGCCAAGACCGCGCAGAAACACGACTACCCGTCGGCGGCCTGGCGCCGCTCCTACGCCCGCCGCACCGGTGCCGAACGCGGCTTCGCCACCGCCAAGGACCCCGCCAGCAACAACATCACCCGCGGCTGGTGCCGCCTGATGGGCCTGGCCCCCCTGATGCTGTTCACCACGACCCTGCTCATCACCCGCAACCAGCGCATCCTGAACACCTGGAACACCCGCCAGGAAGAAACCCAGCGCCGCGCAGCCGCCGGGCTACCCCCGAAAACCCGCAAACGGCGCCGCAAGCCCCTCGCCCGCCTCGCCGCCGGGCCACCCTGACCCGCAACCACCACCAGGAGCCCCGCGCCCGCCACCACCAGCCAGGACAGCCACAAGCAGGCGAGAGCACGCCCTGACACAGGACCAACTACAGAACCAGGCCCCGGCGCACGCCCGAAGACCCCGGCACCGGACCACAGGCACCCCGCGAGACCAGAATGTCAGACCTAAACGTGAACATAGACGCTGGTGAAACGTGAACACCACCTGGAGCCCCGTTACGGAATCGAACCGTAGACCTTCTCCTTACCATGGAGACGCTCTGCCGACTGAGCTAACGGGGCGTGTCTGCCTGGGGTTTCGCGCCGTGGCGCGTCTCCTCAGGTGATGCATAGCGCTGGCACGACGCCCAATCTAGCAACGCAGCCAGCTCGGTGCGCCAACCAGCGTAGAGAGCTTAGCGTACTTCCGCCGCGGTCGCGTCACCGTGCCGGAGGATGTCAGCCACCGACCGCGCACCTTCCCGCCGCGCCCGCACCGACGATGGGTTCTCCTGCGCGCCCGGGCAGCCCGCCAGGAGCGGATAAGCGGACATCGGGGGGTTGCGGGATGTCCCGAAAGCGATGCTGGGTCCTGTGACAGCGGGTTCGTGGTCCAGCAGGTAACACGGGGACAAGCGCCGTGGGGCCGCGGGCCGGCCGGTCCGGCTCAGTGCTGGAGCCAGATTGTCGCGGCGGCCGTCAGCGCCCCGATCCCGGTGGACAGCGTGGGCTCGATGACGGGCGCGAACATGGGCGAGTGGTTCGACGGGAGGTTCTTTGACCGCGCGGCGATCTCGCCGATCGTTGTGGCACCATCGAAGCCCGCGGGGTCAGCGCCGCCCAGCAGCCAGTACACGCAGGGCGCTCCCGCCGCGCTCGCGAGCAGGCCGACGTCCTCGCTGCCCGTCACCGGGCCCGGGTCCACGATCATCGGCGACACCGACTGCAAGGCGGGCCGTGTCCGGGCGCAGGCGGCCTCGTCGTTGATGACGGCCGGGAACGAGTAGGACAGCTCGACGTCCGGTGGCCTCGGAGCCCTGGCGGTGGCTGCCTCCCCGCAGGCGATCCGCTCGATGGCGGCCAGGACCTGGTCACGCACGTCGGCGCTGAAGGTCCGGATGCTGAACCCCAGCTCGGCCCGGTCGGGGATGATGTTCACGGCAGTCCCGGCATGCAGGGTGCCGATCGTCACCACCGCGGTCTCCCCGGCGGGGATCTCCCGGGAGACGATCGTCTGCACGCGCAGCACCGTCGCGGCGGCCATCACGATCGGGTCGACGGAGGCTTCGGGCCGCGAACCGTGCGCACCCTGGCCGTGCAGCGTGACCTTCAGGCTGTCCGCCGCGGCGAAGGCCGCGCCGACGCGCAGCCCGATCAGGCCAGCTGGGAACGGAGCCACGTGCTGACCTAGGACGACCGCCGGCGTACCGAAGCGCGTAAGGAGCCCGTCGTCGATCATCGCCCTGGCCCCGGAACCGAGCTCCTCCGCGGGCTGGAACACCGCCATCAGCGTTCCCGACCAGGTGTCCAGGCTCTCCACCAGCCGCTCGCACGCCCCCAGCAGGCACGCGACGTGCAGGTCGTGCCCGCACGCGTGCATGACGGGCGTCTGATTTCCGGCCGGATCCGTGCTCACCTGCGTGCTCGCATAGGGCAACCCGGTAGCCTCCAGCACCGGCAGCGCATCCATATCGGCACGCACGAGCACAGTGGGACCTGGACCGTTGCGGAAGAGACCCACCACACCGGTACCCCCCACCCCCGTGGTGACCTCGAATCCCATGCTCGACAGGTAGCTCTCGGCAATCCCCGCCGTGCGCGTCTCGGCGAAACCCAGCTCGGGGTGGGCGTGAACGTCCCGGTAGACGTCCGCCCAGCGGTCCACGCTCGCGGTCATTCGCACTCCCCAGGTCAGCTGCCGGTGACCCTAGTCAATCAGCTCGGCTCCATTTCAGGGCACATGGATCGGGCATGGCCGACGGAACGATCGAGGCGTACCGGACATCCGGCGGCGGCCAGGCGCACTTCGGCGCCTCCGCGTCCGTGGTGTTCGGGCACGCCACCTACATCGCGATCACGGCGCTGATCCTGAACCTGGCCGTGTCGTCCGTGCTCACCGTGGTGTTCCGGAGGTTCGGCCTGCGGGACGGGTACGACGAGACCAGGCCGTCCGACTACATCGCGGACCCGGCGCCCGCGCCTGCGCCTGGGCCTGCGCGAAAGCCTGCGCCCGCGCCAGCACGTGCGCCTGCAGCTGCGCGGCTGGCTGATCCCGCGGCCGAGGGCAAGGCTTCGCGGGTTTCCGCGATTCCGTGGTCACCAGGCGCGACCGCCGCGGAGGCGACTGCTGCCGCGGATGCGCCGGCGGTAGCGTTCCAGGTCCCGGACTCACTTGCGGACCGGCCACGGTCCCGGGAACGTCTGCCGAGACGGAAATGACCCGCAGCCCTGGCATAACATCGCGGCCAGGGCTGCGCCGGGCAACGACATCGCAGCCGGAGCCGCGCCGAACCACGACGATGTCACATCGCCGTGGTCAGAACCACCACGATGTCGCACCGTCGTGGTGGCGGCCCGGTGTGAGGGTGCCCACAGGGTGAAGGCAGTGCCCCGCGGGGCGCGTGATGTGTGTAAGGTGCCGCCGCTGTGCGGGGAGGCTGCTCCCGCGGCCGGGTGACGGGGCAGTTAGGGCGCGGGAGCAGTCGGGGGCGCTGGCCGGTCTAGGCCCAGCCGCGTTCGTGGCATATCGTCGTGTCTGAGATCGGCACGAAATCACCCGGAAGGGAATTTCGTGAGGGTGGGGAACCGATAGGGGGCAGGGATCGTCACATCACTTGGCCGGGCCGCCGAACCGCCAGGGCGGCCCAGCTGTGAACGGAACGTGCTGGCACACGCATAACTGGCCCGGCACCGGATATGAGTACTCATACCCATCCGTCACCCAGTCGCCTACGAACCCCACAAAGAGCAGGCAGTAACCTCGACGAGCAGCGGAGACAGGGCGGTCTTCATGCGCCTGGCGCACGCACGAGCAGCGGTACTCAGCACGGTGGCCGGGGGGTCCCTTACCCTCGGCGTGCTGGTGGGCTGGCCGGGCGCCGCACAGGCGGGCACCATGAAGGCCGAGGCGGCCTCGGCGAGCCCGAGCACCTCCACCAGCGCCGGCGCGAACACCGACACCAAGTGCGAGGTGCTCCCGGCGGCCGCCACGTCTACGCCGACCCCCACGCCGACACCCAAGCCGTCGTCGCCGTCGCCTTCCCCTTCCTCCAGTTCTTCCAGCTCCGCCTCGCCGACCGCCCCGGCGTCGTCTCCGGCGTCGTCCGGCACGAGCCCGACCAGCACCCCGAGCAATACGCCGTCGCCGGCGGGCTCGGGTTCAGGCTCCGCTTCGGCTTCGAGTTCGCCGTCAGCGTCGGCATCGGCGCCGACGTCGACGCCGAGTTCGCCGACGGGCTCGTCGAGTTCGCCGACGGGATCACCGTCCCAGGCGGGCTCGTCCTCTCCGTCCGCGCCGTCATCCTCACCGTCGTCGTCCCAGACCTCACCTTCGGCCACTGCCTCCGCCTCAGTCGACGCGTTCATCGCCTCGAGCGCCAGCCCGAGCCCGAGCTCGGGCTCCAGCTCGAGCAGCAGCCCGAGCAGCAGCGCGAGTCCGACCAGCACGGCGGCCCAGCCCGACCTGTGCGTGAGCGTCCAGCGCTCGCAGGCCAGCATCAGCCGCGGCCAGAAGGCCGTCTACGTGGTGCAGGTCTCGATCGGGAACAATGGTTCGGCGTCCGGCGTGACGGTGGCCCTCGCCACCCGGCCGGCGAGCCAGAAGCCCGTGTTCACCAGCGGCTGCCTCAAGGGCGAGGGGACGGCCAGCTGCGCGGTCGGTTCGGTGTCGGACAAGCAGCCGGTCTCCCTCAGGGCGCAGATCCCGGTCGCGGCCGGCGCCAGTTCGCTCACCTCGGTGACGCTGACCGCGACGGCCAGCGTCGTAACGACGGAGAAGTGGACGCCGCCGTCGGCCGCCGAGACGGTCGCCGTCACCGCCGCGCCGGCATCTCCGGCCAGTTCGCCGGCGGCCGCGTCGTCGCCGGGGGTCTTGCCGGAGACCACGCTGCCGCTCGGCCCGATTCCGAACCTGAACGGCGTTTCCAGCCAGCTCATCGGGGCCGGCGACGCCTCTGGCCTGTTCCCCGCGATCAACCCGTCGGCTACCCCCAGTCCTTCGCCGGGGACCCCGGCGCCGAGTGGCGAGGCCAAGGGCAGGCCGAACCCCTCCTCCTCGGCCATCGCGTTCGTCAAGCCGGGACTCACCGGCCAGGTGGCCGGGCTGATCGCGCTGGCGGTCGCCGTCCTGCTCACGGTGACCCGGCTGTCCCTGCGCAGGCGGTTCCGGTCGCGCAAGCAGGGCAGTAGCTGACTCCCCCGGCCCGGATCGGGGATCCGGGCTACAGCAGGTCCGGCTACAGCTGGTCTGGGCTAAAGGTTTTGCCGCCGGTGCGCGACTACATAATCATGATGCGCTCAGTTAGTTCGGGCCCGGTCCCTGTGGCCCGTCCGGCGGAGGTGTGCCATGGCGGATAGCGGCGAGCCCAGGATCCCGCACCGCCAGGTGGCCGAGCTGAGCGCCTTCTTCGCCGCCCATGACCGGTGGTTGTTCGGCCACGTGTGCGTGCGGACCCGCGGTGACCGCGAGCTCGCCGCGGACCTGGTCCAGGACACCTTCGAGGCGGCGGCGAGGACCTGGGCGACGCTGCGCGGGCACCCCGGCGGCCGGCAACGGGCCTGCGGCGCGGACGGCGTCGGCTCGGCGGTGCGCCGCCAGTACCTGCCCGCCGCCGGGCCGGCCGACACCGGCAAGCGGTGCATCTACGGCAAGACCCCGCTCGGCCCCGCGGAGGAGGACCGGCTGCCGTCGGCGCTGCGGGACGGCTTCACCGCGGTGATCGGCGGCGCGGTCGGCATGGCGACCGGGCTGGTCCGCTTCCGGGAGCGGCCCGAGCGGGCCGCGCCGTGGCTCTCTCCGGCCGGGGACTACCTGATGTGGGCGGTGGCGGCGGACCGCGGACGGTTCGGCGTCACGGACGAGCGGCTGGCCGCCATGTCGCCGGCCGAACTGCACGCGCTGACCGCGAGGCTGATCAGGACCTGGCACCCGGACCTGCGCGCGCTGCACGCGCGGGCCGCCGTGGACGAGACGTTCCTGGTCAGGATCCGCACGTCGCCGCCGGTTCCGCCGTGGCCGCCGAGCCGGGTCACCGTGCTCGGCGACGCCATCCACGCGATGAGCCCGGCGCGTGGTTCGGGCGCCAACACGGCGCTGCAGGACGCGGCGCTGCTCTGCCGCACGCTGACCGGGGCCGAACGGGCCCGCGGCGACCTGATCGCGGCGGTCGGCGAGTACGAGCGGCAGATGCGGGACTACGGCTACGCCGCCGTCGCCGCTTCCAGCCAGGCGGAGGCCGAAACCGGCATGCGGCACAACCGCCTCATGTTCTGGCTGTACCGCAGGATAACCGGCACTCGCACCGGCACACGCACCGGCGTGCGCGGCTGAGGACGCGTCGCCGAAGCCGGGCGGGTAGCTACTTCGCGGCCCGCAGTTCCACCGACGGGCGGACCGTGTGCATCGCGTTGGCCAGGGCGCTGGCGTTCATCGTCGGCGAGACGACCTCACCGAAGCTGTCGTTGTCGAACCAGGCGCACATGGCCACGCTGTTTGACCCGGTCCCGTCCTGGACGCACGCCGCCTTGCCGCCCAGCGCGCCCGCGGTGACTACCTGGGCCCCCTTGAACTGCTGGGTGAAGCTGGTGATGGAGGCAGCCGGGTCGGCGTTCGCCAGGTGCCCGCCGATGAACATGACGATCTGCGCGGTGTTGCCGGCCGCGGAGTTGCCCGACTCGTAGACGGCCGACACCACGTGGCTGGCCTGGCCCGCGCTCATGCTGATGACCTTCTGCTTCAGCGCGGCCACGTTGGCCTGGTGCTCCAGGTCCACGGTGCGGGCGTAGGCGCCGATCTTGGCCGGGGTGGTCATGACGTGCGCAGGGCCGCTGTGCGACGGGGACTCGAACTTGATGATGCCGACGATCGCGGCCGCGGCCACCACCACCACGCCGCCGAGACCGAGCCAGAGACGGTGGTCGTTGCTGCCGCCGCGACGGCGGCCGGTCCGCCGCTTGGCCGCGGCCTGCTTGGCGTCCGCGCGCTCGAACTCGGCTTCCCGGTTCCCGAACAGGCCGGTGTATTCCTCGTCCGCGTCGTCCCGCCAGAAGTCCTCGAACGAGTCGAGGTCGCCGGCCGCGGGCTGGGCCGGCCAGGAAGACGTGATCTCCGGGCCGTCCAGGCCGTGGCCCGGGCGCACCGTCGCGGTTCCCGGGCGGCTCGCGCTCGGGGACGCGGGGATGGTCAGGGTCTGGGTCGCCGCCGGCGCCTCGGTCGTCCCCCCCGGAGCGAGCGGAGTGCGGTGCGGGCTGGCCGCGGGGGCGGCCGGACGCGTGCCGCCGTCCCGCAGGGCGTCCACCCGGGTGCCGCCGGGCGGGGTGAGCAGGCCGACCGGCGCGCTGAGGAAGCCGGCGCCCGGAGCCGCCGGACCCTGCTGGGGGCGCCCGGCGCTCATCTGCGGACCATGCGGGCTCTTCGGGGCTGAGCCGTCCCGGCGGGGCTGGCCGTAACCGGATGCCCGGTCCGGCGCCTGCGGAAGACCGGCCTGCTGGCCGAACGCGGGACCTGACGGCTCTGCCCGGCGCTGCGGGCCGGTGCCGGGACCCTGCGGGCCACCGGGAGACTGGGGATACGCGGGGGTGCTGGGCCGCAGTTCCTTGAACCAGGACTCATCGTCGAGCGGCTCGTCGTAGCCGGACGCACCCGGTTCCGGATCGTCGTAGCGCAGCTCGCCGTAGGTCATGCCCGCTAGCCGCGGGTCGGCTGACCGCGACTGGTTCGAGTCGCCAAGGACCCGGTCGTCCAGCCGCGGGTTGTCGTACCACTGTTCCGGATACGCAGTGCTTTCTCCCGGGGGACGACCCCCGGGGGACCCCCCGCTCGGGGGGACTGCCCGTCCCCCTGAACCCCCCTGGCCGGTAACCGGCCAGACCTCGTCGTCGCGGCCGGACGACGGCGCGAACGGCTGGGAATGGCGGCCGGGGGCCGCGTAGCCGGATGTCTGGTAGCCGGATCCCTGATGAGCTGACGGGGAGGGATCACGGACCTCGGGGACCTGGTATCCGGGAACGCCGCCCCGCGACCGGTAGCCGGTTCCCCCGAAGTCCCTCGATGCCCCGGCGTTTCCGCGGCCGTTCCCGTGATCAGCAGGGAGCGCGGGGTTGCCGTACGGGGTCCTCGGGCCCTCGTAGGAGGGGTCGGAGTAGCCCGGGTCGCCGTAGCCGTAATCGTCCATGGCGGGCTGCTGGTACACCGGGCCGCTGCTGTAAGCCGACTCGAGAACCTCCCGGGACTCCGGGTCTAGCTGCCGGAAGCCGTAAGGCCAGGAGACCTCGGGCCCGAATGGCACGTCGCGCCGTCCCGGCCCCTGACTGTCCTGCGGTTCGCTTCTCGCCCCCGATGCGTAGCGACCCTGGTTTCCCAGGGCCTCATTCGAATCGGGACGCTGCGCTGATGGCCATCCACCGCCATCGTTAGCCGGCGAACCACTCCTCATATACCGGGTCACTCCCCTGTCTGTCGTACAGCAGGTCAATGATCACTAGCATCATCGCGACAAACGAGACACTCTGCTACCTACTTGGATAAGTTGCGAAGCCGTGGCGCCGCGATTGAAGACACACGCTACTGCCCGGCCACCCCTGGCATGATGCATTCCGGGCTTTACGGCACGTCGCGTCGCCCGCTGCTGGCCCAGGGCAAGTGCTCTGTCGCACTCGGTAATATCCGGTCGCTGGGGCAGAAAACGGGCATCCCGCGGGCGCATACTGGGCAGCAGGCACGGCGCCGCCCCGGGCGCGGCAGGCCGCGCCGCAGCCAGCATGAAGTTGTCGTCCGGGCCTTGACGGCAGGGAGCACCGGCGTACGATGACGGTATCTTGCCTACGGTATACAAAGTGTTGGATGGGTTTCGCGTTATGCAAAAAACCCGCTGTGGCTGATCGCCGTACGACGCACCGGCTGCTCGCGCAGGCCAGACGGCCTGCACTCGCGACCGGTTCTGCATAACGCTCAGGCCCGGAAGCGAGCGCGCCGTGCACCACGAGCTCACGGTCTGGTCCCGCGGGATCATCATGGACAAGGAGGCGCGCGACGTCTCCACCTGCATCGCCGCCGCCGCCCGCAATCTCGGCTACCACGCCGAGAACGTGAGCAACTACGTCGACGACCCGGACCGCACCAACTGCCTGGTCCGCCGGTACGCGCGGTTCGCCGACGAGCCGATCCTCGACCGGTTCGTCTACGAGAACCCGCACCCCGACTGGGTGGTGCTGGTCGAGGAAACGATCATCAAGGCGGTCAACTTCTTCCGCAATACGCCGCCCGCCCGCGGCGTGCTGGTCATCAACTCCGCCCGGGACCCTCACTACCTGCTGAAGTTCCTGCCCGAACCCATGCTGGCCAAGCTGGACAAGCTCGTCGTGGTCGACGCGACCGGGCTGGCCGAGCAGCGCGGCAGCAGCCCGTGGATGTTCGTCCGCGACCTGTCCGAGCTGGCCTTCGACCGGATGTCCACCGAAGGCGCGGTCGAGCGGCTCGCGGTGGGCCGGGGCATCGCCGCGCCGCTGATCGGCGCCCTGGTCGCGGCGACCGGCGTGCTGCCGGCCGAGGCGGTGGCGCAGGTGGTAGCCGACCGCGACGCCATGCTCCGCGGCGCCGGGCAGCACACGGTCGTCCAGTACGCCGCCGCCTGACCCCTCAAAAATCCCTCAAACCCTCAGAAAAGCTCAAGACCCGCACGCCGCCGCGAGATCCGGGAGGTTCGCATGTCTGTACGCGGGACGCACGTTCCCGAGCACCTCAGGCTGCCGATCGCGGGCGTCACGCCGCCGCCCACCGAGAAGGAGGGGCAGCGGCTGTTCCCGACCGGCAACTTCCGCTTCTACCGGCCGGTGTACCGGGACAAGACACCGCCGTGCAACCACGCCTGCCCGACCGGCGAGCAGATCCAGAAGTACCTGGATCACGTCAAGCACGACCGGTACCTGGACGGCTACCTCACCATCTGCGCGGACAACCCGATGCCCTCGGTCACCGGCCGGGTCTGCTACCACCCCTGCGAGACAGCCTGCAACCGGGCCGCGCACGACGAGCCGATCGGCATCCGCGGGGTGGAGCGGTTCCTCGGGGACTTCGGCCTGAAGCTCGCGGCCAACCCGGTCAAGCAGGACCTGCCCCCGCTGAACGGCAAGACGGTGGCCATCGTGGGCTCGGGTCCCGGCGGCCTCGGCTGCGCCTACCACCTGCGCCGCAAGGGCTACGCCAGCGTCATCTTCGAGGCCCTGGACAAGCCCGGGGGCATGCTGCGGGCCGGCATACCGGCCTGGCACCTGCCCGAGGAGATCCTCGACGCCGAGATCGCCAAGCTGCTGGACCTGGGCGGCATCGAGATCCGCTGCGGCGTCCGGGCCGGCGCGGACGGCCCCGCCCTGGACGAGCTGGCCGGCCGCTACGACGCGGTCTTCCTCGCCCTCGGCCAGGACGTCGGCCGCCGCCTGGACGCCGCGGGCGGCCAGGCCCGGGGCGTGATCGGCGCGCTGGAGTTCCTCCGCGAGACCGGCCTGGGCCGCCCGGTGCAGATCGGGCGGAACGTGCTGGTCATCGGGGGCGGCAACACCGCCTCCGACGCGGCCAGGTCGGCGATCAGGCTCGGCGGTGCCGCCATCGGTTCACGGGCCGGGGGCCAGGCGAGCATCGTGTCCCTGGAAGCGGAGGACGAGCTGCTCATCGTGCCCGAGGACCTGGCCCAGGCCCGGGACGAGGGGGTGCTCTTCCGGCCGGGGACCGCCCTGGTCAGGGTGCTGGCCGACGACGAGGGCAACGTCCGCGGCGCGGTCCTGTGCCAGGCGGCCCTGGACCGCGACGAGCGCGGCGCGGTAAGCCCCCGGCTCACCCCCGGTACCGAGTTCGAGGTGCCCTGCGACACGATACTGGTCGCCATCGGCCAGGTACAGCGGCTCGACTGGCTGCCCGCTGACTGTGCCGAACGCGGCCTGGTCAGGGCCGACGACTACGGCCGGGTCCTAAGGAAGGGAGGAGGGGAGGTGGGTGGGGGCACCGTCTTCACCGGCGGCGACGTGATGCGCGGACCGTCCATGGTGGTGGACGCGCTGGGCGACGGCAAGCGCGCGGCCCGGGACATCGACCGGGTGCTCAGCGCCGAGCCGCTGCGCCCCGCGGACCCGGTCGAGGTCATGCCCTACGAAAAGCTCAACACCGCCTACTTCAGGCACGCGCCGCGCACCGAGGCCCCGCTGGCCCCGGCCGCCGCGCGCCGCACCAGCCAGGTCACCGAGGTCACCCTGGCCTACAGCCGGGAGCAGGCGCTCGCCGAGGCGGACCGCTGCATGTCCTGCGGGGTCTGCAACGGCTGCGACAACTGCTACATCGTGTGCCCCGACGTCAGCGTGCTGCGGGACGCGCGGCAGAACGGGCACTACTCCATCCGCACCCACTACTGCAAGGGCTGCCTGGTCTGCGTGCAGGAGTGCCCCACCGGGTGCCTGGAGCGGGTGCCGGAGCTCGACTTCGACGAGCCGGGCGACGTGGTCCGGATGGAGACCGCGTTCGCGCCGTACGACGGCGCGCACGCCGAGCAGGCGCCGTTCACCCGGCAGCTCATCGAGGACGCGATCGCCGAGTACGACGCGGCGAGAACGACACGATCACAACCAATTCATCCGAACGGGCCTGGTGATTCGCCATGACCACCGTGCACGCCGGTACCGGCGGAATCGGAGGGGCGCCCCGGCTGCAGCGGGCCATCCGGACCCCCGAGGGAGAGAGGTTCCTGCGCGATCTGGCGGGCACCCGGGTGCGGCAGAACGGGTGCGCGGCGGCCGCGTACGCAGCCCTGTACGCCAACGTCGACGTGATCACCGCGTACCCGATCCGGCCGTACACGGCGATCATGATGAACCTGGCGCAGTTCGTCGCGGACGGGATCCTGGACGCCGAGTACCTGCACGCCGACGGGGAGCACTCGCAGTTCTCCGCCGCGTTCGGCGCGGGCTCGTGCGGCGCCCGGGCCTACACCGGCTCCTCCGGGGTCGGCGTCACCTACGGCTACGAGATGTACTCAATCATCTCCGGGGCGCGCATCCCGATCCAGATGGCGATCGCCGACCGGACCCTGGACCCGCCCGGCGACTTCGGCTCGGAGCACACCGACGCCCTGTGCACCAGGGACATGGGCTGGCTGATGGGCTGGGCCGCGACCCCGCAGGAGGTCTTCGACAAGTCGCTGCTCGCCTACGCGATCGGCGAGGACCCGCGGGTGCTGCTGCCGCAGATGGTGGTGCAGGACGGCTACTTCGTCTCGCACATCGCGGGCGAGGTGGCGATGCCCGCGGCCGAACAGGTCGACGAGTTCCTGCCCCCCTACCAGCTGCCGTTCCCGCTGGACCCGCGGCGCCCGGTGTCGCACGGCCCGCAGATCCACCCCGAGCAGGGGCCGCCGCTGCAGCTGGAGCGGGCCCGGGCGATGGAGGAGGCGATCCCGGTGATCCGGGAGAAGACCGACGAGTTCGCCCGGGTCTTCGGCCGGGAGTACCCGCACTTCGTCGAGTCGTACCGGCTGGACGACGCCGACATCGCGCTGGTCATCTCCGGCGGGCACGCGGTCACCTGCCGGGCCGCGGTGAACCGGATGCGCGCCCAGGGAATCAAGGCCGGCATGGCCCGGCTGCTGTGGGTCCGGCCGTTCCCCGGCGACGACCTGCGGGAGGCCCTGGCCGGCGTCAAGGCGGTCGGGGTGGTGGAGACCAACCTCGGCCTCGGCGGCGCCAGCTACGGCGGCATTCTCTCGCTGGACGTGACCACCGCGCTGTACCACCTGGACGGCCCGCGTCCGCTGGTGACGTCGTTCATGGCCGGCCTGGGCGGCGAGACCGTGCCGATGGCCGAGTTCGACTGGATGGCCGGCAAGCTCGGCCAGGCCATCGAGCGCGGCCGGGTGGAGAAGGCCGCCCACTGGGTCGGCTTCGAGGACTAGGGGGTACCGAGGTGACGCACGAAGTAGTCCGTCAGACGCTTCCGCTGCTGGAAGAGGAGGACGGGCGCGACCTGTACTACCTGCCCGACCTGCCGGAGGAGGACCCGTATGCGGCCGGGCACCGGACCTGCGCGGGCTGCGGGCCGGCCATCCAGTACCGCTGGGTGCTCAAGGCGGCCGGCCAGGACACCGTGGTGGCCGGGCCGACCGGGTGCATGTACGTGGCCAACTCCACCTACCTGTGCACGCCGTACACGGTGCCGTGGGCGCACACCCCGATCGCCAGCGGCGGCTCGTTCACCTCCGGCTTGGCGGCCGGCTACGAGGCGATGATCAGGAAGGGCCGGTACCCAGGCCCGTACCCGAACATCCTGGTGATGGCGGGAGACGGCTCGGCCTCGGACATCGGCATCGGATCGATCTCCGGCGCGCTGTACCGCAACCACGACGCCCTGTTCGTCTGCTACGACAACGAGTGCTACGCCAACACCGGTATCCAGACGTCGCCGACCACGCCCTACGCGGGCATGACCACGTTCACGCCGTTCGGCAAGGCGATCCCCGAAGGCAAGAAGCTGCCGCCCAAGAACCTGGCCAAGATGATGGCCGAGGGGCACCCGCACTGCTACGTGGCCACCACCACGGTGGGCTATCCCGTCGACCTGATGAACAAGACCCGCAAGGGCCTCAACTACGTCGGCGCGGCCTTCCTGCACTGCTACACGCCGTGCCAGAAAGGCTGGGTCTACCAGACCTCGATGACGGTCGAGCTGGGACGGCGGGTCGTCGAGTCCGGGCTCTTCCCGGTCTGGGAGTACGACCCGCGGGAGCGGGCGTACCACTACTTCCACCCGCCCATCCAGCGGCCGGTAACCGACTACCTGGCCATGCAGGGCCGGTTCGGGCACATGCTGCCCGAGCACGTGGCGACCATGCAGGTAGGCGCCAACCGCAACTGGGAGGCCATCGGCATGGAGGTGCCGAAGGCGCTGCGCGACCTGGAGGATCCCGCCCGGCATCAGCGGCTGGCGGACGAGGAGTACTCGATGCCCCTCAACCGCGGCGCCGGCGCGTGATTTTCCCCCGGGGGGGCGACCCCCCCGGTGACCCCCCCGCTCATGAGGGGGCTGCCCGCCCCCCCATACCCCCCCGGTGGCAGGTGCTGTTCGACGACGGCCGCCAGCAGCGGTACCTGCCGGACCGGCAGGCCGTGCTCAGGTACGTGCTCACCGTCGGGCCGCACGCAGCCAGCCCGCGTTTCGAGGTGCACGCCGAGGCGGGCCGGGTCCAGCTCGCCGACGGCTCGGACGGCGGCCGCCAGTTCGCCCTCGTCGAGGTGATCGACCTGGCCCGGCCGGGCGAGATCGAGCGGCTGCGCCGGGAACTGGCGGCGGCCGATGAATGATGTGCCTGAGCCGCCGCCACTGGGCCGGATTATTCCACTGACGCCGGGGATCGCCCGCGGCGCCGGGGACCGGCGCGCGCTGCTGCGCGCCGCGGTGATCCAGGCCGTTCGGCACCTGGTGCTGCGGGCCGTCCCGCCGCACCAGCGAGTCCCGCTGTTCGACCAGGCCACCGGCTTGCTCGACGAGGCCGGCTGGGGCCTGGACGAGCTGGTCGAGGCGGCCGAGCCGGGGCCCGCCCAGGACACCCTGCTGCGGACGCTGGGCCTGCTGGATACGTGACCCGCGGGGGGACACCCCACCCGCGGGGGGACACCCCCCGCGAACCCCCCGCGTGAGGAGGGAGCGCATTTAAGTAATGACTTCTTACCCGTATGAGCTGAGGCTGCCGCTCGCGCCGTACCGGTTCGTCTGGCGGGACGAGCCCGCGGTCGACGCGGAGAAGGACGCCACCGACGCGTACGCCCAGGAGCGCTACACCCACGCCGACGGGACCTGCACGATCATCCGCGAGTACCGGGCGGACGGGTCGTACCACATCATGTCCGACCGGGGCGAGATCGAGCTCGTCGACAACGCCAGCGACCCGTACGCCCCGGACCCGGTGAGCGTGGTCAGGCTCCCTTAGCTGGTGGCGGCCCTGGGCTGGTGGTAGGCCTGGCGGGTCCGCTCGGTGTGCTTGCGGGCCAGCGCCTGCGCCCGGTCCGGCTCACCCGCCTCGATCGCCACGATCATCTCGGCGTGCTCGCTCCACGACCCGTGACCGCGCGCCGGGGCCACCATCCGGTAGTACCACCGCACCCGGCGGCCAACGATGTCGGCCAGCTCGGCCAGCGTCGCGTTGCCCCCGATGACCGCGACCTCGGCGTGAAAGGCGTTGTTCGCCGCCACCGCGGCGCCGAACTCGCCGGCCTCGGCGGCGGCCTGGCCCTCGCGGCAGATCTCCCGCAGCCGGGCCAGCTGGGCCGGCCGGGTTTGCGGGTTCGAACCCGCGCTGGCCGCCGCGAGCCTGGCCGTCTCGGCCTCGAGCAGGGCGCGGACGTCGAGCAGCTCGTCGACTTCGGAGTCGGTGGGGACGTGCACGAAGGCACCCTGGCTGGGCCGCAGGTCCACCCACCCCTCGGCCTCCATGCGGTGCAGCGCCTCGCGGATCGGCTGCCTGCTGACGCCGAGCTGGCGGGCGAGGTCGGTCTCCACCATGTGCTGGCCCGGCGGCAGTTCACCGCCGACG
>CAWJDK010000003.1:0-57467 GCA_963841585.1 uncultured Actinomycetes bacterium
CGAGTAGGTGTACCAGGAGAACGATGCGCCGCGCGGGCAGCCGCGAGGCTCGTACTCCGGTGAGTCCGGGCCTACCGACGGGTAGTCGGTCTGCTGCGTCTCCCAGGTGATGATTCCGTCCTTGACGTACACCTTCCACGAGCACGATCCGGTGCAGTTCACCCCGTGGGTCGAACGCACCTCGCGGTCATGCCGCCACCGCTCCCGGTAGAACTCCTCAGCCCCCCGCCCGCCCCGGCGGTGCAGCTCACGGTAATCCTCGGAGGGGGTACCCGGCGTGAAGAACTGCGCCTTCCGCAGCAGCGACTCGACTGGCTCAGCGGCCGGCAGCAGGGCCGCCATCAGGTCACGGTTCTGGTCGCGCTGCCTCATGTAGACCTTCGCCTCCGCTCTTCTTGCCTCAGCTAGGCCTGCCACAGTCGATGGTAGACCCCGCCAGATTCGATGAGCCGGTCGTGGGATCCGCGCTCGGTCACCCGGCTGCGGCCAGCGGACGTCGTCCGGGTGACCCTAGATCAAGGCCCGGAGGTCCCGGCGTGGCCGGGTCCCGGCGTGGCCGGGGGGCGGTCGCTGCCGTCATCTCATCACCTCATTCACGGCCGACGCTAAGCGTGGTTACCGCGGGGCGGCACTGGTCAAACGGCCTGCAATGGACGGGGCGTAAGTCCCTGATGCCAGGGACCAAAGGCGGGTGCCCAGTACAGCGGCGTGACCAAACCTCGCGGGTTCGCGCAGCAGAGCAGCTGGTGCCCGACGGGAGATCAGATATCGGGCCTCGGTGGCTAATTCCTCGCTTCAGATAACGTCCATCGTAATACGATAGTTTTTAATTACGAGCAGTCAATCCAGCTATTGACCCCGCGACAGCCACGGCGACGTCCGCCTCGGGCAGGCGCCCGGGCTCCCTGGCCATCGCCGCGGGCGCCTCGCTGACCACAGGGCCGCCGGGGATGTCGAGACTGCGGGGACCAGCGGTGCGGTCCCGCCTCCGCCGGAGGGCCCGCCCTGGTGCTCTTCTGTGGCGTTTGCGGCTATCCGCGGCGGGTAACCGGGCGATCGGACTTATTCCAGGAGGCCGATGATGACCAGCATCTCGTTGCCGGACCCAGTCGTGCGCCACGGCGGTCCTCCGCCGGCGGATGCGGGCGTGCTGGAGCGTGACTTGCGGCGGCGGGTCGATGGGGAGGTACGGTTCGACGCGGGCAGCCGGGGGGCTTACAGCACGGACGCGTCGAACTACCGTCAGGTGCCGGTCGGCGTGGTGATCCCGCGCAGCGTGGACGCCGGGGTGCAGGCCGTGGCCGTGTGCCGGGAGTTCGGCGCGCCGGTGGTGTCCCGCGGGGGTGGTACCAGCCTGGCCGGGCAGGCGTGCAACGCCGCGGTAGTTATTGACTGGTCCAAGTACTGCCATGGCGTCGTCTCGGTCGATCCCGGCGCGAGGACCTGCGTGGTCGAGCCGGGCATCGTGCTGGACGAGCTCAACTCGGCGCTGGCGCCGCACGGGTTGATGTTCGGCCCGCGGCCGGCCACGCACGATCATTGCACGCTGGGCGGCATGATCGGGAACAACTCCTGCGGGGCGACGGCCCAGGCCTACGGCAAGACCGTCGACAACGTGCTCCGGCTCGAGGTCCTCACCTATGGCGGCGAGAGGTTCTGGGCTGGCCCGGCCAGCGACGAGGAGTACGCCGCGATCGTGGCCGCCGGCGGCCGGCGCGCGGAGATCTACCAGGCCCTGCGGGAGCTGTCGGCGGCCTGCGCCGGCCAGATCCGGGAGCGTTACCCGCGGATCCCGCGCCGGGTGTCCGGCTACAACCTGGACTCGCTGTTGCCCGAGCACGGCTTCGACGTGGCCCGGGCGCTGGTCGGCAGCGAGAGCACCCTGGTCACGATCCTGCACGCCGAGCTGCGCCTGGTGCCGGCGCCGGCGGCTCAGGCGCTGGTCGTGCTGGGATACCCGGACATCGCCAGCGCGGCCGACGCCGCCCCGGCCGTCGCCCGGCATCAGCCCGAGCAGCTGGAAGGCCTCGACGAGCGGCTGGTCACGTTCGAGCGCGAGCGGCGGATGAACCCCGAGGCCCTGCGCCTGCTGCCGGAGGGCGGCGGCTGGCTCATGGTCATCTTCTCCGGCGACGCCCAGGACGAGGCCGATGCCAAGGCGCGGGCGCTGATCGACGAGCTGCACGGCACCGAGCCCGGGCCGACGGTGAAGTTCTACGACGACCCGGAGCACGAGAAGGAACTGGCCGACGTCCGCGAGGTGGCCCTCGGCGCTACCGCCCGGGTGCCGGACATGCCGGACACCTGGGAGGGCTGGGAGGACTCCGCGGTACCGCCCGAGCGGCTGGGTGACTACCTGCGGGACCTGAGCAAGCTCTACGACGAGTTCGGCTACTCGGGCGCGGCCCTGTACGGGCACTTCGGCCAGGGCTGCGTGCACACCCGGATCCCGTTCGACCTGGTCACCGCCGATGGCATCGCGGTGTTCCGGCGGTTCATCGAACGGGCCGCGGACCTGGTGGTGTCCTACGGCGGCTCGTTCTCCGGCGAGCACGGCGACGGCCAGTCCCGCGGCGAGCTGCTGCCCAAGATGTTCGGCGACGACCTCGTCCGGGCCTTCGGGCAGGTCAAGGCGATCTTCGACCCGGGCAACCGGATGAACCCGGGCAAAGTGGTCGCGCCGTACCGGATCGACGAGAACCTGCGGCTCGGCGCCTCCTGGGCGCCCCGGGACTACGACACGTACTTCGGCTACCCAGACGACGACGGCCGGTTCGAGCGCGCGGTGATGCGCTGCGTGGGCGTCGGCAAGTGCCGCCACAGCGGCGGCGGGGTGATGTGCCCGTCCTACATGGTCACCCGCGAGGAAGAGCACTCCACCCGCGGCCGGAGCCGGCTGCTGTTCGAGATGCTGGAAGGGCACGCCGACTCCCCGGTCACCGCGGGCTGGCGGTCCACCGAGGTCCGGGACGCCCTCGACCTGTGCCTGGCCTGCAAGGGCTGCAAGAAGGACTGCCCGGTCGAGGTCGACATGGCCACCATGAAGGCCGAGTTCCTGGCCCACCATTACGCCGGGCGGATCCGCCCGCGGTCGCACTACTCGATGGGCTGGCTGCCTGCGCTGGCCCAGCTCGCCTCCCGGGCCCCGCGGCTGGTCAACGCGCTCACCCAGCCACCCGGCCTGCGCGACGTGCTGACCACCATGGGCGGGATCGACCGGCGCCGCCGGATCCCGCTGTTCGCCGGGCAGACGCTGCAAGCCTGGTCCGCCCGGCGCGACCCCGGGCTTTCCGGGCTGCGCGGCGAGGTCGTGCTGTGGCCGGACACCTTCACCAACCACCTGGCCCCCGCGATCGGGCAAGCGGCGGTCGAGATACTGGAGGCGGCGGGCTGGCGGGTGACGATTCCCGCCCAGCCGCTGTGCTGCGGCCTGACCTGGATCTCTACCGGTCAGCTGGCCACGGCCCGGCGGGTGCTGCAGCGTACCGTGGACACCCTGGCCCCGTACCTGCGGCGCGGCGTCATGGTGGTCGGGCTGGAGCCGAGCTGCACGGCGGTGTTCCGGTCCGACGCACGCGAGCTGATGCCCGGCAACCGCGACGTCCAGCGGCTGCGGCAGCAGACCGTCACGCTGGCCGAGCTGCTGCGGGATCACACCGACGGCTGGCGGCCGCCGCAGCTGGGCGGGAAGGCGATCGCGCAGACCCACTGCCACCAGCACGCCATCATGGGCTACGACGCGGACCGGGCGCTGCTGCGCGACGCCGGGGTCGACCTGGACGTGCTGGACGCGGGCTGCTGCGGGCTGGCCGGCAACTTCGGCTTCGAGGCCGGGCACTACGACGTGTCCCGGGCCTGCGGCGAGCGGGTCCTGCTGCCCGCCGTGCGCGACGCGGCCGCGGACACCCTGGTGCTGGCGGACGGGTTCAGCTGCCGCACCCAGATCGAGCAGGCCGGCACCGGCCGCACCCCCGTGCACCTGGCCGAGATCCTGGCCGCCGGCCTGCGCGGCGAGACAGTACGGCCGTCCCGCCCCGCACCCCCGCGTCCCGCCGACTACGCCCGGCTGGCCGGGATCGCCGCGGCCGGCGCGGGAGCCGCCGCCGCCCTGGCGGCCCGCAGGCGGAAGGGGTGATCCGGTTGTCCGAGGAATACGCCGTACCGGCTGAAGTCAGGTTCCCCGTACCCGGGCTGGCAAAGAAATCGAAGGCGCCCTCGAGCCGGCCGCCGACCTGCCCCAGGCAGATCTCGTCGAAGCCGGCTTCCTGGTAGGCCCGGAGTTACCGGCCGCTAGCCGGGCGTGCCCTGATCACCTGGTCGGCGGCGCCGACCCGGAGGTCCTCGAGAAGGTCAGCCTGTCGCCGGGCCCGGGAGATGAGCTCGTCCAAGCGCCCTGGGTCGAGGCGCGTGTCGGTGTCCGCCAGGGTCCGCAGGGTGCGCCAGCCCGCGGCCTTTCCTTCCACGCCGAGCCGCAGCATTTCCAGTTCTTCGAGGTTGCTGAGGGGTGACCGGGCGAAGAGCCGGCCGTTGAACTTGCAGCCGGCCTTCTCCCCGATCCAGGCGGCGCTCACCTTGTAGTGGCGGACCTTGATGCCGAGGGCGGTCATGATGTCCAGCAGGGCGGCGCGGTCCTGTGCGATCTCGGCCGCGAGGCGCCTGAGCGTGGCGGCGTTCTGTCCGTCGCCGTGGGATCGGGCCGTCCGGTGCGCCAGTTCGGTTCCTGCTGTCGCCCCCGCGAGATGGTCATTGAGGTAGATGCCGAGCATGCTGACCTCGGATCGCCCGATTTCACGGGCGGTGTCTGCTCTTGCCATGATGATTCCTCCTGTCCGCCTGGGCCGGCGGGATGACTTTTATAACCGCGACCGCTCGTTGAAGCGGGTCGCGGCGGCCCGGCCCAGGGTGGTCAGGCGGTCGAACGCCTTCCTGGGCAGGGCGGGGTCCAGGTCATGTCCCGGGACGGGCTCGCCGCCTTGAGCGGCCTGACCAGGCGGCGCAGGGAGCGCTAGCCGCTGCACCAGGTGGAGAACCTCGCTGGTCAGCCCGGGCGCGAGCCCGGCGACACGGGAGACGAGCTGGGCGGCCGGGGTCAGGATGACTTCCGCCCGGCGCTGCCGTACCGCGCCGATGATCTGACGGGCGGCCCGCTCGGCATCCATCGAGACGAGTGGCAGGCTGGCGCCGAGCGCGAACCAGGTGAACTCCTTGCCGGCCTGCCCGGTGAAGCGGGCCTGCAGGTGAGAGCCGGTACGCATCAGCCCGGGCACGACGGTGGTGACCGTCACCGGGCCGCGGCCGAGCTCGGCACGCAGGCCTTGGGAGAAGCCGACGGCGGCGAACTTGGCGGTGCTGTAGGGCAGCAGGTGGGGGACGCTCAGCTTGCCGCCGACCGAGGCGATGGTGACGATCCGGCCGTGACCCTGGCGGCGCATCACCGGCAGGGCCGTGAGCGCCAGGCGCACCGGCGCGAGCGCCATCGTGTCCAGCGCGGTCTCGTAGAGGCCGGCCTGCCCGTCCTGTACCGGGCCGACCTGGATGATCCCGGCATTGCTGATGAGAATGTCGAGCCGGCCGTAACGCTCGAGCGCGGTGTCGACGAGCAGCCGCGGCGACGCCTCGTCGGTCACGTCGCAGGCGACGGACGTCACCTCGGCGCCCGCCGCGCGCAGCTGCCCGGCCGCCCGGTCCAGTTCGGCGGCGTCGCGCGCGCAGATGACCAGCGGGCAGTCGTGGCGGGCTAGCTCGCGGGCCAGCAGCAGCCCGAGCCCGCGGGACGCGCCGGTCACCACCGCGACCTCACCGCGGATATCGTCCTGCCCGCGACGGGCGGCCAGGATCGCCCCCGCGACGGTGGCGGCCGCCGTGACGAGCGGCACCGTTGCCTTCATGCGCTGCCTCCATGAGCTGGGAATCCTCGGCACGCTTCCCTCACGTCTGCTCGGCAAACAGGAAGTTCTTCCGGTCAGGAGGTGGATAGCCGGGCGGGCCGGGCAGGGGGCGGCCCCGTCATCGCAGACCAACGGAGGGCTTCATGAGGGCACTGACATGGCAGGGCAACCTGGACGTACGGGTCACCGACGTGCCCGATCCGCGCATCCAGGAACCGAACGACGCGATCATCGCGGTCACCTCGACCGCCATCTGCGGCTCCGACCTGCATCTGTACGGGGTGCTCGGACCGTATCTCTGCGCCGGCGACGTACTCGGGCACGAGGCCATGGGCGTGGTCACCGAGGTCGGCGCGGACATCACCAACCTGGCGCCCGGCGACCGGGTCGTCATTCCGTTCAACATCTCCTGCGGGCACTGCTGGATGTGCCACCGCGGGCTGTACGCGCAGTGCGAGACCACTCAGGTCCGGGAGCAGGGCAAGGGAGCAGCCCTCTTCGGCTACACGTCGCTGTACGGCTCGGTTCCGGGCGGGCAGGCGCAGTTCCTGCGGGTGCCGCAGGCCCAGTTCGGCCCGGTCAAGGTCCCGGCGGACGGCCCGGACGAGCAGTACCTGTTCCTGTCCGACGTGCTGCCCACCGCCTACCAGGCCGTTGCCTACGCCGGCACGCCCAAGGACGGCACCCTGGCGGTGCTCGGCCTGGGTCCCATCGGACAGTTCTCGGCGCGGATCGCCAGGCACCTCGGCGCCGGGCGGGTCATCGGCGTAGACCCGGTGCCTGAGCGCCGGGCCGCCGCGGCGCGGTTCGGAGTGGAGACCCTGGACCCGGGCCAGACGGCGGACACCGCGAGCACGCTGATCGAGATGACCGGCGGCCGCGGCCCCAACTCTGTCATCGACGCGGTCGGGATGGAGGCGCACGGGCACGAGGAGGCGGTCGGCAGCAAGCTGGCCGAGGTCGCGCAGCGGGCCACCGGCCTGCTGCCGGACAGCCTGGCCCAGAAGATCACCGATGTCGCCGCGGTCGACCGGCTGGACGCGCTGCACGTCGCGGTCAAGGCGGTGCGCCGCGGCGGGACGGTCTCGGTCAGCGGCGTCTACGGCGGCGAGGCCGACCCGATGCCGATGATGGAGATGTTCGACCGCGGAGTGCAGCTGCGCATGGGACAGGCCCACGTCAAGCGCTGGATCGACGACCTGATGCCCTTGGTCTGCGACGACGGCGACCCGCTCGGCGTGGTCGGCTTCGCCACCCATCACCTGCCGCTGGAACAGGCCCCGCACGGATACGAGACCTTCCGGAACAAGGACGACGGCTGCATCAAGGTCGTTCTCCAGCCGTAGACCGCCGCGGTCAGCGTGCCTGCGGTTCCCCAGCTATCGATCTGCTCCGCACCGAACTGAAGGAGACGGCGGGGCTGATAGCCAGCCCGTTCGGCGTATTCCCGGACGAATTGCACGCCGCCGGCAGTCAGCAACGCTGGGGAAAACATCGCGCGCCCAGCCGTGCCAGACGCGACAGCGACCGGCGGTAAGTCACGGCCATCGCCGTATCCTGCTCAGCCTGGACTTGTGGGTTTAGATGCGTCCTAGTCGGGCAGCGGTGCGCGCCACGGCGAAACACGTCGTATAGAAGTGGAGGCGACATGGCGCAGACAAAGGCAAAGACAAGCGTCAAGAACAAGGCACTCTACAAGCGGCTCCGTAACTTGGGCGTGTCGGTCAAGGAATCCACACGGGTCGCGAACGCTGGCGCCAAGACTTCCCGCCGGAAGGCCGGCCAGCGCGGCGGCACGGCCACGTCCTACGCTAACTGGAAGGTCCCGGAGCTGCGGCGCAGGGCCAAGAAGGTTGGCATCAAGGGCCGGTCAACCATGAACAAGAAGCAACTCATCAAGGCGTTGCGCGCCGCTTAGAGCGCCTGCCATCTCGTGCCCGGCGGACTCCGGCCTTCTTGCTTTGCTGGAGTCCGCCGGGCGGGGCGCTCACCGTGGTTTAGGCCGGCTGTATGAGGTATCCGACGCATTCGGAGCCGCTGAATTCGGACATCACGAAGGAGTACATATATGACGAGCACCACCGAGCGCTACCGCGCTGCGGCGAGCCAATCGGCCGGCACGGCAGAGAAGATCGCTGACTTCTGGGCGCAGGGCTCGCAACGGCTCAGCGACTACATGCTTCCCGGTCTCCCGCAGGTCGACCTGGTCCAGGTAGTCGAGCGCTACTTCGAGTTCGTGCAGCAGACGGTGGACATCAGCCGGGACTTCACTCTCAAGTGGGCGGAGGCGGCGGGCATGCTGTCCGGCGCCGTCCGCGAGCAGGCCGAGTCCGTCGGCGGCCTG
Organism: uncultured Actinomycetes bacterium; assembly: GCA_963841585.1. GTDB lineage: Bacteria > Actinomycetota > Actinomycetes > Streptosporangiales > Streptosporangiaceae > Palsa-504. The sequence goes on from CAWJDK010000003.1 coordinate 8,233, forward strand.
GTCCGCGAGCAGGCCGAGTCGGCCCGCGAACTCGTGCACGAGCAGGCCGGCAAGGCCGAGCGGGCCGCCCGCGAGCAGGCCGAACTGGCCGGGCAGGCCGAGAAGGAACTGGCCCGCGAGGCCCGCAAGGCCGAGCGCGAGCAGGCCAGGCACGCCCACGACAAGGCCCGCGAGCGCTACGAGGGCCTGACCAAGGCCGAGCTGAGCGACCGGCTGGACCAGCGCAACCTGCCCAAGACCGGCAACGTCGACGAGCTCGTGGAGCGCCTGGTCGAGGCAGACAGCAAGTAACCACGCTGGCCGCCCCGCCACACTGAGACGCCGGTACCCAGCAACATCGGCTGGGCACCGGCATCAGCTGGCAGAGCACTGCATCGGTATGACGCTCAGACTGATCATGACTTGCCACAGGCCGGTAATGCCCGGCTAAGCCACGAGCCCGCGCTGCGCCTTGTCCCCGTACTCCGCCACCTCATCAGGTAACGCCGGGCGCGGAAGACCTGCATGGTGACTAGAGCCATCGCCGGATGGCTGTGACCGCTGTCTCTAGCGTCCTTTGCGGAGCCGAGCGCCTTTGCCACCGGCTCAGGTCGATCTGCCGACTGCGTTGGAGGTCCTCTGTGAACTGGTGGTCGAGCAGGTCCACCGACGCCTGGTCGATCACCACCATGGCGACCTCTTCGTCATGGTCGAGCGATCGTCGGTTGACGTTGCTTGAGCCGACAAGAGCGGCGGCGCTATCCACCACCATGATCTTTGTGTGCAGCATCGATGGCTGGAAGTTCCATATCCGAATCCCGGCGGAGATCAAGTCGGCGTAGGCGGCCTCACTGGCTAGTTGCGCAACGCGCTTGTCCGCGTTCGGGCCCGGCAGCAGGATGTCCACGTCGACCCCCCGGCTGACAGCCTCCTTGAGCGCGGCGACCAGGTGCGAGTCGGGTGAGAAGTACGCGGTCTGCAACCGGATCCGGTGCCGAGAGGAACGGATGAGCACGTGCCAGACCGTGCGGATGTCGTTCCAGCCGATGCTGGCCGAACCGCGCACGACCTGAACCGCTGCCGCACCAGGTTGCGGCTGGTCAGGGAAACGGTCACGCTCGTCGTAGAGGGGGCGCCCGGTCTCGGCCCAGTCTTGGATGAAGGCCGCGGCCAAGCCGTCGACCGCTGGCCCTTCCACCCGGAAGTGCGTGTCCCGCCACTCGTTCTTGTTCCGGGCGTCGCCCCCCCACTCCTCGGCAATCCCCACTCCACCGGTGAACCCGATGGTTTCGTCGATAATGCACACTTTGCGATGACCACGATGGTTCTGCTTGAAGGGCGAGTTCAGCCAGAGCTTGCGGTACCAGTGCACATCGACATCCGAGTCCTCCATAGCCTCGACGATCCCGTCCTCGATCTGGAAACCCCCGAGGGCGTCGATGAGGACCCGCACCCGCAACCCTGCCTTGGCACGGTCACACAGCGCGTCCGCGAACTGCTGAGCGGGCCTGCCCTTCCAGTACACAAAGGTCATGAGGTCGACGGTGTGCTGTGCCTTTCTGATCGCTTCGAGCATCGCCGGGAAGATCTCGTCGCCGTTGCGGAGGACCGTGATCGCGTTGCCTTCAGTGAAGTGGACTCCGACAAGGCACTCCAAAGAACGACGCAACTGCTGCCGGGTGTCCTCTCTCGCCTCCGATGTCGCGCGGTTGTCCAGCAAGGTCGTCAGGCTCCTCTCGGGTCCCAAGAGTTTCCCCCTGTACGTTAGGCATCCTAGAGTCCGAGGTACGAGGCCGAAGGCTAACGATCGGACTGCGGATCCTGGCGGGACTACGCCCGCACGACGGCCTTTGCCGGCAGCCCGACGGCAAGCCTGACCACCTGGGCGGCCGGTCCTCGGCGTGCAGAGCGCCGGGCCAGCACGATCCTCAGCTTGTCCCGGACGGCCAGGTTTCGGGCGCACCGCCCTCGCCGGGCCGGACAAGCCCGGTCTCATACCCGTAGATCACGGCGTGCGCGCGATCGCGCAGCTGGAGCTTGGTCAGGATCCGGGTGACGTGCGTCTTGGCTGTCGTCTCGCCGATCACCAGGCTGCGGGCGATCGCGGCGTTGGACAGCCCGCGGACCATCAGGACGAGCACCTCACGTTCCCGGTCGGTGAGCCGTTCCAGGTCAGCTGACTCACGTGGCCGACCACGGACGAAATGCTCTACCAGCCGCCGCATCGGCCCGGGGGAGACCAGGGCCTCGCCAGCGGCCGCAGCCCGCACCGCGAGCAAGATCTCCTCAGGCGGCGCGTGCTTCAGCAGGAATCCGCTGGCACCAGCAAGCAGGCCGTCGAAGACGTACTCGTCCAGGTCGAAGGTCGTGAGCAGCACCACCCGCGGCGGCTCCGGCGTCAGCGCGGCCACCCGCCTGGTGGCCTCGATCCCGTTGAGCCGCGGCATGCGCACGTCCATCACCACGACATCGGGCCTGAGCTCGGCTGCCTTGCTGACTGCCGCCAGCCCGTCGGGTGCCTCGCCGACCACCTCAAGGTCCGGCTGCGTGCCGATCATCATGGCCACGCCTGCCCGGACCACCGGCTGGTCGTCGACCAGCAGGATGCTGATGGTCACGGCGGACCCGGCAGGAACGCGCGTACCGCAAAGCCCCGCTCCGTGCCGCTCCCGGCCTCAAGCTGGCCGCCGATCAGGCGGGCTCGTTCCCTGAGCCCGGCCAGTCCGACGCCGCCACCAGGAATTGCGGCCGCGCCGGCCGCTCCGGGCCCGTCGTCGGTCACCTCGACCATGATCCCGTCGCCGCGATAGGCCAGGTGGACCGTTGCCGCGGCGCCTGCTGCATACCGGATCGCGTTGGTCAGGCTTTCCTGCACCACCCGGTAGCCAGCCAGCTCGACGGCAGGCGGCAGCGGGCGGGGATCGCCGTCAACGCGCAACTCAGCGCGCAAACCCGATTCCCTCGCGCGCTTGATCAGGCTGGGGATGTCACCGAGTCGCTGCTGCGGCGACACGCCAGGGCCGGTGTCCCCGGCCGGCCGCAGTTCCCGGACCAGCTGGTTGAGCTCGGTCAGGCCGCCGCGGGCCTGCCGCTCGATGGCGGCTATCGCGGCCGCGGACGCCCGCGGGTCACCGGCCGCTGCCAGCCGGGCTGCCCCGGCCTGGACGGCGATGGCGCTGAGCTGGTGGGCTACTACGTCGTGCAGCTCCCGCGCGAGCCTGGCCCGTTCCATATCCTGCGCGTGCCGGGCCGCGGCCGCAGCCGTATCGCGGTGCGCACTAGTGACCTCGCCCATGCCCAGCGCTACGGCCAGGAGCGCGCAGGCGATGGCCGGATCGTGGCTGCCGTTGTCAGCCGGCAACGTGATGAAGACCGCGAGCAGCGCGCATGCCGCCAGTGCCCGGCCGGCCCGGCGCACAGTATTGCTGCCGTAGGCTCCCAGGCCGTAGGCGGCGGCGAGAACCGCAGCGCCGGCCGACCATATGTTCAGGCCCGCCGCGTACTTGACTCCCAGGGCTGCGCCAGCCAGGGCCAGCACTACGGCCGGCTGTTGCCGCCGCCACAAAAATGGCACCGACTGCGCGGCGGCCAGCGCGATGACACCGACGATGACCGGCGCGGAACCGCCGTGACCTGGCGGCCGCCACCACCAGGGCACATCGAACAGCGCCCAGGCCAGCAGCACGGCCGCCAGCAGCCGGTCTACGGTCTTGGCTCGCAGCCGCCGCTGCGACCAGGCTCTCCACACGGCTCGACCCTATGCCGCCAGTCCGGCGGTCACACCGTCACGTCGGCGGAGAATCGCCAGCGGGCGATGACTGCCACGACAGCGCCGGTGAGCACGATGCCGAGCAGCCCACCCAGCTCGCCGGGCTGCTGGCCGCCGCTGACGAACCTGCTCCAGAAGTTGGTGGGCAGGTAGCCTGTGGTGTCAAAGTTCATCCAGGCCTGCACGAACGACGCCGGGGACAGCCGCCCGATGCTCGCGATGCCGGCGACCAGGAGCGCGAGCAGCATCGAGCCCGCTGTGATCGCCGTCGTGGCGAGCTGCCCCCGGGCGATCGCGCCGGCCGCGGTCCCGACGGCAGCGAACAGCCCGAGCACTATCACTGCGCGGCCGGCCGCCGATGCCGACGAGCCCAGGCCAGCCCCCATCGAGGCATGCGCCGCCGGGAGGCCGGCGCCCGCCGCGATCAGCGGCGCGGCGACCGCCAGGACCAGCCAGCAGCACACCAGGGTCGCCGCGCCCGCAGCCCAGATCGTCAGCCATTTGGCGGCGAGCACCCGGGTCCGGCGGCCCTGCCTGGCGAGCAGCTGCCTGATGGTCCCCGACCCCCACTCGCCGCCCCAGTGCCCGCCAGCGACCAGGGCGACCAGCAGCAGGCCAGGCACCGAGGCGAACATGCCGGCCGCGACGTGGCCTATCTCGCCGGGCTGCGCGAGCAGGCTCGTCGCAGCCGCGGCGGCCCTGGCCGCGGCGTGCGCGTGCGCTACGACCGGCCGGCACTGCGCGGTCACTGCCCGCACGCAGACATCGGGTATCCGGGGACTGGCCAGAGCGCCGCGGGCATTGTTCGCGCCGCCCCAGGTGATCAGCAGGCAGAAACCGGTGACGGCCAGCCCGGCTCCCCACACCAGCGGCCTGACCAGCTTGCGGAGCTCAGCTACCAGCAGCCACAGCACGTGCGTCCTCATTCCCGGTGATCTCGAGAAACCTGTCTTCCAGCCCGGGCCGCTCGAGGGCCACTGATTCGGCGACCACCCCGCCCGCCATCAGGGCGCCGTTCACGTCCCGGCCGCTGTCGTGCTCGACGAGGAACTGCCCGTTCGCGTGCCTGGCCGGCCACCGGGCCAGCAGCCGGGCAGCTGCTTCGCTGTCAGCGGCACCGACCTCGACCCGGACCCGCCGCCTGATCACGCCGAGCATCGCGGGCGCGCCTTCCTCGGCGAGCCGGCCACCGACGATCACGGCTACCCGATCGCATACCTGCTCGACCTCGGCGAGCAGATGACTGGACAGGAATACCGTCGTCCCCTCCGCGGCCAGGCCGCGGAGCAGGCCCCGGATGTCCCTGATGCCAGCCGGATCGAGCCCGTTAGTGGGCTCATCGACGACCAGCAAAGACGGGCGGCCGAGCATCGCCGCGGCTATCCCGAGCCGCTGGCGCATGCCCCGGGAGTAGGTCCCGACTTTCCGGGCAGCAACATCGCTCAGGCCGGCCAGGCGAAGGACCCGGGCGACCTCGCCGGGACCGCAGCCACCCCCCGTGGCACCGAGCACTTCGAGGTTGACCCTCCCCGTCATCCACGGGTAGAAAGAAGGCTCCTCGATCATCGAGCCGACCTGCGCCACGGCCCGCGGGTCGGGAAGGCGCCGGCCAAGCAGATAGATCTCGCCCGCAGACGGCGCGATCAGGCCCAGCAGCATCCGGATGGTCGTGGTCTTGCCCGCGCCATTCGGGCCGAGAAAACCATAGACCTGACCGGACGAGACTGCCAGATCAAGCCCGTTCACGACGATCGCCGGCCCGAACCTCTTGCTCAGGCCCTCGCACCTGATCACATCCATGCGACAGACCGTACGGGCGCAGCGCCCCAGCCGCGTCCCCCGCCAGGACGATCCGGCCTCGCCTTTTCGACGACCCGCGGGACGCACGGATCCGGCGATGCCATCGGCACGGACGGGTGGGTCTCCTGGTACACCGTGCCGCACGGGATCCGGCTGCGGAGTCCTGCATCGGTGGCGTAATCCCGGGATGGGTAGCCGCAGCCCCCGGAATCCGTGGTGGCTACCGATGTGCGGCCGCTAGCGGTCCATGACCCTGGACCGAGCGGCACAACGGTGCCGAGCTGAAGGAAGCGAGTAGGTGGGAGGATGGCGGTCATGGACGCCGGTGTTCATCTGCCGTTGATCGACTTCAGCGGCGAGGGGTTCTCCTACCGCCGGCTCGCCGAGACGGTGGATGCCGCGCGGGCGTGCGGGTTCGAGGCGGTCTCGGCCAACGATCATTTCCTGTTTTCCGCGCCCTGGCTAGACGGGCCGACGGCGCTGGCAGCGATGATCGAACGGTCAGGCGGGATGAAGCTGATGACCATCGTAGCGCTGGCGGCCTTGCGCGGGCCGGTGCCATTGGCCAAGGCGCTGTCGGCACTGGACGAGCTGTCCGATGGCAGGGTGATCGCCGGTGTCGGCCCGGAGTTGCTGTCCCGTTATGCCCGCGCGGGGTGCCAGCGAGTCCACTTCTGGCCCATGGGTGACGAGCCGTGCCAGATAGAGCTGATCGCGGGCGAGGTCATGCCGCACGTCTCGCGCTGAGTGATTCGCGGGTCCCCGTCGTCATCTCCGGCTCCTGCCGCTGGATTGATCTGCCATGCGGCATGCGCGGTCAGTCCTGATGTTCTGTGTCGGAGAAAGCGCTGACCTTCGCGGTGAACTGGTCCACTGCCTTGTTGACTGCGGCGGACCGGATGGACTCGTACAGGTCGAAGTCGTGGTGCGCGCCGGGCAGCTCGGCGTACCTGACCGCGCGGCCCGATACCGCGCGGAGCCGCTCCGCGAAGGCCCGTGCGTCCGCCGCTGATATCAGCAGGTCTTTCTCGCCGTGCACGATGAGGACGGGCGGCAGGTCACCGCGCGGCGCGAGGCCGCCGTAGTAGCCGTAGCGGCAGATCAGGCCCGCGATGCCGGTCTCGCCGTCGCACACCGCCCGTATCGCCAGGTTCGCCCCGGCCGAGCTGCCGGCGAGGAACAGCGTGCCGGGCTCGGCGCCGAACTCCGCGGCATGAGCCCGTACCCAGGCGATCGCGTCGCGCACGTCGGCTACCTGGTCGGCCAGGGTTACGTGCGGCTGCAGCCGGTAGTCCGCGCTCACGCAGACGAAACCGCGCCGGCTGGTCAGGTACCGGATCAGCGGCCGCGCTTCGCGGGCCTTGTTGCCGGAGAAGAAGCGGCCGCCGTGGAGGTGCAGCAGGACCGGAGCGCCGGCCGGCCGGTCACGGCGGTGATACACGTCCAGCGTGCGGTCCGGCCCGTCGCCGTAGGCAAGGCCGCGCATCCGGACGATGACGAGCCGGCCAGGGAAGAACGGGGCGCGCAGGATGCGGCCCCATGGCCGCCTCGGCTTACCGGTGTTGCGCAGTGCCGCGTGCGCGCGCAGCGCGCGGCGCACGGCGTGGCCGCGGACGTCGACACGATGTTCGCCGGGCTGAAGGCCGGCCTGGCCGGGCGTCCGCTGGACATCCTGGTCAACAACGCCGGCGGCGCCTGTCCCAGCGCATCCGGGCCGTAACGGTCATCAGGCACGCGATGACCCTGTTGGCGCCCGTAGGGAAGAATTCAGGTGCTGGCCGTCGGAGTGCCGGCCGCCCGGACGACGATGAGAGTGTGACGCACCCGCAGGTGCGGCCCGACCCGGCGGTCGGGCTGCTGGAACTGTATGACGATGCGCTGCCGCACATCTACGGCTACCTGCTGGCCCGCTGCGGCGACACCAGCCTAGCCGAGGACCTCACGGCCGAGTCGTTCCTGGCCGCTGTGCACGCGATCCGTAAGCCGGGCGCGCCCGATCCGTCGATCCCGTGGCTGATCGGGGTGGCCCGGCACAAGCTCGCCGACCACTGGCGGCGGGCCGAGCGGGAGCAGCGCGGGCTGCGCCTGCTGGACAGCGAGCCGACGCGTGTCGAAGACCCATGGGAGACGCTCGTGGACCGGATCCGTGCCCGCCAGGTGCTCGGTCGGCTCGGCCCGCATCACCGGGCCGCGCTCACGCTGCGCTACCTCGACGGGCTCCCGGTGCCTGAGGTGGCCCGGCACCTGGACCGCACCGTGCACGCCACCGAGGCGCTGCTGGTGCGGGCCCGCGCCGCGTTCCGCCGGATCTACGAGGGAGAGGGGGGCTCGTAGTGACCGATCCGTTCGAGGCTCTGCGCGAGCCCGTCACACCTGTCGATCCCGACCCCGACTTCGCCGGGCGGCTGCGGATGCGGCTGACCCGGGAGGTCTTCGCATCCCCGGGAGGAACCATGTCCCAGCAGACCGTCGCAACCCGGGTCCAGCCCGAACCCGCCCGGCCTCCGGCGCTGACCCCCTATATCATCGTGCCCGACGCCCGGCGCGCCATGGACTGGTACGTCGAGGTGTTCGGAGCGCAGCGCCGCGGCGAGCTCCATGTCAACGCGGACGGCACCATAGGCCACGCCGAGGTCGGCATCGGCGACGCGGTGCTGATGTTCGCCGAAGCTTCCGACCTCTGGCCCGACGTGCCCGTGCGTGCGCCCGACTCCCCCGCGACGTTCAGCCACACTCTGCACCTGGAAGTCGACGACGTCGACGCGAGTACCGAGCGGGCCCGGCGCAGCGGCGCCTCGGTGGAACGGGAGCCAGCCGACCAGCCCTACGGCCGCGGCTCGGTGATCGTCGACCCGTTCGGGCACCGCTGGATGCTCCTCAGGCCGCCGACGCGAGACACCGGGCTGCGCCAAGGCGACGTCGCGAATGTGACGATGGTGGCGCGGGACGCGCACCAGGCCAAGGAGTTTTACCAGGCCGTGCTGCAGGTGCCGTTCTCCTCCGGCCACCCCGGAACGTGGCGCACCGACAAGACCCAGCCGCCGCTGGGCATCTTGCCGGCGCGGGGCGCCGAGCCCGAAGTACAGCTGTCCTACCGCGTCGATGACATCTCGGTCGCGGTCGAGCGGGTCCGGGCGGCCGGCGGCCGCGCGGACGAGCCCGAGCGCAAACCGTACGGGCTGCTCGCCGAATGCGTCGACGACCAAGGCGCGACGTTCCGCCTCTGGCAGCCAGCCGACTGACCCAAGCGCTAGAACGACCGGGCACTGTGTGCGCGGGACGAGTTGCGGCTGCACGCCTCCCGGAAGAAGTCAGTGTCAGAAGGCCACCGTCTGAGGATCGCTCTGCGCGGCCGCCGGTTATTGCCAGCCCGTGCAGGACTGGGTGTATCTGCGACCTGCTCGCCGCTGCGGGCGAACATGTACTCGACGTTGGCGAGCGGGTTGGCGTAGGGGCGGCGGCGGCGGCGCTGGTCAGCCCGAGCTTGACCGACCCGGAGTCCACCAGGGTCATGCCGCCCATCCCCCGGCGGGCCGGCTCCTCCACGTGCGCCCACCGCCGCGCCACCGGGATTCCCCGCGCCCCCGCGGCCATTGTCGGGTACAGCAGCGTGTCCGGGTGGCGTTCCAGCACCGCGGGGTGTGCCCGGACCCGGCGGCCGCTGGCCGCAGTGACGAGGCCGCCACCCTCGGCTCGGACGGGGAAGGATTCTGAAGATCGGTGAAGTCAGGCGCTTCAGACGCTAAGGATCGAACTGCCGGTCCGGCATGGCGCCTTTCGCCAGGACAAGCGCGGACGCTCCGCTGGCCGGCAGGTGAACTCACCTGGTTCGGCATCCGCAGGCACTGAGGCGGGGTGAGCAGTTCAGGGCCGTGGGATTAGCCTGAGGCCGGGAGGATAGGCATGGGCAAGGCCGGAGGGCCGACGGATCGACAGGTCAGGTACCTGATCTGGTTGGGTTGCCTGCTCGCCGTTGCGGCTACGGTCGTGACCTTCGCGGTGATCTTCCGCCCGGTGACGCACACCGGTGCTTCCGTGGCGGCCCGGACGACTCAACCGGCACCGGATCGCGCCTCGGCGACCCGTTCGGCGTCCCATCCGCCTGTGATCTGGCCGGTCGCGGGCCCGGTAGCGGATCTCTCAACGCCGCTGCCGGGCATGCCCCCGGTCACTGACCCGGCGAACATCTACGCCGACGCCGGGGCGAACATGCTCAGCCCGGTGGTGCGCGGAGTGCCCTACCGCATCTACGTACCGAACAGCGGCGGCTCCACCGTGACCGTGATCGACCCGGCCACCTACCGGGAGATCGGGACTTACCAGACCGGGCTCAACCCGCAGCACGTCGTGCCCGCCTACGACCTCCGCACGCTGTACGTAACCAACGACCTGGGCAACAGCCTCACCCCGATCAATCCCGGTACCGGCCGGCCGGGCCGGAACATCCCGGTGGACGACCCCTACAACATGTACTTCACCCCCGATGGGCGCTACGCCATCGTGGTGGCCGAGTCCCGCCAGGACCTGGACTTCCGCGACCCGCACACCTTCGCCCTCGAGCATCGGATCCACGTTGATTGCGCGGGGGTGGACCACATCGACTTCGCGGCCACCGGCGCTTACCTGATCGCCACCTGCGAATACGCTGGCCGCCTGGTCCGGGTCGACCTGCACACGCTGACGGTGGCCGGCTACCTGAACCTGCCGGGCTCCGCGCCGCAGGACATCAAGCTGGACCCCGCCGGGCGCATTTTCTATGTCGCTGACAAGAACCATGCCGGGGTCTGGCTGATCGACGCCGCGACCTTCAAGGTGACCGGGTTCATCCCGACCGGCCCGGACGCGCACGGCCTGTACCCGAGCCGCGACGCCCGCTACCTGTACGTGACCAACCGGGGCAACGGCACGATCACCCTGATCAGCTTCGCGACCAGGAAGATCGTCACCACCTGGCGGATCCCCGGCGGGGGCAGCCCGGACATGGGCAACCTATCCCCCGACGGGAAGGTGTTCTGGGTGTCCGGGCGCTATAACGACGTCGTGTATGCCATCTCCACCGTCACCGGCCACCTGCTGGCCAAGATCCCGGTGGGGTCGCAGCCGCACGGGCTGTGCGTCTGGCCTCAGCCGGGCCGCTACTCCCTGGGCCACACCGGGATAACCCGGTGAACACGGACCGGCTCCGGCTCAGATACGCTGGCCGCGGCGCCCGCCGGGCCGGGCTGGTGCTCGCAGGCACGCTTCTGCTCCTAGCCGGACTGGCGGGCGCGGACCCGGCCCGCGGGGCCGGTGACGTTATCGCGCGGCTGGGTCCTCTTACGGTCAGCGCCACCGTGCTGCGTCCTGGACCGGCAGGCACGCTGACCACGTACATGCAGGTCAGCACCAGAGCGCAAGCCTCCGACCAGCTCGACGCCGCGATCGCCAGTGACAGTGCCGCGGTAGCAGTCTACCACCAGCAGGTCAACGTCGGAGAGATCTCGGACCTGACCGGCTGCGGCACTGAACCTCCTCCGCCGGGAATCGTCGACCATTGGCTCCACTACGGGCCGCTGCTGATCCCGGGCCGCTCCGGCGGCCCGGCCCCGCCCGCGGCCGCGACCTTGACCATGCCGCCAGGGGCCGCCCGGCCGGCCGGCACGACGTTGGTGATTACCCTGTACTTCGCGCACGCAGGCTCGGTGATCCTGCGCCTGCCCGTCAGCCGCGCCTGACCAGGCGGCTCAGTCAGCCGGCAGCCGGATTGCCTGCCCGGTCAGCCAGGCTATCGGGCTGAGCGCTTCGGCCGCCGTCCAGGTGCTCGCGTCGGGGTGGCTGAGGTCGGCACGGCCCTGGGCGCTGAGGAAGCGGCGCAAGGCAGGCGCGATGGGCACCGCCCTGGCGTTAGGGTTGCCCGTCACGACGAAGCGCTCGCGTCCCCTGGCATCGAGGTAGACCAGGGTGTCCTGGTGATCGACGTCGTAGCTCAGCGGCTTGCCGGTCAGCCAGTCGGTCCCCGGAGGGCTGCCCTCGACGACCCGCTGGTACCACACCCCGAAATACCGCCAGATCTGCCCGATGAACGCCGGGTTGCCGGTGAGCAGCGACCAGTTCGCCGGGGCCCCGATCAGCTTCCGGTAGGCACGCAACCGGGACGGCGTGTCCCGGCCCGGGTCCACGGTGAGCTCGACGAAATGCACCCGGCGGCCCAGCCCGGCCGCCGTGACGGCGCGGTCCATCACAAGCAGGTTCCCGGTCGTCAGCGGACAGGTCTCCTGGCACAAAGTCAGGAAGTCCGTGAGCACCACCACCTCGCCACGCCAGGCGGCCAGGCTGGTCACCTGACCCGTATCCGTGGTCAGCGGCAGATCCGCTACGGAGGCCGGAACCGGCGCATCCACCACCGTGCCGAGATACGCCGACGGCGGGCCCGGGTCGCCCGGCCCATTAGCGCACGCACTCACGGCCAGCGCCGAAGCGACCAGCGCGCCCGCCAGCCGGCCCGGCCAGCCTCGTGTCATAGCCGTCATTCTCAGCCGCTCCGGCTCCATGCGTCATGGAGAAAACAGGTCGGTCAGGGTGACCGGGCGTAGTCCCCGGCTGGCCAGGCCGCGCAAAACCGCGGGCAGCGCGGCAACGGTGCCGGGATGCCCAAGATGCAGGCTTACGATCGACCCTGGCCGCGCCGATCCAAGCACAGCGGATACGATCGCGTCCGGTCCGGGATCGGTGTAGTCGAGCGAGTCCACGTCGTACGACACGCAGGTCTGGTAGCCAGCCTTGCGGGCCTCCCGCTCGATCAGCGGTGTCGCGTAACGGGTTTGCGAGGGCCGGAACCAGCGGCCGATCGATCCGGTCAGGGCACGCAACCGCTGTGCGCACCCTGCGATCTCCGCGTAGGCGCCCGGGGCGTCCATGGCCGTGATGTCCAGGTGATGCATGGTGTGATTGCCCAGGTCGTGACCCCCGCGCAGGATTCGCTCCGCGATCTGCGGGTACTGCCCGAGCCAGGTCCCGACGGCGAGCACCGTCACCCGCGCTCCCGCGCGTTCTGCCTCAGCGAGCAGCGCGTCAGCCATCGATACGGGTCCCTGACCGTGGAAGGTGAGCGCCACCTGGGACCGGCGCCGCGACCCGTGCACGACCTGCGGGCCGAGTGGCATACCCGCGTCACTAGACGGGCTCACCGATGACGGTACGGCAGCGGATGATTTAGAAATGCTGCCGCCGGCGGGCGCGCTGCTCTGTTGGGTGCTGGTGCACCCGGCCAGCCCGGCCCCGGTGACGGCGGCACCGGCTAGGAGCAAGAACTCCCGCCGCTCGATAGACACGTGTAGACCATACTCACCTTCGGCCGATCTCGCCGATCACCCGGTGAGCCTTGTCCGCGCTCGAGCTAGCGGATCATCCTCATCTCCGCGGCGAGCCGAAACAAGGCGTCACCGTCGAGGTGGTCATCCCTGCCGTCTCCGAGTTGGCCCTGACCCCCGGCGCCACCGGTAGCGATGCTCCGGGCGGCCGCCGCGGCCGGAGACGATCTGCCTCCTCGGCGCTGATCGAGGCGCGCCCGCCGTGCGACGGAAAGAGGCTTTCTTCGCAAAATTCACGAAATGTGCCCTTGCGGAGGAATCGGGAGGTTACGGTTTGAGTGCGGTGTCCAGTTTCGTACGGAAGCGCTGCGTTAGGTGACACCACTGAAACGTCAAGTCATCGATACGGTGTGAGCTGTATGGGTGGCGGGACACCCGGCTTGCTCGGTACCGGGCAGCTGCCATCCCTAGACCACGAGTCAGCGGTCCAGCCGCCGCAGAACCATTCGCGCCGATCACGGTGCCGCCGAAGGGTCGGCTGCCTCGCATCGGCGGGATAGCCGCCACTCCGGTGCTCCGCTTCACCGTACGGTGCGCATCGGCCTAGCTGCCTATCGCTCGTAGAGGTTTGACCCGCATGGCAGGCAAAGACCGGGGCACGGAGCTGCCCCACCGCATCCGAGGCACGGCCTGGACGGGGCCGCTCCCGCCGGTTGCGCCGGTGCTGTCGCCGGAATTGCGCCAGTGCATGCAGGCGGCGGTGAAGGCCGAGCGGGCGGAGACGATAGCCCGCATACAGGAGGGCGGGGCTGGGAACCGGACGGCCGAGCCGTCCCAGCGGGTGCCCCCGCCAACCTCCGCGGCCGACGAGGAAGCGGGCCCGGAAACCAGCTCGCCGGATAACCGAACCAACAGGGAACGTACGGGCGCCGCCGCGGCCAAGCCCGCCGCCAGGCCCGAACGCATCACCGGGCCCGTCCCCGGGGACGAGGTCACCGAATCGCCTGGAGCCATCGAGCCCCGGCCCGCCGCCAGGCTCGAGCCAGTTGTCCAGGCCCAGACTGCCGCCGAACCCGGACCCGCGGTCCGGCCGCAGGCGGGCAAACCGCGACGCCGGGTAGGGCGCCGCCTGGTCGCGCTGAGCTTGGCCCTCATCGTCATCGGGTCACTGGCCGCCGCCGCGATAACGCATTTCTCCGGGCCGCCGACGGCCCAGGCGGCGGCCCGGGCGGCTGTCCGCGCGCAGGCCGCCGCCTGGGTCGCCGGGCAGGTCAGCCCGGATGCCACCGTTTCATGCGACGCGGTGATGTGCGCCGCGCTCAAGGCGCATGGCTTCCCCGCCGGCCAGCTCGTCATGCTCGGGCCAGCATCGCCGGATCCGGTGCCCGCGGATCTGGTCGTCGAGACCGCCACGGTGCGTGCGCTGTTCGGCAGCAGCCTCGCCATAGCCTGGGCGCCAGCCGTCCTGGCCTCCTTCGGCTCCGGGCCCGGCGTGATCACCGTCCGGGTGGTCGCGCCGCACGGTGCCGCGGCGTACCAGACCTCGCTGAACGCCGACCTGGCCGACCGGAAGAGTTCCGGCGCCGCGCTGCTGAACGATTCCCGGATCACGGTGTCGGCTACGGCCAGGAACCAGCTGGTAGCCGGCCAGGCCGACTGGCGGCTGCTGGCGGCGCTCGCGGCGCTGGCCGGGCACCAGCCGGTTGACATCGTGCAATTCGGGAGCCTCGGCCCGGGCGCCAGTCCCGGTGTCCCGCTCCGCTTCGCCGATCTGGCCGAGAGCTTCCCGGCCGCCCACATGGACGCGGCTGCCTACATGCGCGCTGCCTGGGCCGTCCTGAGCAGGGCCGATTCCCGGATCCGCCCGGCCAGGGCGGTCTCCGGGACGCTTCAGCATCAGGCGGTCTCCGGGATGCTTCAGCGCCAGGCCGTCCTCCGGGTCGAGTTCACCGCCCCGAGCCCGCTCGGGAAGTCCGGCTCGGAACCGTCCTGACCGCGCGGCCGCCATCACCGTGATCCCGGGCTTGGTCTCGGCCAGCCGGAGCAACTCGGCCCGGGTCGGCTGCAGCGGCTCGGTCTGCGTGGCCTTGCGCATCCTGCGGCGGATGGTCTGGCGCAGCAGGCCGGTCGCGTTGAGCAGCTCACGCGCCTCGCCCGCATATAGATCATTGACAGAGCTGACTACATGCCGGGGTTGTGCCCGGCGTGAAGGACCGGGTCTCTCCTGGGCCTAGGATCTGGCGGGGAGTGCTGGCGAAAGAAAGGCAGCCCGGTGACAGCAGACGAGGTGGAGGCCTTCAGCTGGGTTCCGGGAACGGTCATCGGCGAGGCCGCCTGCGTGACCCTGGTCCAATCCAGCGACGCAAGGGCCGTGGCGCGCGGATTCGGCGGTGATCCGCGGGATGCGCGAACTCTGTCGCTGGCGGATGCCGAAGACGAATTCGCGGGCACCCCGTGGATCGGGGTGCGGATCGTGGGTTCCTGGGTGCTCACGGTCGAGGTGAACGGATGGCAGGGATCCCGCCCGGAGGTCCTGGAGCGGGTCTCCGCAGGTACCCGGGCCGTGAGCGCGTACTGGAACGTCAACGGGGGGACGTTGTTCTCCTCCGCCGCGGCAGGCCGCGTGCTGACCTCCTTCGATGC
The DNA here is from genome assembly GCA_963841585.1 of uncultured Actinomycetes bacterium. Taxonomy (GTDB): domain Bacteria; phylum Actinomycetota; class Actinomycetes; order Streptosporangiales; family Streptosporangiaceae; genus Palsa-504. The sequence goes on from CAWJDK010000003.1 coordinate 23,713, forward strand.
CTTGTTCCCGGATCGCCGGGCCGGGGATGACCCCGACAGCCTGGAGCCGGTTCGCGCCGGGCTGCCGTGGGACGACGCCCTCCCGCAGCCGCTGACCCTGGCGATGGCTGCCCGCGTGACCGCGAGTCCCGCCGAGCCGTGGTGGTTTGACGGGGTCTTCGAGGTCATCCCGGTCCAGGCCGTGCCGGAGGCCGTTAGCGGCCACGTCGATACCGATACCGAGCCGCTGACCTATGAGGACCCGCCGCTGGCCTGGGCGCTGCGGCACGCGACCGCCGCGCGTCAGCGCGAGGCGGCGCAAGTCGCGGCGCGCTACGCGATCGGCCTGGCCGGCCTGGGGGATCATCCTGACGTGGCTCAGGCCCTGGATGGCGACGGCCTGGCGGCGGCCGAGGGACTCGCGGCGCTGTCCGCGGCGCTGGACCGGGCCTGCCGGACGAGCGGCGAGGATTCCCGGCCCGCGGGCCGCTCCTTCGCGGTGATGGCGCTGCGCGAGGCGGCCGGCCCGCTGCCGCTGGCGGCCGGCTTCGCCGCCGTGCACCAGGCCGCAAACACTGCGGCGGCATTCGGGGATCGTCCTGGCGCATTGCGCGGAGCGGTCCTGGCCGTGCTCGGCCACCCCAGCCCCCCAACCGGGTCGCTCGGGCTGACCATCTCTTCCGGCCCGCGGCCTACCGACAAGTACCTGTGGACGGCAGCGCACTGGCTGGCGCCGGCCGGGTGCATCACCTTTGTCAGGAATCTGGGCCCGGCTCAGGTCGTGGCGGCGTTCGGCGGCGACACCGGCTCATCGGTCACCGGCTTGCCCGGGCTGTTCCCGGACCCGGTCGCCGCGATCCGGGAGGACGCCGGCTGGACCGTGGTGGTGGAATACCGGGAGCTGATGGGCCTGTGGTCGCGGTACGAGAGGGTCCGGCCGGGGCCGGCCGTAAGCCTTTCCTGGTCAGCCCGGGGCCGCTGCATGATCCATTACGTGGCCGACGGCCGGATGGTCGCGATGCTGGATCCGCAGCGGCCAGGTGATCGCGACGGGCACGACCCCGCGATGCTGGACGCGTACGCCGCCGACCTGCCGCTGGGAGACGCCGCGCCGTACGCGGCCGACTGCCTGCCCATGCTGCTCGTGCTGGCCGAGCGGCTTACCGGGCTGGCCTTCGCCCCGGAAAGCCTCGACGAACCGCATCTCCTCGCCGTGCTGCCGATCCGGCCGCCGTGAGGCGGCCCAGCCTGGACGAGCTGGGCGCCCGGCTCAGGCGCCGGCCAGGGCTCTCGCCGGGCCATCGCGGCGGACGGCACGAGCACCGCGCCCTGGACGGAGGGGCGCAGCCCCTCTTCAGCGCTGATCCCGGCTTCCGCGCTTCAACATACACTCACTGAACGCGGTCAGCAGTTTGTCATCCTGGCGAGAAACCGCATGGGCGCGAGCCGCGCTCAGCCAGTCCTCCCTGCCGCCAGCGCACTGCCGGGCGCAGTACGTGACGGCCCTTCTCTACCCCTGGTATGAGGCCAGTTCTACCCGGCGGCTGATGCGCGGACGTCCTGGCGTTCCGACGATGGATATGTCAGTATCCCCGATGTCAGCGGAGGCGGATGAGATGGGTGATCAGCAGGCGATGCGAGCCTCGGACCGCGATCGGCAGCAGGTGGTGGACCGGCTGCGCAACGCGCTGGAGGATGGCCGCCTGACGATGGGAGAGTACGTGGACCGGATCGAGGTTGCGTACCAGGCGGCGACCTACGGCGACCTGGCCCCGCTGTGCGCGGACCTGCCGGCATCGAGGCCGGTAATCGCCGGGCCGGCGGCGGCTGCGGCTGGCACTGCGCCACCGGCCGTTTCCGCCCGCGCAGGCTACCTAGCCGGCCTGCCCGGCGGTGCTCAAGGTCCTGTGGACCATATGGCTGGCCGCCGTGTCGGTCAACGTGGTCGTCTGGGCCCTGGTCAGCGGCACCGGTGGTCACCTGGCCTACCCCTGGCCAATCTGGGTGGCCGGCCCGTACGGGGCGGTGCTGTTCGCCGTGTCGGCTGGCGTCACGCTATTCCGGCGCAGCCGACCGCCCGCCGCGCGCCCGCAGCCGGTGAACGGCTGACCAGATCAAGGTTGTGGGATTTTGTGGGGATCTTGGGCCGCGAAGGCGCCGATTGCGCCATGAGGCATCCTCTCTTCCTGCGTTTATGCAGGTGAGAGGGCTGACTGCTGGGCTCCCGCGATAGGACTCGAACCTATAACCTGCCGGTTAACAGAAGGTCTGTCCTGGGCCTGGGGAGGGTCGGCCCTCGTAGTTCTCCAGCCCCGTCACCTGCATAAAGGCTTGTCAGAGGCTTGCAGTGGCATTCTAGCAGTTGTGCTGACCTATAGCGGGGAGTGCCGTTTCGTCCGTGTTAGCCGCGTGTTGGACGCCTGCCCGCACCGGACTTGTGTTGGTTTTTGTTCGCGCAAAGACGCTGGACAGCCAGGTCAGCGGCGGCCCTGACAGCTCCGTCAAGGCAGCGGCAGGCTTGTCGCGTTGGGTCTTCATCTTCGTGCCGGGCGGCGGCAGGGCAGTTCGCGTCGGCGTAGTTATGCGTGGCCGGGATCGAGCAAACGACGCATTGGCTGGCCTGTCACCTCGGCGATCAGCTCGTAGTCGCTGTCGACGTGCAGTACCTCGGCACCGTGCAGTTCGGCGGTCGCGGCGATGATCAGGTCCGGGATCGGGCGCCTGTGACCATTGCCGCGATACTGGGCAAGTAGCCGCTGGACCTCCAGCGCCCGGTCCATCGCCGTCTCGCTGACCGGCAGCCACTCCAGTGCCCGCTGGCCCGCGAGCAGCGCCTCCAGATCTTTCTGGCACCGCGCGGAGTAGCAGATCTCCAGTGCTGTCATGTGGCACGCCGCGATGACGTGCGCGCTGCGCAGCGTCAGGAACGCGGCCCGGGCGCGGGTGTCTCGCCTGGCCCATTCCAGCGCGGACTTGTCCGCGAGCAGCACGCTCAACGGCGTCCGCCGTCCCGCCATGCCCCGCGCAGCGCCTCATCGGACAGGTCGGTACCCGTCTCGTCGAGGAGCTCAAGCATGCGGGCCGCGGCCCGCTGATTCGCCACGCGGCGCAGAGCGGCATTCACGGTCGCCACCTTGCTCGTGGTGCCGAGTTCCTCGCTCGCCAGCGACAGCGCCTCGTCATCCAGGTCAACCATCGTCCTCGACATCAGATCCTCCACGATAGTGATGTCTGTTGACGAGATTATTGTATATCAATCAGCACGCGAGGGGCCATAACCAAGGCAGCTCAATCGCTGCGATATCCGGGTGTACCCGGATGCTGTCCGCGCTCGGCCCGCTAGCCGGTGCGGAAGGTCAGCCTTCTGATCCGTAGCTACCAGTGCGGGCATCCGGACCCGTTCAGATCAGTTCGTGACCTGGGGCTCGTCTCTCCCGGTTGTCCGGCCAGGTTCGGATCATCCGAAGGTTGTTCATCCGTGTGGCTCCCAGCGTGGCTCCCACTCCCCAGCCCCCGCGAGCGCGGCTAATGGTTTCAAGAGGGTCTGTGATTCACTGTTCGCCGTCGCTTCTACCTGGGCTTTTGGCATGACCGTGTTCTACGTCATCCAAGATCATCCCGCATATATCCCGTGTGGCCGGCGATGGCCTCTTCGTCCCGAACTAGCGGCGCCGCTGGGCAGCTGGTCGCTGCCCAAGCTCACGAGGGTGTGGGTGATAGCTCATGCTTGCTGCTGTCGGGCGTCGTTGCTGTACTCGGCTTGCTGTATTGTGACCGCCCGCACCGTACAGGGGATGGCCCGCGTCCGGTCCGGGCAGGCTCCGGCCTGGCCCTTGTCTTCTGACTGGAGTGCCCGTAGAGGCCTCCGGGATCAAGCGTGACTTCGTGTGTACGTTCACCAGGCACTCTTCACCTGTGCTCGTTGCCCGGCGGTCACGGTCGTGCTTGATGCTGGAGGGGCGGGCACGGACACTCAGCGGGCCATCCCCGGCTCGGAGCCCGGCCCGGTCTCAGTCGCCGTCCGGTCCGGGTGTGATCTTGGTCCCGTTGGCGAGCAGGTCGAGGAACGGGCCGACCCGGTGTCCTTCCTGCGCGGGATGCCGGAACAGGCGGTCCCGGTTCACGGTGTACACCACGCGCCGCCCGGTGCGGGTCCGGGTGAGGTACCCGGTGGCCTCCAGGTCGGCCACGATGGCCTGCACGGAGCGCTCGGTCAGGCCGACGACCGGGCTGATGTCCCGGATCCGGGCCCGGGGGTTGCGGGCGATCTCCACCAGGACGTGCCCGTGGCCGGTCAGCAGCGTCCAGGCACCGCCGCCGCTGTGGTCAGGGTCGCTCATGCTCCCTGAGTGTACATCTCGCGAGCGACTTGACGCGAGAAGTATCGCATGAAGATTTTCTCGCGTTTTGTGTTGACATCCGGCCGCCGGAGGCTGATCCTGGTAGTGCCCCGGCCGGGCCGCGCGTGCGGGCAGGACAGGGCCGCAGCCACGACCAGCACCCCCGGGGATTCCTGTCCCGGGCCCGGAGATGCGGGCCGTCCCTGTGCCAGCCATGTGCGGCAACCGCCGCGGGCCCGTAGCCACAGGAGGTGCGCAGATGCCTGAGGACAGGTTCCCTGTTGAGGTAGTGGGGGGCGTGCCGGTGGTCGCCGCGCCGGAGGAGATCGACATCACCAACGCTGAGGCGCTGCGGTCGGCTCTGCTCAAAGCGGCCGCGGACGGGAACGGCACGCTCGTGGTGGACATGACCCAGACCCAGTTCTGCGATTCGTCCGGGCTGCACGTCCTGATCGCCGCGCACAAGCGAGCCGGAGCCGAGGGCCGTGAGGTGCTGCTGGTCATTCCCAGCACCACCGTCCTGCGGGTTTTCGCGCTCACCGCGATGGACCGCGTGATCCCCAACTTCACCAGCCTGGCCGAGGCCCTGGCGCAAGCGCCCGCCGCCGCGAACGGCCACAGCCGCCAGCGGGACGAAAGAGATGCCCGTGCCGAAGTCCAGCCGGCATAGCCTGCCGTCGGCTGGTGAACTGCCGGGCACCCTGAAGCGCTCGCCGGAGGAGGCCCAGGACACGTTCACCAGGGCGCTTACCAGCGCCGTGCAGGTACACGGGGGAAGGCGACTAGGCGCTTCGCGCCGCGTACATCGAGGCGGCTCGCCCATGCCGGCATGCCGTCCAAGTCCGTCCGATCCCTTGGCTTAGCCTGGGTCTTCACGTTTGGCGGGGTGCACCGAGATCCGGTACCGTCCGGTGGCGTTGCTGCCCGGGCGTCCGGGTCAGAACACCTGCTTGGAAGGCCTGTTTGCGCAGCGGGTCAGCGTGCCCGTCCGCAGGTGATGCGGGGTGTCGGGCTGTCCGCAAGTGACCGTGAGTACCCGGCGTTGACCGGCCGATCAGGCACACAGCGGGCACGCGCTTGCTTCGCGGAGCATCTGACCCGAAGGCTTAGGCAAGTCGTCCAGGACCGTCCGTCGCCGTCCGTGTGCTGGGCCGACATTCCACAGTTGTCCGCCCGCGACAGGTGTTGTCCTCCGGCTTGGCAGCAGTATTGGCAGCAGTGGCGGCGAAACGGCAGACCTATAGGCTCAGGACCATGCCCAGCCAATCGGCAGCCGGTCCGGAAGATCTCCAAGTCCTCTCTGTGATCCCCATCCTGCGGATGTACGACGTTGCCGCGGCCATCCGCTTCTACGTTGACTACCTCGGATGTTCGCTGGACCACCAGGACGGCGCAGGCGACCGGCCGGTGTACCTGGGAGTCTCGCGCGACGGCATGGAGTTCCATCTGTCCTCGCATCACGACGATGGAACGCCAGGGACGGTCGTGCTTGTCGTGGTACGCAACATCGACGCCCTGCATGCCGAACTTCACAAGCGTGAGTACCCGTTCTTTAATCCGGGCATCAACCCGGGGCCCGGGAACGGCAGGGAGATGCAGCTCATCGACCCTGCTTCCAACCGGATCCGCTTTTACGAGCCAGCTCCACCCAGCTAGACTCCGGGCCCTCTGAGTGAGTACCGCCGGACTTTCAGCTTGGGATCTGACAGATCATGGCCGATAACGCCGGTGATCAGGCAACTCGGGAGACCTGGAGTAGCCGTGGTTGACCGCTCGTCGCCCTGGTTAATTGCACGCTAATTGCACGACGATCTGGTGGAGCCGGAGAGTTCACGGCTCCGGAGACCGCCTCTGCGAGCTAGCGAATTTGTGGCATCTGCCTGCGGGGATTTGATCGCTCATTTCCTGGTGGCGGTGACCATTCCGCGTATATTCCGGATCATGGGGACTGCTCCGTGACCGCCCGCACGTTGCAGGGGGCGGCCCGCGCCCGGTCCGGACAGGCTGCGGCTTGGCCCTTGGTCCTGGCCGGAGTGTCCGCAGTGGTCTCCAGGGTCAAGCGCGACTTCGCGTGTACGTTGGCCGCTGCCTTTCCGCCTGTGCTGGTTGTCCTGCGGGCACGGTCGCGCTTGGGGCTGGAGGGGCGGACACGTACACTCAGCGGGCCATCCCCGGCTCTAAGGCCAGCTAGGAACGTTGCCTGGTGCACCTTGGGGCCAGCAGGAATGGACGGGCCAGGCTCGCCCTCATGTCACCGGGGAGCCTGGCCCGTGGGCTTGCCGTCAGGCGGTGGCCGCTACGGCCTCGTCAGCACTGCGCTCAACAGGAAGGACGCGACCGCGCCCTTCGCTAGCTCTGGCGCGTTCGGGCTGGTGTTGCACTGGCCCTTGTGCGCGCCGGACTTGTACCTCGGCCCGTACCCGGCGAAGTAGACCTTCACCGCGCCCGGACCATGGGTCCAGGCGAACTTGCCGGTGCTCCGGCTGCCCACGACCTTGAAGACGACGTAGGTCGTGAACGAGAAGTGGCAGGCCTTCAGGTTGAAGCTCTGACTGTTGGTCGGCGGGGCGGTGACCACCACTGCCAGGTTCCCGGCCGAGGTGACGAAGGTGTGGTGCTGGCCCTTCGTCGGGGGCGGACCGTTCGTAGAGAAGACGCCGTGGGCTCTCACCAGCCCGCGCCATGCTACCGGGATGACGGGGTTGTTCGCGGTCGCGGGCTTGCCGTAGACCGCGCCGTGGGCGACCTCCGGGCCGGTGATGGCGTTGCTGCTCGCCAGTGCCGGCGAACCCGCCAGCACGAGCGCGGCAGTGCCGCCCACCATAGCTAGCGCCGCAAGTTTCATTCTGAGATTCATTGCCCCCCCAAATTTGGGATGATGTTGGTTCTTGCTGTGGCTTGCGAGGCTACTCCGCGTGGACCGGGAGCGGAAGAGCCGCTAACTGCTCCGACGAGCGATGAACTTGACCCGAAATGGGTGGGCGCGACTCGCTACACTGCCCGGCATCTCAGGCTGTGCCTGCAGTACGAGGGGTCGGCGTCGCCGATCGTGTGCGACATCCGAACGGCCGCGCTCGGGGCGGTTGGTGCGAACTGGACGATCAGATCACCGCGGAATCCGGCCGCCTGGCTCGCCCAGGCGCTCGACCTGTTCAAGCGCGGTCTGGGGGATGTCGCGATGGTTCTGGCGTTCACCGGTCTGCGCTGGGAAGAAGCCGTCGCCGTGCCAATCGGCAACGTCAGCCTCGACGGGCAGCGCATGAAGATCGACCGGACCGCCAGCGAGTCAGGCGGACGCCGGGACGTGCGCCAGGACCTGAAGATCCGCGCGGCCGAGCGCACGATCATGATCCCCGACATCGCGATGTCGCGTCCGCCTCGCCCGCCAGGACGACCACCGGGCCGGAATTCCTCATGGCTACTGACGCCTGCAACGTCCTCACCCAACGAAGCATAAATCGGGGGCACGCTCGTAATGCGTAGGCCAGGTCCTCGGTGGAGAGGCGCCGTCGAACGACTGTCCGACTGCGTACAGATCAGCCATTTCTGGGCGTCATCGGTCAAGACGGCGGCGCTGGTGGGTCATCTTTGCTGTCAGGGTGGACTGGCAGGTCGATGGCGATTGCTCTATGACGCCGTGATCAGCCGCACTATCTTGATCACGACAGCCACGGCGGCCAGGAGAAGGTAGGCACGGAGGATTACGAGTGCGATGGTTCGCGTGGGAGAACGAACCGGTGGCGGCCACGCCGCCCGCCCCGGCACCGCAAGCGGGTGAGGTGCGCACGCTTCACTTGTCGGACTGGTGGGTGCTGCCCATGGAGGTCTCCTGACGGCGGCTGCGGTGCTCAGGCGTGCGCGGCGTGTTCGTGCGCGGCGTGGCTGGCCGGCTCGAACTGGACGGTGGAATGCTCGACGTCGAAGTGCCCGGCCAGGCACTGCTGCAGCTGGTCCAGCAGCCGGGGCAGGTACCCGTCGCGGAAGCAGGAGTCATCGACCACCACGTGCGCGGTGAGCACCGGCAGGTCCGAGGGCACCGAGCTGGCGTGCAGGTCATGCACCACATGCACGTGCGGCACGCCGAGGGTGTGGGCGCGCACGTGGGCCAGGTCTACGCCCTTGGGGGACAGCTCGATCAGCCGCCGGATCGCCTCGGCCAGGACGAACCCGCCCACCGCGAGCAGGACAGCGGCCTGCGCCGCGGCGGCCAGCACCTCGGCGCGGCGGTACCCCCAGGTCCGGGACTGGGTGGCCGGGCGACCGGCGAGCACCGCGGCCACCAGCGCCAGGTGCCCGGCACCTGGCGGCCCGTGACCGTGACCGTGCCCGCCGCCGCTCACGCCACCGCCGCCTGCGCGCCTTACGGCGCGCCGCGAACACCGAGCCGCCCGCCCAGCGCTGACGGGCAGCACGGAGCAGGCCAGGATCTAGCGGTGCCCTGCGGGCGCGTTGTTCTCCAGGTGGCGGCGCGCACCCCGCGCCGCCGGCTGAGTCTCGGCCTAGGGGCAGGAGCCGCCGCGTCGCGCTTTCGGCCAGAGCAGACGCGGCGCAGTGCCGTGGCTCGGCAGTTCAGGGTCTTGTTGCGGGTGCGACCGCAGGAATACTTTGCGCCGGGCGGGAAGTCTGTCCGCATGAGCGGCTTCAAGAACTTCATCATGCGCGGGAACCTGGTCGAGCTCGCCGTCGCGGTGGTGATCGGCACGCAGTTCAGCAACCTGGTCAAGCAGTTCGTCTCATCGTTCGTCAACCCGATGCTCTCCCTGGCCGGCGGGACGCCGGACTTCGGGAACCTGACGTTCAAGGTGGGCAAGGCCGTCTTCACCTACGGCCAGTTCGTCACCGCGGCGCTGTCCTTCCTGATCTCCGCCCTGGTGGTCTACTTCATCCTGGTCCTGCCGGTCAGCCGCCTGCTCCAGTTGCTCGAGCGGAACAGGGCCGCGACCACCAGGGACTGCCCGGAGTGCACGATGAGCATCCCGGTCGCCGCCCGGCGCTGCCCGCAGTGCACGACCGAGATCACCCCGGCCACCGAGCAGCCCCAGCCGTGGGTTAGCCGGGCGCGCTAGCGCGCTTTGGGCTTGCTGGTCTCTATCTGCCTGGCCTTGGCCTGGGCGCCTGGATGCCCCGCCATCGCGACGGCCTGGCGCTCGGATTCGGCGTTGATCTCGGCACCGAGCAAGATGGCCAGCCCGGTCAGGTAGAGCCAGAAGATGAGGATGATTACCCCGGCGAACGCACCGTACGTCTTGCCGTACGAGCCGAACTTGGCCACGTAGAACGAGAAACCCAGCGAGGCCACCAGGAAGATGATCGTGCCCACGAGGCCGCCCGGGCTGACCCACTGCCACTTGGGCGTCTCGCGGTTCGGCCCGAGGTAGTAGTAGACCGAGAACAGCGCCGTGATCAGCACGATGGTCACGACCCAGCGCACCACGGTCCAGATGATCGTGAATGCGATCCCGGTGAGGCCGATGTGGCCCTCGATGCCCGACCCGATCGACGCGCCGAACACGATCAGCGCCGCCGCGGGGCCGCCGAGCGCCAGCGTGGCTATCATGAGCGGGATCGAGTACAGCCGCTTGGCCGCGAACTTCCGGTCGACCGGGGCGTCGTAGGCGACGTCGAGCCCGGTCTGCAGGGCGGCCATGCCGCCGGAGGCGCTCCATACCGCTATCACCACGCCGATGACCAGGGCGGTCAGCGAGCTCGCCGCCGAGCGGTGGATGGCGGAGTTGACGGCCTGGCTGAACACGTCCGCGGCGCCTGGGGGCAGCGCCTTGGTCAGGCCGCTGACCAGGTGCTGCACCATGCTGGAGTTGAGGTGTATCAGCTTGGCCAGGCCGAGCAGGGCGATCAGGGCCGGGAACAGCGCCAGGAACCAGTGGTAGGCCAGGCTGCCCGCGGTCATGCTGCACCGGTCGGCGACGAACTCCTTCGCGGCGCGCTTGAGCGTGTACTTCCAGCCCGTTCCGCCGAGCTCGAGCGGTGTGTCCGGGGCACCCGGTACCTTGTCGGGCGGGGGTATCGACTCGTCGGGCTGCCCGGCGGGGGCCGGCATGCTGCGGTTGCGGGGAGACTCGGCCATCGTCAGTCCCCCTCGCCGGATGGTTCGCCGTTGTCGCCCGGCCAGACGCCGGTGAACCTGCGGGTGCCCTCGGCCGCGCCGCGGTCGATCACGGCCTTGACCAGGCCGAAGATGGCACCCTGAAGTGCGGCGGCCAGCAGGACTTCCCGCCATCCCCGCTGCGCGTCGGTGGGCTTAGGCGCGTCGTCTTCCCCGGCGGCGACTCTCCAGACCCGCTTGAAAATCGCGCCGGCTATCACCCCGCCAAGGACGCTGACCAGCATGCCCGCCGGCTTATACAACAGCTTGATCATCGCCGCCTCCACCGCGCGATTACCATCCACGCCAGCACGCCCGCGCCGATGGCCGCCGCCAGCGTCACCCGGCGCTGCCGGGCGGTAACGGCCGCGTTGGCGGCGGCCCGGCGGACCGGATCCGGCGTGGCCTTCGAGATTCTCGCGGCCGCCGCGGCGGCCTGCTGCCTACCCTGGTCGGCTTTGCCCTTCAGGCGCCCGGTGAGCTGGCTCGCCTTATCCTGCGCCCGTGCCTTTACGTCTGCCTTGGCGGCCAGCTGTTCCACCGTCTCGCCGAGCTGTTCGCGGGTCTGCTCGATCTCCTGTGCCAGTTGCTGCGGGTCATCAGGCGGCACAGCGGCGGCGGCGCTGACGTCTTGACCCGCGACAGCGGCGGGGACGGCCGTCTCCCGCGGCCCGGCTTCGGGCGGGCCGCCCGGCTCGGCATCATTTTCTGCTGACGCGGGCTGGTGCCGTGCCCCCGGCCGTCGGGCCGGTCCTTGAGTCGTCATGGGTGTGCCCTTTGCTTGATCTCCTCGACGTCGGCTTTGAGGCTGCCGACGGCCTGGTCAGGAACGGGAGGCGCGGCCTTTTGCAGTCGCCCTTTCCCTAGTAGCGCCGCGGCGGCGCTGACAGCCAGCAGGACCACGCCGACGATCAGCGCGGCCAGCCATGCCGTCACCGCCCCGCTGAGGGCGATGACCACGCACGCCAGCAGGCATGCCACTGCGTACAAGGCGATCAGGCCGCCCGCGCCCAGCATCCCAGCGCCAAGGCCAGCCTGCTTACCCTTGCGGGTCATCTCCAGCCGGGCCAGCTTCAACTCGTCGCGTACCAGCACGGAGACCTGCTCAGACAGCTGCTTGACAAGTTCGCCGGTCGAAGGCTCCTGGCCCGCGGGCGGTTGCGTCAATCTGCTGTTGCGTTCCATGATGTCCGCCCTTCATTCCTTTGCCTCGCTGCGCTACCCGGCCGCGTGCCGTTCTAACGCGAGCCCGCCGCGATGAGCGCCACGGCCTAGATGCCCGCACGCCGCCAGGGGACTGCCGCCCGAGACGGCAGTCCCTCGCTAACCATCACCGGCTTTCCAGCGCGGCGGGTTCAGCGTCCAGGGCAGCGGCGCCTTCGGTCTCGATGCATTCCTTGCGGACTTCGCCGGAGACCGTCTCCTCGCCGGGAATGCTCTCCTTGGCCAGCCGCACCCGCTTCACCGGCACCGCTTCCTTCTCCACCACCGGCCGTTCTTCGTGCAAGGTAATCTCACGCTCGGCCGCGGGGCTCGGCGCGGCGGCACCGGCGGGACAGCGGCTCAGCGCTCCCGGCGGCGGCGGGTGTCTACCTCGGGCTCGTCGATCTGCTCCTTGCGCACTTCCTCGCTGATTTGTTCCTCGCCGGCGACGGATTCGGTGGCCAGCCTGACTCGCTCGACCGGGACGGTCTGCTTGGTCACGACCGGCCGTTCGGCGTTCAGCTGGACCTCGTGCTCGTCCTCGGTGATGTCCGGGCCGGACAGGGCGGCGTCCCGGTTGGCGTCGGTGACCGGCTCCCGCTCCAGCCGGACCTCCTCGTGGCTGACCGGAACGGTCGTGCTGACGTTCTCGGTCACCACGTACTTGCGCAGCCGCGCCCGGCCGGCCGGAACGCTCTCCGTCCCGACGTTCAGCCGCTCCTCCGAACGGGTCATCGCAGCGTCGGTGTCCTGGCCCTGGGGGCCGCCGCCCGGCCCGGCGTCGGCGTGGCGGCCGGCGTGGCGGTCGTCGCCGGCGTCTTCCGCCCGGCCCCGGCCGGCCGGGTCGAGGTGCGCGGCGTAGTGCTGATACAGCGCCGTGACCTCGGCCTCGTCCAGGCGGCCGTCGTCTTCGATAGCGGGGGCGTCCTTGACCAGCTGCCTGGGCACCGCCAGCACGAGCTGGCCACCGCGGACCGAGGAGCCGTACAGCGGGGCGAAGCTCTGCCGCGTGCCGAACATGCCGGTGCTCACGGTGACCCACTCCGGCTGGCCGGTGCCCTCGTCGAGATAGACCTGGCCGACCTGGCCGATCTTGTCGCCGTCGGCGCCGGTCGCGGTCAGGCCGATCATGTTCTCCCGCTGCTGGGGGGTCGTCATGGGTTTCTCCTCACGGATCTGGTGGTCAGCTCAGGCAAGGCCGGGCGGCCCCGTCGCCCGGCGGCGGGTGACGGGGCGGTCAGGCGCCTGCCACTACTGAAAGCTCCGGACGGCCCCGGCGTTACGCGGCGCGGACCCTGTTTTTTGCGCGAAAGGGCCTAATCTGCCGGCCGCCGGGTAGGGTCGCGCGGCGCGGAACCACCATGGCGGGCCGCGCCTGCCAGCGATCAGGCCCGAGAGAACGGCGAGCCGATGCAGGACCAGACGGCAATGGCTTCGGCGCATGAGGTCATGGCGGTGGAGCCGGTCATCCGCCGTGTCGTCGCCGCCCGGGCGGCCAATCATGCTGACGTCGACGACCTGGTGCAGGACTGCCTGGAGCGGCTGCTGATGGCCCGCGGGCGGCTGGCTCCCGAAGCCGTCCTGCCGTACGCCGTGGTGACCGCGCGCAACCTGGCCAGCTCGCACGCCAAGACGGCCAGCCGGCGCGCGGCGGCGGCACCGCGCGTCCTCGACACCGCCGAACCGGAACGACCCGACGACGTCCTGCTGGCCGGGGAAGCCCGCGACGCGATGACAGCCGCGCTGGCCCGGCTGTCGGACCAGGAGCGCCGCGACATCCTCGCCTACTACCGCGACGGCTCCCCCGCAGCGGCCGAGGCGCGGGAATCCCGCGGCGCGCTGCGGGTCCGGATGGCCCGCACCCGGGCCAAGCTCCGGCTGGAGTACCTGCTGGCCTTCCGTCATGTCGAGCTCCCGTCTCCGGCCTGCCGCAGCGTGCTGCTCGCCATCTCGGCCGGCGACACGCGCAGGCAGCGGGAATCCGGCGCGGGACAGCACCTGCTCGACTGCGCAACCTGCGCGACTCTCAGCGAGCCGCTCGACCGGCGCAGCGTCGCGCTGACCGCCATCGCCATCCCGGGCGCGCTGGCCGCCCGGGCCGCCGGAAAAGCACGAGCCCACCCGGTACACGCCGCGGTATCGGTCGCCGCCGGATCCGCGGCCATCGCCGCGGCCGCGGTCCTGGGCCCGCAGCTCGCCAGCCCCGCTCCGCCCGCCCCGGCACACGTACAGGTGCCAACTGCGCCTGCTCTGCCCGCGCCCGCGGCTGTCATCAGCCACCTGTCCGTCGCCGGGCACGCGGTAACCGATGCCCAGGCGCAGCGGTCGCTCCGCCCGCTGGCCGGCAGGACCGCGACAGCCTCGGGCGCGACCGTAGTAGCCGCGGCGACACGGAACGGGTTCTGGATCGGGTCGCCCCGGGCGCGCATCTGGGTCCAGCTCACAGGACCGCTGCGGCCGCTTCAGATCCGGGCCGGCAACCGGGTCCACTTCACCGGCACCCTGACCGGCAACCCGCCCTCCTACCCGGCGCGGGCCGGACTGCGCGGCAGCGACGCCGCGCTGCTGGCACGTCAGGGAGCACACCTGGCGGTGAGCACCACAAGGATCGCGGTGCAACACTGAAAGATGACGGCCGGGGAGATTGCCGTCGGGCTATCGACCAGGTCACGGCCGGCGGTCATGGTCCAGTGCACTGCTGGCGGCTCTGCACTGACCGGGTCCCATGAGTACGGGTGACCGAAGTGGGGGGGCGGCCATCATGCTCGTTCGGAAGATAAGACGGCGAGAGGCCGTGCGACCGCCGAGCCTTGTCAACCACCTTCCGCAACCGGGCGTCCTGCCGGTGACCGGCGGAGCCGACCGCCCAGTGGTTACCCGATCCGGGTGGCTGCCCCCGGCGTCCTGCCAGGTTCATTTAACCCTGCGATCTCCGGTCAGCGGCGGCGGAGCATCAAGATGACCAGGACGATGATTACAATCAGAACGATCGTTCCAATGCCGATGTACATTGCGCCTCCTTCCCGGGTGACGCCTGCTTGTGCAGGTATCTTCGGGTGCGACTGCCCATCCCAGCCTGGATTAACCTGAAGCCTGTGGCGCGTGCCCCTGCACTTTGCCGTTAATGACCGGCTGCGGACCCGGCGAGATCGGATCCGCGGCCTTCCCGAAGACGCCTGAACCGTCATTAAGCAGCCCGCGTGCAATCTAGGACGGCCAGCTGGACGGCATGGACCTCCGGCACCGGGGCGGCGGCTGGGCTCAGGCTGGGCGAAACGGAGCCTGAGCCCGAGCTTGCGCAGCACTGCGAGGAACCATAGTACGGACGCGCCAGTTCCGGCGGCGGTGAGCGCGATAGTGGTGACGGTGGAGAGCATCAGGAATGTGCAGGCAGGCTCGGTCAGGACGTTACGGGCTGCCTGGGTTGTCCATGCGCCGTCCGGATTGGCGGTGAGGCCGGCCAGGTGGACGCGGCGGGTGCCGTGCTCGATGACGATATGAGGGCGTAGAGGCGGTGGAGCAGCACGGTGTCCACGTGGACGAAATCGGCGGCGAGGATGCCGCGGGCCTGCGCGGTGAGGAATTGCTTCCAGGTCGGGCCGCTGCGGCGGGGCGCGGGGTCGATCCCGGCGTCATGCAGGATCCGCCACACTGTGGACGCCGCGACCGGGTGGCCGAGCCTGACCAGCTCACCCTGCAGCCGCCGGTGCCCCCACGCGGGTTCTCCGTCGCCATGCGGATCACGAGCTTGCGGATCGCGGCCGCCGTGGATGACCGCCCGGGACGTCGGCGGCTCATGTAGTCCCACTTGCGAGTGACCAGCCGCCGGTGCCAGGCGAGCAGCGTTGCCGGTGTCACCGCGAATACCTCGCCCCACCGGCGGCGGGGAACCAATCGCGACATTGCCGCCAGCCACAACCGGTCGCCCGGCTCGTAGCGGACCCGGCTGATCTGGCGGCGCAAGACCGCGTTCTCGTGCCGGAGCACCAAGAGCTCGGCGTCATTGGACGCTCGGCCCCGCGTCAGCACCGTCAGGCAGCTGAGCAGACAACGTACGAGCAGGAACCGGCCGGCCACGGGGATCACCCGCTGGTGGCCGCCCTTACCCTCAGCCACGAACAAGCGCCGGTCCCCCGACCCGCACATCGGCTATCCGCAGGCCGAGGACCTCGCAGCGCCGCAGGCCGACCAGAACCATCGCTAGCACCATCGCGTTGTCCCGGTCGGTGCGCAGCGCGCCCAGCAGCCGGTCTACCTCGTCCGGCGCGAGGATCTTGGGCAGCGTGCGCGGCACCCGCACCAGCGGCACCGTCCGCGACCGTTTCGAGCCGCTCTGCCGGCGGGTGGATAGGCCCCGCGGCACCGGGCCGGCCTGCACCGGCGTGTCACCACGGGCGATCAGGTACGCATACAGGCCCGACACCGACGACAACCACCGGGCGATCGTCCGCGCTGACAGACCGGACTCCCGGTCAGCCAGGCGCACTACGCTGCGGTCGCCGCGCTGATGGGCCAGGAACTCGAACACGTCAACAGCGGTGACCTCGACCGGGTCCTTGCCGACCACCGTAAAGAACGTCTTCAGGTCGAACGCCACCGCCCGCAGGTGTTCGGCCGGGACCGTCCCGCGACGAACTCCAGATACCGGTCCACCAGCCGGTGACCAAGCACATAGCGGATCTCGCCCGACCTGGACACGCTGTGCACAAGACACGGGAAGCTGCTCATTTCAGCACCATCACAGCGCGTGACGCAAGAACACTGAAGCGACACGGATCACCCGTATATACGGATCACCCGTATATTAGGCGATCTGATTTCCTACCAGGATGGCAGAAAAGGATGGCTAGTGATCCTGACGAGATCGAGCAAACCGTGTGTAAGAATGCCAGTCTGCGTATAGATATACGTGCAGGTAACGCCCTCATTTCGCAATGCCGGGTGTCTCTCGCAGCGTTCCGCGAGGACGCGGCAGGCGAGGTCATGCAACGGGGGCCATCCGGGCGAGGATGCAGTTCGGGCGGGAGGCCGCCCGGCAGGTGAGTTTCCAGGACTCCTGAAGCGCGCAGAGGCGCGATACTGGCTCCATGGTTGACGACACTGCACAGGACCGGGCCATCTACCACGCGCTGAAGGCGGCCGACGAAGTCGCCGCAGCCCTGCAGACCCACCTTATCGAGGAACACGGTGCTGATCCGGAACGCGCCGCCCCGCAGAGCCCCTCCACCAACTCCCTCAAGCTGCTGCGGCAGGCTCGTGAGCATCTGGGCGTGGGGCTGCGGGCCGTCCAGGCCGACCACATCGCCGAGTCCGACGAGATCTCCCTGCGCAACCGGTAACCCAGGCAACATGCAAGTTAACGTCCGACACGCGGCAGAAGAGTGAGTCTCGCGAGCGAATGATTGCCTTGCGGTGGCACGAGAACTCGCGGAGTTCGTCCAGGCTCATGGTCTGCCCGGGCATCGGGTTGACGACGGCGACCACCGTTTCGCCGTATTCCTCGTGCTTGCGGGCGACGATGGCGATCTCGGCGACGGCGGGGTGGGCGGCGAGGGCGTTCTCGACCTCTACCGAGTAGATGTTGCGGCCTCCGGAGATGATCATGTCTTTCATCCGGTCGACCAGGGTGATGTAGCCGTCCTGGTCGATCGTGGCCAGGTCGCCGGTGTGCAGCCAGCCGTCGCGGAGGGTCTCGGCGGTCGCGGCGGGATTGCGCCAGTACTCCTTCATGACCGTCTCGCCGCGGAGGATCAGCTCGCCGGTTCCGCCGGGCGGCACGTCGGCGCCGTCGGGGTCGACCACCTTGGCCTGAGTGTTGAACAGGGCGCTGCGGCCGCTGGCGTCGGGCCGGGCGCGTACCTCCCCGGCGGTGCAGTAGATGCCGCCCGGGCCGCCCTCGGTCTGGCCGCACGCCTGGATCAGCTCGACGTGCGGGAGCGCCGCGCTCGTGGCCCGGACCGCCGAGGCCGGCATCGGCGCGGCGCCGAACAGGCCGACCCGCCAGGCCGCCAGATCCCGGTGCGGCAGGCTGGGCTCGCGGAGCATCAGCTGGTACATCGTGGGGACGCCGAAGAACACGTTGATGCGGTGCCCCTCGAGGGCGTCCAGCACGGTCTGCGGCGCGAATGAGGGCAGTACCACGTGGGTGGCTCCGACCAGGGTGCCGCCGTTGACCAGCATCGCCAGCTCGGCCGCGTGGTACATCGGGGCCACGTGCAGGATCCGGTCGCCGTCCCGCAGCCCCAGCATCAGGGCGGTGTTGATGCCGACCCGCACGATGCGGTGGTGGTCGAATAGTGCCCCCTTGGGCCGTCCGGTGGTGCCCGAGGTGTACAAGATCAGCGCGTCGTCGGACTCGGCGACATCCACCCGGGGCGGGGCGGCGGAGCGATCAGCGGCGAGGTCGTCCAGGCTCTGATACCCCTGGACCGGGTCCAGGGCGACCGGCGGACATGCCAGGGCGTCGGCCAGCAGGCCGCCGGCCGCGCGGACGACACTCTGCGCCGTGTCGCCGAACGCTAGCAGCGACGCGCCGGAGTCATCGAGGATATGCAGCAGTTCGGGAGCCGCCGAGGCAGGGTTCACCGGTACCACGAGCGCCCCGATCCGCAACGCCGCATACAGCGTGATGATGAACCGGTCGCTGTTGCCGGACATCAGCAGCATCCGGTCGCCCGTGCGCAGTCCGGCTGCGCCCAGGGCCTGCGCCGCCCGGTTCACGGCACCGTCGAGTCCGGCATAGCTGTGACTGCGTTCCCCGAAGACGACAGCGGCACGTTCAGGGTGCCGGCGGCCGCCGGCCGCCAGAGTGCCAGGGATGGTGGCCATGAATACTCCTGAGTGTCCGGGTGGCATATGCGACAACGGTCAGGTGGATGGTTCCGGCTGCCTCCAGCCTGAAAGCATCCCTTGCCGGGCCCGTGCGACGAGTTGTTCCTTGCTGATAGCGCTGGTGTTACAGCAAAGTCCTGGACCCGCCCCAGCGCGGATCCGGGCACTGAGCATGCAGCGGAAGCGCCGGAAATCTGCAAGAACGAGCCGACGATCCCGTTCTGATTGTCGGCGCACAAGAGCCGCCCCACAACCCTCCTGCCTCCGGACAGGGTCAGCGCCTGGCGGCCCTGGCAGGAACTGGCCGCCAACCCTGTCCGCGGCATGAGAGCGCGCGGAACTGTGCGGAAACGGCGTGGCCAGTTGGGGCTTAGCGTTGACGCAGCCGCGAACCGGCCTGCATCAACTTTCTATTTGTTACAGCAACGCGCTATCGGCCGTGTTGTAAAGATTACGTACGTTCGCGCTGAAATACGGAGAATACGAAACGGAAGACGTGTCGCCGCCCTGCTGGTATCCGCCGATCAGTCCGTAGGCTGACTTCCCGTCAATAATCCACGGAGACCCAGAAGTTCCATCGGGATAACCATTGCAAGCAAATCTGAGCTGATGGCCAGACGTATACCAGGACACTTGCACAGCCGCCCGCACAGGACTAGTTAGCCCATCAGGGTACCCGATAACGCTACATGCCTGCGGCTGTGCGCCCGTCAGCAAGTTAAGCGAACCGACGCGGCCTTGTACGTCTGCCCCCACCTTCAGGAAGCAGAAGTCGTCATCAATGCTCTGGCCCGCCTGCCAGGCAGCATTAGTATATGCATTCTGAACATGCCAGAGATTGTGCGGTGCCTGCCCGTTTGCATAGCCGGGAGCGAATATGATACTCGAAGTACTCCGGCCGTTCAGGACGTGCGCCGCCGACATAAGCATGTTACCGTGCTTGCTCGCCACGACGAAGGCGGTAGCGAAATGCGCAGTCGGCTGCCCGCCACTTGAGTCGAACAGGGCGCCGACATATGATACGCCGCCGAATTGCGTAGCCGAGCATCTCCTCATGGTCCCAGCCTAAAGCTGAAAGCCGCATCAGGACATCCGCTCGTCGGCAAATGGGCCCCGTGCGGGCAAGGTTACTCGGCTTCTCCGGTGACAGCGTGCCGTTGCGTGCAGGAGAGCCGTGCGGGGGGTAGCAGGGTTCGGCTGTGGCAGCGGTCCTGCTGTAATGCGCCGGTGGCGACGGCGTCGGCCCTGCCCGGTGCGGCTGGCGGCCTGGGCGTGGCCGGGCCAGAGCCGTCGCTGCGGGTAAGGCCGCGTGCTGGGCCGGATGGCTGCGGGGGCTGGCTCCCGCGGTGACCAGGGCGGCGAGTTCGTCCCGGGTCGGGCCGGCTGGTGCGGGCGGGCGCCAGCCGGCTGCGTAGATGTCCCGGGCCCGGGCCTGGACGGCGTCCAGGCTGCCGGGCGGGGCGAGCATGGCCTGGTAGGGCCCGGCGGCCTCGGCGATTTCCGGGTCGGCCTGCGCGGCGGCCATGATCAGGTCCGGCGGGAGCGGCCGGGTCAGGTCGACGTCCTGGCCGGACCAGCGCCGGATCAGGTCCGCGTCCCAGGAGACGTGGTCCTCGAACCAGGGCTTGATGTGGCCGGCGCACCAGTGGTCGAACGCCAGTGAGCAGGAGGTGAAATCGAGTCCGTGCACCTCCAGCAGGCCGATCAGCCGCCGGGCTGGCAACCTCGGTATGGCTTGGCTCCCGCGATAGGACTCGAACCTATAACCTGCCGGTTAACAGCCGGACGCTCTGCCGATTGAGCTACGCGGGATCGACCTTGGATAAGGGTAGCGCACCGGCGGCGCGGACGTGACAGCACTGAGCTGCGGGCCGCTGGTTGTACCGGAGCCTCACCCGGTGAGTACCATCGCGTAATGGGGGAAGGTCATGTTACACGTGACGTACATGGGTGAAAGGGGTGCCAGATGCGATACCGCGCCACGTTCATCGTAGGGTTCGCCGTCGGCTACGTCGTCGGCGCGCGGGCGGGCCGCGAACGCTACGAGCAGATCAAGCAGGCCGGCCAGAAGGTGGCCGCGAGCCCGCCGGTGCGCAAGGCCACCCAGGTCGCGGGCGACAAGGCCACCGAGCTGACCAAGGTCGCGAAGGACCAGGCGGCGGCGCGGGTACCCAAGCTCACCGAGACGGCGAAGAGCAGCGCCAGCAAGGTGCGCGGCCGGCTGGACCGGCTACCTGGCCGGCACGCCGCCGACAGCGAGCCCGCGACCGTGAACGGCACCCGACCGGCCGACTGAAGGCGCGGCCGGGCCAGCCGGCACAAGGACCCCGTGGAACCCGGGCCTCATGGCATCCCAGCCCCATGAGACCCGGGTTTCTGTATCAGGGCGGGCCAGACCGCTCAGTCGAGGTACTCGCGCAGCATCTGGGCGCGGCTGGGGTGGCGAAGCTTGGCCAGCGTCTTCGACTCGATCTGCCGGATCCGCTCCCTGGTCACGCCGAACTCCCGGCCGACTTCCTCCAGCGTCCGCGGGTGGCCGTCGGTGAGGCCGAACCGCAGCTGGATGATCCGCTGCTCCCGTTCGGCCAGCTGGTCCAGGACCCGCTCGAGCTGGTCCTGCAACATGATGAACGCCGCGGCCTCGATCGGCACCACGGCGTCCGCGTCCTCGATGAAGTCCCCGAGATCGGACTCTTCCTCGCCGATCGGGGACTGCAGGGATACCGGCTCCTGGGCGATCCGCTGGATCTCCGCGACCCGCTCCGGCTCGAGCCCCATCTCCGCGGCGATCTCGGCGGTGGTGGCTTCCCGGCCGAGCTCCTGGTGCAGCTGGCGCTGCACCCGGGCCAGCTTGTTGATCGTCTCGACCATGTGCACCGGCACCCGGATGGTCCGCGCCTGGTCGGCGATGGCCCGGGTGATGGCCTGCCGGATCCACCAGGTCGCGTACGTGGAGAACTTGTAGCCGCGGGTGTAGTCGAACTTCTCCACCGCGCGGATCAGCCCCAGGTTCCCCTCCTGGATCAGGTCCAGGAAGACAAGCCCGCGGCCGATGTAACGCTTGGCGATCGACACCACCAGCCGCAGGTTCGCCTCGATCAGCCGCTGCTTGGCCCTGACCCCCTCGCCGACCAGCAGCACCAGGTCGCTGTGAATAGCGCCGAGCATGGGGAAACCGCCGCCGAGCTTCTCCTCGGCGAACAGGCCCGCCTCGATGGACTTGGCCAGCTCAACCTCGTCTTCGGCGGTCAGCAGCGGCACCCGGCCGATCTCCCGCAGGTAGATCCGGACCAGGTCGCTGGTTGCGGCCCGTCTGCCGCTGTCGGCGGCGGCCCCTCGCTCCGCCTGCCGGATGTCGGATTCTGTGTCGTCTTCGATCGGCACGTCCAGCACATCGACGCCCTCGTCGGCGAGCGTGCGCACCGCCGCGTCGATGGCCTCGGGCGGAAGGTCGGCCCGGTCCAGCGCCACCATGACATCGGCCATGGTCAGGGAACCACGCTCCCGTCCTAGCGCCACGAGATCTGTCAGCTGCTCCGCAGGCGATGGTCCGTTCGTTAGTACGGTGAGGGTCACGGCAACAGTCTGCGTCACGAACCCATGATTACGGGGGACCTAATTTTGTCACCCCATGGATACGCAAGCGCAGCCGTGGGTGGGGCTTCAGGCCCCCGCGGCCCGGTCTAGCAGCGCCTTCCTGCGTTTCTCCAGCCCCACCAGATCCCCGAACATCCTGTTGTAACTGGCTTGCTCGTCGACCGGATTCATGCGCTGCAGCCGGGCCTTGACCGAGGTGATCTCCCGGCTGACCGCGAGCTGGCCCACCTGGGCCAGCAGCGCGTCGGCGTACTTCTCGTCCGGCTCGCTGATACGACGCAGCGGCTCCACCGCCAGTGCGGTCACGAACGCCTGCGCCCGCTCGTTCGGCGCCTGCTCGCGCAGCCGGGCCGCCCACTCGCGCGGGGTGCCGCCGCCGCTGGTCGTCCCGCCGCACGCCGCGATGAGCGTGAACACCGAGCCGTGCACGGGCGCGGTGAACGCATCCGCGCCGAGCGCGTCGAACTCGGGACCGCACAGCGCCGGGCGCTGCACCGCGAGCTTGAGCGCCTCACGCTCCACCAGGACGACAGGATCGCTCAGGTCGTAGGGCTGGCCGCCGTCGCCCCGCGGCCCGCCGTTGTCCCGCGCGTTCCCATTGGTCCCGAACGAGCCGGGTCGCTCGCCCCGGCTCTGCCGCCCGCGGTCCTGGCCGGGCCGGCGGCGCGCCCGCGAGGTATCCCCCGCGTGCGCCCTGACCCTGGTCAGCACGAACCGCTCGTCCATCAGGCCGAGCCAGCGATCCAGGTTGACCGCGTACCTGGTGCGCAGGCCCTGGTCCTTGATCCTGGCCACGATCGGGGCGGCCTCGTCGAGCGCGGCGAGCTGGCCCTCGGTGGTGTTCAGGTCATGCCGGCCGAGCACGCCCTTGATGGCGAACTCGAACAGCGGGACCCGGCGGGCGACCAGGTCGCGCACGGCCCCGTCGCCGTGTGCCAGCCGCAGGTCACACGGGTCCAGGCCGTTGGGCTCCACGGTCACGTACGTCTGAGTGGCGAACTTCTCCTCTATGCCGAACGCGCGCTGCGCGGCCCGCTGGCCGGCCGCGTCGCCGTCGAAGGTGAAGATCACCTCGCCGGTAAACGCGTCTGAGTCCATGATCAGCCGGCGGAGCACCTTGATGTGATCCTCGCCGAACGAGGTGCCGCAGGTGGCCACCGCGGTCTGCACGCCGGCCAGGTGGCAGGCCATCACGTCCGTGTAGCCCTCGACGATGACCGCCTGCCTGCGCTGCGCGATCTCGCGCTTGGCCAGGTCCGCCCCGTACAGCACGGTGCTCTTGCGGAACAGCGAGGTCTCCGGCGTGTTCAGGTACTTGGGCCCGTCGTCCTCGGGGTCGAGCTTGCGGGCGCCGAAGGCGATGACGTCGCCCGACAGGTCGCGGATCGGCCACATCAGCCGCCCGCGGAACCGGTCCCTGGTGCCGCGGTTGCCCTCCCGGGACAGGCCCGCCGCGATCAGCTCGCTGTCGGTGAAGCCCCGGCCGCGCAGGTGCCTGGTCAGGTCCTCCCAGGCCTTCGGCGAGTAGCCGGCGCCGAACCGCTGGATGTCGGCGAGCTCGAAGCCGCGCTCGGCCAGGAAGGCGCGGGCCGGCGCGGCGTCGGAACCGCCCAGTCGTTCGGCATAAAATTCGGCGGCGGCCCGGTGCGCGTCGATCAGCCTGCGCCGCTGGCTCTGTTCCTGACCAGGGACGTAGCCACCCTGCTCGTACCGGAGGTCGACGCCCGCCCGCGCGGCCAGCCGCTCGACCGCCTCGACGAAGCTGAGCCCGTCGATCTGCTTCACGAACTTGATGACGTCGCCGCCCTCGGCACAGGAGAAACAGTTCCCGGTGAGAATGTTGTCCTCGATCGTAAAGGCGTGGCCCTCGTCAACCGTCGCGCAGAAGACCTCTTCCACCCGGTCTGTCTCCGTCACCTCGCGGACAATCCAGCCCTTCCGCTCATAGGCGTTGGCTGCGGCGTTGAACCGAAGGCGATGTTTGGCGAGGAGGAAGAAGTCCTCGGTCAGATCCGAATCGATGATGATGATCCTGAACAGAGAGCTTAGCTCCCTGCCAGCGAAGCCGACCCGCACCTGCCCGGTGACTCCATAGGTGCCGATCCCGAGGCGCGTGCATACCAGGCGCACGTACTCAAGCTCATCGCGATTGGCGGAATTGAGCATGACCGTGCCCGTCGTTGAGACGCATCCGTCTGCGGCGAAGTATCCCGCCAGCCATCCGTACAGGTAGGAAACCGACTCATCTAGCGGGGGAAGCTCTTTGAAGAACCGTGGCAGATGATGGATGAGCATCTGACGTCCGTGCTGTGTCATCACGCTCACCGGGAACCATTTCAGGAGCTCGACGTCTTTGACAGCGTCAAGTTGGGCCATAGAGCCTGTACCGCTCCGGGTGCCGTCCCCGAAGGTCACTCCGTGAGCGATGCCGAATGGCGAGGGTGTCGTCTGCTTAACCCTGGTTCTCGGAAACTTCGAAACTAGCCTGTGGCCTGGACGAAGATCACGCGTTATCACGTTGCGGCTAGACTTCAGCGTCTTCCCGGACCGGACGAACCAGCGGTGTTCCGCGGTCGCGTATATGTGCTTGCTGATGCCGTTGCGAGTAATCGTCAGCCGCATCAAGGGCTGTACGCCGAACGCGCGGAAAGGCGCGTCGATCCAGTCCCCATGCTTGCCAAGGATTCGGTGGGTTCCACCGGCCAGTTCGCGGATTGGCTTGACGCCCTCCCAGGTCAGCACCCGGGTCTCCCCTGCCAGGCAGTAGAAGAGCCCGCGCGCGGGGGTGACGTTGAACGAGGGTGTCTTCTCCTCGTGGAACGGGCAGAGTCCCTTGAGTGAGCCGCCGCCCGCGTTCCTCAGCTGCAGGTACTCGCCGACCACCTCGTCGATGGGGGATCGCTCGCGAACCGCTGCGATGTCCTCGTCGCGGATCCGCCCAGCCACCGTCCACCTCCGCGCCTAGCTCGCCTCACCCGTCGCCGCGAGTCTAGTCCTGGCCACCGACATTAGCGCGGATTTCCGTACCGGTACTTCGGCCCCTGGGGTCAGGCGAATTCGAAGCGGAGCTGGCGTCCGTTCCACCAGGGGACGGTGGTGTCGGCGGGCAGGTCGGCTCCGCGGAGGACGGGTGAGTAGGCGCGGCGGTTGATCTTGACGGTGATGCCGGCGCCGTCGCTGAGGATTTCGCCGGGTGTGTCCAGGAAGCGGCGCTGGAGGGTGTCGGGGGTGGCGTGGGCGTAGTTGCCGGGCAGGCGGAGCCGGAAGGCGGCGGTGAGGGCCTGGGCCAGCACGCATAGCACGACGTCGAGGTCGACGTTGAGGTTGACGGCGCTGGACAGGGCGTCGGCGCAGAATGCCTGGATGATCTCGGCGAGGCGCTGCTCGATGGTCATCCGGCGGGCGTAGTGCGCGATCAGGGCCTTGGCGGTGATCTGGGTGTCGTTGGTGATGAGGACGGTGGGGGCCTCGCGTCCCAGGCCGGTGACGATGAGCTGGCGGACGGTGCCGGGGTAGCTGGTCAGCTTCACGGCCGCTGATTCATGGACCTTGGGCCGGTTATGGGGGCCGGGCCGGTCCAGGGCCACGGTCTTGTAGTCGCCGCTGGTGAGGGCGTTGATGCGCTTGACCAGGCTGGGTGAGCGCATCCGCAAGGTGGCGAAGTTGACGCCGCGGGCGTCGAGCTCGCCGAGGACGGCTTGGGTGGTGACCTTCTGGTCCATGATGAGCATCTTCGGGTCGGCTCCGGAGACGGCTTTCCAGTGGTCGCAGAAGGCGATGGCCTCGCGGTTCTGGGTGGCCTTGGACAGGTCGGCGTTGGCGTAGACCAGGTTGTGGGTGCCGGTGTCCTGCGCGAAGAAGGTCAGCACGCTGCGCGAGCGCTGAGACCGGGTGGGTACGTAGTGCTTTTCCAGGGCGGGATCGTGGCCCCATGCCATCACGGCGTGGAAATCCAGGTCGAAGATCGCCTCGCCGGCGGTGGCCAGGCCGCTGGCGATCATCTGCTTGTCCAGGGCGGCCAGGAACTTCTGCTGGTGGTCGTGGGACAGCCGGTAGGAGTAGTCGGTGAGCGCGGTCTTCTTCGGCAGGATCGACAGCCCGGCCAGCAGCGCGGGGGCGGGGTCGGTGAGCAGGTCATCGACGTGGGACACGCGCCGGGTGGCGGTGAGCTTGAGCGCGAGCAGGGACAGCAGCCACGAGGCGGCCGGGATGACCCGGGTGCCGGGGTAGCCGGCCGCGGCGGCCAGCGCGGGCAGGTCCAGGGCGACCAGGTTCCGGGATGGCCAGCAGCAGCCCGGCCATGGTGGTGGGGGCGCGGGCGGGCAGGGCGGCGAAGTCGGTGACCGCGGCGGCCGGCAGCCGGGTGTCGCGGCCGGAAGTGGCCGGGCTGGTACTGGCCTCGGGCGCGGGGCCGCGCAGCAGCCGCCCGAAGCCTTCCTCGCGCAAGATGCCGCTGACGCCGGTGCGGCCCAGCGGGGTGCCCTCCTGGGCCAGCCGGGCGCTGATCTCGTAGACCGACAGGCCCGCGCGGCGCAGCTCGATGACCCGACCGCGGGCGGCGTCCTTCTTCGGGGCGCTCTTGCGGCCGGGCGTGCCCGGCGGCGCGAACACGGTGAGCCGGCCCGCCCGCAGGTCACGGACCAAGGACGCCACCGCGTCCCGGGTATACCCGGTGGCGGCGGCGGCCTGCTGCAGCGAGGCGCCCTCACACAGGTAGGCGCGCAGCGCCTCGTACCGCCGCTGGTTGACCTGCCCGGCCAGCAGCTCCCAGCCCGGCCGTGGGGCCGATACAGCGGTCATGCCGCTGATCTACCACAGGACCCTGCCTCCTCGCCGCACCCGGCCGGCGCCCGGTAACACCCCTCTCGTGCCAGCTTGATCTCATCTGGGGTGATTCAAACCGGGGCATTTCACCCGGTATCTCACATGTATCGCATAGATAACGATCTTTACTCCGGCAAGCTGATCCGCTCTCTTACCCTTACCAGGGTCGCGAATCCGGTACAGACGCCGGCAACGCCGCAGGTCCGTGGCCAGGCCAGATCAATAGGCTGGGGTGGATTTACCGGACCGGAAGTCCGCGTTAGACGTGAGCATCCGAGAGTGCCGGAGATCAGATTCCGCGACGGTCGTGGCGCGGTCGCTGCGTGCCCGGGCCGGTGCTGGCGCTGTGACCGTTCCCTTAGCCTGAGCGGATGGTGGACCTGCTTGTGCTGTGGGACGTGGACTACACGCTGGTCGGCGCCGACGGCCTGGGCACGCGCCTGTACGAGGTGGTGTTCCGGGAGATGTTCGGCCGCGAGCTGACCGAGGTCGCGCCGAAGGCCGGGCGCACCGACCGGGCCATCGTCGGCGACACGCTCGCGCTGGCCGGGGTGGCGCGGACCGAGGTCGACGTCTTCCTGGCCGTGCTGGCCCGGGTCGCCGCGGACGGCGCGGTTCCCGGGCCGGTCCGGCCGCTGCCCGGCGCGGCCGAGGCCATCGCGGCGCTGGCCTCGGCCGGCCACCGCCAGTCCGTGCTCACCGGCAACGTCAGGCCGCTGGCGGAGGAGAAGCTCCGCCGGGCCGGGCTCGGCGACCATCTCGACCTCGACGCCGGCGCGTACGGGGACGTGCACGAGGTCCGGGCTGAGCTGGTGGCGGTGGCCCGTCGCGCGGCCGGCTGCGCCTACGGGTCGGACTTCTCCGGCCCGGCCACCGTCCTGGTCGGCGACACGCCGCTGGACGTGGCGGCCGCGCTGGCCACCGGGGCCCGGGCGGTGGCCGTCGCGACCGGCAGCTATCCCGCAGCGGACCTGGCCGCGGCGGGCGCGCACGCCGTCCTGCCCGACCTGACGGACACCGCCCGGGTAGTCGCCGCCGTCACCGCCGGGCCGCCGGGTGGTGTCACCCCTCCGGCGGATACCGGCTAGCGGCGGCCCGGGCCCGGGCGGTCCAGTGGGGCGAGCTCGATGCTCAGCCTGGCCAGACCGTGAAAGCCGTCGGCGTGCAGCGACGATCAGCTCAGCCAGGTCTTCACGCCAGCGCATCCTCTTCCGAGACGTCATCGCGTGGCGCAGCCTGGTCTCGTCGGTAAGCTCGCGCGCGATCGCACGGGTCACCCAGCCGCACACATCGTCGAAGGTCTTCGCGGTCTGCGTCAGGTCGAGCACGGTCTCCTCCACCCTGGTCCGGGGCGGACGCGCATTCGCCTGGACCGCTTCCATCACCCGCGCGGATCGGTGCAGGCTCACGCCTTCGGCCGCCGAGACTCGCCTCCTCGCCGGCACGGTCAGGTGAATCATCTCGACGGGCTTGTCGGCGAGCCGGTGCAGTTCCGCCGCCGTCTCGTGACTGAAAGCAGCGCCCGGCCCGGCCGAGAGCACCGCCGCCCAAAGGCGCGCCCGGCGGGTCAGGTCGCCGGAGAAGGTGGCGTAAACGCCAGGATGGGATAAAGAAGCCAATGGGGCGATGGCGCGTGGCGAATCTGCGGGAGGCGCTGCGGCGCGGCGGCGCTGCGGCGTGATGGCGGCGCGTGGGGATGCGGCTGTGCGGGGCGGGTTAGAGGTCGGTTAGGGGGATGTCGGGGTTGGTGAGGCGGGCGGGGTCTACTGGGCGGGCGGCGCGGATCAGGGCCTGGATGTCGTCGTTGACGTCCCAGACGTTGACGTTCATGCCGGCGATCACGGCGCCGCCGGAGAGCCAGAACGCGATGAACTCCATGGTGCCCCGGTCGCCGCGGTAGAGGACCTGGTCGTAGCGGCCCGGGGAGGGCAGGCCCGCGCACTCCATGCCGAGGTCGTACTGGTCGCTGTAGAAATAAGGCACCGGGTCGTAGCGAACGGACTGGCCGAGCATGGACCGGGCGGCGGCCGGGCCGCCGTTCAGGGCGTTGGCCCAGTGCTCGACGCGGACCCGGCGGCCGAGCAGCGGATGGAACGAGTTCGCGACATCGCCGGCGGCGAAGATGTTCGGGTCCGAGGTGCGCAGCGTCTCGTCGGTCAGTACGCCGTTGCCAGTCTCCAGGCCGGCCTGGGCGGCCAGGTCGTCGTTGGGGGCCGCGCCGATGCCGACGACCAGGATGTCGGCGGGGACTTGGGCGCCGCCGGACGTGATGACCAGGCCGGGGCGGAACTCGACCGCCTTCTCGCCGAACCGGAACTCCACGCCGTGCGCGCGGTGCAGGTCGGCGAACACGGCGCCCAGCTCGGGGCCGAGCTGGTCGTGCAGCGCGCCGGACTGGGGCTCGAGCACGGTCACCGTGCACTCGGCCGTGCGGGCAGCCGCGGCGGTCTCCAGGCCGATCCAGCCGGCCCCGGCTACCACGACCCGGGTTCCGGGCTGGAAGGCCGAACGGAGCCGATCGGAATCGCCCAGCGTACGCAGGTAGAGCACCTCCTCGCGGTCGGAACCGGGGAAGTCCAGCCGACGCGGCGAGGCGCCGGTGGCGAGCAGCAGCCGGTCGTAGGGCAGCTCGCCGTCGCCCCCGGCTCCGGAGACGGCCACGGTCGCCGTGCCGGGGTCGATCGCGGCGACGGTCGTGCCCTCGCGCAGGTCCACGTCGTGCTCGGCGTACCAGCCCTCGGGGTGCACGAAGGCCGAGTCCCGCGGGTCATTGCCGAGCAGGTAGCCCTTGGACAGCGGCGGGCGCTCGTAGGGACGCTCCTGTTCGGCGCCGAGCAGCACGATGTCGCCGTCGAACCCCTCGTCCCGCAGCGTCTCGGCGGCCTTGGCCCCGGCCAGGCTGGCGCCGGCGATCACATAAGAAGGCATGCGTCAAAGGCTACGACGTACCGGGGGCGCAGAGGCGGTGATGCCAGGCAATAGCCGATGTGTCGGTGAGCGAGGCCACCTGGTCGGCGACGACGCGACGGCGCGCGGCGTCGGTCCCGGCCGCGTCCCAGGACGGGCGCAGCAGCGGGTCCAGGGTGTGCGGGGCGCCGCGCTCGATGGCGTGGGCTAGTTCGGTCAGCAGCTCGCGCTCCCGGGCCTGCGCCGCGACGACCCCGGCGCGGTTCATCACGTAACGAGCCGTGATGGCCTTGAGCAGGGCGCATTCGAGACGCTGCCGGCGAGGGACCACGAGGTCCGCGGCGTAGCGGGTGAAGGAGTGGCCTATAGGGCTGGCGTGACTGAAGGGGTTAGCGAGATCGGGGAGGGCAGGGGCGGGGTTGGCGGAGGGGGTGACGGTGGTGGGGTGGGGGGCGGATTCGCCGGCGGCGGCCAGGGTGGCTTGCTGGGCGGCGACGCAGAACCGGCCGATGAGCTCGCTCGTCAGGTTCTTCAGGGCGGCCACGGTGCCGGGGCCGCCGTCGTAGGAGGCGGGCCAGATGTCCAGGGCGAGCAGCGCCTCGAGGATCTCGGTGAGCTCGGCCTCGGTTACCCCGTCGGGGCAGTAAGCGATGGCGATGCGGGAAACCTCGGCCCGTTCGGTGGCGGATCTCAGGTTCTTGAACGTGATGAGGCCGGCGTGGAACCCGTCCTCCATGTCGTGGACCGAGTAGGCCACGTCGTCGGCCCAGTCCATGACCTGGGCCTCCAGGCACGGCCGCCGGTCCGGCGCGCCCGTCCTGATCCAGCCGAAGACCTCGGCGTCCTCGGCGTAGGCGCCGAACTTGGTGCCGGGCTCGCCGAACCAGGGGTACTTGAGGGTGGCGTCCAGGGTGGCCCGGGTCAGGTTCAGGCCGGCCCCCTCGACCTTCGGCTCGAGCCTGGTCAGCAGGCGCAGCGTCTGGGCGTTACCCTCGAAACCGCCGATGGCGGCGGCCAGCTCGTTGAGGGCGGCCTCGCCGTTGTGGCCGAACGGACTGTGGCCGATGTCGTGCGCCAGGCAGGCGGCGTCCACCAGGTCCGGGTCGCAGCCGATTTCCTGGCCGAGCTCGCGCCCGATCTGCGCGCACTCCAGCGAGTGGGTGAGCCGGGTCCGCGGGAAGTCCGCTGACGCCGCCCTGACCACCTGGGTCTTGGCCGCCAGACGGCGAAGGGCCGCGCTGTGCAGCACGCGGGCCCGGTCTCGCTCGAAATCGCTGCGCCCGGCCCGCTTGGGTGGCTCGGCCACCCAGCGGGCCGTGGCGCTTGCGTCATACCCCACGCGGGGGGACACCCCCCGCGACCCCCCCGAAACCGAGTCTGAACTCACCTGCTGTCGGAACCACCCGCGGCCAGGGCCGCGCGGCCCGCCTCCAGGCGGGCGATCGGCACGCGGAACGGCGAGCAGGACACGTAGTCCAGGCCCACCTCGTGGAAGAAGTGCACCGAGTCCGGGTCGCCGCCGTGCTCGCCGCAGACGCCGAGCTCGATGTCGGGGCGGGCGGCCTTGCCTTCGCGGACCGCGATGTCGACCAGGCGGCCGACGCCGTCACGGTCGATCGTCTCGAACGGCGACACGCCGAAGATGCCCAGCTCGATGTACCGGCTGAAGAACGCGCCCTCCACGTCGTCGCGGGAGAAGCCCCAGGTCATCTGCGTCAGGTCGTTCGTCCCGAAGGAGAAGAACTCCGCGCTGGCGGCGATCGGGCCGGCGTTCAGGGCGGCCCTCGGCACCTCGATCATGGTGCCGATCATGGTGTGCACGTGGGTGCCGGTCTCCGCCTCGACCGCCTCGAGTACCTTCTCGGCGTGCTCGCGGCTGATCTCCATCTCCTGCACGGTCGCGGTGAGCGGGATCATCACCTCCGGGCGCGGGTCCTTGCCGCCCTGCTTGAGCTCGGCCGCCGCGTGCGCGATCGCCCGGACCTGCATGTCGAACAGGCCCGGGATGACCAGGCCGAGCCGGACGCCGCGCAGGCCGAGCATGGGGTTCTGCTCGTGCAGGCGGCGTACCGCGGCGAGCAGCGCCTTGTCCTTCTCGGTCGCCTGGTCGCCATCGAGGGCGATCTTGACGGAGAGTTCGGTCAGGTCGGGCAGGAACTCGTGCAGCGGCGGGTCGATCAGCCGGATCGTCACCGGCAGGCCGTCCATGGCGTCCAGGATCTCCACGAAGTCGCCGCGCTGCAGCGGCTCCAGGGCGTCCAGCGCGCGCTGCCGCTCGTCGTCGGTGTCGGCCAGGATCAGGTCCTCGACCAGCTGACGGCGCTCGCCCAGGAACATGTGCTCGGTGCGGACCAGGCCGACGCCGCCGGCGCCGAACCGGCGGGCCCGGGCGCAGTCGGGGCCGGTGTCGGCGTTGGCGTAGACGCCGAGCCGGCGCTTCTCGTCGGCGTGGTGCATGATCGAGTGCACCGCCCTGATCAGGTCGTCGGCCTCGTCGGAGTGCGGGTGCAGCTCGCCCTCGAAGTAGCGGACGACCTCGGACGCGACGACCGGGACCTCGCCGGCGTAGACGACACCGCTGGTGCCGTCGATCGAGATCATGTCGCCCTCGCTGACGGTGATGCCGCCGGGCGCGGTGAACTTCTTGCCCTTGGTGTCCACGTCGAGCTCGTCGGCGCCGCAGACGCAGGTCTTGCCCATGCCGCGGGCGACCACGGCCGCGTGGCTGGTCTTACCGCCGCGGCTGGTCAGGATGCCCTGGGCGGCGATCATGCCGTGCAGGTCGTCCGGGTTGGTCTCGCGGCGGACCAAGATCACCTTCTCGCCCTGGCCGGCCAGCTCCACCGCGCGGGCCGAGTCGAAGACGGCCTTGCCGACCGCGGCGCCCGGCGAGGCGCTGATGCCCTTGGCGATCTTGGTGACCTCGCCGCTGGTGTCGAACCTGGGAAACATCAGCCGGGCCAGTTCTTCGCCGGAGACCCGGGTGAGCGCCTCGTCCAGGTCGATCAGGTCCTGGTCCACCAGCTGCATGGCGATGCGGAAGGCGGCCGCGGCGGTGCGCTTGCCCACCCGGGTCTGCAGCATCCACAGCTTGCCGCGCTCGATGGTGAACTCGATGTCGCACAGGTCGCGGTAGTGGTTCTCCAGCGTCTGCATGATCTGCATGAGCTGGTCGTAGGAGGCCTTGTCGATGCTCTCCAGGTCCTGCAGCGGGACGGTGTTCCTGATGCCGGCCACGACGTCCTCGCCCTGGGCGTTCTGCAGGTAGTCACCGTAGACGCCCTGGGCGCCGGTGCCCGGGTCCCTGGTGAACGCGACACCGGTGCCCGAGTCCATGCCCAGGTTGCCGAAGACCATCGCGACCACGTTGACGGCGGTACCGAGGTCGGCCGGGATGCGCTCCTGGCGCCGGTACAGGATGGCGCGATCCGCGTTCCAGGAGTTGAACACGGCCTTGATGGCCAGGTCCATCTGCTCCCTGGGCTCCTGCGGGAAATCCCGCCCGGTCTGCGTCTTGACGATGCCCTTGAACGTCTCGACCAGGCCCTGCAGGTCGGCGGCGTCCAGGTCGAGGTCGTTGCGGACGCCCTTGGCCTTCTTGGCCTCGTCGATGGCCTGCTCGAAGTGCTCGCCCTCGATGTCCAGGACGGTCTTGCCGAACATCTGGATCAGCCGCCGGTAGGAGTCCCAGGCGAACCGCTCGTTGCCGGCTTGCTTGGCCAGGCCCTGGACCGACTCGTCGGACAGGCCGATGTTCAGGACGGTTTCCATCATGCCCGGCATGGAGAACTTCGCCCCGGACCTGACGCTGACCAGCAGCGGGTCGGCCGGGTCGCCGAGCTTGCGGCCCATCGCCGATTCCAGCTGGTCCAGGTGGGCGAGATTTCCTCGTCGAGACCCTCGGGAGTAGAGCCTGTTCCAGGTAGTAACGGCAGGCCTCGGTGGTAATGACGAAACCGGGCGGCACCGGC
>CAWJDK010000004.1:0-654968 GCA_963841585.1 uncultured Actinomycetes bacterium
GCACCTGCACCTGGAGGCGGCCGCCCGGGCCATCAAGGACGGCGCCAGCCTGGCCGGGTACTTCGTCTGGTCGCTGCTGGACAACTTCGAGTGGAGCTGGGGCTACCAGAGGCGGTTCGGCATCGTGTTCGTGGACTTCGGGACGCAGCGCAGGATCCCCAAGGCCAGCGCCGCATTCTACGCCAACGTGGTCCGGGCCAACGCGATCCCGCTGCTGCCCGCTAACTGGCCTCGCTGAGCCCGGCGGGCCTCCGCCCCGGCGCTGAGCGGGACCACCGCGAGCCGGGCGATACGCTCCGGCTCGGCGATCAGCTCGATCGCGGTGATCGCGCCGCCGGCGATCGCGAACGCGAACACGACCCGGGTCTGGCCGAGGTGCGTCCAGATCGCGCCGGGCACGCCGTCGATGAGCGCGGGCCGCACCGCGGCGGCCCGCCCCGAGAAGAAGCCCGCCACCGCACGCGCACCGGTCACCTGGCCGTCCGCCACCATCCGCGCCGCGGCTGCGTCGGCGCTGTCCGCGCCCATCTGCGCGGCGGCGGCGTCGGCTCGCAGCACGACGTCCGGGTCGAGCATCGTGAGCAGCGCGTCGAAGTCGCCTGCCCGCGAGGCGGCCAGGAAGGCGTTGACCACCTCCCGGCGCCGCGAGATCTGGCCATCCACCCGGGCCTCCTGCTGCACCCGGCGGCGGGCCCGGCTGGCCAGCTGACGGGTGGCGGCGGGGGAGCGCCCCACGATCGGGGCGATCTCCTCGAACGGCACGGCGAACATGTCGTGCAGCACGAACGCGAGCCGTTCGGCCGGGGTCAGCGTGTCCAGCACCACCAGCAGCGCCAGGCCAACCGAGTTGGCCAGCACCGCCTCGTACTCCGGGTCGGTCCCGTCGGCCGGCTGCGCGACCGGTTCCCCGGCGGCCGGCGCGTCCATCGGCTCCTCGCGCCGCAACGTCCGCGAGCGCAGCATGTTCAGCGACACCCGCGCCACGATCGTAGTGAGCCAGCCGCCCAGGTTCTCCACCCCGCCCGTGCCCGAACGGCTGAGCCGCAGCCAGGTTTCCTGCACCGCGTCGTCCGCCTCGCTCACGGAGCCGAGCATGCGGTACGCCACCGCGCGCAGGCGCGGGCGGTTCTCCTCGAACCGTTCGGCCAGCCAGTCGTATTCAGCCATCGGTCACGTTCCTCCGTTGCCGTGTGTCATATCAATGACCGACGGAACACCGTCGATGTGACGACAACCATCTGGAGTACCCGTGAGTGAAGGCATCAAGACCGTTATCTACCCCGCCAGCGACCTCGCCCGGGCCAAGGCCGCGTTCAGCGCGGTGCTGGGTGCCGCCCCGGACATGGACGAGCCCTACTACGTCCAGTTCAACGTCGGC
This sequence comes from uncultured Actinomycetes bacterium, assembly GCA_963841585.1. Lineage (GTDB taxonomy): Bacteria > Actinomycetota > Actinomycetes > Streptosporangiales > Streptosporangiaceae > Palsa-504. The sequence continues at coordinate 1,379 of CAWJDK010000004.1, forward strand.
GACCAGGCCATCGGCCTCGATCCGCACGGCCACACGAGCGGCGCCGTCGTCTACTTCCACGTCACCGACATCAAGGGCACGCTGCAGGCTCTCCTCGAGACCGGCGCGCAGGTGAACGAGGACGTCAGGGACGTGGGCGGCGGCCGGCTGATCGCCTCGGCCAAGGACGGAGACGGCAACCTGATCGGCATCCTGCAGGACACCTGACGGCCGGCCGTCCCGGTCCGCCCCGGCGGCGTGGCCGCCGGGGCGCGATGGGCGGATGAGAGAGCCGGGCTACTGTCGGTGGCATGCCCCCCGACACCGCCCGGCTGACCTTCCGCGAGATGGACGCCGATGACCTCGACGACATGGCCGCCCTGCTCGGCGATCCCGGCGTCATGACCTACTACCCACGGCCGAAGACCCGGCCGGAGGCCGCCCAGTGGATCGACTGGAACCGCCGCCTGTACCGCACCCGCGGATACGGCCTGTGGCTGCTGGCCACGGCCGACGGTGAGTTCGCCGGCGACTGCGGCCTCACCCCGCAGGTCGTGGACGGCGTTACCGAACTCGAGGTCGGCTACCACGTGCGGCCCGCCCTGCAGGGCCGCGGCTACGCCACCGAGGCCGCGGCGGCCTGCCGCGACTTCGCCCGGACCATGCTCGGCGCCAGCAGGCTGATCGCGATCATCCATCGGGATAACCGGCCGTCGCAGCGTGTCGCGGAGAAGATCGGCCTGCGCCCGGAGAAGCGCTCCCTGGTGCACGGCGGCCGGGAGGCGATCATCTACGCCGGCGCGCTGTAGATAATGGCCGGTATGCGGCAGGAAACAGCGATCGACGGATTCCGGCTGACCTACGAGCGGAGCGGCGCCGGTCCCGCGGTGCTGTTGCTGCACGGCTGGCCGGGTGACCGGAGCGACTATCGCGTGGTCGTCCCGCTCGTATCGACGGCCGCCGACGTGATCGTCCCCGATCTGCGCGGGTTCGGCGAGTCCGACAAGCACGCGGCCGATCCGGCCCGGCAGTACAACGCGGCGGCCCAGGCCCGGAGCATCGCCGGGCTGATCGGCGAGCTGGCGCTCGGACCGGTGGTCCTGGCTGGCTACGACGTCGGCAGCAGGATCGCCCAGGCCGTCGCCAGGGACCGCCCCGAGCTGGTCCGCGCCCTGGTCATCGCGCCGCCGCTGCCGGGTGTCGGGGACCGGATCCTCGCACCCCAGGCCCAGCGGGAGTTCTGGTACCAGGCCTTCCACAACCTGGCGCTGTCGACCGAGCTGATCGACGGCCGGCCGGACGCCGTCCGCGCGTACCTGACCCACTTCTGGTCGCACTGGTCCGGGCCCGGCTACGAGCCGGACGGCGAGCACCTCGACCACCTGGTGTCGGTCTACGGCCCGCCCGGCGCATTCGCCGCCTCGATCGCCTGGTACCAGGCGGGCGCCGGGTCGGTCGCGACGTCGCTGGCCGAACAGGCCCCCGACCCGGCCGACCGGATCGCGGTGCCTGCCACGGTGCTGTGGCCGGAGCACGATCCGCTATTCCCGCGCGCATGGTCCGACCGGATCGGCGAGTTCTTCGCCGACGCGCGGCTCACCTGGCTCGACGGCGCCGGCCACTTCTCGCCGCTGGAAGCTCCGGGCGAGTTCGCCGCGGCCGTGGTCACGGCGCTGGGCTCGGGAACCCGCTAGGCCGCCGGGCCGGCTGGCCCCAGGGCGCTCTTGGCGTCCGACCAGCAGCGGACGACGGTGGTGTCGGAGATGAAGCGGACCCGGCAGCCTGGCGCCCAGCGCTGCGCGGCTTCCCGCAGGCACTCGTCGACCAGCCGGGATACCGCTTCCGCCTGCTCGCGAGGGGAGTGCACGAGCAGCTCGTCGTGCAGGCACAGCACGATCCCGGCGCCGAGCGGCGCGCACCGGGCCCGGACGATGACCGCCCACATCTTGAACAGCTCCGCCGCCGCGCCTTGGATCATCGCGTTGCGCGCGTACCGGCCGTAGGCCGCGATCCGGCTGCTGCTTCGTGGCTCGGTGGCCGCCAGCCGGATCAGGCGGCCGCCGTAAGTACGCAGGTCCCGGCCTGCCCGTCCGGCCCGGTCGGCGGAATCGAGGTAAGCCATCGCCACCGGATAGGCCGCGTTGAGGCGGCGCAGCGCCTGGGCGCCGTGCCCGGTGGTCTGCCCGTACATCGCGCCGAGGACCGCCACCTTGGCCACCGCCCGGTCCACGCCGAGCTCCGCCGCCACCGGCGCGTACAGGTCGTCGGAGCGGGCCGCCGTCGCCAGGGCACGATCCCCTGACACCGCGGCCAGCACCCGCGGCTCGATCTGGCCCAGGTCGGCCCGGACGAACACGTGGCCCTCGGCGGCGATCACGGCCGGGCGCAGCGCAGCCGGCATGTTGTGCAGGCCCGCTGACGCGGTCATCCGGCCGGCCGCGCCGTCCGAGCCGGTCCAGGCGCCGCGCAGCCTGCCGTCGGCGCCCAGGTGCTCATCTAGCCACGCATAGCCGTAGGTGGTGGCGATCCGCTCCGCCTTCCGCCAGTCGAGCAGGGCTGCGACCAGCGGATGCGCGTCCCGTATCTCGCGCAGCCGCCAGGCCCGAGTGTCCGGCACGTCCACGCCCACCCGGGCCAGCAACGACTTGACCTGGGCCGGACTGCGCAGGTCGGCGGTGACGCCCGGGGGCGCATGCCGCAGCACCTCCGCGTCGCGGGCGACGCGCTGCGCGGCCGCGTCGGAGTCGCTGCGCGGCCGGGGGCCGATGAGGGAGGCCAGGACCTGCTCCGCGACGGCCCGGTCAACCGGCAGCCCGTCGGCGGACAGCTCCGCGCAGAGCAGTTCGGCGGCGGACTCGGAGCGAGCCGTCGCGAGAGCCATCGGCCGCCCGTCCAGCGTGGCCAGCGCCGCCTGCTGCTCCCCGGCGACGTCCAGGGCCAGGGCCGCCCACCGGGCCATCCGTCCGGGACTGTCCGACCAGCCGCCGCTGAGCCACTCCGGGCGCAGGTGCCCGTCCGGCGCCACCGGGTCGCTGGCGTCGCCCTCGTCCCCGCCGAGCAGGTCCGAGCCGAACAGGTCGAGCGGCCCGGCCGCCGGCATCGTGTCGGTGGCCAGGCCGCGCAGCCAGGCCCAGACCAGGCCAGGGTCGGCCCGCCAGCCGCCGAACAGCAGCCGGTGCACCGCGGCGATATCCCAGCAGGTGGCCAGCCGTACCCCGGCGTCGGTGACCTGCGCCGCCGTCTGGCCCGACCAGAGCACCCACCGCGGCCGCAGTTCCTGATCCGCCCGCCCGGCCTCGGCCGCGACGCCAGGAACCGCCCACGAGCTATCCCCGGCGGCCAGCCCGAACTCGAACGCGGGCGAGACGACCAGCGCGACGAGATCGCCGCGGTTCACGCCTGCCTGCCGCAACGACGTCACAAGGTCCGCACCCGCCACGGACCCACCTTGCCACGAACGCGATCCACCATGACCGGCACCGCGAATGCAGTGACTGGTGATGCATGCGCTCCTGGCCGAGATACTGCGGTCGGCTCCCGGGATACGGCGTGGATGTCCCAGCCATGTCGCTGGAGCTGCATGAATGTGGCATTCACGCCTTATGTTTTGGTGCGAGCGGTGCCAGGGTGACGGAGATTCGCTCTCGCATCCGCGTACCTGACGACGAACCGCATGCTCGACATGGATCTCCTCCTGGCACCGCAGGACCTGAAATATTACGATGCCGTTATCGAAACTATTTCGAGCGAAGGGGCAGTAGAGAGTGCGAGTGCCGTCCAGCAGCGAGCAGGCGCCCGATGGGAAGGCTACCGTGCCTACTGTGCCCCGTGGCAGCAGGGATGGCGCCTCCCCGAACCGGAACACGGGCCGGACCACGCTCGCGGTCATCGCGGCCGAGGCGGGCGTTTCCCTGCCCACCGTGTCGAAGGTGGTCAACGGCCGCCCTGACGTCGCGGCCGACACGAGAGCCCGGGTTGAGCGCCTGCTTGAGGAGTACCAGTACACCCGGACCGGAACGGGCAGGCAGCGCCGTTCCGGGCTCATCGACCTGGTGTTCGCCGGCTTGGACAGCCCGTGGGCCGTGGAGATCATGCGCGGCGTCGAGGAGTGGGGCGCGAGCCACGAGACCGGGGTCGCCGTCTCCGCCGTCCGGCACGGGAACGCGCGTCCGGCCAGCTGGACCAGCACGCTGGCCAGTCACGACACCGACGGCGTGATCGTGGTGATCTCCGAGGTCGCCGAGGCCCAGCTCGAGCAGCTGCGCAGCGCGGGCATCCCGCTGGTCGTGGTCGACCCGGCCAACCCGCCGCCGCCCGACCTGGCCAGCGTGGGCGCCACCAACTGGGCCGGCGGCCTGGCCGCCACGGAGCACCTGCTTGGTCTCGGGCACCACCGGATCGCCGCCATCGGCGGCCCGGAGAACTACCTGTGCAGCCGGGCCAGGACCGACGGGTACCGTTCGGCGCTCGAGCGGGTGGGCATCGCCTTCGACCGGGCGCTGGTGCGGCACGGCGACTTCCGGCACGAGGGCGGCTTCCGCTGCGGCGGGGAGCTGCTCGACCTGGACAGCAGGCCGACCGCGATCTTCTCGGGCAACGATCAGCAGGCGCTGGGCGTCTACGAGGCGGCACGGCAGCGCGGATTGCGGATCCCGCAGGACCTCAGCGTGGTCGGGTTCGATGACCTGCCGGTCGCCCGCTGGGTCTCGCCGCCGCTGAGCACCGTGCGCCAGCCGCTGGCCGAGATGGGGCGTGCGGCCGCGCAGATGCTCGGCGAGCTCATCGAGAACCGGCCGCTGCACACCAGGCGGATGGAGCTCTCGACCGAGCTGATCACGCGGGAATCCACCGGGCCGGCCCGATGACCCGGCCCGCGGTGAGCCAGGCTGATACGAGGGCCGGCGCGGATGCCTGGCGCGATCCGTCGCGCCCGGCGGCCGATCGGGTCGCGGACCTGCTCGGCCAGATGACGCTGGACGAGAAGGTCGCGCAGCTGACCAGCGTCTGGCCTGGCGACCAGCCGCGCGACAGCAACGTGGTCCCGATGCAGGGCGACTTCCATGATCCGCAGGCGCCGTTCGCCGACCTCGTCCGGGACGGCCTGGGCCAGCTCACCCGGGTGTTCGGCACCCGGCCGGTGCCGCCCGCGGATGCCCTCCGCACGCTACGCGACCTGCAGGCCCAGGTCGTCGCGGCGAGCCGGTTCGGCATCCCGGCGGTGGCGCACGAGGAATGCCTGACCGGCTTCGCCGCCTGGACGGCCACCATCGTCCCGACGCCGCTGGCCTGGGGCGCGTCCTTCGACCCCGGGCTGGTCGGCGAGATGGCCGCGGGCATCGGCGCCAGCATGCGGGCGGCCGGCATTCACCAGGGCCTGTCGCCGGTCCTCGACGTGACCAGGGACCCGCGCTGGGGACGGACCGAGGAGACCATCGGCGAGGACCCCTACCTGGTCGGCTCGGTCGGGACGGCGTACGTCCGCGGCCTGCAGTCGGCCGGCATCCAGGCCACGCTGAAGCATTTCGCCGGGTACTCGGCGTCCCGGGCCGGGCGCAACATGGCCCCCGTGGCCATCGGCGGCCGCGAGTTCGCCGACATCATCCTGGTGCCGTTCGAGATGGCGCTCCGGGGCGGCGCGCGGTCGGTCATGCCGTCCTACACCGACATCGACGGGGTCCCGGTATCGGGCGATCGCGAGCTGCTGACCGGCCTGCTGCGGGACACGCTGGGTTTCGACGGCCTGGTCGTCTCGGACTACTACGCGATCGCGTTCCTGCAGACCCAGCACGCGGTGGCCTCGACGCCTGGTCAGGCCGCCGCGCTGGCCCTGGAGGCGGGCCTGGACGTCGAGCTGCCCAGCATCGCCTGCTACGGCCCGGCGCTGGCCGGCGCGGTGCGGGACGGCCTGGTGCCGGAGCAGCTGGTGGACCGCGCCGTAGCCCGGGTGCTGCGCCAGAAGTGCGACCTCGGCCTGCTGGATCCCGGCTGGCCCGGGCCGCAGGGCAACGGCGAGGTCCTCGACCTCGACCCGCCCGGCCACCGCGCCCTGGCGCGGCGGCTGGCCGAGGAGTCCGTGGTGCTGCTCGCGAACCGGGACGCTGCCCTGCTGCGGATCCTGGTCGCCACCGGCACTGCGGTGGTGCTGGTGCTGGTCACCGGGCGGCCGTACGCCATCGGCCCGGCGGCCGGAGAGCTGGCCGGGACGGTGCAGGCGTTCTTCCCCGGCGAGGAGGGCGGCGGCGCGATCGCCGGAGTGCTTTGCGGGAGGCTGGTGCCCAGCGGCCGGCTGCCGGTCGAGATGCCCGCCTCGCCCGGCGGGCAGCCGTCCTCGTACCTGCGCCCGCGCCTGGCCGCACGGCACCCGGGCAGCTCGGTGGACCCGACCCCGCTGTTCGCGTTCGGCCATGGCCTGTCCTACACCAGCTTCGCCTACTCCGACCTGGTCATCGAGCAGCGGGAGATCGGCACGGACGGTACGGCGCTGATCTCCTGCACGGTGCGCAACACCGGGGCCCGGGCCGGTGTCGAGGTCGTCCAGCTGTACCTGAGCGACCCCGTGGCCCAGGTCGTCCGGCGGCCCGCTGGCCGGCTTCGCCCGGGTGTCGCTGGTGCCTGGCCAGGCGCGCCGGATCACCTTCCGGCTGCACGCCGACCGCACCGCATTCACCGGCCGGGACCCGGCCACCGGGACCCGGGTGGTGGAACCGGGCGAGATCCGGGTCGCGGTCGGCGGAGCCTCGGACCAGCTGCCGCTGGAGGGGGCGTTCGTGCTGTGCGGGCCCGAACGCGTCGTGGGCCCCGATCGTGTCCTCGATACCCCGGCCCAGATCCGGCCGGCTCAGTAGCGCATGCCCATGACTTCCCGGACCTCGGCCAGGGTAGCCGACGCGATCTCGTTGGCCCGCTCGTTACCGTCTCGCAGCACCTGGCGCACGTAGCCGAGATCCCGCGCGTACTCGGCGCGGCGCGCCCTGATGGGGGCGAGCAGATCATTGACCGCGGTGGTCAGCACGGTCTTCAGCGCCGCGGCCCCGCCGTCGCCGATACCGGCCGCGACCTGGACCGGGTCGCGGCCGAGGCACAGCGCGGCCAGCAGGACCAGGCTGGAGACGGCAGGCCGCCGCTCGGGGTCGTAGCTGATGGAGCGCTCGGAGTCGGTCTTCGCGCCCCGGATGAGCCGGGCCGTCTCGTCCGCGGTGGCCGATAGCGGGATGGTGTTGCCGCGGCTCTTGCTCATCTTGGTGCCGTCGGCGCCGAGCAGCAGCGGCGCGGCCGACAGCAGCGCGTCGGGCACCGGGAAGACCGGCCGGCCGAACCGCTCGTTGAACCGGCGCGCGATCAGCCTGGCGATCTCCAGGTGGGGCAGCTGGTCCTGGCCCACCGGTACCAGGTTCGCCTTGCAGAACAGGATGTCCGCCGCTTGGTGCACCGGGTAGGTGAGCATGAGCCCGCTGACTGACGCCTGCCTGGAGTGCGCGATCTCGTCCTTGACCGTCGGGTTGCGGTTCAGCTCGGGCACTGAGACCAGGCTGAGGAACGGCAGCAGCAGCTGGTTGAGCGCGGGCACCGCGCTGTGCGCGAAGATCACCGTCCGGGCCGGGTCAAGCCCGATGGCCAGGTAGTCAAGCAGCAGTCCGGTCACGTACTCGTCCAGGTGCTCGGCCAGGTCCCGGTCGGTCAGCACCTGGTAGTCGGCGATCAGCACGAAGACCTCGGCGCCGAGATCCTGCAGCCTGACCCGGTTCCGCAGCGTGCCGAAATAATGGCCCAGGTGCAGCTGCCCGGTCGGCCGGTCGCCGGTCAGGATGCGGAACATCGCCGCGTCCTGGTCGATCAGCTGCTCGAGCTCGGCCGTCCGCTGCTGGGCAAAGGTGGTAGTGCTCATCGTCATCGTCCTCCCTCCGGTCCGGATGGGAGCACGAAAAAGGCCGTCCATCCGGACGGCCTTCATGAATGCTGGATGCGACCGCCCTAACCGGCCGGCCACCAGCTCGCACCCAGGATCCGCTGCATAGTCCCAGTCTAACATCGGGCGAGTAGAATCGCCGGGCCGTGAAAGGGTTAGCGGCATGGAATACATCCACCTTGGCCGTTCCGGCCTCTCCGTGAGCCGCCTCTGCCTCGGGACCATGAACTTCGGGCCGCTGACTCCCGCCGCCGAGGCCGAAGCGATCATGGATCACGCGCACGAGACTGGCATCAACTTCTTCGACACCGCCAACCGCTACGGTGGCGTGCAGAGCCCGCCCGGCGCGCTGGCCCGGCACGAGCAGGCGCACCCCGGCTGGACCGAGGAGATCATCGGTGACTGGTTCGCGTCCGGAGGCGGGCGCCGGGAGCGTACCGTGCTCGCCACCAAGCTGTACGGGGCCATGGGCGACTGGCCCAACGAGGGCAAGCTGTCCGCGCTGAACATCCGGCGGGCCTGCGAGGCGTCCCTGCGCCGGCTGCGCACCGACTACATCGACCTGTACCAGATGCACCACATCGACCGGGACACCCCGTGGGACGAGATCTGGCAGGCGATGGAGGTGCTCGTCGCCCAGGGCAAGATCCTCTACGTTGGCTCGTCCAACTTCGCCGGCTGGCACATCGTGCAGGCCAACGACACCGCCGCAGCCCGTGGGTTCTTCGGCCTGGTCAGCGAGCAGTCCATCTACAACCTGCTGACCAGGGAGATCGAGCTCGAGGTGCTGCCCGCGGCGATCGAGTACGGCGTCGGCGTCATCCCGTGGTCCCCGCTCGAGGGCGGGCTGCTCGGCGGCGTGCTGAAGCAGGAGCGCGAGGGCCGCCGCCGCCTCGCCGGCCGTGCGGCCAGCACCCTGCAGCGGCACCGCGAGCAGATCGCGGCCTACGAGGCCCTGTGCGACGACCTCGGTGAGCAGCCGGCCCACGTGGCGCTGGCCTGGCTGCTGCACCAGGAAGGCGTCACCGGGCCGATCATCGGGCCGCGCACCGCGGACCAGCTAGACGACGCGCAGAACGCGATCACCGTCCACCTCGGCGAGGACGTGCTCAAGCGGCTCGACGACATCTTCCCCGGGTACCAGCCCGCCCCGGAGCATTACGCCTGGTAGGAATACCGCGACGTCAGCCGCCTGCCTCGTAACGGCCGAGGATCTCGCGCGCGGTGGCCAGCAGCGCGGTCCGGACCGACGGCGGGTCGAGGACCTCTACCTGGTCGCCGAATCCCGCCAGCCGGTGCACGGCCGCCCGCTCGTGCTCGAACGACAGCGTCAGCACCCGCCAGCCGTCCTGGCCGGGCGGGCCGGCCGCCTCCAGCGCGGGCCCGGCGGCCGCGCCGAATACTTCTCCGAACGCGGCCAGCGCCTCGGCCGAAGCGGCCAGCCTGACCGGGAACCGCGGCCTGCTCGCCTCGAAATCCGCCGACCAGCGGGCCCAGAACGCGGCCAGCTCGAAGCCGGCCGGCCGCTCGAAGGGCTCCGCCAGCACCCGGGCGGCGGACACGCGCCCGGCCCGGAACACGCGCAGGCCCCCTCCCTCGGCCACCAGGTACCAGATCCCCGCCTTGTTCACCAGGCCGAGCGGCCCGACGACGCGCGGCTCCCGGTCCGCGGGCGGGTACCCGATGGCCAGCTTCCGGCCCAGCCGCAGCGCCTGGGCCAGGTCACGCAGGCACGGCACGTCCTCCTGGCCGCCGAACCATCGCGGCATGTCCAGATGCACCAGCGCGGCCGCGGTGAGCCCGGAGGTGGCCCGGATCTGCCGGTGCGCGGCGGTCAGGGCGCCCGCCAGCCCCAGGTCGCGCAGCACGGCCGGCACGCCCAGGATGAGCAGGGCCTCGGCTTCGTCCGGCCGCAGGCCGCGCAGCGGGAACCGGTAGCCGTCCATCAGCCGGCAGCCGCCGCCCGGTCCCGGCTCTGTGACGACCGGGACGCCCGCGGCGCTGAGCGCCTCCAGGTCCCGGTAGACCGTCCGGACGCTGACGCCGAGCTCGGCGGCGAGCGACCGCGCGGTCGCCATGCCCCGCGCCTGGAGCAGCAGGGTCAGCGAGAGCAGGCGGTCGGCGCGCACAAGCGGAAGGCTAGCCCCTATCGCTGACACAACATGTCAGTGATAGGGGTGTACCGTCCGCTAGATGATCACCTGGACCGAGTTCAGCCGGCAGCAGCCGGCCCTGGCCGACGCCGGGCGCAGGCAGTTCTACCAGTTCGGCATCGGCCTGGCGTTCCTGGGCACGGTCAGGCCCGACGGCGCCCCGCGGGTGCACCCGGTGTGCCCGGTTATCAGCGACGCGGGCCTGCATCTGCTCATCGTGGCCGGGCCCAAGCGGCAGGACCTGCGCCGGGACGGGCGCTACGCGCTGCACAGCGATGCTTGCCCGCCGCCCCGGCAGGACGACGGCTTCGCCCTGGCGGGCCAGGTCAGGGAGGTGACCGATGCGGCGGTGCGGCAGGTGGTCCGCGCCCGGGTCCTAGCCGAACGCGGCGGCACGGTGTGGCCCAGCTTCGGCGAACGATGTCATATTCGAACTGGGCATAGAGCGCGCGCTGCTGACGCTGACCACGGCCGACGGTCCGTTCCCGGCCGGACCCACCAGCTGGAAGGACGGGGACGGGCCCGGAACCTAACCGGTGGGTCCCTCCGGTATTGTTGGCTAGCAGTAGCTCAGGGCTCGCGGGGTCTTGGGTCCGGAGGGAAGGATCACCGACACGATGAGCCATGCAGCGGCTGACCGGCACGCCTGGACCGAGCCCACGGTCGAGGACCTGGGCGGGGGCATCCACCGGATCCCGCTGCCGCTGCCGCTGGACGGGCTGAAGGCCGTCAACGTCTACGCGATCACCGACCCCGGCGGAGTCGACCTCATCGACGCGGGGATGGCGATCGTCGCGGCCAGGGAACGGCTCAGCGAGGCGCTGCGCCAGCTTGGCTACGGGTTCGGCGACGTCCGCAATTTCCTGGTCACCCACATCCACATCGACCACTACTCCCTCGCGGTCGAGCTGCGCCGGGAGTTCCGTACCCTGATCTCGCTCGGCGAGGACGAGCGCGCGAACATGATCGCGACCAAGGAGATGATCAACGGCACCGGCGGCCACCGGGTCTTCGGCGCGGAAAGCCTGCGCCGGCTGGGTGCGGAGGAGCTGATCGGCAGGCTGTACACGCTGGAGCGGCACGGTCCCCCGTTCGTCGACTGGGAGGATCCCGACCGTTGGGTCGCCGACGGCACCGACCTGGACCTGCGCACGCGGACGCTGCGAGCGGTCCACACCCCGGGCCATACCCTCGGCCATCTCGTCTACCACGACGCCGCATCCGAGATCATGTTCGCGGGGGACCACGTGCTCCCGCACATCACGCCGTCGATCGGCTTCGAGCCCGCGGGCAACCCGATGGCGCTGCGCGACTATCTCGGATCGCTGGCACGGACGCTCACGCTGCCCGACGCCCGGCTGCTGCCCGCCCACGGCCCGGCCGGCGGCAGCACCCACGAGCGGGTGAACGAGCTGCTGGCCCACCACGACGCCCGGCTGGCCGAGACGCTCGATGCCGTGCGGGCCGGCCACGCCACCCCGTTCGAGGTGGCCAAGGCCATCAAGTGGACGAGGCGGCAGCGCCGGTTCGACGACCTCGACCTGTTCGCCCAGATCCAGGCGGTCAACGAGACGGCTGCCCACCTCGAGGTGCTCCTGGCCCGCGGCCAGGTCAGCCGCGAGACCTCGCCGGCCGGCGCCGACCTCTACCAGCTACTTCCTGAAACGAGGCGAGGGGCCTAGACGGCCGGATGCCGGGCCCGGCGGGAGGTCGGGCCCGGCATCGTGGTCGGGAGGCGAAACTAAGGAAATGATCAGCTGGCGAAGTCGAGCAGCGGCTGGGCGCGGCTCGGGTGGCGCAGCTTGGACAGCGACTGCTTCTCGAGCTGCCTGATCCGCTCGCGGGTCAGGCCCAGGGCCCGGCCGATCTCGTCCAGCGTGTGCGGGTTGCCGTCGTAGAGACCGAACCGCATGGCCATGATCGTGGCCTCACGCGGCGTCAGCGCGTCCAGCGCGGAACGCAGCTGCTCGGCCATCAGCTGACGGTCGACGAGCTCCGAAGCCTCGGGGGCGTCGACGTCCTCGATGAGGTCGCCGATCGAAGTCTCGCCGTCCTCGCCGATGGTGGAGTCGAGCGAGATCGGCTGGCGTGACGTGCGCAGCAGCTCCTCGATCTGGTCCGGGGTCCGGTCGAGCTCGACGGCCAGCTCCTCGGGAGTGGGCTCGCGGCCCAGCCGCTGGTGCATGTCCCGCTCGACACGCGACAGCTTCGACAGCATCTCGAGCACGTGCACCGGCAGCCTGATGGTCCGGGCCGAGTCGGCGAAGCCACGCTGGATGGCCTGCCTGATCCACCACATGGCGTAGGTGGAGAACTTGTAGCCCTTGGTGTAGTCAAACTTCTCGACCGCGCGGATCAGGCCCAGGTTGCCTTCCTGCACCACGTCGAGCAGGGACAGGCCGCGGTCGCTGTACTTCTTGGCCACCGACACGACTAGGCGCAGGTTGGCCTCGAGCATATGCGCCTTGGCCCGCCGCCCGTCCTCGGCTACCAGCTCGAGCTCACGCCGGTAGCCCTCGCCCAGGCCGGTCGCGGTGTCCAGCTTGTGCTCGGCGAACAGGCCGGCCTCGATCCGCTTGGCGAGGTCCACCTCCTGCTCGGCCGTCAGCAAGCTGGTGCGCCCGATGGACTTGAGGTAGGTGTGGACCGAGTCGCCCATAGCGGGCGTCTGGTCGTCCAGGTCGACCTCGGCAAGCTTGTCGGCGTCGCTGAGCGCGGCCGCCTCCGCCTCAAGGCTCACGACATCGGCGTCGTTCGCGGGGTCCACGTCCACGTCGGCATCGTCCGCGAGGTCAGGCGCGCCCTCAGCCGCGTCCCGCTCCTTGGCGGCCCGCGCGGACGCGGAGCGCGCCGGACGGCTTCTGGAACCCCCCTTGATCCCTGCCGTTTCGGCCTGGGCCAGCCGCTCATTGGCCAGCCGCACGCCGGCCTCGCTCAGCTCACGCAAAATGGACCGTCCCTCGGCCGGAGTGAGTCCTGCCTGGTCAAAGGCCGTCCTCAGCTCCGCAAGAGACAGGTGACCCTGGCTTCGGCCGCGCTGGATCAGGTCATCCACCCGGGTCGTGCTCGCCTCGTCATCCGAGTTGGCGATACGCTCGACTGCTGACGCTGCCATGGCGATCTGCGGCATGAGACACCTCCCTCCTCCTCGTAACAACGCACGCACTACTTACGTCGTTCAAATGGGCTTCCACCAAGTACCCCTCGCCGCCCCGCGTAGTCCTCAGCGGGAGACTTTGTCCGGGCACTAATAAGAAACGTTCTCCGCCTCAGTTTGTTCCCGCCGTAGCAGCTCTCGCCTGAGCCGTACGATGTCGTGCTTCCCGCTCGGGAGCATGGGAACGGCATCGACTATTACGACCCTGCTGGGAATAGCGTAACGCGGCAGCCGCTCGCGTACATGCCTACGGAGCAATTCCAGCGCCGGCGGGTCGCCCGGGTCGGCCGGCACCACGACCGCGACGACCCGTTCGCCCCATTCCGGGTCGGGTTGCCCCACCACCGCCGCGTCCCGCACGCCCGGGCAGGCCTGCAGCGCCGCCGCCACCTCGCCGGGGACGACCATGTGCCCGCCGGTGTTGATGACGTCGTCCGCCCGGCCGCGCACCGTCAGCCGGCCCGCGGCGTCCAGCGCGCCCAGATCGCCGGTGCGGAACCAGCCGTCAGCCGGTGCCAGCGGCCCGCCCCGGTAGCCCGAGAACAGCACCGGCCCGCTGATCCAGATCCGGCCGCCGTCGCGGACCTCGGCTCGCACGCCATCCAGCGGGACGCCGTCGTACACGCAGCCGCCGCAGGTTTCGGTCATGCCGTAGGTCGTCACCACCGGCACGCCCGCGTCCCGCGCGGCCGTCAGCAGGCCGGCCGGGGCGGCGGCCCCGCCCAGCAGCACCGAGGAGAACCCGGCCAGCGGCGCGGCGCCTTCCTGGAGGAGGCGCTGCAGCTGGGTCGGGACCAGCGAGACGTGCGCGCAGCCAGAGGCCGCGACGGTCTCCGCGTCGGCGCGCTCGGCCAGCACCGGCGTGGTCCCGCCGGCCAGCGAGCGGACCAGGACCGCCAGGCCGGCCACGTGCGTGACCGGCAGGCAGCACAGCCAGCGCTGGCCGGGCCGGGCGCCGGCCCGATCCAGCGAGGCCCGGGCCGAGTGCCGCAGCGCGGCCGCGCTCAGCTCCACTCCCTTGGGCACGCCGGTGGATCCCGAGGTGCCGATGATGACCGCCGTACCTTCGGCGACTCCCTCACCAGGTCCCGAACGGACCGTGGTGACTCCCTGGGCATCCTCCACCTCGCCTGGCCCGAGGGCGTCGATCAGCTCGGCCAGTCGCGCGGCCGGCAGCCCGGCGTCGAGCGGAAGGATGGCCGGCCCGGTGCCGTCGAGCGCCGCCGCCAGCAACTCGACCAGCCGCGGGGTCGCGCGCTCGACCAGGACCGCACGCAAGGGACGCATTGTCACGTTGATTAAGGTTAGAACCCGAACTCCAGGAGGTTACGAGTGACCGAACGCCTATCCCTGAAGCGCCTTGTGATTATTTTCACAATTCCATGACCGCGCTGGGCTCGTTCAGAGCCGGGGCGGCGAGCGGGGATCTGGACGGGATGCTCGCGAGGCTCCGGGCGTTCGCGATCCCGATGCCGGTCAGGTTCCGGGGGATCACGGTGCGCGAGGGCGCGCTGATCGAGGGGCCGGCCGGGTGGGGGGAGTTCTCCCCGTTCCCGGAGTACGGGCCGAAGGAGAGTGCCCGGTGGCTGGCCAGCGCCGTCGAGTCGGCGACGGCGGGCTGGCCCGCTCCGGCCAGGGACCGGATCCCGGTCAACGTGACCGTGCCTGCGGTCGGGCCCGAGCAGGCGGCCGCGATCGTGGCCAGCTCGGGCTGCCAGACCGCCAAGGTCAAGGTGGCCGAGCGAGGCCAGGCCGAGGCGCAGGACATCGAGCGGGTCGAGGCCGTCCGGGCCGCGCTCGGCCCCGACGGCAGGATCAGGGTCGACGCCAACGGCGCCTGGGAGCCCGGGCAGGCGGCGCGGATGCTGCGGCGCCTGGCCCGGTTCGGGCTGGAGTACGCCGAACAGCCCTGCGCCACCCTGGACGAGATGGCCGAGCTCCGCCGGCATATCGATATCCCGGTCGCCGCCGACGAGTCGATCCGGCGGGCCGAGGACCCGCTGCGGGTGCGCGCCGCGGGCGCCGCCGACATCGTCATGCTGAAGGTCCAGCCGCTCGGCGGGGTCCGCGCGGCCCTTGAGGTGGCGGAGGCCTGCGGGCTTCCGGTCGTGGTGTCGAGCGCCGTGGACACTTCGGTGGGGCTGGCCGCCGGGGTGGCGCTGGCCGCCGCGCTCCCCGAGCTGCCGTACGCTTGCGGCCTGGGCACCATGTCGCTGCTGGCCGGGGATGTGACGGCCCGCCCGCTGGCGCCCGAGGCCGGCTCGCTGCCGGTGCGCCGTCCGGCCGTCGACCCGGACGAGCTGGCCCGCTGGGAGACCGACCCGGGCCCGTGGCGGGAACGGGCCGCGGCGGCGGCCGGGTACCTGTCGTGAACCCCTCCACGGCCTTCGGCGCCGTCTTCAGCGACGAGCTGATCAGATGCGGGCTGCGCGACGTGGTACTGGCGCCCGGGTCGCGCAGCACGCCGCTCGCGATGGCGTTCTACCGGGCCGCGAGCGAGCAGCGGGTGCGGCTGCACGTCCGGATCGACGAGCGCTCCGCCTCGTTCACCGCCTTGGGCCTGGCCAAGGCCAGCCGCCGCCCGGTGGCGGTCCTGTGCACCTCGGGCACGGCGGCGGCCAACTTCCACCCGGCGGTGATCGAGGCCGACGAGTCGGGCGTGCCGCTCATCCTGCTCACGGCCGACCGTCCCCCGGAGCTGCGGGGGATCGGCGCCAACCAGGCCATCGACCAGATCAAGCTGTACGGTGCCGCGGTCCGCTGGTTCTGTGAAGCCGGCCTGCCCGAGGCCCGGCCGGGCGCGGTCCGCTACTGGCGCTCGCTGGCCTGCCAGGCCTGGGCGCACGCGGCCGGCCGCCTGGGCCAATGGTCCGGCCCGGTGCACCTCAACCTGCCCTTCCGCGAACCGCTGGTACCCGGCGGCGACGAGGAGTGGCTTGAATCGCTCGACGGGCGCCCCGGCGGGCAGCCTTGGACCCGTTTCCCGGATCAGGACGCGACGCGCGGCGCGCTCGACCTGCCCTGGACCGAACGAGGCGTGGTGGTCTGCGGCGACGGCGACTACGACGCGCTGGCCCTGGTCGAGCTGGCCGGGCAGGCGGGCTGGCCGGTGCTCGCCGAGCCGTCGTCCGGCGCCCGCCGCAGGCCCGGCGCGCTGTCCGCCTACCAGTACCTGCTCGCGACGCCAGAGTTCGTCCGGGAGCACCGGCCCGACGTGATCGTCTCGGCGGGCCGGCCCGGGCTGTCCCGCGCGCAGCTCGCCTTCCTCGGTAACGGCCCGGCGAGCGCCGGTTCGCCGCCCCGGCACGTGGTGGTCGCGCAGGGACCCGGCCGCTGGGCCGACCCGCAGCGCGCGGCCACCGATGTCGCTCCGGCCGTCCGGCTCACCGGGACACCAGGCGGCGCTGGCTCGCCAGGGGTCTGGCTGGACCGCTGGCAGCGGGCGGATAGGGCGGCCCGCCGCGCGGTGGACGCCGTGCTCGATGACGACGAGGACCTGACGGAGCCGCGGCTCGCCCGCGATCTGGCCACCGCACTGCCCGAGGGATCCTTGCTGTGGTGCGGATCAAGCCAGCCCGTTCGGGACCTTGATCTCGGTCTTCTTCCCCGGGCGGACCTGCGCGTGCTGGCCAGCCGCGGGACCAGCGGGATCGACGGCACCACCTCGTCGGCGATCGGCGCCGCGCTGGCCCACGGCGGCCCGGCGTTCGCGCTGATCGGGGACCTGGCGTTCCTGCACGACGCGCCGGGCCTGGCCCTCGGCCCGGACGAGCCGCGTCCCGACCTGTGCCTGGTCGTGGTCAACAACGACGGCGGCGGCATCTTCTCCGCCCTGGAGCAGGCCGCCTTCCCCGGCCCTTTCGAGCGGCTGTTCGGCACCCCGCACGGCGCCGGCCTGCACCACCTCGCCGCCGCGTTCGGGCTGCCCTACCAGCGGCTCGAGCAGCCGGGTGACCTGACCAAAGCGCTGCAGGGCACCGGCCTGCGGATCGTGGAGGCGCAGACCAGCCGGGCAGTGGGCACCGAGCTCCGGGCCCGGCTGCGCGCGGCCGCCGCGGCAGCCATCCGGCTGCTTTAACCGCCGATCCCTGCCCGCCGCCCCGGCTCGGCCGGATCCTCGCCCGCCACCTAGCCCGCCCGTTGGTACGGCGTGGATGTCCCAGCCATGTCGCTGGAGCTGCATGAATGGGACATTCACATCGTATGTTCTGGTATGAGTGGTGCCAGAGTGACTGAAGTGCGATTAATGTATGTCGGCGATGCTTGCGGCCGGGCGTCTTAGCGTCCGGCTCGTCTTGCGCCATCGCCATCGTCGTCGTCAGCCGGCTCGCATCGCGGTCATTCCTGTCCGGCCAGCGGGCATAATGAAGCCTGACATGACGCTTACACAGCTCAACGCGTTCGTCCTGGTCGCCAGGCTCGGCTCGGTGACCGCCGCCGCCAACGCGCTGGGCGTCAGCGAGTCAGCGGTCTCGCAGGCCCTGTCGGCTCTCCGGCTGCACCTGGGCGATCAGCTGGTCACCCGCGGGCCCGTCGGCATGACGCTGACCCCCGGCGGTTCCCGGCTGCTCGCCACCGCGTCGCAGATCGTCGTGCTCGGCGCCGAAGCGCACGCCGCGGTACGGGCCGCCCAGGGCGCGCCCGAGCAGTTGCGGCTGGTGTCCACCTCCACCTTCGCCGAGTTCATGATCAGCCCGCTGACCGAGGCGTTCTCCAAGCGTTTCCCCGGCTCGGTCGAGGTGTCAGCCGGCGTCGCGGTGACCAAGGAGATGAGCGTGCTGGTCGCCAACCGGCTCGCCGACGTGGCCATCTCGTCGTCGACACCGGAGGATCCGGGCATGGCGCTGGCGACCGAGCCGATCTTCAAGTACCGGCTCGTGGTCGTCACCGCCGGGCAGCCCCGGCTGCGCGGCGGCCCGCAGCAGTGGCTCTGGTTCGTCGACCCGTCCGGCACCGATCCCGGCAGCGAGACCGGCCAGATGCTGACCAGCCTGGGCATCCCCGAGGAGCACGTGCGGGTGTTCCCGAACCAGACCGCCGCCTGGGCCGCGGCGGCCGACGGGACGGGCGTCGCGCCAGCGGTCGAGCACCTGGTCGCCCAGCGGCTGCGTCGCGGCGAGCTGTCCCGCGTCGAGGCGCCCGGCTGCAAGCTGGACGCCTGCTGGCACGTCACCTTGCTGGAACGGCAGCACCAGAGTGCGGCGGCCAGTTCGTTCCGTCGTTACCTGGGCACGCCGGAAGCCATGCACCTGATGCGCGCTCCGGCCGGCGGCGTCCCGCCGTCCCGGTTCAGGCCGCCGGTCTACGTCACGATCTGGAGCTAGTCTCACAGAGACTTCTTGGCGCTGCTACCAGCACAGACTCATCATGCACAGGGGCACAGGGGCGCACCTTAAGCAAGCACTTATTCGCCCGTTGCGGGGCCGTCCGGCCCAGCGGATCATGTTGACGCGTTACGAGTAGGTTAATGACGCTTGTCCAGCGGCAGGAGCATGCGGCATGCGAATCGAATCCGACGGGCACAGCCGGGGGAACCCGCGGCTTTACGAACTGATCGAGCACGCCCCGAAGACCGGGAAGAGCCCGACCGTCTGGGCCTGGCCCGAACTCATCGACTACCTCAAGGTCGCGGGCCAGCCGGTGGCGGGACCGTGGCCGCCGCACCAGGAGCCGCGGCCCGACCCCGACTACGAATCGCTGCCCGTGGCGGTCCCCGACCCGGAGTCGCGGCCCGCCGCGGTCCGGCCGGAATCGCCGCAAGCCGACCCCGACCCGGACCCCGGACCCTAACCCGCGTCCGAAGGACACCTGGAGGATCCTATGTATCCGTCGCGGTTCCGGTACGAGGCGCCGCGGTCGCTCGACGAGGCGATCAGCACGTTGCGTGACGGCGGGGACTATGCCAAGGTGCTGGCCGGCGGCCAGAGCCTGGTCCCGATGATGAAGCTGCGCTTCGCCTCGCCCGAGCTCGTCGTGGACATCAACAACCTGCCCGGGCTCGACTACCACCGGGCCGGCCCTGACGGCACCCTGCACATCGGCGCCCTGTGCCGGCACGTCGTGCTGGAGCGCTCGGACCTGCTCAAGACGACGCAGCCCACCATGGCCGCGGCCGCCCCGCTGATCGCCGACCCCATCGTCCGCAACCGGGGCACCCTGGTCGGCTCGCTCTGCCACGCCGACCCGCAGGGTGACTGGGCCTCGGTGGTGCTGGCGCTCGGCGGCTCGGTGGTCGCGCAGGGGTCGCGCGGCACGCGCACCATCCCGCTCGACGGCTTCGTCACCGGGCCGTTCCAGAACGTCCTGGACCCGGACGAGATCGCCGTGGAGGCAGTGATCCCCGCGGCTCAGGGCGTCAGGTCGGGCGGCTACCTCAAGCTCGAACGCCGGGTCGGTGACTTCGCCACCGTCGGCGTGGCGGTGGCGCTCGAGACCAGCGGCGGGAAGGTGATAAGGGCGGGCATCGCCCTGACCGGGGTCGGCGGCTCCACCATCGGCGCCACCGAGGCGGCGCAGGCGCTGACCGGGCAGCCGCTGACGGCCGGGACCATCGAGCAAGCCGCCGAGCTGGCGGCGCAGGCCGCGCGGCCGAGGACAGACCATCGCGGCAGCGCCGAGTACAAACGGCACATGGTGCGCACGTTCGTGCTGCGCCTGCTGAGGCGCAACGGTGCGGCAGAGACAGACGGTGCGGCAGAGACAGCGGAGAGGGCGGCCTGATCATGACGATCGTCTACGACGACCACGAGGGCCAGATCACGGACGTCCCGGTACGCCGGATCAGGTTCACCGTCAACGGCGAGAAGAAGATCGCCGAGGTGGAGCCCCGGCTGCTGCTGGCCCACCTGATCCGCCGCGGCCTCGGCCTGACCGGCACCCACATGGGCTGCGACACCACCAACTGCGGTGCCTGCACGGTCCTGGTCGACGGCCGTCCGGTCAAGTCCTGCACGATGCTGGCCGTCCAGGTCGACGGGCGCGAGATCAGCACCGTCGAGGGCCTGGCCACCGCCAGCGAGCTGCACCCGCTGCAGGAGGGCTTCAGGGAGGAGCACGGGCTGCAGTGCGGGTTCTGCACCCCGGGCATGATGCTGGCCGCCAAGGCGCTGCTCGACGAGAACCCCGACCCATCCGAGGAGGACGTGCGCTGGGCGCTGTCCGGCAACCTGTGCCGCTGCACCGGTTACCAGAACATCGTCAAATCGGTGCTGTGGGCGGCGGCCAAGCTCAGAGCCGAGTCGGGCAGCTAGGAGGCGGAACGTGTCACAGGCACTGGACGAGATAAAGATCGGCGGGCTGGGCGCCAGCCGCAAGCGGGTCGAGGACAGCCGCTTCATCCGCGGCAAGGGCAACTACACCGACGACATCACCCTGCCCGGCATGCTGCACATGGAGATCCTGCGCAGCCCGCTGGCGCACGCGCGGATCAAGTCAATCGACGCCAGCAAGGCCTGGGATATCCCCGGTGTCCATCTGGTGCTGACCGGCGAGATGATGGCGACCAGGAACCTGGCCTGGATGCCGACCCTGTCCTACGACACCCAGGCGGTGCTGGCCACCGACAAGGTGCGGTTCCAGGGCCAGGAGGTGGCCTGCGTCATCGCCGACGACCCGTACATCGCCAAGGACGCGTGCGAGGCCATCGACGTCGACTACGAGCCGCTCCCCGTCATCGTCAACCCCGGGCAGGCGGTGGCCGAGGGCGCGCCGGTCATCAGGGACGATAAGGAGAGCCAGGACAGCAACGTCATCTACCACTGGGAGGTCGGCGACGCGGCCGGCACCGACCGGGCCTTCGAGCAGGCCGACGTGGTTTCCAAGCTCCAGCTGCACTACCCCCGCTCGCACCCGTCGCCGATCGAGTGCTGCGGGTCGATCGCGGACTTCAACCGGGCCACGTCCAAGCTCACCGTGTACATGACCACCCAGGCGCCGCACATCATCCGGGCCGCGGTCGCCCTGGTGGCCGAGCTGCCCGAGCACATGATCCGGATCATCTCCCCGGACATCGGCGGCGGCTTCGGCAACAAGGTGCCGGTCTACCCCGGGTATGTCTGCTCGATCCTGGCCTCCATCCTGCTGGAGCGGCCGGTGAAGTGGATCGAGGACAAGACCGGCAACCTCATCTCGACCGGGTTCGCCCGGGACGTCTACCTGGACGGCGAGATGGCGCTGCGCAAGGACGGCAAGATCCTCGGCGTCCGGGTCCGCACCGACGCTGACCATGGCGCGTTCTTCTCCGACGCCCAGCCGAGCAAGTTCAAGATCGGCCTGATGCACTCCGCGTTCGCGGCCTACGACATCCCGGCCGCGCACCTGATGGCGCGCGGCACCTACACCAACAAGGCACCCGGCGGGGTGGCCTACCGGTGCTCGTTCCGGGTCACCGAGGCGATGTTCTTCCAGGAACGGATGATGCAGGCCGCGGCCGACGACCTGGGCATGGACCAGGCGCAGTTCCGCCGGATGAACTTCGTCCGGGACGAGGACTTCCCGCATCGCACCCCGTTCGGCTTCCTGCTCGACTCCGGCCAGTACGCCAAGTGCCTGGACGTGGGGCTGAAGGCCATCGGGTACGAGGAGTTCCGCCGCGAGCAGGCCGGGGCGCGGAAGCGGGGCCGGCTGCTCGGCCTGGGCATCTCCACCATGACCGAGCCGCTGGGCGCGGGCAACAGCCGCGAATACGACATCCTCGGCATCAAGATGTTCGACTCGGCCGAGCTCAAGGTGCACATGACCGGCAAGGCCATCGTCCGCACCGGCGCCAAGAGCCAGGGCCAGGGCCACGAGACGACCTGGGCCCAGATCGTCGGCCACGAGCTCGGCATCCCGGCCGACGACATCGTGGTCGAGGAAGGCGACACCGACACCGCGCCGTTCGGCATGGGCACCTACGCCTCCCGCAGTACCCCGGTCGCCGGGGCGGCGGTCGCCATGGTCTCCCGCAAGATCCGGGCCAAGGCGCGCAAGCTCGCCGCGCACCTGCTCGAGGTGTCCGAGGAGGACGTCGAGTGGGAGCTCGGCCGGTTCTACGTCCGCAGCGCCCCGGACCGCGGCGTCACCATCCAGGAGTGCGCGATGGCGGCGTACAGCAATATGCCGGACGGCATGGAGCCCGGCCTGGAGAACACCGCGTACTACGACCCGCCGAACCTCACCTGGCCGTTCGCCTGCTACATCGTCACCGTCGAGGTCGACCCCGAGACGGGCGTCTGGGACGTGCTGAAGATGGTGGCGGTCGACGACTGCGGGGTGCGGATCAACCCGATGATCGTCGAGGGCCAGATCATGGGCGGCCTGACCGAGGCCTACGCGATGGCCAACATGCAGTTCATCACGTTCGACGCGGACGGCAACTGCGTCGGCTCGAACTACATGGACTACCTGCTGCCGAGCGCCTGGGAGACGCCGGGCTTCGAGTTGCACAGCGAGGTCGTCACCCCGTGCCCGCACCACCCGATCGGCGCCAAGGGCATCGGGGAATGCGCCGCGGTGGGCGGCCCGGCGGCCTTCGTCAACGCGGTCATCGACGCGCTGGGCGGCACCGGCGTCCGCAACATCGACATGCCGCTGCTCCCCGACCGGGTGTGGGAAGCGGTCACCCACCGCCGCGATGTCTCCGGCGCGCCGCCGGTGCGGACGGACGACTGACATGGAAGGCCGCTGACATGGAAGGCCCCCTGATATGGAAGGGCTAGGCGTGCTGGAGGAGATGGGCGAGCTGACCCGCCGGGGTGAGCCGTTCGCCCTCGCCACCGTGGTCTGGCGGCAGAGCCCGTCCTCCAGCCAGCCGGGCGCCCGCGCGATCATCACCGCCGAGGGCGAACTGCACGGCTGGATCGGCGGCGCCTGCGCCGAGCCGGTCGTGATCTCCAGGCGCAGCAGGTCATGGCGGAGGGCACGGCCCGGCTGCTGCTGCTCGGAACCCCGGAGCAGTTCGGCGCTGCGGTCCCGGACGGCATGACCGTGATTCCCATCTCCTGCCAGAGCGAGGGGGCGCTCGAGGTCTACATCGAGCCGGTGCTGCCGGTGCCGCACCTGGTAATCGTGGGGGATTCCCCGATGGCCAGGACGCTGGCCAGCCTGGCCGGGGCGCTCGGCTGGCGGGCTGAGCTGATCCGCGGCCCCGACTTCACGCCGGACGCCGCGGACGGCCGTTCCATGATCGTGGTGGCCACCCAGGGCCACGGCGACGAGGACGTGCTCGAGCGCGCGGTCGCCGCCGGGCCCGCCTACCTGGGCCTGGTCGGCTCGCGCCGGCGCGGCGCCACCGTGCTCGGCTACCTGGCCGACCGGGGCGTGCCGCAGGATCAGCTCGACCGGGTGCGGGTGCCGGCCGGGCTGGACCTGGGGCGCACGACGCACCAGGAGATCGCGGTCGCCATCCTGGCCGAGCTGGTCCAGCTGCGGGCGTCCGGCGCGCTGGCGTCCGGCGCGCTGGCCGGGACGCACGGCCGCGGGACGGGCACAGAATCCGCGCGGCAGGCCGGGCCGGAGGGGGCCGGGCCTGCCGGGCGGGCAGCGCTCGTCATCGATCCGGTCTGCGGGATGACCGTGTCCGCGGACTCGTCCCGCCCGCTGCGGCTACGAGGGAACCGACTACTACTTCTGCTGTGCCGGCTGCCGCCAGGCGTTCGAGCAGGACCCTGACGCCTACCTGAAGAGAGAGACCCGATGCTGATCAAGAACGAGTTCGAGGTCGCTGAGCCGGTCGAGAAGGTCTGGCAGTTCTTCGACAACATCCCCCAGGTGGCCGCGTGCCTGCCGGGCGCCGAGCTCACCGAGGATCTCGGCGACGACAAGTACAAGGGCAAGGTCGCGGTCAGGATGGGCCCGGTGCGGCTGCAGTTCGCCGGGACCGCGGACATCACCGAGCGTGACGAGGCGGCCAGGCGGGTGGTCGTGCACGCCAGCGGCGCGGACGAGAAGGGCCGCGGCCAGGCCAGCATGGTCGTGACCGCGACGCTGACCCGGGCGGCCCGGGGCACCAAGGTGGGCGTCACCCAGGACCTGCAGCTGTCGGGCGCGGCGGCGCAGTACGGCCGCGGCATGATCGGCGACGTCACCGCCGTGCTGATGCGCGACTTCTCGGCGAACATGCAGGACCGGATCGAGCGGATCGAGCGCGGCGAGTCGGCTGGAAGAGATGCCGCCGATCGGCCTCCGCCACCCCGGCCAAGGGCTTCACCCTGGGCCTGCGGGCCGCGCGGATGGCGCTGAGCCGGGTCTTCCGCCGGTTCTTCCTCCCTTACCAGCCCGCGAGCTGACGGGCCGCGGCGTTGCCTGGACTGTGTTTTCCCCGCAAAGCCCACCCGGGCGCGACGGAGGAGCGACGAGGGAAGGCGGCGCCTTGGAGCGGTCCGGAAGCGAGCAAAAACAGATAGAGCGAGCTAGGAGCCAGTCATGGTCTTGTGGTGGATAGGCAACGTGATCCTGCTGGTCGTGGTGCTGCCGGTCGTCATCTTCCTGCTGAACCGCGTGCTCGCGGCGGTGGAGAGGATCCGGCACGCCACCGACGACATCCTGTCCGGCGGGGTGGCGCTCGTCGGCGAACTCAACGGCGTGCCGGAGGCCCTGGCCGTCACCGACACGACCGTCAAGGAAGTCTCCGTGGGGGCGGTCAGGTACGCCGGTTCCGTCGCGAAGCTACTCGGTTAAGCGGGAAGGAGAACAGCCATGCCAGCTGCCGCCTGGTTCACACTGATCGTCGCCGCGCTGATCATCGCGATCACCGCGGTGGGCCTGCTCCGGGTCATCTTCCACCTCAGGGCGATCCGCAAGACGCTGGTCGCGACCACCGGGGGCGTCCAGGCCGTCGCGAGCCTGACGAGCACCGTGCCGGAACGCCTGACCTCGGTCAACGCGAGCCTGAAGCCGGTCCGCGACTTCTGCGAAACGGTCTGAGGAGCCCTTCATGGAACCGCATGTCATTGCCGCGGGTACCAGCACCACCGGCTGGGTGGTGGGTTACACCATCGGCATCATCATCGTGCTCGTGGTGGTGGCGCTCGTCGTGCCGATCCTGCTGCTGGCCCGCTCGATCGGCAACGAGGCGCCCAAGATCAACGACGCGCTGGGCGAGGCGGTCAAGAACACCGCGCCGCTCGGCGCGCTGCGCACCACGATCGAGCACGCCACGATCATCATCGGCGGCCTGCAGCGCGGCCGCTCCAGGCTGGGAGGATAACGATGCACTCAGTGGCCATGTCCTCGACCGAGCACAACCTGTGGACGATCGCGAACATCCTCGGCCTCGTCGTGGTGGTCGCGGTCGCGGCTCTGCTCAGCCTGCTCATTTACCTGGTGAAGATCATCGACCGCCGCGTCGTCGCCGTCAGGGACACGCTCAAGGCGGCGGAGGCGAACACCGCGGACACCGTGCTGATCCCGCAGGTCGCCACCGGCGTAGAGGCCGTCCTCGCCGAGGGCCTGCAGCACCATCTGTTCCTCGGCCGCGTGCTCGGGAAGGTGAAATCATGACGGGGCTGGTCGTCTGGACGGTCATCGACGTCCTGCTGCTGATCGCGGGCCTGGCGTTCTACCTGTTCTGGGTGGGCAGCCTGCTCACCCGGATCGCCGGGAACCTGGAGGAGTGCGCCGAGATCGTCCGCACCATCGTGGGCCACGCCAAGCTCATCGGGCCCGGGGTGGAGCACATCAACGAGACCGGCGGCGTGGTGGCGGGTGCGCTGCCGCTGCTGTACGGGATGGCCGAGGGCATCGTGGCCGGCGTCACCCCCAGGCCGGAGGCGCCCGCGGTGCCCGAACCGGCCAGGCCCGCCTCGGGCACGCGCCGCTCGCGCCTGCTCGACGCGGTCGGCTTCGCCCCGAAGGCCTGACCAGCCGGAGGCTAGCCGGACGAGCTCTCCGGCCGCGCCGGGTCCTTGGCCAGGCCGGGGGAGGACGAGGTGGTCCCGCCGATCCACTCGTCCTTCCACGCCTGGTCGAACTGCTGGTCGTTGCACCGGGGCTGGTAGATCGCGGTCAGCTCCCTGGCGATCTGCTCCCGGTGCGGCCTGCCACCGCCCGGCACCTCGTAGGTGCAGATGTAGACCTTCCACCTGGATCCGGCGCGCTTGATCCAGCAGTGCGCACGCGGATGCTGGAACGGGAACCGCTCCGCCGACAGGTCGTCCGAGTGCCCCACGTAGATGACCGCGTACTTGTCCGGCTTGGCGCTCCGGTTCGGGCTTGTACGCGATCGCGTACACCGCCGCGCTGGCCGGCGGCGTCCAGCCGGCCAGCAGCCGCGGGCCCTCGAACGGGTATCCGGCCAGCGAGCCGAGCCGGATCATCCGGACGCGTCCTCGTCCTCGCTGACCGCCTCGGTCCGCACGATCGGAGCGCGCCGCAGGCGGGCCTTCCGAACCGCGCGCCAGAACTCCTCGGTCGCCTTCTCGATCGCATCCTCGCGGCTTTCCGCTTCCACGATCAGCTGGGCGCCATACCGGTTGGTGCCGATCCCGGTCGCGATGCCATCGGTCGCCGCCACCGCGTCGGCTAGGTCGACCACCTGTTCCCGGGTCAGCACCTCGTCACCCTCGGCCTCGATCCCGACGCTCCACCTCACGGCATGCTCCACACTGGCACGCTCCTAGTTAAGCACCGGCCCGGTGGCTCGCCGGCCTGGGATGGCCAGAGACTGAGGCCCCTGTTGCTGCTCAGTTAAGCCCGGGCAGCAGCGCGGCCAGCTTTTCCAGGCTGGCCAGGTCGTGACCGGACAGCAGCAGGTCGATGTGCGGCGCGGCCACCATCATGCCGAGCGTGCTCGGCCGGAAGGACGGGTCGTCGCCCTTGTGCGGGTTCAGCCAGACCAGCCGGTGGCACAGCAGGGACAGCCGCTCCATCGCCGCGGCGAGCACCGCGGGATCCCCGCGGTCAAGGCCGTCCGAGCAGATCACCACGATGCCGCCCCGGCACATGCCCGCGGCGCGCCCAGCCGCGGACGAAGGCGTCCAGGCTGTCCCCGATCCTGGTCCCGCCGTCCCAGTCGAAGGCCGCCCGCGCCGCCCGCTCCAGCGCCTCGTCCGGACGCCGGCACTCCATCGCCCCGGTCACCCGGGTCAGCCGGGTACCGAAGCAGAAGACCTCGACGCGCCCGGCGGACCGCCCCGTCGATCGCAGGGCCGAGTGCGCGAACTGCAGCAGGCTGCGCGAGTAGTCGGCCATCGACCCGGAGATGTCCAGGATCAGGACCAGCGGCCGGAGCCGGACCTTGCGCCGCCGCCAGTACAGCCGCGCGGGCTCGCCGTGCATGCGCATGGATTCCCGGACGGTCCGCCGCGGGTCGGGGCGGGTCCCGGACCTGGCGGCGGTACTGCGCCGGGTCCGCCGGCGCGGCGGCGTCAGCCGGATCCTGGCCATGATGCGGCGCAGCGCCGCGAGTTCCTCGGGCGTGCAGGCCGTGAACGACTTGTGCTTCAGCGCCTCGACATCGGAGGCCATCCAGCCGAGCACGGCGTCGTCTTCCTCGCCGGAATCACCCGGCTCGGTGGACGGGATCGCCAGCGCGCCCTGGGCCTGCGCCGACGCGCGCAGCATGAGGGCCAGTTCCTCGTCCGGGCCCTCGGCGCCGAGGAAGAACCGGCGGAACACCTCGTCGTACCGGGCGATGTCGTCGTGCCGGTTCACCAGCGTGGTCCGCCCGGCCCAGTACAGGTCGACCAGGTCCGACGGGTCCAGCTGGCTCAGCGCCGAGCAGTAGACCAGCACGTCCCCGGAGCCGACCGCGAGCCCGGCCGCGCGCAGTTCGCCGGCGAAGCGGACGAGCAGGCCAGTGAACGGCTCGGGGGCGTGGGGGAGGTCGTCAGGCACCGGAGGTGATCTCCTCCAGGTTCTCGCGCACCACCTCGAGGTCGTCGCGGTCCTTGACCACCGCGCCGAGCGTGTCCCGCGCGTTCCCGGCGTGCAGGTCGGTCTCGCCCAGGAAGTCCAGCGTCCGGGCCCAGTCGATGGTCTCCGCCACTCCCGGCGGCTTGGCCAGGTCGAGCTCGCGGAGCCGGTGGACGGCCGCGACGACCTTGCGGGCCAGCACCGCGGATACGCCCGGCTCCCTGATCAGGACGATCTCGACCTCGCGTTCGGCGGCCGGGTAGCCGATCCAGTGGTACAGGCAGCGCCGCTTCAGCGCGTCATGCAGCTCGCGGGTCCGGTTGGAGGTCAGCACCACCAGCGGCGGGCTCTGCGCCTTGACCGTGCCGATCTCGGGAATGCTGATCTGGAAGTCCGACAGCACCTCGAGCAGGAAGGCCTCGAACTCGTCGTCGGCCCGGTCGATCTCGTCGATCAGCAGCACCGCCTGGTCGCCGGCCCTGACCGCCTCGAGCAGCGGCCGTTCCAGCAGGAACTTCGGGCCGAACAGCTTGTCCACCGCGTCGTCGCCGGCCAGCTGGTGCTCGGACAGGGCCCGGATGTGCAGCATCTGGCGGGCGTAGTCCCACTCGTACAGCGCCTGGTTGGTGTCGATGCCCTCGTAGCACTGCAGCCGGATCAGCTTGCGGCCGAACACCGACGCCATCACCTTGGCGACCTCGGTCTTGCCGACGCCCACCTCGCCCTCGAGCAGGACCGGGCGGTTCAGCGACAGCGCGACGAACAGCGCCGTGGCCAGTCCGCGGTCGGCCAGGTAACCGCCCTGCCGCAGGGTCTCGGTCAGCTCGCCTACGGTACCCGGGCTCTCCATCCGTTAGGACTCAGACCCGGAAGGCCCGAGGACCAGGTCCCGCACGCTGCCCGCGCCGCGGTCCAGCTTGCCCTCGCGGGCCAGCTGGGTGCGCCAGGCGAGCCGCAGGTCGCCGTCGGTCTCCTCGGCCAGGCCGTCGAAGCCCACGTCGGTCATCCGCTTGCAGGACTTGGTGGTGCCGCAGGCTTCCTCGACGTCCTCGGCGGATTGCCCCTGGGCGCTCCACACCTCGCGGAGCACTTCGAGGGCTTCTTCGG
This sequence comes from uncultured Actinomycetes bacterium, assembly GCA_963841585.1. GTDB lineage: Bacteria > Actinomycetota > Actinomycetes > Streptosporangiales > Streptosporangiaceae > Palsa-504. The sequence goes on from CAWJDK010000004.1 coordinate 30,513, forward strand.
TGTTGCCGCTCATCCGGTGACACTCTCCTTCGTCTCTTACCGAGGGTAGGTCCTGGTCCCGGCGCAGGCGACCGCGGATTAAGAGTAAGGCTTATCGGGCCGAACGGGCCCGGTGGCTGCCTCAGCCCTCCAGCGCGCCCCGCATGGGCTGGAGCTTGACCAGGGTCTCGGCGAGCTCGGCGGCCGGCTCGGAGCCCGCCACGATGCCGCACCCGGCGAACAGCCGGGCGGTGCGCCCGGAGAGCTGGCCGCACCGGAGCGCGATGCCCCACTCGCCGTTCCCGTTGGCGTCCACCCAGCCGACCGGGCCGGCGTAGCGCTCCCGGTCCATGTGCTCGAGCTCGCGGATGAGGTCGAGCGCGGTCCCGGTCGGGGTGCCGCAGACGGCGGCCGGCGGGTGCACGGCCGCGGCCAGCGCCAGCGCCGACCGCAGCGCCTGGCCGTCGGCCAGGGTGCCGCGCACCTGGGTGCCGAGGTGCTGGAGGTTCGGGAACTTCAGCAGCGACGGACGCGCCTCGACGTCGAGCGTGTCGCACAGCAGCCCGAGCGCGTCGCGTATCGACTCGACCGCGTAGGCGTGCTCCTCGTTGTTCTTCGCCGAGGCGAGCAGTTCCTCGCCCAGGGCCTTGTCCTCGGCCGGGTCGGCCCCGCGCGGCAGCGTGCCGCCGAGCACCAGCGCGCTGACCTGGTGGCCGGCCCGCCTGACCAGCAGCTCGGGGGTGGCGCCGAGCATGCCGTCGCAGGCGAACGCGAAGCAGTCCGGATAGCGGGCGGCCAGCCGCCGCAGCAGGACCCGCGCGTCGATGGGCTCGTCGGCGGTGGCGAACACGTCGCGGGCGAGCACGACCTTGCGCAGGCCGCCCGCCTTGATCGTGGCGACCGCCTTGGCCACCGCCTGCTCCCAGCGCGGTCCGGGCAGGCTGCCGTCCCGCCAGCGGATTCCGGTCGGTGCGGCCAGCCCTCCGGACTCAGCGGGCGGCGGCCAGGTGGCGGGGACGCTCGCCTCGGCTCGGTAACCGTGGTGAGCCAGGCCCGGCCGCGGCCGTCCCGGCCGAGCACCGTGCGCGGGACGATCAGGACGGAACCATCCGACGAGGCGTCGAAGGTGAAGGTGCCGAACGCGACCGGGCCCGAGCCTCGCACCCGGACCCGGTCGTCGACGTCAAGGGAGTCGAACACCGAGCGAAGCCACTTCTCCGCGGCGGTGAACCTGTCGTCACCCGCCGGGAGCGTGACCCTGATCGCCTCGCCCCAGCCAGCCAGGCCGGCCCCGTGATGCACCCAGGCGACCACGTCCGGCTGGGGGATGCGCGCAAGCAGGTCCCCGGGGTCGGTGATAGCGACGGTACGGACGAGGAGCCGTCCGGTTTCCTGACGGCTCAGCACCCGCACTCTGCCATAGGAGTCCCGTGCGCCGCCGTCTTCCTCACCTGGTCACCCGCCACGACCCCACATTCTAGGTGCCGTCCGTCACTGCCCTGCTTTCCGGGTTCGCCAGTCGGCTCTGCTCGTGGCGCGCCAGCGCGCTGGGCCACCAGATGTGCCGGCCGATATCCAAGGTCAGCGCGGTCACGAGCACCGAGCGGACGATGATCGTGTCGAGCAGGACGCCCAGCGCGACCGCGAACCCGATCTCGGTGAACTCCACCAGCGGCAGCGTGCTGAGCATGGCGAACGTGCCCGCCAGCACCAGGCCCGCCGAGGTGATGACGCCGCCGGTCGCGGCCAGGCCGGTGAGCGCGCCGCGCCGGGTCCCGGACCGGATCGACTCCTCGCGCACCCGGGTCATCAGGAAGATGTTGTAGTCGATGCCGAGCGCCACCAGGAAGACGAAGACGAACAGCGGCATCCCGGTATCCGCGCCCGCGAACCCGAACACGTGCTGGAAGAACAGCGCGGAGATGCCGAGCGCGGCGGCGAACGAGAGCACCACGGTGCCGATGAGCACCAGCGGGGCCACGATCGCCCGCAACAGCGCCCCCAGGATGAGGAACACGACGCCGAGGATCAGCGGGATGAGCAGGTCCCGGTCATGCGCCGCGGCGCTCCCCACGTCCTGGTTGATCGCCGTGCCGCCGCCGACCTTGGCATCCGCGCCACCGATGGCGTGCACCGTCGTGCGGACGTTATCCACCAGCGTGTACGCGGCCTGGCTGTCCGGCGACATGGTCGTCGTCGCCTGCAGGAAGGCGCGGCCGTCCTTGATCACCGGCGGGGTGACCGAGGCGATGCCGGGCGTGCCGGCCAGCGCGGCCCTGACCTGCCCGGCGCTGCCCGCGTTGGCGATCACGTCCACCGGCTCGCCCGAACCGGCCGGAAAGTGCTCGGCCAGCACGTTCTGGGCGGTGATCGACGGCGGGGTGCCGCGGAACGACTGGGCCACGGTCAGCGGGCCGAACTTGAACCCGATCAGGCCAAGTGCGCCGATACGCCAGCAGGAGCGCGGTCACCATCCACACCGTCCGCGGGCGGCGGCCGATGGCCTGGCCGATCCGGGACCACACTCCGCGGCTGGTCGGCTCGGCCGAGCCGTAGCCCGGCTTGACCGGCCAGAAGATCCACCGGCCGAAGACCACGAGGAGCGCGGGCAGCAGGGTGATCATGGTAATCAGGCCCACGCCGATGCCGATCGCGGCGACCGGGCCGAGCCCGGAGATGTCGTTGGATTCGGCCGCGAGCAGGCAGAGCATGCCGGCCACGACGGTCAGCCCGCTGGCGATGATGGCCGGGCCCGCCCGGCGCAGGGCCACCGCCATAGCCTCGTGCCGGTCGGCGTGTCTGCGGAGTTCCTCCCGGTACCTGGCGATGAGCAACAGCGCGTAGTCTGTGCTCGCGCCGATCACCAGGACGACCAGGATGCCCTCGCTCTGCCCGTTGACGGTCAGGTTGGCGTGCTGGGTCAGCAGGTAGATCACGGCCTGGGCCACGGTCAGCGCCACGCCCGCGGACAGGATCGGCAGCAGCCACAGCACCGGGCTGCGGTAGGTCAGTAGCAGCAGCACGATCACCACCGCCAGGGTGGCGTACAGCAGGGTGGTGTCGATCCCCTTGAAGATCTTGATCTGATCCGCCGCGCTGGCCGCCGGCCCGCCGACGTACACGCTCAGCCCGCCGCTGTCCTGGCTGGCGGCGTTCTTCACGGTGGTGACGAAGCCGCCGAGGTCGCTGTTGTAGCCGAGGTTCCGCGCCGATGACGGTCTGGATCGCCTTGTGGTCATCGGACACCACCGGCGGGTCGACCCGCCCGTTCACCGCCGGCAGCGAGGCGAAGTAACGCGCGTCCGCCCTCGCTTTCTGCAGGTCCGCCGCCGTCACCCCGCTATCGCGGACGTACACGACCAGGGCGGGGTTGAGGTTCTTGGACTGGAACAGGTTCTGCTCGTTGAGTTCCTGGGTGGATTCGGCCGACGACGGCAGATAGGCCGACGCGTCGTTCTTCTCCGCTCCCTGCAGCTTGCCTGCTAGTCCGCCGAGAGCCGCGACCACCAGGACCCAGAACACGACCACCAGGTACTTGGACCGGCGGCCACATACGAATGCGATCAGGCGGCTTCCGCCTGATCGCGCGGGAACCGGGCTAATCCGACTGCCCCGTTCACCCCGTTCATCCCGTTCCGCCCGTTCGCCCCGTTTACTCTGTTCTACCCGTTCGCCCCGTTCGGCCCGTTCACTCTGTTCGGCTCGTTCTGCCCGTTCGCCCCGTTCGCCCCGTTCGATCCGTTCGCCCCGTTCGGTCCGTTCGGCTCCGGGGTCCCCGAACCCCGGAGCCGGTGCGTTCTTCGTGTCCCGACCCGGCGCATTACGGGGCGCCCCCGTGGTCCCGCGTGCCACGTCGTCCTCCTCACGTCTTGAAAGATCCTGATAGAATGCTTAGGAAATACGATGTATCGCATCGCCTGAGCGTGTCAAGTTATATCTCGATTTCGGGCCATCCTGCGGGGATTTTCTTGCTGTCCCGAATGCCCGCCGCTCCGTGGCCCGACCGTCTGGCCCGGGGTGCCGCGCCGTCTGGCCGTCCCGCCGTCTCGCCCGGGGCGCCGCGCCGGATACAAGGTACCGCCCCGGATTGAAGCGGGCTTCCGTCACCCTGGCCCCGCCCGTACCAAAACATACGGCGTGAATGTCCCATTCACGCAGCTAGAACGACGTGGCTGGGACATTCACGCCGTATCCGCGGAGCCGGGCCAAGGCGGTGCGCCGGGATTACTGGTCACGGAAGTGCTCATGGAACGCAGGAGCACCAGGAATCCAGGCCAGGCACGAGAGCGGCCGTCTCATGATCAACAAAGCCAGGCCCACGCTACGCCGGAACGACATGAACGCGGCATCCATACCTCATGCCAGGCCGATGTTGCGCTGGAACCAGCGTAAGAGGCGGTGTGTCAAGCGTTTCCGGTGATGCTGTGGCGGGTCTGTGAGCTGGGATTATCGCTGAGGGTGGGGCCGGTGGCGGCGGGGTTGCCGGGTGCGGGCATGGCGGAGTGCCGCCCTGGCGGGATGCTGGTGCCGGGGCGGTGCGGGTGCCCGTGGCCGGGGTCTTCTCGCCCTACGTAGTGCAAGCGGGCTCGGCCCGCCCGCGGGTGCGGGCGGGCCTGCCCCGACAGCGTTCAACCGGGCTGGTGAGAAGGCCCCGGCGGCCCGGGGACAGCTGCCCAGGGTTCCAGCCGAGGTGGTCCTCAACGACATGACGGGCTCGCTGTCCCCCCTCTCATCAGGGAGGATGGTCTAGGGCGCCGGTGAGCGGCGCGGGGCGCCGCCGCTGGTCAGGCGGCCTCCGGCTGGCAGGCGAGGCCGGCGGCGACGGCGGGGTCCCAGCTGGTGCCGTGGACGACCAGGCAGTAGATCCAGCGCAGCAGCGAGGCGGCGCAGGCCACCCGGGCTTTCGCGCGCCGGGCGCGGGCCGCGGCCGCCGCGCCGCGCCGCGGGCCGGCGGGCCGGGCCGGCTCATCGGCCGCGGCGGTTCCGGCCAGCGCGGCGTACTTGGCGGCCAGGACCGGGTTGTGCACCAGCATCGGCCAGACCGCGCGCCAGGCCGCCAGCCGCAGCCCGGGCCGGCCGCGGCGGGAGATGCGCGCCTGGCCCTCAAAAGCGCCCGAGGCGTTCCCGGCCGGGGACAGCCCGGCATGCTTGACCAGCGAGGAGGAGCTGTCATAACGGCGCGGGTCGCCGGTCTCGGCCAAGATCGCCGCCGCGCCCACCGCGGTCAGCCCGGGGATGTCGCCCAGCCGGGACAGGCCCAGCTCGCCCAGCACCGCGGCCATGTCCGCCTCCACCGCCCGCAGCTGGGCCCGGATCCGGGCCAGGTCGCCCAGCTCGTCGGCGATGCGGCGGAACAGGCCCCGGCGGGACCAGATCACCGCGCCCTCGGCATCGGCCAGCGCGGCGAACACCGCCCGGGCCACCCGGCCGCTGACCCGCTTGCCACCCCAGCCGCCCACCGCCGCGCGGACCGCGGCGGTGAACTCGCCCAGCCCGGCCGCGGCCAGCTTCTCCGGCCGCCCGCCGCACCGGCCCGCCGTCACCTGCACCGCCGCCAGCCAGGTCACCGACTTAAACGGCTCCGCGCACGCCCCCGGCACCACCGGCCAGGCCACCGACAAGAAATCCCGCACCCGGGCCGCCGACGCCGTCGCCGCGGTGACCAGCTGCGCCCGCCGCCGCCCCAGGTGCCGCAGGTGCGCCCAGGTCTCATCCAGCTCCTCCGGCACATAACAGTGCAGCTCGGCCGCCAGCCGGGCGATCAGCACGCAATCAGACTCATCAGCCTTGTGCGGCGTGTAATCCTGCTGCTCCCGCGCGATATGGCTCACCAGCGGCTGGACGCACACCAGCGGCAGCCCCCGCTCCGCGCACAGCCGCTGCACCTGCATCCACCGCGCCCCCGTCGGCTCGCACGCCACCGCCACGTGCGCGAACCCCTTCACCCGGGCCTGCGCCACCGCCCAGTCCAGCGCCTCACCCAGCCGGAACGCCGGCACCCGCACCGTCCGGCGCGCCAGCACCCGCACATCATGATCGGCCGCCGCCAGCGCCTGCTTCTGATCCCCCAGGTCGATCCCGATCACCGCGCCATCGCGCGGCAGCAGCTCCCGCAGCCGCTCCCGCCGCGCATTCCGCCGCGCATCCCCCCGGGTCATGCCGCTACCCTTACCCATCAGAACGTCCTCCTTCTGCGTTTGGGACACCAAGCCCGTACTACCGCACCAGGAGGACGTTCCTGTACCAGCCGCATCACCACAAGACAACCGCCCCTAGCGCGTCGTCCTATTACTACGACATGAACGCGGCATCCATACTTCGTGGAGCGACCGCGGACCGGATCACCGGGGCACGGTGCGCCAAGGGTTGGAGTGCCCGGTCAGAGCAAGGTGAGCTGCTCGGGCGGCCCGGCCGCGCGAGCGCGCGGCCCGGCGGCGCGCTCGGGGGGCGCGGCGGCACGCTCGCGCGGCGCGGGGACCCGGGGAGCCAGCTGCGGCTCCTGGGGGTGGGGCAGGCCGGGTTCCTCCGGTGCGGTGAGAGGCTCGGCGGCCCACTGGGGCCTGCGCGGCTCCGGGGGCCTGGGGGCGCTGAGAACCGGGCGGCCAGGCGTGGCGGCCGGGCGCGGCCGGGCGACGCCGTGCTTTTCGGCGAGCTCGCGGACCTGGCCGGCGATCCGGTTCTGGTAGGCCTTCGGGGCGTAGGCGCCGCCGCTGTACAGGTCGAGGTACCGGTCCACGAGCCCCGGATGATGCGTCCGGAGCCAGGCGAAGAACCACTCGCGCGTGCCCGGGCGCAGGTGCAGAACGATGGGCGTGACGTGCGTGGCGCCAGCCGCCGCTATCTGCCGGACCGCCTCGTCGAGCTGGGCGGGGGAGTCGGACAAGAACGGCACCACCGGACCCATGAGCACGCCGCACCGCAGCCCGCGCTCGTTCAGCGCCGCGCAGGCCTCGAGCCGCCGCGCGGGTGCGGGCGTGCCCGGCTCGATTGATCGCCAAAGGTCTTTATCGACAAAGCCCGCGGACACGTTGAGCCCCACCTCGGTGACCTCGGCCGCCTCCGCGAGCAGATCGATGTCCCTGAGGATCAGGGTGCCCTTGGTCAGGATGGAGAACGGGTTGGCGGCGTCGCTGAGCGCGCGGATGATCCCGGGCATCAGCTGGTAGCGTCCCTCGGCCCGCTGGTAGCAGTCGACGTTCATGCCGACCGAGATGTGCTCCCGCTGCCAGCTCGGCGAGGCCATCTTCCTGCGGACCAGCTCGGGCGCGTTCACCTTGACCACGACCCGGGTGTTGAAGTCCGCGCCCGCGTCAAGGTCCAGGTACGTGTGTGATTTCCTGGCGAAGCAGTTGTGGCTCACCACGCCGTTGGCAATGAAGTCGCCGGTCCCGGTGGTGATGTCGTACATCGGCACGTGCAGCCCGAGCCGCTCGATGCCCGCCACGCGGGTGCCGTCACCGGTCTCCACCGCCGCGGCCTCGATCGACCGCTGCGCGGTGACGGCGGGGTCGACGGTATGGAAGAACCGGAGCGCCTCGGCGAGGCCGCCGCGTACTCGGACGCACGTGCGCCCGGCCGGCCGTTCCACGGAGAATCCGAAGCCGAGCGATTCCAGCGAGAACACGAGCCAGCCATTGATCGCCGGATCAGCCGGAGCCAGGAGCAGGATCCCGTCCCGGTAGCTTCCGTGCGCGTCGAATATCCCGGCCAGGAAGCCCTTGTGCCAGTCCGGACCCGGATGATCCGGCCAGTCCAGGAGCGAGCTGAGCGCCCGCACCTGCTCGGCGCTGCCGGTCCGGACCGCTGTCAGCTCCCGGCGTCCGGTGTGCCCCGCCGTGCCGGTCTCCTCGTCGAGGCTGAAGCCGACGCACCCGATTCCCGCCCGCGCCAGGTAACCGGCCGTCCTGGTCAGGCCCTCCCGGTTTTCCTGGCCCGCTAGCGGGAGCCGGAACAGGTACGTGCGGTCGGCGGGCCGGTCCAGCTGGGGATAGGAGTAGTGGCCGGCGTTGCCGTCGCCGCGGATCAGGCCGCACAGGTACCCGCGCCGGTAGGCGGCGGTCTGCTTGGGCGGCTCGGCGAAGCCGCCCGTGCCCATCAGGGCGTGACCGGCCGACAGGTGCGCGCGATTGCGTAGCACGCCTGCACTGACGTACTTCCACCCGCGCTCGGTCAGGAAGCGGTGATCGCCGCTGCAGACGAACGTGGTGCCGTCTTCCAGGAAGACCCGGTAGGCGGGCTTGACCGTGGACCAGTGTGCCAGCACCGTGGTGCGGACGTATTCACGGCCAGCGCCCCGCCGGACCGTCCCGTAGATCCCGTCACCGGCCCGCAACTGGGCCAGCGGCTTGGTCCGGCCGTCCGCCATCAGGATCGGCGTCTCGCCTTCCATGCAGTACACGCAGGCGTGCTGACAGCCGCGGTAGGGGTTGATGGTCCACTTGAACGGCATCCGGGATGCCTCGGGCACCCGGTTCACCACGGACCTGGCCTGCACCTCGAAGAAGGTCATGCCGCGAAAACCCGGCGTATCGAAGGTGCGGGCGACCGCACCGCGCTCGATCAGCGGGAGCGCCCGGTCCCGGGCCGCGGTGAACAGGTCTCCGCCGTCTCCGGTCTCCAGCGGCTCATCGAGCCGCAGATTGTCCCAGCGCATACCGGACAGGATAGAATGATTGTTCGATCCTCGCAAGGTTGCCGACCTTCGTGTCGCCGGAAGTATGCAACTCGCCCCGGGCCGGCGGGCCCGACCGGCGGAGAGCAGGCGCCACGAAAACGGGCGAAGTACGAAGCAAGAACGATTGGATAAAGACCGGCTCCTGAGAGATAGTGAGAGGGTACTCACCCGGTGCACGACGTGGAGGTAGCTGAATGGCGCTGTCGGCGGACGAGCAGCGCGCGCTCGCGGAGATCGAGCGGCGGCTCGCGTCTGACGATCCTGGGCTTGCCACCTGCCTGACGGCCTTCCGGCGCCCTGGGTCGGCCCGCGTCTTGCGCTCGCCGCGGGCGCGCATCATCGGCTCGCTGTTCACGGTCCTGCTCGTCGCGATGGTCTCGCTGATGGTCTACGCGATGATCCCGTTCCGCACGCACGGCGCGCGCGCGCCGAGCACGGGAACTCCGGGCAGCGTGTCGGTCGCGGCCACCGGCGTCCAGCCGCGGAGCGCTCAGCCCGCTTCGGCCACCGCCACGTCCCAGGCCAAGTCGGCCACGCCGTCGGCCGGCCAGAGCGCGGCCCAGAGCGCGGGAAGCAGCCAGGCGCAGGCGACGGGGACTCAGGCGGCGGACCAGATCGCGTCGCCGGCTACCGGCCCGTAATCGCCGCTGGGACTGGCGCCGGAACCGGCGCCGGGACTGAGGCCGGGACCGCCGTCAGGCCGACCGGGTACGGCCGGCGGGCGACAGCTCGCGGCTAAGGATTCCCGCCACAGCTGGACGAGGTAGCGTTCGAGACCCTCGAGGGTCTTCTTCTCCTGCTGGAACTCGTCGCTGAGCGGGTTGCGGTGCCGATCGAAAAGCTGCGCGTAACGACGGGTGACCTGATCGCGGTTGCCGGCGTACACGCGGACCGAATAGTCCCCGACTCCGCCCGCGAGCCGCAGGCCGCGTACCGCGGTACCGGCCAGGCCCATGCTGACGCTCAGCTGCCCGCGCAGGTAGATGCTGCCCTTGGCCTCTTCGTCCCAGGCGTCACCGCACGGCGGCGGAGCCTCGTCCCACTCCTCGAGGACGAGCCGGACATCGATGTCCTCTTGCAGGCTGCCGACCCAGAGCTGCTCGCGGCTGGTACTGATCAGCGCGCCTACCGGGGGCAGCGGGCCACCCGGGGCATCCGGGTCGACAGACGGGTCATGAATCCGGAACATCCTACGCTCCGGAGTCACGGGAATGACCAGCTGTAGAAGTCTGCGGCTCATGGCTTACCCCTCCCCCCCTGGCACGTGGCTACCTTGGATAACAGCCCACCAGCTAGCAAATCTAGACTGCGGACGCAGAGCATGCAGGGCGAAATGGCGCGGAAATGCTAATCGTAACCACTTGACTACATCCTGCAGCGGTGTAGCGTCATATCTGTCATGAACCTCGTGTCTGAACTTGACCTGCCTGCGTTCGATTATTCGGCCGCTGACTTCTCGGCCGATCGCTACCACCAGCAGCTCGCCGAGATACGTCAGCATGGCTGGCTGGCCAAGTCGCCGCTCGCTTATATCGTTCTCGACCACGACGCCGGAGAATTCTTCCTGCGGTCGAGGAAGACCGCGTTTCCCGGCCGCCAGATCGCCGAGTTCTTCGGCGTGACGGCCGGCCCGCTGGCCGAGCACATCGACGCTAATATCCTGAACCTCAGCGGGGAACAGCACCGGCGGCTGCGGGCCCTGGTCGGGCCCGCGCTCACGCCGCGCGCGGCGGACCGGTGGCGCCCGGTGATGCGCGGCTTCCTCGAGGAGCTGTGGAAGCCGGTCGCCGCCTACGGGGAATGCGATTTCGCGGCCGCGATAGCGCGGCCCTACCCGTCGCTGACGATCGCGACCGTTCTCGGGGCTCCGCAACGGGACGCGGAACAGCTGCACAGCTGGTCCGGCTGGGTGCAGCGGCAGTTCGACATCCGGGCGCTCGAGACCAGCCTGAAGGACATCGAGCGGGCGGTGACAGAAGTCAAGGATTACGTCGCCGGGCTGCTCGACGTCAGACGGGCCACGGCGGGCGACGACCTGATCAGCGAGCTGCTGGCGGCGCGGGATCAACAGGACAGGCTGTCGGCCGCCGAGTGTGTCGAGCTGGTGACGAACCTGCTGGCCGGAGGCATCGACACCACCGCGGGCCAGCTCGCGCACGCGGTACGGCTGTTCGCCGGTCACCCTGACCAGTGGTCACTGCTAGCCGGCGATCCAGCCCTGATTCCGCGCGCGGTCGAGGAGGTGCTGCGGTTCGAGCCCGTCACGCCGTTCACCGCGCGGATCTGCCTGGAACAGATCGAGCACCGCAACGTCGTCTTCCCGCCGGGCACGATCGTCGCGGTCTGCGCCGAACGGGCCAACCGCCAGGGCGAGGACGGCGAGAGCTTCGACATTACCGCGCCGCGCGAGAGCCGGCTGCTCACCTTCGGCGCGGGTACCCACTACTGCCCGGGCGCTAACCTGGCCCGGGCCGAGCTCGAAGAGGCGCTGGCCTTCCTCGCACCGCGCACGCCCGGGCTGGCCCTGGACGGGCTGCCGCAGCTGGGCGGGGTCGAGGGCATCTACGGGATCGACAAGCTCCCGGTTATCTGGTCGGGTTCATCCGTGATGAGCCCGAACCACGGTCCGGCGCCGGACGTGTCATAGATAGGCGGTACTCGTCCGCGGCGAGTACGACCTGAGGGGTTCGCACGATGCAGGCACCAGCGAAATCCGCTCACCGGAGGTCACTCGACGTGCCCGCTCGACTACCAGAACGGAAGCCTGCGCCCGTCCTGGGTCTCGAGCTCGCCGCGCGTCAGCCTCCTGCCTCCCCCCCGGAGGCCTATCCAGGGCTGGCTGTCGGCGCCCGCCCCGGCCACGCCGCCGTGGGCCAGGCCGCCGTCAGCCAGGCCGCCGTCGGCCAGGCGTGCTGTCGGCCAAGCTGCTGTCGGCCGCGGCCGCCGCGGTCTCATGCTCGCCGTCTGCTGCATGAGCCTGTTCATGGTGGGCCTGGACAACACGATCGTGACCGTGGGGCTCCCGGACATCGGCCAGGACCTGCACGCCGGCGTCTCCGGCCTGCAGTGGACGGTCGCCGCCTACACGATCGCGCTAGCCGCGCTGCTGATGTTCTCCGGTACGGTCGCCGACCGCATCGGGCGCCGGACTATCTTCCAGGTCGGCCTCTCGCTGTTCACCCTAGGCTCCTGGCTGTGCAGCCTGGCGCCCAGCCTGGGCTGGCTGATCGGCTTCCGGATCCTGCAGGGCGTCGGCGGCTCGATGCTCAACCCGGCGGCGCTCGGCATCATCACGAACACCTTCACTCGCCCGGCCGAGCGTGCCCGCGCCATCGGCGTGTGGGATGGCGTGTTCGGCCTGTCCATGGCGCTCGGCCCGGTGCTGGGCGGCGTGCTCGTCGGGACCGTCGGCTGGCGCGGCATCTTCTGGGCGAACATCCCGGTCGGACTGGCCGCGGTCTCGCTGACCGCGCTGTTCGTGCCGGACTCCAGGGCGCCCCGGTCCCGCCGCGCCGACCCGGTGGGTCAGTTCCTCATCATCGTCATGCTCGGCACGCTGGCCTACGCCATCATCGAGGGTCCCGGGCTCGGCTGGCGCTCGGGAGAGATCTCCGGCTTCTTCGTGCTGTCGGTGGCCGCGCTCGCGGTGCTGCTCGCCTATGAGCCGCGCCGCGCAGAGCCCATGGTCGACTTCAGGTTCTTCCGCAGCGTCCCGTTCGCGGGGGCCAATCTCAGCGCGGTATGCGCCATCGCCGCCATGGCCGGCTTCCTGTTCCTGTCCACCCTGTACCTGCAGGACGTGCGCGGGCTGTCGGCATTGCAGGCCGGCCTGACGATCCTGCCGATGCCCGTGGTCATGGCCCTATGCGCGCCGCTGGCCGGCCGGATGGTGGCCAGACGGGGCCCGCGGATTCCCCTGGTCATCGCGGGGGCGGCGCTGACCATCAGCAGCGCTGCGCTGTCCCGGCTCACCGGCACGACCGAGCACGCCTACCTGATCGTCAGCTATGCCCTGTTCGGGATCGGGGCTGGCATGGTGAGCTCGCCGATCACCAACGGGGTCATGTCCGGGGTGCCGAAGACCCAGGCGGGCATGGCATCCGGCATGAACTCCTCCAGCCGCCAGCTCGGCCAGTCACTGGGCGTGGCCATCGTGGGCTCGGTGCTGGCCGCCAGCATGCGCGGGTCGATGCAGACCGGCTTCGTCCGGGCCGCGCACGCGGGCTGGTGGATCCTCGCGGGCTGCGGCTACGTCGTGCTCCTGCTCGGCCTGGTCTGCACCACGCGGTGGGCCAGGGCCACCGCGGCCAAGGTGCCTACCTGAACGAGCCCGCGGTGAGGCCGCCCACCACGCGCCCTTCGATGAGGGCGAACAGGAGGAACACCGGGATGGTGGCCACGACGGAGGCGCCGAAAAGGTGCTGCCAGTCCACCGTGTACTGGCCGATGAATGAGTCCAGCCGTACCGTGAGCGGATAATCGGCGCTGCTGGTGGTGAGGGTGAGCGCGGCGATGAACTCGTTCCACGCCGCGATGAAGGTGAAGATCAGCGCGGTCACCACGCCGGGCATCGCGAGCGGCAGCGTGACCCGGGACAGGGCGCCCAGCCGGGTGCTGCCGTCTACCATCGCCGCCTGCTCGAGCTCGACCGGGATCGAGCCGATGTAGGCGTTGAGGATCCAGATCGCGAAGGCCATGTTGAAGCCGGCGTTGACGAGAATCAGCGACCAGACCGGGTTGAGGTTCAGCAGCCCGAAGTCGAGGAACTCCTTGTAGATGCCGACGATCAGCGCGGTCGGCTGCAGCATCTGGGTGGCCAGCACGAGGATCAGGAAGGCGCCGCGGCCGCGGAACCGGTGCCGGGCGGTGTAGTAGGCCGCGGGCAGGGCAACGAGCAGCACGAGGAGAGTCGCGCCGCCGGCGATCTCCAGGCTCACCCGCACGCCCGACGTGATGCCGAACGCGGCTCCCCACATGTTGGTGAGGTTCGACCAGGCGAAGTGGTGCGGCAGGTAGTTGGGTTCGTAGAGTTCGCGCTGCGGCCGCACCGCGGTGATCAGCATCTCGAGGTAGGGCAGCAGGAAGATGACGGCGACGAGATAGGCGGCGGCCGCGATGATCGCCGTCCGCAGCGACGGGAGCCGGCGCTCCGGGCGCGCGGCGGCCTGCCGCGGGGCGGCCTGCTTGCGGGTGCTCAGCGTGCGGACGGCCATGTCAGGCTGCCTCCTGGCGATTCCACCGGTTCAGCCGCAGGAACATCAGCACGATGATCACGACCAGCGTGAAGTTGACGATGGACATCGCCGCCGCCTGCCCCACGAACGTCCCTTTCAGGTCGTACATGAAGACGGTGGTAGTGCTGGTCTCGTAGCCGGGGCCACCGCGCGTCATCTCCCACAGGATCGGGAACGAGTTGAATACGTTCATCAGGTTGATGACCAGGGCGACGAGGAACGCCGGGCGGAGCAGCGGCAGCGTGATCCGGCGGTAGGCGTGCCACGGCCCGGCGCCGTCGACTCTGGCCGCCTCGTACAGCTCGCCGGGGATGGACTGCAGCCCGGCCAGCAGCACGTAGGTGGTGAACGGCAGCGAGACGAAGACAGCCACGCCGATCATCCAGACAAAGGCGCTGTCCGGCCGCCCCAGCCAGTCGGCCTGGTTGGAGTTGAACTGGTGCACCACCCCGAGCTGGTGCAGGAAGACGTTGACGACGCCGTTCTCCGGCTGCAGCACCCAGCGGAATATGAGCGCGGTCATCATCACCGATGCCGCCCACGGCGCGATGATCGCCCACCGGGCGAAGCGCCTGCCGGGGAAGCGCTGGTTGTAGAGCTCGGCGAGGCCGAGCGACAGCAGCATGGTGATGGCCACCGTCACGGCCACCCAGATCACCGTCCGCACCAGGATGCCCGGCAGGTTGGGGTTCTTGAACACCTGGCTGAAGTTGCTGAGTCCGGCGGAACCGAGCGTGATGCCCAGCGGGGTGATGTTCTGGAACGACGTCTGGACCATCGTCACGATGGGCCACAGCACCACCACGGCGATCAGGGCGATCGCGGGCCCGAGCCAGAGCAGCGGCTCCAGGGCGGCCAGCCTGCGGCGCCCGGACGACCGGGCGGGGCTACGGTCCGGCGCCCGGGCGGACGAACCCGGCTTCGGTACTCCGGCCGGAGGTCCAGGCTCGGCCGCGGTGATGTCGGACATTCAGGTCTCCTAACGGCAGCATGCGGCGGCAGGGCGGCGGCCCAGGACGATGCCCGGGCCGCCGCGTGGTGCGCGGGCCGGGCTCAGCTGCCGCCGCTGCTGGCCGTCTGCTGGATCGCGCCCAGGACCTGAGCCGGGTTGCCGGTGATCGCCTGGCCGACCTGGGTCTTGATCATGTTCTCGACGGACGTCCAGTTCGCCAGGGACGGGTAGTTGATCGAGTTGGTGATGTTACCGAGGAACGCCGTGAACATCTGGTTCTGCTGTCCCATGGTGGTCGCCGCGCTCTGCGTGGCGGGCAGCAGGTCATACTCGTTGTCGAACTGCAGCTGCCACTTGTCCTGATAGGCAAAGTCCAGGAACTCCTTTATCGCCGCCTGGTGGCTGGTGCCGCCCGCCTTGAACGCGACGATGTCGTCGTGGACGCCAAGCGTGTCCGACAGCGGGCCGGTCTTGCCCGGCACGTCCGCCGTCCCGTAGTCCGCGGGCTTGAGCACGCCGGCCTGCTGGATAATCGGGATGACGGCGGGGGAGCCGAGCACCATGCCGATCTTGCCCTGGGCGAAGTCGGACCAGACCGTCTTGCGGTCGGTGCCACCCGGGTTGGGCTGGGTGTCACCCGAGGCCGCCAGTTGCTTCATGAAGTTGAGGGTGGCGACGTTCTGCGGGCTGTTGATGTCGTACCTGCCCGAGGAGCTCAGGTATCCGCCCCCATTGCCGAGGAACCAGAGCAGCAGTTCGGCTTGTGCTTCCTCGCTGCCGAGCGGCATCCCGTACCCGATGAAGCCCTTGGCCGTGATCTTGGCCGCGTCGGACTGCAGGTCTGCCCACGTCTTCGGCGGGGCGGAGATGCTGGCCGCCGCGAAGATCTTCTTGTTGTAGTACATGGCACGGGTGCTGGTCGTGAACGGGATGCCGTAGTTGACTCCCTGGTACTGGCCGTCCTTGAGGAACTTGGGGATCAGGTTGCTGATCACGCTCGAGGACAGCACGTCGGACGCCGGGTAGATCAGGCCGGACTGGGCGTACGGCGGCGCCGGGTTGCCCTCCATGATGTCCGGGTACTGCTTGTTCTGGATCAGCGTCGCGGACTTGGTCGGGAAGTCGGTCCAGTCGACCGTCTGGACGTCCACCGTGATGTTCGGATGCGCCTGGTGGAAGGCCGCGGCGACGGCGTTCCAGTACTTGGTCGTGCTGTTGGACGGCCCGGTACCGTAGTCGGCGCCGAAGAAGGTCAGCGTCACCTTGCCGTTGCTGGATGCGGTGCTGCTTCCGCCGCTCGAACTGCAGCCTGCCATGGCGGCGAGCGCCGCGACGCCGATCGCGGCCGCGGCCATCAGCCGTGATTTCATTCGATCTCCTCAGTTGCTCCGAAGGCTGTCCGGGCAATTCATGGTGGGGCAGTCGCCGCTCGGATCGCAGACGGCTCGTGCGAGATTACGCGCATCCCCAATGATTTTGTGCTTAGCTTGAGCCGCTTTCATGCAGAAGGCAACATTAAAAATGATTAAGACGCGAGCCTGGCTGGCCGCGCGGCACGCCGGTGCGCCTGTCGGCTACCCCCCGCACGACCCGCCTCATGCTTACCGGCGGTGACGAAAATCTCAGCGGTCCGGCCTCGCGCCGCTGCTGCTGTCCCGCTAGTTAGTTCTCTGGTTCGGCACCGGCGACCCCGGCACCGGCGAACCGAGAGCCGCCGGGCCGCTACGGCTGCTGACCGGCGATCTTCCGCAGGGTCGCTAGATCGGTGATGGTGATATCCCGCTGGCCGGTGCGGATAATGCCCCGCTGCCGCCAGTTGGACAGGGCGCGCGTCACCGTCGCCCGTGATGCGCCGGTCAGGCTGGCCAGTTCCTCCTGGGTCAGTATCACCTCGCTGTCGCGCTGGTCCGCCAGTTCGAGCAGGAGCCCGGCCAGCCGTTGCGCGCCGCTGGTCACCGAGCGGGCGCGCAGCCTCGACTCTGCTTCGTTCCAGCGCCGGGTGACCATCCGCCGGTAGGCGCGATCCGCCCCGTCGTGCGCGTCAAGGAACGCGCTGAACTTGTCGTACGGCACGACCAGCGCGCGCACCGTGCCGATGGCCTGGACGGTGGCGGTCCGGTAGCCGGTGGTCTCGCCGGCCACCTCCCCAACGGTGTCCCCGCGCCCGCGCAGCGCCAGCGTCAGCTCATGACCGTCGCTGGTCACGCCCACGATCTTGACCCAGCCGTTCACCAGCACGAACACGTGGGTGGCCGGATCGCCCTCGACGCACATCACCGCACCCGGCGGGTAGACGGCGGTCCGGCCGATGCCGGTGAGGACGGCCCGCTCGTCGTCGGTGAGCTGAGCCCAGAATCCCTGGGCAGGTCCCGTCCCGTGCAGGTTCATATCACCGTAGAAGCTCAGCGGCCGCCGGCGGGTTGGGGCCGGTTCTGCTACTACGATGGGCCATCCCGGGACGGTTGACAAACCCCGAGGCACAGGAGGCGGGACTAGGCCCCCAGGAGGACCGCCGCGGTCCAGAGCAGGAAGCACGCGACGGTGATAAACGTCCAGGTCCCGGCCTGCTGGATCCGCTCGCGGCGGACGCGAGCTGCGCCGAGCATCATGTTCACCCGCGTCCAGGACCAGGCCGCCTGGCTGTCACCGGCGGTCGGCGTACTCAGCCACCGCACCCGCGGATCGAGCGGGGCACCCGTTCGCCAGCGGTGGTCGTTGAGCTGGTCGAGGACGGGCCGGCCTGCCAGCAGCAGCAGCGCGGCCGCCCGGAGCCAGCACACGATCATGCCGCCGAGCAGGCTGACGCCCACCACGCCCGCCAGCCCGGGACGCAGCACGGAGGGCGAGAACGCGGCCTCGGCGGCGATGCCGATCGCGAGCGCGCTCAGAAAGCTTCCGCCCAGGATCATGCTGCCCCGCGTGTTGCTCAGCAGCACGGCGATTTCAGCGATCTGGTTCTGGGCGGGCCCCCGATCTGGCGCCTCACGGCCGGAATCGAGACGATCATCACCGAAGCTGTGTCGCCCTGTCATCGCGTCCGCCGGTACAGCTACGGTCACGGCCATCGCTCTCGCCTCCGTACGTGCGCTTAACCTTCAAGGCAAGCGAATCAGGCGAGGGTGCCGGAGCGCTGCGCCACGCGAGACAGCTTCGCTGTCTCATCTGACGCACCAGGGAATCAGCGGCAGCCGCAGGCCCCGCCGCAGCAGCCTCCGCCGGCGGCGGGACCGCCAGCGGGGTCAGCCAGGCGGCCGGATGCCAGGCCGCCCACCGAGACCGCCGACAGGAGCTTCACCGTGTCGTCGTGGCCCTGCGGGCAGGTACACGGAGCCGACGACTCGGCCATCGGCCGGTTCAACTCGAACGTGTCGCCGCAGGCGCGGCAGCGGTACTCATAGCGGGGCACGGGTCTAGTTTACGCGCCGGGCGCGGCCTCGGGATCCCTCCTGGCCGGAGCGGGCTTCCCGTTGCTCGTGCCCGGGCCTGCGGATGAGGGAAGGCCCGGTCCGTTCGGCACCATGGCGGCCGGACCGGTTACCGGCGGGAGCTGGTCGTCGTAGTAGAACTGCTTGCCGCGCAGCAGCGAGACCAGCGCGCCGGTGACCGACATGATGGCGGCGGCGGTGAAGACGATGACCAGGCCGTGGTGGAACGGCGCGGAGATCAGGTGCGGGAAGAACTGCCTGCCGGTGAGCACCGCGGCGTTGTGCGCGGGCAGCTGGGACAGGACGCCGGATGGCGCCAGCAGGGTCTGAATCGGGTTGTAGCCGAGCAGCGCGGCGAACATCGTGCTGACCGGCGGCAGGTGGCTGACCTGCGTGGCCACCGAGGTCGGCACACCCTGGGCGGTCAGGCCCGCGGTGAGCGTCTTGGGCAGGGTCGAGGCCAGCCCGGCGATCATCAGCGAGAAGAAGATACCGATGGACAGGGCCATGCCTGAGTTCTGGAAGGTGGACCGCATGCCGGAGGCCGAGCCGCGGTGCCTGGCGGGCACCGCGCTCATGATCGCGGAGGTGTTGGGGGAGGCGAACAGCCCGGAGCCGACCCCGTTGCCGAAGATCAGCAGCGCGAACACCCAGTAGGAGAAGTCCACCGGGAGCAGCATCAGCCCCACGAAGCAGAGCGCGGCCAGCAGCAGGCCGGAGGTGGCGAACAGCCGCTGCCCGTACCGGTCGGACAACGTGCCCGAGATCGGCCCGGCGATCAGGAACCCCGCGGTGAGCGGCAGCATGTAGATTCCGGCCCACAGCGGGGTGACCGCGAAATCGTAGCCGTGCAGCGGGAGCCAGATCCCGGCCAGCCAGATGACCAGCATGAACTGCAGTCCGCCGCGGGCGATCGAGCCGAGCAGGCTGGCCGCGTTACCCGCCGCGAAGGCCCGGATCTTGAACAGGCTCATCTGGAACATCGGCTCGGCGATCTTCGTCTCGACGATGCAGAACGCGACGAGCATCACAACGCCGCCGATCAGCCCGCCGATGATCCAGGGGTTGGTCCACCCGGTCGGGTGCCCGCCATAGGGCTGGATCCCGTGGGTAATGGCGACCAGCAGCGCACTCAGGCCTAGCACGAACATGACGTTCCCGACCCAGTCGATCTTCGCCCGCCTGGTGGTGGCGATCTCGCGCAGGCTCTTGTACGCCCATACCGTGCCGAACAGCCCGATCGGCACGTTCACCCAGAACACCAGGCGCCAGTCCACCGCGGCCAGCAGCCCGCCGAGCAGCAGCCCGACGAACTGTCCGGAGATCCCGGCGATCTGGTTGATGCCCAGGGCCATGCCGCGCTGGTTGGCCGGGAACGCGTCGGTCAGGATCGCGGCCGCGTTCGCCATCAGCATCGCCCCGCCGAAGGCCTGCACGAACCGCCAGCCGATCAGCCACATCGCCCCGTCGGTGCCGGTCAGCGGGTCGAGGGACAGCGCGATCGAGGCCAGCGTGAAGACGACGAAGCCCAGGTTGTAGATCTTCACCCGGCCGTACATGTCGCCGAGCCGTCCCAGCGTGACCACACACACCGACTGGACGAGCAGGTACCCGAGGATCATCCAGAGCAGGTAGGTAATGTTGCCGGGAGCAAGCGGGTTCAGGCCGATGCCGCGGAAGATGGCCGGCATCGCGATGATCACGATCGAGGCGTCGATCGTCGCCATCGTCATGCTGAGCGTGGTGTTAGACAGGGCGATCCACTTGTACCGTCCTGGCCGGCCGAGGGCCGCGGTTGAGCCGTTCACGTGTCCAAGGTCAACGCTTCGCCGCACGTTAACCCAGTCTAGCCCCAGACACTTGCTTAATGGCAACTATCCATCTGAGCGTACTCGGTCAGGCCACCGGCTGGTCGTCGGCTGAGCGGTCCCTCCCGGGGTAGGCCGGGGTGTTCTCCACGATGTAATAGACGGCGACGAGCACGATCAGGACGAACGCGGCCACGGCGTTGACCGTGGCCACGATGACGGCGGCCACGTAGACCAGCCCGCCTCCGGCGAACCGGGCCCGCGCGGTCCAGTGCCCCTCCCTCGGCAGCGGCTGGTAGACCCGGTCTCCGTGCAGCGTCCACTCGAAGATCGCCCCGAAGCCGACGGACATGCCGAGAAACACCCCGGCGTACAGCACCATCGCGAGCCGCCCGTCTGGGTCATTGGCCGGGAAATAGTCCGCCACGGTGCCGGTCGCGAACGGGATCAGCACCACGAACAGGAGCAGCGCCAGGTTGAGGAACAGCAGCAACCGGTCCACCTTGGTGATGGACCTGACCAGCGCGTGGTGGTTGACCCACACGATGCCGATCATGAAGAAGCTGATCAGGTAGGCCAGGAAGGCCGGCCACTTGTCGTAGAGCTGGGCGATCAGGCGACCATGTCCGGGCCCTGCCACGGTCAGATCGAGCGCGAGCAGCGTGATCGCGACGGCGAAGACGCCATCGCTGAACGCCTCGAGCCTGGAACGGTCCATCAGGCCTCCGCGAACTTCTGCCAGATCTTCCCGGCAGGCGAAATCGTCTCGGTCATCATGATCCTCCGTGCTGGCAGGCGCCGATGGCCCGCCGTTACCAGCCAACAAGCGACGGCCACAACCTAGCGCTGTTTCCCGGTACCGGCGCGCTCGTCGCTAGCCCCCCGCGCCCGGCTCTCACGAGGGCCGAACGAACCCGGCCGGCCTGCAGTTGCGTCAGCCAGTGCCCGATCGCGTCGCTCAGGGCCAGGGTAAGCCGCGCGAGGCAGGTGGTCAGCGCCTGGTCGTGGCTGTGGCCGCCGCCGCTCTGGCCTATCGAGCGGTAACGGACGGTGGCGGGCGAGATGCTCGTAATAGTCTTGACGGGTGGCGAAGGGAACCGGCCGGCGACAGGGGGAGGGCGTGGCGGTTCCTGCAGGCCAGGGGCCAGGTGACGAGCTGGTTCCGGCGGGATTCCGGCTGCGGCCCGATCCGGGGGCGCGCAGGCTGGCCGGCGGGACGGTGATCACGGGCGGTCACCCCATCCGGGTACTGCGGCTCAGTCCGGCCGGGGCGCGGCATGTGGCCGGCTGGTGGGAGGGCGCGCCCGTGTCCGGTTACCCGAAGGCCCGCGCGCTGGCTCGCCGCCTGCTCGACACCGGGATCGCCCATCCGTCGCTGGACCGGGGCCCGGCGCAGGAGCCAGGGGTGACGGCACGGGAGCCAGAGGTGACGGTGGTCGTGCCGGTCCGTGACCGCCATGCCGAGCTGGCCCGGTGCCTGGCGGGACTGGGCGGCCGACCGCGGGTGATCGTGGTGGACGACGGCTCACGGGACCCGGCAGCGATCCAGAGCGTGGCGGCCGCGGCCGGGCCGGCGTGGTGCGGCGGCCGGTCAACGGCGGGCCCGCGGCGGCCAGGAACACCGGCCTGGCGGCGGCGGAGACGCCGCTGGTGGCGTTCCTCGACTCGGACTGCGTGCCCGGGCCCGGACCCGCGAACTGGCTGGATGAGCTGCTGCCGCACTTCGCCGATCCCGCGCTGGGCGCGGTGGCGCCGCGCATCGTGCCGCATGAGGCCGGGCGTACCTGGCTGGCACGGTACGAGGGGGCGAGCTCGACCCTGGACATGGGCCACCGGGCCAGCATCGTCCGGCCGGGATCCAGGGTGCCATACGTACCCGGCGCCGCCCTGGTGGTCCGGAAGGAGGCCGCCGGGACCGGTTTCGCCGAGGATATGCAGGTGGGGGAGGACGTCGACTTCGTCTGGCGGCTGGGCGCGTCCGGCTGGCGGGTGCGCTACGAGCCCGCGGCCACGATGGGGCACCAGCATAGGGTTCGGCTGCGCGAGTGGTTCGCTCGGCGGAAGGACTACGGCACGTCCGCGGCCGCGCTGGAGCTCCGGCACCCGGGCGGGGTGCGCCCGCTCTACGCGTCGGCGTGGACCGCGGTGGCGTGGCTGGCGGCGGCGCTCGGCCATCCGGAAGCCGGCGCCGTGGTCGCCGGTACCGGGACCGCCCTGCTCGCCCGGCGGCTGGCGCAGGTTACCGGCGAGGCCTGGCCCCGCCCGGCCGGCTCGGCCGCGTGGCGGCTGGCCGTCCGGCAGGCGGGCGGCGGGACGCTCGCCGCGGCCCGCCCGCTCGGCGGCGCGATCTCCAGGACCTGGTGGCCTGCGGCGCTGCCGGCCGCGATCGCGGTGCGGCGGCTGCGGCTCCCGCTGGCCGCGCTGGTGCTGGCGCCGCCGCTGCTGGACTGGCTGGACCGCCGGCCGCCGCTCGACCCGGCGCGGTACGTGGCCGCCCGGTTGCTCGACGACGCCGGGTACAGCCTGGGAGTGTGGCAGGGGTGCGCGGAACGCCGGACCGTTCGGCCCCTATTGCCCGTGCTGCGCGGCCGTGACCGTCACTTATGCGCTGTCATTTATGCAGGCCGCGGCTGAACTCGGCGGGCACGATGATGTCGTCAGGGGACAGCTCGTGGACCGAGGACCGGCCGAGCGCGAGCAGCGTCGAGTCGATGCCGCCGCGCAGCACGTCGAAGACGTTCCTGACGCCCGCGGAGCCGTTGGCGGCCAGCCCCCACAGGTAGGCGCGGCCGATCATGACCGCCCGCGCGCCCAGCGCGAGTGCCTTGACCACATCGCTGCCGCGCCGGATCCCGCCGTCGAGCAGGACCTCGATCTGCCCGCCCACGGCGTCGGCGACGCCGGGCAGCGCCCGGATGGACGCCGGGGTGCCGTCCAGGTTGTTGCCGCCGTGGTTGGACACCGAGATCGCGGTGGCCCCGATGTCGACCGCGCGGCGGGCGTCGTCGGGCCGCATGACGCCCTTGACCATGAACGGGCCGCCCCACTGCTGGCGCAGCCAGGCGATGTCGTCCCAGGTCGGCGGCGGGGTCTGCATCCACTCGCCGTACACCCCGAAGAACGTGGGCGCCGGCTCGCCCGGGGCGGCCATGTTGGGCACGGTGAGGTCGGGCAGGCCGCCGTGGGAGAGCCAGTCGCGGACATAACCGGGCTTGAGGATGCCTTCGGGCGCGAGACGGACCAGGGTCCGCAGGTCTATCTTCTCCGGTATCGCCGGGCTGCCCCAGTCCCGGCCGTTGGCAAACGACCAGTCCAGGGTGACGATCAGGCCCTTGGCGCCGGCCTGGCGGGCGCGCTCCACGCGCTGGACAATCTGGTCCCTGGTGCCCGACCAGTAGGTCTGGAAGAACAGCTTGGGATTGACCTCGGCCACCCGTTCCACCGGCATGCTGCCGAACGAGCTCAGGCCCATCGCCGTCCCGGCGTCAGCCGCGCCCCTGGCCACGCCCGCCTCGCCCTCGGGGTGAACGGCCTGCACGCCGGTCGGGGACGCGATCACCGGCAGCGCTATCTGGAGTCCGAGCACCGACGTGGCCAGGTCGCGGGAGGCAGGCAGGTTGGCGATGCGCGGCGGGGCGAACCGCAGCTCACTGAACGCCGCCAGGTTGTCCTGCAGCGTGACGCCCTTTTCGGCGCCCGCCACCAGCGCCATGTACACCGGCCTCGGCAGGCGGCGCCTTGCCCTCCTGCGCGCCTCCTCGACCGTCTCGAACCACTCGCGTGTGCTAGCCATCGGTGTGTCCTCCGGGCACTGAACCAGGTACCTGATCGTTTATTTTGACACTGAGTGCCGTAAATATCTAGTAGGCGTACCCCGTAGTATCCACGTTCATGTCTGCCGACGGCGCCGGGCCCGTGCCCGGCGATCACGCCGACCGGATCAGGTGGAACGCGAAGTACGGA
This sequence comes from uncultured Actinomycetes bacterium, assembly GCA_963841585.1. Lineage (GTDB taxonomy): Bacteria > Actinomycetota > Actinomycetes > Streptosporangiales > Streptosporangiaceae > Palsa-504. The sequence continues at coordinate 54,548 of CAWJDK010000004.1, forward strand.
GCCGGCTTCGTGCCGTCCTTCACGCCGCATCCGCTGGCCGTGCGGGCGCTCGCCCCGGGCCTGCCCGGCGGTCCGGTGGCCGACCTGGCCTGCGGCCCGTCGGGCTCGGCGCTGCTGGCGGCGGAGCAGGGGCGCCGGGTCACCGCGGTGGACGTCTCGGAGGTGGCGCTCGGGCTGCTCGGCGCCGAGGCCAGGCGGCGCGGGCTCGGTCACCTGATCACGCTGGTCCACGCGGACCTGTCGGGCTGGGCCCCGGGGCCGCGGTCATACGCGCTGGTCCTGGCCACCGGCTTCTGGGAGGCGGCGGTTTTCCTGACCGCGGCCACCGCGGTCGCGGACGACGGCCTGCTGGCGTGGGAGGCGTACGCCGACGATGCCCGACGGACGCGTCCCGGCCTGCCGCCCGAGTGGTGCCTTCGGCCGGGCGAGCCCGCGTCCCTCCTGCCGCCAGGCTTCGCCGTGCTGGATCAGGCCGAGGTGCCCGGCCGCGACCGCCGCCGTCTCCTGGCCCGCCGCGCCTCGCCTATCCGATGAATGTGACTCTCTAACGGATAGAGGGAGCTTGTTTAAGTCCCACATCAGTCCCGGGAACCTGGCGCGCCGGCGGAGGATCGAAGCGACGTACTCCCTGTGATCTTCCCGGCACGACGACGTCGGGGAGCCGGGCCTGGGCTAGGCCGTGAGGCCCGGCCTCCCCGGCCTCCAGCGCGGCGAAGAAGCGGTTCTCCCCAGGCGCATGCATCAGCGTCCTCCTCAGAGCCGGAACCGGCAGAACCCGCATCCGCACCGCCACCGGATGCCTCATACCGGGATAAAGGTAGCTCAGAACCGCAGGTTCCGATCGCGTCGGGATAGCACGTTGCCGCGGTATGCCGGCCCGTATTAGTCCATCGAGATTGCCAGCTCGTGAATGTGGAAGTCGACGCCGGCGTATATGACGTGCTGGCGCCGTTCGGCCTCGAAGGCGTAACCGACAGGGACGGACCGCGCGTCGAGGGCACCGGTCTCGCGGGTCAAGTCGAAGTGGTCCCACGTCGCCATTTCTGACACCCCCCGTATTTCGCTCACCGCTATTTACGGCGCGGACAAAGTATCCGGTAATACCCCTGGGCCCCGCAATACCTGATGCGGGGCTGAAACCGGCGTTCGTCAGCGAATCTGCTTGACCAGGGCTGGCTCAGCGGCGAGGCGCCGCTCCACCTCTGTGTTCGCGCCGCGCCAGCGTTTCCATATGGGCTCACCGAGGGCCTGGGCGAGGGCGCTCGGCTTGCTGGCGGTGTTGTCTTGCGGCCGCGATCCCGCTGAGGCTGCTCTCACACCAGCTGGACAGCGCAGTGATAGCCGCGGTGATCGGCGTTCCCTGCGCGGCGGCGGGGATGGTGGTCACCCGGCGCCAGCGGCAGAACCCACTCGGCTGGCTATTTGTCGTGATCGGCATCTGCCTGTTCCTCAGCACGGCCGGCGGGGACTACGCGGCGCTGGCCTACCGCCTCGGGCACCGCCTTCCTCTCGGCCCGGTGGCACTGGTCCTGGATGAGATCTGGGGCCCGAGCCCGGTGTTGCTCACGGTCGCGATCTTGCTGTTCCCCGACGGCATGCCGCCCTCGCGGTTCTGGCGCGGTGCGCTGCGGGTCTATGGCGTGTGGTTCGCGGCGCTGCTCGCCGCTATGGGCGCGGCGATGGCCGGCGCCCTGGCCGCGCACTCGGTCCGCGTCGACGGCAGCGATGGCCTGGCCGCCGTCGACCAGCCGGCCGGCTGGTTCAACGCCGTCCAGGGCCTGCTCATCATGGTGCTCCTCGGGTTGTCGCTGGCCTTTATCGCCCGCCAGGCGCTGAGCTGGCGGCGTGCCACGGCGAGCGGCGCCAGCAGCTGAAATGGCTGGCCAGCGGCGCCACGGTCAGCATCATCTGCCTGTTCCTGGCGGGGAGCTCCAGCTCCGGTCCGTCAGGCAACGGCCCACGCTGTGGGGCGTGCTTAGCAGCCTCGCGTGGATGGGCGTCGCCACGCTGCCGGTCTCGATAGGGGTGGCCATCGCGGCCACCGCGAGCAGCCCCGGCGGCGACCAGTACGACGGCCATCGGCATGAGCGCGGGCATCGCGCTCGGCGTGGTCATGTACGCGGTGGCGCCGCTCGGACTCGCTCATGACGCACCGAGCCGTGGCTGGCGGGATCGGCAATCGATCCGATCATGGACCCGGCGCTTGCGTCATCGCCGAACCCGACGTTCCGGCTCAACGAGTGCGAAGCCGTCTCGCGATCACTTCCCGGACGGAGTGGGAACGCGACTTGTACCGGAGGGTCACTCCGAGATTGTGATTAGCCTCCCGGGCCCGCTTCTGTGACGGGACCGGCCTCATCGGCAGGCTTTATCAGCTGCTCGCCCAGCACGCGGTCCTCGTCCAGCGCGGACGTTTGCACGACGAGTACGTCGCACAGGGCGTTGTCCACGACCTTGCTGGGAACCGATCCCAGGCGCTGCCCCTCCTTCGCGCCGAGCCCGCGGTTGCCGACTACGATGAGGTTGGCCGGGTTGGGGCCGACGACGTCGAGCAAAGCCTGAGCCGGGTCGCCGGCGACGAGCCGCTCCTCGATGTATTTCGCCCGCTGCCTGGTGAGACCGGTGAGCGACCTTTCCAGGGCGTTGCGAGCAGTCTCGGCACCGTAGAGATCGCGGTGCAACCCTGTGGCGGGACTTGGAGTGGCGGGAGACTGAGCCGCGCTGGGGGCGCCCTCCGCATATGCCGTGACGACGACCAGCTTGGCCTGGGCGGCCTGGGCCACTTCGGCGGCCCGGTCCACGGCGTACAGGCTGGGCGGGGTGCCGTCGGAACCGACCACGACCCGGTCGTACACGGTGATGCTGCGCTGGCTGCCGAGCGGCACGATGGGGGACTCGTCGGTCTCGTGAGGCGGGTTCACCCATAGCATCGCCACGGCGCCGATGGCCATCAGGACGCCGGCGACGGTGATCGCATTGGACCCTTTACTGTGGAGGAAGTGGGTGAAGATCCAGCCGAAGGTGACCGTCTCGATCAGCATCGGCACGACGATCATCATGTTCAAGATGCCCATGTAGACGCCGGTGCGCTTGGCCGGAACCATGCTGGCGACCATCAGGTACGGCACGCCGACCGCGCTGGCCCAGAAGATGCCGAGGCCGATCATCGGGGCCAGCGCGAGGTACTGGTTGTGGATGTGAGCCAGTCCTATCAGGGCCACCGCGGCCAGGCCGAGGGCGATCGCGTGCACGCGCTTGGCGCCGATCCGCACGCAAAAGCCCACCAGGAACAGCGCGGAAATCATGGTGACGAAGTTGTAGGTACCGTTCTCCAGGCCGCTCCAGGCGATCGCCTGCTGCCAGGCCGTGCCCCCGTGCGCTGGCGTCGCGTGGAACACCGTCTCACCGAGGCTGACCGCCACGAACTGCCAGTAGATGAACATCGCGTACCACTGGAAGAAGAAGACAATACCGATCTTGTGCATGGCGACCGGCATCGCCTGGACGGCGGCCCTGATGTCGCGGACCGCGTTCCGGGCACCCCTGGGCGTGGCGCGCATCTCCCGGAGCGCCTCGTCCGACGGGGTGAGCTCCTTGGTGCGCGCCATCGCGGTCAGCACCGTCAGCAAGATGCACACGGTGCCGATCCAGAAGCAGGTGTACATCCAGTACGGCACGTGGTTGCCGGCCGTCTTATCCAGCGCCGACACCTTCTGCAACAGAAATAGCGAGATGTTCGCGAGCACCGCGCCGGCCCCGGTGAACATGCTCTGCGTCAGGAACCCGCGCGCCAGCTGCGACTTGGGCAGCCGGTCGGAGATGAACGCCCGGTACGGCTCCATCGATGTGTTGTTGCCGGCGTCGAGCAGCCAGAAGCAGATCACGCCCAGCCACAGAGCGCCAACAAACGGGAAGACGAACAAGATGATGGAGCACAGGATCGCGCCGGAAGTGATGAACAGGCGCCGTCGGCCCCACCGGGGGCTCCAGGTCCGGTCACTGATCGCCCCGATCATCGGCTGGATGATCAGCCCGGTGACCGGCCCGGCCAGGTTGAGGATCGGGAGCAGACCGGGTGTCGCCCCGATGAGCAGGAAGAGCGGGTTCACCGCCAACTGGGTCAGGCCGAAGCTGAACTGGACTCCGAAGAACCCGAGGTTCATCATCAGGAGGGCGCGGCCCGACATCAGCGGCTTGCGCTCGACCTCCCCGGCACCCGCCGAGACGGACTCAAATGTGGTGGTCATGGCGGCCCCCTCGGTCGAGGCGATGTAGATCAGATACCCAGGTCCCCTTCGCGTGCGACGTTAAACCTGCCTCGGGCGGCGGCAATACGACTTTTCGGCGTTCACCCGGCGCCGGCACCTACCACTGTCGATGATGCACGGCTATGCACGCGTAACTGCCCAGGCAGTACACCGGTTCCGCAGCGCGTCTGGATGGGAGGGCCAGCAAGATCACGGTTACCCGGGAGTCGCCAGCTTCGAAGGCGAAAAGGCCTCGATGGACCGGGCGGCGCGTAATAGCGTTTAGGACGGGCAGCTACGAGCTGACGTCACGACGCCTTGGCCTGTTTCCCGCCTCCGCTGAGGCGTGCGACGTCCGACCGAGGCCATACGGTCTGACGAGCGCCGGTCCGTCCAGACCGGAAAGGAGAGACAGTGAGTAAATGGAAGACCATCATGGTCGGCGTCGACGGATCGCCCCCCAGCCGCAAGGCGTTGACCTGGGCTGCCGCCGAAGCCGCGGACCACGGGGCCAAGTTGGTCGTGCTGACCGCGTGGCACCCTACGCTGCTGCCACCGATGGGCAGCGGCGGCGTGCCGCCAAGCCCCGTACCCGACCCTCACCAACGCGCTACCGAGGACCTGCTCAGGGTCATCAAAGCGGAACTCGGCGAGGACCCGCCGGTGCTCGTTCAACCGCGCGTCAAGCAGGGCCATCCAGCAGAGGTGCTCATCGAGCAGTCGGCGGACGCCGACCTGCTGGTGGTCGGCACCCGCGGCCGCGGCGGCTTTAAAGGGCTGCTGCTCGGCTCGGTCAGCCAGCACGTCGCCGCCTACGCGAAGTGCCCGGTGACCGTGGTCCGCTGATCAGGGATGGCGGCGAGTAATGGCCGAAGGGACGCCGACTGGCTGCTCCGGACCTCGGCCTTGGACATAAGGAGATGTGTCACCGCAGGTGCGTGACTGATTACTGCGGCGGCGCTGCCCCCAGCCGACGCCTGGCCAGCTGGCATGCGAGGAACACACACACACGCCCGGGACAGCAGATGCTGCAGCCGGTGCGGGCCACGGTGCCTGACCGCCTCGACGATGCTCCAGCAGTTGCGGTCCTCCAGGTCCCTCAACAGCCTGTCCACCATCTGACTGGCGGCCTGGGGCGCGGAGCAGGCCGGAAGGCCGCGGCAGTCATCGCCCGGACCGGCCTAGATCCATGGGACGCTCACGTGGCTGCCGTCGCCGACGCGGCCATCTGTCCCATCTTGAGCCTGGAGGCAGCAAAATGGCGACAGCACTCCGATGAACTCGACGAGCCGCTGCACATCATTTAGATTGCCGACCCTGACGATGGAGGGTCTCCGGAATAGATCCAGCAGAGAGTCACATTCATCGGTTTCGGGGATGGGGCGGGGGTTAGCTGGGGGATGGGTGGTGGTGCTGGGCCCACTGGGTGATGTCGCGGCGCTCGATGGCGGCGGCCATCAGGTCGGGGAAGGCGTCCGGGGTGCAGGCGAACGCGGTCACGCCGAGCCCGGCCAGGGCGGCGGCGTTGTCGCGGTCATGGCTGGGTGCCCCGTCGTCGGACAGCGCGAGCAGGGTGATCACCTGCGTGCCCGCGGCGGTCATGTCCCCGATCCGGCGCAGCATCTGATCCCGGTCGCCTCCCTCGTACAGGTCGCTGATCAGGATGAAGATCGTGCTGGCCGGGCGGGTGATCAGCTGCTGGCAGTAGGCCACGGCCTGGTTGATGTCGGTGCCGCCGCCGAGCTGGGTGCCGAACAGCACGTCGACGGGGTCGCTGAGCTGGCCGGTCAGGTCCGTGACCGAGGTGTCGAAGGCGATCACCGAGGTGCGCAGCGACTGGATCGAGGCCAGCACCGCGCCGAACACCCCGGCGTAGACCACCGAGGACGCCATCGAACCGCTCTGGTCCAGGCAGAGGATGACGTCGCGGGCCACCGCCCGCTGATTCCTGGCGTACCCGATCAGCCGCTCGGGCACGATGGTGCGCTGGGCGGGCAGGTAGTTCCGCAGGTTGGCGCGGATCGTCCGGTCCCAGTCGATGTCGGCGGGCCGCCGTGGCCTGCTGGTCCGGCTGGCCCGGTTCAGCGCCCCGGTCACGGCCGAGCGGGTCCGCTGGCTCAGCCGTCGTTCGATGTCCCTGGTCACCGTGCGGACCACGGCGCGGGCCGATTCCCTGGCCCGCTCCGGCATCACCCGGCTCAGCGAGAGCAGCGTGCCGACCAGGTGCACGTCCGGCTCGACCGCTTCCAGCATCTCCGGTTCGAGCAGCAGCCGGGTCAGGCCCAGCCGCTCGATGGCATCCTTCTGCATGACCTGGACCACGCTGACCGGGAAGAACGTTCGGATGTCGCCGAGCCAGCGAGCCACGCGCGGGGCGGACGCGCCGAACCCGGCCGGCCGCTGCGAGCGGTCGGCGCGGCCGGCGGTCCCGTCGGAGTCGTACAGGGCGCCCAGGGCCGCGTCGATGCGCGCGTCGCTCCCGCTCAGCGGCATCGTGACGCCCGCCTCGCCGAGGACCAGGCGCCAGCGCCGCATCCGCTCGCCCGGGTCGTCGGTCATGAGTCCACCCCGAGGATCAGGGCGGCGGCCCCGACCGCGAGCGCTGCCCGTTCCTGGTCGAGATCGTCGCCGCGGTCCGCGACCGCGACCAGGCCGCGGCCGCTGCCTTCGAGCCGGGCCGCCTTCTGCCCGATGGCCTGCCGTTCCGGCGGCGCGAATTCGCCGAACGTCCGGCGCAGCGCGGGCAGCACCGCGCTGAAGGCATCCGCGGTCAGCCCGGCCAGCCAGCCGTCGACCAGGGCAAGCAGCCTGTCGTCGTGCCCGAGCAGCAGGCCGCTGCCGGCCAGGAACCCCTCGGCCCAGCCCGCGGCGGCCCGGGCCGGCCCGGCGGCGGACAGCGCCCGGGACATCCGCATGCCCGCCTCGTCCGGGCTGACCCGGCCCGCGTCGAGCAGCAGCCGGGTCAGCCGCCCGGAGATCACCGGGGGACAGCGCGGGGCGAGACGGTCCAGCGTGTCCAGCCAGCGGTCCCGGCTCGCCGGGTCGGCGAGCAGCCCGGTGGCGGCGTGCACCGCGTCGATGCGCTCCCGCATGGCCCGTTCGGCCGTCTCGTCCAGGGACGTCACCGCGGCCCGCAGGCCGGCGCAGATCCTGGTGATCATCTCGATGGCGACCTCGCCCTGCCGGGCCGGGTCGGTGCCGCGCACGTCGCCGTACCTGGCCGCGCGGACCAGGGCCGGCAGCGCCGCCATCAGGTGGGTCACGTCGGTGTCGAGCGCAGCCCGCTCCCTGACCGCCGCGAGCACGGCGGGCAGGGCCTCGCCGAGGTCGGCGAGCAGGCAGCGTTCGGTCAGCGCGGTCAGTTTGTCGAGCGCGGTCGCGCTGTCCGCTATCGACAGGGCTCGCTGGGTGGCGGCCGCCGCGACCGTGCTGCCCCACATGCCCGCCTCGATCAGCGCCAGGTCGAGCTCGGGCCGCCAGGTCAGCTGCCAGCTCTCCCGGAACGTCCCGATGTTCCTGGTCCTGCCCGGCTGCGGGGCGCCCCACGGCACGTCGAGCAGGGCGAGCCGGTAGAGCAGGCGGCTGCGGGCGAGGTCGTTCGGCTTGCGCAGGTCCAGGTCGTAATCCCGGGGCTCCGCCACGGGCCGCAGCTTCAGGCGGCGCTGCAGATCGTGCAGGTCCCGCTGGAGCGGCACCATCGGGGTGGCGGGCGGCACCGTGCCAATCCGCTCGCCGACCACCAGCCGCCGCTGGATGAGCGTGACCTGCAGGTCGCTGCCCTCGCAGAGCACCGCGCGGGCGGCCTCGGTGACCTCCTCCAGGCCGGCCAGCGGGCGGCCGCGCAGCGCGGCGAGCGTCCCGGCGAGCCGAACGGACTCGATGACGTGCGCCGATGACGCGGGGATGCCCTCGTCGCGCAGGACGGCGGCGGCCCGGGCCAGCCACCGCTCGACGGGCTGGCCCGGCGAGGAGAACAGGTGGTCATACCAGCCGGGGGAGCGGATGCCCGCCCCGTAACCCGAGGCGTAGGACAGTCGCCCGTACGTCCACGGCACCCAGGTCAGAGTGGCCTTCACCTTCGGCAGGCCGCGCAGCAGCCGGTCGTCGGAGGCCGCGGATGGCATCTGCCGCAGGGCCGGCCCGTGCCAGGCTCCGCACACCACCGCGATCCGCTCGAAGCCGTCCCGGATCGTGCGGCGCAGCACCCGGCGCATGTACGCCTCGCGGACCGCATCCCGGGCCCCGGCTTCCTCGCCTGAACCGGCGCCGGCCCGCAGGATCGAGATGGCCTCGGCCAGCGCGTCGAAGACCGCGGGCCCGGGGACATGCTCAACCACGTCTTCCCACCAGCGCTCCGGGTCGTCGTACCCGGCCGCGGCGGCCAGCTCGCTGACCGGATCGGTGCGCTGCCGTGGCCCTTCCCTCTCAACCCCCCTCAGCGGGAGCTGATGCGCGGCCGGCAGGTCGCAGAACCGGACCGGGATCCCCGCGCTCAGCGCGTAACGGATCGCCTGCCACTCCGGCGAGAACACCGCGAACGGCCAGAACGCCGCCAGCCGCGGCTCGCCTGGCACGTAGCCGAGCAACGCCACCGGCGGCCGCATGTCCTCCTTCTCCGCCGCCAGTCCGACCAGCTCGTCCGCCTCCGGCGGCCCCTCGATCAGCACGACGTCGGGACGCTGCCCGGTCAGCGCGGCTCGCACCGACCGGGCCGAACCCGGCCCGTGGTGCCGGATCCCGTAGACGGCGACGCCGGTGCTAGCCATTCGGGGCAGCGACGTCGCGGCAGGCGCGGTAGAAGTCGTTCCAGTCGTCGCGGTCCCTGATGACCGTCTCCAGGTACTCCTGCCACACCACGCGGTCGGCGACCGGATCCTGCACGACGGCGCCGGTGATGCCGCCGGCCACGTCGGCCGGGCGCAGCACCCCGTCGCCGAAGTGCGCCGCCAGCGCCAGGCCGCTGGTGACCACGGAGATCGCCTCTGCGGTGGACAGCGTGCCGCTCGGCGATTTGACCTTGGCCCGGCCGTCCTCGGTGACGCCCTGGCGCAGCTCGCGGAAGACCGTGACCACCCGCCTGATCTCGTCGGCCCCGTGCGACGTCTGCGGCAGCCCGATCGACTGGCCGAGCTGGGCGACCCGGCGGGTGACGATATCCACCTCCTGCTCGGCCGAGGCGGGGACCGGGAGAACCACGGTGTTGAACCGCCTGCGCAGCGCGCTGGACAGGTCGTTCACCCCGCGGTCCCGGTCGTTGGCGGTGGCGATGACGTTGAAGCCGCGGACCGCCTGCAGCTCGGTGCCGAGCTCCGGGACCGGCAGCGTCTTCTCGGACAAGATGGTGATCAGCGCGTCCTGCACGTCCGACGGCATCCGGGTCAGCTCCTCGACCCGGGCGATCTGGCCGCCCGCCATCGCCCGCATCACCGGGCTCGGCACCAGCGCGTCCCGAGACGGCCCGTCGGCGATCAGCCTGGCGTAGTTCCAGCCGTACCTGACCGCCTCCTCGGCGGTCCCGGCCGTGCCCTGCACCATCAGCGCGGAGTCTCCGGAGACGGCCGCGGCCAGGTGCTCGGACAGCCACGTCTTGGCCGTGCCCGGCACGCCGAGCAGCAGCAAGGCGCGGTCGGTGGCCAGGGTGGCCACCGCGACCTCGATCAGGCGGCGCGAACCGACGTACTTCGGCGCGATCGCGGTGCCGTCGGGAGCGGTGCCGCCGAGCAGGTACGTGCACACCGCCCACGGGGACAGCCGCCAGCCTGGTGGCCGCGGCCGGTCGTCGCCGAGGGCCAGCGCGGCCAGCTCGGCCCGGTGCTCGTGCTCCGCGTGCGGCCGCAGGACCGCGTCGCCGGGCTCAGCCAGCACTGTCGTCATCAAGATCGCGGCGTGGAGACCCCGGCCTCAAGACCGGGAGGAAACGCCGCTCCCTCCCTCCGCGCGTTGTCTTATCCAATAGGGGCCGGCGCATGGCCCGCAAGGTCAAGGGGTCGGCGAACCGGGCCAAGGCCAGGGCGAAGGTCGCCCGCGCCCACCGCAAGGTCCGCGCGTCCCGCGCCGACTTCCTGCACCGCGCGTCGGCCCGGCTGGTCCGCGACCATGACGTGATCGTGATCGAGGACCTGGCCGTGAAGAACACGATCCGCACCCGGCCGCTCGCCAAGGCCATCTCGGACTGCGGCTGGGGTCCACCCGGCACGACCGGGACATCAACGCCGCGAAGAACATTCTGGCGGCAGGTCTTGCCGTTACTGCCTGCGGAGCTGATGTCAGACATTCCGGGTCCTCCCGGGTGCGGTCGGGCTGTGAAACAGGAACCCCGGCCCGTGACGGCCGGAAGCCCCGTCCATCAGGGCGGGGAGTAGTCAAAGTTCCAGCTCGTTCAGCATGTCGTAGCGGAAGCGCAGCACACTGATCGCGTCCCGGATGGGTGGCGGTATCTCCGTGGCGCGGCAGGCCGTCGTCTCTCGCGCGCAGCGGGCCGGGTCGACCCGCCGGACCAGCCGACGCAGCGTCTCGGCGCCGAAACGGGTGCCCGTCGGCCCGCCCGCGAGGGCCCAGTTGATCAGGGCGATCATCCATTCCTGGTCGCACTGGGTCATCGCCGCCCGTGACCAGCCAGTGAACAGCACCGGGGCCCAGGGGCCCGGCAGCAGGCCGAGGATCTGCTCCGCCGTGCGGCCGAATTCCTGCGTCCAGGTCCACAACGGGGTCCTGGCCAGGATCTCGAGCAAGAGATGGGTCCGGTCGTCCAGCTGCGGGGGACTGCCGCCTCCTCGGGGCGATAGCCCGTCCCGGCGCATGGCCATGTCCCACTGGACGGGCGGGCTCATCACCAGCTGGTCGCTCGGCCCGCCCGGATCGATGCGCACGCAGCCGAGGGCACGCTGCGCCATCCGCCGGCCGAGAGCGGACCCGGGCAGCCGGGACAGCAGGTGCGCGGCCCAGCCGCGCACCTCGGCGTTGTCGTCGTCGAGTGCCGCCTCGAGCAGCGGCTCGTCGGCCCGGCTCAGATCCGCCTTCGCCAGGACGGACAGGAACATGACCCGCTCCCGGGCGGCTGCCTCCCAGCTCAGGGTGACCAGTTCCCTGGCGGCAGCCGGATCCCGGGCCCGCAGAGCGGTCAGGTAGTCGCGCCGCTGGCTCTTGCTGCCCAGGCGCCAGGCGTCCTCGTCGGCCTGGGCATGCGCCATGACGAACGTCCAGTCCGGGTTGAGCCCAGCCAGCCACCGTGCCCGCGATCCGCCCGCCTGGGCCGACAAGAGGCGCAGTTCCGGGCCGGACGGCGGGGCCCGCCGGGCCCGGTCGAGCAGCGCGGGCAGCAGGTGATCCGGAGCCCGCCGGTCACGGGCCACCGCGGCGGTCAGCCACTCGGCCAGCAGGTCCGGGTGTTCTCCGCCGAGCATCCGGGCCAGCCGGCGGCAGGCCGCCGGGCTCACCGCGGGGGCCGGGTCTGGTTCGGCCGCGGGCGGCGGCTCGGCCTGCCCGGCCGGGCGGCCGCCCCGGCGCGCGACCGTGAGCAGCGCGGCCCGGTCGAGCAGCAAGGCCGCCGGGTCGTCAGGGACGCCTCCGGCCTGGACTGGCAGGCCAGGGTCGGCGACGGCGGGAACCCCGGTCCGTTCGGTACCGATGAGGCTCGCGGTGACCAGGTCCTGCCAGGTGCTCACAGCGTCACCGCCCGCCCGACCTCGCCCCAGGCGGTCAGCGGCCACAGGCCGCGCGGCGTCCACTCGCCGGCCAGCGTCACCGGCCGACCGCCGGAGAGCGCGAACAACGGCCAGCAGTCGCCCGCGCCCGGGTGCAGCGGCAGGGCGTCGCCGTCCGTGTCGCGGACGGCCGGAACCGGGGCGCGGGCCGGCGTGACCTCTAGGACGGCCGGCCAGCTGTCCAGCCAGGGATCCGCGGCGAGCGCCGCCGCGTACCCGGCCAGCAGCCCGGCGACCGGGCCGCCGTCCGGCGGTCCGCCGTCGCTGTCGTCGTGCCTGGCCAGGACGACGGCCCGCAGCGGGACAGCGCCAGGGTAGAACACCAGGTCGGCATCGGCGTCGGTGCCGACGGTCAGCGAGTCGTCGAGCGGCTGGCCCGTCGCGGCGAAGCTGAGCAGCAGCGCGTCGCGGCCGGTCTTTCGGCCGCGCAGCCACGTCCGGCGGGACCGGAGCCGGTCCTGCTCGAGGTCCCGGCGGGCCAGTACCTGCCAGTGGTCCCTGACCGGCGGCCCGCCGGCCAGCACGTCGGCCTGGCGGAGGCTGAAGCCGATTCGGGACCTGACGGTCGCCCGCAGCGGCGGCGGCAGCTCGTCCCGGCGGCGGTAGGCGACTGCGAGCAGGTGGAGCAGCGCGTACTCCTCGAGGAGCCGGCCGTCCCAGCCCGCGCCCGAGTGCGGGACCGAGGCGAGCGCGCGGAGCCGCTCGGCCAGGCCGGGGGCTTGCGCGTCGACCATCCTGGCGGCGATGTCGTCCCAGTGGCCGTAGCCGGCCTGCTGGCTGGCGGCGAGGCCCTGCCGCGCCTGGTCGCAGAGCCACCGGTCGAGCTCGGCCAGGCCGGACGTGACCCGGGTCTCGCGCTGCTGCGCGCGGCGGGCCGCCGCCCTGGGGTCCTTGGGCCCGGCGGGCTCGCGGGCAAGTGCTCGCTCGTGATCCCAGCGTTCGGCCACGCTCGAACCCTAGCTGCTGCCACTGACATTCGAAGACGGCCCGGCCTGCGGTCGGCGGTAGGCTCTAGATCCGATGACTTCGCCTGCCCGTGACGGGCTCCTGGACCTGCTGCGGCGCCGGATCGTGGTGGCGCCGATGGCCGGGGGGCCTACCACCACCGGCCTCGTGGTCGCGGCCGCCCGGGCCGGGGCGCTGGGCTGCCTGGCCGCGGGCTACAAGACGCCCGGCGCGATGGCCGCCGAGATCACCGCCGTGCGGGCCGCGACGGCCGAACCCTTCGGCGTCAACGTCTTCGTCCCCGGCAGGCCGCACCCCGACGCCGCGGCGCTGGCCAGGTACCTCGACTCGCTCGGCCCGGGACGCGGCGACGCCAGCTGGGACGACGACGGATTCGACGGCAAGATCGCGGCCCTGCTGACGGATCCGCCCGCGGTCATCAGCTTCACCTTCGGCTGCCCCGCGGCCGAGGTGATCAGGGCCCTCCAGGAGGCGGGCAGCGCGGTAGTCATCACCGTGACCAGCCCGGCCGAGGCCGCGCTGGCGGCGGAGGCAGGCGCAGACGGGCTCTGCGTGCAAGGCTACGAGGCCGGGGCGCACCGCGGGACGTTCGTGAACGACGACACGCCCGGCGGTGACCGGGGGCTGCTGTCGCTGATCGGCGAGGTCGCCGCGGTCACCGGGCTGCCGCAGATCGCGGCGGGCGGCATTATGGGCCCGCGCCAGGTGCAGGCCGTGCTGGCCGCGGGCGCGGTGGCGGCGCAGTGCGGGACCGCCTTCCTGCGCAGCCGGCGCGGACGCGCCGCCCGCCTATCCGGAGATCAACAACGCCACCCGGCCGCTGCGCGCCGCCGCCGCGGCCCGCGGGGATGCCGAGGGGATGTCGTTGTGGGCGGGACAGGGCTACCGCCAGGCGGCCGAACGGCCCGCCGCCGAGATCGTCGAGCGGCTGCGCGGGTGATCCCCTCGGCGCCGGACGGGCATACCGGGCGCCGCCCCGAAGGTTGAGGGGTCTAGGACAGGAGCGCAGGCAGGCGGCGGGCAAGGTGGACGCGTTCATCGACACGTTCGGCTCGGACTACGTGTAGCTGGCCCTGGAGCTCGGCGTCGAGCCGTCCCGGATCGGCACTATCGTCCGGTTCGACGCGGTGGCCGAGTACGGCGTCAAGGCCGAGGGCAACACGGCGGGCGCCAGCGGGAGCACGCTGGCCGAACTGGCCGGGCTGATCGCCGACGGACAGCTGGAGCTGCCTATCGCCGCGACCTACCCGCTCAGCCAGGTCCGGGACGCCTACCGGCGGCTGGCAAGCGGCCACCTCCGCGGGAAGATCGTCCTCACGTTCTGAACGCGGCACGCATCGAGTAGTGTCGTGTTATGGGTTCGATGCTGCCGCTGTTCCCGCTCGGCGCGGTGCTCTACCCCGGCATGCTCCTGCCGCTGCACATCTTCGAGGAGCGGTACCGGCAGCTCGTCCGCGACCTGCTCGACCGAGCGGAGCCGCGCCGGTTCGGCGTGATCGCCATCCGCAAGGGACGCGAGACCGGCGTCGACGGCGTGCACTCGCTGTACGAGATCGGCTGCACCGCCACCGTGCGCCGGGTGGACCAGCACGAGGACGGCCGGTTCAACATCGTCACCGTGGGCACCCAGCGGTTCCGGCTGCTCACGCTCGACCAGACCCGGCCGTACCTGCAGGGCGAGGTCGAGATGCTCGCCGATGAGCCCATGGACCCGGCGGCGGCCGGGCCCGCCGTCCGGGTCATCCAGGCCGCGTTCCGCGAGTACCTGGACGCACTGACCGAGTGGGGCGGCGCAACGGTCCGGCTCGAGGAGCTGCCGGACGAGCCGGAGCTGCTCTCCTATATCGTCGCCGCCGCCATGGTCATCGACCTGCCGGAGCGGCAGGCGCTGCTGGCGGAGCCGGACACCGTGCGCCGCCTGGCCATGCAGCGCGTGCTGCTGTCCCGGGAGACGGCCATGCTGCGCACCACCACCTCGCGGCCGGTACCTGATCTCAGGAACACGCCGTACAGCCCTAACTAGGACGGCGGAACTAGGACGAGGCGAACTAGGACGAGCCGGGCGGAAGGATATGTGGGTACTCGGGGATGAGGGGTAGGGGATAGGTCATGGCAGAACCCGAAGCCGACGCGACCGGCACCACCGATGCGACCGGCATGATCGACGCGACCGACATCTCGGTTCGCGCCGCCGAGGTAGCGACCGACGTCAGCGAGACGGATCAGCCGGCCGAGCGGCGCAGGCTGGTGAGCACCTTCACGAAGGCCGCGGTCTCGGGCGCCCGCGCCGCCGGCCGCGGGACGCGAGCCGTCCAGCGGCGCGCGGGCGACGGAACCGGCTGGCTGGCCGACCATGTCGTGGCGATGGCGCCGCGGCTCCGGGTGCGCGACGCGGCCACGCTGCGGGCCCAGTTTCCCGGCAAGTCGCCTGACCAGATCGCCGAGGCGCTCATCGAGGGCGCGGCCCGCGCCGCGGCGGCGGCGGGCGGGGGCGCGGGCATGGTCGCCGCGCTGCCGGTGCTGCCCGCCTTCCCGGTCGAGATCGCGGCCGAGACGCTGGTCCTGGTCGGGATCGAGCTCAAGCTCGTCGCCGAGCTGCACGAAGTGTACGGAAGCCCGGCGCCGGGGAAGTTCCCGGAGCGGATGAGCGCCTACGTCGCGTCGTGGGCCCACCGCCGCGGGGTGTTCATGATCGAAGGCGGGCTGATCTTCGCGGCCGGTTCGCCGCTGGCCCGGCTGCTGCGTCGCCGGCTCGCCCTCCGGGCCGGCCGCAGCGCGTTCTCCCTCGGCCCGATGCTCACCGGCGCCGCCGCCGGCGCGCTGTTCAACCGCCGGGAGACCAGGAAGCTCGGCCGGGAAATCCAGCGTGACCTGCGCCGCCACGGTATCAGCGCACCTCGTGAGCCGCGGTGGCACTGGTGACCCACCTCGCGTTCGAGCTCAGGACCAGCACGCCAGACTCGCTGGTCGCGGCCCTGGCGGAGCGAGTGGAAACGAGCGGCTACCGTTCCCTGTGGGTCAACCACCCGCCTGACGAGGACGGCCTCGGCCAGCTAGCGCAGATGGCCGCCGCCACCACGCGGATCACGCTCGGCACCGCCGTCGTGCCGGTCAGCGCCGTGCCGCCGGACGCCATCCTGCGGCGGATAGACGAGACCGGCCTGCCGCCCGAGCGCCTCCGGCTCGGCATCGGCAGCGGGCTGGGGCCCAAGCCGCTGGACCGGATGGCCAACGCCGTCACCTACCTGCGCGAGCGCACACCCGCCGAGATCGTGGTCGGAGCGCTCGGGCCGCGGATGCGTGCGCTCGGCGCGACGCAGGCCGACGGCGTGCTGCTCAACAGCGTCACTCCCGCACTGGCCAAGGCCGCGGCCGGGGAGATCAGGGGCCAGGCCAAGACGGCCGGCCGGTGCCTGGCGTCTATGTCAACGTGCTGGCCGGGGTCGGCGACGCGCAGATCACCGAGCTCGAAGGTTCGGCGGCGTTCCTGTCCCGGCTGCCTGCCTACGCCGCGCACTTCAGCCGGTCCGGCATCGGGCCCGAGCAGACCTGGATCGCGGCCCGGCAGCTGGGCGAGCTGCCCGAGCTCCTCGAACCGTGGCGGGACACCGTCGACGAGGTGGTGCTCCTCCCGGTGAACGCCGAGGCGGCCGGGCCAGCCCGCGACCTGGTGGACGCCGCCATCGCGGCCTTCTAACCCGCTGCTTCGGCGAGCCCCTGGCGCTCGCGGACCCGGCTCTTGCGACCCGGCTCTTGCGGCATGGATGCCGCGTTGCTGTCGCTGAAGCGCACTGCCGGACAGCTATGGCGCCCGTTATGCCCGGCACGCGGACGCGAGAGCGAACTCTGTCACTCTGGCCCCGCCGGTACCGGATCATTCGATGTGGATGTCCCATTCATGCAGCTAGAACGGCATGGCTGGGACATCCACGCCGTATCCGCCGAGCCGGGCCGGGCCAGCGGGCGGGGAATCAGCGGTCACAGGAGCCTCGCGGGAACGCAGGAGCACCAGGGGCCAGGATCCGGTCCGGGCCACGGGTTCTAGCCGGCCGGGGCGCCGAGGAATTCGCACAGGGCGCGGTAGTACGGCAGCACCGTGGTGAGGTCGGCGTACTCGTCGGGTCCGTGCTGGCCCGAGCCGTCCACGCCGAACGCGACGGCGGCGATGCCCAGCTGGCCGTAGAAGCGCCCGTCGCTGACGCCGTACTTGCGGAGGAAGTCACCGGTATGGCCCTGACGGCGGGCTGCATGCCGGAGCCGCAGGATCTCCGGCCGGTCCGGGTCGGCGTGATGCGGCGGGTCGAGGATGTCCACCACCGGCGTGACCCCGGGCTCGCAGAAGCCCTGCAGGTAGGCGGTCACTTCGGCGGTGGTCTTGCCGGCCAGGTCCGCGTCATCGGGCGGGAATCGGATGTCGAGCAGCGCCTCCGCGTCGGCGGGCACCTGGTTACGGCCCTGGTTCCGGGTCTCGACGCGGGACAGGTTCACGGTGGTCCGCCAGGCCTCCCCGGTCGCGATGGGATACCTGTCCAGCAGGCTAGTGACGCTCCGCTGCAGCTTGACCAGGGCGTTGTCACCCAGCCACTGGTAGGCGGCGTGGGCGGCGCGGCCGGTCGCGAGCAGGCGCGCCACCAGCATCCCCTTGGACTCGTTGACGATATGCAATCCGCTGGACTCGCCGACGATGACGAACCGGCCCCTGACCCCGCGCTCGAGCTGGTGCAGCGTCCCGTCCCGGCCGCTCACCTCTTCGTCGGCGACGAGCTGGAGCGCGACCGGATAGCCGAGCCCGGCTGCCAGTTCGCGGAAAACCTGCGCGGCCAGCAGCCCCGACACCTTCATGTCCTGGGCGCCGCGGGCGTAAAGGCGGTCCCCGTAGCGACGCGGGCGGAACTGGCCGGGCGGGGCCGGGACGACGTCCAGGTGAGCGTTGAGTATGACGTGGAAGTCCCGGCGTTCGGTCCCGGGGTAGACCAAGGCGCTCGGTTTGCCGCCGGACTCGAACCTTTCTACCGTGAAGCCGGGCCCGACGAAGTTGAGCACATAGTCGAGGGCCCGCCGCAGCTCGCCGGGCCGCTCGCTGGTCGAGGGGATGGCCAGCAGCTCACAGGCACAGGCTAGGAACACCTCAGCATCCATGACCCTATGGTCACACCGGCCCGCCCCGTTCCGTTAGTAGTAAGCGATCGTGGCCGTTCTCCCCGGGCCGGGGCGGCCCTGCCGCTCCACTCGGCTCGAAGACCAGGCAGGTGGTGGTGGCGTGAGCGTACAGGGTGCCGTCGGGCCCGGTGATCTGGCCAGACGCCGTGGCCACGCGCCGCCCGGCGCTCACCACCCGTCCGGTGGCGACGACGCTCGGCGTGCTCACCGTCAGCGCCTTGACGATGTTCACCTTCAGCTCGAGCGTGGTGTAGGCCTGGCCGCGTTCGAGTGAGGAGTGCACGGCACAGCCCATGGCCGAGTCGAGCAGCGTGCAGAAGACGCCGCCGTGCACCGACCCGATGGGGTTGTACAGATGCTCGCCGACCTCGAGACCGAAGGCGACCTGACCTGGCTCGACGCTGACGACGCTCATCCCGAGGAGTGCGGCGACCGGCGCCCCCGGGATGCGTTCCTCAGCGATCGCGCGCAGGTACTCCAGCCCGCTCAGGTCCCGGGCGAGGGCCGCGCCGACGAGGGGATCGGTCCAGGTGATGGTGCGCTGCCGGGCGGACCCGGTCTCCTCGATGCTGAGTTTTCCCATGGAACCCAGCCTAGGATCAGTGCGTTCTATTACGCAACTCTCTAGCTGGCCTTCACCGGCCTGCCGCAGATGGCCGGCCGGGCTAGCCCGCCGGGACCGGGTTGGCCGCGGCCCCTTCGGTGCTCAGCAGCACCACCGTGGCGTCCGGACCGAGGGCCAGCGCGGGCCGCCGCGGCTGCGCGCCCTCGCCGGTCAGCGCGGCCCGGGCTCCGGCCAGCGAGGCCCCGCCGCACGGGCCGGCCGGTATCCCGTTCCCGGCCAGGTCGCGAGCTGCCGCGGCCGCGTCGGCATTGGCCACGGCGACCGCCGCGTCCAGGCCATCACGGAGGTACGGCCAGGCCAGCATGGACGGGGTACCGCAGTTCAGCCCGGCCATGATGGTCTCGCCGGTCGTGATGGTGCCCGGCTCGCCGCGAACCAGGCTGGCCAGGATGCAGGCGGCGGCGCTGGGTTCGACCGTCAGCAGGGACGTCGCACCGGAGCCGGCCCGGCTCCGGTAGTGGGTGACGCCGGCCTGAGCCAGCGACCCGACGCCCGCCGGGATCACCACCAGCCCCGGGCTGTCCGCCCCGGCCCCGGCGAGCTGCTCGTCGATCTCGGCGAACAGGGTCGAGTAGCCGTCGACGATCCAGCCGGGCACCTGCTCGTAGCCGGGCCAGCCGGCGTCCTGGACGAGTTCGGCCTCCGGTTCGCGGGCTGCCTTGGCGGCGAGCCGGATCGCGTCGTCGTAGCTCCCGGCGATCTCGGTGACCTGCGCTCCCTCTGCCGTAATGGCGGCCACCGCCGCGGGGTGCACGCCGCTGGGCACGAACACGTGCGCCCGCTGCCCGCGGAGCCTGGCCATCCAGGCCAGCGCCCGCCCGTGGTTGCCGTCGGTAGCGGCCACCAGCGTGACCGGCCCGGGCGCTGACTGCCGGGATAGCACCTGGTGAACGGCCCAGGAAGCGCCGAGCACCTTGAAGGCCGCCAGGCCCATCCGGGCCGACTCGTCCTTCACGAACACCTGCCCGACGCCGAGCTCGGACGCGATGGCCGGTACCTCCACCAGCGGAGTAGGAGCGTAGCCGGGCAGCCCGGCGTGAAAGGCCCGGGCCTCGGCGGCCGGAGCCGCGGCGCAGGTCCAGGCGCGGGCAGCCGGGCGGGCGAACCACGGCGGGCAGCCCGACGGCAGGCCAGGAGGAGTGATCATCCCCCTACCATGCCGCATCGGCTAGATGACCGGCCCGGCCGGGTCGCGGCTGTCTCCCTTCGGTACACCCCCTTGTGCTGGTCCAAGCCGTTGTTGTCTCATTGTGACTACCACAGTTGAAGGAGATGAGGTACGTCATGACTGTCACCGTCGACAGGAGCGTCGAGGAATTCACGACTGCCCCGCGGAAACTGTTCATCGGCGGACAGTGGGTCGAAGCGGCGTCCGGCCAGACGTTCGAGACCCCGAACCCGGCTACCGGGGAGACCCTCGCCAACGTGGCCGAGGGAGATGCCGAAGACATCAACCGGGCGGTCAGCGCCGCGCGTAACGCCTTCGAGAGCGGCCCCTGGAGCCGGATGACACCGTCCGACCGAGGCCGGCTCATCTGGAAGATCGGCGACCTGATCCTCGAGCACACCGAGGAGCTCGCCCAGCTCGAGTCGCTCGACAACGGCAAGCCGGTCGGCGTGGCGGCGGCCGCGGACGTGCCGCTGGCGGCGGACCTCTTCCATTACATGGCCGGCTGGGCCACCAAGATCGAGGGCAACACGATCGACATATCGGTGCCGTACATGCCGGGCGCCAACTTCCACTCCTACACGCTGCGCGAGCCGGTCGGCGTCGTCGGCCAGATCATCCCGTGGAACTTCCCGCTGCTGATGGCCGCGTGGAAGCTCGGCCCGGCGCTGACCACGGGCAACTGCGTCGTCCTCAAGCCGGCCGAGCAGACCCCGCTGACCGCGCTCTTCCTCGCCCAGCTCATCGCCGAGGCGGGCATCCCCGACGGCGTGGTGAACGTCGTCACCGGGTTCGGCGAGACGGCGGGCGCGGCCCTGGCCGCCCATGATGACGTGGACAAGGTGGCGTTCACCGGCTCCACCGAGGTCGGCAAGATGATCGTGCAGGCCGCGGCGGGCAACCTCAAGAAGGTCACGCTGGAGCTCGGCGGCAAGAGCCCCAACATCGTGTTCGACGACGCCGAGTCCGGCGCGGTCGAGGGTGCGGCCAACGCGATCTTCTTCAACCACGGCCAGTGCTGCGTCGCGGGCTCCCGGCTGTTCGTCCAGGAGGACCGCTTCGACGAGGTCGTCAACGGCGTGGCCGAGATCGCCAAGGGCATCAAGCTCGGCCCGGGCATGGATGCCAGCACGCAGATGGGCCCGCTGGTCTCCGACGAGCAGCTGCGGCGGGTCACCGGGTTCCTGGAGTCCGGCGTCAGCGAGGGCGCCACCACGGTTACGGGCGGCGGCCGGCACGGCGATACCGGCTACTTCGTCGAGCCCACCGTCATCACCAACACCCGCCCGGACATGAAGATCGTCCGTGAGGAGATCTTCGGTCCGGTCGTGGTGGCCGAGCCGTTCCGCAGCCTGGACGGGATCGCCGCCGAGGCGAACAACACCTCGTACGGCCTCGGTGCCGGCATCTGGACCAAGGACATCTCCAAGGCGCACGCGCTGGCGAAGAAACTCCGCGCGGGGACCGTCTGGATCAACTGCTACAACGTCTTCGACGCGTCCCTCCCGTTCGGCGGCTACAAGCAGTCTGGCTGGGGCCGCGAGATGGGCCACGAGGTCCTCAAGGCCTACACCGAGGTCAAGGCCGTGACCACGCAGCTGTGAGCACTCCCCGAAGCAGGGGCCGGCCGTTTCCGGCCCCCGCTTCGTCAGCCGCCTCGAGACGGGCACGCGGCCTCCGAACCCTCGCGACGTCCGTGACCTGTGCAGGCACTACGGCCAGCATCGGCTGAACCGCTCCGGTAAGAGCAGGCCCGGCGCTGGTACATCAGCCCGCCTGCACGCCGTTGTGGGGGTAGACCTCTAGGTCGGTGGCCTTGACGGCGAGCCATACCTGGCTGCCTGGATCGAGCGACAGGTCCGAGACCGCGGCGGGCGTGACGTCGACCAGGGCGGCCGGCGGGCCGTCGAGGTCGAGCCGGACGCGGTCGGCCAGCAGGGTGAGTCCGGTGATCTTCGCCTGCCAGGTGTTGCGGGCGCTGCTGGACCGCGGCGGCTGGGTGCTGACCGTGATGGCTGAAGGGCGCACCGCCACCAGCACGTCACCGTGCTGGCCGTGGTCGGGGATCACGAAGGTCCCGCCGCCAGTGAGCGCGACCGCGGAGCCGTCGGCCCGGCCCGCGTACAGGTTCAGGCCGACCAGCTTGGCCACGTAGTCGGTGCCGGGCTGGCGGGCGATCAGCGCCGGGGTGCCCACCTGCACGATGCGGCCGGCCTCGAGGACGACGACCTGGTTGGCCAGCACGAGCGCTTCAATCGGGTCGTGGGTCACCAGCAGGCACGGCCCGGAGAAGTCGGCCAGGTGCCGCTTGAGCTCGGCTTGCACGTCGAGGCGGGTCCCGGCGTCCAGGGCCGACAGGGGTTCGTCCAGGAGCAGCAGCGACGGCTGGCCGGCTAGCGCCCGGGCCAGGGCCACCCGCTGCGCCTGGCCGCCGGATAGCTGGCTGGGCTTGCGGCTGGCGAATTCGGTCAGCCCGAGCCGGCCGAGCCAGTAGCTGGCGGCGGACCTGGCCGCCTGTTTCCCCTGGCCGCGGGCCAGCGGTGAGAACGCCACGTTGTCGGCCACGCTCATGTGCGGGAAGAGCCGGTAGTTCTGGAACACGAAACCGATCGGCCGCCCCGAAGCCTCGACGAAGGTGCCCTGGTCCGCGTCGTCGAGCACCCGCCCGGCGAGCGTGATGCGACCGGCCGAGACCGGGGTCAGGCCGGCCACGGCGCTGAGCAGGGTGGACTTCCCGGCTCCGTTCGGCCCGAGGAGGCCGAGGACCTGACCGGGCTCGGCCGCCAGGCTGACCCTGAGCGTGAAGCTGCCGCGCGTGACCTCGGCGTCGACGGCTAGGCCGCCGTGGCCCGGCTCCGTCATAGGGGTGAGCCGCGCAGCCAGCGGTCGCGCAGGGAGACCAGCACGACGACGGAGACCAGCAGGAGGACCAGGCTGAGGGCGATCGCCGCGTCCGGGTCATCTTCCAGGGCGTAATACACGGCGATCGGCATCGTCTCCGTCTGGCCGGGGAAGCTGCCGGCGAAGGTGATCGTCGCCCCGAACTCGCCCAGGGCGCGGGCCCAGCACAATACCGCGCCCGCCCCCAGGGAGGGAGCGACCATGGGCAGGGTGATCCGGCGGAATACCGTCATCCGCCTGGCGCCCAGCGTGGCCGCCGCCTCCTCGAAGCCCTGGTCGGCGGACCGGAATGCTCCCTCAACGGTGATGATCAGGAACGGCATGGCGACGAAGGTCTCGGCCATGACCACGGCCAGCGGCGTGAACGGGATCGTCAGCCCGAACCAGGAATCCAGGTACCGGCCGACGTACCCGGTCCGGCCGAACGCCAGCAGCAGCGCGACCCCGCCGACCACGGGCGGGAGCACGAGCGGCAGGGTCACCAGGGCGCGGAGCAGGCGCTGGCCCGGGAAGCTGGTCCGAGCCAGCACCCACGCCAGCGGCACCCCGATGACCGTGGCGATCGCCGTGCTCACGGTCGCGGTCCAGAGCGAGAGGGTGAGCGCCTGGGTCGCGTCGGATCCGCTCAGGGCGGCGCCAAGCCTGCCCCACGGGGCCCGGATCAGCAATCCGGCCAGCGGCAGGACCAGGAACAGGACCGCGATCAGCGCCGGCGCCAGCAAGGGCGCCGGCACTGACCGGGATGCGCCGCCCCGCGCGACGCGCCTCGCCCGCTCGCGGGCTGTCAGGCGCGGGGGCCCAGCGGGCCTCAAGGAGCGGGTCACCATGACAGCTCCGGATACTAGCTCAGGGCTGCTCGAACCCAGCGGCCTTGAGCACCTGCTCGCCCGTCGGCGACAGCACGTAGGCGACGAAGGCCTGGGCGATGGACGGGTACTGGCTGTGGGTGAGGGCGGCGATCGGGTAGAGCGTCGAGGCGTTCTCGCTGGCCGGGATCGTCACGCCCTTGACCTTCGAGCCAGCCGCCATCACGTCGGTCACGTACACCACGCCCGCGTCGACGTTGCCGAGTTCGACCTGGGTCAGCACCGACTTCACGTCGGGCTGCAGGGTGACCGGCTTGACAGTGATCTTGGCGTTCTTGAAGACTCCCGCGGCCACCACCCCGCACGGCACCTGCGGCTGGCACAGCGCCACCTTGACCGACGACTTGGCCAGGTCGTTCACCGATGTCACCTTGCCCGGGTTACTCGGGGGCACCGCGACTTCAGCGGTGTTCTTGGCAAAATCCTGCGGGTTGGACGCGTTGCCCGGGGTGACGACCTGGTCCATGTTCTTGGGTGCGGCCGAGGCGAACACGTCGGCCGGCGCGCCGCTGTTGATCTGGGTCGCCAGCGCGGAACTCGCGCCGAAATTGAACTTCACGGTGTCGCCGGGGTGGGCTGTCTCGAATTGCTTGCCGAGCTGAGTAAACGTGTCCTTTAGCGATGAGGCGGCGAACACGGTGATCGTCCCGGTCTGCGCGGCCGAGCTGCTGCTCGTGGCCGGCGCGGACGAACTGCTCGAGCCTGAAGCCGGGCTCGACGAGCTGCTGCTCGAACAGCCCGCGACGGCGATTGCCGCCAGCGCGACCGCGGTAAGAGCGAAACGGCGCATGTATGAACTCCTTGGTCTCATCTTCGCGGGCGAGATCAGCAGGTCCCGGGAACCTCACCGGACCTGGCGAGCGCTACCCCGTCCGCAGCGAGCTGCGGTGAAGGCCGGCAGCTTCCTGGCGGGGACAGGGATCATTCCTAGACAGTGCCATTCATAGTTGCGTGACGCAAGGAATTCAGACATCACTTTGGTGACAGTCGTGACGCCGGCCCGGGTAGGTGAAACCCGGCCCGTTCGGGATGAAAAGATCTTTTGTACCGAACGGGCCGGGCGCGTGCCCTAGCCTCGGACCCCGTGCGAGCGAGAAAGGAAAATCGCAGATGGCCAGCAGAACGAGCCCTCCGTTCCGGGCCGACCACGTTGGCAGCCTGCTCCGCCCCCTGCGGCTGCATCAGGCCCGCGACGACTTCGCCGCCGGGCGGATAACCGCGGATGCCCTGCGCGCGGTCGAGGACGAGGAGATCACGCGGGCTGTGCGGATGCAGGAAGAGGTCGGCCTGCGTTCGGCCACCGACGGGGAGTTCCGGCGGGCCACCTGGCACATGGACTTCATCTACCAGATCGGCGGGATATCTAAGGCGCCGGGCCACCTGGCCGTGAAGTTCCACAACGCGGCGGGTGACATCGAGTGGACTCCGGCCGCGCTGCACGTCGACAGCAAGGTCCGGATGGACCGGACCATCTTCGGCGACGCCTTCACGTTCCTGAAGTCCCACGTCACCACCGCCGTGCCGAAGCAGACCATCCCGTCGCCGAACATGGTGCACTACCGCGGCGGCCCGGCGATGCTCGATCCGGAGGTCTACCCCGACATCGAGGAGTTCTGGTCGGACCTGGCCGCCGCCTACGCGGAGGAGGTGCGGCGGCTGGGCGAGCTGGGCTGCACCTACCTGCAGTTCGACGACACCTCGCTGGCGTACCTGAACGACCCGGCCCAGCGCGCCGAGATCGCCGGGCGCGGCGAGGACGCCGAGCACATGCACCTGCGGTACATCAAGCAGATCAACGCGGCGGTCAAGGACAAGCCGGCCGGGATGGCCATCACCACGCACCTGTGCCGCGGGAACTTCCGGTCCTCCTGGGCGGCGTCGGGCGGGTATGACTTCGTGGCCGAGGCGCTGTTCTCCGAGCTGGACGTGGACGGGTTCTTCCTGGAGTACGACGACGAGCGGTCCGGCGGGTTCGAGCCGCTGCGGTTCGTGCCGGAGGGCAAGATGGTGGTGCTCGGCCTGGTCACCACCAAGCGCCCGGAGCTGGAGTCGAAGGATGACCTGAAGCGGCGGATCGAGGAGGCGGCCAAGTTCGTCCCGCTGGACCAGCTCTGCCTGTCCGGCCAGTGCGGGTTCTCCTCCACCGTGGAGGGCAACGCGCTGACCTACGACGACCAGGTGGCCAAGCTCCGCCTCATCGTCGAGACCGCCCGCGACGTCTGGGGCGACTGAGGGCACCGCTCGGCGCCGCTGCTGATCATGGACGAGCCTACCGCTGCGCTGGACGCACGAGCCGAAGACGCCCTGTTCAGCTCCATACGCGGGCATGCCGCGGGCCGCAGCATCGTGCTCATCACGCACCGCCTGGCCAGCGTCAGGCATGCGGACCGGATCTACGTGCTGCGCGACGGACAGGTCATCGAGCAGGGAGTGCACGCCGACCTGCTCGCGCTGGGCGGCCAGTACGCCGAGCTCTTCACCCTGCAGGCCGCCCAGTACAACCTGTGATGCCTAGAGGCGCTCCCACCTGGCCTGGCAGCACGAGAAGAGACCGAACATGATCAGGCCGATCGCGACCAGGAGCAGGAGCCACGGGCCGGCCGGCGTGGACGCCAGGGCTCGCAGCGAGGAGTCGACCCCCTTGGCCTGCTGCGGCTTGGCCTCGACCGCGGCCACGACGAGGAAAATGCCGGCGGTGACGAACACCGCGCCCCGGGCCATGCCGCCGAACTTGCCGAGCCATTCCACCACGCGGCGGACGGTCGGCCGCATCTGCCCGAGCTCGATGTCTCGGCGAAATTTTTCCCGCCAGGCCTGAAAGGCCAGGTAGATGCCGCTGCCGATGAGGACAAGGCCGATTACGACCAGCAGGGCCTGCCCACCTGGGTATTTCAGCACCGTCGCCGTCAGGTCGACCGACTGCTTGTCACTCGACTGCGGCGCGCCCGCCCCGAGCGCGTAGTCCAGCACGCCGTAGGCCAGGACGGCATAGATGACCACCCGGCCGAGCGCGGCCAGTCGCTCGGCCGGATGGTGCTGGCCGGAGCCCGGGGAGCCGTACACGGCCTCGGACAACTGCCACAGCGCCATGCCGATAAAGCCGATGACGAGCAGCCAGAGCAGGAAGCTCCCAGCCGGCGTCGTGCCGATCTCATGCAGGGCGCCGGTCCGGTCTGCCTGCTGGCCGGAGTGGCCGAACGCCACCTCGACGGCGATCCAGCCGATGATGGCGTACATGACGCCGCGAGCCGCGAGTCCGGCTCGCGCGAGCCAGCGCACGGGCCTGCTGCTGGCGGCCCGGCGGCCGGAGGATCGGGTGGATCTAGCGGCACGGCCCGCTTTGCGCCGGGCGGTCCAGGTGGCCAATGCGGGTTCCTCTCCTCGGCTGGTAACGCCGGGCTGCTTCCCGGGAAAGACGCCCGTATGCGAGGAGATCCCTCCGGCTGCTTTCTCCCGGCCCGATTACCGCGTTTCTCTCAGCCCGATTACCGCGGCCCCGATTATCGCGACACGGCGCGGGAAGCAGCAGAGGCCGCCGCCCCGGCGGTTTATACGGCGTGAATGTCCCAGCCATGTCGCTGGAGCTGCATGAATGGGACATCCACATCGTATGCCGCGATACGGATGATGCCAGCGGGGCAAGTGGCGCACCAGCAGCGCATGATCTGCCACACCGGGCCGGCAACGTCCGCCATCGAAGATCCCGCGGCAACCTCACCAGTAGTGCCGGCGTCCGCCGATGGCGTGACCCATCGTCCCGAGCAGCAGAGCGATAAGGCCGAGGACGAGGACGATGATCCCGATCGTCCATACGATCGCGATACCGGTGAGAAAGCCGATGATCAGCAGGATGATTCCGATGGCAATCATGATCTCTCCTAAATCGGAGGCGCGATAACAGGCGCCGGCGTTACGGGGAAGCCGCGGGTCTCTGGGCGGCGCGGTTATGCTTCAGGCGCTGTCTGCCGCGAATCGGGGCATTCAAACCTGTCAGGTCGGGCCGTCGTCCTGGATGGCATTGCGCACGACTTCGGCCGAGACGATCGCGAGCTTACGGCGTTCGGCCCGTGCCTGCGCCCTGAGCTGCGCGTAGGCGGCGTGCGCGGTGAGGCCCTGCTGGCCGATGAGCACTCCCTTGGCCTGCTCGATGATGGCCCGCGAATTCAGCGCCGACTGCAGCTGGGCCGCCAGTTCGGTCTGCTGCTCGCCGAGCATCATGCTGGCGATGAGCAGGGCGGCCAGGTCGGTGAACGCGAGCAGCGCCAGCTCGGCCTCGGCGGACCAGGGGTGGCGGTCTTCCGACATCACCGCCACCACGCCCACCGCATCCTGGTTGTAAGGGATCGGGCTGGCCAGCACGGCCCGGACCCCGCGGGTGATCGCGTGCTTACTGAACGCCGGCCACCGCGCCTCGGTGGACAGGTCTTCGGCCCGTACCAGTTCCTTGTCCTCGAAGGCCGCGATGCACGGGCCTTCCTGATGGCGTATCTGCAGCTCTTCCAGGTGCCTCATCCGCTCGTCCGACACCGCCGCGTTCAGCAGGTGATGATCGACGTCGGCCAGCATCAGGCCGGCACCGTCCACGGAGAAGATCGCGTGGGTGGTCTGCACGATGTGGTGCATCGCGTCCTCGACCCGCATCTCGCCGAAGCGCAGCTTGCCGAGCTCGTCCAGCGCGTGGCGCACGTCCTGTACCGAGACGCTCATCTGTCCGCTCCCGATTGTTCTCTGACTTGGGCACAACGCCAGGCCCGGTTACTACCCACCGCTAACGGTTCTATTTCGCAGTGCGCGTCGAGACCGGTGAGCTCGAGAACCCGGCGCACGCCAGGCGTCGGATAGCGGATGACCGGCCGGGCGCCACCGGGCAGCCATCGCCCGGCCGCCGCGATCAGCCGCGCCGACCCGCAGTCCATGAAGCGCGTCCCGCTCAGGTCGAAGACGAGCCGGCCGGGCCTGTCCCGCACGGCCCGGGCCAGCTGGGCGGCCAGGAAGGGCATCGTCACCAGGTCAAGCTCACCCCTGACGACGATCGTGGTGGTCCCCGGGCGGGCTTCCACCTCGATCGTGACCCGGCCCTCCAGGCCGGTCATCATCCGCACTCCAGGCGGGAGGAAGCGAAACGGAGCCACGTCATGAGGACTCCCACTCAGCAGCATCGAACAGGCTTCAGCCGGCTGCTGCCAGGGGGCGGCTTCCTGCGGCTAGCCAGGAAGGAGCGGGGCCAGCATCGACCGCGCGGCGGGCCGCGGGGGTCTGGGCGGCATCATGGCTGCCTTCAGTATGCCCCACCTCGGGCGGTGCGCAAGCCGGTCTGCGAAGGTGTTGTCATGGCGTGGATTGAGCTCGACGGCGCGGTCAATGTCCGGGATCTGGGGGACCTGCCCACCGAGGACGGGCAGAAGACGGCGAGAGCCAGGTTGCTCCGCGGGGACAACCTGCAGGACCTGTCGGCCGCCGACGTCCGGAAGCTGGTGCGCGACATCGGCGTGACCACCGTCGTCGACCTGCGCAGCTCCAACGAGCTCGCGGCCGAGGGCCCGGCGCCGCTGGACGCCGTTGCGAGCGTGCGGCACGCGCATCACCCGGTGCTGCCCGAGGTGGGGTCCAACACCGACGTCATCGCCGACGCGCTGCTGGCCAGGGACCGGATGGATAAGTTCAGGTACCCGCGGGACCCGGTCTGCGGGCACTACCTGGGCTACCTGGAGGACCGCCCGGATCAGGTGGCCGGGGCGCTGCGCAGCATCGCGCACGCCGAGGGCGCGGCGCTGGTCCACTGCGCGGCGGGCAAGGACAGGACCGGGGTAGTGGTGGCGCTCGCGCTCGCCGTGGCCGGCGTGCCGGCCGAGGCCGTGGTCGCCGACTACGCGGCCTCGGGCGAGCGTACCGAGGCCATCATGGCCCGGCTGCGCAGATCACGCCTGTACGCCCGCGACATCAACAGCAAGCCAGCCCAGCTGCAGCGGCCGCGGGCCGAGACGATGGCGGCGTTCCTCGAGCAGATGGACGCGCGTTACGGCGGGGTGGCGTCGTGGCTGACCGATCACGGCCTGTCCGCCGCCGACCTGGCCGCGCTGCGGGTCAAGCTCCGGGCAGGCGCTTGAGCGGGAAGGGCGGGGCCACGCGCAGCTCCACGTTCCGGTCGGTGGCGGCGCCGGCCATGACGCTGACGTCCCAGGGGACGTTGGCCGCGAGTTCCCGGTGCAGGGCGGCCAGGTCATCCGAGGTCTCCGGCGACGGGGGCGGCGCGGCCGGCGTGTCGTGATCGACCATCGTGGTCACGATGGACAGGTACTCGCCGTGGTCGAGCAGTTCCACCACCCGGGTCTGGCAGGGCCAGTCCACCACCGCGCAGGTGGTCACCTCCCAGAACCCGCGGCGCGGGTCGGCGGGGTCGGGCCGGGGGCGGATCGTGTTGGTGTGCGTGTGGCCGTTCAGCCACAGGACCACGTTGGGGAACCGGTGCAGCAGGCTCACCAGGCCGGCGCCGAGCAGCGGCTCGCCGTCCGGTGCCGCGTGACCGCCGCGGCTGTTGTCCAGCGTATCGGTGCCGTGATGCGAGAACACGATCACCAGCCGGTCGTCCTGGCCGGTCCGGACCTCGACTGCCGTCCGCCCCGCGGTAGGCCGAGTGCACCTCCGCCAGCCGGGTTTCCAGCCAGCGGGCCTGCGCGGGCGTCCAGGCACCCGGACGCGCCGCCGGCCAGGCAGTTGGTGTCCAGCGCGATGAAGCGGACCGCGGGCGTGTCGTGGACGTAGTAGGCGGTGCCGTCCAGCCGGTTCCGTTCGGTGAACCCGTGGCCGAACGGCCGCGAGCCGGCCCGCAGGTGGGCATCGACGAAATCCCGCCGGGTGATCGGCCGCCGGAACGGATCGGGCGTGACCGTGCGGCTGGGGCCGGCCATGAACGCCTCGGGATGCTCGGTGAACAGGGCGAGCGCCCCGTCGTGATCGAAGTCCGCGGGCAGGCCGACCGGCTTGCTGGCCGCCGGTCATCGCGGCGGCCAGGCCCGGGGTCTGGGTGCCGACGCCCTGGTTGAGCGCCTCGTGGTTGCCGAAGCAGGACAGCCAGGGCATGCTCAGGCCGACGGCGGAGAATTCGCGCAGCGCGCGTTGCAGCAGGCCGGGATGGTGCGGGTAGCCGAACTCCAGGCGGAAGAAGTCCGGCCCGTCGGCACCCGGACCGTCCGGCCGCCAGAAGACGTCACCCGGCCAGTCTGTCGCCTGTACTCCCTCGTAGTCCGGGCCGCCGGAGTCGGGGGACACCAGCCCGCCGTCGAACAGGGCCAGGAAGGCCTGCAGCTCGTTCCACTGCGCGTTGTCGATCGCGTCGCCCGTGGTGACCGCGAGTTGCATCGGCAGCCCGGTCGCCGGGCCGTGCACCGAGCCGAGCGTGCGGAGGGTGGCGTCGACGGCGTGCGCGCGTGAGCGCCTCCTGGGGACGCTGCACGGGGATGATCTCGGCGTACCTGGGGTCCGCGAAGCGGGCGTTGATGAACTCGAACCGCGTCGGCGACTGGACGTCGGCGAGCTGCAGGTCGGTGATGTGCACCAGGCACGCCAGCGCGCGGCCGGGATCGCGCGCGGACTCGGAGCCGGGCCCGGCCACCCCGAAATCATCGCGGACGACGTGCGGCTCGCCCGCGCCGATCTCGATGGCCCGGTACGCGGCCGACCGCCCGTGGCGCAGCACCGCTCCGTGAGCGAGCCTGCGGTGGATGGTCAGCGGCGGGCGGTGCCCGCTCACGCTTCTTCCCCGGCCGCCGGGGCGGCCGGGTCCGAGCCGGCCGACACCAGCACCGGATCGGGGCGGATGGCCAGCGCGACGCGGCTGCCCGCCGGCAGGGCGGTCGCGTCCGAGGTCGGGAGCTGGGCCAGCACCGTGGTGTCACCCAGGTCGACCGTGACCCGGCTGGTCGCGCCCAGGAACGTGACGGCGATGACGGTGCCGGTCAGCGGGCCGGACCCGGAATCCGGGGCGCTGTGACGCCATGGTCACCGCTTCCGGCCGGACCAGCGCCACCACCGGGCCGTCGGGCACGTCCTGTTCCACCAGCGGCAGCGTGCAGCCGCGGACGTGTACCTCGCCGCCGCGGACCTCGCCTGCCAGCCGGTTGGACAGGCCGACGAACTCGGCCACGAACGACGTGGCCGGGCGCGAGTAGACCTCGGTGGGCGGCGCGAGCTGCTCCAGGCGGCCATCTTTCATGACGCCCACCCGGTCCGCGATGGCCAGCGCCTCCTCCTGGTCGTGGGTGACGAACAGCGTGGTGATGCCCACCTCGAGCTGGATCCGGCGGATCTCGTCCCGCAGCTGCGCCCGGACCTTGGCGTCGAGCGCCGACAGCGGCTCGTCGAGCAGCAGCACCTGCGGCTCGATGGCCAGGGCGCGGGCCAGCGCGACCCGCTGCTGCTGGCCGCCGGAGATCTGGTGGGGATACCGGTCCGCCTGCGTGGAGAGCCCGACCAGGTCGAGCATCTCGAGCGCCCGCTTGTCCCGCTGCGCCGAGCTGACCTTGCGCAGCCGCAGCCCGAACGCCACGTTCTGCCGCACCGTCATGTGCGGGAACAGCGAATAGGCCTGGAACACCATGCCCATGTCGCGCTTGGCCGCCGACAGGCCGGTGATGTCCTTGCCGCCGACGATGACGCGGCCGGTGTCGGCGTCCTCCAGCCCCGCGAGCAGGCGCAGCGTGGTGGTCTTGCCGCAGCCGGACGGGCCGAGCAGCGCGATCAGCTCGCCGGGCTGCAGGGTCAGGTCGAGGTGGTCGAGCGCGACCACCGGGCCGTAGTGCCGGCTGAGTCCCTCCAGCCGCACCTCGACGGCGGTCCTGGCCGCGCCGTCGGGCGTTCTGGTCACCGATGAAGAAGTCACGAGGTGTACCTCATCCCCGGCCGCGGCGGATGCGGCCAGCGTAGGACAGGATCAGCAGCAGCACGAAGGCGAACAGCAGCGCGGCGAACGAGGTGGAGAAGATCACCCCGGCGTTCGGCGTGTTCCGGCTGATGGCGTACAACTCCGGCTGCAGGACGTCGTTATAGAGCAGCAGGAAGGCGATGGTGAATTCACCGAGGACCAGCGCGAAGGTCAGCAGCAGCGCGTTCAGGATGCCCTGCCGCATGTTCGGCGCGATCACCCGGACCATCACGGTGAACCAGCTCGCCCCCAGGCTGCGCGCGGCTTCGGAGAGCGTCTTCACGTCGATCGCGCCCAGCCCGGCGGCCAGCGCCCGGTAGGCGTAGGGCAGCGCCAGGATCACGTAGATCCAGAACAGCATCAGCGCGGACAGGCTGTAGTGCTGGATCCGGTTGTAGATCGGGCCGACGCCGACCGCCAGCACGATCGCGGGGATGGTGAGCGGCAGCGTGCAGAGGAACTCCACCGTGCGCTCCAGCCACGGCACCCGCAGCCGGATCCAGATCATGGTCGGCACCAGCAGCACCAGCGTGACCACGCTGGTGATGATGGCCAGTTCCAGGGTGACCTCGATCGCGCTCAGCAACGGAGGGATGCCGGTGTTCTGGTAGGAGGCGATCTGCTTCCAGGCCGTCAGGGACCAGGTGCCGAGCTTGCTTCCCTCCAGCGAGAACCGGAGCATCGCCAGCAGCGGCAGCAGGAAGAACAGGCCGAACACGGTGAAGACCACGTAGCGGAAGATGTTCAGCCGCCTGCGGCGGCGGGCGTGCATGACCCCGCGGCCGGCTGGCCGCGGCCGGGGCGGGCGTCTCGCCGACCGAGGTCACCGCAGCCATCGCGCCGCCCTGCGCTGCAGCAATGCGTATCCGGTCATGACGATGGCCATCATGATCACCATGCCCAGGGCGAGCAGGTCGGCCACGTTGACGCTGCTCAGCCCGACCTCACTGGACAACGCGATGCTGATCTGCTGCGGCACGATGTAGGCGATCTGGTTCTCCCAGGCCACGGATGGTCGCGAAGGCGGACAGCGCGTTCGCGAACAGCAGCAGCGTGCCGCCCAGGAAGGCCGGCAGCAGCAGCGGCCCGCCGACGTACCGCCAGTACTGCCAGGCGGACGCGCCGAGGTTCTCCGACGCCTCCCGCCACTGGACCTTCACCCCGTCGATCGCGGGCAGGAACACCAGCACCATCAGCGGGATCTGGAAGTACGTGTAGATCACCGTGATGCCCCACGGGAACGAGTAGAACCAGCTGGCGTGGAACAGCAGCCCCACCGGGCCGATGAGCACGAGGAAGGCGAACGCCAGCGTCACCCCGCCGAACTGGGCCAGGACGCCCGAGACGGCGATGTAGAGCCGGCGGATCAGGCCGTCAGGGTCACCCGACGCCACGGCGTAGGCCAGGATCGCGCCGAACACGGCCCCGAACACCGACGACAGCAGGCACAGCTTGACCGAGCCGATGAAGTAACCGCGCACCAGCGGGTCGCCGAGCTTGGCGATGTTGGCGAAGGCCCAGCCGCCGTTCGGGTTCTTCAGCGCGTCGACCACCACGATCGCGGTCGGCCACAGCAGGAAGACCGCGACGTAGGCGAAGAACGGGACGGTGCCGACCCAGGCCGGAACGGACGGCCGGCGCCCGGCCCGTGCAGGCCGGGCGCCGGTCTCAGTTGTCGCAGCGACAGCCACGTTCCCTCGCTAGCCGACGGCCTTCGCCCAGTTCGCCGCCAGGTAATTGGCAGCGTCGGTGTTCTGGGCCTGGGTGAGGAACACCGGTGCTCCCGGAGACGGACGGCAGCAAGGCGGCCGCGGCTGGTTGATGGCTGCCGTTGGATTGTCATCGCCGCCTGCTCGACCGGCCGGGCGCCGCCCTTGAGCCAGAGGTTCTGCCCGCCCGACGCGCGCCTGCGAGTAGAGGAACTCCTCCCACAGCCTCGCTGCCGCCGGGTGCGGCGCGTTCTTGTTGATGGCCTGGGCGTAGTACCCGCCCAAGGACGGCGTGCGGCGGGACGAACACCTTCCAGTTCGACACTCCCACGTAGCTCGGCAGGTTGAGGTAGTCCCAGTTGAACACGACCGGGGTCGTGCCCGCCTTGATCGTGGCGCCGGTCGCCTGATACCGGGGAGAAGTTGCCGGCCGTCTTGAGCTTCTGGAAGAAGTCCACGCCCTTGGAGATGTTGTCAGGCGTCCCGCCCACCGCGAGG
Source organism: uncultured Actinomycetes bacterium (assembly GCA_963841585.1). Classification (GTDB taxonomy): domain Bacteria; phylum Actinomycetota; class Actinomycetes; order Streptosporangiales; family Streptosporangiaceae; genus Palsa-504. Next base: position 89,311 of record CAWJDK010000004.1, read on the forward strand.
TTCGCCATCATGACGCCGTTCAGCGCCGCGTTGGCCGAGGTCGGGTTGCCGTTCAGGGCGACCGCGTTCTTGAACTTCGGGCCGAGCAGCTCGTTCACGCGAGGTGATCGTGCCGAACTTGCTCGAGTACCCGATCGCCATGTAGCCGCCGTAGTCCTCGTACCACGGGCCGTTCGGGTCCTTCTGCGCGGTCGGGATGTCGAACCAGGTGCGACCTTGTACGGAGCGAACAGGCTGGTGTTGGCCAGGGCGACGGCCATGGCCGATGTCCAGGACGTCGGGCGCCTTGGCCGTGCCGTTCTCCGACTTGACCGCGTCGACCTCCTGCTGGCTGGTGCCGTCAGGGAGGGCGGAGTTGATCTTGATGCCGTACTTGGCGGTGAACGCGGAAAGGATGGCGCCGTAGTTCGCCCACGTCGGCGGCAGGGCGATGACGTTGAGCGTGCCTTCCTTCTTGGCCGCCGCGACCAGCGCGTTCATGCCGCCTCCGGCCGAGGCGGAGGTCTCCGTCGCCCAGTTGGCCGCGCTGCTGGTCCCATTGCCCGAGCCCGAGAGGAACCCGACGACGAGCAGCCGGCCGCGAGCAGGGCCGCGGCGGCGGCGCCCGCGAGCGCCAGTCGATATGTGGATCTCACCAGTGCCTCCTGAAAAGCTTCTCCTATCCGAAGTGGACGACGGCTGCCCGAAAAGGCCACGGGCGGCATTACCGAAACGGTTTGCCGACCCACCTCTCCCCCACTAAGGTGCAGCTAAGAGTGCAGGATAAACGCCCTAAAACGTTTAGCGTTCGAATGCTCACACACCCGCCGCGAGGGTGTCAAGGTTCGTTACCGAGTTGCCGCACTGAGCGGGGTGAACAGCGGGTTAACCGGTATCCGGGGTGCCTGCAGGGAGGCGCGTTCGACCAGTTCAACCGGGGCGACGTAGTCTCCGTGCCCGTCGCCGCCGAGCAGCCGCGCCATCAGCGCCCGGCCCATTTCCCTGCCGTCCAGGCGGATGGTCGCCAGCGGCGGGTCGAGCAGTTCCGAGGTCGGCAGGTCGTCGTGCCCGATGACGGAGACGTCCGGGCCGATCCGCAGGGACAGGTCGCGGGCGGTCTTGTAGATGCCGAGCGCGGTGTAATCGGAGTTGGTGATGATGGCGGTGGGGGCATCGGGGCGGGCCAGCAGCGTCCCGGCCGCCTTGCGCACGTCGGTGATCGTGAGGGGCGAGCGCATGACGACCGGCTGGAGGCCGAGCACCCGGGCCAGCCGCCGGAAGTGACGCAGCCGGTCCGGGTCGGCGACCAGGCCGCGCGGCGCCGAGAGGAACGCCACGCAGGCATGCCCGAGCTCGGCCAGGCGGCGCATCGCCAGCTCGACCCCGGCCGCGTTGTCGGGATAGACCCGGGACACGCCGGCCATGCCCTCCACCGCCGCGTTCAGTGCCACCACCGGGGTGCCGGGGCGCAGCTCCTGCCAGAGCCGCAGCGATTCGCCCTTGCCGACCGGGGCGATGGCCAGCCCGGCCAGCCGCTGGGCGGCCATCTCCCGCACCAGCAGGCGCTCGCGTTCGGCCGAGTAGTGCGAGTCGAGCAGGAGCAAGGTAGCCCCGGCCTCGCTCGCGGCCCGTTCGGCCCCGGTCAGTACCTCCAGGAAGAAGGGGTTGCTGAAGTTCCTGATGACCAGGCCGTAGGTGGTGGTCCGGCCCCGCCGCAGGGCCTGAGCCTGCGGGTTGGCGCGGTAGCCGAGCTGGGCAGCGGCGGCCAGGATCCGGCGGCGCGTATCGTCCGCCACGCCGGGCTGCCCGTTCAGCGCGAAGCTCACCGAAGCCACGGAAACGCCGGCCAGCCGGGCCACGTCCCGGATCCCCGCGGGCTGCCGCCCTCCGCCCTGCTGACTCGTCATGGCCTTGCCTACGGTTATGACGCTCTGCTTCCCCCCGATAGGAGCGGAGGTACGTCGCTGAGCGCACATCCTAGCCACCTGGCTGGCCGCCGGCCAGAGGCCAGGAGCGGCCATCAAGCTGACCGCCAACCGATGCCTGCCGCCACAAGCTGGCAACCTCTCGTTCGTCTTGGCTAGCCATCATTCCGACTTGTCTAGCCAAGATTGGCATTTGATCCCGCCCTCGGGGACCGTGGTTTGGGAGGGAATTGTGCGAGCACGCCATGGCGGCAGCCGCCGCGGAGCAGCACCGTGCCGGTCCGGGGGCACAGCCCGGACGAGACCGCGGTGGACGTGCTCGTCCGGCCGGAAGGCCTCAGGCTGGAGGTCGCCGAGTCGGCCGGGCTGGCCCCGGGCGCGTCGGTCCGGTGCGCTGCCCGCACAGCCCGTCCTGGTCGCCCCCCGCCAGGTCAGCTGATGACGTAGGGGAGGAGGTCCGCGATCGTGTCCAGGATGAGCGGGGCGCCGGCCTGCTCCAGGTCGGCGCGGGTGCTGGCGCCGGTCAGCACGCCGGCCACGATCGCGGCCCCGGCCCGGCGGCCGGACTCGATGTCGCTGGCGGTGTCGCCGGCCACGGCCAGCTCGCCGACGGCGCCGCCGCGCAGCCGGAGCAGCGCGGTCAGCGGCAGGTCGGGCCACGGCCGGCCGCGTCCCGCGTCGGCGGGGGACAGCGCCAGGTCGATCAGCCCGCCCCAGGCGAGCTCGTCGATGATGGCGTCCCTGGTGACGGGGGAGAAGCCGGTGGCCAGGCAGACCCGGACGCCCGCGTCACGCAGCCGCATGATCGTGTCCTCGGCCCCGGGCACGGCCGAGATCGCCCCGCCGCGGACGGCCGCGGCGTAGTGGTCCTCGAATGCCTCGTTGGCCTTGCGGGCGGCCGTCTCGTCGCCCAGGATCCGCCGGAACACCTCGATCTTGGACTGGCCCATGCTGGACCGCACGTCGGCCATGGCCTGCTCGAAGGCGGCCCCGGGCAGCCCGGCGACGGCCGCGGCGAACGCCTCGAGCACGGTACCGTCGTCGGCCACCGTGGTGCCGGCCATGTCCAGGCAGGCCACCGTGATACGGGTCATCGGAAGATCACCTTGGCGTCCGGGGTACGAGACGCTGATGGCGATGGTGCGCGCCGGCGAGCTCGACGTTGTGCAGGTCACCCAGATGGACCGGTTGTACCGTCAGCCCATCGAGCTGGAGGCCATCATCCCGCAGATCGAGGCGGCGAGTGTGCTCATCGCGACGGTGCGCGAAGGCGACATGAACCTGAAGATCGACACCGACCAGCTCCGGGCGCGGGTGCAGGTCGCGTTCGCCAGGGCCGAGGTCCAGCGCAAGGCTAACCGCCAGATCGTCGCCAACGAGGAGGCCGCGAAGCGCGGGAAGCGGAACGTCACCGGAGCCCGCCCGTTCGGCTACCCGGAGAACCGCATCGACCCGCTGGAGCCGGAGGCGCAGGCGGTGCGAGATGCCATCGACTCGGTGCTGCGGGGCGGCTCCGTAAATGGAATCGCCCGCAGGTGGTCCTCGCTCGGTCTGCACCCACCGCTGGCCCCGTTCGGCCCGCTGACGGAGCACCCGTGGCGGCACCGGTCCGTCCGGCACATCCTCATGAACCCGCACATCGCCGGGCTGCGCTCGTACAAGGGCGTGATCGTCGCCGCCGGGGACTGGGTACCTCTGGTCACCGTGGAGAAGTGGGAGGCCGCCCAGCTGGTCCTCTCCGATCCCGGCCGGGTGAAGCCCAGGGGCGCGCTGTCCCTGCTTGGCGGGATCGCGGAATGCCGGTGCGGGTCCGAGGTAAAGCACGCGACCCGGCCGCAGCGCGGCCGGACGCCCGGATACGGGACCTACCGCTGCGCGGCGTACGAGAAGGAGGGACACGTTGGCAAGGGGCCGCACGTGTGCATCAAGGCCGACTGGATCGACGATTACGTCGAGGACGTGCTGCTGACAACCATGGAGCGCCCGGACGCGGCGCAGATGTTCGCCCCGCCGGACGCGGTGGACGTTCCCCGGCTCAAGGAGGAGCTGGCGACCTACGACGTAGCGCTGGAGCGACTGAGTTGGCAGCAGAGCACGGGGCTGATCACTGATGCCGTGTTCATGACGAACGCAGCGAAGATCAACGCCGAACGAGAAACGATCGCGGTGCAGATCACCGAGGCCGGCCAGGCTCAACGCGGCAGTGGCGCTGCTGGGCGCCGCCGACGTGCGGGCCGAGTGGGCGGAGATGAACATCTCCGAGCGGCGCGCGGCCATCCGGGCAGCTCGGCATGCACATCACGCTCAGGTCGGCCGGGGCCGGGTGCCGCCGGCCCGACTACGACCGAATGGTCCGTATCGCCTGGAGCGGCTAGGCGGCGGCGCGCCGCGGGCGCGACTGCGGTGACCGAGCCGGTCCGGCTGTACGTGGCGGCCAAGCGCTACCTGTGCGCCACCGAGCCCGGCTACTTCGGGCGGCTGTCGCCGGAGTCGGTCCGCACCCTGGCCCGGCAGGGCGGCCCGATGACGCCGGAGCAGGCCGCCGCGTTCGAGGCACTTCCGTACGCCCGCGACGCGGTGGCGGTGCGCCGCTGGGACCACCAGGCTAAGGACCCTGCCGTCTCCCCGCCGGAGTTCTCGCACTTCGCGGCCCTGCTCCGTGCTCTTCTTAAGGGGGACCTGCTCAGGTCCTAGGCGTGCGGGAGAGCGCGTTGACCGCGGTCGAGTTGCGGACGCTGAAGGCGACCGCGTCGCCGAGGTAGCGGTCGTCGGACCACTCGACCGGCGTCCCGGTCAGGTCGGTGGTGAAGCGGCGCTCGCGCAGCATCGGCACCCGCGGCCGGACGCCGAGCAGCCGGGCGTCCTCGGCGGTGGCCGCCACGGCGTCGATGACGTGCTCGGCGTCGGCGAAGACGATGCCCAGGTCCTCCAGCCGCTCGGTGATCGAGTCCGTCTCCAGCTCCATCCCGGCCACCAGCACGCCCACCCGGTCCGGGTAGACGCCGCGCTCGATCATCACCGGGTGCCCGGACAGCAGCCGGACCCTGGTCAGGTGGTAGACCTGCGCTCGGGGGGGCAGGGCGAGGCGCTCGGCCTCGGTGGGCTTGGCCGTCCGGCGCCGGATGGCAATCACCCGTCCGCCCGGCACCTCGCCCGTGGCCCGCGCCCAGCGGGAGAAGGACAGCAGCTCGCCGAAGCTCTGTACCCGGGGGCCGCCGACGACCACCCGGCGCGCGCCACGCCGGGATGCGATGATCCCGTCGGCGCGCAGCGCGGCGAACGCCTGCCGGACGGTGCCGCGTGACACCGAGTAGCGTTCGGCCAGTTCGTGCTCTGACGGCAGCCGGGTGCCGGCCGCGTAGCCGCCCGCCGCGATGGCCGCCTTGATGTCGTCGGCCACCATCCGGTACAGCGACGGCGTCCTGGCCACCTCGTGATCTGCTGCCATGAATACCGAGCGTAGCGCCATCGCCGCCCGGCCGGTGGATGCCGCCTCCGCCGACCGGCTGACCGGAGAATCGGCCATCGGGTGACGGATTCTGTCCAGAACGCCGATCCCGCACCGGAGCCGGCGATGTGACGCTCGTGAGGTACCGGAAACATCTATCACGGAGCGACATCATGACCGACATGCAGCCGGGCGGGGCACCGGCGCCGGGTACGTACACCCTCGACCCCGAACGGACCACCATTCGCGCCGACGTCAAGGCCATGTTCGGCCTGATGACGGTGCACGGCATCTTCCGGCTTCAGTCCGGGCAGGTCAGCATCGCCGCCGATCCCGGCGCCTCGAGCGTCCGGGCCAGCATCGCCACGGGCAGCTACGCCTCGGGCAACGCGATCAGGGACGCCGACGTCACCGCGGCTACCTTGCTGGACGCCCGGGCCTACCCGGAGATCACGTTTACCGGCGAGGGCGCGCGCCGCGACGGCGATGGCTGGGTGGTGCCCGGGTCAGTGACCGCGCACGGGACCGCCGTGCCCGCCGAGGTCCGGCTGAGCGACGTGCGGGACGAAGCCGGGGGAGCCCGGTTCCGGGCCACCGCCCGGCTGGACCGAACCAGCTTCGGGGTGACGAAGAAGAAGGGCATGGTCGGCCGGACCGTCGATCTGGTCATCGAGGCGGTGGCCCAGCCGGCCTGAGCGTTTTGCGGCGACGGCCCGGAATGGGTTACCTTGCTGGTCGATGGGCCAGAAGTCTCGGCGGCGCGGCCGGCGGCCGCGGGTAATCGCCCTCGTATGCGCCAGCTTGCCCGCCGCTATCCTCATCGCCGCTCCGCTGGCTTCCGGGCCGCGCGCGCTGGCCCGCACCGTCGCCCGGGCGTCTGCCGCACCGCGGCCTGACCCGCTGGCGCACGCGCCGGCGTTCCGGCGTGTAGCGGGGCAGCAGACGCTGGGCGGACCGGCCGGCGTAGCCATCGATCCGGCCGGCCACGTCTGGGTCGCGGACACCGGCCACAACCGGGTGGTGGAGTTCTCCGCCGCCGGGCGGGAACTGGCCGCCTTCGGCACGGACCTGGACCAGCCGGCCGGAATCGCCACCGACGCGGCCGGGCATGTCTGGGTCGCGGACACCGGCCACGACCGGGTGGTGGAGTTCTCCTCGGCCGGCCGGGTCCTGGCCATCTTCGGACCGGCCCGAGGCGGCCACGGCCAGCTGAACCACCCGGTGGCGCTCGCGGTCACTCCCTCCGGCAACGTCTGGGTCGCTGACCAGGGCCACGGCCGGGTCGTGGAGTTCTCCGCCGGCGGCAGCTACCGCACCTCGTTCGCGGTGCCGACGCCGGCCGGCGTCGCGCTGGACGCCCGCGGCGACATCTGGGTGTCGAGCCCCGGCTACACCCCGGCCAGCTCGGTTCGCGAGTACTCCCCGGCCGGGCATCAGCTCCGCTCGTTCGGCGTGACCCAGGCGGGCTACGGCGATCTCGGCAACCCGGGCGGCATCGCGGTCGGGCTGGCCGGCCGGATCTACCTCGCCCAGCCGGACTACGGACTGGTGTCGGTATTCAGCCCGGACGGCCGCTTCTACACCGAGTTCGGCCTGCAGCCGGACCCGGCTCGGGCGGGCGAGGACCTGGAGTTTCCGCAGGCTGTGGCGGTCGCCGCGACCGGGCCGGTCTGGGTGGCCGACACCGGGCACGACCGGATCGTCCAGTTCGGCCTGGTACCGGGCCCTCCCGCCTCCGGCGCGCCGGCGGCACCGCGGCGGGCCGCCAGGCCCGGTGATCATCGGCGCGTGCCTGCTCGCCCTGTTCATTGTCGGCCTGGGCTGGTACCTGACCCGGCGCAGGCGGCCGGGCCGGTCTGCGGACACCCCGCACGCGCCCGCCTCGGCCTGCCCCGAACTCACCCGGCGCCGGATGCTCACCGGCGCCACCGCGCTGTCCGGGGTGGCCGCCGGGGCGGCGGTGCTCCCGGCCAGCCTGCGCCAGGCGCTCGCCGCCACGCTCGAGGCGCCGCCCGGCGGCTCGCTCCGCGACATCGAGCACATCGTCATCCTGATGCAGGAGAACCGCAGCTTCGACCACTACTTCGGCACGATGCCCGGGGTCCGCGGCTTCGCCGACCCGGCCGCGATCAGGCTGCCGGGCGGCGGCCCGGTGTTCCGGCAGCCGTTCCCCGGCCACCCCCAGGGTTACCTGGCCCCGTTCCACCTGAACACCAGGACGACCAGCGCGCAGGCCACCCCCGGCACCGACCACTCGTGGCCGACCCAGCACCTGGCCTGGAACAACGGCACAATGGACCGCTGGGTGCAGGCCAAGGGACCGTTCACGATGGGGTACTTCACCCAGGCGGACATCCCGTTCCAGTGGGCCCTGGCCCAGGCCTTCACGGTCTGCGACCAGTACTTCTGCTCGGTGCTCGGCCCGACCAACCCGAACCGGCTCTGCATGTGGACCGGGATGATCGACCCCGACGGCACCGGCGGCGGCCCGGTCACCGACAACAGCCCCGCTTACGACAACGTCAGCCTGTCCTGGACCACCTACCCCGAACGGCTCCAGCGGGCCGGCCTGAGCTGGCAGGTATACCAGGAAGAAGACAACTACGACGACAACGCGCTGGCCTGGTTCAGGCAGTTCGCCCACGCGCCGGCCTCGTCACCGCTGTGGCAGCGCGGGATGCAGAAGCGCCCGGCGGGCTGGTTCGAGGCGGACGCCAGGGCGGGCCTGGCTGCCGCAGGTTTCCTGGCTGGTCGCGCCCACCGCGCAGTCCGAGCACCCGGACTACTTCCCGGCGGCGGGCGCGGAGTACGTCGCCAGCAAGCTGGACGCGATCGCGTCGAACGAGGACCTGTGGCACAAGACGGTGTTCATCCTGACCTACGACGAGAACGACGGCCTGTTCGACCATGTGCCCCCGCCGGTCGCGCCGCGCGGGACACGGGGCGAGTATGTGGGCGCCGAGCCGATCGGACTCGGCTTCCGGGTCCCGGCCGTCGTGGTGTCGCCGTGGTCCGCGGGCGGCCGGGTCTGCTCGGACGTGCTCGACCACACGTCGCTGATCCGCCTCCTCGAGCGGCGGTTCGGCGTCCGAGAGCCGAACATCAGCCCCTTCCGCCGCCGCACCTGCGGCGACTTCACCACCGCCCTGCGCTTCTCCGGCCCGCCCGCTGGCTACCCGCGCTCGCCGCAGGCCATGACCCTGGCCGCCGCCGAGGCCGGGCTGCTCGCCGCGCAGCGGGAGGTCTTCGCCAACCCGGCCCCGCTGGTCCCGGTGACCAACGAGCCGGTCCCGCGCCAGTAAGGATGGTTGCAGCGGGGTTTCAGCGGCACGCCGGGTAGCGGCGGCGCGGCCAGCGGGGCGCCGGGGTAGCCGTGGACCGGGTCGAACCGGCTCGCCGCCCAGTCCTCGCGGGCCCGGGGTTATCTTCTCGGCGCTACGCCTCGATGACGTCCACCGCTCGCACGACGCCCGGCGTCAGGCTGATGGCTCTGGGGCGGGATCGAGGTTGCTCACGGTTCCCATGCTGTCACTTCCCGGGCCGCATCCGGACATCACGTCCCGGGCCGTACCCGGACACGGGTCGGCGGCGTCGAGCCCGGCGTCGCTCTGGTGCTCCTGCGCTCTTGGCAAGCTGCTGTGACTCGTGATACGTGACCTCGGCTCGCGCTTACGATGTGAATGTCCCATTCATGCAGCTAGAACGACATGGCTGGGACATTCACGCCGTATCCGCGACGCCCGACCGGGGCGGCGGGTGAGGATCAACGGCACAGAAGTATCCCCGAACGCAGGAGCACCAGGGGCCGCGGTCAAGGGCCACGCGCCGCCCGGCTCACGGACAACTCAAACTGAACAGACGTCGCCGTACCAGCATGAACGGGACATCCATGCCTTCCGCGGGTCCGGCGGCCGCAGCTGCGGCCGACGTGGCCGACTCTGGGGTGAACATTGCCCGGCCGGGCGGCTCGTGCCTGGCGGCGGGTCTTGCAGAATTAGTACAATCCCAGCGTTGATGGTAGTGCCCGGCCGCCGCCCTGGCCTGCCACGGACGGCAGCATCGGACAGGGTTCTGGAGAGGCATGACCGAGCTCATCCCGCATCAGTCAGACACGCATCAGAAGGCGCTCCGCATCAACCTCGACCCCCGCTGGTACGGGACGATCGCGGAGATCGGGGCCGGCCAGGAAGTGGTGCGCTGGTTCTTCCGGGTCGGCGGTGCCGCCGGCACCGTGGCCAAGTCCATGTCGGCCTACGATATGGCGGTCAGCGACGCGGTTTACGGCAAGGCCGAGCGGTACGTCTCCGCCGGACGGCTGCAGAACATGCTGGACCATGAGTTCGACCTCAACGTGGAGCGGCTGAACGAGGAGCGCGGCGACTCCAACTGCTTCTTCGCGTTCGCCAACACCGTGGTGGCGCGCAGCTACCGGGGCAACAACGAGTGCCACGGCTGGACGGGCGTGAAGTTCCAGTCGCAGACGCACGACGAGCCGAGCCAGATCGTCATGCACGTCCGGATGCTCGACGACGAGGCCTACCTGCAGCAGGAGGCGCTCGGCATTGTCGGGATCAACCTGCTATACGGCGCGTTCTTCCACCACCACGAGCCGGAGCAGCTGATCGAGAGCCTGCTCGACCAGCTGACCGTCGGCCGCATCGAGATCGACATGATCCAGTTCCGCGGCATCGAGTTCCGCGGCGTGGACAACCGGCTGATGGCGCTCAAGCTCGTCCAGCTCGGGCTGAGCGGCGTGGCCATGTTCGGCCCCGACCGCGAGGTGCTGCAGCCGAGTGAGGTGCTGCGCAAGCAGGCAGTCCTGGTCGAGCGGGGCAGCTTCCGGCCGCCGACCCACGTGAACCTGGACATGCTGGCCACGGCCAAGGAGAAGTTCGCGCAGGATCCGGCGGTGGAGGGCAAGCCGATCCTGCAGCTCACCGAGATCACCATGCGGAACCTGCTGGCCGAACGGACGGAGATCGACCGCCGGGACTTCCTGGCCCGCGCCGAGCTGCTCGCCGCCTGCGGCGAGACGGTACTGATCACCGACTACTTCGACTACTACCGGCTGGCGGCCTACATCGGCGAGCGGACCAAGGAGCGCATCGGCATCGTGATGGGCGTGCCAAGCCTGATCGACCTGTTCGACGAGCGCAACCACGCGCAGTTGCCCGGCGGGATCCTGGAGAGCTTCGGGCGGCTGTTCAAGAACGGCCTGAAGCTCTACGTCTACCCGCTGTGCCCGGGCCCCGACGAGGAGCTCAAGACCGTGGACGACATCAAGGTCCAGTCCGATCTCCAGCCGCTGTACGACTACCTGGCCGGCCGGGGCAGCTTCGTCAACCTGGACAACTACCGGCCCGAGTACCTGCCGATCTTCAGCCGCGACGTGCTGCGGCGCATCGCCGCCAACGACGACTCCTGGGAGGAGATGGTCCCCGAGCAGGTTTCCGAGCTGATCAAGCGGCGCGGGTTCTTCGGCTACGTCAAGCCTGACGCCAGGGACTGACCTGTCAGAGGCGGTAGTCCTGCTGGGTGCGCGCGTACTCGGCGAAGGCGTCCAGGGCCTGCGGGTTCGCCATCGCGTTGCGGTTGGCGGCGTCGTCGGGCCTGGTCCCGAGCAGGATCTTGCGGACCGGCACCTCCATCTTCTTGCCGGTCAGGGTGGCCGGGATCGCGGGCACCACGATGATCATGTCGGGCACGTGCCGGGCCGTGTACTCGGAGCGGAGCCGGCCGGCGATCTTGCCGCGCAGCGCGTCGTCGAGGACCGCCCCGTCGGCCAGCGTGACGAACAGCGGCATGAAGAAACCGCCGCCGGGCAGGTCGAGGTTGACGATGAGCGCGTCCGCGACCTCCCCGACGGATTCCAGTGCGGCGTAGATCTCCGCGGTGCCGATGCGGATGCCGTAGCGGTTCAAGGTGGCGTCGCTGCGGCCCAGCACGAAGCAGCCGCCGCGCTCGTTGACCTTGAAGAAGTCCCCCTGCCGCCACACGCCGGGGAAGTCGGCGAAGTAGGTCTGCCGGTAAACCTCGCCGTCGTCGTCGTTCCACAGCCGGACCGGCATCGACGGCATCGGCTGGGTGATCACCATCTCGCCGACCTGGCCGGTGACGGGCTCGCCCCGGCCGTTGAATGCGTAGGCGGCGACGCCGAGATTGCGCGCCTGGTGCTCGCCGGCGTACACCGGCATCACCGGCGCGCCGCCGGTGAACCCGCTGCAGACATCCGTGCCGCCGCTGCCCGAGTGCAGCCACAGGTCGGGCTTGACGTTGCGGTAGAACCACGCGCCGCACTCCGGCGACACCGGCGAGCCGGCCAGCATGACGGTGGCCAGCGCGGACAGGTCGTACGTCTCCGCCGGGACCACGCCCGCCTTCGACAGCATGCTGACGTACGCGGGGCTCGCGCCGAACATCGTCACGGCCGCGTTCTGCGCCATCTCCCACAGCACGCCCGGATCCGGGTGGGCCGGGTGGCCGTCGTAGAGCAGCGGCGTCACCCCCAGCAGCAGCGAGCTGACCAGGAAGTTCCACATCATCCAGCCGCTGGTGGTGTAGAAGAACAGCCGGTCGCCGGGACGCAGGTCCATGTTCAGGGTCTGCAACTTCAGCTGCTCGATGAGGATGCCGCCGTGGCTGTGCGTGATCGCCTTGGGCCGCCCGGTCGTGCCGGAGGAGAACAGCACCCAGAGCGGATGGCCGAACGGCACCTGCTCGAACGCGAACTCCGACGCTGGCACCGGCGGGTGGTCCATGAGATCGTCCCAGGCCTGAGCCGAACCGATGGCCAGCCCCGCGGGCCCGGGCACGTGGATCACCTGCTCCAGGCCGGGCAGCCCGGCGATGATCTGCGCCATCTCCGTGCTGCGGTCGTAGTCCCGCCCGCCGTACCGGTAGCTGTCCACGCAGAACAGCACCTTCGGCGACAGCGGCCCGAACCTGTCGCTGACCCCGCGCCCGCCGAAGTCAGGCGAGCAGCTGGTCCACACCGCGCCGATGCTGGTCGTGGCGAGCATGGCGATGACTGTCGGCGGGGTGTTCGGCAGGCAGGAGGCAACCCGGTCGCCGGGGCGGACGCCCATGGCGCGCAGCCTGGTAGCGAGCACGCGGACGCTGTTCGCCAGGTCGGGCCAGGCCAGGGCCGCCAGCGCCGTGGTCTCCGACTGGTAGTACAGCGCGTCCGCGCCGGGCTGCTCGCGCCGCAGCACGTGCTGCGCGTAATTCAGCCTGGCCCCGGGGAACCACTCGGCACCGGGCATGGTCCGGCGGCCGAGGACCGCGGTCGGCGGTGCCGAGGCCTCGATGCCGCAGTAGTCCCAGACCGCCTGCCAGAATCCGTCGAGATCGGTCACCGACCAGCGCCACAGCGCGGGGTAGTCGTCGAAGGTGAGCCCGCGCTCGATGGCGAGCCACCGGATGAAGGCGGTAACGTTGGCGCGCCCGATGCGGTCCGGTCCGGGCGTCCACAGCAGGTCACCCTCGCGAACATGGTGTTGCGGCTCCACATCGCAGACGGTGCCACAAGCCCGGGCGTCCCGGCAATGTGGTCACCGCACAAATGGGCCCGGCGGAAATGGTAGCCAGCCACGCTGGCCGGGCGGCGCGCCGACCTGGCGTATATGGTGTCTTCAAATGCCTGGCCTCGACCTTTCCGCGCTGCAGGGAATCGACGTGCACGTGCACGTGGAGTCCGATGGCCACGGCCGGCTGTCTCTGGACGACGAGCTGCTGGCCGCGTCGGCCAAGTACTTCAAGGCCGACAACGAGCGCGCGCCGACGGTGGAGCAGATCGCGGACTACTACCGGGAACGCCAGTTCGCCGCCGTGGTGTTCACCGTGGACGCCACCACCGCGACCGGTCACCCCGGGCTGCCCAGCGAGGAGATGGCCGACCGGGCCGCCGCGCACGCCGACGTGCTCATCCCGTTCGGCTCGGTGGACCCGCTGGCCGGCGAGGCGGCCGTCCGCCGCGCCCGGCGGCTGATCACCGACCACGGCGTGCGCGGGTTCAAGTTCCACCCCAGCCTGCAGGCTTTCTCGCCCGACGACCGGAGCTACTACCCGCTGTACGCGGTCATCGAGGAAGCCGGGCTGCCCGCGGTCTTCCACACCGGCCAGACCGGCATCGGGGCCGGCCTGCCCGGCGGGCGCGGGATCAAGCTGCGGTTGTCCAACCCGATGCTGCTCGACGACGTGGCCGCCGACTTCCCCGGCATGCCGGTCATCCTGGCCCACCCGTCGGTTCCCTGGCAGGACGAGGCGATCTCGATCGCCACCCACAAGGCCAACGTGTACATCGACCTGTCCGGCTGGTCGCCCACGTACTTCCCGCCCCAGCTGGTCCGCGCGGCCAGCTCGCTGCTGCAGGACAAGGTGCTGTTCGGCACCGACTACCCGCTGCTGACCCCGGAGCGCTGGCTGCGTGACTTCGAGCTGCTCGAGGTCAAGCCCGAGGTCAGGCCCAAGATCCTCAAGCACAACGCTGCGCGCCTGCTAGGCCTGGCCTAGCGCCCGGCGCAGGTCCTCGACCTGGTCGGCCAGCGGCCGGCGCCGCGAGCGCTCTTGGGCCTCATAGGTCAGCGCGGTCAAGCAGGCTCCCTGCGGTCGGCGTGATCCGGGCAGCGTGTCTCGGTTCAGCTACGAATTGGCACCAACTCTGTAGGGGCCTTGTCCACCCTCACCGGCCGGCTTTGAATGAGGATTCATGAATGAAGATTCATGTCGGGATCGCCTGCTGATCATCGCCGAGGAATAGCGTTGTGAATCTTGGTTCAGTCCTCGAGGTGCAGGACGTGACGGTTCGTTTCGGCGGCCTGACCGCGCTCGACGCGGTTTCCCTCGCCGTCCCGCCCAGGCACGTGCTCGGCGTCATCGGGCCGAACGGCGCGGGCAAGACCACGCTGCTGAACGTCCTGTGCGGCTTCATCCGGCCGGACTCCGGCCAGGTGCTGTTCGGCGGGCGCAAGCACGACGTCAGGCCGCACCGGCTGGCCAGCCTGGGCGTGGCCAGGACCCTGCAGGGAGTCGGGCTGTACGGCGGGCTGACCGCGCTGGAGAACGTGATGGTCGGCGCGACCAGCCGCGCGTCGGCCGGATTCTGGTCCGCGCTGCTATCCCTGCCACGGGCCAGCCGCGACGAGCGCGAGCTGCGCGGGCTGGCCCTGGCGGCCCTGGACCGGGTGGGCGCGGCCCAGGCGGCGCCGGCCAGGCCCGGCGAGCTGCCGTACGGGATGCGGAAGAGGGTCGCGCTGGCTCGCGCGCTGGTGGCCAAGCCGGGGCTGATCCTGCTCGACGAGCCCGCCAGCGGCCTGGACGAGAGCGAACTGGCCGAACTCGGCGGTCTCATCCGCGATCTGGCCACCGAGGGATCGCTCGTGGTGGTCGAGCATCACATGGACCTGATGATGTCCGTCTGCGACTCGATCGTGGTCCTCGACTTCGGCAAGATGATCGCGACCGGCACGCCGCGCGAGATTCAGGACAATCCCGCCGTGACCGCCGCCTACCTCGGCACCGCCCATGAGTAGCGACGGGGCGCCGGCCCTGGCCGTCGAGGAACTCGTCGCGGGATACGGCGGGGTCATCGCGCTTGACCGGGTGAGCATCTCGGCCGGGACGGCCGCCATCACCGCGGTGCTCGGCGCGAACGGCGCGGGCAAGACCACGCTGCTGCGCGCGGTCAGCGGCATGATCAGGCCGCGCCACGGCCGCGTCCTGCTGGACGGGACCGACCTGACCGGCCGCAGTCCCGAGCAGATGGTCCGGGCCGGGGTCGCCCACGTGCCCGAGGGCCAGGGCGTGATCCCCGAGCTCACCGTGGAGGAGAACCTGCGGGTCGGCATGATGTCCTGGCACCCGTCCCGCGCGGACCGGGCCGCCGCGCTGGACGAGGCGTTCGGGCGCTTCCCGCCGCTGGCCGAGCGACGGCGCAAGCTCGCCGCCACGCTGTCCGGCGGCGAGCGGCAGATGCTGGTCATCGCGCGCGCCCTGCTGGCGCGGCCCCGCGTGCTGCTGCTCGACGAGCCGTCGCTCGGCCTGGCGCCCCGGGTCATGGCGCAGGTCATGGACCTGGTGGTGCGGCTGAGCCGGGAACACGGAATCACCATCGTCCTGGTCGAGCAGAACGCCCGCAGCGCGCTGGCGATCGCGGACCACGGCGTGGTGCTCAACCTAGGCCGGGTCGTCGCCACCGCGGACGCGGCGACGCTCGCCGCCGACGTCGCGCTGCGCCATCACTATCTCGGGTTCTAGGAGCATGCCAGTGGTCGAGTTCCTCCAGTTCACGCTCAGCGGGGTCTCCTTCGGGATGATCTACGCCGCGGTGGCGCTGTCCCTCGTGCTGATCTGGCGCGGTACCCGGCTGGTGAACTTCGCGCAAGGCGGGATGGCCATGTTCACCACCTACGTGGCGATCGAGGTCATCTACCGCACCGGCTCCTACTGGACCGGGTTCGTGAGCGCGCTCGCGGCCGGCATCGTGCTCGGCGTGGTATGCCAGCTCACCGTGATCCGGCCGACCCTGAACAAGCCGCCGATCAACGCGGTGATCGTGACCATCGGGCTGCTCATCCTGCTCGAAGGGCTGGCCGGCATCTTCTTCGGCGGCCAGTTCCGGTCGTTCCCCACGGCGTTCTCCCAAACCGGGCTGAAGATCAACGGAACGCCGCTCGGCGCGTCCCGCTACGACGTGTTCGTGGCGGCGGCGGTGCTGGTCACGACGCTGGCGCTGGCCGCGGCGTTCAGGTACACCTCGGCCGGGCTGCGCATGCGCGCGGCGGCGTTCAACGCCACCATCGCGCGGCTGTCTGGCATCCGGGTGGCGCGGGTGCTCACCGTCGGATGGGCACTGGCCGGCCTGCTCGGCGCGCTGGCGGGGGTGCTCGTCTCGCCGTCGACGTTCCTGTACCCGAACAGCATGGACACGATCTTCGTGTACGGCTTCACCGCGGCGGTGATCGGCGGCCTGGACAGCCCGCCCGGCGCGGTGGTGGGCGGGCTGCTGCTCGGGCTCGCACTCAGCTACGCGGGCGGCTACCTGCACAACGGCGCCAACCTCGTCTCGCTGGTGGCCCTCGTCATCCTCGTCGTGGTGCTGATGGTCCGGCCCGGCGGGCTGTTCTCCGCCACCCGGGTGCGGCAGGTATGACCATGCAGACGCTGCCGCGCAGGCTCGGGGCCGCCGTCCTCACGGCGGTGATCGTCTGGTTCCTCTCGGTCAGGCTGGATACGTTCCGCGATTACCAGATCGCCGAGATCGCGGTCTATGTG
Organism: uncultured Actinomycetes bacterium; assembly: GCA_963841585.1. Classification (GTDB taxonomy): domain Bacteria; phylum Actinomycetota; class Actinomycetes; order Streptosporangiales; family Streptosporangiaceae; genus Palsa-504. Next base: position 105,934 of record CAWJDK010000004.1, read on the forward strand.
CCGGCCGTGGCCGGGCTTACCGTGTTGACCGGGCTCAGTGGCCAGATCTCGGTGGGCAACGGGGCGTTCATGGCCATCGGCGCCTACGCCACGGCGCTGCTGCTGCTGCACCTGAACTGGCCCTTCATCGCCGCCCTGGTAGCTTCCGCCGCGGCCACGGCGGTGGCCGGCGGCATCGTGGGGGTGGCCGCGGCGCGGCTGCGCGGTCCGTACCTGGCCGGCGCCACCCTCATGCTCGGCGTCGCGCTCCCCGCCCTCGCCTTCGCCTACCAGGGGATCTTCGGCGCGGACCAGGGCCTGAGCGTGACCTTCACGGCGCCCGCCTTCCTCGGCGCCTCCTTCCCGCTCACTAGGTGGCAGGCCTGGGTCAGCACCGTGGTGGCACTGGTCACCCTGGTGCTGCTGGCGAACCTGTGCTCCAGCCGGATCGGCCGCAACTGGCGTGCCGTGCGCGATGACGAGGTGGCCGCCGCGCTCGACGGGGTGAACGTCGCCGTGACGCGCATCCTGGCCTTCGTCGTGAGCGCCGTCTGCGCCGGGCTGGCCGGTTCGCTGCTGGCCATCGTGACCAGCCTGGTCGCGCCGGGTGCGTTCACGATCACGCTGTCCATTGCGCTGCTGACCGCGGCCGCGATCGGCGGCCTCGGCAGCCTGCCGGGCGCGCTATGGGGAAGCCTGCTGATCGTCCTGGTGCCCACCTACGTCACCGACGTGGCCACCAGCCACGGACTATCCAGCTCCGTCGGCTCCAACATCCCGATCGCCGCCTACGGGGCGGTCCTCATCCTCGTCATGCTCGTCTTCCCGCAGGGAATCCAGGGTGGCCTGGTAAGGCTCCTCCGCCTCTTCACCGGCCCTGACCACAAGACCCGCACCGCTCACGACGCGCCCGCACCCCACGCCACGCCGCCCACCGACCAAGGGTCGGCCAGCCACCATGAGAAGGAAGGCACCGCATGAAACGAACTCACCGGCGTCGCTGGCAGGCCGCGGCCGTCATGACCGCCGCCGCCTTCACCGTCGCCGCCTGCTCCTCCGGCGGGAGCTCAAGCTCGGGCCCGGAGTCGGGCTCATCCAGCGCCGCGCTGACCGCGTCCGCGCCGGGCATCACAGCGACCACGATCACCATCGGCAGCCATCAGCCGCTCACCGGGCCCGCCGCGCCCGGCTATAGCGAGATCGCGCCCGCGGCGAACGCCTACTTCAGCTACGTCAACGCCAACGGCGGGGTCTACGGGCGCAAGATCGTCTACAAGTACCTCGACGACGCCTACGACCCGACCAAGACGGCCTCGGTCGTGCACCAACTAGTGCTGCAGGACAGCGTGTACGCGCTGTTCAACGGCCTCGGCACGCCCACCCACCTGGCCGTGGTGAGCTTCCTCAACGCGCAGAAGGTCCCCGACGTGTTCGTTGCGTCCGGGTGCGAGTGCTGGAACGACCCGTCGAAGTACCCGCAGACGTTCGGCTGGCAGCTCGACTACGTCCGCGAGGGGAAGATCCTCGGCCAGTACGTGAAGCAGCACTTCGCCGGGAAGAAGGTCGCTTACTTCTACCAGAACGACGAGTTCGGCATGGACGGGGTCAAGGGCCTCGATATGGAGATCCCCTCCTCCATGGTGGTCAGCAGGCAGAGCTACGTGCCCACCAACACCAACGTCGCCCCGCAGGTCACTGCGATGCATGCCTCCGGCGCCCAGGTGGTCGTGGCGTTCTCGATCCCGGCGTTCACCGCGCTGCTCAAGCTGAACTCCCTCAAGCTCGGCTACAGCCCGTCGCTGGTGGTCAGCGACGTCGGCTCCGATCCGATTACGCTGGGCGGCCTGGTCACGGCCTACGCCAAGCAGGGCGGCGCGACCGTCAACGGCAACCAGCTCATCAACGGGATCATCACGGACGAATACCTGCCGGCCCTCAGCACCAGCGACAGCTGGTATGTGCTGTTCAAGAAGGTCCACGACCAGTACGAGCCCAAGGCGCCGCTCGACGGCAACTTCTTCTACGGCATGTCCGTCGCCTACACGTTCGTGCAGGCGATGATGAAGGCGGGCAGGAACCCGACCCGGGCCGATCTGGTTACGGCCATCCAGGGCGGGCTGCCGCAGGGACCTGCCGTCGCGCCGTATTCGTACTCGTCAAGCGACCACGCGGGCATCACCGGCGCGTACATGGGCGTTATCAAGAACGGCGTAGTGGCGCAGCAGGGGCCGGTGCTCGTCACGGACACGTCCGCGTCAGGTGCCATCACGACGTATTCGGGAACCGAACAGCAGGCACCGGCGACCGGCATACCGGCACCATGACGTAGCACCGGCCATCCCAGACCAGAAGAGCAGGGATCAGCCGACGTGACCACGGATACCAGCCGCGGAGGGGCACGGGGGGGCGGCCAGCCCTCCCGTGCCCGGGGCGGGCGCCAGGAGGGCCCTGCCCCCGGGCAGATACTGCTCCTCACGGCGGCCGAGGAATTGTTCGGCGAGCGCAGCTACCACCGCACGACGGTCGCCGATATCTGTGCCAGGGCCGGGATGGCTACGGGCAGCTTCTACTCCTACTACGGGTCCAAGGCGGAGATCTTCGCCGCCGTCGTCCGGGCGATCAACACCGACCTGAGGCACGCCATGAGGGCGGCGCTCGAGCACGCCGAGGACGGTCAGCGGGCCAGGGAGCGCGCGGCGTTCCGGGCGTACTTCGACATGCTGTCCGACCGGCCGTGGATCGACCGCATCGTCCGCGAGTCCGAGTTCATCGACCAGGGCCTGTTCCGCGAGTATTACGAACACCTGGTCCGGGGGTACGCGCGCGGCGTCCGGGCCGCCCAGCTCGCCCACGAGGTGGACGCGCGCTACGATCCCGAGGTCATCGCGTTCGCCTACACCGGTATCGGCAACTTCGTCGGCATGCGCTGGGCCGACTGGACGGCCGGCGGCCGGGTCCCCGACGACGTGCTCGACGACGTGCTCGATATCCTGGCCCGCGGGCTGGCCCCGAAGGACCCTGCCTGAACCGACCGGGCCTGAACCGACCGGGCCTGAACCGACCGGGCCTGAACCCACAGGGCCTGAACCCACCGGTGTGGACAACCTTGTGGAGCGCGTGTTGACGGTGCTGTGGTGCCTGGGGAAACCCTCCCCGGTCAGCTGCGGACGGCTCCGCGGGGTCGGCCGCGCCAGTCTTCGGGGCCTGGGCATCTGCGGAGTGATTGCCGTGGCTGTGGTGGCTCCTGATTTCGCATGGCGGCTGCTGCCCCCGCCGTTTATACGGCGTGGATGTCCCAGCCATGCTGTTCCAGCTGCATGAATGGGACATTCACATCGTATGCCGCGGTGCTGGTGATGCCAGTGATGCTGATCCCTAGCTCAGGGCGGCGGGCGGCAGGTCCGCGGCGTCGGCCGGCGTCCAGTCCAGCGGCCGCGGGCCCAGCGCGGTGAGCTCGGCCAGCTGCATGGCGCACCACGGCGAGACGGGCTGGCGGCCGGCTCGCACCGCCGCGCCGAACTCATCCCAGTCCACCCACCTGGCCTCCGCGACCTCCGCCGGATCGGGGTCAGGCGGGCTCTGGTCAATCGAGTCGGCAGCGTACGCCGCGTAGACCGGGCAGAGCTCGTTCTCCAGCACCCCGTTGTCCATCCGCGCCTGGTAGCGGAACCGCGGCAGGACCAGCGTGAGCGTGGCCGCGCCAATCCCGAGTTCGTCCCGCAGCCGCCGGAGCACGCTGCCGGAGATGGGCTCGCCGGGCAGCGGGTGCCCGCAGCAGGTGTTGGTCCACACCCCGGGGAAGGTCCGCTTCGACTCGGCCCGCCTGGTCAGCAGGAACTGCCCGGCCTGGTTGAACAGGTAGCAGGAAAACGCCAGGTGCAGCGGGGTGTGGTCGTGATGCACGGCCAGCTTGTCGGCCGTGCCGCTGGCATAGCCTGCTTCATCCACAAGGACGACGCTCTCCACGGATTCCTGCCTGACGGGATAAGGGAAATAGAGCAGGGGTGAACACTACCGCCTAGTGCGAGTCCTTCGGCACCGGGTGCCCGCTCGCGCCGACGAGGAAGTCCAGGTCGGCGCCGGTGTCGGCCTGCAGCACGTGCTCGGTGTACAAGTGGGTCCAGCCCCGGCTGGCGTGCGGCCCCGGCGGCTCCCACTGCGCCCGCCTGGCCGTCAGCTCGTCGGGGCTGACCTCCAGCGTCAGTGTCCGTGCGGGCACGTCCAGCGTGATCCAGTCGCCGGTCCGCACCAGGGCGAGCGGGCCGCCGGCCGCGGCCTCCGGTGATACGTGCAGGACCACCGTGCCGTAGGCGGTGCCGGACATCCGCCCGTCGCAGATTCGCACCATGTCCCGAACGCCCCGCAGCAGCAGCTTCCTCGGCAGCGCTACGTTGGACACCTCCGGCATGCCGGGATAACCGCGCGGGCCGCAGTACCTGATGACCAGCACGGTGTCCTCGTCAACGTCCAGATCGGGGTCGTTCGAGGTGGCGTAGTAGTCCGTGGGGGAGTCGAAGACCAGCGCCCGGCCCCGGTGCTTGAGCAGATGCGGCGAGGAGGCCGACTGCTTGATCACGGCGCCGCCCGGCGCGAGGTTGCCGCGCAGCACCGCGGTCCCGGTCCCGGCAGGCTGGAACGGCTCGGCCATGGTCTTGATGACCTCACGGTTCCAGCACGGCGCGTCGGCCACGTTGGCGCCCGCCGCGGAGCCGGTCACCGTGATCGCGTCGGCGTGCAGCAGCCCGTTCTCGGCCAGTTCGCGCATCACCACGGGCAGGCCGCCGGCGTAGCAGAAGTCCTCCATCAGGTACTGGCCGTTCGGCTGCAGGTTGACCAGGGTCGGGACGTCCCGGGCCAGCGCGTCGAAGTCGTCGAGCGACAGCGGAACGCCCAGCCGGCCGGCGATGGCCAGCAGATGGATCACCGCGTTCGTCGACCCGCCGATGGCCGCGTTCACGCGGATAGCGTTCTCGAACGCCGCCCGGGTCATGATGGCCGAAGGCCGCAGGTCGTCGCGGACCAGGCCGACGGCCACCTGGCCGGCCCGCTGGGCGGTCTCGTACCGGCGGGCGTCCACCGCGGGCCAGGTCGCCGAGTACGGGAGCTGCATGCCGAGCGCCTCGGCCATCGACGCCATGGTCGAGGCGGTGCCCATCGTCATGCAGTGGCCGTTGGAGCGGGCCATGCAGCCTTCGGCGAAGGCGCATTCCTCCTGGCTCATCCGCCCGGCCACCAGGTCCTCCTCGAACCGCCAGACGGCGGTGCCCGAGCCCACGTCGGTGCCCTGGTACTTGCCGTTGAGCATGGGCCCGCCGGTGACCATCACGGCGGGGAGGTCCACGCTGGCCGCGGCCATCAGCAGCCCCGGCGTGGTCTTGTCGCATCCGGACAGCAGGACCACGCCGTCGAGCGGGTTGGCCCGCATCAGCTCCTCGGCCTCCATGGCCAGCAGGTTCCGGTACAGCATGGCGGTGGGCCGCAGCAGCGTCTCGCCCAGCGCCATGGCCGGGAACTCCAGCGGGAACCCGCCCGCCTGCCAGACCCCGCGCTTGACCGACTCGGCGACCCGGTGCAGGTGGACGTTGCACGGTGCCAGCTCGGACCAGGTGGTCGCGATGCCGATCACCGGGCGGCCGTCGAAGACCTCCGGGGTGAAGCCCTGGCTGCGCATCCAGGACCGGTGGGCCATGCCGGACCGGCCGGTCGCGCCGAACCACTGCGTGCTGCGGAGTCCGCTGTTCGTCATACAACCATTGGTAACATCCGGCCTCCGGCGGGGCACGCGCCAGGTCCGTTCGGGATACATGCTGTTAGGGTCACCAAGGTGAGCAGGGTGCATGACATGGGCGGGCAGACCGGGTTCGGGCCGGTGCCGGTGGGCGAGGACGGCGAGCCCGCGTTCGGAGCGGACTGGGAGGCGCGGGTGTACGCGCTGGCCACGATGCTGCGGCGGCGCGGCCTGTTCAACAGCGACGAGCTGCGGAACGCGATCGAGCGGCTGCCGCCGGAGCAGTACCTGGCGGCGTCGTACTACGAGCGCTGGCTCGGCGCGCTGGAGGTGCTCGTCCAGGAGAAGGGCGTGCCGTGAGCTTCGCCGTCGGCACCACGGTCCGGGTGAAGACGACGGACCCGGACCATCACACCCGGGTGCCGCGGTACGTGCGCGGGCACACCGGGGTGATCGTCGCCGCCATCGACCGGTGGCCGGTGCCCGATGACAGCGCCCGCGGCATCGACCCGCCCCGCGTCCAGACCTGCTACGTGGTCCGCTTCTCCGCCGCCGACCTGTGGGGGAGCGGCGACCATACCGTCCATGTCGATCTGTGGGAGTCCTACCTTGACCGGTCATGACGACCTGCCCGTGGCCGCGCGGGCGCGACGGCTGGAGGAACGGCTGATCGCCGCCGGGCTGACCAGCGACGATGAGATCGACGCGTACCTGACCGGGCTGTACACGAAAGCCTCGCCGGTCAACGGCGCCCGGATGGTCGCCCGCGCCTGGACCGACCCGCACTACCGCGACCTGCTGCTGTCGGACGGTGACGCCGCCGCGGCCGAGATGGGTTTCGGCGACCTGACCTACGCGCTGCGGGTCGTGCCGAACACCGGGACCACGCACAACGTGATCGTCTGCACGCTCTGCTCGTGCTACCCGGTATCGCTGCTCGGGCCTTCGCCCGGCTGGTACAAGAGCTTCGCCTACCGGTCGCGCACGGTGCGGGAACCGCGCGCGGTGCTCGCGGAGTTCGGCCTCACGCTGCCCGGCGAGGTGGAGATCTCCGTCTGGGACTCGACCTCGGAGGCCCGCTACATGGTGCTCCCGGTCCGGCCGGCCGGGACCGGGGGTCTCGCGGCTGACGAGCTCACCGCGCTGGTCACCCGGAACGGGCTGATCGGGACCGCCCTGGTGTAAGCGCCGGCCGCGGCGGCTGGCCCGGGCCAGGGCCACGGCGGACCTGGCCAGCACGTCCGGCGGCTGGGTGAACGCCAGGCGCAGGTATTCGCTCGCCCGGCCGTCCTCCCGGCTGGCCGCCCCCGCGCTAGCGCTCAGCAGGCGGCCGGGAACCACGGCGACCCCGTGCCTGAGCGCGGCCTGGGCGAACGCGCCGCTGTCGGGCGGGCCGCTGTCGGGCGGCCCGGCGAGTCCCGGGAGCCGCACCCAGAGGGTAAGGCCGCCGTCCGGTTCGGGCCACGTCCACTCGGGCAGGTGCGCGCGCAGTGCCCCGGACAACGCGTCGTGCCTGGCCCGCAGCCACTCCCGGCGCCACTTGACGATGTCGTCGTGCCCGTCGTCCAGCAGCGCGGCCACGATCGCCTGCGGGAAGGCAGCGCTGCCCAGGTCCGCCGCGGCCTTGGCCGCGGCCACCCTGGCGATCAGGCCCGGGCCGGCCCGGATCCAGCCGGCCCGCAGGCCGCCCCAGTAGAGCTTGGATAGCGAGCCGACGCTGACCAGGTTCGGCTGCCGGGGGGCGAGAGCGGCCAGCGGCGGCGGGGACGGGTTGTCGCCGAGCGGCAGTTCGGCCAGCGTCATGTCGTCGACGAACAGGGTGTCCGGGTGCGCCGCGGCAAGCCGGGCCACGCGACGGCGGTGCCCGGCCGGCATGACCACGCCGGTCGGGTTGTGATGGGTGGGGATCAGGTAGACCATCGCCGGACGGTGCGTGCGCACCACGTGCTCGAGCCGGTCCGGATCCAGGCCGATCCCGGCCGGGATCCCGATCACCCGGGCGCCGGCCCGGTACAGCGCGTCGAGCACGCCGGGAAAGGTCGGATCCTCGACGGCGACCGGCTGGCCGGGCAGCACCTCGCACCGGATGAGCAGGTCCAGGGCCTGCTGGCCGCCGGTCGTGACGATCACCTCGGCCGGGTCGGCGGGCAGCCCGAGGCGTTCGGTCAGGTGGCCGGCGATCGCGGCGCGCAGGTCGGGCCAGCCGAGCGGGAAGTACCCGCTGGTGGCGGTCACCCGGGCCGTCCCGGCCACCGGGGGGTCGGCCAGCGCCGCGGCTACCTGCGGCGCGCAGTCCACCGCGGCCAGGGTGAGGTCCGCGTCGAGCACCGAGTTCTCCAGCAGGCCCGCGAAGAAGCCGTTGGCCCGGTGCACCGCGGCCGGCGTGGTGCGGTGCGGGACGATGCGGGTGCCGGCGCCCTGCCGGCTCTCCGCCATGCCCTCGTCCCGCAGCACCTGGTAGGCGGCGGCCACGGTGTTCCTGCTGACGGACAGGGCGGCGGCCAGGTCGCGTTCGGGTGGCAGCCGCAGGCCCGCGGGCAGCTCGCCGGTGTCAGCCAGCCGGGCGATCTGCGTGGCGAGCAGCCGGTAGAGCGGGCCGTCCGCCGCCGGCCACCGGCCGAGCAGATCGGCCAGGGCCACGGCGCCGATGCCGCCCGTGCCTCCGGGTGCGACGAGAACCAGCCATCGAGGCCCACATTGGCTCTGTCATGGTGGTGCCAATAATGACATCGCGGTGAGCTCGTCGAGCTGGTCCAAGTAGCCGACTAGCTTGGCGTAGGGCTGCTGGTACTCCTGGGTGGCCTCGGGATGCCCGATGCCGAGGCCGAGCAGGAAGCGGTCCGCGTGCCGGGCGGTGATCCGGTGGTAGGAAGCGGCCACGGTCGCGGCGTCGTCCTTCCACACGTTGACGATCCCGGTGGCGATGACGATGTGCTCGGTGCTGTCCAGCAGCTGCTCGACGACGCCCAGGTCGCCCGGCGGGGAGCCGCCCACCCAGATGGCCCCGTACCCGAGGGCTTCGACTTCGGCCACAACCTCCGGGGTGAGCCCCGAGGGGTGCCGCCAGATACCAACCGTGCCCAGTTCGATGCTCATGCCACCGAACAGCCCAGCCGGGCGCCCTTTCATTCCAAGACATACGGCGTGGATGTCCCATTCACGCAGCTCCAGCGACATGGCTGGGACATCCACATCGTATGAACGCGCCGGGCCGGGGCAGCGGACAGGGATCACCGGTCACGGGAACGTCCTGGGACGCAGGAGCACCAGAGGTCCGGTTCGGGCCCGCACCGCCCGCCGATGATCGGCCTGGCCGGGGGAAGAGCTGGACGGTCGGCGGTCGTGCGGATTAATGGGTTGGTCGGCACGGCGGCCTGCGGCTATTGTCCTCCAGTGAGCTCATGGGGGCACGTCGAGGTGGCGCACGTCAGCCATGTCCTGCCGGACGGGCGAACGCTGCTCGACGACGTGAGCTTCCGGGTGGGCGAGGGGGTCACGGCCGCCCTGGTGGGGCCGAACGGGGCGGGGAAGACCACGCTGCTCCGGCTGGTGGCCGGCGACCTCGCACCGCAGGAAGGCACCGCCGCCTCGAGCGGCGGACTCGGCGTCATGCGCCAGTTCATCGGCACGAACCAGGGCCAGGACATCACGCCCATGGTTCGTGACCTGCTGCTTTCCGTCTCACCGTCGCGGCTGCGGGAAGCCGCGGCCCGGCTGGACGCGGCCGAGCTGGCCATGATGGAGCGCGACGACGAGCGCGCCCAGCTGCGCTACGCCGCGGCGCTGGCCGAATGGGGCGAGGCCGGCGGCTACGACGCCGAGGTGCACTGGGACGCCTGCACGGTGGCCGCGTTCGGCCTCCCGTACGAGCAATGCCGCTGGCGCGACGTGGGCACGCTGTCTGGCGGCGAGCAGAAGCGGCTAGTGCTCGAGTCACTGCTGCGCGGCACCGACGGCGTGCTGCTGCTTGACGAGCCGGACAACTACCTGGACGTGCCGGGCAAGCGCTGGCTCGAGCAGCAGCTGGCCAGCACGCCGAAGACCGTGCTGCTGGTCAGCCACGACCGGGAGCTGCTGGCCGCCTGCGCGCAGCGCATCGTGACCGTCGAGGACCGGCACGTCTGGGTGCACGGCGGCGGCTTCGGCAACTACGCACAGGCCCGCGCCGACCGGATCAGCCGGCTCGAGGAGCTGCGCCGCCGCTGGGACGAGGAGCACGAGAAGCTGAAGGAGCTGGTCCGCACCCTCCGGCAGAAGGCCTCCTACAACGACGCCATGGCCTCCCGGCTACCAGGCCGCGCAGACCAGGCTGCGGAGATTCGAGGACGAGGGGCCGCCGCAAGAAGCCCCGCGGGAGCAGAACGTCCGGATGCGGCTGCGCGGCGGGCGGACCGGCAAGCGCGCCGTCATGTGCGAGAACCTGGTGCTGACGGGTACGACCAACTCGTTCGGCACCGAGATCTGGTTCGACGACCGGGTGGCGATCCTCGGGGCCAACGGGTCGGGGAAGTCGAGTTTCCTGCGCCTGCTGTCCGGGGAGCAGGTGCCGCACGAGGGCCGGGCCCGGCTCGGCGCCCGGGTGGTGCCGGGCTTCTTCGCGCAGACCCACACCCGGCCGGACCTGGCCGGACGGACTCCGGTCGAGATCTTGATGACCGAGCACGCGTCGCTGATCAACGAGGCGATGTCCGCGCTGGCCCGGTACGAGCTGCAGGCGTGTGCCCGGCAGCCGTTCGGCACCCTGTCCGGCGGCCAGCAGGCGCGGCTGCAGATCCTGCTGCTCGAGCTGGCCGGCTCGACGCTGCTGCTGCTCGACGAGCCGACCGACAACCTGGACCTGCCCAGCGCCGAGGCGCTGCAGCAGGGCCTGGAGGCCTACCGGGGCACGGTGCTCGCGGTCACGCACGACCGCTGGTTCGCCCGCTCGTTCGAGCGGTTCCTCATCTTCACCCCCGACGGCAACGTCCGCGAGGCCACCGAACCCGCCTGGGACTAGCGTCAGCTGCCGACGCGGGTGCCGCAGCCGGAGCAGAAGTGCGCGCCGGCCGGGAGCTCGGTGCCGCATTCGGTGCAGTGCTGGACGGCGGGCGCGAGCGCCTGGCCGCAGCCCATGCAGAACTTCGCGCCCGCCGGGTTCGGCGCCTGGCAGGACGCGCACACCGCGCCCGGCGAGGCCTGCTGGGGCGGGGCAACCTGGGGAGGGGCATCCTGCGGCGGGCCGCCGGCCTGGGGCCGCCCTGACCGTAGGGGACGCCGTACTGGGCCGCGGCCTGCTGGGCGGCCTGGGCCTGCGCGGCCTGCTGGGCCTGCGCCTGCTGCGCCCCGAACGCGCTAGCCAGCCCGAACCCGGCACCGAGGAACGCCCCGTCGGCCGCGCCGCCGCCCTTGGCCATGCCCTGGCCCGCGCCGAGCGCCATCTCCCCGGCCGCGTACTGCTGGAAGCCGCCGGCCAGCTGCGCGTAGGTGGTGTCCTTGGCCAGCTGCTTGAGCTGCTGCTCGTCCTCGGGGGAGAGGTTGACGTCGAAGTTTCCCATCCGGGTCAGCTGCACGCCGTAGGCGACGAGCTGCCCGTTGGCGGCCTCGATGGTGGCCTGCTCGAGCTCGGCCGAGTACGCCATCAGGCCGAGGATGGGCCAGCTGTTGCGGATGATCTGGGTGGTGACATGGGTCCGCAGCACCTTCAGCAGCTGGTCGCTCACCCAGCCGGCGATCCGCTCGTTGTCGGTGACGTCGACGGTGGCGGTCATGTTGGTGATCAGCCGCACCGGATCGGTCACGCGCAGCGCGTAGTCGCCGAACACCCGGAGCGTCACGACCAGCCCGGTCCGCGCGTCCTGCACGTCATCCACCCGGCCGCCGAACTTGAAGCCGGTGTACTCGCGGGTGCCGACGAAGTACAGCTCGGCGCGGTAGGCGTTCCCGCCGGTGACGGCGTCGATGACCGCGCCGAGGCCAGGGAGCTCGTTCGCGTCGATCTGGTGCCGGCCCGGGCCGAGGGTCTGCACGACCTGCCCGGTGTTGACGAACAGCGCCATCTGGTCCGCGTTCACGATCGCGCGCGTGAAGCGGCGGATGGTGATGTCCGGCCATTTGAAGACGATCTGAGCTTTGCGGTCGTCAGGTACGGCGATGAATTCCCGCCCGAGCAGTGCCATGCACAGAACCATACCGGTTCTCCTGATTAGGACATACGGCGTTGTCGAAGGTCCTTACCTGCTATCTTCCCTGCGTGGAAATGATTCAGTGCCAGTGGTGCCAGGCACAGAACCAGCCGGGCACCACGAGCTGCCAGACGTGCGGCGCTCCGCTCGACGAGCGGAACAAGGTCAGCGACTCCGGCTGGCGCGAGGCACCGCGGCTGCGCGACATGACCGAGTTCCGGTTCTCTGGCAGCACCTGCCAGGTCGAGGGCGAACTGGTCCCGGTGGCCGAGATCGCGCTGCACCCGCAGGACGGCGTCTACTTCGAGCATCACGTGCTGCTGTGGAAGGACGAGACGGTCCCGCTCTCGTCGCTGAACACCGGCGGCGGGATGAAGCGCTCGATCGGCGGCATGCCGCACATCGTGACCGTGGCCAGCGGCCCGGGCCGGATCGCGTTCTCGCGGAACGCGCCGGGCGAGATGGTCGTGCTGCCGCTGCACCCCGGCATGGAAATCGACGTCCGCGAGCACGCCTTCCTGGTCGCCTCGCACAGCGTCCAGTACTCGTTCGTGCGGATCAAGGGCCTGGTCAACCTGCTGCACGGCGGGAACGGCATGTACATGGACCGGTTCGTCACCGCGGGCTACCCGGGCATGCTGCTGCTGCACGGGAACGGGGACGTGCTCGAGCGCACGCTGCGGCCGGGGGAGAAGATCATGGTCGAGCCGGGCGGCTTCCTGTACAAGGACTCCACGGTGCAGATGCAGGCGGTGCAGATGCCGCTGAAGACGGGGTTCATGCGCCAGGGCATGTACCTCGCCGAGATGACCGGCCCCGGCCGGGTCGGCATCCAGTCGATGTACGTCCACCACCACGCGGACTGAGACCCTAAGGCCGGGGATGAACACCTACATCTGCCGCTACTGCAGGCAGCCGAGCGACCCGGGTTCGCCCACCTGCCCGATGTGCGGGGCGCCGGTCGACATCAAGTCCGTGGTCAGCGACTCCGGCTGGGTCGAGCAGCCGCCGATCAGGGACATGACCCGGCTGCAGTTCGGCCAGTCGCACGTGCAGATCGCCGGCACCACCGTCCCGGTCGCGGAGTTCAACCTCGCACCGGAGGACTGGATCTACTTCTCCCACCACGTGCTGCTGTGGACCGAGCCGCAGACCAGGCTGGCCAACATGGCGATGAAGGGCGCGTGGAACCGCACGATGGCGGGGATGCCGCTGGTCATGGTGGAAGGCCGCGGCCCCGGCCACCTGGCGCTGTCCGACAACCACGCGGGTGAGGTCGTGGCGCTGCCGATGCAGCACGGCCAGCAGATCTGGGTCCGCGAGCACCGGTTCCTGTGCGCCACCGGCAACATCAAGTACGACTGGTACCAGTCGGACGTCTGGTACGAGACCGGCCAGGACTCCGACGACCGCGAGATGCACTACCCGATGGGGCAGTACGGCGACGTGTTCGGCGCGCAGGGCGCGCCCGGCCTGCTGCTGCTGCACGCGCCGGGCAACACCTTCATCCGCGACCTCCGGCAGGGCGAGACCATGCTGGTCCAGCCGAGCTCGCTGCTCTACCGGGACGTCACCGTGCGGGTGGCGCTGCACCTGGAGTACCCGCGGAACATGGGCCTTTCCTTCTGGCGCAGCTCGTGGAGCTACCGGACCATCTGGATCCGCCTGTGGGGTCCCGGGCGGGTCGCGGTGCAGTCGGTCTACCAGCCGCCCGAGGACACCGAGACGATCCGCCGCCACTCGTACGCGACGACCCATCACTGGTAGCGGCCAGCGTCGTACGGGGGGAAACCCCACCCCTAAGAGGGGTGTTGGCTGTGTTCCCCGGCGGGTGCCCGATTCATAGCGTGAACACCAGACGCAGTGATTGCTTACGGGCGAGCGTGCCCGCCGATTCGGGGGCCGGGCACGCTCGGGAGGTAACGGAGGGTTTCTCATGATCGAGGCACGCGGCCTGGTCAAGCGCTACGGCTCTACCATCGCCGTGGACAACCTCAGTTTCGATGTCATGCCGGGCACGGTCACCGCGGTCAAGCCGCAGTCGCACACCCTGTCTCCGGGCCTCGGGTTCGCCGTGCTGTGCGGGTACGCGGTCATCGCGCTGGTCGCGGGCGGCTGGGCGCTGGCCCGCCGCGACGCGTGAACTGAACTGGCTCGCGGAGGACAATGGGTCTATGGAAGAGGAGTTCCGGCGGGTGGCGGGCATCGTCCTCGGTGCCCCGCTCGCCCGCCGGACTCGTCATGAGCTGCTGTACTGCGGCGTCGGCGGGCTGGCGGGTACGCTCGGCTTCCTGGTCGTCGTGGTGCTGCTCGCGTTCGGCCTGACCGTCTCCGTGTCGGTGCTCGGCACCGTCATCGGCCTGCTGCTGATCACGCTGACCCTGCGGCTCTCCCGGCGGCTCGGCTCGCTGCACCGCCGTCTGAGCAACCGGCTGCTCGGGCAGCACGTCGAGGCCCCGCAGCGGTTTGAGCCGGGCACCGGGCGCGCTCGGCCGCCTGGACCGGCGGCTGCGGGACCGGGCCGCCTGGCGCGGGATCTGGTACAGCCTGGTCAAGCTGCCGGTCGCGTTCGTGCAGTTCTACGCGCTGGTGCTCATCGTCTGCGGGCTGGTCGACCTGAGCTACCCGGTGGTCTGGGTGCTGTTCCGGCACGGCAGCTCCGCCCCGCTGCCGATGCTGCAACCCCTCCCGTTCGGCGGGAGCCCTAGCGTGTCCAGCTGGCTGGGGAGCTATTTCGCCGCCCTGGTCGGCGCGGTCTGCGTGGTGGCCGGGACGTGGCTCGCCCGCGGGATCAACGCGGGGGACCTGACCCTGGTCCGCAACCTGCTGGGGCCGACCAGCATGGCCGAGCGGGTCAGCGAGCTCGAGCGGACCAGGACGCTGGCGGTGGAGGATTCGGCCGCGGCGCTGCGCCGGGTCGAGCGGGACCTGCACGACGGCGCGCAGATGCGGCTGGCCGCGCTGGCCATGAACCTGGGCATGGCCCGGGAGAAGCTGGATGACCAGGACGACGCGACGGTCCGCGAGCTGATCGACGCCGCGCACCGTAACGCCGTGGACGCGCTGGCCGACCTGCGCGACCTGGCCCGCGGCATCCACCCGCCGGTGCTGGACAGCGGCCTGGCCAGCGCGCTGGACAGCCTGGCCGCCAGCAGCGCCATCCCGGCCTCGGTCACCGCCGACATCGGTCAGCGGCCGGCTCCGGCGATCGAGACCATCGCCTACTTCTGCGCGGCCGAGCTGATCGCCAACGCGACCAAGCACAGCTACGCCAACCAGATCACGATAATGATCAGTGCCGAACGGGCCGGGGTACTTCGCCTCGAAGTAAGCGACGACGGCGTCGGCGGCGCGGACGCAGCGCTCGCTTCTAAGCAAGCACAGGGTAGCGGGCTCGCCGGGCTGGTGCAGCGCGTCTCCACGGTGGACGGGCGGGTCGACGTGTCCAGCCCGCCCCGCGGCCCGACCGTGGTGACCGTCGTGCTGCCGATGAAGGCTTAAGGGGAAATCGTGCGAGTGGTGATCGCCGAGGATGCCGCGCTTCTGCGCGAGGGGCTGACCCGGCTGCTCGAAGACCGCGGGCACGCGATCTGCGCCGCGGTCTCGGATGGGGACGCGCTGCTGGCCGCGGTGGCCGAGCATCGTCCGGACGTCGCCGTGGTCGACATCCGGATGCCGCCGACGCACACCGACGAGGGACTGCGGGCGGCGCTGACGCTGCGGCACGACGTTCCCGGCACCGGCGTGCTCGTGTTCTCCCAGTACATCGAGACCTCCTACAGCGCGCAGCTGCTCGAAGGCGGCGCGGCCGGGGTCGGCTACCTGCTCAAGGACCGGGTCGCGAACGTGGCCGAGTTCAGCGCGGCGCTGCAGCGGGTGGCGGACGGCGGGACCGCCCTGGACCCTGAGGTGGTCAGCCAGCTGTTCCGGGCCAGCAGGCGGCGCGGCGGCCTGTCCACGCTGACCCCGCGGGAGCGCCAGGTGCTGGCGCTGATGGCCGAGGGCCGGTCGAACGCCGGCATCGCCGCCGAGCTCGTGGTCTCGGGCGGCGCGGTGGAGAAGCACGTGGCCAGCATCTTCACCAAGCTCGGCCTGCCGCCTGACGAGAGTGACAACCGCCGCGTCCTGGCCGTGCTCCGCTACCTCGGGGGAAAACCGCAGCTCCAGGAGGGCTGACGGGCTAGGCGGCTAGCCGGGTACTGCGCAGGCACCGGCAGATCAGCGGCAGGTCAACCTGGCCCTCGGCCCGGTCCGCCTCGCGGGATTCCCGCGCGACGGCGTTGAACTCGGCCACCCAGGGCACCCGGTCGTCCCGGGATACCCAGAGCACGCCCGGCCAGCACCTCGGCCTCGGGGCATCTGGCCGCCAGCACGGCGCGCATCCGCTCGTCGGGCTCGACCGCGACCACTCGCGCCGCGCGTCCGATGAGTTCCCTGGTCACGATGCCGGTCCCGGCGGCCAGGGCGAGGATCGCCTGCGCTCCGGCCGGGATCGCCAGTCCAGCGCCTGCGGCGGTGGGGGAGGCCGGTAACGGTCGTAGTCGGTCGCCACCGATCCGAAGGACAGCCTGCGCGTCTCGCGATCCGCCACCACCCCGCCAGGCGACCCGGCGGTCCAAACCATGATCATGGGCAGTTTCGGCCACATAGCGCCCGTTTCTGCCCACGATCATGAAGTCACCCGCGCGGGGCGCGCCGGGTCGGCCTCCTCGCTGCAACCTCTGATGCCCGTGCGTTCCCAGAACATTTACGTAACCAGTGGTACCTGTCACCACGTGGCGCTTACGGCGTGGATGTCCCATTCATGCTGCTGGAACAACGTGGCTGGGACATCCACGCCGTATAAATGGGTCACAGGCATGTATCACGAGCCACGACAGCATCCCGAAACGCAGCAGCACCAGAAGCCAGAGCCAGCCATGCACGGCGATCGAAGAGCCTGCTCAGCAGGCGGCCGGTGATCTGCTCGCTCACGCCGCCCGAGTACGTGTCGGCCGTGTCGAAGAACGTGACGCCGCCGTCGACCGCCGCCTTGACAATCGGCTCGGCGGCGGCCTGGTCAAGGTGCCAGGCGCGTTCGGCCTGGCTGCCGTAGCTCATCATGCCCAGGCAGATCCGGGAGACCGTCAGCCCGGCCGATCCCAGCCGTAGCTATTCCACGGGTAATTCCTTTCGTTGTTCCTGGTGCAGTGCGACGCCGAGTACTACCAGGGTGATCCCCGCGGCGTCCTGGACGGTAGGCAGCTGGCGCAGCACGATCGCGCCGATGACGGTGGCGAAGACCGGCAGCAGAGCCAGCATGAGCGAGAAGGCGGCGCGCCCCAGCCGGGCCATGACCAGCTGGTCGGTCACGTAGGGGATCACCGACGAGCACACGCCGACCCCGGCCCCGGCCAGCAGCAGCAGCGGATGGCCGAACGCGGGCAGCGCGCCGCCCAGGCCCCACGGCGTGGCGATCACCGCCGCGACGAGCATGGCTGCCCCCAGGCGATCGATCCCGCTCGGGCCGTCCTCGTTCGCGATCCGGTGCCCGAGCACGACGTACAGCATGAACAGCGCGCAGTTCGCGAAGGCGAAGGCGAACCCGAGCGGCTGGCCGGTGATGCGGATCGTGGTGATCGCGGCCACGCCCGCCGTGGTCAGCAGGAGGGCCGCGGCGTTGCGCGGGGTGCGCGCCCCGGCGGCGGCCAGGATCACGGTGCCGAGGAACTCGATCGCGCCCACCGTCGACAGCGGCAGCCGGTCCACCGCGAGGTAGAACGCCGTGTTCATCACGGCCAGCACCGCGCCCAGGGCCAGCAGCATGCGGCGGCTGTCCCGGCCTAGGGGCCGGCAGCTCCGCCACGGCCGCCGCCAGAGCGCGAATACCACGGCCGCGCTGGCCACCCGCAGCCACGCCACCCCGAGCACGTCCAGCCGGGCGAACAGCAGCACGGCCAGCGACGGCCCCAGGTAGTGGAAGACGGCACTGACGCCGAAGAACGCCTGCGGCGGCACCTGGCCGAACCGATCCTGCGGTTTCCCCGGCATGAGGAGTTAGCATATGAAGCTGATGCTGCAGCAGGAATGGCTAACGTACGGGAGTAAGCGTGGGTATGCCGTCGAAACAGAGGAACTTCGTGCGTCAGGCCTTCGAAATGCCGGAAGCGCCGATGGATGTCATCGACCGGCGGATCGTGGCCGAGCTTCAGGCCGCGCCCAGGCTGCGGGTGGCCGAGCTGGCGCGGCGGATCGGCCTGTCCAGCCCGGCCGTCGCGGACCGGCTGCGCCGCCTGGAAGAAAGCGGCACGCTCTCCTACCGGGCGGAGATCGATCCCCGGGCCCTCGGCTACACGTTGTTCGCCATCGTGCGGATCAGCCCGGTCGGCGGGGGACTGCGGCTGATCCCCGGCATCGCCCGCGAGGTCCCGAACGTCACCGAGTGCTACCGGATCACCGGTGAGGACTGCTACTTCATGAAGGTCTACCTGCGCTCCATCGACGACCTGGAACCCATCCTGGACCTGTTCACCCCGCACGGCCGGACCACTACCTCGATCGTGCACTCGGCCCCGCTCCCGCCGCGGCCCCTCCCCGTGCCCTGAGACCCCCGTTGACTCTCCCCGCTTGACTTGGCCTTCGAGCGCAGCGTGCTCCAGATGGGCGCTTTGCTCCTGCTGGTGGCCGCGCTGACCAGGCTGATGCCCGGGCGCCAGCGGGAGCCACCACAGCCACAGTGATCACTCCGGGTTATGCACGTGAGCTCGCGGGAGTCTGGCTTCGCCCAGGGGAGGGGCTGGCCGAGGTGGGCAGAGCTGAGCCGCTGGCCGCCGGTCCACGGGGAGGGGTGGCGTCTTGTGCCGGCCTGGTCTGCTTCTGGGTGTAGCGGTAGGCCAGGTACAAGGCGCCGAAGGGGACGATTACCCGGAGCAGGACCTGTCGGTCGCTGACGCTGCCGGCGATGAGCAAGGAGACGGTCCCGGCCAGGAACGCCAGGCCCCAGACCGCCGAGATGCGCCGGTTGATCGCGTGGAACTGGCGGGTGTGCCAGACCGCGGCCGGTGCTGTGTGCCGCGCGTAGGACTCGGTGAACGGGTGGCCGATGAGGATGGAGCCGAACGCGATCAGGGTCAGCGCGATATGCGAGCCGGCCTGGGCGTACCGGGACCAGAATTCGAGGTGCCCGGGGTGGACGATGACCAGGACGGCGCCAAGGGCCAGGAAGTAGCACAGGCCCGCGACGTCGAGCAGATGCAGCCGACGGCGGACTACCGCCCTGGCGGCCACGATGGCGGCGACGGCAACGCCGGCCGCGACGGCGCCGTACAACGAGGTCACCCTGGTGCCGAGCAAGAAGGCCAGCCAGGGGGCAAAGCCCCAGATCAGTTCGGTCATCGGATACTCCTTAGGCAGCTGGTGGCTGGCCTGGCGGCTGCGCCCGGGCCGGCTGGCCTGGCGAGCGGTTGTGGATCTGATTCTGCGGTTCTGGGGGCTGGTAGTCCCTAGGGAAATCCCCTAGTACTGTCGTGCTTGGGGGAAGGACGGTGATGCCGCTGCGGGTGCCAGAGCCGGTGAGCGAGCAGGCCTTCGTCGGGCGCGACGCCGAACTTGCGGCGGTCGCGGCGTGCGTTGATGCGACGGTCGCGGGCCAGGCCCAGGTGGTCTGGATCGAAGGCCCGGCCGGCTCGGGGAAGACCGCGCTGCTGCGCGAAGCCCTGGCCAGGCTGCCCGCCGCGTGCCAGGTGCTGCAGGCAGAGGCGGACGAACTGGCGGGTGATGTGCCGCTGGACGTCCTGAGCAGGTTCGCTCCGATCAGTGCCGGTAGCGCGTTCGCGGCAGGCATGGAGTTGCTGGCCCTGCTGGGCGCGGCGCAAGACGCCGGGCCGGTCGCCGCGGTGGTCGAGGATCTGCATTGGGCCGATGCCGCTTCCCGCCAGGCACTGCTGACCGTCGCGCGGCGGCTGGACCGGGACAAGGTCGTGCTGCTGATCAGTAGCCGGCCCGAGCCGCGGGCTGACGGCTGGGAGCGTTTCTGCCATGATCCCGGCCGCTGCCTGCGGGTGGTGCTGGGCGCCCTGAGCGTCGCCGAGATCAGCGAGCTTGCCCGCCGGACGGGCAAGGCCTTGTCCCCCAGGCACGCCGAGCGGCTGCGCCGGCATACCGGCGGTCATGCCCTGTACGTGCGGACTTTGCTGTCCGAGCTCAGCTACGAGCAGCTGACCGTGCCCGATGGCGAGCTGCCCGCACCTCGTTCCCTGGCCTCGGCGACGGTTGCCCAGCTGGGCACGCTGCCGCCGGATGCGCGGATGCTCGCCGCGGCCCTCAGCGTGGTCAACCAGCGCAGCGCGCTCGGTGAAGTCGCCCGCATCGCCGGCCTGCGCCAGCCGACTGCGGCGCTGGAGAGCCTGCTCACGGCCGGGTTCGTCAGCTGGGAGCCCGGTGAGATTCACACGCCGGTCCAATTCGCGCATCCGCTGTACCGGGCCGCGGTGTACGACGACCTGTCGCCCACCCGCCGCCAGGCCCTGCACCACGCCGCCGCGCAGGTCCTGGACGCAGGCGCCGCGCTCGCGCACCGGGTGGCGGCGGCCGACCAGGTCGATGACCAGCTCAGCCGGCGACGTCGAGGCGGCTGCCCTGAGGGAGCTGGAGCGAGGCGCGGTGGCCCTGGCTGCCACCTACATGCTGTGGGCGTGGCCGCTCAGCTCCGCGCCGAACCAGCAGGAACGGCGCCTGCTGATGGCGATGCGCCTGCTGCTGGCCGACGGGCAGACCGGGCGCGCCGCCGGGCTGCGCGAGCGCGCGATGGGCTGCCAGCCGACCCCGCTGCGCAACCTGGTGCTGGGAACCCTCGCAGTCGACCAGGGCGACGCGACGGTCGCGGAGCGCTGGCTGCTCGCCGTAATAGCGCCGGACGGCGAGCCCGCCGGCCCTGAGGACCATGCGGGTTCGCCCGCGGATATCGTGCCGGCCGCCCTGTGCGCGCTCGGATCTTTGTATGTCCACCAGGGCCGGGCCGTCGAAGCCGTCACTCTGGCCGCCCGGGCCATTTCCCTTGACCCGGCGGACCAGTCGCAGGAGCGGGCCGCGTGGACCGTGCTGGCCCTGGGCGAAGGAATGCGGCGCGGCGCTCCGGCCGGGCTCACCCGGCTGGCCGAGAGGCTTCCCGGTGCCGCTGAGCGGGTTTCCGGGGCGGACACGACCTTGCTCATCACCCGGGGAACCCTCGGTTTCTATGCCTGCCGGACGATGGCCGCGGCCGCCGACCTGCGCGCCGCCGTCCGCGTCGCTCCGCGCAACCTGGCGCCGGCGCAACTCTCCCGTGCCCACCTCCAGCTCGCCCAGCTGCTGCTCACCTCGGGCGAGTGGGACGACGCTCTGGTGCACGCGCGGCTGGCGCTGTCCCTGATCTCAGGCGAGCAGCTGATGTGGATCGAAGCCCAGGCTCACGCGGCGCTCGCCACGGTGGCCGCCTGCCGGGGACAGTGGGCAACCGCCGCCAGCGAGGTGAGCGCCGCGCACGCCGCGGCGGCCGTACTGGGCACGGTGGAGGCCGTGTTCACGGCCCGGATCGCCCAGGCCGCGCTGGCCCGCGCCCGGGACGAGCCGGGCGGCGTGATCGACAGCCTGCAGCCCCTGACCGGCGCCGGCGACGTGCGGGCCATCCCGATGCTCAGCTCGCTGGGCTGGTGGCCGCCCCTGATCGTGGCGACTATCGACACCGGCGCCGTTGACGCCGCCGCCCGGCACGTCGATCAGCTGGCCGAAGCGGCCAGCGACCGGATGCTCGACTTCGGCGCCCGGATCCTCGGCCTGCGCGCCCGGATAGCCCAGGCCCGCGGCGACCTCGATCAGGCCGCCCGCTTGTTCCAGCAGGCCCTGGACGCCTTCGGCGCGGACGACCCGATGCTAGACCGGGCGCTGCTGCAGCACGCGTTCGGATCGCTGCTGCGGGCCCGGGGCCACCGCAGCGCCGCCCTGGACCAGCTCCGGCCCGCCCACCAGCAGCTCGCCGCGGCCAATGCCGAGCCGTTCCGCCAGCGGGTGGCCGAGGACCTGGCCCGGTCAGGCCTGCGGCCTGCGGGCCGGACGGCCCGCGGTTCGCTCGCGCTGACCGAGCGGGAGCACGACGTCGCCACGCTAGTAGCCAAGGGCCTGACCAACCGCGAGGTGGCGGGCGAGCTGTACGTCAGCGAGAAGGCAGTCGAATACCACCTGCGCAACGTCTTCGGCAAACTCGGCATCGGCTCCCGGCGCGAACTGCGCAACCGCGCTTTTTAGGGGTTTCCCCTAGGGACCAGCGCGCCGCAGCCGGGCCATCATGACCACATGAAGCTCATCCTCGACCTTGATCAGCGCCCCGATGGCCGCCTGGCCGGCTCCGTCATGCTCCCTGGCGAGACGGCGCTTCGGCCCTTCTGGGGGGTGCTGGAACTGGTGGCGCGCGTCGAGGAGCTGCACGAGACCGCCACCACCGCGAACAACAGGAGAAGCACCATGGCACAGCGTTTTTTCGCCGACCCGGCCTTCGAATTCGAGACCCGCGGCGTGCTCGGGAATGTCCATTACGGCTGCGGGGACGTGGGGGAGGTGCTGGCCACGGTCGCCGCGATCACCGATGGCGATGACTCCAGCTGGGTTGCGCACTGGCACGCACTAGCCAGGCGGGTCGAGGCCATCGCCGCGGACACGCAAACCCGCGGGCACAAGGTCAGCGCCCGGAACGCCTCCCTGCGTGCTGCCGCCTATTACGCGGCGGCGCTGACCGCGATCGACGGCGCCGAGGGGGGCGCGGACTTGCTCGGGCCGATCTTCACCGCGCACCGGCGTTGCTTCGGCGCGCACGTCAGCCTGCTCGACCCGCCCGCCGAGGCGGTCGCGATCCCGTACGAGGGCGGCACCCTGCCCGGCTACCTGTTCGTCCCGGCCACCGACGGGCAAGCCCGGCCGACCCTGATCCTGAACAACGGCAGCGACGGGCCGGTGACGGGGGTATGGCCCGGCCTCGGGGCACCGGCACTGGCCCGCGGCTATAACGCGCTGGTGTTCGACGGTCCAGGGCAGCAGAGCATGCTGTTCGAGCGGCACGTTCCCTTCCGTCCCGACTGGGAGCACGTCATCACCCCCGTGGTCGACTTCCTGGAAGGACGGCCAGAGGTGGACGCCGGCCGGCTGGCCCTGTACGGCATCAGCCAGGCAGGCTACTGGGTCCCGCGGGCGCTCGCATTCGAGCACCGCATCGCCGCCGCCGTCGCCGACCCGGGGGTCGATGACGTGGCGGCCTCCTGGCGCGCGAATCTGCCGCCGGAGATGCTGACCCTGCTCGATGCGGGTGAGCAGGAGAAATTCGACGCCTTCATGGCCGTCGGCCTGCAGTCCGCCAGCCCGCGCGAGCGCCAGGTCATGCAATGGCGCGCCAAGCCGTACGGAACCTTCGATTCCGCCTACGCCCTCTTCACGGCGGTCGAGCAGTACCGGCTCGGCGACCTGGTCCAGCGGATCCGCACGCCGATGATGCTCACCGACCCGGAAGGAGAACAGTTCTGGCCCGGCCAGTCCCGGCGGCTCTACGACGCTCTGCCCGGCCCCAAGGTGCTCGCCCCGTTCACCAAGGCCGAGGGCGCCGACATGCACTGCGAGCCGATGGCCCGCTCCCTCCTCGAACAGCGCATGTTCGACTGGCTAGACGAAACCCTCGGCACCCATGGCTGAGCTGCCCCCAGGCCGGGTCAGGAACCGGCCATGAGCGTGCGGCAGTCGGCCAGCGAAGCTTTCCGCTCGGCCCGGAGCCGCCTGGAGCAGACCCTGCCGGGCCGGATCTGGACACAACTCGGTGAGCTGGGACTCGTAAACAGCTCGCTTCAGTTCGCGGCCTTGTTCACGCTGAGCTTCATCCCTTTCCTGATGCTCTCGTCGGTCGTGCTGGGAAAGGACCTGCCGCGGGCGCTGGCGGCCCGAAGCGAATTCAACGTCGAAGCAAGCCACGACGTCACCACACTGTTCACGCACGGCCGGACGACGCTCACCAGCCTGTCCATAATCGGCGTTCTCCTGGTCATCTTCGGAGCCGAGTCCGTCTCCCGGATACTCCAGACCTGGTATGCGAAGATTTTCCGGGCCGAGATCCATGGCTGGAAAGCCCTGGCGCGCCGGGCCCAGTGGCTGGCCGGGGTGTTCGGCTTCGTGGCACTGCAATTCGTCATCGGCCGCAGGCTTCAGCCCCACATCGGGCACATCATGGCCTCGGGCGCGCAGCTCCTCCTCTCGGTCGCCTTCTGGTGGTGGACCTTGCACTGCCTGCTGGCTGGGCGGATAAGCTGGCGGCGGCTGTTTCTCGCGGGGCTGGTGACCGCGATCTGCTACACCGGCGTAGGCATCTATGTCGCCTTCTTCGGATCCTCCTCCATCGTCTCCAACGAAGCCAGCTACGGCCCGATCGGCGCGGTAATGACCCTCCTCACCATCGAGGTCGGACTGGGGGTTGCTCTTCATCTCGGCGCCGTGATCGGTGCCACCATCGGAGGCAAGGCCACCGATGGACCTCCCGCTCCTCGGCCGCCCGCCCCCGCCATACGAGGGACCGACATCACACGAATCCGCTGACGAGAAGTGTCCACGCTTTCAGGGGATTGCCGGGTGGTCGGTCTGCGGGCATCTGGATGGACCGAGATTGCCCCGTGATAGGCCGGCTTGAAGCTGGCCCCGTTAGGCGGCCCCCTGGCCCTGGCCCTGACCCTGACCCTGACCCTGGCCGCCGCCGCCGTAGCCGCCGCCGTAGCCGCCGTTGCCGCCGCCGCCGTTGCCGCCGCCGCGGTTGCCGCCGCCGCCGCGGTTGCCGCCGCCGCCGCGGTTGCCGCCGCCGCCGCCGCCGCCGTTGCCGCCGCCGCCGCCGTTGCCGCCGTTGCCGCCGCCGTTGCCGCCGCCGCCGCCGTTGGCGTTGCCTGCGATGGTGGCGGTCTGTGGCGTGGTGTTGAATGTCGCGCCGGTCGCGACGCCGTTCGCGTCGGTCGTCAGGTTTACGGGGTTGGTGAGTCCGAAGTTCTGGCAGTTCAGGTTGCCGAACGAGGCGCTCAGCCGGGCTGCCATGAAGTTGGCGAGGTTGTTGCCGAGGGCAGGTACGGGCGAGGCCGTTCCGACCTCGAGGTCAACATCCAGCGCCACCCTGGGGGTCTGGATGTTGACCATGTTCTGGCAGTACGTCGCCGCGTTCTGCGCAAGGTTGGTGCCGAGCGGCAGCGGTGCCATGTCGGTCTCGACCCGGTAGGTGTTGGTCTTACCCAGGCTGAACTGCCCGCCGACCAGCAGCTGCGGGTCGTTGACCGGGAGCCGCGCGGCCGTGCCCTTCTGGTTCACCCGGGCGGACAGCTCGTTCAGCGCCTGCGACGCGCTGGCTCCGTTCGGGTTGGTGGGGTTGGGGGCGGTGAACGGCGTGCAGCCGAGCGCCGGATCGATGAACCCGTCCAGCAGGCCGTTGTCGCTGCCGTTGGTTTCGGTCGTGTCCCCGGGCAGCATGGCCTGGTTGCTCGCGGTGGCCTGGGAGGTCTGGCCGGTATCGGGGTTGAACAGGTAGTGCGCCACCGCGTTGTCGCTCTGGTCCTGGTCGATCAGGCTGAAGTCACGCGTTGTGGGGCAGGCCTGGCCGTCCTTGGCGGTGCCCGCGGCCGGGATCTTCAGGATGCCGCGGGCGATCTCGGCGTTGGCCATCCGGTAGAAGCCGACCGTGTTGCACTGCGGCGTCTGGTTGATCAGCGAGTTGCCGAACGCGTCGATGCAGTTGCCCTGCTGCGCGCCCTGGCCCACGAGGGCCAGCGCGTTGCCGTTGAAGCCGACGCTGAGGATGACCTGCGAACCCGGCGGGATGGTCGGCGCCGTGGGCGCCACCTCCGGGGTGGTGCCCTGGGTGATCACCAGCGGGTTGTACACTGAAGATACGGCCGTTCGGCGGCAGGATCGTGGCGTCGATGAACACGCCTTCGGTGTCTCCGTTTTCCCAGGTGCAGCCGTCTCCGAGCAGCCACGGTGCGGCCAGGCCCTGGGCGGTCAGCGGGTGGTCCGGCACGGTCACCGTGCAGTTCGTGGAGTCCGCCGCCTGGGCTGGTGTCTGGTTGAAGCTGAACGCGTCCCCGGCCGCGTCCACCGCGTCGGCTCCGGCCAGGCCGGGATGGCCTGGGGGATTGATGGGGGGAATGCCCGCCACGGTGGGGCCGGTCGCCGCTGGGCCGGATGCCGACGGGCACGGTGACGGGGCGTCCGAGCCTGCCGGCGCCGGGGCGCTGGCGCTGGCGTCAGGGGCCGCAGGGCTGGTGCTGGCGTCGGGGTCCGCGCTGGTGCTGGCGTCGGGGTCAGCGGGGCTGGCACCAGATCCGTGGTGGTGGCGGTGGCGCTGGGCCGGAGGGTCTGCGGGGTCCGCGGGGCTGGCGTAGGCCGCGGCTGATGCGCACGAGCCCCAGGCTGATTGCTGAATCGTCGTAGCCTTGCCGCCGTTCGAGATCGCCAGGACGATTCCGAGAGTCAGGGCCAGTGCCACCGGGATGGCGAGAGGTACCGCGATGCGCGCTGCCTGGCTGTTCCTGCGGCGGCGCCGCGCGGGCCGTTGCCCACTCAGCACTGAATCCACCTCCATGTCCCCTGTAACACTCCCGGTGGATTACCGTAGACCTGGGTCTGCGGGCAAGATCACTGAATTCAGGAGATTAGGCCCTGGTAATACTTTTTTAAGGTTTACCGGGAGGTCGTCCCGGATCCTCTGAAACTTCTTTCCAAGTCCTTACGTTCCAGGTCAGCGTGTATTCTGGCCGATCGAGATCACTCTGTAATAGGCCGCCGGAGTGATCGCTGTGGCTGTGGTGGCTCGTGATCCGGCCCGGGGGCGGATGCCTCCGCCGTTTTATACGGCGTGGATGTCCCAGCCATGTTGTTCCAGCTGCATGAATGGGACATTCACATCGTATGCCGCGGTGCTGATGGTGCCAGCGGGGCAGGTGGTACAGGAGCGGATGATCCGTCGCAGCTGGGTTGATTTCCTGACGCCATCCTAGCAGACCCGCCGACATTTCCTAGGGAAAACATGCCGGATAAATAGATTTATCGAAATTGTGAGCGATGATATAGATGTGACTCTGGTGGTGGGAGCTGCGAACAGGACACTGCGCGGCCGGCGTGAAGGGCGGCGCGGGCGGGCACGATCGGAGCGGGCAACGGGAGGGAGCGACGGTGACCGACGAATCTCGTCTGGACCGGCGTCATGCGCTCAAGACCCTGCTGGCGCTGGGAGCGGCGGCGCCGCTGGGAGCGGCGGCGACGCTGGCCTGGACCTGGACGGCGCCGGCCCAGGCCGCCGGACTGACGTCGCAGCAGCTCGCCGGGCAGCGGGTGATCTTCTCCTACTCGGGGCTGACCCCGCCGTCGGTCCTGCTGCAGCAGATCAGCGCGGGCCAGGCGGCCGGCGTGATCTTCTTCGGCGGGAACATCTCCAGCGAGACCCAGATCGCCTCGGTGATCCGGCAGCTGCGCCAGGCGCAGCAGCAGAGCCCCGTGCCAGTGCCGCTGCTGCTGATGACCGACCAGGAGGGCGGCGAGATCCGGCGGCTGCCCGGCGCCCCCACCATGTCAGAGAAGCAGATCGGCATGTCCAGGAGCCCGGTCTCGTCGGCCGGCTCGGCCGGGACCGGGGCGGGGCAGAACCTGGCCGGCGTGGGCATGAACGTCAATCTGGCGCCCGTGCTCGACGTGCACGACCAGCCCGGCAACTTCATTGATCAGTTCCAGCGGTCCTACAGCACCAACGCCTCGGTGGTGACCAGCTGCGGGATGGCCTTCGTCACCGCCCAGCAGAAGACCGGCGTGGCGGCGACGGCCAAGCATTTTCCCGGCCTGGGTTCGGCCGCGAAGTCGCAGAACACCGACGTCGGCCCGGTCACCCTCGACGTGCCGCTGTCCGGCCTGCGCTCCACGGACGAGGCGCCTTACCCGGTGGCCATCGTCGCCGGGGTCAAGCTCATCATGGCGTCCTGGGCCGTCTACCCGGCGCTGGACGCCAGTCACCCGGCGGGGCTGTCCCCGGCCGTGATCCAGGGTGAACTGCGAGCCCGGCTCGGCTACCAGGGCGTGACCATCACCGACGCGATCGAGGCTGGCGCGCTGGGCGCGTTCGGCAGCTACGGGCGGCGCGCCGTGCTTGCCGCCCAGGCCGGGATGGACCTGGTCCTGTGCTCGGCGAAGGACCCGTCGCAGGGGCAGGCCGTGGTCACGGCCCTGGCCGGCGCGCTTGACGGCGGGCAGCTGGATCAGGCCGCGTTCAACGCCTCCGTCCAGCGGGTGACCGCGCTCCGCAACGGCCTGCGATAGGTCACGTCCTGGTCAGCAGCTGCTTCCACTCGGCGATGGCCTCGTCGGCCCACCCGGCGTGCCGCAGGGCGAACAGCTCGGCGGCGGCGGTGCCGCGCCACGGGGCGGGCAGGAACTGGGCCGGCAGGCCCGGGTCGATCCACGGGAACCGGCGCCAGGCATGCACCAGGTCGATGATCCGAACGAGCGGGTCGGAGCTGACCTCCCGGCTGAACGCCTCGACGAACTCGTCGTACTCACGGGCCAGCTGACCCAGGTCCCAGGCGTTACCCACCATCGCGGCCAGCGAGCCGCCGCCCTGGTGCTCGGCGGTGAACAGGTAGCCGTCCGGCAGTCCGGCCTCGGCCAGGATCTGCCGCACCTCGCCGCCGCGATCGCTGCGCGGGCTCAGCCAGACGCCCGGCATGACGTTGCCGAACCCGGCCCAGCGCAGCCGCGTCCGGAGCACATGCCGGGCGGCCCGTTCGGCCTCCGGGGTGCGCGCGATCACGATCGTCCAGCGGCCGTCCCAGTCCGCGGCGACCGCGGTGAAGCCGAAGATGCGCTCGGTGCCGTCCCGCAGCAGCCGCTCGGCGGCCGGGGTGAGCCGCCAGACGGCGCGCCGCCCGACCCGCTCCGAGCTCAGCCAGCTGTCGGCCGCGGTTCGCATCAGCGCCTGCCTGGCCGCCTTCTCCTCGACCCCGAGCCGGCCGAACACGTCGATGAACGCCGACGTCCAGGCCTCGCCGCCGGTCGGCAGGACCAGCTCGCCGAGCACGGTGAACAGCACACTGCGGGCGCTGTCCGTGCCCGCGGCGTGACGGCGCAGCAGCGTGGGCTGGTCCGTGTCGGTCATGACGAACTAAATACTACGAACTCTTGACGTCTAACTCAAGTTTTGTAGAGTATTGAGCATCGGCAGGAAGGAATCGGCGATGACCGAGGCGACGACCGACATGCGGGTCGAGTTCCGGGTCAGCCCGGACCGGTACAGGCACTGGAAGCTATCGACCGACGGGCCGGTCGCGACCTTGACGATGGACGTCGAGGAGCAGGGCGGCCTGATCCCTGGGTATGAGCTGAAGCTGAACTCCTACGACCTCGGCGTGGACATCGAGCTGTACGACGCGGTGCAGCGTCTGCGCTTCGAGCACCCCGAGGTGCGGGCGGTCGTGATCACCAGCGGCAAGCCGAAGATCTTCTGCGCCGGCGCCAACATCCGCATGCTGGCCGGATCGCCGCACGGCTGGAAGGTGAACTTCTGCAAGTTCACCAACGAGACCAGGAACGGCATCGAGGACGCCACCGCCCACTCCGGCCAGGCCTACCTGGCCGCGGTGAACGGCACCGCGTCCGGCGGCGGGTACGAGCTGGCGCTGGCGTGCGAGCACATCATGCTGGTCGACGACCGGTCCTCGGCGGTGTCGCTGCCCGAGCTGCCGCTGCTCGGCGTGCTGCCGGGCACCGGCGGGCTGACCCGGGTGTCCGACAAGCGGCACGTGCGGCGGGACCTGGCCGACTACTTCTCCACCAAGTCCGAGGGCGTCGGCGGGAAGAAGGCCGTGCAGTGGCGCCTGGTCGACGAGGCGGTGCCGCGGCCGCGGTGGGACGAGGCCGTCGCGGAGCGGGCCGCCGAGCTGGCGAGCCGTTCCGGCCGCCCGCAGGACGCGACGGGGGTGGCGCTGGTCCCGCTGGCCAAGACCCGCGACGACGACGCGATCAGCTACGACCACGTTGAGGCCAGGCTGGACCGCGACGCGGGCCGGGTCGACATATCGGTAAAAGGCCCGCGAAACGACCCGCCCGCCGACCTCGCCGGAGCCCGGAACACGGACTTCTGGCCGCTGGCGGTGACCCGCGAGCTCGACGACCTCATCCTGGACCTGCGCACCAACGAGCCCGAGCTCGGCACCTGGGTGTTCCGCACCGAGGGCGACCCGGCGCTGGTGCTCGCCCACGACGAGCTGCTCCTGGCCGGCAAGGACGACTGGTTCGCCAACGAGGTCCTGCACTACCTCAAGCGCACCCTGCGGCGGCTCGACGTGACCAGCCGCAGCCTGATCGCGGCGATCGAGCCGGGCAGCTGCTTCGCCGGCTCGCTGCTCGAGCTGGCCCTGGCCGCCGACCGGTCGTTCCAGCTGGCCGGGGTGTTCGAAGACAAGGACCCAGACGCCGAGCCAGCCACCATCACCCTGGGCGAGGCCAACCTCGGCCCGCTGACGATGAGCAACGGGCTGACCCGCTTGCAGACCCGGTTCTGGGGCGACGAGGCAGGCTACGAAGCGGCGGCGAAGCGCAGGAACGAGGCGCTGGAGGCCGAGGACGCCGCCGACCTGGGCCTGGTCACGTTCGCGCCGGATGACATCGACTGGGACGACGAGATCAGGATCGCGACCGAGGAGCGGGCCAGCTTCAGCCCCGACGCCCTCACCGGTCTGGAAGCCAACTACCGGTTCGCCGGCCCGGAGACCATGGAAACAAAAATCTTCGGCCGGCTGTCCGCCTGGCAGAACTGGATATTCAACCGGCCCAATGCCGCCGGCCCGGACGGCGCGCTGCGCCGGTTCGGCACGGGGCGGCGGGCCGTCTTCGACCGGAAGCGAGTCTGACCCGATGACTACTGGCGCCGACTACACCGAGAAGATCCCGAACAACGTCCGCCTGCACGAGGACCGGCGGCTGCAGCGGGCGCTGGAGTCGTGGCAGCCGAACTTTATCCAGTGGTGGCAGACGATGGGGCCGACGCTGCCGACCCAGGACGTCTACCTGCGTACCGCGATCAACGTGGGCCGGGACGGGTGGGCGCAGTTCGGCCACGTGGCCATGCCGGAGTACCGATGGGGGATCTTCCTGGCCGAACGGGACCCGGGCCGCACAGTCGGGTTCGGCGAGCACAGGGGCGAGCCGGTCTGGGACAAGGTCCCGGGGGAGTACCGGGCCGAACTCCAGCGGCTGATCGTCATCCAGGGCGACACCGAGCCCGCCTCGGTCGAGCAGCAGCGCAACCTGGGCGCCACCGCGCCGAGCCTGTACGACCTGCGCAACCTGTTCCAGGTGAACGTCGAGGAGGGGCGACACCTGTGGGCGATGGTCTACCTGCTGCACGCGTACTTCGGCCGTGAGGGCCGGGAGGAGGCCGAGGAGCTGCTGCACCGCAACTCCGGCAGCCTCGACTCGCCGCGCATCCTGGGCGCGTTCAACGAGGAGACGCCGGACTGGCTCTCGTTCTACATGTTCACCTACTTCACCGACAGGGACGGCAAATACCAGCTCGGCACGCTGAAGGAAAGCTCCTTCGACCCGCTCAGCCGCACCTGCGAGTTCATGCTCAAGGAGGAGGCGCACCACATGATGGTGGGCACCACCGGCGTGGACCGGGTGGTGCAGCGCACCGTCGAGGTGATGCGGGAACACGATACCGACGACGTGGCCGCCCTGGGTGCCATCCCGCTGCCGGTCATCCAGAAGTACCTGAACTTCCACTACTCGGTGTCGCTCGACCTGTTCGGCGGCGAGACCTCCACGAACGTGGCGAACTACTACACCGCCGGGCTCAAGGGCCGGTGGCTGGAGGACCGGCGCAAGGACGACCACAAGCTCACCAGCGACTCGATCATGGTGGACGCGCTGTCCGAGGAGGGCGAGATCGCGCAGACCGAGGTCATGGCGCTGACCGGGCTGAACACCGACCTGCGGCGCGAGTACATCTCGGACTGCCAGGGCGGCGTCAAGCGGTGGAACCGGATCCTGGAGGAGGGAGGCGCCAGGCAGCGGCTGAAGCTGCCGCACGTCGCCTTCAACCGCAAGGTCGGCGCGTTCGCCGGGATCGAGGCCACCCCGGACGGCGAGAAGATCCCGGCGGAGGAGTGGCAGCGCCGCCAGGGTGCATGGCTGCCCACCGAGGTGGACAAGACCTACGTGCGGTCGCTGATGCAGCCGGTGCACCAGCGGGGCAAGATTGCCGCATGGATCGCACCGCCGCGCAACGGCATCAACGGCCAGCCGTTCGACTTCGACTACGTTCACCTCGCGTAGGGACCGACCCGTGACACCGGGACCGTTCTTCAACGCCTGCGACTACCTGCTCGACCGGCACGTCAGGGAGGGACGCGGGGACCGGCTCGCGCTGACCGGCGTGGCCGGCGACGTCAGCTACGCCGAACTCGCCGAGGCGTTTGCGGTCGGGCGCGCCGACGGCATGGCGCCGAGATCCTGGCCGACTCCCGGGCCCGGGTCGTCGCGGTGAGCTCGGCATACCGCGACGTGGTGGCCGCCGCGCTGGGCTTCCCCGGGGTGACCGAGGTCATGGCGGTGGTGACCGACGCCGTGCTGGCCGATGCGGTGCTGGCCGACGTGGGCGCGCCGGACGAGGGCTACCCGACTACCGCGGACTCGCCGGCCTTCTGGCTGTACACCTCGGGCACGACCGGGACGCCCAAGGGCGCGATGCACCGGCACGGCTCGATCCGGGTGGTGTGCGAAACCTACGGCACCCAGGTGCTCGGGATCACCCCCGAGGACCGGTGCCTGTCCGCGGCCAAGGCCTTCTTCGCCTACGGGCTGGGGAACTCCGTGCTGTTCCCGATGTCGGCCGGGGCGGCCGCCGTGCTCGAGCCGAGCCCGTCCCGTCCCGGCATCATGGCCGAACGGGCCGGGAAATTCGCCGCCACGCTGTTCTTCGCCGGTCCTGCCTTCTTCTCCGGCATGCTTCGCGCTGGCCTGCCCGCCGACGCGCTGGCCGGGGTGAGGCTGGCCGCCTCGGCCGGCGAGGCGCTCCCGGCCGCCCTGTACCAGCGGTGGACGTCGCACTTCGGCGTGGACATCCTCGACGGCATCGGCATGACCGAGATGCTGCACATCTTCTTGTCCAACCGGCCGGGGCAGGTCAGGGCGGGCACGACCGGGGTCGCGGTGCCGGGCTACGACCTGCGCGTGCTCGGTGAGGACGGGCTGGAGGTCCCGCCGGGCACTCCGGGGACCCTGTTCGTCCGGGGCGCGTCGGCCGCGACCGGGTACTGGTCACGCTACGACGCCTCGCGCCAGGTGTTCCGGGGGGAGTGGCTGCGCACCGGGGACACCTACGTGGTGGACGCCGACGGGTACTACTCATGCCTGGGCCGCACCGGGGACATGCTCAAGGCCAGCGGCATCTGGGTCACCCCGGCCGAGGTGGAGGCGCGCCTGCTGGCGCACGCCGACGTGATCCAGGCCGTGGTGGTGGCCGGGAACGACACCGACGGGCTGGAGAAGCCGGTCGCCTTCGTGCAGCTCAACGCCGGTGCCGTGGCCGACGAGGACGCGCTGATCGCGTTCTGCCGGGCGGGCCTGCCGTCCTTCAAGCGGCCCCGCCGGATCGTGTTCGTCACCGGGTACCCCACCACGCCCACCGGCAAGATACGCCGCGTCGAGCTGCGCGCGCAGGCCGCGCTGATCATGCGAGGGGCGGCGTTGTGATCGACCGGGCCGCGCCCGTCGCGGTCATCGGAGCCGGCACGATGGGGGCCGGCATCGCGCAGGTCGCCGCCGTGGCCGGCCACCCGGTCACCGTCTATGACGTCGCCGAGGGCGCCGCCGGGCGGGCGGTCGCCGCGGTCCGCGACCGGGTGGCCAGGCTGGTCGACAAGGGCCGGCTGCAGGGTCCGGTCGAGCTGCGCCTCGAGGCGGCCGCCGATCTCGGCGAGCTGGCCCGGGCCCGGTGCGTGATCGAGGCGGTCGCCGAGGACCTGGCGGTCAAGCAGGCCCTGTTCGCCGAGCTGGAGAAGGTCGTCGCGCCGGACTGCGTGCTGGCCACCAACACATCCTCGCTGTCGCCGACCGCCATCGCGGCCGGGCTCAGCCACCCGGGCCGCCTGGTGGGCCTGCACTTCTTCAACCCGGCGCCGGTGATGCGGCTGGTCGAGGTGGTCAGCGGCCTGGCCACCGAACCCGCCGTCGCGGCGGCGGTCACCCGGCTGGCCGAGGACTGGGGCAAGCAGGTCGTCCAGGCGTCCGCGACGCCGGGGTTCATCGTGAACCGGGTCGCGCGGCCGTTCTACGCCGAGGCGCTGCGGCTGGCCGAGGAGCAGGCCGCCAGCCCGGCCACCATCGACGCCGTGCTCACCCGGGCGGGCGGCTTCCGGATGGGGCCGTTCGCGCTGATGGACCTGGTCGGGCAGGACGTGAACGAGGCGGTGACCCGGTCGGTGTGGACCGCGTTCGGCTACGACCCGCGGTTCGCGCCGTCGCTGCTGCAGCGCTCCCTGGTGGAAGCAGGCTGGCTGGGCCGCAAGACTGGCCGCGGCTGGTTCCGCTACGGCGACGACGCGGCGCCGGCGGAACCCGACGCCGCCCCGGCCCGTTCGGCCCCGTCCTACGTCACCGAGCACGGCGAGTCGCCGCTGCGGGCCCTGCTCGGCCGTTCCGGCGTGGAGATCCGGGCCGGCGAGCGGCGGGACGGGACGGTCGAGCTACCGGGCGGCGCGCGGCTGGTCCGATGCGACGGCAGGCCCGCGGCCGCCCTGGGCCTGCCGGCCGTGGTGGTCGACCGGACGCTCGACGATGCCACCGCGGCGGGCGTGGCGGTCGCGCCGTCCGACGGCTGCCCGGTGGCGGCCCGGGACGAGGCCATCGGGCTGCTGCAGGCAGCCGGCCTGGCGGTGTACCCGATCGACGACGCCCCGGGCCTGGTCGTGACCCGGACCGTCGCCATGCTGGTGAACGGGGCCGTCGACGCGACGCATAAGGGGGTGGCCAGCGGCGCCGACATCGACACCGCCATGCAGCTCGGCACCAACTACCCGCTCGGCCCGCTGGCCTGGGGGGATCGCTGGGGACCCGCCACGATCCTGGGCGTGCTCGACGCGCTGCACGCCTGGTACGGCGAGGACCGGTACCGTCCGTCCGCCCTGCTGCGGCGCGTCGCCGCCGCCGGCGGGTCGCTGACATGAGAGGACATGCATGACGCTGACCTGGACCAAGGAGAACTCGCCCCGCTGGGACGCCGACAAGCAGCGGGTGTTCGGCCCGGCCGAGCTGGCCGCGGTGGGCCTGGCCGGACCCGCGCCCGGCGAGCCCGTCGCGGACGAGTGGTGGCGGGTGACCGACGGCGGGGAGGTCGCCGGGTACGGCTGGCTCGACACGGAATGGGGCGACGCGCGCATCACCTTCATCGTCGCGCCCGGCCGCCGCGGCCACGGCGTGGGCGCCTTCATCCTGGAACGGCTGGAGGAGGAGGCCGCCGCGCGGGGCCTCAACTACATCTACAACGTCGTGCCCGACACGCACCCCGACGGCCCGTGGATCAGGAACTGGCTGGCTGGGCACGGGTTCCACGAGGCCTCCCGCGGCCAGCTCCGCCGCCAGGTAGTCATGAGCGCCGTATCCGCGGGCCGGACCGGGGCGGCCCAGGATCAGTAGGCCTGTCCGGGGAGGATCACCGGCCCCAGGCCGCGTATGGTCTGTGACCGGGCTTTAACCAGTAGCTCGTGCGCGGCCTGCTGACCGGTCTCACCGGTCTTCGACATGCGGGCCGCGATGAGCCCCGCCACGAGCGGCGCCGAGAACGACGTCCCGCTCCAGCGGGCCATGCCGTCGAAGTCCCGCCACTCGCCCACGTTCGGCGGCTCGGTGCACAGGTACCGTCCTTTGGCGAAGGCGTTGACCAGTCCTTCGCCCGGCGCGAAGACGTCCACCCAAGGCCCGTAGTTGCTCCACGACGCCTTGCCCGTCCGGTCGGCGTTGAGAGCGCCGACGCCGACCGCCCAGGGATAGGCGGCCGGCCAGAACGGGCGCCGTGAGTTGTCGTTCCCGGCCGCCGCGACCAGGACCGCTCCGGCGTAGTGGCGCAACTGCTGTTCCAGCACCTCGAAACCCAGCAACGGAAGGTCGTTGCGGCTGTTGGTGCCGAACGACAGCGAGATGACCTCGGCGCCCCGCCTCAGCGCCGCGGATACCTGCTTGACCAGGTCAGCTTCGAAGATCGCGCCGAACTTGGCGAACGTCCTGTCCACCCACACATCGGCCTTGGGGGCCATGGCCCGCGCGACGCCGGCCGCGAAGGTCCCGTGCCCCGCGTACGGGAGAATGCGAGGCGGGTAGCCGCCGATCGGGTTCTCTTTCTCGCCGTCCACCCCGGCCAGCCAGGTGTGCTCCTCAGCCGCGCCCGGCAGCAGGCCGCTGTCCGGAATCACCATGAGCACGCCCTCGCCGTCGGATGCCTCCGCGGACTCGCCCGGGTCGGGAGCTGCGTCGGCCGGGACCTCCTCCGGTTCGGTGGCCGGGCAGGTGCTGATGGGGCAGATGTAAAGGATGTGATCCGGCGTGGCCACCCCCTCGCCGAGGGTGCGGTCGATGTGAGCGCAACTCTCCTCCACGCTGCGCCGTTCGTCGGCGGTGAACTCCAGCCGGGTCAGGCCGCGCACGTTGTTGTCGTGCGCAACCGGGGTGGCGGATACGATGCGGGTTACGCGATCGACGTCCTCGTCACGGACCAGCAGGGAGCGTCCCCGGTGCAGGTAATCGACATACTCATGCTCGGCCCAGTCGGGCCCGCGAGCCGTCGCTCCTTCCAGGCCGTCCACGACATCCGGAATTCCGGACAGAATCAGCCTGATCTGCGCATGGAGACGGCTGCGCGGCTCGCCCTGTCCCTCGTCACTAACGGTCATAGCAACCCCCTATCCGGCTTGCTAGGTATAGGGACTGTCTAGCATTATCGGAGTGACGCCGGGAGATCCTGACACAGAAAACGCGCCGTTCGACCCGGCGCGACTCCTGCCGCTCGCTCTATCCAGGCCGCAAGACGCCCTGTCCGCCGCACGCTCGGTGCTGGCCGGCCAGCCAAGCTCCCACGACGCCTCACTGGCCCATCAGGCGATCGGGATCGTGCTGCGCGACCGCGGAGAGCTCCCGGAAGCGATCGGCGAGCTGCGGAAGGGGGTGAGGCTCGCTCGAGCTTCAGGCCGACCCCAGCGCGAGGCCGACGTGCAGGCGACCCTCGGAGTAGCGCTCGCCTGGGCTGGCCGTAGCCGCCAGGGACTGGCCGTGCTGGATCAAGCGCTGGCGACCGCCCGCGGCGACCTAACCGGTCAGGTGCTCATGCGCCGCGCCAGGGCGCTGTGGGACCTGGGCCGCTTCCACGAGGCACGCCGGGACTTGAGCCGCGCCTTGCCGTACTTCCGCCGGGCGGCCGACACGGTGTGGGAGGGACGTTCGCTGGAGGCGCGGGCCTTTGTTTTCCTCGGGCTGGGTCTCCCTGGGCGGGCAGCCGTCGATTTCGCCCGTGCCGAGGAGCTGTTCGCGGCCAACGGGCAGGACCTCCAGTACGCCTACGCCCGGCATAACCTCGGACTGGTGGCACTTGCCCGCGGTGATCTCCCGCACGCGCTTTCCTATCTCGACGAAGCGGGACGACGCTACCAGGCGCTCGGCGAGAAGGTTCCCGAACTCGCCGTCGACCGCTGCTTGACGCTGCTGGCCGCTGGCCTGACGGAAGAAGCAGCCGATGAGACCGACACCGCGCTGAGCCGCATTCCCCGGGGCGGAGGCATAGCGTACCGGAACGCGGAACTGCTCTTCGCGGCCGCCACCGCCGCCCTGGCTGCGGGCCGCACGGCCGATGCCAGACAGCGGGCACGTCAGGCGGGCCGACAGTTCCGGACTCAGGGGCGCTCCCTCTGGGAGGCGCGCGCCAGCCTAGTGCTGGCCGAGGCTCGGTATGCCGCAGGCGAGCACACCCCCGCGTTGCTCCGCTATGCCGAGGAAGTAGCCGCCCGTCTCGAGGCAGCCCAGGCCGGCGAGGCGATGCAGGCGCATCTGCTCGCCGGGCGCGTCGCCCTGAGCCGGGGCAGCATGGCCGTGGCCGACCAGCACCTGGAGCGCGCCGCGCGGCCCCGCCGTCGCGGGCCTCCGCTGCCCCGGAGCGTGGCCTGGCTGGCCCGGGCCCTGCAGGCCGACGCCAAGGGCAACACCCGGGCCACCGTCATGGCCTGCGCCCGCGGGCTCGACGCCCTCGAGGAGCACCAGATGCGGCTCGGGGCGACTGAGTTGCGGGCGTACGGCACGGCGCACGGCGCGGAGCTCGCCACGCTGGCCCAGCGTGACGCGCTCCGGCGGGGCGACGTCCGCCAGCTGCTGTTCTGGAGCGAGCGGTGGCGGGCGACGGCGCTGGCGGTCCGGAGCGCACCGATCCGCGAAAACAGTGAGCTGGCGGCCGAGCTGGAAGCGCTGCGCAGCGTGAGCCGGCTGCTCGGGGAGACCGAGATGGCCGCCTCGCGCCGGAACGCGCTGGAGCGGGAGCGGCGCCGGCTCGAGGCGGCGGTCCAGGCTCGCACGCGCAGGCTGCCCGGCAGCCACAAGCCCGGGGAAGGCGAGTTTGACCTCGGTGAGCTCGTCGACGAGCTCGGCCCGAGTACGCTGATCGAGCTCGTCGCGGTGGACGGCCTGCTGCACGTGATCATCGTCAAGGGCCGGCGGGTGCGCCTGCACACGGTGGGGAACATCCCCGAACGCGACGTCCAGATGAACCGTTTCGTGCTGCGCCGCCTGGCCCATCGCCCGTCGCAGCCCGAGGGCGAGCTCATGCTGAACCACGGGGGCGCCCGGCTGGAGTCCGCGCTGCTCGGCGAGGCGGCCGCCGAACTCGGCGACGGCCCGGTCGTCGTCATACCGCCGGCCCGGCTCGGGGCCGTGCCGTGGACGCTCATGCCGTCGTTGCGCGATCGCGTGGTGACCGTGGCGCCGTCCGCGTCGGCCTGGCTGCGGGCCCGCCGGATGAGCCCGCCGTCCCCGCGGCGCGTGGCCCTTGTCGTCGGGCCCGGGCTGGCCACCATGGGTGCGGAGGTCGCGCCGCTCCGCTCCCGGTATCCCGATGCGGTGGTACACGGTCACGGCAGCGCGACGGCCGATCACGTGCTCAGCGCCCTGGATGGCGCGTGGCTCGCGCACATCGCGGCGCACAGCACGTTCCGGGCGGACAACCCCATGTTCTCGTCCATCCTGCTCGACGACGGGCCGCTCACCGTGCACGACTTCGAGCGGCTGGGCCGCGCGCCGTACCAGATGGTCCTGGCTAGCTGCGACTCCGGAGTCGCCGCACCGGTGGGCGCCGACGAGCTTCTGGGCCTGGCGAGCAGCCTGGGCCCGCTCGGCGCGGCCGGCATCGTGGCCAGCGTGGTGCCCGTCAACGACGTCGCGGCGGTGCCGCTCATGCTGGCGCTGCACGACGCGCTTCAGCGTGGTGCCACGCTCCCTGAAGCGCTCCAGGCCGCGCGCCGGGCCGCCGCCGACGATCCGCTGGCCAAGGCGACGGCGCACTCCTTCATGGCTCTCGGCGCCTGAGAGCGTCACTAGGCCGGGGTCAGCGGACCCGGACTCCGTCGATCCACAGGTCGGCCGGGCGGTCGCCGTCGGGCAACGGCACGGCGCGGACGGACCACGGCATCGCCTAGATCGCCTCCACCGCCGGGTAGGCCGGCTCCCACATGGCCGCCCGGACCCGTCTGGCCAGGCCGTCGAGGGACACGTCGGACAGGCCCTCGGCTCGGGCCGCCCGGGCGACGGCCTCGGCGACCGCGGCGGACACGGCGCGCAGGCTGGTGACGGGGGGCAGCACGGCCGCGCCCGGGGCGGTG
The DNA here is from genome assembly GCA_963841585.1 of uncultured Actinomycetes bacterium. Classification (GTDB taxonomy): domain Bacteria; phylum Actinomycetota; class Actinomycetes; order Streptosporangiales; family Streptosporangiaceae; genus Palsa-504. The sequence goes on from CAWJDK010000004.1 coordinate 145,716, forward strand.
GCGTCGGACAGCCCGGCTAGCGCGTCGGCCGCGGCGGTGAGCATGCCGTCGCTGACGCGGCGGGCCCGGCTGACGCTCACCCCGAGCCCGAGGCCGGGGAAGATGAGCGCGTTGTTGGCCTGGGCGACCTGGTACTCGACCCCGCCGTATGTCACTGGCGGGAACGGGCTTCCCGTCGCGATGAGCGCCCGCCCCCCGGTCCAGGCGATCAGGTCGGCGGCCTGGGCCTCGGAGTGCGAGGTCGGGTTGGACAGCGGCATGATGACCGGCCGTTCGGCGTGGGTGGCCATCTCGGTGACGATCTGCTCGGTGAACGCGCCGGGCTGGGTCGACGTCCCGATCAGCATGGTGGCACGGCTGCGCCTCACCACCTCGGCCAGGCCGATCCGGCCGTCCGCGTCGCGCGACCAGGAGACGACCTCGGCGGCCGGCCGGGCGTAGGGCACCTGGAAGTCCCGCAGCGTCCCCGGGTAGTCGGTGGTCAGCAGGCCCTTGCTCCCCAGCGCGTAGAACCGCGCGGTGGCCTCGTCCGGGCTGAGGCCCTCGTTGAGCATGATCTGCCGCAGCGCGTCCGCGATCCCGATCCCGGCCGTGCCGGCGCCGTGGATCACCACGGTCTGATCGCGCATCGCCACGCCCGCGGCCCGGTTCGCGCATAGCGCGGCGGCCAGCACGACCGCGGCGGTGCCCTGGATGTCGTCGTTGAAGGTGCAGCAACGGTCGGCGTACTTCAGCAGGATGCGTCGGGCGTTGGCGGCGCCGAAATCCTCCCAGTGCAGCATCGCGTTCGGGAACAGCTTGGTGGCGGCGCTGACGTAGGCGTCGATCAGCTCGTCGTACCGTTCACCCCGGACCCGCGGGTGCCGGTTGCCCAGGTACATATCCTCGGCCAGCAGGCCAGGATTGTCGGTCCCGGTGTCCAGCACGACCGGGATGACCCGGCGGGGATGCAGCCCGGCCGCCGCGGTGTAGACGGCCAGCTTCCCGTCTGCGATCGCGATGCCGCCTACTCCCCAGTCGCCGATGCCCAGGATGCCCTCGGAGTCGGTGGCCACGATCAGGTCCACCTCGTCGGCCCCGAGACCGTAGTTGCGGAAGGCCCTCTCCACCTGATCAGGATGATCCACCGACAGGTATACGCCGCGCGGGCGTCCGAACTCCAGGCTGTACCGCTCGATCACGGTCCCCACCGTCGGGGTGTAGACGATCGGCAGCATCTCGTGGATGTGCTCGGTCAGCAGCCGGTAGAACAGCACCTCGTTGCGGTTCCGCACCTGGCCGAGATGCAGGCTCTTGGCCAGGTCGTCGGGCTGGCGCAGATACTGCGCGTAGACCCGCCGCAGCTGCCCCTCGATCGTCGACACGCCGCCGGGCAGCAGCCCGGTGAGTCCGAGCGCCTCCCGTTCGGCCAGCGTGAACGCGGTACCCCGGTTCAGCATCGGCGACGAGAGCACCGAAGTTCCTCGCAGCCGGACCCGGGCCACTATGCCCTCGGGTGTCCAGGCGAGCTCAAACGGACGGTCTGACATCACACCACCTCAAGTCCTGGCCAACGTGCGTGAGCCAAGAAGTAACACACGAAAGATCTCTTGTGCACCGAACCGGGCCGTAGTCTGCTAGGCAAGGCAAAGTCGGGGAGCCTGTCATCTAGGTCGTGGTGCTCTCGCCGGGCGCCAGCAGCCGCAGCTGTCCGCTGGCGCCGTGGCGGGCGAAGGCCGGGGCGATGGTCTCCGGGCCCTGGGTGAAGTGCTTCCAGCCTTCGGTGTGCACCGGGATGACGACCCGGGCATCCAGGATCCGCGCCGCCCGCGCGGCCTGGTCACTGGTCACGGTGAGGTAGGCGTCCAGCAGCGGGGTCCGGGCCGCGCCGGCGAACAGCAGCGCCACGTCGATTGGCCCTCTAGTACCGCCCGTACCAGAGCATACGATGTGAATGTCCCATTCATGCAGCTGGAACCAGCGTAAGAGGCGGTGTGTCAAGCGTTTCCGGTGATGCTGTGGCGGGTCTGTGAGCTGGGATTATCGCTGAGGGTGGGGCCGGTGGCGGCGGGGTTGCCGGGTGCGGGCATGGCGGAGTGCCGCCCTGGCGGGATGCTGGTGCCGGGGCGGTGCGGGTGCCCGTGGCCGGGGTCTTCTCGCCCTACGTAGTGCAAGCGGGCTCGGCCCGCCCGCGGGTGCGGGCGGGCCTGCCCCGACAGCGTTCAACCGGGCTGGTGAGAAGGCCCCGGCGGCCCGGGGACAGCTGCCCAGGGTTCCAGCCGAGGTGGTCCTCAACGACATGACGGGCTCGCTGTCCCCCCTCTCATCAGGGAGGATGGTCTAGGGCGCCGGTGAGCGGCGCGGGGCGCCGCCGCTGGTCAGGCGGCCTCCGGCTGGCAGGCAGGCCGGCGGCGACGGCGGGGTCCCAGCTGGTGCCGTGGACGACCAGGCAGTAGATCCAGCGCAGCAGCGAGGCGGCGCAGGCCACCCGGGCTTTCGCGCGCCGGGCGCGGGCCGCGGCCGCCGCGCCGCGCCGCGGGCCGGCGGGCGGGCGCATCGGCCGCGGCGGTTCCGGCCAGCGCGGCGTACTTGGCGGCCAGGACCGGGTTGTGCACCAGCATCGGCCAGACCGCGCGCCAGGCCGCCAGCCGCAGCCCGGGCCGGCCGCGGCGGGAGATGCGCGCCTGGCCCTCAAAAGCGCCCGAGGCGTTCCCGGCCGGGGACAGCCCGGCATGCTTGACCAGCGAGGAGGAGCTGTCATAACGGCGCGGGTCGCCGGTCTCGGCCAAGATCGCCGCCGCGCCCACCGCGGTCAGCCCGGGGATGTCGCCCAGCCGGGACAGGCCCAGCTCGCCCAGCACCGCGGCCATGTCCGCCTCCACCGCCCGCAGCTGGGCCCGGATCCGGGCCAGGTCGCCCAGCTCGTCGGCGATGCGGCGGAACAGGCCCCGGCGGGACCAGATCACCGCGCCCTCGGCATCGGCCAGCGCGGCGAACACCGCCCGGGCCACCCGGCCGCTGACCCGCTTGCCACCCCAGCCGCCCACCGCCGCGCGGACCGCGGCGGTGAACTCGCCCAGCCCGGCCGCGGCCAGCTTCTCCGGCCGCCCGCCGCACCGGCCCGCCGTCACCTGCACCGCCGCCAGCCAGGTCACCGACTTAAACGGCTCCGCGCACGCCCCCGGCACCACCGGCCAGGCCACCGACAAGAAATCCCGCACCCGGGCCGCCGACGCCGTCGCCGCGGTGACCAGCTGCGCCCGCCGCCGCCCCAGGTGCCGCAGGTGCGCCCAGGTCTCATCCAGCTCCTCCGGCACATAACAGTGCAGCTCGGCCGCCAGCCGGGCGATCAGCACGCAATCAGACTCATCAGCCTTGTGCGGCGTGTAATCCTGCTGCTCCCGCGCGATATGGCTCACCAGCGGCTGGACGCACACCAGCGGCAGCCCCCGCTCCGCGCACAGCCGCTGCACCTGCATCCACCGCGCCCCCGTCGGCTCGCACGCCACCGCCACGTGCGCGAACCCCTTCACCCGGGCCTGCGCCACCGCCCAGTCCAGCGCCTCACCCAGCCGGAACGCCGGCACCCGCACCGTCCGGCGCGCCAGCACCCGCACATCATGATCGGCCGCCGCCAGCGCCTGCTTCTGATCCCCCAGGTCGATCCCGATCACCGCGCCATCGCGCGGCAGCAGCTCCCGCAGCCGCTCCCGCCGCGCATTCCGCCGCGCATCCCCCCGGGTCATGCCGCTACCCTTACCCATCAGAACGTCCTCCTTCTGCGTTTGGGACACCAAGCCCGTACTACCGCACCAGGAGGACGTTCCTGTACCAGCCGCATCACCACAAGACAACCGCCCCTAGCGCGTCGTCCTATTACTACGACATGGCTGGGACATCCACGCCGTATAAACGGGGCGGGCCAGGGTGGCGGGCGGGGGGATTCGGCGGTCACAGGAATGTTCCCGGGAACGCAGGAGCCGCAGGAACACCAGCAGTAGCCGGTGCGGGGCCGCGCGCCGGCCGCCCACGATCAACGCAAGCTGGCTGGCGTTGCCTCACGACCGCGTCAGTCGAATGAGGGCTTGCGGTCCCGGCTCCGCTTGAGCTCGAAGAAGCCGTCCGTCGCGGTCACCAGCGCCACCCCGTCCCAGAGCAGGCCGGCGGCCTCGCCGCGGGGCGCGGGCGTGACGACCGGACCGAAGATGGCGTGGCCGCGGATGCGGATGACCGGGGTACCGACGTCCAGGCCCACGTCATCGAAGGCCTCGTTGTGCGAGTCCTTGATGAGCTGGTCCAGTTCGGTGCTCTCCGCGGCGCTGGCCAGGTCGGCCGGCAGCCCCACCTCGGCCAGGGCTTCCGGGATCGACTGGGGATCCTCCCGGCGGCCCTGCACGTGGTACCGGGTCCCGATGGCGGTGTAGAGCGGCTCGAGGATGCCGGGGCCGCGCTCCTGCGCGGCGGCCGCGACGACCCGGATCGGGCCCCACGCCCGGCTCATCCGTTCCAGGTATTCCTCGGTCAGGCCCTTGCCCTCGTGCTGGATCAGGTTCAGGTAGGCCAGCGACATGATCCGCCAGTCGGTGCGCACCGGCCGGACCTTTTCCACTTCCAGCATCCAGCGGGAAGTGATCCAGGCCCAGGGGCACAGCGGATCGAACCAGAACTGCACGTCTTCTTGCGGCTGTCCCGTCACGCCCCCGGCAACAGTCGCGCCTGCGCGGGTATTCCCCGCTCCGGTCGCCTTTCGCCGGGACAGGCGCGGCGCGCGCGCCGCATAGTCCGGATCGCTAGAGCACCGCGCTGGCGAGCAGCCCGATCTGATCGGGCGCCGCGGTGGTCGGGACGAAGATGAGCTCGTCGCAGCCGGCCGAGGCGAACGCGGCGGCGTAGCTCTTGACCATCTCGGCGCTGACGGCGGCGCCCGCCGCGATCTGCCGGGCCACGTCGCCGAGCCAGCCGTAGTAGCGCAGCAGGTAGTTGTCCGCCTGGTTGCGGGCGTCGGGCCCGAGAGCGAAGTAGGCGAGCGAGAGCTTGCGCGGCTTGCCGGGACGGCCCGCCTCCGCCCAGGCCTTATCGGCCCCGGCGGCGGCCTCGGCGAACATGTCCGGACCGCCGCCGCCGCTGATCCAGCCGTCGCCGAGTAGGGCCACCCGCCGGAAGCTGGCCTCGGCCGTGCCGCCCAGGATGAGTTCGGGTCCGCCGGGCCGCACCGGCTCCGGCCCGATCGGGCCGGCGTAGCCGTAGCGCTCGCCGGACCAGATCCGCTTCATCTCGGTCAGCTGCTGGTCCAGGCGGCGCCCCTTGCCGGCGGTCGGCAGCGCACTGGCCGCGAAGTCGTCGTCGCGTCCGCCCAGCCCGAGGCCGAGCACCAGGCGACCTCCGGAGAGCCGGTCGAGCGAGGCGGCCTGCTTGGCGAACAGCGCGGTGTTGGCGTACAGCGGGGCCAGCAGCACGCTCGTGGTCAGCCGGATCCGGCTGGTGACCGCCGCGGCTGCGGCCAGCGCGATCAGTTCCTCGTAGTTCGGGTACACCAGGCGGCCGATCGTCCCCAGGGTGCTGAAGCCGGCCTCCTCAGCGTTCTTGGCCCAGTCGACGAGCCTCCTGCCCTCGGTCCCAGGCACCGTGTTGGGCAGGCCGATTCCGATGTCCACGCACGACCTCCGCTGGCGTCATCGTCGGATGGAAATGTCAGGGTTTCCGTCCAATCCAAGCACGCCGCCGGCGGCGGGGCCGGGGCCGGGGCGCTGCTGGCTCCGGGGAGCCCGGCCCCGGCTAGGAGCCGGCGGCGGACCAGCGGCTGACCGTCAGCCTGGAGAACCCGGAGGTGGCGTCGATGTCGAAGCGGGAGGTGGCGGTGGCCCAGCCGGGCGGCGTCAGCACCGTCCCGCCCGCGATCCCGGTCAGGTTCTGGTCGTCGACCGACACGAATGACGCACCCCCGCCCACCGTCACCTGGGCCGGCACGCCGCCGGGCAGGCCGAGCCTGAACAGGCTCACCCCGCCGGCCAGCAGGAAGGGCAGCGTCCCCGAGGGCCGGGGCAGGCTCACGTCGAGCTCGGCCGAGCCCGCCGTTACGGCGACCCCCGCCACCGTGCCGCCACGCAGGTCGGCCTCGGTGCGCTGGGTGCCGCCCGCCAGGTCCAGGCTCCAGGTGACGGCCGAGTTGAGCACCACCTTCACCACGTAGCCGGAACCCTGGGGGTGCGGCGCGCTGGCGCCGGCCAGCGAGAGCACGATCAGCCCGGAGCCGGACAGGACGGGCCGGACCGGTGCGTCGTCCGGCGTCGACACGCGTAGCAGGGTGCCGCCGAGCTGGCCCATGCTGACGTCGAGGAACGGCGTGCCCGCGATCACCTTGAGCGCGGCGCGGGTCAGGCCGCCCCGGGCCATCGACGCGGCGTGCGGCGGGCCGGATGCGGTGAGGGCGAGCGCCGTGCCGCCGGCCCCGCCACCACGGCCGTCACGGCCGCGATCGCCACGACGAGCCGGCGCCGGCGAAGAACGCGGAACATACCACGCACAGGCTCACCCTACGGTGGCCGGCGCGATGGCGACGGCCACGACAGAAGACGTTCAGATGTTTAGATGCTGCCGCGGACCATGCCGATCAGGCGGTCCAGCACGGCCCCGTCGCTGACCCGCAGGCCGTCGTGCTCGTATTCACTGGTCACCCACGTCTGCAGCCCGCGGATGGCCCCGGCGGTCTGCATCGAGAAGTCGCGGTCCACGTACATGTCGTTGTAGTAGACAGCGGCGGCCGCCGGCACCTCGTTCCCGGCCAGCCGAGCTGGGTCATACAGGGGCGGCCAGTCGTCGCGTTCGGCCAGGATGCCGGCGGCCTGCCGCAGCGGGCGCAGCACCGGGTCGGCATCCATCATCCACGGGTAGATCATCTCGCCGGTGAAGTACAGCGGGGCGGCCATGGGGTCGAACTCGGCGAACTCGGCCCTGATCCGGTGCGCGGCCCACCGGGTCGCGCACCCCTGGGCGTAACACGCCTCGTGCAGCAGCGCGTAGAGCGGCCCGCGGGCGAAGCTGAGCTGGTCCATCATCGCGTACAGGAACGAATCGGAGAGCTCGTCGCCAGCGAACGGGTCCTCCAGCAGGTAGTGCAGGGTGTGGCTGCCGTCGGCCTGGCCGAGCACGCCCCCGGCCGACTGGAACGCCGGCACTGTCAGCGGTGCACCGTCCGGCAGCCTGACCTCGTGCCCGTCCAGGTAGTCGGCTACCAGCCGGGCCTGCTCCGCGTCCTGCGGGTACCGGTCGTAATGCGCGGCGTTCCTGGCCGCGACGGTGCGGTAGGTGTGCCGGTAGACGTCATCGGCGGTCGCGGCCAGCGGGGGCAGGCCGCCGGTGATGAAGGCTTCCCTGACGCCGTGCGGCGCGAACGACAGGTAGGTGACGGCGCACATGCCGCCGAAGCTCTGCCCGAGCACGCTCCACGGATCGCCGGTCAGCTCGCGCCTGATCAGCTCGGCGTCCAGCACGATGCTGTCGGCGCGGAAGCAGGCCAGGTAGTCGGCCTGGGCCTGCGGGGACCCGAGCCGGGCCAGGGTCTTCCGGTTCGCCGGCGAGGACCGGCCGGTGCCGCGCTGGTCGAGCAGCAGGACCCGGTAGTCCTGCAGCGCCCGGTCCAGCCAGGACTCCCGGCCCGCCGGCCGCTGCGCACCGAATCCGGGGCCGCCCTGCAGGAACAGCAGCCAGGGCAAGTCCGCCCCGGCCTGGCCGGCGGCGACGACCTCGCGTGCGAACACCTCGATCTGCTCGCCGTCCGGCCGCTGGTGGTCGAGCGGGACGGCGAAGAACCGGTCGGTCAGCACGGTGCCCGGCTGGCGGAAGCTCGTCACGGTCCCGACGTTACCGTGCCAGCCAGCCGGGGCCAGCCAGCCGGGGCCAGCCAGCCGGGGCCAGCCAGCCGGGGCCAGCCGGTTGAGTAGGGTCGTTGCATGGGAAGCGGTATCCGGCCGGTCAGCGTGGCCGAGCGGCAGGCGCGGCTGGCGATCCGGCACCGCCTCGCCCCGCAGGCGAGCACCGTGGCCGGCGCGGCCGCGGACATCATCGGGCTGCACGGAACCGATCCGGCGTCGGTCTACCTGGCCGCCCGGGCGCGCACCGGGGCCAGCCGGGCGGCCATCGAGCACGCGCTGTATGGCGAGGGCACCCTGGTGCGGATGCTCGGGATGCGCCGGACGGTGTTCGTGGTCCCGGTCGGCCTGATGCCGGTGGTCCAGGCCGCCTGCACCGACCAGATCGCCGAGCGGATGCGGCGGGACCTGGCCCGGCGGGTGGAGGAATCCGGCATCGCGGCGGACGGGGCGGGCTGGCTCAAGGAGGCGGGCGAGGCCACGGTGAGCGCGCTGGCCGCCCGTGGCAGCGCGACCGGCGCCGAACTCGCCCGGGACGAGCCGCGGCTGCGCGCCCAGCTCGTCTACGCCGCGGACAAGAGCTACGGCGGCCCGGTGAACGTCACCACCAGGCTGCTCACGCTGCTGTCGGCCGAGGGTCTCATCGTGCGCGGCCGCCCGCGCGGAGGGTGGACCTCCAGCCAGTTCACCTGGTCCCTGCCCATTCCCGGCGCCCCGGAGCAGCCCCGGCCGCCGGCCACCGCAGCCCGGGCCGAACTGGCGCGCCGCTGGCTGCATGCGTTCGGCCCGGCCCCGCGGGCCGACCTGCAGTGGTGGACAGGCTGGACGGCCGGGCAGGTCAAGCAGGCGCTGGATCAGCTCGAGATCGCCGAGGTCGATCTCGACGGGACCGCGGGGGTCATGCTGGCGGCCGACCAGGACGCGCCGCCGGCGGCCGAGGCGTGGGCGGCGCTGCTGCCCGCCCTGGATCCCACCGCGATGGGCTGGCGCGACCGGGCCTGGTACGTCGGCGAGCACGTCCCCGCGCTGTTCGACCGGTCCGGGAACATCGGCCCGACGGCCTGGTGGGACGGCCGGATCGTCGGCGGCTGGGCGCAGCGCACGGACGGCGAGATCGCGGTCCGGCTGCTCGAGGACGCAGGGTCCGAGGCCTCGGCGGCCATCGCCGCCGAGGCGCAGCTGCTCCGCGAGTGGATCGGAGCCGACACCAGGACCCGGATCACCCCGCGCTTCCGCACCCCGCTGGAGCGCGAGCTAGCAGGCTAGCCGCCGGAACACCGGAGACGGCGCCGGCAACCGTCCGTCGCGGGGCGTGCACTGCCGGGTGATCCGGGCCGCCGCGTCCGGCAGGAACGGCGCGAGCTCCCGGCCGGCCGCTGTGCAGGCCCGGGTGAGCAGGTACAGCACGGCATCGAGCTGTCCGCCAGGATCTGCCGCGGCCAGGTCCCACGGCCGGGCCCGGTTGATGAACCGGTTCGCCTCGTCGGCGATCGCCCAGACGGCCGCCGTGGCCTGGCGGAAGTCGAAGCCGGCCAGCGCCGCGCCGGCCCGGTCGCCGGCCAGCCGGATGGCCGCGTCGAGGTCCTCGCCGCCCGGCGGCGCCGGGGCGGGGGCGGGGATCCGCCCGTCGCGGTAGCGGCGGACCATGGCCACCACCCGGTTGACCAGGTTGCCCAGGCCGTTGGCGAGCTCGTCGTCGGCCCGGGCGATGAGCCGCTCGATGGTGAAGTCGGCGTCGCCCACCCGCGGCACCTCGCGGAGCATCCACCAGCGCACCGCGTCGGCACCGAACGCCGCGGCCAGCGCGGCCGGCTCATATTGGGCCGCGTCAGTGGCGGACTTGCTGATCTTGCGGCCATCCGCGGTCAGGTAGTCGTGCACGACGATGACGGTCGGCAGCGGCTGCCCGGACGCCAGGAGCATGGCCGGCCAGTAGACGGCGTGGAACCGCAGCACGCCCTTGCCCAGCACGTGGACGCGGTCTCCCTGGCCGGCCCACCACCGCTGGTAGGCCTCGCCCGGCGCTGCTCCGTGCGCCTCGCCTTCCTGGCCGTAGCCCAGTGCCGTCACGTAGTTGCACAGGGCGTCGAACCACACGTAGATGACCTGCCCCGGGTCGCCCGGCACGGGGATGCCCCACCCGCCAGCCCGTTCGGCAGGCCGCGACACCGAGAAGTCGGCCAGGCCGCCGTCGATGAGCGCGAGCACCTCGTGACGGCGCCCGGCGGGCTCGATGCGCAGCCGCCCGGAGGTGATCGCCTTCCGCAGCGGCGCGGCGTACCGGGACAGCCGGAAGAACCAGTTCTCCTCGCTGACCTGCTCCGGCTCGGTCCCGTGCTCGGGGCAGCGGCCGCCATGAAGGTCGGCGGCGGTGTAGAACTGCTCGCAGCCGGTGCAGTACAGGCCGGCGTACCGCTGCCGGTACAGGTCACCGGCGCAGGCCCGCCAGAACGCCTCGACTCCGGGACGGTGCCTGGGGTCGCGGCTGGTGCGGATGAAGTCGTCAACGCTCAGCGACAGCGCGCCGCCGAGCGCTTCGAACGCCTCGGCGTTGCGGTCGACGAACTCCCGCACCCCGACGCCGGCGGCCTCGGCGGCGAGCACGTTCTTCAGCGAGTTGTCGTCGGTGCCGGCCTGGAACCGGACGGCATCCCCGCGCCCGCGGTGGTGGCGGGCCAGCACGTCGGCCTGGACGAGCTCGAGCGCGTGCCCGATGTGCGGGCGCGCGTTCACGTACGGGATGGTGGTAGTGATGTAGGTCGCGGTCATCGCAGCCTCCTAGGTGGGGCTCCGAGCGCCTGCGAAACACATCGAGGCCCCGTCGCAGGGCCTCGGAAAGAACGTCCGGACGCGTCAGCGGCCCCGCGCGCGGGGCATCATCACCTGCTGTCCGTAACCGTTCACGCTCCCAGCATACCGCCCCCCGGTCCGGGTGCCCGCCTGGTTAATCGATAGGTTGAGCCGGTGCGGCTAGGCGTGAACGTCCCGGACTTCGGCCCGGACACGAATCCGGACGTGCTGCGTGGCGGGCGCTGGCCACCGGAGCCGAGCGGTGGGATCGGGCAGAATCACTCCAGATCGATACCGAACGGAGCTGAGGTGGCTCATACTTCGCACGCTGACGGCGACCCTGGCGGCATCGCCCCGCACGACCTGCCGCACCTGCGCCGCTGCGTGGAGCTGGCGGCCGAGGCCGTGGACGCCGGGGACCACCCGTTCGGCTCGGTGCTCGTCGCGGCCGACGGCCGGGTCCTGGCCGAGGACCGCAACCGCGAGAACACCGCGGCCGATGCGACCAGGCACCCGGAGTTCGAGCTGGCCCGCTGGGCCGCGGCGAACATGACCGCGCCCGACCGGGCCGCGGCCACGGTCTTCACCTCGGGGGAGCACTGCCCGATGTGCGCGGCCGCGCACGCCTGGGTCGGGCTCGGCCGCATCGTGTACGTGAGCTCGTCCGAGCAGCTGACGGCGTGGCTGGCCGAGCTGGGCGTGCCGCCGTCCCCGGTGCGCGCGCTGGCCGTCCGCGAGGTCGCTCCGGGCTTGACGGTGCAAGGACCGGTGCCGGGGCTGGACGAGCAGGTTCGCGAGCTGCACCGCCGCTTCCGCCGCTGATGGCGCACGGATCCGGCTATTCTGGCGTTCATCGGCGTGTCGTTTTGCCTGGATATCGTGCTTGTGACCATCGTAAGAGCGACGTAACCAACGAATCTCTCACCGGGCGAGACAGTGAGCAGGCACACTGGAAGGCGAAAGGGGGGCACCCCGGACCATGGGCGAGGGCAGCGTCGTGACCTGGGCTGACCCCGTCACGGACCCGCCCGGAATGGCGGCTTCGTGGCCGTTGTCGACGTCCCTGCCGTTGGGTGCCCTGCCCGGCGCCACCCCGTGCGCCCGGCTGCACGCCCGCGCCGTGCTGGCCGAATGGGGCCTGGACGACCTGGCCGAAGCGGCCGAGCTCATCGTCAGCGAACTGGTCACCAACGCCGTCCGGGCCTCGACCGCCCCGGACGGCCGCCCCCGCTACGACGGGGCCGGGATGCCGGTCGTGGTGCTGCGGATGGCCAGCAACCACGTCAAGCTGCTGGTCGAGGTGTGGGATGTCATCCCGGGCGCACCGGCCGCCGCGCACCCGGGGCCCGACGACGAGAGCGGCCGCGGCCTGATGCTCGTCGCGGCGCAGTGCGATCGCTGGTCCTGGCAGACCGTCCCCGGCTGGCCCGGCAAGGTGGTCTGGGCCGAACTGCACAGCTAGGTCACCAACCGGACGAGGTCGCCGGCGCGGATCGTGCCGGGGTGCAGCACCTCGGCGTAGACCCCGGCGCATGGCTCGGGATCGAGGTCGGGTAGCGGCCTGACCCGGTTGTGCCGGGCGACGACGCGGAGGGCTTCGGTGTCGCGGGGCAGGTTGCCGTGGGCCAGGGTGGGGATGGCGCACCGGGGCGTCCTGGCGATCACCCGCAGCACGAGGTCGTCGCCGACGTGCAGGTCCCGGCCGAGCCAGTCGTTCTCGGTGAAGCCGTCGGCGTCGGTGCGGATGACCACGTTGGGCCGGTAGCGTTCCAGGCGGGCGCGCCGGTACCGGCTGAGTTCGGCGATGCGGTCCAGCGTCGCGGTCGTGATCAGGTGCAGCGGCGCGAAGTCCACGAAGGTGCCCGGCGGGGCGGCCGCGCCGAGCTCGATCAGCGTGGCCGGAACCTCGGCCTTTATCCCGTCGCGGAGCACGGCCTCGGGCACCGCGCGGTCCAGTGTGGCGTCAGGCGGCGGGGTGCCGGTCAGCGTGACGGGCTGGTCGAGCAGCGCGGACAGGACCTCGTCGACGCCGGGGTCGGCGCTGGACACCGTCTCCCCGCCGGGCAGGGTGATCCGGGCGGTGTCGTTGTCCAGGGCCTCGGCGGACAAGGTGAGCATGTCGCGCCAGAGCCGGGGGTACTTCGCGCTCGCCACCTTGCCGGTCCGCTGGCTGACCACGGCCAGGCGCCGGTCCCTGGCCAGCCCGCTGCGGCTCACCTCGGCCTCGGCCAGGTCCTCGCCCAGCATGGACTTGACCGGGTACCGGCGCAGCACGGTTACGGTTCCGAGCATGCTTCGAGACTAGGCGAGCCTGGCCGGGCGGCGGCACCCGGACATCGGCGCTAGCGGGCCGCCCGTGTGGGGTCGTCCACGGTCGGGTAGCCGCCGTTCTTGCGGGCCTGGCGCAGGTCCTGGACGAACGCGCGAGAGAACATGGCCGACAGCGTGGCCATCCCGCCACGGTGCACCCGGATCTCGCTGGTGTCCGCGTGGCCGGTCAGGCGGACCGCGCGGCCGCCCGGCCCGGCGGGCCGCTGGTCGTCCTTGACCCGGCCGCGGCCGGTCCAGTCCAGGTCCCGGTGATCCACGTGGTCGCCCTCCGCGAGCAGCAGCTTGAGGGTGGATCGCTGCAGGTCGAGGCGGGCCTCGATGTCACCCGCGACGTCTGGCGAGCGGAGGTCGAGAACGAGGGCGCCGTAGCGAACGCGGGCGTCGAAGCGGCTCGCGCTGGTCCAGCGGCCCAGGCGCTTGGCGACGGCGTGGTCGACGTGCAGGCGCTCGGCTTCCGGTGCGGCCGCGGCCCCGGCGGTTATCGTGCGGTTCATCGTGGTGGGCTCCCTGTGCTCAGCGGATTGCGTTCCGTCCTGATAGTTACATAGCAACTAGTAGCGTGTCAACTAGAATCTTTGGGAGTAGTATCAGGACATGGCTCACCCAGCCGCGCCCGCGCCGCGCAGTTCACCGCTCGCCCTGACCGTGCTGGCCCTGCTGCAGTACCAGCCGCTGCATCCCTACGGCATCCAGCGGCTGATCAAGCAGTGGGGCAAGGACCAGGTGGTCAACGTCGAGCAGCGCACCAGCCTGTACCGGACCATCGAGCGGCTGCTCGCTGCGGGCCTGATCGCGGTGCGCGAGACCGGCCGCGATCCGCGCTATCCCGAGCGGACGGTGTACGAGATCACCGATTCCGGACGCCAGAGGGCACGGCGCTGGCTGGAGGAGATGCTCGCCGAGCCCCGGCAGGAATACCCGGAGTTCCCCGCCGCCCTGTCCCACGTGCTCATGCTCGAGCCCGCCGAGCTCACCAAGATCCTGGAGCAGCGCGCCCGTCGGCTGGCCGCGATGCTGGACGCGCTGGACGCGAACGCGGCCGCCGAGGCCGGGCACGGGCTGCCCAGGATCGCCATGCTGGAGACGGAGTATCAGCGGGCCGTGCTGGCCGCGGAGGCGCGGTGGGTGACGCAGATCCTCGCCGAGCTGCGCTCGGGGGAGCTGACCTGGTCCTCCGAAGAGCTGCTGGCCTTCGCCGAACGGCTGTGAACCGCTGGCCGGCGTAGGCTGCCCGGGTGCCGTACTCCGCCCTGTCCCACCTCGACTGCCCGCGTTGCGGCGCCCGTCACGACGCCGACCAGGTGCACGGCACCTGCTCCTGCGGATCCCCGCTGCTGGCCCGGTATGACCTGCGGCAGGTCGGGATTTCCCCGCGTGACATCGCGGGCCGGCCACCGGACCTGTGGCGCTACCACGAGCTGCTGCCGGTCCGCGCGTCCGGCCACGTGGTGAGCCTCGGCGAGGGGATGACGCCGCTGATCGCCCTGCCGCGCCTGGGCCGGGCGCTCGGCGTGCCGGCCCTGCTGATGAAGGACGAGGGCCTGATCCCCACCGGCACGTTCAAGGCGCGCGGCGCCGCGGTGGGCGTCTCCCGGGCCGCCGAGCTCGGGGTCGCCGCGGTCGCCATGCCGACCAACGGCAACGCCGGGGCCGCCTGGTCAGCGTACGCGGCCCGGGCGGGGATGCGGAGCCTGGTCGTCATGCCCGCGGCCGCCCCCGCGGTCACCCGGGCCGAGTGCGCGGCCGCCGGCGCCGAGCTGTACCTGGTCGACGGCCTGATCGGGGACGCCGCGAAGCTGGTCGCGGACGCCGTCGCCCGGCGCCCGGGCTATCAGGACACCTCCACGCTGCGGGAGCCGTACCGGATCGAGGGCAAGAAGACCATGGGCCTGGAAATCGCCGAGCAGCTCGGCTGGCGGCTGCCTGGCGTGATCGTGTACCCCACCGGCGGGGGCGTCGGCGTCATCGGCATCTACAAGGCCCTGCGTGAACTGCTCGAGCTCGGCTGGGTGTCCGGCCGCCTGCCGCGGCTGGTCGCGGTGCAGGCGGCAGGGTGCGCGCCGATAGTCCGGGCCTTCCAGGCCGGCGCCGCGGCGAGCGAGCCGTGGCCGGACCCGAAGACGGTGGCGTTCGGGATCACGGTGCCGAACGCGCTGGGCGATTTCCTCATCCTCGAGGCGCTCTACGCCACCGGCGGGACGGCCGTGGCCGTGACCGATGAAGCGCTGCTCGCCGACCAGCGCGCGGTGGCCCGGCTGGAGGGCAGCTTCATCTGCCCGGAAGGCGCCGCCTGCGTGACCGCCGTGCGGCAGCTGCGCCAGTCTGGCTGGCTGTCGGCCTCGGACGAGGTCGTCGTGCTCAACACCGGAACCGGGCTGATCTACCCGGACACCGTGCCGGACCGTGTGCCCGTGCTCTCGCCGTCCGGCTCGATTCCCCCGGTTCCCTGACGATGCCAAACCGGGGGAGTGGCGGCTGAGATCACCCTCGTCAAGGGCGAGACCTCCGCGCTCGACCGGACCTGGATGAGCATGCCGGAGGGCTCCACCCGCGGCGGACGCGGATTACCGGCGGCACGTCAGCGACCTGCTTGGGCGCCTCGACGACGAGACCATCGCCCTGGCCATCAGCGGAACCAGGGACCTGAGCACGGCCTGGGCCCGCCTGCCCGCGGGCGGGACGCTGCGGCTGGGGTGGCCGCTGCCGCGCCGGCCGCAGGCTTGGCGCCCGCGACCGCGCCCAGGCCGTCCGGTACGCCTACCAGCACGGCCTGGCGACGCCCGCGCAGTGACAGCGCGACCGGGGTCGTGGCACGATGAGTGCAGGTCTGGGCTGACCTGGAGGATGTCGTGCGGGTGGATGTGAGCGCCGAGGCGGGGGAGCTCGTTCGCAGGCGCGGCGGGAGACTGTGGGTCTGGGCGGCGCACCCGCGGGTCTGCTGCTGGGGCACGCCGGCGTACATGCACGCGGCCACCGTGCCGCCGCCGGGGCTGTCCGGCTTCAGCCCGGCGGATGCGGACGGCCTCGAGGTCTGGTTCCGCGCCCCGGCGGGCCGGATGCCTGACGTCCTGGAGATCGGGGTGCGCGGGCGCCGCCATCCCCGGGTCGAGGCCTACTGGGACGGCTGCGCCTTCGCCGTGTGACCCGCCGCGGTCACCCCGGGGCCACGGCGACGGCCTCGATCTCGACCAGCTGGTTCTCGTAGCCGAGCACGGTCACCCCGAGCAGGGTGCTCGGCGCGTCGTGCTCGCCGAAGACCGCGCTGATGACGTCCCAGGCCGCCACCAGGTCGGCCCGTTCGGCTGAGGCGACGAACACGGTCGTCTTGAGCACATCGGCCAAGGTGGCGCCGGAATCGGCCAGGGCGGTGGCGAGATTGGCCACGGCCAGGCTGGCCTGGGCCCGGACGTCACCCGCGCCGGCCACCTCACCCCGCTCGTCCAGCGGGCAGGCCCCGGCGGTGAAGATGAGCGACCCGCGCGGCGCCACCGACGCGTACGCGTAGGGAACGCCTTCGTACAGGCTGCCGGAGCGGACCAGGTTGACGGTCATGCCAGCACCCTACGTCCAGGGCGATGCCAGGCCGCGTGAGCCGATCATCCAGGGACGAGCCGCCGCAGGCCCGCGTTGCCCCTGATGTTCCGGAACATTCCTGTGACCGCCTTTCCCTTCCCGCCGCCTGGCCCGGGCTCGCGGGATACGGCATGGATGTCCCAGCCATGTCGCTGGAGCTGCATGAAAGGGGCATTCACATCGAATGATCTGGTACGGGCGGTGTCAGAGTGACGGAAGTCCCCATCAGGACCAGTGCCTGCCGTTCCGGAAGTCCGCGGCGAAGGTGCTGGCGATCGCGGACATAGCGGGGCGGCTGGAGATGATCAGCCCGAGTTCGCGGTTCCGGCTGAGCGAGGTGCTGGAGAAGTTCTCCGATCCGATGAAGATCCTGGCGCGGGCGGTACCGTAGTCGGCCTCGACGACCTTGCCGTGGATGTAGAAGCCGGCGGAGGAGCTGTAGTAGCTGATGCGGACCCCGGCCCGGGCCAGCCTGGCGTACGCGCTGTCGTACTCGCCGTTCTCGTTCTCCCCGCAGACCTGTACCTCGACGCCGCGCTCAGCCGCCTTGACGAGCGCGTTCTCGATGCTCTGGTCGCCCATTTCCTCGCTGTAGATACGCAGGCTGCTGGTCGCGCCGCTGATAAGGCCGAGCAGCTGGTCTTCCGAGCCGGTGGGCGACCAGACCAGGTCGGTCCCGTCACCGGGACGGACGGGCTTACCCGTGAAGTCGGCGTCGAACACGGCGGTGATGGCGGAGACATCGGCGCGTTCGGTATCTATCACCATGAAGTCCCGTGAGGTCGCATAGTACCGGCTGGTGAGGTTCGCGGTCATGATGACAGCCTTCGCGCCGTCGATGATCACGGTCTTCTGGTGGGTGTACCGGTAGTCCGGCGACGACCAGGTCACCGTGACCCGGTGTGCGCTGAGGTAGGAGTACGCGCCGGAGTTCTCGCTCCGTTCCCGCCGGTCCAGGATCACGCGCACCCGCACGCCGCGCCCGGCCGCGGCCGCCAGGTCATGCTCGGCCGTGGTGTCGGAGAATTCGTACATGGTCACGTCGATGCTGTGCCTGGCGCCGCCCAGGAGGCGGTAGACGGGGGCGAAGCCCGCGCCCGGCTCGACGATCAGCGGACCGGACCTGGTCACGGCCGAGGTCCCGGCCCGCACCTCGCCTGCGGTGGAGGCGCCGTCAGGGGCGGCGGCCGGCACCTGGATCTGGCATCCGGTCGCGGCGAGCAGCATGACCGTGAGGGACGCCGCGGTGAGGAGGGCTCGGCGACGGGGCATGGATGGGTGCCTCCTGTTCCTGGTCGCCTCCTCAGCTACCCCCGCCGGGAAGAGTAAGCCGGCTAGCGCACCGCCGAGCGGCGCAGCCGCGACCGGTACGGCTACGAGACCGGATTGGTCACGCCGGGCGGCAATGTCGGTGGCCCGGCCTAGCCTCGGGGCACGGACATCATCCTGATTCCCGGTTTCTGGCTCGACGCCTCGTCCTGGGACGAGGTCGTTCCTGCCCTGCGGCAGGCGGGGCACCGTGTCCAGGCGCTCACGCTGCCCGGCATGGAGTCGAAGGACGCCGACCGGTCCGCGATCATCCTGCGCGACACGTCGACGCGGTGATCGACGTGATCGACTCCACCGGCCCGGCCGGCCCCAAGGTCGGGCTGGTCGGGCACTCCGGCGGCGGCGCGATCGCCCACGCGGCGGCCGACGCGCGGCCCGGCCGGGCCGCCCGGGTGATCTACGTGGACAGTTTCCCGCTCGGCGAGGGCGGGCTCATCAACGACGAGCTCCCGGCCGAGAACGGCGAGGTCCTGCTGCCGGACTGGTCGTTGTTCGAGACGGAGGACCTGGTCGACCTCGACGACGACCTGCGCGCGGCCTTCCGCGCCCGGGCGATCCCGACGCCCGTGCACGTCACCAGCGACCGGCAGCGCCTGTCCGACGAGCGCCGCTACGACGTACCCGCCACCGTCATCGCGTGCGAGTTCACCAGTGCGCAGCTGGATGGCTTAGGATCACCCGGCGCTACGGGAGCCGGCCAAGACTCGCGACGTCGGCTGCAGCGACCTGCCCACCGGCCACTGGCCCCAGTTCACTAAGCCCGGAGAGCTAAGCCCGGAGAGCTAGGCCAGGCGATCCTGGCCAGCGCCGGTCCGGCCCTGAAGAATTACACGCTTGTAATTCGACTGGCAGCCGGTCCGGTCCGGCGCTGGCCAGGGCGTGCCGACGGAATAACAGCAAGAGGCATCTCGGTGCCGGCGGACGAAGGCCCGCCCGCACGGATCCTGATACCGAACGGGTGATAATGGGCGCCGTGGATGACAGCCACTACAGCCTGGTCATCGCGGCCGCCCAGGCGGCGGGCCCGTGTCCGCCTGGCGGGGAGGCGGCGTGGGGCCGCCGGGTGCACGGGCTGACCGTGGATCTGCACCTGATCGCCCAGCAGGCGAGGCAGGACATCGAACGGCTGGAGTCGGCGAGGACCTTCATCGCGTTCCTGGAGAAGGTCGAAATCGAGGAATCGAGCCGCCGCGGGCTGCTCACCCTGCGGCTGCCATCGGGTGAGAGCGAGCCGATCCGCACCGAGCAGAAGGACACTGACCGTGGTCAGGCCATGATCGAGCGGGCTCGCTCCCTGGAGGGCCGCTGGGTGCTGGTGTACCGGTACAACGAGCGGAAGACCGGAGAGCGGAACCAGTCGGTCCGGATGCTGGCGCACCTGATGGATCTCGGCGTCGACGGAGCCATACCCAGCACCGCGGCGAAGAAAATGGTGCTAGAGGAGGCGGGCGGGGATGTGGCGCGTGCGCAGCAGGCATGGGCGGTCGCAGGCCTGCCGGGCCGTGGCCCGGTCAGCATAGATCAGCTGGAGCAGGCCCGCACGGCAGCGCGGGAAGCCGGATAGCGGCCGGGGAGACCGCGGTGCATGCTCCTCTGATCGGAGTCGGCCGAAGATCTGATAACAGCAAGAGGCGGGTGTCTCACCGGGGCCACGTCTTTGTTCTTGGGGGAGTAGTGGAATCGGGTCGGTTCGGACTGGATCGGGTCGGTTCGAATCGGTGCCGTCCCGGACCACATGTGACGGCAAGACGGGCAGTGTTGTGGGCCTAAACGCTTCTTGCTGTTATCACGCGGAACGGGTAGTCTTCCGCACATGTCAACGGGGGAGAGCCGCAGGGCCGCGGATAAGGCTATTAACGACTTCATCCGTCATCTAGCCAGCCGGGACTTCAGTATCACCACCCGGCGGATCCGCAGGCATTTCCTCGACGAGTACCTGCGGCACGTCCAGGAGGCCGCCGGCACCGCCGAGGTCTCGGCCCGCGAGCTCATGGAGCCCGCACGCGCCGGCGCGTGGCTCGCGGACGCGGCCGACGGCAGGACCCGGACCCGCAACACGCTCGGCGGGCCGGACGCCGCCGCGTACTCCAACTCGATGCGCGTGCGCATCGACACCTACAACGCCTTCGCCGAATTTCTCTGCCTGCCCGGCCGCTACGACCGCGAGCCGCCCGCAGCCGGCGACTACCTGACCCCGGCCGACACCGAACGCCTGGTCCACGACCTGGCCGTCCGCAGGCCCATCCACGCCAACGCGGCCACCGCGATCCGAACCGCCGCCGTGGCCGCGCTCGTCGCCGATACTGGCCGCAACGTCCCCGAACTCGCCCGGCTCGACGTCAGCGCCCTGCACCTGGCCGGCGAGGCACACGTCGACCTCACCGGCGGCTCCTGCCCGCTGGGCGCCCCGACCGTGCAGATCCTGACCCGGTGGCTTGACGTCCGGGCGGCGATCGTCGCCGAACTCGAGGGCAGCGACCCAGGCTATCTGTGGATCCCGACTAAGCCAGGGCGGCCCCGCGGCGGCCGCCCGCCCGTCAAGCCGGGCCTCTCGCGCGCGGCCGTCCGCACCCTCCACGCCGCCCACCGGACCCTGGTCAGCCAGGTACGCGGGAGCCCGCTTCGCCCTGGCGCCTTCCGGGCCGTCAACCCGTCACACACACGGCCCGGCCAGGAGCCCGAAGCGGCATCATGACGCGAGGCGATCCAGCTTGCCGTTCCAGCCGGGCACCTCGCCGGGACGAGAGCTAACTTTCATCACTCTGAAACCGGCCGTACCAGATCATTCGATGTGAATGTCCCATTCATGCAGCTGGAACAACATGGCTGGGACATCCACGCCGTATCGCCGAGGCGCAGCCGGGCCGACGACCGCAGATCGTGCGCACGTTAATACTCGCCGATGTGTCGCCTACGATCGTACTTTACATAATGTACATTATCGGCACATGAAATCAGGCAGCGAGGGCCGACCCGGCGGGGCGGCGGCGCGCCACCAGCACGTCACCGCCTGCGTGAGGACGCGGTCAGGCGGGCTGCCACAGCTCGATCCGGTTGCCCTCAGGATCAGTGACCCAGCCGAACCGGCCGACACCCTCCATGTCCTGCGTCTCGGCGGCCACGTCCGCGCCTTTGGCGCGCAACTGCGTGAGCATCGCATCCAGGTCACGGACCCGGAAGTTGAGCATGGTCTGCTGGGCGCGGGACCCGAAGTAGCCGGTCCCGGACTCGAACGTCGCAAACACCGTCGGCCCGGTCCCCTGACGCCACAGGCCGTGCTCATCAGCGTCCAGGCCCAGGCAATCGCGATACCACACGCCCAGGGCCGCCGGATCGGCAGCCCGCATGAAGTACCCGCCGATTCCAAGCACACGTTCCATACCGCTATCTTGCCAGGACGGCGACCGGGTGGCCCGGCACCACGCCATCGCGCTTCACCCCCGGCGTGATGGCTGTACGGGAGAGTCCGTGCCGTGACAGCCCAGCGGGTTCGGCGTACCTGCCCGTGATCCTTACTGGCCGATGCGTCCGTCGATCCGCTCGCGCAGCAGGTCGGCGTGACCCATATGTCGGGCGTACTCCTCGATCATCCCGATCAGCACCTCGCGCAGCGACATCGGGCCGCCGCCGGACCGGGCTACCGGCCGTCGAACTTGTCGGGGTCAGGGCCAGTGCGCTCGTTCTTGTTCAGCACCGTGATGTCCTCGACGTCGGTGGCGGACAGCTCGAAGCCGAAGATGTCGATGTTCTCCCGGATCCGGTCCGGGGTGACCGACTTGGGAAACACGATGTCGCCCCGCTGGATGTGCCAGCGCAGTACGACCTGGGCCGGGGTCTTGCCGGTCCGTTCGGCGATGGACCGGATGACTGGGTCATCGAGGACGCCCCCCTGTCCCAGCGGCGACCAGGCCTCGACCGCAATCTGGTGTTCGGCGCAGAAAGCGCGCACGTCGTCCTGAGTCAGGTACGGGTGCACCTCGATCTGGTTGACGGCCGGGATGATCTGGGTCTCACCGTGCAGCCGCCGCAGGTGGTTCGGCTGGAAGTTGGAGACGCCGACGGACCGGGCCCGGCCCTCGCGGTAGAACTCTTCCAGCGTCCGCCAGGTCTGGACGAAGTCGCCGCCGTACCGGGTCGGCAGCGGCCAGTGGATCAGGAACAGGTCGACGTACTCGGTGCCGAGTGCCTTGAGCGTCCCCTCGAAGGCCCGGCGGGCCTCGTCGGGCTCATGCGCATCGTTGCTCAGCTTGCTGGTGACGAAGATCTCGCCGCGGTCCAGGTCCGACCTGGCGATGGCCTCGCCCACCTCGCCTTCGTTGCCGTACATCTCGGCGGTGTCAATGTGCCGGTATCCGGCCTCGAGTGCCGTGCTCACCGCGGCCACCGTATCGTTCGGCTCGATCTGGAAGACACCGAAGCCGAACTGCGGGATGGTCTGACCGTTGTTCAGCGTGATGTCCGGAATGGAAGTCACGAAAGAACTCTCCTCAGCAGGAATCGCGTATGCGGACCTGCCCCACCTGCCCCGATCAGGCCGGGCTACACACCGGCGGCGGCGCGCGTCCTGCCCCCGCTGCCGGCCAGGCGGTCCTGGTGGAGATGTCGGACTGGCCTCTCCCCCAGCTCGGCCTGGCCTCGTGATGACCGAACGAATCCGCCCCCGAGCTGGTGCGCTGTTCGCTTCTTGCTGTTATCAATATGAGTTGTACGGGTATCAGCGTACCTCATGTCGCCGCTTCTTGCTGTTATCTTGTCTTGGGCCCGGCGGTAACTGAACCGCTGCGGTGGCAGGCTAGTGCCTCCCGTGAGGAGCCCATGATGCCTGGGACCGGGATGGGACAGAACTCAGCAGCACCAGGGGTCGCCCTCGTGACGTTGTCCCCTCTCTCCACCGCGACGGCAGGGCTCATACGGCGTGAACGTCGCATTCATGCAGCTACGACATGGCTGGGACATCCACGCCGTATAAACGGGCGGACCAGGGCAGCGGGCGAGGATCACTGGTCACAGGAGCCTGCATGGAGTACAGGAGCACCAGGTCGCGTGGCCAGACGCGTGGCCAGACGCGTGGCTGACCACCCGTGATCGGCCTACCTGACCAGGAAACCCGATTACGTGGGCGCGTGGCATCCACCCAGGGACATACCGGCTGACGTGACCGGCATGATGGCCGTCATGGGACGCTGGTCCCCGGCAAGGCCGTGAACGCGCGGATGCCGGAAACGAAGATCAGCCCGCCGGCCACGATGAATATCACGTTGACCGAGTTGAGGGTAACGCCGGCGAACGAAGCGTGGAAGCTCCGCAGGACGGTGCTCGTGAGCCAGCCGGAGATGACCATCGCGAGCATGGACGCGAGTTGGTTGACCGGAGTGAACACCGCCATTACCCGGCCCAGGTACTCGCGGGGTACCGCATCCAGCAGCAGCGGCGCCACCGCTGTGTTCAGCATCGCGATCGGCATGGCGTAGATCGCCAGCACGACCAGGCCAGCGGGGAAGCTGCGCTGCAGCGCATAGCCGGCCGCCAGGACACCGGTTGCCAGCAGGCCCGACCAGGTGAGTACGCGTGCGCCGACCCATCGCACCATGCGGCCGGCCGCTAGCGCGCCGATAATGAACCCGACCCCCATCGCCGTCTCCGCGACACCGAACAGCCGGGACGACGCGTGCAGATTCCGGGTCACGAAGAACACGTTGAGCGCGGTGATCGCACCGGTGCCGCACTGGCAGATCATCGTGACCGTCAGCAGCGTGACCAGGAACCGGTTGCGGGCGAAAAGCCGCAGCCCGACGGAGAACTCGGCGTGCACGCTGGCCTGCCCCGCGTCGCCGGGGGCCGTCGGGTCAGGCCGGGGTGTCAGCCGCAGGAAGCGGATCGCCAGATAGGACACGGCGTAGGAGACGGCGTTGGCGGCCAGGGCCCACTGGGGGCCGATGGTAACCAGCAGCACCGCCGCGATCGGCGGGCCGATGATCCCGGCCGCCGACGTCGTGGCCTCGGTGAGGCCGGCGGCCTGCGCCCGATCCTCGTCACCGTGCACCACGTCGCCGGTCGTCGCGAACCTGGCCGGGTTGAAGAACTGACCGGACGCGTTCAGCACGAACACGACCAGGTACACGCCGGCGAGCCACAACCCGACGGGGAGATCGCGGACCGGGACGAACGACAGCCCAGTCAGGCCCGCAACCATCACCGCGCGGATGGCCTCGGTCCGCATCATCGTCGACTTCCGGTTCCACCGGTCCACGAAGACCCCGGCGACCGGCCCAACGAGAGCAACCGCAGCGCCCGCGGCGACCAGGATCCCGCTGGCCGCGGCCGGGGCCCATGGCGAGCCGCGCGCGAGAACCTGCGACACCCAGAGCACCAGCGTTGTGGCGAAGACGGTATCCCCGATCGCGGACACAGCCTGGCCGTACCACAGCTTCGCGTAATTCCGGTTAACCAGCATCCGCCGCAGTGACGGCACGTTTACCTTGTGGTTATTGTTGATGTAGCGGTCAGTGAGGCTTTTACACGCAGCTGCCATTGTTATTACGCGCGCTACTCTGGCTGCTGATCTTTCGGTCGCGGCCAACCGGGCCTGCCTGATGCCGGAGTCACGCGACGCCCTGTGCTCATGAACGCCACGGCTGTACGCCACTTATCGATTCATCAGTAAGCCTGAGCTCACCGGCCTGACGTCGTGCCATCATGTGTTCTTCCGGAACTAGAAAAACTTGTATAGCGAATAGGCCGTAGCGATAACGAGCAACTGATTCTGCAACTCAAGGGAACAATCACCCATCGAGTCACATCGGCATCACCGTTCGATGTAAAGGACGGTTGCGAAAATATGGTGTTACCACCACGTTATTTGCGGAGCAGTCGGCAAATCTCGCGTTTGCCGAAATTGCATGACTCGAGGAGGCGAAGGCCGCCGCGTCCGCGAAGACGGCACGGCGCCGGCTGCACCTCGCCCGGGGAGCAGGTCGGCCGACCCCTAGCTAAACTAGTTTTCGATTTGATATGCTTACAGCTCAGTTTGATCGAATTTAATTACTCAACGTGATCATGAACCGGCCGTTGCGGCAGCCGGACAGCAGGCCGGTGACGAGGAGTGGGTGGGTGGGTGGGTGGGTGGGTGGGTGGGTGGGCAGATGAACGTGATCTGGGTTAAGAGCTCCCTTAGCTTCTCCAACGGCAACTGCGTCGAGGTGGCGAGCCTGCCCGGTGGCGAGATCGGCGTTCGCAACAGCAGGGATCGTGACGGACCGGTCCTGACGTTCACGCCGGGAGAATGGGGTGCCTTCGTCGGCCGCGCGCGGCTCGGGGAATTCGACAGGTTCAGCAGGCCGCCTACCGGCTCGCCTGCTGCGGGCCGTGGCCGCTCAGCCTAGCCAGCTACCCCTCCGATAGCCCGGCGGCCGCGTTCGACCTGTCACCGACGGCCGTGGCCGAGGCCACGGTGGCTAGGTTCGCCCGGACCGCCGATGCGGTCGCTACCTGGCGAAGCGGTCGAATTCCCCGTTCCGCACGCCGCCGAGAAAGGCATGCCATTCATCCGGCGTGAACGACAGGACGGGCCCTCCGGAATCTCTGCTGTTGCGAACGCCGATCTCGCCACCGGGCAAGCTCGCCACCTCGACGCAGTTGCCGCAGGCATAACTCAGGGAGCTTCTGGTCCAGTACGCACCCGAACCCGGCCGTTGGCGGCGGCCGCCGAGCATAGTCCTTGTCACGGTACCCCTTCACTTGACGGTGTCTTGTCCTATACGTGCGACCAGCCGGGCTGGAACGCGAGCGCGAAATACATGGCCTTGCCGGTGAAGGTCAGGAAGGAGCCCCATTCGGCCGACAGGGAGGCGACGAGCGCCAGCCCGGGCGGGGGCTGCCTGACAGCCTGCTCGTCTACCGCCATCGGCAGGGGAAGCGACGTGTCATAGAGGTCGACACGCAGCTGATCGCGGGAGCACCTGACGGCGAGGGTGATGGTCTCGATGTTCCAGTGGACGATGGCGTGGGTCACCAGGTCGCTGGTGAGCAGGACCGCGATGTCCGGATCGACGGGGACCTCCCAGGCGCGGATAATCGCGCGGGCCTGGCGGCGGGCCTCAGCTGCCGCGGCCGGCCTCCTGGTCATCGGGATGCGACGCTGGTATAGCTCGGCGGGACGGGGACGCTGGTATAGCTCGGCGGGACGGGGACGCTGGTATAGCTCGGCGGGACGGGGACGCTGGCGTAGCTCGGCGGGACGGGTCTGTGTCATCATCGCGTCTATCCGGTTTCTCAGCTGACCTGCTTGATGCCTCTTGCGTCGAAAATGCTGCTGCAAATTGCAGCGCAAGACATCGGTCAGCTGACGGATATTGATGACGCGTTGGCGGGGCGGCGACGCTCCGGCCCCGTCATCACGTTCTTGAGTGTCACCAGACCCCCTCTGAGGGGTGTTCTGACACTCAATAAGCGGTCCTGCGACAGCAGTGACGCGTGGTGCGAGCAGTTCCCGGTCAGGCCTGCGGGTCGTCTGCCGACGCGTTCCAGCGACATGGCTGGGACATCCACGCCGCATTCGCGGCCATGAATCCGGTGCTGACGGGTCTGGAGTGGCTAATATC
This sequence comes from uncultured Actinomycetes bacterium, assembly GCA_963841585.1. GTDB lineage: Bacteria > Actinomycetota > Actinomycetes > Streptosporangiales > Streptosporangiaceae > Palsa-504. The sequence goes on from CAWJDK010000004.1 coordinate 172,186, forward strand.
CGGTTAACGCCCCTCGCGGTGGCCGCTACCGCTACCGGAATGACGGGTGATCGCCAAGGGCCCAGTACTCGTACAGGCCGTATCCCGTGTGCCCGTCGTAGTCGAACCGGCCGACCGCGTCCACCATGCCCCACATGCGGGCCGCGTCCTCCGGCCGGGACAGGTCGTAGCCGACGCCCTGGACGGCCAGGTCCGGTCCCTGGTACATGCCGTGCCTCCAGTCCGGCTCCAGGCCGTAGCCGGTGCCGACCATCAGGTGCACCGGCAGCAGCGGCGTAGCCTGTAGGTCGAACGGCTTCCCGCCCGGCGGCGAGAAGCCGATCCGCGCGCTCACCACGTCCCGGGTGCCCGGGTCGTAGGCCGGCGCGTAGGAGGGCCGGCCCAGGTACTCGGTGGTCCCGTCCGGCCATACCCGGACCGCCTCCTCGAGCAGCCGGCGCCCGGCGGCGTCCTCCTGGACGATGCACAGGATCGCATGGTCCTCGAACTGCATCGGCGCATAGAGCCAGTAGAACGTGCCGGTGTTCCGCGACTGGATGCCCGGTGGCTCGGCCTCCCCGACCGGCCGGATGCCCCAGGACCGGTCCCTGATCCCCCACCACCGGTCCGGCATCACCTCGAGCCTCTCGCCATCAGCCGTGATCGACCCGGCCCACCGCCCGGTCTGCGCCATGCGCTTGGAGTCGAACACCACCCGCTCCTGCGAGCGGATGAAGTGCTGCGGCTCGACCTGGGGCGGGATGGTCCCCTCCCAGGCGAGGTCGAACGACAGCCCGAACGCGTTCGGGCTGAGCACCACGCGGAGCCGCTTGAGACCCTCGAGCACCTCAACGCCGAACGGCCCGACCTGCGTGTTCATCCGGTCCGCGCCGAGTTCGCGGGAGGCGCGCACCACCCGGTGCGCCGATCCGCGGCGCAGCAGCGCGAACGCGTCGGTCACCCCGAGGTTAGGGTACTGGCCCAGGCCCACGATCAGCATCGTGTTCCCGGTCAGCGGGAACGCGTTGAAGTAGTACCGGTCGTAGAAGTTCCGGTCGGACGTCCCGACGTGCCGCATCACCTCGGCAATCTGGTGCACCGGATAGTCGTCCAGCGGCGACAGGGTCACGACAGCCCCTCCAGGATCACATCGACCAGGCGCGAGCAGGTGTTGTTGTACGGGAAGTCGCTGTCGGCCTCCATCCAGTCCCATTCGATCAGGGCCTGGGCGATCCGCGACATGATCACGGTGAACTTGAAGCCGGACAGCACCTCGTAGTAGTCCATGTGCAGCATCGGCCGGCCGAGCAGGTCGGAGTAGCGCGCGATCGTCTCCTGCGGCGACGGGAACCCGTCCAGCCGCGGCACGCCCGCGCCCTCGCTGTGGTGCCGGTCCAGGAACAGGTACCAGGCCAGGTCCTCCTCAGCCTGCCCGAACGTCGCGGTCTCCCAGTCCAGGACCGCGAGCGGCATGCCGCCCGGCGCGAAGATCATGTTGCCGATCCTGGCGTCCCCCCAGAGCAGCACCGGCGCGTTCGGCTCGCCGGGCCGGTGCTCCGTCAGCCAGGCCAGGGCCCTGGCGGCGGTGGGCTTCGGGCCCGGGTAGGCCCAGTTCATGTAGTGCTCGTAGTAGCCGAGCCGCTGGTCGAGCCCGAGCTTGCCCCACTGCGGCTGGTCGAGGAAGCCGAGGGGCAGCGCGGCCACGTCGAGCCGGTGCAGCCGGGCCAGGATGTCCAGCCCGGACCACCACATGGCCCGCCGTTCGGCCGGGGCGACCTCGGTGACCCAGCCGTCGGAGTGGTAGGTCGGCACGTCGGGCGGAACCCTCCCGTCGACCCGCCGCATCACGATGAACGGCGCGCCCAGGTACCCGGGATCGGGTTCGTACCACAGCACCGGCGGCACCGGGATGTCGGTGCCCGAGTCGAGGATGCGCATCAGCCGGTACTGCTCATCGAACCTGGTTTCGGGGAAGACCTGGTAGTGCAGCGGCGCGACCCGTACGGCGAGGGCGTCGGTGACGCCGCCGTGCTCGACGTCGACCATGAGTATCTCGCTGGAGAAGCCGGTGAACTCGGGGGTCTGCTGACCGGTGATCCGAGCCCCGGGCAACCGCGCCGGATCGCCGAGCCACCTGGTCAGGATGTCACGGGTGGCTCCGGGATCGCGTGGCGCGGGGACGGGCATGATCGCGCTCCTTCGGGCCGCGGTAGAACGTGTTCTACCAATCCCGGGTTTCCCGGTCAATGGCCCCGCCTAGGTGGCGGCCGGGGCCGCGGGTGGCTCGGCGGCGCGGTCACCGGGCCGGCGGGCGAGCCGGGCCAGGAACGCGGCGGCCACCATTACCCAGGCGGCGACGGCCACCCAGAGCATGAACCGGCTCAGGGGTCCCATGAACGCGAGGCCGGCCGCCTTGCCGAATGACAGCGTGGCCACGCTGTACATGCCGAGCGGGAAGACCACGCTCCAGAGCGTCGGCTCGTAGCTCAGCGGCCAGTGCTGCCGGACGTGGCGCCAGAGCCCGAGCACGACGAGCAACGGGATCCACCAGGTGCCGAACGCCCACACGGCGTACGAGAACCCCTCGACGAAGCCGGCCGTGGCCCGGACGGCGGGCAGCGTGCCGGGCAGGCCGAGGATCTTGGCCCCGGCCAGCACGGTGATCGCCGTGGCGCCCATCAGGATCCAGTAGGGCGGCCCCAGCGTCTGCGGGGTCATGGCCACGGTCAGCCAGCGCAGCAGGATCAGCGAGACGAGCAGCAGGTAGAGCACCAGGCCGATGCTCCACAGCGCGGTGGCGAAGGACGCCAGCAGCCCGGATTGCGAGGGCCAGGCGGGCACCAGGACCGCCGCCGCGACCGCGAGGGACTGCGTGCTGACCACCCACAGCAGCCAGCTGCCGTTGACGCCGCCGAGGACTGAATCATGGGCCCGGGCGAGCAGCAGGCTCCCGGGCACGCCGTAGGTCAGCAGGAGCCACACGGCGGCGGCCAGCCCGGCCAGGATCGCCGTGGCCAGCGGGTGCCCCGCGTAGGAGAGCCGGACGCCGAGCACGTCGAGCCCGGCCGTGATCGTGAAGAAGCCGAAAACCCGCTCGGGCGCGTGGACGTCGGCCGCCACGCTGGGACGGAAGCGGACCAGCCGGATCACCAGGGCCACGCTCAGGACCACGAGCCCGGCCGAGGCGACGACGAGCAGCGCCTGGGACAGCCACGACGGCCCGAGCAGGAACGCGCCCATCGAGATGATGCCGGTGGCCATCACGAACGCGAAGTAGCCGGGATGCAGGTCCCTGATCGCGCGGGCGGCCCGGCCCGTCGATCGCGTCTGGCCGGCGGCCACGCCGGCGTCGGCGGCCAGCTCGCGCTGCTCACCCTGGCTATCGGGGCTGGGGCTGTGCTGCCTCATGCCAGCCTCCCGGTGCTTCAGTGGCAATATCGTAATGCGAGATAGGCAGCCGCGTCCGGTCAGGGATCCGGGTAGCCAGCACGCTGCCGTCGCGGCCTCAACCGCGGGCGTACTCCGTGAGTGCGGCGAGGGCGGCTCCGAGGTCCGTTCGGATCTCCGGGTCGGTGATGATCCCGTCCGGTCCGACCGCCTCGCGCGGCACGGGCACGCGGACGCAGGCCCTGTCGACCGCGACCGCGCCGACGTAACGCAGGACCATGGCGAGATGCTCCTCGGCGCCGGGGCCCCGGCCGCCCACCGCGACGTTGACCCAGCCGACCGGCTTGCCGTAGATCTCGCCGCCGCCGACCGTCCAGTCCAGCAGGTTCTTCAGGCTCCCGGGCAGCGTGCCCGCGTATTCCGGGGTAGTTTGTCCGGTGATGCCCACTAGCCCGTCTGAGCTTGCCGGCCGCGTCACGCTGGCCGACCTGGAGGGCGATCCGCATCCGGTGCTGGCCGGGCTGCGCGCCACCGGGCCAGCCGCCTGGGTGCCGGTCCTGGGCGCCTGGCTGGTCACCGGGTACGAGCTGGCCGTGGCGGTGCTCCGGGACGCGCGGACGTTCACCGTCGACGATCCCCGTTTCTCCACCGCGCAGGTGGTCGGGCCGAGCATGCTCTCGCTGGACGGCACGCCGCACGCGCGCCACCGGGGCCCGTTCAACCGCGCCTTCCGGCACGACGAGGTGCACGCGCGGCTGGCCGCGTTCACCCGGGCCGAGACTGGCCGCCTGGTGTCGGCCATCGAGCCGTACGGCTCGGCCGAACTGCGCCGGGCGGTGGCCGGACCGCTCGCGGTCGCGGTCATGGCCGAGGTTCTCGGTCTCGGGCGGACCGATCCCGGGACGGTTCTGACCTGGTATGACGGGATCGTGGCCGCGGTGCAGGCCGAGAGCGCCGCCCCGGGCCGCGGCGGGGCGGCCGGCGGGACGGCGGCGTTCGGCGAACTAGCCGCCAGCCTCCGCGAGGTGATCGCGGGGGGCCGCGGCTCCCTGCTGGCGGAGGTTACCGGGCCGCTGACCGCGGAGGAGGCCATCTCGAACGCGGCGGTGCTGATGTTCGGCGGGATCGAGACCACCGAGGGCATGATCGTCAACGCCGTGGCGCACCTGCTGTCCTCCCCCGCCCAGCTCGCCCTGGTGCTCGCCGACCTCAGCCTGGTGCCCGCGGCGGTCGAGGAGTCGCTGCGGCTCGAGCCGGCCGCGGCGGTCGTCGACCGCTACGCGACCCGCGACACGCGCCTGGACGGTGCGGCGATCCGGGCCGGCGACCAGGTGACGGTGTTGATCGCCGGGGCAAACCGGGACCCTGCGGTCTTCACCGACCCGGACGCGTTCGACGTCCGCCGTCCCGGCTCCGGACGCCACCTGGCCTTCGCGCACGGCCCGCATTTCTGCCTGGGAGCGCACCTGGCCCGGCTGGAGGCGCAGGTCGCGGTCGAGACCGTGCTGGCCAGGCTCCCCGGCCTGCGCCTGGATCCCCGCTACCCGAGCGCGCCGCGCGGCCTGGTCTTCCGCAAGCCTCCCGCGCTGCGCGTGCGGTGGGAGGCCGGCTGACCCGGGTTAGCGGACGGCCGCCCCTCCGAGCCTAACCCTGCCAGCGGTACGCGGTCTGAGAGACGACCCGGCGGCGGCTCTCAGCCGGCCCCTCGCTCTTCAGCACGGCGACTGTGACGATGACCAGCCCGAGCAGGTCGGCGGCTCCCCTGGCCGGGCCGCCCAGCACCCAGTGGCCCAGGATCTCGAGCAGGATGCCGCAGAACCCAAGGGTGATCCGCCAGCGCACCCGCGCCATCCGCGCCATCCGCGCGACGCCGATGATCGCGAGCAGCATGCCGGTACGCGCGAACCGGAACCGCCGGCGGCGGGCGGGCCGCGCGGCCGGCGGGACGCCGGAGGCACGGACGGGCCAGGTGCTCAGCACGGTCAGGTTCCCGCGGCGCCTTCGGCGAAGTCTCATGACGGCCCCCCCAGCGGCTGGTGCGGCACTACCCGGGCCGGGCCCGGGCGCACTTCCTACGGTAGGCTCCTGACCGCCGCCGTTTCAAACTTCTTTTCGCCGGGCGGGCTCTGCCACACTGTCATGGTGACCTTCGCCCCGCTCCCCGCCACCGCGTGCTGGCGGCATCGCGGTGCCCGTTCGGGCTTCGAGGTCGCCTACTTCCAGGCCGGGCCTGGCTGGCAGATGGACGGGACCACGGCCGCGGCCGAGGACGATCACACCTGGATCGTCAGCTACCGGATCCAGCTGGACCCGGCCTGGCTCACCCGCGAGGCCCGGGTCACCGCCCGGACGACGTCCGGCCTGCGTGAGACCGTGCTGGCCGGCGACGGCCAGGGCCACTGGCGCGTCGACGGCCGCGCCGCGGCGCACCTGGACGGCTGCCTGGATGTCGACCTGGAGTCATCGGCGCTGACGAACACGCTGCCGGTGCACCGGCTGGGACTGGCCGTCGGGGATCGCGCCGACTCGCCGGCCGCGTATGTCCGCGCGCTCGACCTCGGCGCGGGACGGCTGGAGCAGTGGTATGCGCGGCTGCCCGACCAGGGCGGCAGCCAGCGGTACCGCTATGCCGCTCCCGCGTTCGGTTTCACCGGCACTCTGATCTACGACGAGAGCGGCCTGGTCCTGGATTACCCGGGCATCGCCGTGCGCGCCCGCTGATGTTTGCGGCCGGGCTGATAGCGGGAGAATCCTGGTACCGGCATAACGGACAAGGCCCCCTCCATGTATGAGATGGAGGGGGCCTTGCCTGGCTGCGCCACGCCGAGCCCGCCGGCTGCCCGGCAGAAACCGCGTAACGTGCCGCCCGCCGGTACCGGATACCCGCGTGAGATGCCGGTTTCCCGACGTCTCCCGCGTCCCGGGGTTACCCCCGGGCGGTTCCCGTTTCCAACGGTGAGAGTATTTCTACTGCTTTCCCCGTCGTCGCGCAAGAGTCTCCGGTAATTCATTTTGAGTTTTTCGCCGTCCACATGATATCCACAGAATGCCGGCGGTTATCCGCACATTACCGAGGTTATCCACCGGCTTCTGCACAACTCATCCACAGGCTACTCACCGTAATTCAGCGAGTACCGATATGGCGATCGCTAAATGTAATCGGATGGTCTTTCCCGGCGACTTTCAGGTGAGCATCTGATGTTTCGGTGAAACATTGCCCATACGCTAGTCAAAGCCACGTTCGCGGTCGATGGCAGGCGACTGTCGTCGGCGGCGCCCACACGGGAAGGCGCAGCCACCTGGAGCCGGCGCGCCGCTGCCGGAGTAACTTAGTCCAGACGGCCGAAAGATCGAGGAGGCTCCATGTCCGAGCAGGATGACTTCCCCGAGCGGTTCCACCGGGACCGCCGCCAGCACGGGGGCGCGTCGCAGCGCCTCGATGACGACCAGCTCGCTCGGCTCACCGAGGAAGAGCGGGTCGCCGCCGGGCTCGACGCCTACGACCCGGACGAGGTACCGCCGGCCACCGATACCCCGCCGCAGCCCGAGGACATCACCCAGAACGAGGACTGGCAGGAAGAGCGGGCCGAGTTCCGCCGCCAGGAGGACGAGGGCGAGCTGGGGCACATCAACGAGCACCACCCGTTCCCGCCCACCCGGTACGAGTGACCGGCCGTCAGGTGGTGGCCTGCGGCCTGAGAGCCACGCTGGCCTCGGCGGTGTAGACGAGGAACGTCAGGGATTCCTGGAAGTACAGCTGCACCGTGCCGGCGTCGTGGGTGAGGTAGCCGATCGACAGGTCCTGGCCGAGGCGCAGCTCGAAGTCGCCGCCGCGGCCGGATAGCAGGAACGCGCCGTCGATGGCGGGCGCCCAGATGATCTCCCCGTCGATGACGCGGGCCAGGTGCTCGCGGACCGGGTAGCCGTGATCGGAGGTCTCGCTCACCATCGTGTAGGCGTCGGCGGACAGCAACAGGGAGAACGGGCCGCCCACGCCGGCCAGCCGCAGGGAGCTCACCGCCTGGCTGACGACGTTCGGGTAGTCGCGGGCCTCGACGGGCAGCGCGAGCGCCGCGTTGGACGTGCTTTCCCTGATCCCGGTGATGCCGGCGGCCGGGTAGCCCTCGAAGACGGCCCGGTCCTCGGCAAAGGCGATCTTCCTGGCCGCGTCCTTGACGGGCTGCCAGTCCGCGTCCTGGGCGCCGCGCTCGACGGCGTTGACGTTGTCCCGGCCGACCGTGAACGGAACCCGCAGCCTGACCAGCGGCTGCGACACGCGCGCATGGGCCAGCACGCCGTTCGCGGGGGCGTCTATCTCCGTCAGGTGGCCGGTGTTCACGCTGGCCAGCAGCGGCCCCTCCGGTCCCTTGAGATCCACCACCCGGCGGGCGGCCACGTGCTGCTCGAACGTCCGCCGCGCCTCTTGTTCTATGTCGGCCCAGGCGGCGTCCGAGATCGGAGCGAGCTCGCGGTACAGGTTGTTCATGGCTAAGTGCTCCTCTTCAGGCTGCCGATGCCCAGGGAACCGCGTCCGGATGAGGCCGGCGCCCCGGCGCCGGCCTCATCCGTGTGCGCGCCGGGCGGATCCGGGAGGTCGTCGAGGAAGTCAGCCGGCGGCACGAAGTACAGGCTGCCGGTGACTGCCGTGGAGAAATCGAGAATGCGGTCGTAGTTACCTGGCGGGTGGCCGATAAACATGTTGACCAGCATCTGCTCGGTCACGCTCGGGGTGGCCGCGTAGGCGATGTAGTAGGTGCCGAACTCCCCCCGGCCCACCTCGCCGAACGGCATGTTGGCCCGCAGGATCTGCCGTTCGGTGCCGTCGGGGTCCTCGATGGCGTTCAGCGCGACGTGCGAGTTGGCCGGCTTGACGTCGTCCGGCATCTCGATGTCGGACAGTCTGGTGCGCCCGATCACCCGCTCCTGCTCCTCGACGGTCAGTGCGTTCCAGGCGTCCATGTCGTGCACGTACTTCTGCACGATGACGTAGCTGCCGCCGGCGAACCCGGGGTCGGCGTCGCCGGTCAGGGCCGCCACTCCGGCCGCGCGGCCGACCGGGTTCTCGGTGCCGTCTACGAAGCCGAGCAGGTCGCGCTCGTCGAAGTAGCGGAATCCGTGCACCTCGTCGACCACCGTGGCGGCGCCGGCCAGCCGGGTCATGGCCTGGCTCGCGAACTCGAAGCACACGTCCATCCGCTCGTGCCTGACGTGGAAGAGCAGGTCGCCCGGCGTGGACACGGCGCGGTGCACGGTCCCGGTGAGCTCGCGGAACGGGTGCAGTTCGTCCGGCCGCGGGCCGGAGAACAACCGGTCCCACGCCTGGGAGCCGATCCCGGCCACGCAGGCGAGCGGCGCCTCCGGGACGCGGAACCCGACCGACCGCTGCAGCCCCGCCCAGTCGGCGAGCAGGTCCCTGACGGCTTCTTCTCCGCCGGGCTCGATCGTCAGCACCATGAAGATCGCGGCCGTGGTGAGCGGGGCGAGGACCGGCTGCGGCTCCGGTTCGGCCAGCGGGCGGGCCACCGCGGGAACCTGTGACCACTCCGTCACGGAGTACCCCTTTCCCGTCGGCACCAAGCTTCCCAGAGGCAAGGTTAGCCGCGCGCGTTCCCGCCAGCCCTCCCGGGGGCGGCCCGGGCGGGACGGCAGGATCCCCGGCCTGCTCCGCGGATACGGCGTGGATGTCCCAGCCATGTCGCTGGAGCTGCATGAATGGGACATCCACATCGTATGCTTTGGTACGGGTGGGGTCAGAGTGACGGAAGTTAGCCATCGCCCCGCGAGGCGGTGGCTGGACCGCAAGCTGAACCGCACCACCTCGGTGCCGATGCCCCAGAAGGCGGCCACCGACCCGATCCGGCTCACCAGCCAGGCGAAGTTCTGGCCGAAGAACCCGGTCAGGAAGGCGCCAAAGCCGCCCGGCATCTCGTCGTTAGACTGGGCTCTCATGACGATCGAGCCGCCCGAGGCCAGGAAGCTCCCCAGCGCGCGCACCTTCCACGGCGACACCGTGATCGACGAGTACGCGTGGCTCGCGGACAAGCAAGATCCGGACACGATCAGCTACCTGAAGGCCGAGAACGCCTACACCGACGCGCTGACCGGCCATCTGGCCCCGCTGCGCGACCAGATCTTCGAGGAGATCAGGGCACGCACTCAGGAGAGCGACCTGTCCGTCCCGGTGCGCAAGGGCGGCTGGTGGCACTACTCACGGACGGTCGAGGGCCAGCAGTACCCGGTGCACTGCCGGCGCGCGGTCCGGCCCGGCGAGGTGATCCCGCCGATCGCCGAGGACGGCAAGCCGCTGGACGAGGAGGAGGTGCTGCTCGACGGCAACGAGCTGGCGGCCGGCCACGAGTTCTTCAGCCTCGGCACGTTCCGCACCAGCCCGGACCAGCGCTGGCTGGCCTACTCCACCGACTTCGCGGGCAACGAGCGGTTCACGCTGAGGATCAAGGACCTGGCCACCGGGGCCACGCTGCCGGACGAGATCCCGGACACCTACGCCGGCTGCGCGTGGTCCCTGGACGGCTCCACCGTGTTCTACACGACGGTGGACGACGCCTGGCGTCCGTACCGGGTCTGGCGGCACCGGATCGGCACCCCCGCCGCCGACGACACCATGGTGTTCGAGGAACCGGACGAGCGCTTCCACGTCTGGGTGAGCCTGACCCGCAGCGAGGGCTACGTCATGATCAGGAGCGCGAGCGTGCTGACCAGCGAGGTCTGGCTGCTGGACGCCGCCCGCCCGTCGGCTGAGTTCAGCGTGGTGGTGCCGCGCCGCCAGGGCGTGGACTACGACGTGGAGCACGCCGGGGACCGCCTGCTCATCCTGCACAACGACGGCGCGGAGAACTTCGAGATCGCCACCGCCCCGGTCGCCAGCCCGGCCGAGTGGACCCCGCTGGTCCGGCACCAGCCCGGCACCCGGCTGCTCGGCGTGGACGCGTTCGCGGACTACACCGTGGTGTACTTCCGCCGCGACGGCCTGACCGGCCTGCGGATCCTGCGCAAGGACGGCGAGCACGAGGTCGCCTTCGGCGAGCCGGTCTACCGGGTCGGCCCGGGCCCCAACCCGGAGTTCCAGGACAGCCGGTACCGGCTGTCCTTCACCTCGCTGGTGACCCCGGGCTCGGTCTACGACTGTGACATGGCCACCGGCGAGCTCACCCTGCTCAAGCGCCAGCCGGTGCTCCCCTCGCCGGCCGGCGTCCCCTACCGGCCCGGGGACTACGAGCAGCATCGGGAGTGGGCGGTGGCTGCCGACGGCGCCCGGGTGCCGATCTCGCTGGTCTGCCGCGCCGGCACGCCGCGCGACGGCACCGCGCCGTGCCTGCTGTACGGCTACGGCAGCTACGAGCTCTCCCGCGACCCGGCCTTCTCCATCCCCGTGCTGTCCCTGCTCGACCGCGGCTTCGTGTACGCGATCGCGCACATCCGGGGCGGCGGCGAGATGGGCCGGTCCTGGTACACCGACGGCAAGCTGCTGCGCAAGAAGAACACGTTCACCGACTTCATCGCGTGCGCCCGGCACCTGGCCCAGGCGGGCTGGACGTCGGCGTCCCGGCTGGTGGCCCGGGGGGGTTCGGCGGGCGGGCTGCTGATGGGCGCGGTGGCCAACATGGCGCCAGACGCGTTCGGCGGGATCGTGGCGCACGTGCCGTTCGTGGACGCGCTGACCACGATCCTGGACCCGTCGCTGCCGCTGACCGTGACCGAATGGGAGGAGTGGGGCGACCCGCTGCACGACCCCGAGGTCTACGCGTACATGAAGTCGTACACGCCGTACGAGAACGTCACCGGGCAGGCCTACCCGCCGATCTTCGCGCTGACCGGGCTGAACGACACCCGGGTGACCTACCACGAGCCGGCCAAGTGGGTGGCGCGGCTGCGCGCGACCGCCGGCGGCGGCCCGTTCATGCTCAAGACCGAGATGGAGGCGGGCCACGGCGGCCGCAGCGGCCGCTACGACGCCTGGCTGGAGGAGGCCCTGGTGCTGGCCTGGGTGGTGGAGACGGCCGGCGGCCAGACCCAGTGACCGAGTTCAGTGACCGGATCTCAGTGATCGAAGAGGGAGCTGACCGACTCGCCGTCGTGGATCCGCCTGATGGCCTCGGCCAGCGCCGGCGCGACCGACAGCACGGTCAGCTTGGGGTGCTCGGGCTGGATCGGCGCCGTATTGGTGCAGACGATCTCGGTCACGTCGGTGGCGGCCAGCTTGTCCAGGGCGTTGTCGGCGAACAGCCCGTGCGTGCAGGCCACCGCGACCGAACGCGCACCGTCGGCGTACAGCCGGTCGAGCAGCTCGAACACGGTGGTGCCGCGGGAGATCTCGTCGTCCAGGACGATGACGTCCCGGCCGGTCACGTCGCCGATGATGGCGGTGATGTGCACCTCGGAGTCGCTGATCCGCTCCTTGGCGCCGGCCGCGACCGACAGGCCTAGCCTGCGGGCGAACGCCGCAGCGCTCTTGGCGTAGCCCAGGTCGGGTGAGACCACCACGGCGTTGGACAGGTCCCGCCGGCGGAAATGCTCGGCCAGCTCGCGCAGCGCGTGCAGGTGATCCACCGGCACCGAGAAGAAGCCGTGCACCTGCGGCGAGTGCAGGTTCAGCGTGAGCACCCGGTCCACGCCGGCGGTAACCAGCAGGTCGGCGACCAGGCGGCCGCCGATGGAGATCCGCGGCGCGTCCTTCTTGTCCGAGCGGGCGTAGGCGTAATGCGGGATCACCGCGGTCACCCGCGCCGCGGACGCGCCCCGGGCCGCGTCCGCCGTCAGCAGCAGCTCGACCAGGTGCTCCTGCACCGGCCGGACCAGGGACTGGATCAGGTACACGTCCCGTTCCCGGCAGTTGGACTGCAACTGCACCTCGAGGCAGTCGTTCGCGAAGCGCTTGACCAGTACCGGGCGCTGCGGCACGGCCAGGTGCGCGCAGATCTCGGCGGTCAGCGCCGGGTGCGAGGTGCCGCCGAACACCGCGATCTCACGCACCGGCGGCTCCCGGTTCCCGGGCGGGGCGCGCGGCCATCTGGGGCAGCCGGAGGTACTTCCTGATCTGCTCCTGGACGACCTCGGGGGCCTGCCGCGCGTCCACCGTGAACACGTACTCCTTGCGGCGGAAGATCTCCAGCACCGGGTTGGTCTGCTCGTGGTACTCGCGCAGCCGGACGGCGAGGGCCTCCTCGGTGTCGTCTTCCCTGGTGACCAGCTCCCCGCCGCACGAATCGCACTGCCCGTCCACCTTCGGGCTGCTGTCGATGAGGTGGTAGTCCATGCCGCAGTCGGCGCACAGCCTGCGGTAGAGCACGCGGCGGCGGACCTCGGAGTCGGGCAGGTCGAGGTGGATGACGCCGTCGATGTCGTAGCTCTCCAGGAAGAACTCGGCCTGCCGCGGGTTCCGCGGGAACCCGTCGATGATGAAGCCGAAGTTCCAGTCGTGCTGCGTGAGCCGGTCCCTGACCACGGCCTCCACCAGGTCGTCCCCGACCAGCTCCCCGGCCGCCATGGTGCGCCGGACCTGGGCGCCCATCTTGGTGTGGTTCTGTACGTTCCAGCGGAAGATGTCGCCCACGCCGATGTGGACGAGGTCCAGGTCCGCGGCCAGCATCTGGCTCTGCGTGCCCTTGCCGCTGCCCTGCACGCCCATTATCACGTATTTACGCATGTCATCAGCCTGGCATATGGAGCGGGACGTCGGTGCCCGCGGGGGAATCGGGGGGCATATTGCCGGGCAGGCCGAGCCTGCGCTCGCAGGCCCGCCGCATCCGGGTGCTGACCAGCAGCCTGAGCTCGGGCCAGTCCTCGCGCAGCCGCCGGGCGTTGAGGAAGCGGGCCACGTCGTTCCGGCGGCCCTGGCTGATCACGATGCTGTACAGCAGCAGCCTGGCCTGCCGCCTGGCCACGTCGAACTCGCGGAACTGGTGCCAGCTCAGGTGCACCGGCAGCACGACGGTGCCCTGCCAGGGCCCGTGCAGGTCGTCGAGCCGTTCGGGCAGCCGGCTGGCGGGTCTGGACAAGCCGCTGCGCAGATCCATGCGGGAATTATCCACCGCCGGCGCTACCCTCATGGCATGGAAAACGCGGGCTCCCCCAACGCCGCCGCGGCCGCACCGCCGGCTACGGCCGAAGGGTCCGGTCCCGTGTGGCGGTTCCTGGTCAGGCCCCGCTGGCTGGGCTGGCACCTGCTCATGGTGGTCTCGTTCTGGGGCATGCTGTGGCTGGGCGACTGGCAGTTCCACCGCGCGCTGGCCGGCAACGGACTGAGCTGGGCGTACACGTTCGAGTGGCCGTTGTTCGCCGGGTTCGCGGTGGTCTTCTGGGCCAAGACGATCCGGGATGAGTTCCGGATCCGGCGGGGCGAGATATCCGACCCCGGGGCGGCCGCCGCCGAGGCCGAGCGCCTGCCGGCCGGCGTCGCCGGCCACGTGCAGGCCACGTCCGTGCAGGCCGGCGGCCCGCCCGGCGAGGACGATGACGAGGAGCTCAGCGCGTACAACGCCTACCTGGCGCGGCTCAACGCCGAGGTCAAGAACCACGGCCGGTGGCACGGCCTGCGATGAGAGCATTGCGATAGGAGACAACCAGTGAAGGCAGCGGTACTGCGGTACCGGGTGATGGCCTACGTGACCGGCGTGGTGCTGGTCATCTTGTGCTTCGTCGGAATCCCGCTCCAGGTGGCGGGCCACCCGGCCGTGGCCAACGACGTCGGCGTCGTGCACGGCATCCTGTACATCATCTACCTGGTGTGCGCCTGGCAGCTGGCCCGCCGGCTCCGGCTGGCGACCAAGCCCACCGTGATCATGCTGCTGGCCGGCACCGTCCCGATCATGACCTTCATCGTCGAGCGGTGGGTCACCCGCCGGTTCATCGACCCGGTCCTGTCCGGCCAGGCCCAGCCTACCGTGCCGGTCCGCTGAAGGCCCGTTGACCGAGCACTACTTCTCCGAACGTCCCGGCGCGCCGCACCGCCCCGGCCAGGTCCGGGTGATCCTGCCCGACGTGTACCTGGAGCTGGCCACCGACGCCGGGGTGTTCTCCCCGGGCAGGCTCGACCCGGGCACCCGGCTGCTGCTCGAGGAGGCCCCGGCGCCGCCGGCCGCCGGGGACCTGCTCGACCTGGGCTGCGGCTACGGCCCCGTCGCCTGCGTGCTGGCCGCCAGGTCGCCGGGCGCCGCCGTGTGGGCGGTCGACGTCAACGAGCGGGCGCTCGGGCTGTGCGCCAGGAACGCCCGGGCCGCGGGCCTGGCCAACGTACGCTGCCTGCCCCCCGGGGATGCCGCGCTGCCGGCCGGTTCACCGCGATCTGGTCCAACCCGCCGGTCCGGATCGGCAAGGACGCGCTGCACGCGCTGCTGTCGGGCTGGCTGGGCCTGCTGGAGCCCGCGGGCCATGCCTACCTGGTGGTCGGGCGCAACCTCGGCGCCGACTCGCTGCACCGCTGGCTGGACGGACAGGGCTGGCCGGTGAGGCGGCTGGCCGCCCGGAGCGGTTACCGTCTGCTCCAGGTGGGTCATCAGGCCGAACGAGCTGAGGTGAGAAGCTCATGAGCACCCAGGGGCCCGCCGGAGCGGGCGCCCCCCGGCAACTGCGCCCCACCGAGGTCAAGCGGCTCAACCGGGAGTGGCGCCGGGCCAGCGACACGCGCCTGGCCTTGCTGCTCGACTCGGTGGCCCAGCCGTTCAACGTGGGCTCGATCGTCCGCTCGGCGGCAGCGTTCGGGGCCGAGCACCTGTGGCTGTGCGGCAACACGGCCCCGCTCGGCCATCCGGGGGTGAGCAAGACCGCGCTCGGCACCCAGCGGCTGGTGGCGGCCACCGTGGAGCCGAACCCGGTCGCGGCGGCCAAGGCTGCCTCCGGCGCGGGCCTGCGGGTGGTCGTGGTCGAACTGGCCTCCGGCGCGGTGCCGCTGCACGAGGCCCCGCTGGACGGCGACGTGTGCCTGGCCGTCGGCAACGAGGATCACGGCTGCACGGCTGCGCTGCTCGCGGTGGCCGACACGGTCACCTATATCCCGCAGCCGGGCCGGGTCGGGTCGCTGAACGTCGCGGTGGCGGCGGCCGTCGCGATGGCGGAGGCCCGCCGCCGCGCCTGGACCACCTCCTAGGCGGCCCTCTAGACGGCAGTGCGCGGACATCCGCAGTTCACCAGGTCAGCCCGTGGTTCGGGCATACTACGTTCGTGTACGTACCGTTCCTCGATCATCCCCGTCCGATCGCGTTCGCGCATCGCGGCGGCGCCGCGCACGCGCCGGAGAACTCCTGGTCCGCGTTTGAGCACGCGGTCAAGCTGGGGTACGCGTACCTGGAGACCGACGCGCGGGCCACGTCCGACGGGAAGCTGGTGGCGTTCCACGACCGCAACCTCGAGCGGGTGACGGACGCCGAAGGCCCCATCGGCCTGAAGCCCTACCGCGTGGTCGCCGGCTTGCGGGTGGCCGGCTGGAACCGATCCCGCTGATCGAGGACCTGCTCGGGGCCTGGCCCGACCTGCGTTTCAACATCGACCTCAAGGACGAGGCGGGGATACGGCTGCTGCCCGGCGTGCTGCGCCGGACCGGCGCGTGGGACCGGGTGTGCGTGACCTCGTTCTCCGGCGCGCGGCTGCGGACCGCCCGCAAGCTGCTCGACCACCCGGTCTGCATGACGACCTCGCCGTCCGCGGTCGCCGCCGTCCGGTGTTCGATCGGCGCGAGCTCACCTGGCCCGGGCCGGGCCCTCGAGCCGCCGAGCCGGCTGCTGGCCCGGCGGCTCGCGAAGACCGGGGTCCGCTGCGCTCAGGTGCCGGGCCGGGTGGCCACCGGGTCGTTTGTCCGCCGGGCCCATGCCCTCGGCCTCGACGTGCACGTGTGGACCATCAACGACCGCGCCGGGATGAACCGCTTCCTGGACGTGGGGGCGGACGGGATCATGACCGACGACATCGAGGCACTGCGCGACGTCCTGATCGAGCGTGGCCAGTGGTATCCCAGGAGCGGCGCCTGACCCTGGTCAGCGGGCCGCAAGGACAGGTAACCGCGATCTTTCGGCCGAAATACGGTTGGGTAACGTCGTCCGGGGGAATCTTGTCCGGGTATTCAGCGTTGCCAGGAGAGACCGCTGACCGCCTGGGAGGCAGCAAGCATGGCCGAACGCGCACTTCGCGGCACCCGGCTCGGTGCAACGAGCTACGAGAACGACAGGAACACCGACCTGGCACCTCGCCAGGACGTCGCCTTCGACTGCCCGAACGGGCACCAGTTTAGCGTGCCTTTCGCCGCTGAGGCGGAACTTCCCCCGACGTGGGAGTGCCGTGTCTGCGGTGCGATCGCGGTCGCGGCGACCGGGGAATCCCCGTCACCGAAGAAGGTCAAGCCGCCGCGCAGCCACTGGGACATGCTGATGGAACGCCGCACGGTCGAGGATCTCGAAGCCGTGCTGGCCGAGCGCCTCGAGGTCATCAGGGAACGCCGGAGCACCGAACAGGACACCAGCCGCCCGCACCGCCGGAGCGCGTAGCAGCACGGCTGGCCTTCACGCCGGAGCCCTCAGGCTGGCCCAGGCCCTGCGGGCGCCGTCAGCTCCTCGTGCGCGGCTAGGTTTTCCTGCCTAGGCGGCGCAGCCGCCGGGTCACGCCCCACTGCGCGACCCGCCAGAACGCCTCGCCGATGATGCTGTTGCTCATCTTGGAAGCGCCATGCTCGCGCTCCACGAACGTGATCGGCACTTCCACGATCCGGAGACCCGCGTCGGCGACGCGCAGCGTCAGGTCGATCTGGAAGCAGTACCCGGCCGATTGGACCTGGTCCAGGCTGATCGTCCGCAGCGTCGCGGCCCGGTGGGCGCGGAATCCCGCGGTAGCGTCACGGACGCCGAGGCCGAGCATGATCCGGGTGTAGATGTTGGCCGCCCGGGATAGCGCCTCCCGGCTCTTCGGCCAGTTGAGTACCCTGCCGCCGGGTACCCACCGGGACCCGATGGACAGGTCCGCGTAGTCCAGCGCCCCGACCAGGCTGGGCAGGTGCTCGGGTTGATGTGACCCGTCCGCGTCCATTTCCACGATCACGTCATAGCCGCGCTCGAGCGCCCAGCCGAACCCGGCGATATAGGCCTTGCCCAGGCCGGCCTTGCTGGTCCGGTGCATGACCTGCACGTGCGGGTCGGCTTCGGCCAGCTTGTCGGCGAGGTCGCCGGTCCCGTCGGGGCTGTTGTCGTCCACGACCAGCAGGTCCGCCGCCGGCAGCGCCGTTCGCACCCGGCCCGCGATGGACTCCAGGTTCTGCCGCTCGTTATACGTCGGCATCACGATGACGATCCGGCTCGCCGGCGCCTCGGCGGACGGGTTTGGCTCAGTCACGACCCCTGCCTATCGCTGCGTTAGACAACACGCGGTGCTCAGTCCCGGAGGTTAGTCACGGACAGTGCAGGCCATGATATCCCCGGTTTCCGTCCGCCGACCCCGCCTCCCGCAGAGCCCGGCCCCCCGGGAAGATAACGAACCTGCCGTCAGGTTCGTGCCTCACTCACCCCGCGCCGGAAAGAGTGCCACAGCCGACCCTAAGTTGGCTCAGGGGTCTATACCTTTCGCCCGCGGCGAGGAAAAATAGGCAGCGGCTTCCCTCTTGCGCGTCGTGCTTTCGGGGTATGGATCACCCCACTTAGCGTCTCCCGACGTCCGCCGGCCACCCCCTGGTGGCCGGCCCTTGCTCCCCTGGAGGTGATCGAATGGATGGTAGCGCCGACCGGTTCCTCGAGCTGATGCACCAGCTAGAGGACTTCACCCACGCGGTATCGCCTGAGCAGGCGCACACCCAGTTTGACGAGACGACCCTCCAGCTGTTCTGGATGCGGTGGCCTCAGCTGTCCGCGTGGGCGGGCTCGCTGTGGCGGCTGCTGTCCGAAGAGCTCGCCGGTCCGTCGGCTCCGCACGACGAGTCTGAGCTGTTCGAAATCGGCGAAAGTGGCTGACGCTGCCCGCCGGTCCCTCACGGTCGGCGACCTGGTGCACTCGCGGATGGTCTCGACGAGCCCGGACAGCCCGGTCGCCGAGGCCGCCGCCGCGATGGTGCGCGAGAAGGTAGGCTCGGCCCTCGTCATGCAGGGCACCTTCCTGGCCGGCATCCTCACCGAGCGCGACGTGCTCAAGGCCGCGGCATCGGGCTCGGACCTCACCACGGTGCCGGTGTCGGCCTGGATGACCAAGGATCCGCAGGCAGCGAGCCCGGGCACGCCGGTGGAGGAAGCGGCCCAGATCATGCTCCTGAACGGCTTCCGGCACCTGCCGATCGTGGAAGGGCGGCGGGTCCACGGCGTGGTCAGCCTCCGTGACCTGTTCGCCGCGAGGATCAGCCGGCCGCCCCAGCAGCGCGGCGCGGCGAGCTGACCGCCTCGTCCGCAGGCAGCCGCACCTTGGAATATCCTCGGGCCACCTTTTTCACTCTGGTACCACTCGTACCAGGACATACGATGTGAATGTCCCATTCATGCAGCTGGAACAACATGGCTGGGACATTCACGCCGTATGAACGACCCCGTCAGCGGGTCCCGCCCGCCGCGGGCCACCTGGCGGGCTCAGATCCGGATCTGGCAGCGTTCCCGCCGGTCGATGATGGGGCGAGCAGCTCCTCACGGACCCGGGCGTGCTCCGGGTGCGCGAAGCAGCGTCTGCTCGTCGGTCACTTCCGGGCGCAGGGTGAACAGCAGGATCGTCTGGATCATGGATCTCCTCGCAGCAGCTTGTCGAGCCGGATCGGCAGGTCGCGGACCCGGATCCCGGTGGCGTGGTACACCGCGCCGGCGATGGCGGCCGCCGTGCCCACGATGCCGACCTCGCCGATCCCCTTGGCCCCGGCCGGGCCGAGCTCGGGTTCCTCCTCGTCGACCCAGGTCGCGTCGATGTCCTGTACGTCGGCGTGCGCCGCGATGTGGTACCCGGCCAGGTCGTGGTTGGGATAGTCGCCGAACTGCGGGTCCATCGCGCTTGCCTCGTGCAGCGCCATGGACAGGCCCATGGTCATCCCGCCGATCAGCTGCGATCTGGCCTGCGCGGGGCTGACGATGCGGCCGGCCGCGAACACGCCGAGCAGCCGCGGCACCCGGACCTCCCCGGTGTCGGCGTCCACTCGCACCTCGGCGAACTGGGCGCCGAAGGCGTACCTGGCGTGGGCGGGCAGCGCGCCGATGTCCGCCGCGGTGTCGGCGTACGCGGTGAGCCCGCCGGTCGGCACGGCCCCGTCCCTGGCCCGGACCGCCTCGCGCAGCTCGCCGCAGGCCTTGATCACGGCCCAGGTCCACGACGCGGTGCCCATCGACCCGCCGGCGATCATGGCAGGCGGCAGCGCGCTGTCGCCGATCCGCAGGTCGATGGCGGCCGCGGGTACGCCGAGCGCCTCGGCCGCGACGGCCAGCAGCGCGGTGCGCGCGCCGGTCCCGATGTCGGCCGCCGCGATCGACACCCGGTACCGCCCGGTCGGGGACACGGTCACCCGCGCCTGCGAGGGCATCGCCCGGGCCGGGTAGGTCGAGGCGGCCATGCCGGTCCCGGTGAGCCATCGTCCCTCGCGCCGCACACCGGGAGCCGGGTCACGGCCGGCCCAGCCGAACCGCGCGGCGCCCTCGCGCAGGCAGGCCGTCAGGTGGCGGCTGGAGAACGGCTGGCCGGTCTCGGGATGGACCGGCGGCTCGTTCCGCAGCCGCAGCTCGACCGGGTCGATCCCGCAGGCCGCGGCCAGCTCGTCCATGGCCGATTCCAGCGCGAACATGCCCGGGCACTCCCCCGGCGCCCGCATCCAGGATGGCGTGGGCACGTCCAGCCGGACCACCCGGTGGGTGGTGCGCCGGTGCGGCGCGGCGTACATGTGGCGGGTGGCCACGGCCGACTGCTCGGTGAACTCCTTCAGCGTAGAGGTCTGGTCGATGACGTCGTGGCATAGCGCCGTGAGCCTGCCGTCCGGGCCGGCGCCGAGCCGCACCCGCTGGATCGACGGTGCCCGGTGCCCGGTGACGGCGAACATCTGCGGCCGGGTGACGGCGCACTTGACCGGGCGTCCGGTCACCCGTGCGGCCATGGCCGCCAGGATCACGTTGGCCCGTGGCATCCCCTTGGCGCCGAAGCCGCCGCCCACGTGCTCGGCGATCACCCGCACCTGCCCCGGCTCCAGCCCGAACACGGCGGCGATCTGCCCGGCCGCGCGGGACGGCCCCTGCGTGGCGTCGTGCACGGTCAGCGTGCCGCCGTGCCACGCCGCCAGGGTGGCGTGCGGTTCCATCGGGTGGTTGTGCTCGGCCGGGGTCCGGTAGGTGGCGTCGACGCGGACCGCGGCGGCGGCGAACGCGCCGTCGAAGTCGCCGGTCGCGGTGTCGGTCTCGTAGCGGGGGTTGACGAAGGCCGGCTTGTACAGGCCGGGGTGGCTGGCGGTCAGCGTCACGTCGTGCGCCGCCTGCTCATAATCGATCACGACCCGGCCGGCCGCCTCCCGCGCCGTTTCCAGCGTGCCGGCCACCACCGCGGCCACGAACTGCCCGCGATAGGCGACCGCCCTGGTCTGGAACAGGGCCAGCTCGGGGTCGCCGGTGCCGGGCAGCCGCGGCGCGTTGTCCGGGGTGATCACGGCGAGCACGCCCGGCAGCGCCAGCGCCTGCGACGCGTCGACCGAGCGGATCGTCCCCCGGGCGATGACCGAGGGCACGGCCCATACGTAGGCGGCCCCGTCCGCCGGGTACTCGACGGCGTACCTGGCCCGGCCCGTGACCTTGTCCGGCCCGTCCACCCGGGCCGTCACGAGGCAGTCCCGGCCAGTTCGGCCCCGGCTAGCTCGCGCAGCACCCGGACCACGATGTTACGGACCAGGGTGACCTTGAACGCGTTGTCCGGCAGCGGCGCCGCGCCGGCCAGTTCGGCGTCGGCGGCGCGGCCGAACCACTCCGCCGTGGCGGGCCGCCCGGCCAGTACCTGTTCGGCAGTCCGCGCGCGCCACGGCAGCGGGGCCACCGCGCCGAGGGCGATCCGCGCGTCCCGGACCACGCCGCCGGCGACGTCCAGCGCGGCCGCGACCGACGCCACGCCGAACGCGTACGACGCCCGGTCCCGGACCTTCCGGTACGCCGAGTTCCCGGCGAACGCCAGCGGCGGGATCTCCACCTCGGTGATCAGGTCGCCGCGCTCCAGCGTGGTCTCCAGGTCCGGCCGGTCGCCGGGCAGCCGGTACAGCTCACCGAGCGGGATCACCCGCGGCCCGGCGGGCCCCTCGACGTGCACCACCGCGTCCAGCGCCGCCAGCGCCACCGCCATGTCCGAGGGGTGGGTGGCCGCGCACTGCGGCGATCCGCCGAGGATGGCCAGGTTGCGGTGGTCGCCCGCCTGTGCCGGGCAGCCGGAGCCGGGCGCCCGCTTGTTGCACGGCTTGGTCACGTCCTGGAAGTACAGGCAGCGGGTGCGCTGCAGCAGGTTGCCGCCGACCGTGGCCATGTTCCGCAGCTGCCCGGACGCCCCGGCCAGCACCGCCTGGGCCAGCACCGGGAACCCGGCGCGTACCCGCGGGTCGGCGGCCAGGTCGCTGTTGCGCACGCCCGCGCCGATCCGCAGCCCGCCGCCGGGCACCGGCTCGATCCGTCCGGGCAGCAGACCGGTCACGTCCACGAGCAGGTCGGGCGCTGCGACGCCGAGTTTCATCAGGTCGACCAGGTTCGTCCCGCCGGCCAGGAAGGCGGCGCCCGGCCGGCCGGTCACGGCGGCGATCGCCGCAGCCGGGTCGGGCGGCACCAGGTAGCCGAACGGCCTCACGGAGTCTCCTGATATACGTCTGCGATCGCGGCGAGGATGTTGACATAGGCACCGCAGCGGCACAGGTTCCCGCTCATCCGCTCCCTGATCTCGGCCGCGTCCAGCGTGACCGGCCCGGTCAGGCTGGCGCTGGCCGCGCTCGGCCAGCCCGCCGCGCCCTCGCCGAGCATCGCCGCCGCCGAGCAGATCTGGCCGGGGGTGCAGTAGCCGCACTGCAGCGCGTCACGCTCGACGAACGCGGCCTGCAGCGGATGGAGCTCGCCATCCGGGGAGGCCAGCCCCTCGATGGTGGTGATCTCGGCGTCCCGTGCCATCACGGCCAGCAGCAGGCAGCTGTTGACCCGCCGCCTCCCGGCCAGCCCCATATCGACGAGTACCGTGCAGGCCCCGCACTGGCCGTGGTCGCAGCCTTTCTTGGTCCCGGTCAGCCCGAGGTGCTCGCGCAGCGCGTCGAGCAGGGTGGTCCTGTGATCCAGGCGGACCCGGTACGCGGTCCCGTTGACCCGCAGGTTCAGCTCACTGGAGGTATCGTCCGCAGCCGTCACCAGGCCATCATGCCACGCTCGCGAACTAGTATTCAGATCACGTTTTTACTAGTAATGTCAGTACCATGGTGTCGGATTCCACCCGGACCGGGTCACGCCGCGAACTCGCCGACCTGCTCCGGTCCCGCCGCCACCGGCTGACCCCCGCCGACGTGGGTCTGCCCGCGGGCACCCGCCGCCGGACCGCCGGGCTGCGCCGCGAGGAGGTGGCCCAGCTGGCCGGCGTGTCCGCCACCTATTACACGTTTCTCGAGCAGGGCCGCGACGTGCGGCCCTCCCGGCAGGTGGTGACCGCCCTGGCCGGCGCGCTGCGGCTGAGCTCGGCCGAGCGCGCGCACCTGTTCCAGCTGGCCGGGATCACCGTAGCGGCCGACGACCAGGCGCAGGCCGAGACGGTGACGCCGGTGCTCAGCGCGATGGTCGGCCGGCTCGACCCCTTCCCGGCGTACCTGAAGGGCAGGCGGTGGGACGTGCTGGCCGCGAACCGGACCGCCCGGGCACTGTTCACCGACTGGTCCGTCCGCCCGCCGGGCGACCGCAACCAGGTCTGGTGGATGTTCACCGACCCGGAGGCGCGCAAGGTCTACGTGCACTGGGAGAAAGAGGCGTCCGAGATGCTGGGCCGGTTCCGCGCCGCCGCCGCCCGGCGGCCAGATGACCCCGAGTTCACCGGCCTGATCGAGCGGCTGCACCAGGCCAGCCCGGAGGTGCGCAGCTGGTGGCCGCGCCACGACGTGGCCCCGGTCGGCGGCGGGATCAAGCACCTGCACCACCCGGCCCTCGGCGACGTGGCCTTCCAGCACACCGTGCTGCAGGTAGCCGACCATCCCGAGCAGATGCTGGTCTACTTCGACACCGATGAGGTCCCGGCGGCCAAGCTCGCCGCGCTGGCCGGCGGGATCGGCTAGGCCGGGGCGGATACCCAGCCCGTTCGGGACCAAGAATGTCGGACCCCATGATGTAATCGGCGGATGCTCGAGACGCCTGAAGAACTCGATAACCTGCAGCAGCTCCTGGACCGCAGCATGGCGGGCGCGGGTGAGCACCTGCGCGGCATCATCACCGGCGAGCGCCGCCTGTCCGCGGCGGAGCTGGCCGGGCGGCTGCCGGGCATGCGGCTGCTCGTCGTGGCTACGGTGACCGCCGACGGGCGGCCCCTGGCCGGCCCGGTCGACGGCTACTTCCTGCACGGGACGTTCTGGTTCAGCTCAGGCCGGAACTCCGTGCGGATGCGCCATCTGGCCGCCAGGCCCGCGGTCAGCGCCACCCACCTGCCCGGGGAGGAGCTCGCGGTGACCGTGCACGGCCGGGCCGAGCTCGTCGGGCTGCGCGAGCCGGCCTGCGCCGAGCTGCGCCAGGCGATGCTGGACTGGTACGTGCCCAGGCAGGGACCGGAGTTCGAAACCTGGCTGGACGCGCTGGACGCGGTTGCGGCGCGGATCGAGCCGGAGAAGATCTTCACCTTCAGCACGGGGGCTAGCTAGCGTCGCGCAGGAAGGTCTCGACGCTGAGCTGCTCGGCGTGCAGCTCAGGCGGTCCGGCCGGGGTCCGGAACCAGTCGATCGTCACCCGGCGGCGCCCGCCGCCGGCGGTCACCGACCAGGTCCCGGCCGCGAGGCCGTCGATCAGGACGGCCGGGCGCAGCATGCCGCCTCCCGGCAGGATGCGGCGATCGTCCGCGGCGGCGACCAGCGGCTCGCGGCTGCGGTAGCCCAGCATGGCCGGGTCGAACGCGGCCAGTAGCAAGGCGGGCGGCGCGGGCGGCGGGGCGGCGTCGAGAGTGCCGGGCAGCGCGAGCAGCTCCCCGGCCATCTCGGTGGGTCCCAGAGCGGCGAGGGCCCTGCGGGCGGTGCCGAGCGGGAGACCGGACCAGGACGCCAGGTCGGCCGCTGCGGCCGGCCCGTACCCCGCGAGGTAGCGGCGGGCCAGGGTGGCCAGCGCCAGTTCGCCGTCGACGGCCGGCGGCGGCGCGGCCGCCCGGTACCGGCCGTCCGGCAGGCCCGCCACGAGGCCCTGCGCGGCCGCCCACGGCATCAGCACGTTGACCGAGCGCTGGCCTAGGCCGCGATGGCCGCGGGCAGCCAGCTCCCGGAGCAGTCCGGCCCGGTCGAGCGGGCGCTCGTGGAGCACGGCGACGAGATCGCCGAGCATCCCGGCCGCGGTGTCGTAGTCTCCTCGCTGCCGCATCGCCGCGTCGAAGCGGGCCCGGTTGCGCGCCCCCAGCGCCGCGTGCAGCCAGGGCCAGTCGGCCGGGTCGATCAGGTGCACCGTGCCCCGCGCCGTCCACGTCCGGATCAGCCCGGAGCCGTCCACGTCGGCCCGCAGCAGGCCGGGCACCCGGGAGCGGAGGGCCAGGCCCGCCGCCCGCACGTCCTGGGCCTGCACCCCGACGACCGTACGGGCCGCGGCCCTGGCGTCGGCCGCCGCCGTCGCGGGGGTCAGCCGCTGCGCGGCGAGCCGCAGCCGGCGCAGCCGCTCGTCGTCCGGCTGGCCGCCGGTACTCAGGGCATGCTCCCGGCCCCGGCCGGCCGGGCGGTGCCGGTGAGGCGCTCCGCGTACATGATCTGCCTCCTCAGCGCGCGGCCGCCTGGATGCGGCGCAGGTCGCGCTCGCTGGCCGCGATCCAGGTGCTGGCCCGCTGCACGCGCTCGGTCAACGTGTAGACGCCGAGCTCGGCCCGCTCGGCGCCGGGCAGCCAGTCGATGGCCAGGCGCCGGGCGATGTAGTCGACGGCGGAGCGGACCCGGGGGATCTCCGGGTCGTCGGTGTGCCCGTTGGGCACGAAGAACTGGTCGAGCCCGGGGCGGATCAGGTCGGCCAGTGGCACGTGGTGCTGCAGGCCGAGTGACAGGGCGATGGCGTAGGAACTCACCAGGCCCGCGGCGCTGGTGCCGTGCTTGCCCCAGTGGATGAAGACCTCGCCGAGGCTCCCGTCGTCCCGCTGGTTGGCGGTGAGGCAGAAGGGTTCGGCGCCGATGGTGACGGTGGTGGTGTGCCCGCTGCGGCGCCTGGGCAGATGCGCGTGCTGGTGCCGGCGAACGCTTACCGCCATGGGCTAATCTCCGAACTGGCATATGAAATGACCCATTAAGGAGCTAGGAAGCAGAAGCCATGGTAGCCCCTAACCCTGTGCGCCGGCCAGGGCCACGGTCCGCGAGACGCGCCACGCGGAGGCCGCCTGGGTAGTCTGGCCACGTGGACCACGTGCTGAGCACCGAGCGCCTGGTGCTGCGCCCGGTGACGGCGGACGACCACGCCGCACTGCTGGCCCACTGGACCCAGCCGGCTGTCCGGCAGTTCCTGTTCGACGGCGCGGCGCTGTCCTCAGCCGAGGTGGCCGAGACCATCGAGGAGAGCACCGGGGACTTCGCCGCGCGCGGGTACGGCATCTGGATCATCGAGCTCGGCTCCGAGACCGGGCTGGCCGGCACGGCCGGGCTGGCCGGCACGGCCGGGCTGGCCGGCACGGCCGGGCTCCGGCCGCTGGAGGATTCCGGCCTGGAGATCTTCTACAGCCTGGCGCCCGGCGCATGGGGTCACGGGTACGCCACCGAGGCCGCCCGGGCCGTGGTGGAGTACGGCCTCGGCCTGCTCGGGCTGCCCGAGGTGCTGGCGGAAGTCGATGAGGACAACACCGCGTCGGTCGCGGTCGTCAAGCGGCTCGGCATGACCCCGTACGCCGTGGTCCCAGGCGTCCTCGGCCCGATGACCCGCTACCGCACGACGGCCGGGACCACGTAGCCGCCTCGCTCCCCCGCTGCGGCCGAGATCATTAGTCGCGTCACGCCCCGCGACACCCTTCCGCCACATTAGATTGCATCAATTTTTTGTTCTAAATTCTGGTGTTGATTAGCCTATTCATTGCCATTCGGGGCGTATTTCGCTATCATGTTCCATAGAGCCTAATGCGCCGAACGGGTGGTAGTACATGTCTCCGGAACCGGTTCCCGCGGATCCTGGGTGGGACGATGATCCCGCCTGGTCGCGCCCGGATCCGATGACAGCTGAGGAGCGGGAGACGTGGCTGGATCAGCTGGTCCAGACCGATGAGCCGCCCGAGGAGGAGGACTACGGGGAATTCGCTTCACTCACCCCCGAGGAGCTCGCCGAGATCGACGCGGCGGCCGCTGATGAGCTGCTGGCGGTGACGGCGGCCACGACCGGGCGGCGCGGGCCGGGCCAGCCCGGCTCGGCGCGGATCCTCCCGGGCGAGTCGGCCAGCCCGGCAGCCGCGTTCGGCCCGGGGATGGCCCTGGACCTGGAGCCCGGCGGTGCGGGCCTGGCGGTCGCCGCCGACGCCGCCGCCGGGGAGGACGGCCGGTTCACCGGGGTGTCCGAGGGTGAGCTGGTCGGCATCGTGTGCGCGTGGGACCGGGTCGAGGCCCACGCCGCCGCCCGCAAGCTCGCCGCCATTTCCGAGCTGGCCCGCCGCAACCCCGAGCCGCAGGACGCGGAGTTCACCGCGGACGAGATCGCCAACGCGCTGGGCGAGTCCCGCACCCGCGGCTACGACCTGCTGGGCCTGGCCGACCACCTGGACACCCGGCTGCCCGGCACCCGGGCGGCGCTGCTCGACGGCACGCTGAGCCTGGGCAAGGCCCGGCTGATCGCCACCGCCACTGCCCTGCTCGACCCCACCGAAGCCGCCGCCGCCGAGTAGAAAGTCCTGGACCGGGCCGCCCGGCTGACCCCGGGCGGGCTGCGCGCCGCGATCGCCCGCGCCGTGATCGAAGCCGCTCCGGAGAAGGCGCGGGAGCGGCGGGAGACCGCGGCGCGGTTCGCGCGGGTGGAGCGGTGGGCCGAGGATTCCGGTAACGCCGCGCTGATGGGCCGGGAGCTGCCCCCGGATGAGATGCTGGCCGCGGACCAGCGGATCTGCTGGTGGGCTGGGGAGCTGCGCCAGGCCGGGCTGGAGGGCGGCCTGGACG
The DNA here is from genome assembly GCA_963841585.1 of uncultured Actinomycetes bacterium. GTDB lineage: Bacteria > Actinomycetota > Actinomycetes > Streptosporangiales > Streptosporangiaceae > Palsa-504. Next base: position 199,781 of record CAWJDK010000004.1, read on the forward strand.
AGCTGCGCGCCCGGGCCTACCTGGACCTGCTGCTGGGCACGGACTCCCGCCCCCGCCCGCAGGCCACCGCCGGCCGGGGCGGGGGCGGCGCTGCGGCGGCCGCTCCCGGCGGGCCGCCTGCCGCGGGACCGGGCAGCGGCGCGGTACCCGCCGGGTTCGCCGGAAAGGTCACGCTGACCGTCCCGCTGGCCACCCTGACCGATCTGGCCGGGCGGCCCGGTGACCTTGCGGGGCTGGGCCCGGTCGACCCGTGGCTGGCCCGCGACCTGGCCGCCGCCGCCGCCCGTAACCCCTGGTCAACGTGGTGCGTGACCGTGACGGACGAGCAGGGCCACGCCATCGGACATGGGTGCGCCCGGCCCGTGCCCAAGTGGCACCGGGAACGCGCCGGGCCCGGGCCGCCGGGCGGGGCCGGGCTCTCCTTCACCCCGGCCCGCCGGGACGGGCCGCCCGGCGGCTACGGCACCTGGATACTACCCACCCCCGGCAACGGGCCCGACCTGCGAGTCACCCTCGGCTCCCTCACCACTGACCCGTGCGACCACCGGTACCAGGCCCGCGGGCACGATCCCGGGGTCAGGCTGCGGCACCTGTCTCAGGTTCGGCACGCCACCTGCACCAGCCCTATCTGCCGCCGCCCCGCCAGCCAGGCCGACTTCGAGCACAACACCCCTTACGAGGCGGGCGGCCGGACCTGCCTGTGCAATACCGGCCCCAAATGCCGCCACGACCACCGGCTCAAGCAGCACCCGAAATGGACGGTCGCCCAGCTCCCCGACGGCACCTTCACCTGGACCACCCCGGCCGGCCGCACCTACACCGCGGAACCCACCCGGTACCCGGTCTAGCCGCCGACCATGCCCGCCGCGCGGTTTGCTGCATGAATGGGGCATTCACGCCTTATAAGCTGGTACGGGCGGTGCCGGAGCGACGGAAGCGGCCTGCGCGCCCCGCGCGATGCCCGCGGAGGACACGGCCGAATGGCATTGCGATCTGACGGCTAGAACGATCTGACGGCTAGAACGATCTGACGGCTAGAACGCCCGCCAGCCCTCGGGGTCCGGGCGGGCGGCCTGCGGTGCGTCCGGGCCATAGGGCTCCCGGGTGAAGACGAACGATCCCAGGTCCAGGTGGTCCACCGTGCCGTCGGGGCCGCGGACCAGGCGGAGGGTCTCGCCCGTGTAGTAGCCGTCGAGCCCGGTCCAGGTGCCGTCGGGCTCGGCGCGGAAGCGGGAGGCACGGCCCCGGCCAGTGGCCGGCCGGAGTTCCAGGCCGCGGTCGGCGAGCAGCCGCAGCGCGTAGGCGCGGGGCCCCCAGTACCACAGGCCGGTCAGCGCGAGCAGCGCCTGGTCGACCTCGGCCAGCGGCTTCCAGCGGGCCGGCAGGCGCGGCTCGTTATCGGCCACGATGCTCACCAGGTCGATGGCGATCCCGGCGATGTCAGGCCCCGAGGTGGCGTTGGTCAGCGTGATCCCGCCGACGCCGTTGGCGGGACTCACGCACAGCGTGGCCAGGAAGCCCGGCATCGAGCCGGAATGGCCGTACAGCATCCGCCCGTCCTGGCGGAACAGCTGCAGGCCGAACCCGTAACCGCCAGCCCAGGCGTCGTCGCCCGGCGGTGAGGCCGGGGCGCGCATCTCGGCCAGTGTCGCCGCGGGCAGCACCCGGTCGTCGCCGTCCAGCAGGAACACGGCGAAGCGGCACAGGTCATCCGCGGTGGACCAGAGCTCCCCCGCCGGCGCCATCAGGCCGGTGGCGTCGGCCGGCTCGGCCTGCATGACGTCGGCCCACGGGTGAACCGCGAAGCCGCTCGCATGCGGCGGCTCCGGCGACAGGGTGGTGCGGGCCAGGCCGAGCGGGGCCAGGATCTCCTGCCGCAGCGCCTCGTCCCAGCTGTGCCCGCGCAGCTGGCCGACCAGCGCGCCGAGCAGCCCGTAGCCGGGGTTGGAGTAGTGGAACAGCCGCCCGGGCGGGTGCGGCGGGGGGCCCAGGATGTCAGCCAGCCCGGGCCGCAGCTCAGCCGGGCTCCGTTCCCACCACGGGCCCGGGGTCTCCGAGGCCAGGCCGGCGGTGTGCGACAGCAGCTGGGCTATCGTCGCGCCCGCCGCTCGGCCTCCGGCTGGGCCCGCGTCCAGGTGCTGGCCCAGCGGGTCGGCGAGATCCAGGCGGCCCTCGTCGCGCAGCCGCATGACCAGGACCGCGATGAAGGTCTTGGTCAGCGAGCCGATGCGGTACTGGGTGTTGCCGTCCGGCTCGTGCCCGTCGAGCATGCTCCGGGCCCCGAACCAGGCCTGACCGCCATCCCGGACCACCGCCCCGGCCAGCGACGGCGTTCCGGCCCTCGGCCTGGCCGACGGCTATCCGGTGGGTCAGCGCCCGGCATGTGGCCGGCAGCAGCCCGGCGGCTGCCGAGGACGATGTGGTCACGGTTGCACGATAGCGGTGACCAGCCAGGGATCAGATATGGAGTCGCCGGGTCACCACGCCCCGCCCGAGATCGTGCCCGGACCAGAGGCTGAAGTGACTGCCGATCTCGAGATACTCGGCGAGGTCATCGCCGATGACCCGCAGCGTCACCATGATCTGAGGGCTCCCGGCCCGGAACGGTCCGTCGTCCTCGCCGTCGACCAGGGCCTGGAAGACCTCGTGGCGGTGGGTCTCGCTGTTCTCGGCGCGCAGCACCATCCGGTGCGACCCGGAGCTGAGCTTCGCGCGCGCGTCGCCGTCATCGTCCGCGTACGGCGTCACCAGGGCCTGGTACTTGAACCGCTGCATGCCCGCCACCGCCTTCCGAGCAATAACATCGTATCCCGATACTGCACGGGCGGCTAGGACGGTGACACGCGGCCGGCCGCAGGCACCACCACGGTCCCGGTCGCGGTGACCACGACGATCGGCTCGCCGAGCACCGAGGCCGCCGAGTCGCCGCGCGCCGGGTCGGCGCGGCACACCACCCGGGCCTCGAACGCCACCTGGCGGCTGCGCCGGCCGACCGCGGTGACCGTGGCCGTCACCTCGATGACGTCACCGGCCCGCACCGGCGCGCGGAACTGCACGTCGGAATAGGACGCCAGCAGGCCTTCGTCGCCGTCCATCCGGATGGACGCCTCGGTTCCCACGTCGCCGAACAGGTCGAGCACGTACGCCCCGTTGACCAGGTTCCCGCCGTAGTGGGCGTCCGCATACGTCACGTACCTGCGGTGGGTCACACTCAGGCCGACACTCATGCTGCTCCTTCCGAAAGCGGGGCTAGCGCGTGCACCGGGTAACTGGCCACCTCGGCCGGGGTGGTGCCACGGCCGAAGATCTTGTCAACGCCCAGGTCGTGTGCCGCGCCGGGGTCGAACCGCGGGCCGCCCGCCACCAGCAGCGGCCGGCCCGGGTGCTCCAGGGCAAACCCGGCGCGGAACGCCGCTGACATGTCCCGGGTGTTCGTCAGGTGCGCGTCGCGCTGGGTGACGACCTGGCTGACCAGCACCGCGTCGGCGTGCTCGGCCGCGGCCCTGGCCACCAGGTCCGGCACGCTGACCTGCGCCCCCATGTTCACCACCCGGATCTGGTGGTAGTACTCCAGGCCCTTCTCCCCCGCGTGCCCCTTGACGTTGAGGATCGCGTCGATGCCCACCGTGTGCGCGTCGGTGCCGACGCAGGCGCCGACCACGACCAGCTTGCGGCCGAGCGCCGAGCGGATCCGCAGGTTGACCTCGGCGGCCGGCAGGACCGGGAACTCCCGTTCGGCCACGGTTACGGCGGACAAGTCGACCAGGTGACTGACCCGCCCGTAGACGATGAAGAAGGTGAAGTCGGGCCCCATCCCCTTAGCGTGCACCACCATCGCCGGGTCCAGCCCCATCTTGCCCGCGAGCTGAAGGGCGGCGCCTTCGGCCCGGGCCCGTTCGGCCTCATCGCCGAACGGCACCGGCAGCGTGAACGACACCTGCACCCGCCCGTCCCCGGTGGTGTCACCGTACGGCCGCACGATTCCTTCGCAGGGGATCTGCTCGGACTGGCCGTCCCATCTCGCTAGGCCGTCGGTGATCTGCAGCGGGGTGAGGGTGAGGGAGACCAGGGTGGCGACGCGCTGGCCGGGCTCGAGGCCCAGCGGAGATTGGGGGCCTACCTCTTGTACGTGGCCGGTGAGCATGCCGCCGGAACCGGTTACGGGGTTCTGCATCTTGCCGCGGGTGGCGATGATCTCAGACTGCGGCGTCGGCCCGGTGGGCCTCGCGGATCTGGCGGTAGGAGGCGGCGTCCAGGTTGAGGCGGTCCACCCGGATGCGGACCTCGTCGGCGGCGATGGCCGGGCTGGCGTCGAGGCGCCAGGCGGCCTGAGGCAGCACGCCCGGCGGCTCTATCACCCGGTGCAGGCCGAGGGGCGACGTGGTCATGAGGTCGTCCGTTCGGGAAAGTCTGCGATCTACTCCTGGCGGGCCGCCAGGTCCTCCATGTGCCGCCGGACGACGGGCCACTCGGCCGCGGTGATGCTGAACCGCGCCGAGTCGCGGGGGCTCTGGTCCACGGCCAGCCGGTGGGCGCGCAGGACGCCCTCGAACGTCCCCCCGATCCGCTGGATCGCGTTGCGTGACCGCTGGTTCCGCACGTCGGTGTGCAGGCACACCGAGCGTACCCGCCACACCTCGAAGGCGTGGGTGAGCATCAGCCGCTTCATCTCGGTGTTCGCGCCGGTGCGCAGCGCCTCGGCCGCCAGCCAGGTGTAGCCGATCTCGCAGGTGTCCGGGGCTTCTCGCGGCTCGGACCGCGGCCAGTAGTCGAGCCAGTGGAACCGGGTCGAGCCGATGACGGTCTCGTCGGCCAGCCGGACCACGGCGAACGGCACCGCGATCCCCCTGGCCCGCGCCGCGAGCGCGTCCTCCACGTGGCGGCGCATCGCGGGCTCGTCCTGGGGCACCAGGACCCACCGGTAGAGCGAGGGATCCTGAGCCGCCGCCTTGAGCAGCCCGGGCACGTGATGCAGGCCGAGCGGCTCCAGCCGCACGTGCTCCCCGGTCAGGGGGCCGGTGCCGGCCACCCCGTTTCCGGTTCCCGGTGATGGTCCCCGGCGCGGCCCCCGTCCGCGCCGGGCGTTCCATGTAGTTGTCCGGCGGCGGCGCGAAGCCGAACTGGCGGTACAGGCCGAACGCGTCGGCGGTGTGCAGCATCCAGCGGAACCCCGCCCCCGGACCCTCCTCGACCATCAGCGCGACGATGGCCTTGCCCAGGCCCCGGCCGCGGTGCGCGGGCAGCACGTACACGTCGGCCAGGTAGGCGGACCCGCCGTCACTGAACGCGCGGGCGAAGCCGACCATCGCACCCGCCGGGTCGTAGGCGCCGATAACCCGCCAGGCCGCGGCGATCTGGCGCCTGATATCCGGCCCGGTGCGCCACCGGGCCCAGTAAGCCGAGGTGGTCAGGAACGCCACCGCGGCCGCGGGATCGATCCTGGCCGGGTCGTCGTCGATCTCGTAGCTTCCTACCGCATGTCGCGTCACAGCAGCTCCAGGGCGTGGTCGATGTCGGTGATCGGGTCCGCGGCGGGCTTCAAGAATGTTACAGTACAATCTGTGAACATACTGGTACAATATCGTCCGAAGGGGCGGACCGCCAAGGAGATTTCGGCCAGCGTGGAGGCGGGCGTCCGCAGCGGGCAGCTGGCTCCGGGGGATCCCCTGCCCGCGGTCCGCGAGCTGGCCGCGCAGCTGGGCGTCAGCCCCACCACGGTGGCGGCCGCCTACGGCGATCTGCGCCGCCGGGGCCTGACGGCTGGCGCCGGCCGGGCGGGTACCCGCATCCGGGGCGCTCCCCCGGTCAGCTCGCGGGTGTACCTCAGCGCTCCGGCCGGCACCAGGGACCTGATCACTGGCGGCCCGGACCCGGACCTGCTGCCGTTGCTCCCGGCCTGGCCGGCCAGGCGGCCCGCGCGGATGTACGCTGAGGCGCCGGTCGCGCCGCGGCTGCGCCGCCTCGCGGCCGGGCTGCTGGCCGCCGACGGCATCGACACCACCAGCCTGACCCTCACCGGCGGCGCGCTGGACGCCATCGAGCGGGTGCTGGCCACCTGGCTCACCCCGGCGGACCGGGTGATCGTCGAGGATCCCGGTCACGCGGTCACCTTCGACCTGATCGCGGCCATGGGCTTCACCGCGGTACCGGTCCCGGTCGACGACCTGGGCATCCGGCCGGACGGGCTGGCGGCCGCGCTGGCCCGGGTCGGCGCGGGCGCGCTGATCGTCACGCCCCGGGCGCAGGCCGCCACCGGGGCGGCCTGGGACGCCGACCGCGCCGCGGAGATCGCCGGGGTGCTGCGCCGGCACCCCGCGATCGGGGTCATAGAGGACGATCACGCCGGGCCGGTGGCCGGGGTACCCGCCTTTTCCGCCTGCTCGGGACGAGCCCGCTGGGTCACGGTGCGTTCGGTGTCCAAGTCACTCGGGCCCGACCTGCGGGTCGCCGTGGTGGCCGGGGACGAGGCCACCATCACCCGGGTCGCGGGGCGGCAGGCGCTGGGCACCGGCTGGGTGAGCTACCAGCTGCAGGAGATGGTCGCGGACCTGTGGTCGGACGCTGCCGCGGCCGCGACTCTCGCGGCCGCGGCGCGGACGTACGCCGGCCGCGGCGCGGCCCTGCGGTCCGCGCTGGCGGCGCACGGGATCACGGCCAGCGGCCGGTCGGGCTTCACCTGCTGGGTACCCGTCGCCGACGAGGACGGGGCCGCGGCGGCGCTGGCCGCGGCGGGCTGGGCGGTAGCCCCCGGCCAGCGATTCCGGATCGCCGCGCCGCCAGGGGTCCGGATCTCCTTCGCCCGCCTGGCGGAGGCCGACGCGCCGTCGTTCGCGGCCGAGTTCGCCCGGGCGCTGCGGCATCGCGCCTCACGTCTGGACTGAGCCGACGCCATGCACCCCATCCCGCCGCCCACCGCGTTCCCGGGCTTGGGGCTCCTGGTACTCCTGCGTTCCTGCGACATTTCTGTGACCCCCGATCCCGCCCCGCCGCCCGGGTCCGCCCGTTTTATACGGCGTGGATGTCCCAGCCATGCACATAGGATGACATGAATGGGACATTCACGCTTTATGTTCTGGTACGGGCGGTTCCAGAGTAACTAGAGTTCGCGGGCGAGGACCGAGCGGAATCCTGCCGAAGGCGAACCCGCGCCGGTCGGGCTGGTCCGCTCCGTGCGGCTGCGTGAAACCTCTCCTTCCTCCTAATATCCGGTCGGAAAAGTAGATAACAGGGGCTCCCATCTCGCGGACGGGGAGGTCATACCTATAGCGTTGTCCCATGGCGCAGCGCACCGAGCAGATCAGCCTCCATCTCAACGCGTACCTCACCGCGCACAGCAGCCCGCCGGACGCGGTCCTGCGCGAGCTGGCGAACGAGACAGCGGACCTGTTCCCGACCGAGACCGGCCTGGCCATCGCCCCCGAGCAGGGCACGCTGATGACACTGCTGACCCAGCTGACCGGCGCCGTATCCGCGGTCGAGGTGGGCACCTTCACCGGCTACTCCTCCATCTGCATTGCCCGCGGCCTAGCCGCCGGGGGACGCCTGCTGTGCTGCGACATCAGCGAGGAATGGACCACGGTGGCCAGGAAGTACTGGGAGAAGGCGGGCCTGTCCGACCGGATCGAGCTGCGGCTCGGCCCGGCCATCGACACGCTGCGCTCGCTGCCGGACGAGGAGATATTCGACCTGGCGTTCATCGACGCCGACAAGGGCGGTTACCTCGGCTACTGGCGCGAGGTCGTGCCGCGGGTCCGGCCGGGCGGGCTGATCATGGTGGACAACACGTTCTCGCACGGCCGGGTGATCGACGCGGGCAACGACAACCCCCTGGTGATCGCGGTCAGGGACTTCAACGACCACGCCGCCGCCGACGACCGGGTGGACCTGATCATGGTGCCCATCGGGGACGGGCTGACGCTGGCCCGCAAGAGAGACTAGCCCGCACCGGTCTAGCCGGCCCGGACTCAGCCGGCCCGGATCTAGCCGGCGCCGACCGCCCCGCCCAGGTACAGCGCCCCGATCTCGGGGTTCTCCAGCACCTCGCGCCCGGTGCCGGACAGGCGGACCCGGCCGCTCTCCATCACGACGCCGTGGCTGGACAGCCGCAGGCCGGCCCGGGCGTTCTGCTCGACCAGCAGGATCGTCGTGCCGGCCGCGTTCATCTGCCTGATCGCGCCGAACACGGTCCGCAGGATCTTCGGCGCCAGCCCCATCGACGGCTCGTCGAGGAGCAGCAGCCTGGGCTCGAGCATCAGCGCGCGGCCGAACTCCACCAGCCGCTGCTGCCCGCCGGACAGGCTGCCCGCCTTCTTCCCGGCCCAGCCGGCGATGTCGGGGAATACCTCGAACACCGCCGCCGCCCGGCGCGCGGTCAGCGCCCGGTCGCCCAGGATGTAGCCGCCGAGCTCGATGTTCTCCCGGACCGTCATGTCGCGGAACAGGCTGTGGTTCTGCTGCACCTGCACCACGCCGAGCCGCAGCACCTGGCGCGGCGACATCCCGGCGAGATTCTGCCCGTCGAGCTCGATCGAGCCCAGGCGCGGCCGCAGCAGGCCGCTGATCGAGGCCATGAGCGTGGATTTCCCCGCCCCGTTCGGCCCCACCACGCACGTGATGCCGCCCTCGGCTACGTCCAGGGACACCCCGCGCAAGACGTCGCCGCCGCCGTACCCGGCCACCAGGTCCCTGATCGTCAGTACCGAACGGACCTCGGTGCCCGCCCCGGTCTGGTTCATTCGTCCTCCGCGGGGTCCAGGTCCTCACCGAGGTAGGCGTTGAGCACGCGCTGGTCGGTCCTGATGATGCCGGGCGGCCCGCTGGCCACCACGGTGCCCGAATCGAGCACCGTGACCCGGTCGCACAGGCCCATCACGAACTCCATGTTGTGCTCGACGATCAGGAAGGTCTTGCCGGCCGCGTTCAGCTCGCGGATCCGCTCGGCGATGTGGTTGACCAGGGAGAGGTTGACGCCGCCGGCCGGCTCGTCGAGCAGGATGACGGCGGGGTCCGCTACCAGCACGTAGGCGAGCTCCAGGAGCTTGCGCTGACCGTAGGAGAGCGTGCCGGCCAGCTCGGCGTGGTGCCCGGCGATGCCGACGAACTCCAGCTGCTCCATCGCGCGCCTGCGCGCCGCGGCGTTCCCGTGGCGCGACGCGACCAGCATGTTCTCCAGCACGGTGAGGCTGGCGAAGATCCTGGTCAGCTGGAAGGTCCGGCCGATCCCGAGGGCGAAGACCCGGTCCGGGGTGACGTTGGTGATCTTCTTGCCGGCCAGGTACACCTCGCCCTTGTCGGCCTTGGCGTACCCGGTGATCACGTTGAACAGCGTGGTCTTGCCCGACCCGTTCGGCCCGATCAGGCCGGCCACCGAGCCCTGCTCGACCTCCAGCGTGCAGGAGTCGAGCGCCTGCACCCCGCCGTAGGCCTTGTGCACCTCCTCGGTGCGCAGCAGCGCGGTCAAATTGTTCCCCGCTCGCCTCCGGGCCGCCTTTAGGTCCCGTCCTCCGCGCTCGTCGCAGGCTCCTCGCTCGTCGGTCAGCGGGACCGCGGCCCTTTGGCTCGCGGGGGACTCGGGCGGCGGGACCGCGGGGCGGCCCCGGGTCCGCAGCCGCCTCAGCCACTCTCCGGCCGTCGGGACGATGCCGCGCGGCACGAAGATCACGATGACCAGGAACAGCGCGCCGAGCAGGATCTCGCTGAGATAGCCGTTGGTGTACCTGATCGTCAGGTAGAGCTGGCCGGGTTCGATGATGAGCGCGCCGATGATCGGGCCGGAGATCGTCCCGAGGCCGCCCAGGAACGCCATCAGCACCAGCGACAGGTCGAACAGCGGGTCGAAGCCGGACGGCGGCTGGACCTGGGTCAGGTAGAGGAACCACACCCCGCCGACCAGGCCCGTGATCGTCGCGGACAGGACGAACGCGGCCAGCTTGACCCGCATGGTACGCACGCCGAGCCCGCGCGCCCGGTCCTCGTCATCCCTGATCGCCCGGAGCTGCAAGCCGAACCTGGCCCGCCTGACCAGCACCGCGAGAACGACCGCGACCACGGCGCAGCCCAGCGTGATGTAGTAGAAGCGGTCATTGAAGGTCGTCGGCGACCAGGGCAGGAACGGCGCCGAGACGCCCACGCTGCCTCCGGTGAAGGAGAAGTTGAAGGCCATCAGCTGGAAGATGAAGAACACCGCGATCGTGATCACGATGAACGTGTGCCTGCGCACCCGCAACGCCACCAGGCCGAACGGCACCGCGATCACCGCCCCCACCGCCGCGGCCAGCGGCAGCAGGGCGAAGACGCCGACGCCGTTGATGTGCCAGTCCCTGGCCGCGATGCCCACGGCGTAGGCACCGCTGCCGAAGAACACCGCCTGGCCGAGCGATATGTAGCCGGAGAAGCCGGAGAACATGTTCCAGGCGGTGACCACGGCGATGAAGATCAGCGCGTAGATCGCGTAGTTGGTGACCACCGGGCTGCTGAACACCACCGGGAACGCGACGGCCGCCACGGCCAGCAGGACTAGCGCCAGCCCGGCCGCCGCGCGCTGCCTGCCCGCGCTGCCCACCCTGCTCTTTTTCACGGGCGGGCCGGTCATTGCGCTCGCACCGGCGGCCGCCCGAAGAACCCGGTCGGGCGGATCACCAGCACCAGCACCAGGGCGGCGTAGAACACGACGATCGCCCATTCCGGGGACCAGATATCGACCAGCGACTCCAGGGTGAGCATGAAGACCGACGCGGCCAGCGCGCCGCCGATGCTGCCGAGGCCGCCCAGGATGATGATCGCGAGCAGCCGCGAGATCAGGTCGTAGCCGCTGTTGGGGTTGAACGCGTTGGTGGCGCCGAACATCATCCCGCCGGCCGCGGTGACCGCGACGCCGACGCCGAAGGTGAGCGCGGCGACGCGGTTCACCTCGATGCCGATGAGCCGCGCCGCCGTCTCGTCCTGCATCGTGGCTCGCACGCTGCGCCCGAGCCTGGTCCGGTAGAGCAGCAGGTAGATGGCCGCGACGAGCACCAGCGCCAGCGCGAAGCCGTACAGGTAGATGTAGGACAGGTAGAAGCCGAGCACGTGCACGCTGGATTGCACGTACGAGGCGTTGAGCTGCTTGGGGTTCGGCCCGTAGATCTCGTAGAGAATCCCCTCGATGATCAGCGCGACCGCGTAGGTGACCAGCAGCGTCATCGATGTTCGCTCCCGGCCGCGCAGCCGCCGGATGAACGCCCACTGGATGACGACGCCGATCACGAACATGACCGGCACGGTGATCAGCAGCCCGAGGAACAGGTCGAGGTGGATCCGCACCGACAGCGTGTAGCTGAGGTAAGCGCCCAGGATGACCAGGACACCCTGGGCGATGTTGATGATGTCGAGCACGCCGAAGATCAGCGTCAGGCCGACGGCCATCAGGGCGTAGACGCCGCCGACGAGGATGCCATCGACAATAGCCTGGTAGATCTGGCGTGCCATCGAGCTAGCTGGTCCAGTTCGGCTTGGGGTTGATGATAGCCACCGAGCCGCTCGCGCTGACCGGGAGGACCTGCTTGAACGCGGTGCCCTGCTGCTGCCACTGGAAGGTGAACGCCGCGGCGCTGGAGTTCCGGCCGGAATTGTCGAACCTCACCGGTCCCTGGACGGTGCTGATCGTCACGCCGCTGTGCAGGTAAGTGATGATCTTGGCGTTGTCGGTGCCCTTGGTGCCGGTGACCGCCTGGGCCATCACCTGACCCACCGAGTAGGCCTCGGCCACGTCGGCGTTGACGTCGGACGGGGAGCCGCCGTACTTGGCCACGTACTCGTTCACCATCTTCTGGCTGGCCGGGTTCGCGTAGCCCGGGTACCAGCCGTTGGGCACCATCATCCCGGTCGCGTTGCCCTTGCCCACCGCGGAGGTGAACGCGGCGCCCTGGTCCGGTCCCGCCGCGCAGATGAACATCTTCGGGTTGTAGTGCTGCTGCTCGAAGGCCTGCATGAACGCGGCCACCGTCGGGACGTCGGTGGAGCCGAGCAGCACGGCCTGCGCGCCCGTGGCGGCCACCTGGTCGGCGGCCGGCTTGTACGAGGCGTTCTCGGCCGGGAAGATCTTCGAGTACACCGTCTTGACCCCGAGTGCCTGCAGCCTCTGCTGGGCTAGCTGGACCGGCGGGTCGGCGAAGGGATCGTCGGCCATCGGGTAGGCCGCGGTCTTCGGCCGCTGGCTGGGCGGCAGCGAGGCGACCCAGTTGACGAACGGGATCAGCTCGTCTTCGATCGGCAGGCTGACGTCGAACACGTTGTGAGCCGACTGGTTGGCCGGGCTGGCGAACACCGTGGGCGCGCCGCCGGCGCCCTCGACCAGGGCGTAACCGTACCTGGCCGCGACCGACGCCGACGGCGTGGTCAGCAGCGAGGAGAACGGCCCGAACGCCAGGTCCACCTTGTCTGAGGCGAACAGCGTCTGGTAGTTGGTCTGCACCTGCGTGGGCGAGCTGTTGTCGTTGAGGATCTTGAGCTGGACCTGGCGGCCGAGCAGGCCGCCGGCCTTGTTAACGTCGCTGGCCCAGAGCTGGTAGCCGCGCTCGAAGGCCTGGCCGTCAGCGGAGAAGTCGCCGGTCAGCGACAGCGACGCGCCGATCACGATCGGCTTGCTGCTACTCGGGTTGGACGTGGCGTTCGTGCTTCCTGTCGTGCTGCTACTGCTGCTCGTGCTGCTACTGCTGCTGCAAGCCGCCACGAGGCAGGCCGAAAGGACGGCTGCCGCGCTCAGGGCGAGGTAATTCCTGGAGAGCCAGGGGGGGTGGGGTCTCACGCCCGGCCTCCTTCCTCCTCGTTGTCCGGGATGGTCACCTTTAACGTGTCGCTGGTGCCGAGCCCGTCGGACACGTCCGCGTGCTCGCTGACGAGCGCCAGGCCCGCGGAATCGGCCTGCTGCTGCAGCAGGGCGGCGAAGTCGGCATCGCCGTACCCGCGTCCGACCAGCCCCTGGATCAGCTGGTGGACCACCGCAGCGACCGGCATCGGCACCTCGTGTTCCCGCGCGGCGGCCAGGCCAAGGTCGAAGTCCTTGCGCAGCAGCGCGGCGGTGAACGTAGGTTCGAAATCGAGGTTCACGTAAGCCGGCGTCTTGTAGCCGGTGAACAGCGAACCCATCACACTCTTGTTAAGGCATTCGAGGAATGCCTGCCTGCTGATCCCGCTCTTTTCCGCTAGAACCGCTATCTCGGCGAGCGACTGGGCCACCACGCCGAGGATGAGGTTGTGGCAGAGCTTCACCGTCCTGGCTTCCTCGCCGTCACCCACGTAGGTGACGCCGCGGCCCAGCATGTCCAGGTACGGTTCCGCCAGGTCGAACGCGTCGCGCGGGCCGGAGACGGCGGCCGTCATCTTCCCGGCCCGTACCACCTTGGGATTGCCCATCACCGGCGCGGCCAGCAGGGCCGTGCCGCGATCGGCGATCTCAGCCCGCACCAGGGCTGAGGCCTCGGCCGACACCGTGGAGCAATCAACGAGCACCCGGGGACCCGCCCCGGGTCCGGACATGAGCCCGTCCGGGCCCAGCACCGCGGAAATGAGATCGTCGGACGAGCCGACGGTGATGAACACGATGTCCCTGGCCGCCAGTTCCGCGGCGCTGCCCGCGGGTTTGGCGCCCAGCCGGATCAGCGGCTCGGCCTTGCCCATGGAACGGTTGAAGACGGCGAGATCACAGCCGGCCTCCAAGAGCCGGCGACCCATCTCCATGCCCATGCGACCGACGCCCAGCCACCCGAGCCGGTGCGCGTCATCACGTCCAGCCATGTCGCCAGGTCCCCTCCCTCGGTGCCGGCACAGACAATTCAGCTACGGCAATCTGGTCACAATCGTTTGCACACCCGACATTGGTCCCAGCGCCGCGTCTTTGTCAATGCCGGGTGCCCAACCTGTTACCAAGCCGCATCAATCGCGTCGGCGAGGGCCGGGACCCGCGCGCCCGAGGCAACGCGATCGGGCCGGGCGGCCGCGGTCAACAATCGATTGCCGGCTTCGCCTGCCCGGTCGGCGCCGGACGCAGCCGGACCGGCGGGCTGAGGGTGCGTTCGGCCGTGGACCCGCGGACGACGAGCTCCGGCGCGAGGTAGAGGATCTTCACCGGCCCCTCGCTCCCGCCGATGCGCTCGAGCAGGAGCTGCGCGGCCTCGGTGCCCAGCTGGTAATGCGGGAAGCGAACCGTGGTGAGCGGCGGCCGCAGCCGGTCGATGAACGGCATGTCGTTGAAGCCGATCACCGAGATGTCCTCGGGGCACTGCAGGGAGCGCTCGTCGAGCGCGGTGTAGCACCCGACCGCCAGCATGTCGTTGGCCGCGGCCACGGCGGTGAATTCCCCGTGCCGGGCCAGCAGCTCCCGGCAGCAGCGGGCGCCCTCCTCGACCGTGTACCTGCTGGCGTAGGCGATCAGGCCCTCGTCCACCTCCAGGTCGTGCATGGCCATCCCGTCCCGGAATCCGCGCAGGCGGCTCATGCCGGTCGATGCCTCTTGCGGGCCCGCGACGTGCGCGATCCTGGTGTGTCCGAGCCGGGCCAGGTGGGTGACCGCCATCCGCGCGCCTTGCTCGTTGTCGACCGAGACCGAGGGGAAGCTGTAGTCCGGCGCCAGCCGGTTCATCAGCACCACCGGCACGTCGGCCGCCGCCGCATCGGCCAGCAGCTCGTCGTGCAGCGTGGCCGTGGCCAGCACGAACCCGTCGACGTGCCGGGCCCGCATCTGCTCGAACAGGGTGCGCTCGCGGCTGGCGTCGGCGTCGGTGTTGCCGAGCAGGGCCACGTAACCCGCGGCGGACAGCTTGTCCTCCAGGCCGCGCACGATCGGCGGGAACAGCGGGTTGTTCAGGTCGGGGATCAGCACCCCCACCGAGTGCGAGCGGCGGGTGCGCAGGCTGCGGGCCACCGGGTTCGGCCGGTAGCCGAGCCTCGCGGCGGCTTCGGTCACCCGGCGTGCGGTCTCCTCGCTGACCAGGATGCGGGTCTCGGGGTTGAGCGCGCGGGAGGCGGTGGCCGGGTGAACACGGGCAGCGGCCGCGACGTCTCGCAGTGTGGCCGGCCGGTCAGGCATCGTTCATCTCCGCTCCCCCCACCCTCATCCGCCGCCGGGCATGACCTGACAAACCCGTTTTGGACGGACTAACCCTATACAGGGGGCGCTACCTGCCGCTACCGCGCAGCGCGGAGCATCGAGGCAGGCAGATGGCGGGCGAGCACGTCCCGGTGCGTCGGCACCGCCTCGGCGTGGCGCCGTTCGCCCGCCTCGGTCAGCACCACGTAGACGCCGCGCCGGTCCACGTCGCAGCCGCACCGCTCGACCAGGCCGTGCCGGGCCAGCCGGTCTACCAGGCGAGACAGCGCGCTCTGGCTCAGGTGCACGGCCTCGGCCAGGTCCTGGGCACGGAACTTGCGACCCGCGCTCTCGGCCAGCCGTTCCAGTACCTCGAAGTCGCTGATCCCCAGCCCGTGCCGTTCGCCGAGTTCACGCTCCAGAGCGGCGCAGGCAGCGGCGTGGCAGGCCGACATCTCCCGCCAGGCGGTCACGACGCTGTCGCGCGTCACGGCCGTGTCGCTGTCGCGCGTCACCGCCGCGCCGCTGTCGCGCGTCACCACCGCGCCGCTGTCCTGCGTCACAGACGTGCCACCGTCCTGCGTCACGCTCATGGGCGCATGGTAGCGCCAGGCCAGAGTATTTGCAAGTGCATTAATTGTCTTTGCATCTAGTGCTTGCACATGCATATAGTTTCCCTCATGACTTCATCCGAAGTACTAGGACTCCATTCCGATACCCGCGACCGGGACAACCAGGCCTGGACGCCTCAGCTGTGGGCCATCTTGTTCGTGCTCGGCGGCGCGCTGTGCCTGGATGCCCTGGACGTCTCGATGATCGGCGTGGCCCTCCCGTCCATCCGGTCCGCCCTCGGCCTGAGTACCTCGTCCCTGCAATGGATCGTCAGCGGCTACGTGCTCGGTTACGGCGGCTTGCTGCTGCTCGGCGGCCGGGCGGCGGACCTCCTCGGCCGCAGGCGGGTTTTCCTGGTCGCCCTGGCCGTCTTCGCTCTCGTCTCGCTGTTCGGCGGCCTGGCCAGCGATCCCGGGCTGCTGATTGCGGCCCGCTTCGTGAAGGGCGTGGCGGCCGCGTTCACCGCGCCCGCCAGCATGTCGCTGCTCACCACAACGTTCCCTGAAGGGCCGATGCGGAACCGCGCGTTCAGCGTGTACACGGTCTTCGGCGCCAGCGGTTTCTCGCTCGGCCTGGTCCTTTCCGGCCTGCTCACCGAGATCAGCTGGCGGTGGACGCTGCTGGTGCCCGCCCCGGTGGCGGCGGTCGTGCTGGTGGCGGGGATATGGCTCATCCCGCGCGGTGAGCGCACGACGCGGGGCGGCCGCAAGTTCGACGTCCCCGGCGCGCTGACCATCACCACGGCCATGCTGCTGCTCGTCTACACGGTCGTCTCCGCCCAGCAGGCGGGCTGGGGCTCGGCCCGGACCATCGGCTCGTTCGCGGCCGTCGCCGCACTGTTCGGGGTGTTCGTCGCGATCGAGCGGCGCAGCCGCGACCCGCTGGTGCCGTTCGGCATCTTCGCCTCACGGGCCCTGGTGCGCGCGAACATCGGCGCGGTGACGCTGTTCGGCAGCTATGTCTCGTTCCAGTTCCTGGTCACGCAGTACCTGCAGACCCTGGCGGGCTGGTCGGCGATTGACACCGCGCTGGCGTTCCTGCCGGCCGGCGTGATGGTCGTGCTCCTGTCCACCCGGATGGGCCCGCTGCTCGGCCGGTTCGGCCCGGCGCCGCTTACCGCGGTCGCCTTCAGCTGCCTGCTGATCGCCTACGTGGTGTTCCTGCGGGCCGGCCTGCGGCCGGACTACCCGACGGTGATGCTGCCCGCGATCCTGCTCATCGGGCTGGCCTTCGGCCTCGGCTTCTCCTCGCTCACCGTGGCGGCCACCGCCGGGATCCCGGATGCCGAGCAAGGCCTGGCGGCTAGCTTGTTCCAGACCTCCTTCCAGGTCGGCGGCGCCTTGGTGCTCGCGATCGTCACCGCCGTCGTGGACGCCTCGAGCGCAGGCCAGCCGGTCTCCCCCGCCGCGACGCTGGCTGCGTACCGGCCTGCCCTGATCCTGATCACGGCCGTGGCCGCGGTCGGGGCTCTGGTCGCGCTGAGCGGCCTGCGCCGCCCGCCGGACCGTGCGGTCGCAGCCGACGGCTCCGGGATGGTTCCGGCCCGCGAAGCCGCCAGGAACGGCACTACGGCCTGACCTCGCCCGCCCCCGCTGGCGGCGAGGTCAGGCCGAGCGGTGGGCCGAGATGATGATCACGAGGGACGAACCGCGCCGGCCAACGCGGGCGGCGCGGTTCGCACCGGCCGGGCCCGCCGGGCCCGGCGCGACGGCCGGGGCCAGCACGGTCCTGGTCCAGCTGACGTGCCACCGCGGGAACCTGCGGCGGGCGGCGCGGCGCCCTGACTCCGAGTCCCGCACCAGCTCATCGCGGTGCTGTGCGACCAGGCTCTTGGCGATTTCCGGATGCATGCTGCCTCCTGGTGCCGTTCGGTGCATACTGAGGACGTATGGTAAATACGATGTATCTCGAGTAGTACCACTGTCAAGATATATCTTGAGTTTTCGCCTACACGGAGTGAGATCTGCGGCCGCGGGCCGTTCAGGGCGGGTGTCTGGGTTACCCGTCTCCGCCATTATGGCGAGGGGGTCTGACATTTCCGGCGGTTCGAGACCGGAGCTCACCCCTTAGACCGGCGTCTGGGTCGTCGCCGGTTCCTTCGCCGGTTTCGTCGTCGCCGGGCAGCGGCGGCGAGTCGAGGACGGGGTATCCGAGCAGCACGAACTCGACCGGCATGGCGTCCGCCGAGCGGCGCTTCGGATCCCTGCGTTCGGCAAAACGGTGATCTTTGCCAAACAGGCGCTCGAATGTCTTCATCAGCTCCGCGTGGAGTTCTCTGGCCTCCGCCATGGCGCGCTGCTCCCCTGGCGCGGAGCTCCCTTGGGCGCGGCGGCCTTCCCGTGGGCGCGCCGCTCCGGCGGGCGCGCCGCTCCGGCGGGCGCGGCGACCTCACCTATAACGACAGTCACTCTGACGCCGCCCGTACCAAAACATACGGCGTGGATGTCCCATTCATGCAGCTGGAACCAGCGTAAGAGGCGGTGTGTCAAGCGTTTCCGGTGATGCTGTGGTGGGTCTGTGAGCTGGGATTATCGCTGAGGGTGGGGCCGGTGGCGGCGGGGTTGCCGGGTGCGGGCATGGCGGAGTGCCGCCCTGGCGGGATGCTGGCGCCGGGGCGGTGCGGGTGCCCGTGGCCGGGGTCTTCTCGCCCTACGTAGTGCAAGCGGGCTCGGCCCGCCCGCGGGTGCGGGCGGGCCTGCCCCGACAGCGTTCAACCGGGCTGGTGAGAAGGCCCCGGCGGCCCGGGGGACAGCTGCCCAGGGTTCCAGCCGAGGTGGTCCTCAACGACATGACGGGCTCGCTGTCCCCCCTCTCATCAGGGAGGATGGTCTAGGGCGCCGGTGAGCGGCGCGGGGCGCCGCCGCTGGTCAGGCGGCCTCCGGCTGGCAGGCGAGGCCGGCGGCGACGGCGGGGTCCCAGCTGGTGCCGTGGACGACCAGGCAGTAGATCCAGCGCAGCAGCGAGGCGGCGCAGGCCACCCGGGCTTTCGCGCGCCGGGCGCGGGCTGCGGCCGCCGCGCCGCGCCGCGGGCCGGCGGGCCGGGCCGGCTCATCGGCCGCGGCGGTTCCGGCCAGCGCGGCGTACTTGGCGGCCAGGACCGGGTTGTGCACCAGCATCGGCCAGACCGCGCGCCAGGCCGCCAGCCGCAGCCCGGGCCGGCCGCGGCGGGAGATGCGCGCCTGGCCCTCAAAAGCGCCCGAGGCGTTCCGGCCGGGGACAGCCCGGCATGCTTGACCAGCGAGGAGGAGCTGTCATAACGGCGCGGGTCGCCGGTCTCGGCCAAGATCGCCGCCGCGCCCACCGCGGTCAGCCCGGGGATGTCGCCCAGCCGGGACAGGCCCAGCTCGCCCAGCACCGCGGCCATGTCCGCCTCCACCGCCCGCAGCTGAGCCCGGATCCGGGCCAGGTCGCCCAGCTCGTCGGCGATGCGGCGGAACAGGCCCCGGCGGGACCAGATCACCGCGCCCTCGGCATCGGCCAGCGCGGCGAACACCGCCCGGGCCACCCGGCCGCTGACCCGCTTGCCACCCCAGCCGCCCACCGCCGCGCGGACCGCGGCGGTGAACTCGCCCAGCCCGGCCGCGGCCAGCTTCTCCGGCCGCCCGCCGCACCGGCCCGCCGTCACCTGCACCGCCGCCAGCCAGGTCACCGACTTAAACGGCTCCGCGCACGCCCCCGGCACCACCGGCCAGGCCACCGACAAGAAATCCCGCACCCGGGCCGCCGACGCCGTGCCGCGGTGACCAGCTGCGCCCGCCGCCGCCCCAGGTGCCGCAGGTGCGCCCAGGTCTCATCCAGCTCCTCCGGCACATAACAGTGCAGCTCGGCCGCCAGCCGGGCGATCAGCACGCAATCAGACTCATCAGCCTTGTGCGGCGTGTAATCCTGCTGCTCCCGCGCGATATGGCTCACCAGCGGCTGGACGCACACCAGCGGCAGCCCCCGCTCCGCGCACAGCCGCTGCACCTGCATCCACCGCGCCCCCGTCGGCTCGCACGCCACCGCCACGTGCGCGAACCCCTTCACCCGGGCCTGCGCCACCGCCCAGTCCAGCGCCTCACCCAGCCGGAACGCCGGCACCCGCACCGTCCGGCGCGCCAGCACCCGCACATCATGATCGGCCGCCGCCAGCGCCTGCTTCTGATCCCCCAGGTCGATCCCGATCACCGCGCCATCGCGCGGCAGCAGCTCCCGCAGCCGCTCCCGCCGCGCATTCCGCCGCGCATCCCCCCGGGTCATGCCGCTACCCTTACCCATCAGAACGTCCTCCTTCTGCGTTTGGGACACCAAGCCCGTACTACCGCACCAGGAGGACGTTCCTGTACCAGCCGCATCACCACAAGACAACCGCCCCTAGCGCGTCGTCCTATTACTACGACATGGCTGGGACATTCACGCCGTATCCGCGGGCCTGGGCGGGGATGGCCAGGCCGAGAACGCCAGTCACGAGAGTTTTCCGGAAACCCAGGAGCATCAGGAAACCAGGCCGTACCCGGACTCCGGTCGCGGCCCGAGAAAGGCCGGCCAAGTCCTGCTGAAGCGGGGCGCCGTCGGCTTTATGTCCGGCTGCGGGCTTCGATGTCCGGCTACCGGCTAGCACCGGCGCGGGCTATGCCCGGCGCAGGCGCGGGCTATTGCCCGGGCGCGGGCGCGGGCGCGGTCCGTGCCCGGCGCAGGCGCGGGCTATTGCCCGGGCGCGGGCGCGGGCGCGGTCCGTGCCCGGCGCAGGCGCGGGCTATTGCCCGGGCGCGGGCGCGGTCCGTGCCCGGCGCAGGCGCGGGCTATTGCCCGGGCGCGGGCGCGGTCCGTGCCCGGCGCAGGCGTGGCCTGGCGGCTCAGGCCGTGATGAGGAACTCCAGCAGTTCGGGCACGATGGCCTCGGGCGCCACGTAGTGCACCTGACCCTCGAGCACCCGGCGCACGGCTCCCGGAATGGCGTCCGCGACGACCTCCCCGGCGCGGCGCATCCACGCCGGGCTGTCACCGCCGTTGAGCACCAGGGTCGGCTGGGTGATGCCAGCGAGCAGGCCGGCGGGCAGGGCGTTGCCGGGGCCCATGACGAAGGCCTCGTAGGCCAGGCTCCGGGCCGCAGCCTCCATCGCCGGCCAGAACGGCTGACCGCGCAACCCCGCGAGGTCCTCCGGGCTGGCCTCGGCGGCCCGGACTAGGAAGAGCTCGACCGCCTCCGCCCGCCTGCCCGCGCTGACCAGGCCGTCCAGCTGGGCGGCGAAGTCATGCGGCAACCGGGGCGCGGTGTCATCAACGTGGTACGGCGGTTCCCACAGGGCCAGCCGGGTGATGGCCGGGTTCCGGGCCGCGGCCCGGGCCGCCAGCCCGGCGCCGGACGACCCGCCGAACACCGCGGCCGAGCCGCCGGCCGCGGCGATGAGCGCGGCTAGGTCCTCGGCTTCCCGCTGCACCGCGTACGGCCGCGTATCACCGCTGTCGCCGCGGCCGCGGCGATCGTAGCTGAACACCGTGAACCACTGGGACAGGCCGGCCGCTATGCCGGACATGACGGGATCGGCCCGGCCCATCATCGCCCCCTGAACCAGGATGACCGCTGGGCCCTCGCCAGACTGATCGAAGACGATGAGGGTGCCGTCGGCCGAGGTCACCGTACCTGTCCGGATAGTGCTCACGTTCCCGCCTAGCCCGAGTCAGCCGGCCGGCTCGATCAGGCACAGCACTTCCCAGTGGTGCCCGTCGAGGTCGGTGAAGCCGCGCTGGTACCGGTAGCCGTCATCGCGCGGCGTGCCGACCGGGCTGCCGCCCGCCGCCTCGGCCTGGCCGGCCAGTTCGTCCACCTGCTCGCGGGTTTCCAGGCCGAGGACCAGGATCACCTCGGTACCTGACGTCGCGTCCGCGATGCCATGCCGCGCGTACGAGGCGAACGCCGTCTCCGTGATCAGCATGACCTGGGTGTGCTCGCTGATGACGACTGACGCCATGTCCTCGGCCTGGCCGAAGAAGGGCAGGCCCGAGCTGGGTGAAGAAGGCACTGGACCGGCCCAGGTCCTTGACCGGCAGGTTGACGAAAAGCTTGGTGGCCATCGAGGGCTCCTTCGCTGGTAGCGGATCCGCGCCGGGCTCGGCGGGGGACGGCTCCCAGTGTGTGCGGCCATGAGCCGGGGCGCATTGCCTCCCGCTGCCAGCCGGTTGACGTTCCCTGCCCGGCGGGCGCGGGCCTCAGCTGCCCGGTGCCAGGCACACCCGCCGGTATTCGGCCGGCGGCAGCCCGTAGGTGCGCTTGAACAGCCGGTTGAAGTGGGCCGAATCCGGCAGGCCCCACCGCGCCGCGACGGCGCTCACCGGCGCGCTGCCGAGGGCGGGGTCGGCCAGGTCCGCGCGGCAGCGCTCCAGACGGATGCCTGATCCAGGCGGCCACCGTCGTCCCCTCCGGCTCGAACAGGCGGTACAGGTAGCGGACCGAGATGTAGTGCGCGGCCGCGACGGCGCCAGGCGCCAGGTCGGAGTCGCCCAGGTGCTGTTCGATGAAAGCGTGGATGCGCATCAGCAGCGTCTGCTCGCGTGACTCGGCGGACACTGATCCGGCCTAATCGGCATGCTCGGCTACGGCAGCGGTGATGAGGTTCATGACCACCGCGGACAGCCGGGCGGCAGTGGCGGGGTGGTAGCCGTCCACGTCCAGCGCCAGCCGCCGGAGTAGCGGGGCGGCCAGGGCACCGGTACCCGTGTCAGTGCGGACCGGGACCGCGGTGAGCCTGGCCATCAGGTCGCCCGGCAGGGCCAGCATCGCGCGCGGGAAGCCGAACACCGCAAGCCGCACCCCCGAGTCGTAGGCCAGCTCGTAGGGCCTGGTGAAGTCGTAGACGGTGAACTCGCCCGGTCCGAGCCGCGCGGTCCGCCCGTCCTGCAGCACGCAGGCCCGGCCGGAACATGGTCAGGGCGACCCGGTAGAGCTCGGGGCTGTCCCGCCGGATCAGGCCCGGCGTCCGGTACACGCTGTGCGGGGTCGAGGTCTCCACCCGGCCCACGTTCACCGGCCCGAGCTGGCCGGCCGCGACCTCACCTCGCAGCGGGATGTCCGGATCGCTGCGGAAATCCAGCGGGCCGAGGGTGTCGCACACGACGGCCCGCCATGCGTCGTGAAGCTCCCCGGGAGGAACGTCGCTGGTACGGATCACGATGGCCATGCCCCTCGCCCTTCACCCGGCCGGACTCGCCTACGCCAGTGATGACGCCCTCCGCTGATCATCCTCATCGCGGCCGGGGAGGCGCCGGGCCACCCGCAGTGCCCGGGCAGCGACGGAAAAGGGCCGGCCGAATTCCACCGGATAATACGGGAAATCGAATTAAGAAAAGCCCGTGGAATTAGGACTCGACGAGATGCAGGCAACTCTGCGTCCCTGCGGGTAACGCCTAGTAGCCTGTGGATGACCTGTGCAAACTGCGGTGGAAAACCAGGACGGAATGCGGATAACCAGCCCTATCTGTGGACATCCTGTGGAGACCGGAGAAACTGGAAAAAAGATGCAGCGCGGGTCTTGCGCAGCACGGAGCCGAGGCAGTAGAAATACTTTCACCGTTAGAAACGGGCACTGCCCCGGGGGAAACTCCGGGACGTGGGAGGAGCAGGGCAACCTGTGCCTAACGCGGGTTCCTGGCTCTGGCGGGCGGCGCGTTCGCGGCGGGAAGGCCAGGCACCTGGCTGATCCGGTGCGGCGAGGCCTAGGCGAGGTCCCCTGCATCTCATACATGGAGGGGACCTTGTTCTTATTCTGCCCGGCACAAGCGCTCAGCCCAGGACCGACACGCCGACAGGCACTCGCACGCCGACCGCAGGCATGCCTGGAGCTTCCTGCGCCCTAGGCGCGCCGACGCCGACCCGGCCGGGGCGGCGGCCGATCAGGACCCGCACCCCCAGCACGGCGATCAGACGGGCCAGGCTTCCTTGCGGTAGCCCATGTCCCAGAACATCCACTCGTAGCGGCTCGTGTTACGGAAGTGGCGGTGTACTAGGTCTCGTTCGGCCGCGCCGAGACCGGGACCCATCTCGTCGGTCACGCCGATCACGGCCCGCACCACGTCGCCGAACTCCTCGCTCCCGTACGTGCCGATCCAGCGCTGGTAGCGCGGGTCAGGCGAGCCGCGGCGCAGTAGTTCCTTGCCGACCTCCCAGTAGATCCAGTAGCACGGCAGGACCGCGCCGACCCCTTCCGCGTAGGACCCGTGGCCGACGGCGGCGAGCAGGTAGCTGGTGTAGGCGAGGTTGGTCGGGGCGGGTCCGGCCTGCTCCGCGCTCACCGGGTCGATGCCGAGATCGGTGAGCAGCGACCCGTGCAGGGTCTTCTCTACCGCGATGGCGTCCGCCGCGTGCCGCGCGAACATCTCGGCCTGTGCCGGCGTAGGCGCCCGGCTGGCCACGACGGCCAGGGCCCGGGCGTAGGCGCGCAGGTAGAGCGCGTCCTGCACGACGTAGAACGCGAACGCGTCATGCGGCAGGCTGCCGTCGGTCAGGCCGGTCAGGAACGGGTGCGCCAGGATCGCGTCGTAGAGTCCGGCCACCCCCTGCCACAGCTCAGCGCTGAAGCTGTCGCTCATCGCGTGGTCTCTCTGTCGTGGCCGGGACCGTCAGGGCGCGATACTCGTGCAGGACGTGGACGGGACCTTCGCCGCTGCCGAGCCAGGACAGGCCGTGCTCGACCGCCTGGCCGGCGATCACGGCGGCCTGGCGGGCCGCCTCATCCAGCGGCAGCCCGGCTCCCAGCCCGGCGGCGAGCGCCGCCGAGTGGGTGCAGCCGGCGCCGTGGGTGGCGGCGAGACCGTACCGGGCGACCGGGATCGAAATGTGCCGTGATCCGTCGAACAGGTGGTCCACCGGCTCAACCCCGTGACCCCCGGTGACCAGGGCCGCGGGCGCTCCCATCGCCACCAGGCGCTCGGCGAGCGCCGCGCGGTCCTCGGTCGTCATCGCGGTGAGCGCCTGAGCCTCAAGCAGGTTCGGCGTCACCACCGTGGCCAGCGGGAACAGCCGCCCGACCAGCGTCCCGACGGCATCCGGGCGCAGCAGCCTGCTGCCGGAACTGGACACCATGACCGGATCCACCACCAGCGGCAGGTCGCGCGGTGCCAGCGCCTCGGCGACGGCCTCGATCAGGACGGCGGAGAACAGCATCCCGGTCTTGGCGGCGTCGGCGCCGATGTCGTCGAGGACCGCGTCGATCTGCGCCCGCACGAAGTCCGGCGGCACCTGGTGGATGCCATGGACCCCCACGGTGTTCTGCGCGGTCAGCGCGACGACGGCGGCCATGCCGTGCGCGCCGCAGCGGGCGAAGGCCTTCAGGTCAGCCGCGACGCCGGCCGCGCCGCCCGAGTCCACCCCGGCCACGGTCAGGACGCGGGGCACGCGGGCGTTCATGACGGCAGCTCCGGCCGCCCGTCCACCGGGCTGGACGCCTGGGCGTGCCAGCGCCGCGGGATGCGTCCCGCGGTGCGGGCGGCGTGCCCGGCCGCCACCGCGAGCCGCATCGCGGTGGCCATCCGCTCCGGGTCGGCCGCCCGGGTGATGGCCGAGGCGATCAGGACCGCGTCGCAGCCCAGCTCCATCGCGAGGGCCGCGTCACTGGCCGTCCCGATCCCGGCGTCCAGGACGACCGGGACGCCCGCCTGCTCGACGATCATCGCGATGTTATGCGGGTTGCGGATGCCGAGGCCGGACCCGATCGGCGCGCCGAGCGGCATGACCGCCGCGCAGCCGGCCCGCTCGAGCTGCCGGGCCAGGACCGGGTCGTCGTTGGCGTAGGGCAGCACGGTGAACCCGTCGGCGACCAGCAGCCGGGCCGCGTCGAGCAGCTCGACCGGGTCGGGCAGCAGCGTGTGGTCATCGGCCACCACCTCGAGCTTGACCCAGTCGGTGCCCAGGGCCTCCCGCCCTAGCCTGGCCACGAGCCTGGCCTCGCTGGCGGTGTGGCAGCCGGCCGTGTTCGGCAGGATGCGCACCCCGGCCTCGCGCAGCGTGCCGAGCAGCGAGCCTCCTCCGTCGGGACTGACCCGTCGCATCGCCACCGTGGTGAGCGCGGTCGCCGAGGCGTCGAGTACCCGGCGCAGCACCTCCAGGCTCTGCACTCCCCCGGTGCCCAGGATCAGCCGCGAGCTCAGTTCCTGCCCGGCCAGCTCCCATCGCTCGAGCTCCCATCGCTCGGTGCTAGCCGGGACCTGCGGTCCAGGCCCGGCCTGCGGCCGGCTCAGCACATCGGCGTCGCTCATCTCATCCTCCCTGGACGGCGGTGACGATCTCGACCTGGTCGCCAGAGCGGAGCGGCGTAGCAGGCCACGAGCCCCGCGGCAGCACCTCGCCGTTGACGGCGGCGGCGACGCCGGAGGAGGCCGCGGTCAGCTCGGCGACGGCCTGCGCGACCGTGCTGCCGTCAGGCAGGTCGCGCAGCTCGCCGTTGAGCTTCACCTGGACGCTCACCGCGCCTCCTCCCCGGCCAGGAAGCGCCCGGGGCCGAAGGGCTCCCATTCCGCCGAGGGTGGCTGACCGGTCAGGCAGGCGACGATCGCGTCCGCGGTCGCCGCTGACATCAGGATGCCGTTGCGGTAGTGCCCGGTGGCCAGCAGCACCCCGGGGACACCGGGTCCGGCCCCGCCCACGATCGGCCCGTTGTCGGGTGTGCCAGGCCGCAGTCCCGCGCACGTCTCGGCCAGGATCAGCTCGCTCGTCACCGGCAGCACGCTCATGGCGTCGTGCAGCAGGTCGTGCACTGCTCCCGCGGTGACCGTCCGGTCCGGCCCGCGCTCTTCCTGAGTGGCTCCCACGATCAGCTCGCCGTCGGCCCGCGGCACCAGGTAGACGTCGGCGCCGCGCACCGTGGCCCGGATCGTGTGGGTGAGGACGGGCGGCATGCCGTCCGGGTGCCGCAACCGCAGCAACTGGCCCTTGACCGGCCGGACCGCGGCCCGGACCCCAGCGGGCAGGCCGTCCACGCTGCCCGACCAGCTCCCGGCGGCGATGACGACCTGGGCGGAGCCGATCTCGCCGCCTCCCGCCAGCGCGACACCGCGCGCCCGGCCGTCCGGGCGGCTTCCGCGGGCCGCGGTCAGCACCGCGGTTACCCGGTCCCGCACGGTCCGCACCCCGGCGGCGGCGGCCGCCTCGCGCAGCGCGGCGGCGTACCGGCGGTTGTCGACCGACCAGTCGCCCGGAAACAGCACCCCGCCGTGCACATCGGGGGTGAGGAAGGACTCCAGCTTGCGGCAGGCCCGGCTGTCGAGTTCCTCTGCCTCCAGCCCGGCGCAGCGGCGGAACGCCGTCAGCCGCATCAGCGCGGCGTAGTCGCCCGCGTCGTAGGCCACGGCCAGCGTGCCCTCTCGCCGCAGGCCCACCCGGTGACCGGTCACCTGCTCGAGTTCGGCCGCGAACGACGGAAACCTGGCCAGGGCGAGCAGGTTGACGCGGAGCAGCGCGCCCTCGCCGAACAGGGCCTCCGATACCGGGGCGAGCATTCCTGCCGCCACCTGCGACGCGGCGTCGTCCTCGGCGGGATCGGCCAGGACGACATCGAGGCCGACGGCGGCAGCCCGCCAGGCGATCGCGGTCCCGATGACACCGCCGCCCGCGACGACGACATCTGCGGTGACGGCCACGAATACTCCCTTCGCCGGCATTACCCGGATCAGGTACGACGGTCGGAGGCGTGCGGCCTCCCTCTCAGCCCCTCGGGGCTCCCGTGTTCGGAAATTGTTTCCGACAGTTCACCTTATATCAGCCGGATCCGGGGCCGGGACCGGTCACCATGCCGGGCAGGTCCGGGCCGGTGATTGGATGGGCCGGTGACGAGTGATCTGCGGGCGCGCCTGGCGGACGCGCGCCTCTACCTGTGCACGGACTCCCGGCGGGCACGCGGCGACCTGCCGGAGTTCCTTGATGCGGTCCTCGGCGCCGGGGTGGACATCGTCCAGCTGCGGGAGAAGGGCCTGGAGGCAGGCGAGGAGCTCGCCCTGCTCGAGGTCTTCGCGGCCGCCTGCCGGCGGCACGGCCGCCTGCTGGCCGTGAACGACCGCGCGGACCTCGCGCTCGCCGCCGGGGCGGACGTTCTCCACCTGGGCCAGGACGACCTGCCGGTGCCGGTAGCGCGGCGCATCCTCGGGCCGGGCCCGGTCATCGGCCGCAGCAGCCACAGCCCGGCCCAGTCCGACGCGGCGGCCGCCGAACCCGGCGTCGATTACTTCTGCGCCGGCCCGGTGTGGACCACGCCGACCAAGCCGGGCCGCCCGGCGACCGGGCCGGGCCTGCTGGGCCACGTCGCGCGCCAGGAGCCGGACCGGCCGTGGTTCGCGATCGGCGGCATCAGCCTGGACCGGCTGGACGATGTGCTGGCGGCCGGCGCCACCCGGGTGGTCGTGGTCCGCGCCATCACCGAGGCGGACGATCCCGCCGTCGCGACCAGGACGTTCGCCCGCCGCCTGTATCAGGTGCGGTGATCTGACGCCCCTACCAGTGACGTACTAGGTAGGGCTAAGGAGGGGCAAGCCATGGCGAACATAACGGGCCGCAGGATGATGGCCGAGATCGACGGCGACTTCGTGGTATTCCTGATCGGGGCGCGGTTCAACAGCCTCCACCTGCTCAAGACGGTCCTGGATCTCGGCGGCCGGCGCGGCCTGAAGCACATGCTCGACTACCTGGTCGCGCACCCGGAGAAGGGCCTGCTCGGCTACCAGATGGGGCTGCCCACCATCGTGCAGTACTGGCGGTCTTTCGATCACCTCGAGGCGTTCGCCAACGACTCGAGCGACCCCCACGTGGCCGCGTGGCGCAACTACTGGAAGCGGGTGGGCACGAGCACCAGGACCGGGATCTGGCATGAGACCTACCTGGTGCGGGCCGGCGAGTACGAGGCGATCTACGGGAACATGCCGCCGTTCGGGCTGGGCCAGGCGGGCCGGCTGGTCCCGCTGGCCGAGGGCAAGAGCGCCAGGGAGCGGTTCCGGGCCGCCGCGGGCGGGGCCGCCAGCTAGAGGTTGGCGTCCGTCGAGGGTGGCGTCCGGGTCCTGGGCGGGAACGCAAGACGGCACCTGCGTCACTCCGACATCGCCCGTATCGGAAGATAGGGCGTGGATGTCCCATTCATGCACATAGAACGACATGAATGGGACATTCACGCCGTATATCCAGGCGAGAGGGCCTCTATCACGGGCCACGGCTCCGGACCGGCGGTGCTACTGTGAAAGACGAGACTGGTGGGTTTATTGGGAATAAGTGGCCGACCGGCGGCAGCGTCATCGGCACGCGCTGCCGCCGGCTAGCGCGGCGGGGCGGCGCCCCCGGCTAGCGCGGCGGGGCGGCGCCCCCGGCTAACGCGGCGGGGAGGCGGCGTCGTCGATAGGCGCTGCGGCGAGCCAACGCGGCGGGATGGCCATGTGCTAGCGCAGCAGGTCGGCGACCGCGGCGATGCCCGCCTCGATGGCGCGCTCGCCGGTCAGGCCGAAGCCGAGCACGAGCTGCGGCGGGGACGGGACGGGGACGGCACGGAAGGGCGCCATCCCGTAAAGCCCGACCGAGCGGCGCAGCGCCTCGGCCACGACCGCGTCCTCGTCGGCGGCCTCCGGCAGGTGCGCCACCGCGTGGAAGCCGGCCGCCAGCCCGGTGAGCCGGACGCCGGGCGCGCGCCGCTCCAGCGCGCCGATCAGCGCGGTCCGCCGCCGCGCGTACACTCCGCGCATCTTGCGCAGGTGCCGGTCGTAGCGGCCCGACCTGAGCAGCGCGGCCAGCGCCAGCTGATCAAGGCCCGAGGTGCCGCGATCGGACAGCAGCTTCTCCCCCGCGACCGAGTTGGCCAGCGCCGGCGGGGCCAGGACCCAGCCCAGCCGGACCGAGGGCGCCAGCGCCTTGCTGACCGTACCGAGGGTGAACACCCGGTCCGGGGCGATGCCCTGCAGCACGCCGACCGGCTCACGGTCGTAGCGGAACTCCGAGTCGTAGTCGTCCTCGACGATGTAGCCGTCATGACGGGTGGCCCATTCCACCAGCGCGTGCCGCCGCGCGGCCGCCAGCACCACCCCGGTGGGCGACTGGTGCGCCGGGGTCACCACCACCGCGCGGGCTTCGCTGGCCGCCAGCGCGGCCACGCCGATCCCGAGGTCGTCGACCGGCACCCGGACGGCCTGCGCGCCCGCCAGGCCCGCCGAACGCACCGAGGTGCTCGTATCGTCGTCACCGTAACCGGGCTCCTCGAAGGCCACCCGCCGGACGCCGAGCTGGCTCAGCACCTCCAGGACCAGGTTGAGCCCCTGGGCGAATCCGGTGCAGACCACGAGGTTCTCCGGCCTGGCCGCGGCGGCCCGCACCCGCCGCAGGTATCCCGCGAGCACCTGGCGCAGCGCAGCGCTGCCCCGTGGGTCGCCGTAGTCCAGCTCGGCCGTGGCCACGTCCCGGCACGCCTCCCGCATGGCCCACACCCAGTCGCTGCGCGGGAAGCTGGACAGGTCCGGGACCCCGGACCGGAAGTCCGCGATCAGCCGGCGCGACGGTGCCGCCGCGGGGGGCTTAAAGGATGGGGAGGCCGCGGGGTAGGCGCGCGCCGCGACCCGGGTGGCCGAACCGACGTGGCTGTCCAGGTACCCCTCGGACAGCAGCTGGCCGTAGCATTCCTGCACCAGGCCGCGGGACACCCCGAGCTCGCGCGCGAACTCGCGGGACGAGGGCAGCCGCTCCCCCGGCTGGAGCCTGCCGTCCCTGATCGCGTCGCGGATGCCGTCCTCCAGCTGAGACCGGAGCGGCACTCCGATGTCGCGGTCGAGCCGCAGAAGCAGTTCCGGTCCCAGGCCGGACCACTGGATGGTCACGGAAACGGACAGTACCAGCCGCCCGGCCCGGCGCCCGGCCGCGTCAGGTGCCGCTGTCCCGGGGGGGCCGTGTCACCATGGGCAGATGCGGAT
Source organism: uncultured Actinomycetes bacterium (assembly GCA_963841585.1). GTDB lineage: Bacteria > Actinomycetota > Actinomycetes > Streptosporangiales > Streptosporangiaceae > Palsa-504. The sequence goes on from CAWJDK010000004.1 coordinate 230,361, forward strand.
CGTCAGCATCGAATCGACAGACCTGTTCACCGGAACCGCGCAGCGCCCGTTTCAGGTGATCCGGGTCACGCTGGTGAACGAGGGTCCGGCCATGCTGGCCACCCCGGCGATGTCCGCCACGATCGGCGTGCAGGGTGCGGGGGTGCGAGATCCCGGCCCGTTCGGTATCAGCGACCTGAGCCCCGGTGAGGAGAAGGCGTTCGAGGTCCCGGTGGACATCGCCGCGCCCTACCAGCCCGGCAGCACGCGGCGGGTCACCGTCACCGTCACCAGCGACGCGGGGCGCACCCAGGCCGAGGCCGACGTCACCGTGGCCGAACCCGGCTGGACCATGTGGATGGTCAGCCACTTCCACTACGACCCGGTGTGGTGGAACACCCAGGGCCAGTTCACCGAGGCGCGGCTCAGCCTGCCGGACGAGGACGGCAGCCTGCCGGACGTCAGGAGCGCCTTCGAGCTGGTCGGCGCGCACCTGGACAAGGCCAGGCGGGACACCGATTACAAGTTCGTGCTGGCCGAGATCGACTACCTCAAGCCGTACTTCGACGCCTTCCCGCAGGACCGCGAGGACCTGCGGCGGCTGGTGGCCGAGGGCCGGGTGGAGATCGTCGGCGGCAACTACAACGAGCCGAGCACCAACCTGATCAGCGCCGAGGCCATCATCCGCAATGCCGTGTACGGCATCGGGTTCCAGCGGGACGTGTTCGGCGGTGACCCGCGCAGCGCGTGGATGCTCGACGTGTTCGGCCACGACCCGGGCTACCCGGGCCTGATGGCCGCGGCCGGCCTGACCTCCTCGGCGTGGGCGCGCGGGCCTTTCCATCAGTGGGGCCCGTCCGGCGCCGAGGGCGGCGACCGGCGGATGCAGTTCGGCACCGAGTTCGAGTGGATCTCGCCGGACGGCACCGGCCTGCTCACCGCGTACATGGCGCATCACTACGGCGCGGGCTGGCGGCTGCATTCACCACCGGACCTGCAGGCGGCCGAGCTCGAGGCGTACGGGCAGTTCCGCGGGCTGGCGCAGGTCGCGACCACCCGCAACGTCCTGCTCCCGGTCGGCTCGGATCACGTCATCCCGGCCCGCTGGGTGACCGAGATCCACCGCGACTGGAACCAGCGCTACGTCTGGCCCAGGTTCACCACCGCGGTGCCGCGCGAGTTCTTCGACGCCGTCCGGGGCGAGTCTTCCGGGCCCTCGGGAGCGTGGATCACGCCGCAGACCAGGGACATGAACCCGGTGTACACCGGCAAGGACGTCTCCTACATCGACACCAAGCAGGGGCAGCGCGCGATCGAGACCGCGGTCACCGAGGCCGAACGGCTCGGCACCCTCGCCTGGCTGGCCGGCGCGCCGTACCCGCACGCCGCGCTGGACAAGGCCTGGCGGATCTTGGCCTACGGCGCCCACCACGACGGCATCACCGGGGTCGAGTCCGACCAGGTCTACCTGGACCTGCTGGGCAGCTGGCGCGAAGCCTGGGAGCTCGCCGCCGCCGCCCGCCAGGACGCGGCAGCGTTCCTGGCCCAGGGGGGTACGGGGGGGCGGGGAGCCCCCCCGTTCGCGGGGGGTCCAGGGGGGTCGTCCCCCCGGACGGTGTTTGTCGTCAACGGGCTGGCCCGGGCGCGGGACGGGGTGGCGCGGGTCACGGTGCAGGTACCGGAGGACGGCACCCGGCACCTGGAGGTGCGGGACGAGGACGGGGCGCCGGTGCCGTCGGTGGCCGAGGGGATCCGGCGGCGGACCGACGGGTCGCTGGCCGAGGTGACCCTGACGTTCCTCGCTTCCGGCGTGCCCGCGCTGGGGCTGCGGGGCTACCGGCTGCAGGCCACGGACGCCGGCCCGGCCGGGTGGCGGGCATCCCGGGGCACGGTGATCGAGAACGCCGCGTACCTGGTCGCCGCGGATCGGGCGCGCGGCGGGACGGTCAGCGTCACCGACAAGCGCACCGGCGCCTCCGTGCTCGCCGGGCCGGGCAACGAACTGGTCGTCCAGGACGAGTACGCGCAGCACCCCAGGCACGGCGAGGGTCCCTGGCACCTCTCGCCCAAGGGCCCGGGGCTCGGTTCCGCCTCGGTCCCGGCGACGGTCCGCGTCGAACGCTGCGACATCGGCTCGCGCCTGGTCGCCTCGTTCACCCTGGACGGGATCGACGTCAGCCAGGAGACGGTGCTCTGGGACCACGCCGGACGGGTCGAGTTCCGCACCCACGTGGACTCCTACGCCGGGCGGGACCGCCTCCTGCGGGTGCGCTTCCCGGCCGACGTGCCGGGCGGGCTGCCGGTCCACCAGACCGCCACGGCGGTGATCGGCCGGTCGTTCGGGGTCGTGGACGTGGATTCGGCTGACCACTGGTACACCCTGGACAACCCCGCGCACCAGTGGTTCGGGCTCGGCTCGGTGGCGCGCGTCCGGGACAGCGGCGGGCTGGCCCAGGCGATCGGGGTGGGCGAGGTCGTCTGTCCTGAGGGGCCGAACGGGCTGGGTGATCTGCTCCGCGGCCTGCTGGCGGCGCTGGCGGCGGCGGGCGTGACCGCGACCTGCAGCCAGGCCGGCGGATCGAGGTACGGCGCGATCGACGTGGACTCCAACCTGCCCGACATGCGGATCGCGGTTGGCGGTCCCGAGGTGAACCCGTTCACCGCCGAGGTGCTGGCCGCCGCCGGGCCCGGATACGCCAAGGCGCTGGCGACCCGGCTGGCTTCGGCGCCGGCCGCGAGGCTGTGGGTGCCGGGGACCCGGGACCGGGCGGACGCCTTCGGCCCGGACGCCGACGTGCGCGGGGCGGACAACCTGCCCGTGCTCATCGTCGCGGGCGACCTGGCCGCGGCGATCACGGACCTGATCACGGACCTGGCCAACGCGGTCGTGGAGGCCGGCGATCCGGTGCCCGGCGAGGCCGGTCTCACCGGGCTCACCGGGACGGTGCCGCTGGCGGATCGCTCGGTCGCGATCCTGAACCGGGGTACGCCCGGCTGCGTGATCACGCCGGACGGCACGCTGCACATGTCGCTGATGCGCTCGTGCAGCGCCTGGCCGTCGGGGATCTGGATCGACGGGGACCGCCGCACCGCGCCGGACGGCAGCAGCTTCGCCTGGCAGCACTGGAGCCATACCTTCGAGTACGCGCTCACCTCGGGTCCCGGCGACTGGCGCGCCGCGGGTTTCAGCCCGGCCGCCGAGGACTACAACCACGACCTGCTCACCGTCACCACCCCCGCCGCGGCTCCGTCCGCACGCCATGAAACCGGGGTTTCAGGCCGTTCTGACGCCATGAAACCTGGGGCTCAGTACGTTGAGACGGCGGTCGGGGCCGGGAATCTGTCGGTGGAGCCGGCCACGGTCACGCTCGGCGCGCTCAAGCCGCGCGGGAACCCGCTCGCCGCCGGGCGGCTCGGGGCCCTGGCCGAGGGGGACGCGGTCACCGTGCGGCTGCGGGAGACCAGCGGCCGGCCTGTCACCGCGCGGGTCCGGTTCCCCGGGATCTCGGCGGCGTGGCTCACCGACCTGCTCGAGGAGTCCGACGGCCCTCCCCTGCCGACGGAAAGCGACACGGTTCTTGTCGACTTGCCGGCATTCGGCACCGTCACTCTGCTGGTCCGGGGGGACGATCCCCCCCAGACCCCCCCTGCTCCTGGGGGGACCCATCCCCCCAGACCCCCCTTGGGGGGGACCCATCCCCCCAGACCCCCCTTGGGGGGGACCCATCCCCCCAGACCCCCCTTGGGGGGGACCCATCCCCCCAGACCCCCCCTGGGAGGGGCTACACGCCCCCCCGAACCCGTGTCACCCATCTTCGCGCGGTACTGGCTGCACGGGAAGGGGCCGGCGCCGGCCGGGAACCTGCCGGTCGCGGTGCACCTCAGCCCGGTCAGGGTGGCCCTGCCTATTCCCGGGGCGGACCCCGGTGAGGTGGCGCCGCTGACGCTCACCGTGGGCTGCGGAGCCGAACCCGCCTCGGGCACGGTGGAGCTGGCCGCGCCCGATGAGGTGACCGTGTCCCCCGGCCCGGAGCTGCGCTACGACCTGGACCCCGGCGGCTACGCGGCCTGGGACCTGTCGGTGCGGGTGCCGCCGGGGACCGCGGCGGGACGGTACTTCGTGGCCGCGCGGATCCGTGACGGCCTCGGCCAGCCGATCGAGGACACGGCCATGGTCGCGGTCGGCGAGCGGCGCTGGCCCGATCCCAGCTTGCCGCCGGAGGAGACGCTCGAGCCGATGCAGGCCGACTACGCCGCGGGCGCGGCCGAGGTGGACGCGGCCGTGCTGACCCCGCAGCTGCGGCTGGCCGCGGGGAGCCGGGGCGAGCTGCAGGTCCGCGTAACCAGCGGGCTGGCGTCGGAACTGCACGGCGAGGCCCAGCTGATCGCGCCGTTCGGCAGCTGGGAGATGCTCGGGCCGTGGACGCAAGGCTTCCGTATCGCGCCTGGTGCGAGCACAGTGCTGCGGTTCGCGGTGAGCGTGCCGGCGACCGCGCGTCAGGCACAGTCGTGGGCGCTGGTGAAGGTCATGTACTACGGACGGGTCCGGTACACCGAGGCGATACCAGTCGTCATCGAGCCGGTCAACTGACCTAGCTACGCTGCGTGCGAACGGATACGGTGAGAGACTAGTTGTTCCCGATTTCAAGCGTGAGACTCCAGAGGGCATATGCAGTCTGCCACCGCGATACTCACCGGCAACCTGCCAGCGGAACCGAATAGCTTCATCGGCCGGGAACGTGACCTGGCCGAGCTGGCCAGGCTGCTGGGTGAGGTCCGCGCGCTGACCCTGAGCGGCCCGGGTGGCATCGGCAAGACCCGGCTGGCGGTGCGACTGGCCCGCGAGGTGCTCTCCGGCGGTTCAGACGGCGGCGGACCGGGCGACCTGGACGAGGCTTGGCTGGTCGAGCTGGCCGACTGGCACGGGCCGGTCGCCCAGCAGGTCGCGAACACGCTGGGGGTCCGCGAGGAGACGGGCGTTCCGCTGGCGCAGACGCTGGCCGAGGCGCTGCGCTCGCGGCACATGCTGCTGATCCTCGACACGTGCGAGCACCACGTCGGCGACTGCGCGACGCTGGTGCAGCTGCTGCTGGCCCGGTGCCCGTGGCTGCGGATCATCGCCACCAGCCGGGAGCCGCTTCGGGTGCGGGGTGAGACGGTGTGGCGGGTGCCGCCGCTGGACTTGCCGCCCGACGACGCCCGCGACGCCGAGCTCGCGGCCCACGAGGCGGTCCGGCTGTTCGCGGCCCGCGCCGCAGAGGCCCGGCCCGGGTTCGCGCTGACCAGCGACAACACGGCGGCGGTGGCCCGGCTGTGCCGGACGCTTGACGGCATCCCGCTGGGTATCGAGCTGTCCGCGGCCCGGGTCCGGGCGCTGTCGGTCGAGCAGATCGCCGGCCGGCTGAGGGACCGGTTCCAGCTGCTGAACTCGGGCGACCGGACCGCGCCGCTGCGGCAGCAGACGCTGCGGGCCACCGTGGACTGGAGCTACGAGCTGCTGGATGAGGCCGAGCAGATGCTGCTGCGCCGGCTCGCCGTGTTCTCCGGCTGGAACCTGGACATGGCGGAGCAGGTGTGCTCGGACGAGGCCATCGGGGCCGACGAGGTGCTCGGGCTGCTCATCTCGCTGATCGACAAGTCGCTGGTGGTACTCGACGGCGAGGCGGCGGGCGATGCCAGGTACCGGCTGCTCGACACGATCAGGGAGTACGCCGCCGAGCGACTGGCGGCCGCCGGGGAGAAAGAGGCGCTGGCGCTGCGGCACCGGGACTGCATCCTGGCGCTGGTAGAGGAGACCGTCGGCGGGATGTTCAACCGCGGCGACCCGCCCTGGCCGGTCCGCCTGGCCGTGTTCCGCCGCGGCATCGTCGAGTACGGCAACTTCCGCATCGCGCTGCAGACCTCGCTTGAGCAGGAGGACGCGGACGAGGGCCTGCGCTTGTGCATCGGGCTGCGCAACATATGGCTGCCGCATGGCGACGCCCGCGAGGCGGCCCCCTGGCTCGACCGGTTCCTGGTGCTCCCCTCCGGCTCATCCCCGGGGACAGGCGAGGTTTCCCCGCGTGTGCGCGGGCGGGCCCTGGCCTGCCGCGCGGAGATCGCCTTCGACCTGCAGGACTACGACACGCTGATGCGCTGCGCGACCGAGAGCCTGGAGCTGGCCCGGGCCAGCGGCGACGACTTCCCGGTGCCCACCGCGCTGCGGGTGATCAGCCAGGCAGCGGCGCGGGCCGGCCGGTTCGGCGACGCGGTGACCTACATCGAGGAGGCGGTCGCGGCGGCCGAGGCGGCGGGCAACGACTGGGAGGCCGGCCTCACCCAGGCCACCAAGGCGGCCATCGCGGTCCGGCAGGGCAAGCTGAACTCGGCCCAGCGCGCCTACGAGACCGCGCTGGAGGTGCTGGCCGACAACATCCGCTGGGGCGTCGCCCAGGTCGAGTACGGAATGGGCACCCTGGCCAGGAACCGAGGCGACGCGGACACGGCGGTCAGGTACTACACCGACGCCATAGGCATCTTCCGTGAGCTCGACGCCAGGCCGGAGATCGCCCGCTGCCAGGCCGGCATCGGCTGGATCGCGGTCGCCAGCGGCGACTTCGACCAGGCGCAGGAGAGCCTGGCGGAGGCGCTGCGGCTGAACCAGGCCGGCGGGCAGCGGCTCGGCATCGCCCGCGGCCTGGAGGCGTTCGCGGCGCTGGCGGCGGCGCGGCAGCAGCCGGAGCGGGCGGCCCGGCTGGCCGGCGCGGCCTGCCAGCTGCGCGAGTCGCTCGGGCACGGGACGGGCATCGGCCGGCGGATCGAGGAGGTGCTCGAGGTCGCCCGCGGCCGGCTCGGCGCCTCGGCCGCGGCCGCCCTGTTCGCCGAGGGACGCGAGGTCACCGCCGAAGACGCCGTCGGCTTCGCGCTCGGCCCGGACCAGCACCAGCCCGTGCCGGGACCCGCGGCGCCCACCGACCCCGCCTGGACCGACCCGGCCCGGCTGCCCGGCGGAGCGCACCGCGGCGCCACCCCTTCGAACCCGCTCACCCCGCGCGAGCACGAGATCGTGACGCTGATCGCCCGGGGGCTCTCCAACCGGGAGATCGCCGACGAGCTGGTGATCAGCCCGGCGACCGCCGCCCGGCACGTGGCCAACATCCTGGCCAAGCTCGGCTGCAGCTCGCGTACACAAGTTGCCTCGTGGGCCGCCCGCCACGAGCCCCCCGGCTGACCCCGGCGTGCACATGTGCACGCCGGGCCGGTTCCTGAGCCCGGCGATATGCACACCGGAATACACAGTTCGGCGCATGTGCCGCCGTCCCTCACGCCCTAGCGTTCAAGTGTCGCTATCGCACGGTGGCGCCGGGTCCTGATACCCGGCGCCGGCCGGTTCCCACGGGGGGGTGGGAACCGGCAGGCCAACGGCAGCGACCGGGCGGGTCCCGGTCCCATGCCAGGACCCGCCCGCTAAAGGCAGCCGGGCTGGGAGGTCTTGGTGGAACGCGGCGTCAGTACCGGGGAACGCACGGGGGCATCCCCGCTCCTGCAGAGCGCAGACCCGCCGGACCGCGCGCTGACCGAGCGCATCCTCCAAACCGCGGATGAGGCCGGCTACCGCGCCGCCCTCATCGACGCCACCGAAGGCTCGGTGACCCCGTGGCCGCGTTTCGCCAGCACCGTCCGGGCCGCCGCGAACGGGCTGGCCCGGCGCGGCCTGGCCGAAGGCGACTCGGCCGGCGTGTTCGTCCAGGACGCGGCCAGCGCGGCCATCGCGGTCAACGCGATCAGGGCCGCCGGCGCCCGCGCCTGCCTGATCCGGCCTGACGCGAGCCTGCGGGACATCGCGGCCAGGCTCAACGCCTGTGGCGCGCGGCTGCTGATCACCTCGGCTCCGCTGGCCCGGCTCGCCGCCGAGGCCGCAGACCGTTCCCGGGTTCGGCAGGTCATCGCGTTCGGGGAGGCGGAGGGCACGACCCCGTTCAGCTCGCTGCTGGGCTCCGGCCGGCACGGCCAGCCGGAGGCGCCCGCGGCCGCCGGGCCCGGCTTCGCCACCAGCCCCGGTTTCACGCATGAGCCAGGCCGTCCGGAGGGGAACGGCCCGGCTCACGAGCGAGACCTGGCGGATTCTGGCGAGCCGGGCTCCGGCGGCGGGCTGACCTGCCGGGACGCGGTCGTCGCCTGCCCGCCCTGGGGCGACGGGCAGGCCTACACCGCGCTTCTCGACCTCACCTTGCTGACCGGCGCCACCCTGGTGGCAGCGCCGCTGCCGATGGTGCCGGCCGCGATCCGGGTGTACAAGGGCTCCGCCGCGATCGTTCCGCAGGGCACCGCCGTGCCCGGGCTCACGCCAGGCCGGATCTTCCCGGTCGCCTTAGGGCCGGCCGCTGCCGCCAGCCGCCGGCACGCTGCGGGCTAGGAAGCGATGGCCTCTTCCTGCGGCCGCGGGGCGGGCGCCGGAGCGGGCCTGAGCCGCCTCGTCCTGATCAGGGCGATGATGACCAGCAGGCTGCACAGGTCGAGCAGGGCGGCGAAGCCGAACGCGGCCCCTATGCCGTGAGTGACCGCGTGCGGGCTGACCGCGTGGCCGCTCGCGGTGCCGTACACCGCCACCAGGACCGCGAGGCCCAGGGCGCCGCCGACCAGCTGGAGCATGTTCAGCAGGCCGGAGGCGGCACCGGAGTCGGCCGCGGGCACGCCGGCCAGCGACGCGGTGGTCAGCGGCACGAACACCAGGCCCATCCCGAGACCGACGAGCAGCATCGGGCCGAAGATGCCGGACCAGTACGCCGTCTCCGGCGACACCCGGGACAGCCAGGCCATCCCAGTGATGGCCGGCACCATCCCGGTGATCATCAGCGGCTTCGGGCCCAGCAGCGGCATGAGCCTCGGGGCGGCCCGGGACGCGGCGAACAGGGCGATGGTCAGCGGCAGGAACGCCACCCCGGCGCGGAGCGGGCTGAATCCCATGACCTTCTGCAGGAACTGGGTGAGGAAGAAGAACATCCCGAACATGCCCGCGATGAGCAGCAGCCGGGAGATGAACGAGCCCGCCCGGCTGACGTCGGTGAACAGGCGCATCGGGGTAATCGGCTGCCGGACCCGGGTCTCGGTGATCACGAACCCGGCGAGCAGGACCGCAGCCAGGCCGAACGCAGCCAGTGCCAGCCGGTCGTCCCAGCCGTCGGATGCGGCCCGGATGAACCCGTACACCAGCGATGTCACGCCCGCGGTAGCGGTCAGCGCACCCGCCAGGTCGAAGCGGCCGGGCTGCCGTGGTGTCTCGGTGACGAACAGCGGGGTGACCGCGACCACGGCCAGGCCGATCGGCACGTTGATGAACAGCACCCACCGCCAGGACAGCCACTCGGTGATCACACCGCCGAGCACCAGGCCCAGCGAGGAGCCGCCGGTGATCACGCCCATGTAGATGCCGAGCGCCCTGGTCCGCTCCCGGCCTTCCGGGAAGCTGGTCACGATCAGGGCGAGCACGGCGGGCGCGGCGAACGCCCCGCCCACGCCTTGCAGCGCCCGGGCGGCCAGCAGCAGGCCAGGGGTGGTCGCCAGGCCCCCGGCCAGCGACGCGAGGGTGAACAGGCTGATGCCGGCGACGAACATCCGCCGCCGGCCGAGGATGTCGCCGGCCCGGCCCCCGAGCAGCAGCAGGCCGCCTGACGTCAGCGTGTACCCGTTCAGCACCCAGGACAGGCTGGTCGCGGAGAAGTGCAGGCTAGCCTGGATATGCGGCAGCGCGATGTTCACCACCGTCATATCCAGGATGATCATGAGCTGGGCGCCGAGCATGATAGCCAGGGCGATCCCGGGTCGCCCGTAACGCGTACGGTCCCCGTTAACCCCGTTGACCCCTCTGGCATCGGCAGCCCCATGCGGAGCATGCGAAGACGACAAGATGCCTCCATGGTTGTCTGGTCATGCGCTTGTCGCGGCCGCACCGATGACCATCGATGCCGGTCCTGGCGGCGCGCTGAGCACCGGTGCGGCTGAGGCAGGCCTCCGGTGGCTGACAGACCGCTGGCCGGGCGGTACCATCGGGAATGAAGCGGAGGTCTACTCCGGTTAACTATACGGAGGCAGCCTCCGTTTCGCAACCTATTATCCCGGCTCGCCGCGCCACCGGCAGGCCGGACCCGGAGCCCTCGAAGCGATGACCAGGACATCTGACCAGATACCGCCACGGCCCGCCGAGCGGCTGCGCGCCGACGCGCGGCAGAACCACGCCCGGCTGATCGCGGCGGCCACGACCGCGTTCGCCGAGCGGGGCGCCGACGCGCCGCTCGAGGACATCGCCCGGCGCGCCGGAGTCGGCATCGGCACCCTCTACCGGCACTTCCCCACCCGGCTCGACCTGCAGGCCGCCGTCTTCCGCAGCCAGGTGGGCGCGGTCTGCGGCGAAGGGGACGCGCTGCTCGAGAAGGCGCCGCCCGGCGAGGCGTTCAGCGCCTGGATGCGGTCCCTGGCCGGTTACCTGGTGACCAAGCGCGGCCTGTCGCACGCCCTGATCGAGGCGGTCGGCATCGAATCCGAGCTGATCTCGTCCTGCTGGATGGCGATGCGCCAGACCACCGAGCGACTGCTGGCCAACGCCCAGGAAGCCGGCGTCATCCGGACGGACGTGGACGCCATGGACGTGATGCGGCTGGTGCACGGGGTGGCGGTGAGCACGGAGAAGGCGCCGGATCGGTCCGACATGCTCCTGTCGGTCATGCTCGACGGTCTCCGCGTGCACCCTTTATACGGCGTGGATGTCCCAGCCATGTCGTTCCAGCTGCATGAATGGGACATTCACATCGTATGCTGCGGTGCTGATGATGCCAGCGGGACAGGTGGTGCTGAATCCGGGATATTGTCAGATGGCGGGGGGGCGGTTTTCGAAGGGGGTACTGAGGACGACGGTGGTGCGGGTGGAGACGCTGCCGATGGTGCGGATCTGCTGGAGCAGGTCTTCCAGCGCGGTGGGCGAGGTCACCCGCACCTTGAGAATGTAGTTCTCGTCGCCGGCGACGCTGTGGCAGGCCTCGATGGCCGCTAGCTGCTCGAGCCGCTGCGGCAGGTCATCGGGGGCGGCGGCGTCGAATGGCTTGATGGACACGAAGGCCGTCAGCGGGAGGCCCACGTCATCCGGGTCGAACACGGCGACGTATCCCTTGATCACGCCGTCCTGTTCGAGCCTGCGTACACGCTGGTGGACCGCCGACACCGAGAGGCCCGCCTGCCTGGCCAGCTCGGTGAAGCTCATCCGGCCGTTGCGGGTCAGCAGCGACACGATCTTGCGGTCGATCTCTTCCACGAGGTCACGTTAGCGCCAACGGTTGCAGGCTGCGACTCGGCCCGGGCCGCAGCATCGCGCGGACCGTGGGAAACTGTAGGGATGCAGCGGAATCCGGAGGAACTCTACGAGCTCGGTCCGGCCGCGCCCGGCATCGCAGGCGCACCGATGGTGCACTACCTGGAGGGCTTCATCGACGCGGGCACCGCGGGGCGCCTGCTCGCCGAGCACTTGCTGCGCGCCTTCCCGCACGAGACGGTCGCGCGGTTCGACACCGACAGGCTGATCGACTACCGGTCGCGGCGCCCGCTGATGACCTACGACAACAGCCGCTGGGAGAGCTACGAGCCTCCCGAGCTGGCCCTGCATCTGCTGCATGACCAGGGCGACCGCCCGTTCCTGCTGCTGACGGGACCGGAACCCGACCACGAGTGGGACCTGTTCAGCCGGGCGGTGCTGGCCATCGCGGAGCGCCTCGACACCGGCCCGGCGGTCAGCTTCCTCGGCATCCCGGCCGGGATGCCGCACACCCGGCCGCTCGGCGTGATCGCGCACGCCACCCGTGAGGAGCTGCTGGCCGGCCACGAGCGGCTGCCGAGCCGGATCCAGGTGCCGGGGAGCGCGCCCGCCCTGCTCGAGCTGCGCTTCGGGGAGGCGGGCCGGGATGCGCTCGGCTTCGCCGTCCAGGTCCCGCACTACCTGGCCCAGGCGGTCTACCCGCCGGCCGCGCTGGCCCTGCTGGGCTCGGTGACCGCCGCGACCGGGCTCGATGTGCCCGACGCGGAGCTCCGCGAGGCCGCGGACCGCACCAACGAGGCGATCGAGCGGCAGGTCGAGGAGTCCGCGGAGGTCACGGAGCTGGTGCGCGCGCTGGAGCAGCAGTACGACACCGCGGCCGAGAGCCAGCAGGCCGGGGACGCGGCGGCTGGCCTGCTAGCCGAGGGAGAGGCCATGCCGACGGCCGACGAGCTGGCCGCCCAGTTCGAGCGGTTCCTGGCCGAAAACCAGGACCGGACCGACCCGCCGGACCACTAGGCGACGACGACCAGCTCCCGCGGGGTGTGGTTGAGGCGCTCGTAGCCGTCGGCCGTGCAGACCACGATGTCCTCGATCCGCGCGCCGTGCGGGCCCGGGTAGATCCCGGGTTCCACCGAGAACGCCATGCCCGGCGTGAGCGGCTCGGCGTTGCCGGCCACGATGTACGGGTCCTCGTGCGTCTCCAGGCCGATGCCATGCCCGGTCCGGTGAATGAACGCCGCCCCATAGCCGGCCCTGGTGATCGGCTCCCGCGCCGCCGCATCGACGGCCTCGGCGGTCACGCCGGGCCGGACCGCGGCGCAGGCCGCCTCCTGGGCGTCGTACAGGACCTTGTAGTACGCGGTGAACTCGGCCGGCGGCTCGCCGAGGGCGTAGGTCCTGGTGCTGTCGGAGCAGTACCCGGAGGGCATGGTGCCGCCGATGTCGACCACGACCACGTCGCCGACGGTCAGTACGCGGTCGGAGACCTCGTGGTGCGGGCTCGCGGCGTTCGGGCCGGACCCGACGATCACGAAGTCCACGGTGGCGTGTCCCTCGGCCAGGATGGCCTCGGTGATCACCGAGCCCACGGCCCTTTCGGTCAGCCCGGGCCGCAGCCAGCCGGGGACGAGCGCGTGCACCCGGTCGATGGCGGCGCCGGCCTCCCGGAGGGCCGCGACCTCGGCCGGGGACTTCCTGATCCGCAGCCCGCGCAGCGCACGGCCCGCCAGCGACAGGCGCGCGCCGGGCAGCGCGTCGCGGAACTTCAGCACGGACAGCGCCCACATCCGGTCCGAGAGCCCGACCGAGGGGACCTGGCCGAGCCTGGCCGTGACGAGCTCGAACGGATCCTGGGTCTCCTCCCACGGGACCATTTCCAGGCTGAGCGAGCCGGCCGGGGAGGCCTGTGCCGCGGCCAGCTCCAGCCGGGGCACGAACAGCGCTGGCTCTCCCCTGGCCGGAATGGCCAGGCAGGTCAGCCGCTCGAGCTGCGTGGCGTCGTAGCCGATGACATACCTCAGGTCAGGGCCCGGGGTGAGCAGCACCGCGTCCAGCCCGGCCGCGGCGGCCGCCTCGCGCACCTGGCTGAGCCGCCCGGCGGGATACAGTTCGTCCGTCGTCACGAGATCGATGCTAGGCCGGGCCGACGACGGTGACGAACCGGCCCAGCGAGGATCCGAGCCCCCACTGGTCGCCGAGCTCCTGCAGGCGGGCGGCGTCGGGAGGCACCGCGGGCAGTGTCCCGTCGACCTCTGGCAGCGGCGCGTCGTCGGCGACCCTGACCACGGAGAGGGCGACGTCGAGGTAATCCCGGGCCTTCTCCAGCTTGTCCCGGCTGCCGCGCGGGAACCCCCCGTGCCCGGCGTCCAGCGCCGTGGTAATGCCCTCGACACTGCCGAAGGTCCGGATCAGCGCGGCCGCGGTCTTCTCCCCCACGCCCGGGACCCCGGGCAGCCCGTCGCTCGGGTCGCCGCGCAGCGCGGCGAAGTCGGCGTAGGCACGGCCGGGGATGTCGTACTTGGCGGTCACCGCCGCCTCGTCGATCACGTCCATCTTCATCAGGCCGCGCACGGTGTAGATGACCCGCACCTCGCGGGCGTCGTCGACCAGCTGGAACAGGTCCCGGTCGCCGGTGACCACGTCGACCGGACCGTCCGAGCGGGCCGCGAGCGTGCCCATCACGTCGTCCGCCTCGTATCCCGGATGCCCGGCGACGGCCACCCCGGAGGCGTGCAGGATCTCTTCGATGACCGGGACCTGCGCGGCCAGCGCGGGCGGCGTCTCCTCCGACGTGCCGTCCGCGGCGAGCCGGTGCGCCTTGTACGAGGGCACCGCCGCGACCCGGAAGGCCGGCCGCCAGTCCGCGTCCAGGCACGCGACCAGCCGCGCCGGATCCCTGGCCCGGACCAGCCGGCTGATCATGTCGAGCAGCCCGCGTATCGCGTTGACCGGTGTGCCGTCCGGCGCCCGGACGGTCTCCGGTACGCCGAAGAAGGCACGATAGTACAGCGACGCGGTGTCCAGCAGCATCAGCGAGCCCACACCCGACATCCTAGGCTCGCGCCGGCCAGCCGGTCACCGAAGCGTCAGAGCAGGACGACCTGCCCATCGACGATCTTGATCTGCTTGGCGGGGAGCGGTGACGGGGCCGGGCCGGTCACCACGGCGCCCGTGGTCATCCTGAACTCGCTGCCGTGGCACGGGCAGTCGATGGTCCCGTTGGCCACCTTGTTCACCAGGCAGCCCACGTGCGTGCACACCGCGCTGAACGCCTTGTACTGGCCGCTGGCCGGCTGGGTCACGACTACCTTGGCCGCGGTGTAGATCGCGCCGCCACCGACCGGAATATCGCTGGCGGCGCCGAGCACGGTGCCGGTGAGCATCGGCTTGGCCTGCTTCTTGGCCGGCTCGCTCTTCATGGCCGGCTCGCTGCCCGCCGGGGCCGGGCTGGCGGGGGCAGGGCTGGCAGGTGCAGGGCTAGCGGGGACCGGGCTGGATGGCATCGCGTCCTGCGCCGGGCGGTTCGGAGGTACTCCCGCTTCGTTCGCGTCGTAGGCCACCGCCGCGGTACTGCAGCCGGCCAGGACCCCGGTCAGGCCGGCCAGGCCCACTCCCAGCAGCACGCCGCGTCTGGTCGGCCGCGGATCCGGCCCGGCGCCGCCGGAGGACGTTTCGCTGTCCGGCGTGGATTCGGGAGTCATCGACCGCCCTTCGCTCGTCTGCGTCCGCCCCCGTGACACCGTCTTAGGGGAGGCAGGCCGGAGCGCGCCGGACGATGGCGGGATCTGTAAGAGTCCGGTAACCGGCGGCACGGCTCCGCGGCGGTGACCAGCGCGTCGGCCAGGACCGTTCGGCCCCTTACTGTTCTCCCTTCTCCCAGCTGGCCGCGAGCGCCGAGACCCGCCCGGCCGCGTCCGGCAGGGCCAGGCCGCGGCCGACCGCCACCCCGACCAGGTAGGCGGTGAGAGGCGCGGCGGGCCGGGCCACGCCGTGCGCGACGTCGCGGGTCAGGTCGAGCACGGCCCGCAGGTCGGCCGAACTGGGATCGAGCCCGAGATCCGCGCATACCGCGGCCGTCCACTGATCCATGGTGCTCATGGGCCAAGCCTATGGATACCTGTCCTGATCGGTGAGGATATCGTCAGATGGTGGCGGGAAGTAACTGGCATGTGCATGGACCGGCCTCAGGAAGCGAAGGGGCGGACGCCAGGTGGCTATCCGGTGCCCTGGCGCTGATCCTCGCCTTCATGGCCGGGGAGGTCATCGCGGGGGTGGCCGCGCACTCGCTGGCGCTGATCTCCGACGCCGCGCACATGCTGACCGACGCGGCGTCGATCGGGCTCGTGCTGGTCACCGCGCGCCTCGCCGCCCGGCCGCCGGCCGGCGGGTACACCTACGGCCTCAAGCGGGCCGAGATCCTGTCGGCGCAGGCCAACGGCATCACACTGGTGTTGCTGGCGGCCTGGCTGGGCTACACCGCGATCCGGCACCTGGTGACGCCGCCCGAGGTGGCCGGCGGCACGGTGCTGGCCGTCGCGCTGGCCGGGGTGGCGGTCAACCTGGCCGCCACGCTGATGATCGCCCGGGCGGCCGGGAATGGGCAGGGCGGTCACGGCGCGCCGCGGAGCCTCAACCTGGCCGGCGCGTTCAAGCACATCGTCACCGACCTGTACGCGTTCGCGGCGACCGCGGTGGCCGGATTTGTCATCCTGCTGACCGGGTGGAACCGGGCGGACGCGATCGCCACGCTGGTCGTCGTCGTGCTGATGGTGCACGCGGGGGCCGGGCTGATCAGGGACTCCGGGCGGATCTTCCTCGAGGCGGCGCCGGCCGGGCTCGACCCGGCGGCGGTGGGCGCGGCGATGGCCAGCCGCCCGCACGTGGCCGAGGTCCACGACCTGCACATCTGGGAGATTACCTCGGGCCTGCCCGCGGCCTCCGCGCACGTGCTGGTCGCGCCGGGCGAGGACTGCCACGCGGTCCGCGCCGACCTGGAGGCCTATCTGAGCCGCGAGTACGGCATCACCCACGCCACCCTCCAGGTCGACCACGCCGGCCTGCCGACCGCGCCCGGGGTGATCCGCCTCAGCCAGGAGCAGCACTGCGACGACGCGCACGGCCCGGCCTACCGCCCGGCCGACGAGCGGCGCTAGCCGTCCAGGTACTCTCCCAGGAAGCCGAGCAGGGCCGCGCCGCCCGGCTCGGTGAACCACCGGGCGTGCCCGATCAGGTACTCGTAGGCCAGGTCGGCGTTGGCCGTCGAGACCGCCACGCTGGTGAAGTAGTCCGCTTCGGACAACGCGTACTCGACGTGCACGACGGGCAGCAGCAGCGGCAGCGCGGCGGCTTCGGCCCGGGTGAGCAGCCGGGCCGTCTGGTAGCCGTCCAGGAGGAAGGCCGCGGCGGCGAGGTCGGCAGCGGCCGTACCGGTCTCCGGCAGGTCGAGCCAGCTCACCACGGCGCGCTCGAGCGCCAGGGCCAGGTCATGCACGGCATAGGTCCGGTTGGCCAGCCCGAAGTCGACGATCCCGGCGACCCGGGCGTCCGGCGCGGCCGAGGTCCAGGTGAGGTTGGACGGGTGCCAGTCGCCGTGTCCCCACTGCGGGCGCAGCGGTCCCAGCAGCGGCGCGGCGCGCCCGATCAGCGGGGCCAGGACCTTGTCGAAGTCGTCCGTCCAGTGCCGTCCGGCCAGGTAGGCGGCCAGCGCGGGCCGTTCGGCCACCAGCGCGCCCGCGGCGGCCAGCGGATCGGGCGCGGTGATCACCTGGCACGAGTTCATCAGCACTGCGGCGGGCCGGGCGGGCTGGTCGAAGCCGGCGGCGGCCTGGTGCAGGCGGCCTAGCGCCGCGCCCGCCGCGTAGGCGTGCCCCAGGCTGGCGTACGGCGACCAGCTGACCGCGTCGCGGTATACGTCGAGACCGTCGGCGACCTGGTGGACCTCGTAGCAGAAGTCCCCGCGCCGCAGCACAGACCCGCCGTCGGCCAGCCGCAGCACGGCTGGCACGGGCAGCCCGCGCGTCCGCAAGTGGGTGGCGAAATCGTGCTCGGCCGCGAGCTGTTCCGGGGTGCGGACGCTGACGTGGTGGCGCTTGACGAAGACCGTCGCGTCGCCGTGCCTGACCAGCGCCGCGGCCGACATCGGCCGCGGGCTGCGCCAGGTCACCGCCGGCAGGCGGCCCAGGCCGCCGGGGTCGCTGTGGCCCAGGATGCCGGGCAGCTCCTCGTCGGTGAGCGGGAGCCAGTCGGGTTCGGCCAGGTCACGGCCCATACCGTGAACGGCGTGCGGGCCTGGGCTCAAGCCCGGCGCCAACGGTCGAGCGGGCCGACCGCCACCGTGACCGCCGCGGCGACGGAGAACGACAGGATCGAGGCCGACATCCAGCTGGCCGGGGTGAAGCCGATGTCGTGGCCGAACGACGTCCACGCCGATGCCCACCAGGACACGTAGCCGGGGTTGATGAGCTGGTAGGTGACGAAGCCCGCGGCCCAGGGCACCAGCATCAGCCGCCGGGAGCGGGCGGTGGCCGACAGGTCCCAGCGGCCGCGGGACACCACGAAGTAGTCCGTGACCAGGACCGCGGACATGGGCACGAACACCGAACCGATCAGCGTGAGGAAGTTCTCGTAGTCGGCGATGTTGAGCCACAGCGCGCCCGCCGTGGTCAGCGCGGCGATCACGATGGCCAGGATCCGGCGGTCCCACAGCGGGCGCAGGTTCTGCGTCGACACCGCGGTGGAGTAGACGTTGGCGAACGCCTGGTCGAGCTCGCGGGCGGCCAGGATGGCGAAGCCGAGGGCGCCGAGCGGCAGCGCGATGAACGCGCCGTAGATCTGGTCCGGGTTACCGTGCGCGACGGTGACCAGGGCGAGCAGCCCGATGACGTAGCAGAGCACCTGGGTGACGCTGTAGCCGCCCAGCACGCCGGCGAAGGCGGCCCGCTGGCTGCGGGAGTGCCTGGTGTAGTCGGCGACGAGCGGGGCCCAGGAGATGGCGACCGCGACCACGGTGTCGGTCGCCGCCCAGTATCCGGACCAGGTGCCGTGCGTCAAGCCGGGCAGCGGGTGCCGTATCAGCTGCACGAACAGGTAGCACAGCACGACGAGCACGGCGCTGGTGGCGTACTTGCGCAGTACCCTGATCGCGCCGAGCGGCCTGACCGTGAGCAAGGCCGTGGCCGCTCCGGCGATGAGGACATAGCCCGTCTTCGGCAGGGCGGGCGCCACCGTGTGCGCGGCTGTCGCGATCGTGACCAGCTCGAACACGCCCCAGCCGACGCATTGCGCAATGTTGAGGACGGTCGGCAGGTACGACAGCCTCGCGCCGAACAGCCCGCGCAGCAGCACCATGGCGGGCGCGCCGGTCCGGGCGCCCGGCAGGCCGGCCAGCGCGACCGGGAGCGTGCCGAGCACCGTGCCCACCACGATCGCGGTCAGCGCGGCGGCCAGCGAGAGCTCGGGGGTGCCCGCGCCGCCCGGCTGCAGGACGAAGATGGCGCCGGTGAAGCCGAGCAGGCTGACCCCGAGGTTGCCCCACAGCCCGAACTGGTCGAAGAGGCTCAGCGCCTGCGGCACCGGCTCGGCGAGGGTCCGGGCGACCTCGGCATGCCGGTCCCCGGAAACGATGACGAAGGTCGTGTCCTGCTCGCTGGTGGTGGTCGCCGCCATGGCAGCCTCCCTACGCCGGCATTACCCGGACAGGTTCCGACGGTCGGCGGCGCGTAGCGGAGATGCCAGGGGTTTAAGGTTCGTTCCCGTGGCCGTACAGCCGCCCTCTCAGCCCGGTCAGCCCGAGCTCCCGTGCGTGTTCAGTTCACCTTCATGGTACTGCTGTCTCCGCGGCGACGGTTATCCGCCGATCGCGGACATCGGGCGGTCCGGCTGCAGGAACGACGGGTCGTTGATGCCGTGCCCGGGCAGCTTCACCGCGACGGCACGCTGCCACGCGGTGGCCAGTTCGGCATCACTGGCCCCGGCGCGCAGCGGGCCGCGCAGATCGCTCTCGGTCCGGGCGAACAGGCAGTTCCTGATCTGGCCGTCGGCGGTCAGCCGGACCCGATCGCAGGTCCCGCAGAACGGCCGGGTGACCGACGCGATGACGCCGACCCGGGCCGGTCCGCCGTCGACCAGGAACGCCTCGGCCGGCGCGGACCCGCGCTGCCGCGGGTCGTCAGGAGTGAGGACGAACTCGCGCCCGAGGGCCGTGAGGATCTCCTCCGCCGTCACCATCTCGGCCCGTTTCCAGCCGTGCTGGGCATCCAGCGGCATCTGCTCGATGAACCGCAGCTCGTAGCCGCGCTCGAGGCAGTACCTGAGCAGCGGCACCGCCTCGTCGTCGTTCAGGTCCCGCATGAGCACGGCGTTGACCTTGACCGGGCGCAGGCCGGCCTCGGCCGCGGCGGCCAGGCCGTCGAGCACGTCTGGCAGCCGGTCCCGGCGGGCGAGCTTGCGGAACGTCTCGGGCCGCAGCGTGTCCAGCGACACGTTGATGCGGTCGAGCCCGGCCGCGCGCAGCGCGGCCGCGCCGCGCGTCAGGCCGATGGCGTTGGTGGTCAGCGAGATCTCCGGGCGGGGTCGCAGTTCCGCCGTGCGGGCGACGATGGCCGCCAGCCCGCGGCGCAGCAGCGGTTCTCCGCCGGTGAACCTGACCTCGCGGATGCCGAGCAGCTCGACGCCGATCCGGACGAGCCGCACCACCTCATCGTCGGTCAGCTGATCAGCCCGGGGGAGCCAGTCAAGACCTTCCGGCGGCATGCAATATTCGCACCGCAGGTTGCACCGGTCGGTGAGCGATACGCGCAGATCGGTGGCGATCCGCCCGAAGGAGTCAGACAGCATCGTCCCAGCTTACGCGGGACAGCACGGGCTCATTGGTACGCATAGCGTCTCCCGTCGATGAAGCGGAAGCCAGCTCTTGCCTGGCGCAACCGCCTCTTGCGTTTTATTTAGCCGCGGTGAACGATTCCGTAGGCCCGTTCGGCCCGCAGCCGGACGACCAGGCGCCGGTCGCGGACCATGGCCGCCCGGTAGTCGTCCCAGTCCGGGTGGTCGCCCTGTACCGCGCGGTAAAGGTCGACCAGTTCCTCCACGGCCGCATCGTGCGGGTCACGGGCCACCGCCGAGAGCTCGGCGTGTCCGTCCACTACCACGTAGGACCAGAAGTCACCGCTGGTGACGTGGAAACTGACCCGCGGGTCACGGCGCATATTGCCGGTCTTGGCCCGGTCGTCGGTGGTGGAGACCCTGATGGTCTGCTCATCGGGGTACCAGGCGTAGTTCACGTTGGACAGCTGCGGCCGCCCGTCTTTTCTGAGGGTGACCAGTACTCCCTGCCACTGCCCGGCAATCAGCTCAGCAAACCGACCCTCGATCATGACGTCAGAACAACCGCCGACGGCCCGATGTTCCAATGGCCCCGGGGCCGGGGGCGCGGGTCACGGGTTGCCTTCACCCGCTGGGTAAGTCCCGGCTAGCCTGGCGGTTCGGCGCGCGCGGGCACCTGTTCGGTCACCGGCGGCGCTGAGCTGGTGCTGGCCGGAAGACGGCCGGTGCATGCGAGCGCCACCAGGCCCACCGCGGCCGCCACGGCGAACGCCGCGGTGATGCCGAGGCGCAAATCGCCACCTGCGGCGGCGGCCACGGCGGCGCCGCCCGCGCCGATGCCGATGGCGGTGCCGAGCACGTCGGCTAGGTTCAGGGACGCCGAGGCCTGGCCCTCCTGCCCGGGCAGCGCCTTGTGCAGCATCATCAGCGACAGCGGGGCGTACGCCAGCCCCATGCCCAGGCCCGCGACGGTCCAGGCCGCCAGGCCCACGGCCACCGGAACGGCCGGCTGCAGGACCAGGACCATGCCGCCGATGCCGGCCAGGATGATCACCAGCCCGGTGCGCACCAATCGCCGGCCTTCCCAGACGTTGTTGAGCCGCGCCTGTACCCAGGCGCCGGCGGTCCAGGCCACGGTGGCGCCGGTGACGGCCAAGCCGGCCACCACCGGGGTGCGATGCCGCACCGCGGTCACGGCGAGGGTCACATAGGCGTCGGCGCCGAAGAACGTGAACGTCAGCAGGCCCCGGCTGGCGATCGTGGCGGGCAGCCCCGGGCGCACGGTCAGGGTGCCGGCCGGGACCAGCCGGCGCAGGGCGGGCAGCCCGACGATGCCGCCACCCGCGATCAGCGCGAGGCCGGCCAGGATCGAGCCGGACCCGGCCGCGAGGCTCAGGCCGGCCAGGAGCATGGTCGCCCCGGCGGCGGTGCGCAGGCCGTCGGTCAGCCGGTGCTCCCCCGCCTGGGACGCGGGGGGCGGCCCGAGCCGGATCAGGGCCGGGACGGCGATCGACCCGGCTATCGCGACCACTGGCAGCAGGCCCAGGAACACCCACCGCCATCCGAACAGGCGCGCCACCTCGGCGCTGATCGCCGGGCCGACCAGGCCGGGCACGACCCATGCGGTCGACAGGACCGCCATCATCCGGGCTCGCAGCGTCTCGGGCAGGCTCCGGCCGATGGTGGCATAGGCCACCGAGGGCACCGCCCCGGCGCCGATGCCCTGCATCACCCGGCCCGCCACCAGCACCCCCATCGAGGGCGCCAGGCCCGCCACGGCCAGTCCGGAGCCGAACAGCACCACCCCCGCCACGAACGGCACCGCCGGACCGCGCCGGTCGGCCTCCCGGCCGGCCGCCACGATGCCGACCACGCTGCCGAGCATGAACCCGCTGAATACCCAGCCGTACAGGCTCAGCCCGCCCAGGTCGCGGGCGACGACTGGCATGACCGTGACCACGGCCAGCGCCTCGGACGCGACGAAGGTGATGGTCAGGACCAAGCCGACGGTGAGCGCCCGCCGCTGCGGCGCCCACAGGCCCGGCACCTGGCCCTCGTCCATCGGCTCTCCCTCCGCCTGGCCGCTCCCCCGAGCCTAAGCGCAATTCACCGCGAGGCCACGACGTGACCGCGGCCGGGCTGAGCCGGGTATGCCGCCGCTGGCGCGCCTCAGTGCCCCCGGCCGAGCCACCTGCGGTAGATCAGGCCTCCGGCGCCGGCCAGGATCGCCGCCGCGCCGAGCGCCAGGAGCAGCGAGTCCTGGAAGCCGGCCGTGCCCCCGCCGCCGGTAACCGGGGCGGCGGGCGGGATGGTGCTAGGCGGGACGGTGATCGTCTGCGTGACGGTCACCTGAGCCGTGTCCGGCGACGTGGGTGGCGAAGGGGTCGAGGTGTCAGGGGACACCGTGGCCGTGGTGGCGGAGGAGGGAGTGCTAGCGAAGGAGGCGCCGCCGCTGGTCACGGTCGGCGAGATGATCGTGGGCGTCGTCGTGGACGTGGACGAGGTGCACGCCGAGACGGCCACCGGAACGAGCAGGGCCAGGGCGCCCCAGCAGAGGACGGTGAGCTTAGCGCTGAGCGACGTGCCGGCAATCGTTCCGCGCACCTTCATGGACCCCTCCTCATGCGCCGGGCAGATGACGATTGTCTTCCCGTTCCCGGCCGCAGAAACCGGGATTCCGGAAAGGAAAACGCGTAACCGATCTGGTCGCCGCCCGCGCCGCCACAGGCAGGTCCCGATAGCACCGACGGCCATAAAGGCATGCGCCGTGTCCGGCGCAGATGCCCAATGGCCAGTTCACCATCGTAGGGTGAGGGACTGGCGCGGTGGCCGAGGCTCCGTTTCCAGCCCCTCCCCGTCGAACCGTGCATGCGGTTCTCCCGCACACGGCTCTCCGACGTTCTTCACCGTCGGCGTCCGGCCGGTGCCCGCCAGGGCCGGAAGGGCCTGGGAGCGATGACGGTTCCGCACAAGGTGATCAGCCCGAAGTTGTCCGGTGACCCGCAGGTCACCAGCCTCATGCCCCAGCGGGCGCTGCGTTTGTGGCGCTTGCCCACGAACCCTGCTAGCCGTTCCAGGGCGTACTGGCTGATCGCATCGAAGGTGCGGGCGGAGTTCCCGTACCGGAAATATCCGCCCCAGCCGCGCAGGAACCAGTTCAGTTCCTCCACGATCCATTCCTCGGCCAGCAGCAGCCGCTTCCGGTCGGTGATCTGCCGGATCCGGTCGCGGGCGTGCTGGGCCGCCTTGCGCGAGGGCCAGCGGGCAAGGAAACAGACCCGGCTGGGCTTGACCGTGCCCCGGGCACGCACCCACCGGTGATGGAAGCCGAGAAAATCAAAACCCTCGGCGTCCTTGTCCTCGGTCAGGTGCACGATCCGGGTCTTGGACTGCTTAAGCTCCAGCCCCAGCCCGCCCAGCACCTGGCGTAGCCGCGCCAGCGCGGCCTCGGCCTGCTGCCGGGTGCTGCACATCACCACCAGGTCATCGCAGTAGCGCACCAGCACCCCGTGCTCGCGCGCGGCCCACACCCGGTCCAGCCGGTGCAGGTAGATGTTGCAGAGCAACGGAGATGCCGGACCACCTTGCGCCGCCCCGGTCACCTCCCGCCGCACCTGCCCGCCCTCCATCACCCCCGCGCGCAACATCGCGCGCACGAGCTTCAAGACGCCCTGGTCGCTGATGCGTTCCTCAACCGCTCGCATCAACTTGTCCTGCGGAATCGCGGAAAAGCAGTTCGCGATGTCCGTCTCGACCACCCACCGCCGACCCTGCCAGGCCTCATCAACGAGAACCTGCAAGGCATCGTGCGCCGACCGCCTCGGGCGGAACCCGAAGCTGCACGAGGCGAAGTCCGCTTCGAAGACCGGCTCGAGCACGATCTTCACCGCGGCCTGCACGATCCGGTCACGCACCGCGGAGATCGCCAGCGGCCTGCGCTCGGCGCTGCCCGGCTTGGGGATCAGCACCTTCCGCGCGGGCAGCGGGCGCCACGTCCCGGCACGCAACTCGGCGGCCAGCTCGCCGAGCAGCCGGGTCACCCCGTACTCCTCGACGTCAGCCAAGGTGGTCTTGTCGATGCCCGGCGCGCCGTTGTTGCGGCGCACCGCGATCCACGCCCGCCACAAGACGTCCTCACGGTAAACCTTGTCCCGCAGCGAATGAAACCGTCGTCCCGGACTGGCCTTGGCCGCCCGGTAGAGCGCATGCTGCAAAGCGCGGACTCTGTCGCCTCCGACAGCCGCCAGGGTGGAACTAGCCGTATTTCCGGCACTCACCAATCCGGGCCTCCCGGCTTGCGCGTGAACAAGCAGCGGCCCTTCCCTCCCCGCAGGTTGTGTTGTCCTGCAGGTCCGACCGGTACTATGGCCGCCTCCGACTCCTCCGGCACCCGCCCGCTTCCGGCTCTCACCGGTTATAGGGCAGCGCTGGTCCACGGGCACCGTGAGCCGCTTCGGCCGGGGAGGGTCCAGTTCCGCGCACTTCTGAACGTTCGCGCCGTACGCGGGCGGTTCTCGCGGCTGCGCTTAGGATCTACACGCTTCATGGCTTCGCGTGATTACGCGGCTCGGCACCGCTTATCTAACGACGCGGCAGGCTTCGTTGATGCTACGGACGTCAGTTGTCAAAAGTGGTTTCGACGTGGGCTGGCCGGGTTTAGGCAGACGCAGTGTAGGGTTGGTGATAGGAGGAAGGAGGGAGAGAGTGAAGGTAGAAGGAAGGGCGGAATATTAGGCTAACGGAGTAGAACTGCGGAGGAAAGGACCGCTACATTGCCGCAGGCGCCGTGGCGTCGTATTGCCGGGTTTCGCGTGGTCGTCGCCTGGCCGCAGACCGGATACGCGCCGCCGCCCACCACTCCGGCGGGCCTGCGCGCCCGGGTGGCCGGGATCGCCGGCGTGGTGCTCATCCTGGCCGGCGCGGCCGCCGTCGGCGTCGCGTTCGGCTCTCAGGAGCACGCACCGCAGCCCGGGCTGTCGCAAGCCGGAGTCACCGGCGCCTCGTCCGCCGGGCCGTCGCTGGCCCGCTCGCTTCCGGTGTCGGTGCATATCCCGGCCATCGGCGTGGATTCCACGCTGCTGCACCTCGGGCTCAACGCCGACGGCACGGTCCAGGTCCCCTCCGTCACGAGGAACGCCGGCCAGGCGGCGTGGTACAAGTACTCGGCGACGCCCGGCCAGATCGGGTCGTCGGTCATCGAGGGGCACGTCGACAGCGTGAAGGGTCCCGCCGTCTTCTTCCGCCTCGGCTCCCTGCGCCGGGGCGACACCATCGACGTGGAGCTCGCCAACGGGGTCACGGCCGTGTTCCGCGTTACCGGCGTCCGCGAGTACGCCAAGTCCCGGTTCCCGGCGAAAGCCATCTACGGCGCGACCGACTTCGCCGCGCTGCGCCTGATCACCTGCGGCGGCGTCTTCGACTATGCCACCGGCCATTACCTCAGCTCCACCGTCGTCTTCGCATCGCTCGCCTCGTCGCGGCCGCGCGCCTCTTACCGGACTTCCGAAGATCATGAGCACATGAGGCCGTGATCGACACCGTTTGCGCTGGTCACCTCGATGCGAGTGTCTGGAAACGTTGTTTGGGTGTAGGCACACGTTTACGGGCGTGTCGCACGCCCTGGCAGGGATTGCGATCGTATCGTGTAGGTGTGTACCTTCGTGAGGCCCGGCGGGTGAACAAGGACGGCACCGTGGTGTCGTACCTGCAGCTGGCGCACAACGAGCGGCACCCGCGCACCGGCAGCCCGGTCGCCACGGTGATCCACAGCTTCGGCCGGGCCGACAAGGTGGACCGGGCGGCGCTGGCCCGGCTGGTCGCGTCCATCTCCCGGTTCCTGGACCCGGGCACGGCGACCGCGGCCGCGGCGGCCGGCGAGGTGGAGGTGATCGACTCCCGCCGGATGGGCGCGGCGTGGGTGCTGGGCCGGCTGTGGGACCGGCTGGAGATCGGCACGGCGATCCGGCGGGCCGCGGCCGGGCGCCGGCTGGACGGGGACGCGGCCGAGCGGGTGATCTTCGCTCTGGTCGCCCAGCGGGCATGCGAGCCGGGCTCGAAGCTGGCGGCGACCCGGTGGGTGGCCGAGCGGGTGTTCATCGAGGGCTGCGGCGGGTTCAGCGACGACGCCGCCTACGCGGCGATGGACTTCCTGCTGGCCGCGCTGACCGAGGTCGCCGCGGAGATCTTCTCCTCGGTGGCGCACCTGCTTAACCTCGACGTTGACATCGTGTTCGTGGACACCACCTCCACGTACTGGGAGATGGAAGTGGCCGGCGATCTGGCCGAGGCTGCGGACCGGGACGGCGCGGACGAGGACGGGGACAAGCCGCCGGAGGAAGAAGGCGACCGCCGGCTGGGGCACTCCAAGGACCACCGCGATGACCTGCCGCAGGTGGTGATCGCGATGGCGGTCACCCGGGACGGGATCCCGGTGCGCTGCTGGACCTTCCCCGGCAACGAGCAGGACCAGAAGATCATCCGCACCGTCAAGGACGACCTGGGCTCGTGGAACCTGCGCCGGCTGGTCTGGGTCGCCGACCGGGGGTTCGCCTCGGCGGCGAACCGGGCGTACCTGTCCCGCGGCGGCGGGCACTACATCCACGCCGAGAAGCTGCGCGGCACCAACGCCGAGGCGGCCGCGGCGCTGGCCCGGCAGGGCCGCTACCACCAGGTCGCCGGGAACCTGCGGGTCAAGGAGGCCTGGGTGCCGGCCAAGGATGCCGGGGAGCGGGCCGAGCGGTTCGCCGTCTGTCACAACCCCGAGCAGGCCGAGCGGGACCGGGCCGTCCGCGACCGGCTGATCGCCCACCTGGTAGACCTGATCGACGGGTCGGATGCGTGGAGCCCCCGCCAGCGCGACGAGCTCGTCGGGTCGCTGAAGGACAAGCCGGGGCTGCGGCGGCTGCTGCGCCGCACCAAGAACGGGCTGCTGCGCGTCGACCGGGGCGCCGCCGCCCGCGAGGCGCACCTGGACGGCAAGTGGCTGCTGCGCACCAACGACCACACGCTCACCCCCGAAGACCTGGCCGCCGCATACAAGCAGCTCATCGCGGTTGAACGCGGCTGGCGCGACATGAAGGGCGCGCTGCGGCTGCGGCCGGTGTTCCACCACCGCGAAGACCGCATCCGCGCCCACGTGCAGCTGTGCTGGCTCGCGCTGCTGTTGATCCGCGTCGCCGAGAACGCCGCCGGCGAGACCTGGCGCAACCTGCACCACGAGCTGGACCGCATGCACCTGGTCACTCTCGCCACCCGCGACGGCCGGGTCGCCCAGCGGTCCGCCGCCACCCCCGGCCAGCAGGCCATCTTCGGTGCCCTTGACCTGCGCGAACCACCCAAGTTCTTCGACTTCAGCCCGTCCGGCACCTGACCCGCGGACACAGCAGCCCGTAGTAACACGCCTGACCTGCGGGCAACTCGCGTTTGCCCAGTTCAGCCTGCAGATTCACGAGATCGTATGCTCATGATCTTCGGAAGTCCGGTCTTAGTGGCGTGCCGTGACGACGGGGCCGGCTGGTCATAGCAGGGACAGCTGGCCCTCGACGTCCGGCCGTGGCCGCTTCAGGTGGCGCCACCGCGGCAGGTCGTCCAGGTACGACCAGGACAGCCGGTGGGGCGGGGTGGGACCGAGGGCGGCCAGCGCCTCCTGGTGCGCGGGCGAGGGGTGAGCTGCTCCGCGCCGTACCATGATGGCCCGGCCGCCGCCGGGCGTCACGGCGCCTAGCGGGTAGGCACCTGGCTCTCGGCGGTCAGGGCCTCAAGGAACCGGACGGTCGCGGTCATCGCCTCGTGCCGCCACAGCACCAGGGTGTGCTCGAAGCCCGTGGTGGCGCGCAAGCGACCTTCCAGGGCGCCGGCGACCGGAAGCAGCCGGGCCAGCTGATCCAAGGTCAGGCTCCCGCCGCCGAAGCCAGCGCCCGCCCGGTCAGCACCCGGGCCAGGTGCCGCCGGTAGTCAGGTGCACCGTGCAGGTCAGCCGGCGGGTTCGTGCCCTCGTCCGCGCTGGCCGCCGCGGCGCGCAGCGCCTCCCGGCTGGCCTGCGCCCCGGCCGCGGCGCTTTCCGCGGCCGTGGCGCGCAGCGGCGTCGGGCCCATGTTGGTGAGCCCGATCCTCGCCTCGGCCACGGACCCGTTGGACCGCCGGACCAGCGCGGCCACGCCGACGGTCGCCCACGCCTGCGCGGTCCGGTGGAACTTCTCGTACCGGTAGCCCCACCCGGCTCCGAGCTTGGGCACTCTGACCGCGGTCAGGACCTCGTCCGGCTCCAGGCCGGAGGTCAGGTAGTCGACGAAGAAGTCCGCCGCGGCGATCTCCCGTTCGCCGCGGGGGCTCCGGGCCACCATGGTGGCGTCCAGCGCCAGCGCGACCGCGGGCAGGTCACCGGCCGGGTCGGCGTGCGCGAGCGAGCCGCCGAGCGTGCCGCGGTGCCGGACCGCCGGGTCGGCCACCGTGGCGGCGGCCTGCGCCAGCAGCCCGCAGTGCTCGGCCACCAGCGGATCGCGGACCAGCTGGTGATGCGTGGTCCGCGCGCCGATGACCAGCGCGTCCCCGGCGTCGGTGACGCCGCGCAACTCGTCGAGGCCGCCCACGTCGACCAGCAGTTCCGGGTAGGCCAGCCGCAGCCGCAGCAGCGGGAGCAGGCTCTGCCCGCCCGCGATGACCTTGGCGTCATCGCCGCCGCCGGCCAGGGCGCTGACCGCCTCGTCCAGCGAGCCGGGCCGGACGTAGTCGAACTTCGCCGGGATCATGCCACGCCTCCGCTCTGGTCTGGGGTGCCGATGCCCTGCGGGCTGTGGCCCTGCGTCTGGTCGCTCTGCCGGGCCTCGTGCTGCTCGGCCGCGCTGGCCTGCTCGCCGCCCCTGGCGTCCTGGATGGCCCGCCAGACCCGCTCGGGCGTGCAGGGCATCTCGACGTCGTCGATGCCCAGCGGCCGCAGCGCGTCGACGATCGCGTTGACCACCGCGGGGGTGGAGGCGATCGTACCTGCCTCCCCGACGCCCTTGACGCCCAGTGCGTTGGCCGCCCGGCTCTCGGTCCGGTCCGTGACGTAGGACGGCAGGTCGGCCGCCGACGGGACCAGGTAGTCCGCCAGCGTGGAGGTGACCAGGTTGCCGTCATCGTCGTAGACCGCCTCCTCGTACAGGGCCTGCGCGATGCCCTGGGCGAGACCGCCGTGCACCTGGCCCTCGACGATGATCGGGTTGACCACCGCGCCGATGTCGTCGACGCATACGTACGAGCGGATCGTGACGAACCCGGTCTCGGTGTCGACCTCGGTCGCGCACAGGTGGGTGCCGTGCGGGAACGAGAAATTGTCCGGGTCGTAGGTCGCCTCGGCGTCGATGCTCGGCTCGACACCATCGGGCAGGTTATGGGCCAGGAAGGTGGCCAGCGCGACCTCGCCGATCGTGACGCCCTTGTCCGGGTCGCCGCGGACCGAGAACCGTCCGGCGGTCCACTCCAGGTCGTCGGCTGACGCCTCGAGCAGTCCGGCCGCGATCACCTTGGCCTTCTCGACTACCTTGTCGCACGCCGTGGCCAGGGCCATGCCGCCGACCGCCAGCGAGCGGGAACCGTAGGTGTCCAGGCCCTTGGGCGAAATCTGGGTATCGCCGTGCAGCACCCGGACGTCCTCGAACGGCACGCCCAGCTTGTCGGCGACGATCTGGCTCCACGCCGTCTCGTGGCCCTGGCCGTGCGCGCTGGACCCGGTGACGACCTCGACCTTGCCGGTGGGCAGCATCCTGATTGATGCGTGCTCCCAGCCGCCCGCGCCGAGGGAGAGCGAACCCACCACGCGGGACGGGGCCAGCCCGCACATCTCGGTGAAGGTGGAGATGCCGATGCCCAGCTGCACCGGGTCGTTGCTGGCCCGGCGCCGCGCCTGCTCGGCGCGCAGCCCGTCGTAGTCGAACAGCTCCTTGGCCCGGGCCGTGGCCGCCTCGTAGTTGCCCGAGTCGTAGGTCAGGCCGGCGATGGTGGTGAACGGGAACTCCTCGTGCTTGATCCAGTTCCGTTCCCGTACCGCCAGCGGGTCCACGCCCAGGTGGGCGGCGAGCTCGTCCATCATCCGCTCGATGGCGAAAGTGGCCTCGGGCCGTCCCGCTCCCCGGTAGGCGTCGGTCGGCATCTTGGTAGTGAAGATCCCGGTGCACTTGAACGCATAGGCGTCCATCTTGTAGATGGCCGGGCTCATGAATCCACCCAGGAGCGGTACTCCCGGCGTGAGCAGCATGAGATAGGCGCCCATGTCGGCCAGCAGGTCCACGTCCAGGCCGCGGAGCCTGCCATCGCTGTCCGCGGCGAGCCGCAGCCGCTGCCACTGGTCGCGGCCATGATGCACGGTCATGTTGCCCTCGCTGCGGGACTCGGTCCACTTGACCGGCCGGCCCAGCTTGCGGGCGATCAGCACGGCCAGCACCTCTTCGGCCGTGACCTGCAGCTTGGATCCGAAGCCGCCGCCGACGTCGGGCGCGATGACCCGGATGTTCTGCTCCGGGATACCGGTCACCATGGCCAGCATGACCCGGAGGATGTGCGGGACCTGCGTCGCCGACCAGACCGTGAACTCCCCGCCCACGACGGAGCAGACCACCGCGCGCGGCTCCATCGCGCTCGGGATCAGCCGCTGCTGGCGGAAGGTGCGCTCGATGACTACCGGTGCGTCGCGGAACGCGGCCTCTATGTCGCCGTTGGCGAGTACCCACTCGTAGCTCTTGTTACCCGCCTCGTGGACCTTGGGCGAGGCCTCGTCCAGGGCCGTCCTCATGTCGAGCACCGGCGGAAGCTGCTCGTAGTCGACCTCGATCGCGGCCAGCGCGTCGGCCGCGGCGTAGCGGTCGCGGGCCACCACGCAGGCCACCGCCTCGCCGACGTAGCGCACCTCATCCACCGCCATCGGCGGGTGCGCCGGGATCACGATGTCCGGGGTGACCGGCCAGGCGCACGGGAGGCTGCCCTGCTCGGCGGCGAAGTCCGCGCCGGAGTAGGCGGCGATCACGCCAGGCTCGTTCCGGGCCGCGCTGACGTCCACCGAGGTGATCCGGGCGTGCGCGAACGGGCTGCGGAGGAAGGCGATGTGCAGCATCCCGGGCAGCGTGATGTTGTCGGTCCAGTTGGTCTGGCCGGTGATGAGGCGCTCGTCTTCCTTGCGCAGGCGGGCCTTGCCCAGTTCGCCTGCCTTCTCGGCGGCCTCGGTCTGCGCGGTCATTCGCTCACTCCCGCCCGGGCGGCGCGCCGCACGGCGCGGACGATGTTCTCGTAGCCGGTACAGCGGCACAGGTTGCCCTCGAGGCCCTCGCGGATCTCCTCGTCGCTGGGCTGCGGATTCTCCCTGAGCAGGTCCGACGCCGCCATGATCATCCCCGGCGTGCAGTACCCGCATTGCAGCGCGTGCTCCTCGTGGAAAGCGCGCTGGAGCGGATGCAGGCCACCGTTCGCCAGGCCCTGGATCGTGGTGATTTCGGCGCCGTCCGCCTGGACGGCCAGAACGGAACAGCTCTTAACCGACTCCCCGTCAAGCAGCACCGTGCATGCGCCGCAATTCGACGTGTCGCATCCGATGGGAGTCCCCGTCTTGCCCACCACTTCCCTGAGGTAATGGACGAGCAGCATCCGGGGCTCTACGTGGTCCGCATACTTCACGCCGTCGACGGTGACGGTGATTTCTGCCATGCGATCTCCTCCCCTGGCGAGCAGGATTTATTTCCTGGTGCAAACCTAGGACGACCAGGCCCCAAGCACCAGTACCCACCAGGGTCCGGATTTGAGGCACGCGAAACAACGGCCTGCTCAGCGCATTCGAGCCGGGAACAGGCCGCCAATCGGCCAGCCGTTCCGCAAACTACAGTTGCGATGGTAAAGTGACAATTGCTAGATCCACGGCGGCCGGGTCAACGCCAATCATCTGCGTAAAGCAAATTAGATTTGCTCGGGTAAAGTTACACTTGCTCAGCCGCGCGGGCCTGCCTCCCGCAGGACCGTCAGCGCCGCGGCGACCCGGCGGCGGGACAGCCGCTGGCGGCAGGCCTCGCCAGGAGGGAGAGAAAATAGGTGAACGAAGGCTGAACCGCCGGACCGTTCGGCACGTACTCCCTAACGGACGGCCAGGGGAGAGCGGTGTGCCACGCCAGCCCTCCTGTGCCTCACCGCTCAGCCGTGCGCAGTGCCGCAGGTCCGCCCCCCCTGACCTGCCGGAGAGAGCCTCGGCTGACAGCCTGGCCGTGACCGCGCAGGTCACGGCCAGGCTGAACCCTGCCCCGGTCCGGCCCGTTCCACGGGTGATGGCAGGGAACGGGGCCATATCCGGCGGCCCGGGAAAGAGGGAGCACCATGAGGCGGGTCGTGCTCGTCGGCGTCGGGTTCCTCCTCACGCTGGCCGGAGTGGTCTTCACGCTGCAGGGCGTGGGCGTCCTCGGCGGCAGCGTGATGTCCGGCGTCACCTTCTGGGCCGTGGCCGGCCCGGTGATCGCGCTGGCGGGCCTGGCGCTGGCCGTGATCGGCCTGCGGGGCCGGCTGGCCTAGCCGCCGCGGTTATTCGCTTGCTGGCGCGCCACGGCGCGCGCGTATCCTGGAAGCGTGACTGGCATGGCGACGCGGCGATTTTCTCGCCTCCCGGCCCACGGCGGGCCGCCGGGGGGCGTCTCGCCGCGTTAACACGGCGGCTTCCCGGGCGAGTCCCGGGGCCGGGAGGGGTCCCGCCGGGTTCACCTCAGCCAGGGAGTCACCGTGTCTCGCTCAGTTCTCCGCCTCAGTCCTGCGCAGCTGCGCGCCACCCTCGATATCCGCGACCTGTCCGATCCCGCGGAAGGCTCGCACGCCATCCAGATCCTGGCCGACCGGGCCGCGGCGGCGCTGTCGCGTACCTGGTCCTGCGAGGTCCGGTGGTGCCGGGGGCCGAAGATCGTTCCGGTCGCCGACAATTACGATCGCCTGGGCTACGCGGCCGGTGCGATCACCAGGGAAGCTCGCTACACCCGCTACGTGAGCGCCACGCGGATGCTCCGCAGCCATTCCACCGCCATGGTCCCTCCCGCGCTGCGCCGGCTGGCCCGCAGTCGCGGCGACGACGTGCTGCTGGCCTGCCCGGGGATGGTGTACCGCAGGGACGCCATCGACTGGCAGCACAGCGGGACGCCGCACCAGCTCGACCTGTGGCGGATCACGTCCCGGCCGATGACCGGCGCGGACCTGGACGAGATGATCTCGTGCCTGCTCGAGGCGCTCGTCCCCGGCCTGCCGTACCGCCTCCAGGCGCGGACCCACCCGTATACCGAGCACGGCCGCCAGGTCGACGTGCGGCACGACGGCCGCTGGGTGGAAGTCTGGGAGTGCGGGCTCGCCCAGCCGGGCGTGCTCGCCGCCGCCGGGCTGGCCGGCCAGGGCGGGCTGGCCCTGGGCATGGGCCTTGACCGCCTGCTGATGCTGGTCAAGAACATCCCGGATATCCGCCTGCTGCGTTCGGCCGATCCGCGCATCGCGGGCCAGATGCACGACCTGGCCGCCTATCAGCCGGTCTCGTCCATGCCCCCGGTCACGCGTGACCTGTCGGTCGCGGTGGACGCGGACGAGGACGAGGAGACGCTCGGCGACCGGGTCCGGGAGGCTCTCGGCGCCGACGCGCCGTGCGTCGAGGAGGTGCGCGTGCTCGCCGCCACCCCGTACGCCCGGCTGCCCGGGCCGGCCGCCCGCCGTCTAGGGGCCCGGCCTGGCCAGCAGAACCTCCTCGTCCGCGTGGTGCTGCGTGATCTGGAGAAGACGCTGACGAACGAGGCCGCCAACGCGCTCCGCGACCGGATCTACCTGGCGATCCACCAGGGCACGGAGTACCAGTGGGCGGCCCCGCGGTCCCCAGCCGGTACCGTCGTTACATGACCGCCGTCCTTGATCACCTCGCCATCGGCACGCCGGCCCTGACTGACGGCTGGGAGCTGTTCGCCGGTTTGCTGGGCGGGACCTGGGTCTACGGCATGGACTCCCCCGGTTACTGGTGGGGTCAGCTGGAGTTCGCCGCCGGGCCGAAAGTCGAGCTGCTGACCCCCGCCGGCGGCCCCGGCGCGGCGTTCCTCGAGCGCTTCCTGGCCGCCCGCGGGGCGGGCCCGCATCATTTCAACTTCATCGTCAGCGACATCAGGGCCACACTGGCCGGGATCGGGGCACTCGGCATCGAGCCCGTCGGTGTCAGCCTGGAGCACCCGGCCTGGCAGGAGGCGTTCCTGCACCCCAGGGACGCGCACGGCATCGTCATCCAGGTGGCTCAGCAGGCCGGGTCGCCGTCTTCGGACACGCCGCCCGCCGAGCTGCCGGCGCCGGGCCCGGCGACCTCGTTCGGCCTGATCGAGCACCATGTCGCCGACCTGGCTGGCGCGACGCGGCTGTTCACCGAGGTCCTGGACGGCCATCTCGAGCAAGCCGGCGAGGATGCCGCCGAGCTGACCTGGCCCGGCGGCAAGCGGATCAGGCTCGTGCGCGAGGACGGCCTGCCCCTCGGCGGGTTGCTGCACCACATCCGCTTCACCCGGGCCGAGGGCACCTTCAGCGCCCAGGACCGGGAGCGCGCGAGCCTGCTGGCCAAGCGCCTCGGCGTGGCCATCGAGCTAGCCGGCTAGCGACAGGGCTGGCCGGTCAGCGACAGGGCTGGCCGGGCTTGCGACAGGGCTGGCCGGGCTTGCGACAGGGCTGGCCGGTCAGCGACAGGGCTGGCCGGCTAGGGCGCCGTTGTCACCTGCTCTTACCGGCCGATACCCGGCAGCGTCGCGGCGCGCGTCGTCGGGATGTGAAACGGACTCAGTCACTCTGGCCCTGCCCGTACCAGATCATTCGATGTGGATGTCCCATTCATGCAGCTGGAACACAATGCCAGGAACTTAAGGAAGCCTTGTGTGCCTTTTCCGCGGGGTTTCTGCTGGTCAGGGCTCTTCAGCGTGGACGGGACGGCGCCGCGGAGCGGCGCGGGTACCCGCCGGCCTGCGGTAATGCGGCCGGCTGCTGCCCGGCCGCGCCGCAGCAGGCCCGTTATATCCCGCTACGTCATGATTTCAGGCCGGGGCATTCCGGGCGCGGACCATGATCGCGGGCAGTTTTGGCCGTATATGCGCCCAAACTGCCCGCGATCATGAAAACCACATGGTGCGCGGATGCCGGCTTAAGTTCCTGGGCATTGAGCTGGAACAACATGGCTGGGACATTCACGCCTTATCCGCGGCCCCGACCGGGCGGCGGGCGGGGATCAGCGGTCACGGGAATGTCCCGGGAACGCATGCGGAGGCGGACGGGAATCGAACCCGCCAGCGCTCACCGGTTTTGAACACCGCGGGCCCACCAGGTACCCAGACGCCTCCGCGTCGACTCTACTGCGGCGGCCCGGGCCTACGGCGTCAGGCGGTGCAGGTCCCTGGGGAACAGCGTGACCTCCCGGATGTTCTCGGCGCGGGTCAGCCGGCTGGTCCAGCGCTCGAGCCCGATCGCGAACCCGCCGTGCGGCGGCATGCCGTGCGCGAAGGCTTCCAGGTAGTCCGCATAGGCGGCCGGGTCCTCACCGCGCGCGCGGATGGCCGCCAGGTAGTCCGCGTGCCGGTGCAGGCGCTGGCCGCCCGTCACCAGCTCCTGGCCGCGGAAGAGCAGGTCGAAGCTGTTGGACCAGCCTCCGTCGCCGGGCTGCGGATGGGTGTAGAAAGGCCGCTTGCTCATCGGGTAGCCCTCCACGGAAATGAATTCGCTGCCGTGGGTCTCGGCCGCCCACTGGCCGAGGGCACGCTCGTGAGCGGGCGCGAGGTCGGGCTCGTCCGGCGGCGCGCCCGCGATCGCGAGCGCCTCGCGGAAGTGAATCACCGGGATCTCCGCCGGGACTTCAGGGAGCTCGATCCCGAGCAGCTCGACCGCCGCCCCCTGGTCCCGCAGCGCGGCCGTCATCCCCGCCAGCGCATGCCGGAGCACCGCCAATACGTCCCGATGGTCGTCGATGAAGCCGAGCTCGGCATCCAGCGACACGTACTCGGCCAGGTGCCGGGCGGTGTCGTGCGGCTCGGCGCGGAACACCGGGCCGGTCTCGTAGACCCGCTCGAAGACGCCGACCATCGTCTGCTTGTAGAACTGCGGCGACTGGGCCAGGTAGGCCGGGCGCCCGAAGTAGTCCACGCCGAACACCGTGGCGCCCGACTCGGTGGCCGACGACACGAGCTTCGGCGTCTGGATCTCGGTGAAGCCGAGCGCGTCCAGCGCGGCCCGGAAGCCGCGCAGCGACCCGGCGGCCAGCTCCCAGCGGGCCCGCCGGGCCGGGTGCCGCCAGGACACGGCGGCGTGGTCCAGGATCGCGGGCAGCCCGGCGTCCATCGCGGGCCGCCACACGTCGACCGGCGGGGCCTGCGCGGGCTCGCCGAGAAGCGTGATCCTGGGTTCGGTCACCTCGACACCACCCGGCGCGGCCGGGTTGCGCGTGGCCAAGCCGGTGACCGCGACGACGCTCTCCTCGCCGCAGCGCCGCACCTCCCGCAGGGCCCCCGGATCGCGGACGACCGCCTGGGCCAGGCCCGAACGGTCCCGCAGGATGAGGAACGTCACCGCACCGAGCGCACGGCGGCGGTGCACCCAGCCCTCGATCAGAACCGGGCTACCGGGAACAGCCGACGGCAGCTCGGCCGCCAGCGTCCGGGACAGGCCTGCCAGCGCGGTTGTCACGATCATCACCTCCAGTTCGGCGGGAGCCCTGGAGGTGCGGGCGGGGGCCAGGTCGCGGTGCCACCGCACCTTCGCCGGCGTGAGCCGGCCTCGGCGGCCGTTACGTGGCCGGCGGCCCGGGCTGGGAAGGTGTCTTCGCCGCAGGCCCGCCGTCCGCCTTCACAGCTGCCGGCGGCTCTCTGAGCGGCGGGATGCTCCGGTTACTCGGTCTTCCGTGATCACCCGTGACCAGACCAGGATATGCCGGCGCCGCCTCGGCGCCAGGCATATAAACCGGCACCGTAGGCTTGTGCCCAGGGCCGGGGCATGAGGGGCATGAGGGGCATGAGGGGCAGGAGATACACGTGAGTGACGGCGGGCACGTGTGGTGGGAGGACGCGGTCGTCTACCAGGTGTACCCGCGCAGCTTCGCCGACGCGGATGGCGACGGCGTGGGCGACCTGCCCGGGCTGCGATCCCGGCTGAGCTACCTCGCCGATCTCGGCGTGAACGCCGTCTGGCTGACCCCGTTCTATCCATCGCCGCTGGCCGACGGCGGCTACGACGTCAGCGACTACTGCGCGGTGGACCCGCTGCTCGGGACCATGGCGGACTTCGACGGCCTGGTCAAGGACGCCGCTGCGCAGCAGATCCGGGTCATCGTCAACCTGGTCCCCAACCACTGCGCGAGCGACCACCCGCTGTTCCGCGCCGCGCTGGCCGCCGCGCCCGGCAGCCCCGAGCGGGCCAGGTTCTTCTTCCGCGACGGGCGCGGCCCCGGCGGCGAGCGGCCGCCGAACAACTGGCCGTCGCAGTTCGGCGGCCCGGCGTGGACCCGGGTGACCGAGGCCGACGGCCGCCCCGGGCAGTGGTACCTGCACCTGTTCGACACGAGCCAGCCCGACTGGGACTGGCGCAACCCGGACGTTCCCGCCCTGTTCGAGGACGTGATCGGGTTCTGGCTCGACCGTGGCGTGGCCGGGCTGCGGGTGGACGTGGCGCACGGGATCTTCAAGGACCCCGAACTGCCCGACCTCACCGGCTCGCACCCGCTGAACGCGCCGTCGGCGTACCGGCACCGGCCCGAACTGCAGCCGCTCTACCGGTCCTGGCGGGCCATCCTGGACTCCTACCCGTCCGCGGGCTTCCCCGGAGCGCGTACGGCCATCGGCGAGGTCTGGTACGACGTACCCGAGACCCTCGGGCCCTACCTCGAGCCCGGCGGCCTGCCGCAGGTCTTCAACTTCCAGCTGATCCTGGCCGGCTGGCGGGCCGCCGAATTCCGCGCCGCGATCGACTCGGCGCTGACGCTGACCGGCGGATCCCGTGCCCCGTGGGTGATCGGAAACCACGACGTGGCCCGCCCGGCGAGCCGCTACCGGCTGGACGAGGGGTTCACGCCGCAGACCGTCTCCCGGCTGATCGCCCTCGGCGACCAGAACGCCGGGACCGGCGCCCGGCGGGCCCGGGCCGCCGCCCTGGTGCTCCTCGCGCTGCCCGGCTCGGCCTACATCTACCAGGGGGAGGAACTCGGCCTGCCCGAGGTCACCGCGATCCCGGACCAGGCCCGCCAGGATCCCCGGTTCTTCCGCACCAGGGGCGAGTATCCGGGCCGCGACGGCTGCCGGGTGCCCATCCCCTGGTCCGGTACCGGTACCGGTACCGGTTTCGGTTTCAGCCTAACGAGCCAGGGTGACGGCCCGGCCCGCCCGTGGCTGCCCGAGCCCGCGGAGTGGGGCCAGTACAGCGTCGAGTCCCAGCTCGCTGACGAGCACTCCACCCTGAACCTGTACCGCGCGGCGCTCCGGCTGCGCCGGGATCACCCGGCTCTGGGGCCAGGCGCGCTGTGCTGGGCTGGCCAGGAAGAAGGCGGGCTGCTCTGCTTCGCCCGGGAGCCCGGGTTCATCCTGGCCGCCAACCTCGGCCAGGCTCCGGTACCGCTTCCGGCGCACCGTGAGGTCCTGCTCGCCAGCGGGCCCGTCACCGGCGGCCGCCTGCCACCCGACACCGCCGCCTGGCTCTCCGCCTGACGTATCCGGCCCGGACGCCATCGACCGCTAGGGCACCGGGGCAATCCGGACTACAGCCCGAGGCCAGCCCGGATCTGACCGGGCGAAGGCGCGGAGCCCGGGTGACCCCGCTCGTCGGGGTAGAGGCGGCAGGAGATGGACGGGGACAGCCCAGGGCGGGCGAACGGGTCCGCGCCGTCGGCGAGCAGGGTGGGCGAGCCGGTCATGCCGAGCCGCTCGGCGGGTGGACCAGGAGCGTCTTGCCGCGTCGCGAACGATACCCCGGCGGCGGCGGAATACAGCGTCCTTCCCGGGGTAGGGCGGGCAGTATAAGCCCGCACAACAAGAAATCCGCTACTCACTCGGGAAGTGATAGGAATGGCTGGGATGCTGCAGATGCGGCGCAGCAGGGGAGCGTTCAGCGGGTTCCTGCTGATGCTGCTGGGCCTGTGGGGCGCACTCGTCCCCCTCGTCGGACCGTATTTCCACTACGCCTACACGCCGGACAAGGCCTGGACCTACAACACCGGCCGGCTGTGGCTTGAGCTGCTGCCCGGCGCCGCGGTATTCCTCGGCGGTTTCCTGCTGATGGTCGCCAAGGGCAGGCACATCGCGCTGTTCGGTGCCCTGCTGGCCGCGGCGGCCGGCGCCTGGTTCACCCTCGGCCCGGTACTGAGCCCGCTGTGGAACCATCACGTCCCGATGGGCGGATCGCCGGCCAGTAACACCGTGTACATGCGGATCATGGAGCAGCTCGGCTTCTTCACCGCGCTCGGCGTCGTGATCGTGTTCGTCGCGGCGATGGCGCTCGGCCGGATCGCGTCGGTGCCGTCCGGTGTCCGGGAAATCGAGGAGATCCCTGAGACGACCGTCCCGGCTGACACCGGCTCGGCTGAGACCGTCCCGGTGGAGACGGTCCAGGGCGATCAGACGCGGCCGGCCCACACCCGGCTGCTGCCCAGGAGGAAGACCGAGGACACCACGCAGACGGTCGGGTAACCTCCCGGGCGGTGTGACCCCGTCATCGGCCAGCTCCGCGGCACGCGCGGAGCTGGCCCGCGGCGGCGGCCCGGCCCGCAGCGCCTGCCCCGCGGCCGCCACGGCGATCAGCAAGAACGCGGCGCCGACGGCAAGATAGAAGTTCCCGGCGATGAGCTGCAGGCCGTGCCAGTGGTATTCCGCGTACCTCGGATCGTCCCCCGTGCCGAAGGCCGTCAGCGGCGCGTACCAGATAAGGCCGCCCTGAAGCAGCCCGGCGCCGGCCGACCAGAATCGCGGCCACGCACCGAACGTACCGACGACCGCGACGGCCGCGGCTAGCCAGGCCACGCGCGTCCAGCCCCGGACCCGGACGGCAGCGTCGATGAGCACCGCAAGCCCAGGGACGACCCACACCCAGTGATGATCCCAGCTGATCGGCGATATGAGCAGCGCGGTCAGGCCGCAGACCGTCAGCCCCGCGAAGGTGTAGCCGACCCGGTGCAGCAACGCCGCGGCAGCCAGCCCGAGCAACCCGGTCGCGAGGGCGGCGCCCAGCCACAGCGGCTGCCCGCTCGTGACGCTGCCGGCCAGTCTGGTGAGCGTGCCGCGCAGGGACTGGTTCACCATCTCGCCGACGAATCCGGTTCGGCCGGCCTCGAGGAAGTAGCCGTGCAGCCACCACTGCACGGACGGGCGCGGCAGCAACGCGAACCCGGCGATCACCGTCGCCGCGAACGCCGCCGCTGCCGTCGCGGCCTGCCGGAAGCGGCGGGTGATCAGCAGGTACACGATGAAGATGAGCGGCACCAGCTTGAGGCCGGCCAGGACACCGGTGGCCGCGCCCTTCCACCAGCGCCGGTCAGGCTGGCACAGGTCCCAGACGATGATCGCCATCTGAACGAGTTCGACCTGGCCCAGATACAAGGTTCGCTGTACCGGCTCCAGCCAGAACGCGATGCCGGCCACCAGCAAGGTCGCGCCGGTCCTCGCCGTGCCCCGCCAGCCAAGCTCGCGAAACGCGATGCCGGCCGTGACCAGCACAGCGGCGGTGGACAGCACCGCCGCCACATCCATCAGGACCCGGAACGGCACTGGCGTTATCAGCGCGAAGACGAGCGCGGCGAAGGGGGTGTATGTGAACTGGATGCCCGGCTGCTGCTGCCAGGTATACAGGCGCCCCGGATCCTGCCTGGCCAGCGCGCCGCCCATCCGGTAAACGCGCAGGTCGAACCCCTTCAGCATGCTGACCGCCGGGTGAGTCGCCAGCGCGGCCAGGTACACCCCGGCAGCCACGGCAGCCACTACCACGCCGGCCGCGAGCAGCACCCGATGCTCCCGCCATCCCTGGCCCAGGGCAGCCGGGCGACGGCCGGCCAGGTCGGTGCTGTTCTTCATCGCTGAAGCTCCTGCTCCGACGGCATGACTCCCGGTTCGGTTCGGTCGGCCGGGCGGCGGGTCGAGCGCCAGAGCCGCACGAAGGCCAGCACGGCCAGGCCCAGCAGCAGCGCGTCGCGCACCGCGACAACCACGGTACCGGCGGCGGCGCCGTAGGCACGGAAGTCGTGGAACAAGTAGGGGTATTCCACCTGCGTGAGCCCGGCAACGACGAGTAGCCCCAGCGCGACCCGGCGCTGGGACGTTCGCGGGAAAGCGAGCGCGCACCCGGCCATGCCGATCAGCCAGATCATGTACTGCACGCTGATCACCCGGCTGGTCGTCACCATGAGCAAGGTAGCGGTGAGCGCGGCGTCGCCGACTGCCTCCGGCCGCCAGCACATGCGCCGACGCCACCACACCAACGCGGCCAGCGCGAGCAGCCAGCCGGCCAGGGTGAGGTCGGCCACGGCGCCGACACCGGGGCCGACGAGCTGGTAGGAACCGTAGCGCCACACCACGTGGCCATGCCAGATCCCGAGAGTACGCAGCACCGTAAACGGCTGGGCGGCGACCGACTCGACCTCGATGCCGCGCGAGTCCTGGTTGGCCAGGAAACTGAGCGAACCGCTGGTGAAGACCAGGTAGCCGGCGATGACCGCTCCGGCGCTGGCGATGGCGGCGGTCACCGCCTTGCGGCCGCTCCGGGGTGGCACGCCGAACAACACTAGCGCGGGCCATACCTTCACCACCGCCCCGAACCCGGCCAGCGCGCCGAGGCTCCACGGCGAACCGGCGAGGTAGAGGGCCGCCACCGCGAGCAGCGTCGCGAACATGTCGAAGCGGCCGAGCGCGACGGGGCCGAGCAGCGCGATTCCCGCCAGCCAGCACCAGCAGCCGAGCCATGAGCCGCGCCTGATGGCCATGAGCACGAGCAGCACCGTGATCAGCAGGTCACACAGCAACTCAATGA
The DNA here is from genome assembly GCA_963841585.1 of uncultured Actinomycetes bacterium. Taxonomy (GTDB): domain Bacteria; phylum Actinomycetota; class Actinomycetes; order Streptosporangiales; family Streptosporangiaceae; genus Palsa-504. Next base: position 272,431 of record CAWJDK010000004.1, read on the forward strand.
GCAGGAACGAGTCGAGGTAGCTGCCGGGAAGCAGCCGCGGCAGGCTCAAGATGGCGGCTGCTCCCGGGGGATACTGCCAGCGCGCGTCGGCCTGCGGAAACCGCCCATGGGCGAACAGCACCAGCCAGTTCGCGTATGTCTGAACGACGTCGCCAATGTAGAACCGCCGCCACCGGTCGCGGATCACGCCCGCGTCGATGAGGTACATCGGGACGCGGGTCAGCATCCAGGCCAGCGCGGCGGCGGCCACCCCCGCGGGGACGCCCGGCCGGTCGATCGCCCGGCATACGCGAACCGCAGCGCCCAGAACTCCATTCACGACCGGATTCCTAACCCTTCAAGGACCCTAAGAGGCGCTGCCGGCCCCGGGCATGACACGGCGCACCGTGTCATGGCATTTCACCATACAGCGAGGGAGAGCGGCGAAAGCGCAAACCGCCGGGCACCCGCTGAGAGCTCCGTGCTAGCGTCCGGGCATGGCGGCAGATCGCGGGACCTCCAGTGATATCACTGACCCGCAGGTTCGGCTTAGCCGCCGGGGCGACGAATCCGGCCCGGACCGCCGCTGGCTGAAGCCGACGAGCGTGGCGATCCTGCTGCCGACCGTGCTGGCGCTGGGCCTCAGGCTGTTCACGCTGACCAGGCCGGGATTCCTCACCGGTAATTCCGAGTATGACGATGGCGTCTACCTGGGTGCCGCGATCCGCCTGACGCAAGGCGCCCTGCCCTACCGTGATTTCGCCTTCGTGCAACCGCCGGGGATATTGCTGCTGATGACGCCTGCGGCCGTGGTCGCGACGGTGGCAGGCACGGCCGCGGCTATGTCGTTCGCGCGGTTGCTCACCGTATTTGCCAGCACCGCATGCGTGCCCCTGGCCGGGAACCTGGTGCGCCACCGAGGCGCCCCGGTGACCGCCGTGACCTGCGGAATTCTCGCGGTTTACCCGGACGACATTGCCGCCGCCCACACGCTGCTGCTCGAACCCTGGATGAACCTGCTCTGCCTGATAGCAGCCAGCGCCGCCTTCAGCAACGGCATGCTCGCGCGTGCCGCCCGGCTGGCCTGGGCCGGGGCGGCCCTCGGCGTCGCCGGCGCGGTGAAGTTCTGGGCGGTGGTTCCGGCCGCGGTACTGCTCGTGCTCTGCCTCATCGCCGGCGGGCAGCGGGCGCGCCGGACGGGGGCCTGCCTGACCGGACTGGTGGCCGGGTTCGCCCTGCTAGTCGCGCCGTTCGTGCTGGCTGCGCCGGTTACCTTCATCCGCAGCACGCTGCTATACCAGGCCAGCCGGGTCGGGACCTATGTACCGGTATCGCTGCGGCTTGCCCATGTGACCGGCCTGGTCGACGTGCTGAACGGGGCCGGGAAGCTGTCGCTGCACTCCGGAGCGCACTCGCTTTTCGCCAGGAGCGTCCTGGCCGGCATCTCCACGGTCAGCGCCGGGTGGCTGCCGCTGGCGGTCACCGCGGTTCTAGCCGCCGCCATTGCCGCCGGCTACATACGGGACCGGCGCCGGCTGGACCATCTGGACTGGTTTTCGCTGGCTACCGCGGTGTTCGCAGGCGCGCTCATCCTCAGCTACTCGGCGTTCTTCTACCACTATCCGGCCTTCGTGGCACCGTGGCTGGCCCTGGCCGCCGGACGCGCGGCCGGAGGTCTTGCGGGCTCGCTGCGGTTCCAGCGAACGCTCGCGGCCGTGTTCGCCGTCGTCATCCTCGGCGTAGCAGCTCTTCAAGTGCATGAAGTGGCACCGCTCCGCGCGCCGAGCAGCGCGGCGGCCGGGCGGCTGATTCCCAAGGGGGCATGCGTCGTCACCGACCAGACCCTCCTGACGATTTCGGCGAACCGGCTCGCCCCCCTCCGCGCCGATTGTCCCGACATCATCGATTCCCTGGCCACCACGCTGAACCTCAGCCACGGGGTAAGCGTCCAGGGCGGGGCGACGAGCTCGGGGCGTGTGGTCGCAGCGTGGCAGTCCATCTTCAGCCGGGCCGACTACGTTCTGGCTGTCGCCGGAAAACGCCCGCCGCATCCCGTGGACACCCGGGCTGAGCAGCTGGTTCCGGCGGAACTTCCGGCCTGTGGGGCCGGATGGCCCTGCTACCGGGCAGCTTTACGTACGCGTGGGTTGAGCCAGCGGGCCCGGCGTAATGCCGGGTGGGGCGTACCCTGGGGTGGCCGCGATCCCGTCGCGGTCCCGTGCTTTCCCGCCGGGGGTAGCCGATGAGCGACGACCTGTCACTGGCCGGACTGCGCGAACGCCTCGCCGACCAGGTCCTGCAGACCAGCGGGATCCGCGACGAGCGCATCGCCGCGGCGCTGCGCGACGTGCCGCGGCACCTGTTCCTGCCGGACCTGCCGCCCGCGGATGCCTACCTCGACGACGCCATCGTGACCAAGCGTGACGCCGACGGCCAGCCGATCAGCTCCTCGTCCCAGCCCGCCATCATGGCGATCATGCTGGACCAGCTGATCCTCGCTCCGGGTCAGCGGGTGCTCGAGATCGGTGCGGGCACTGGCTACAACGCCGCGCTGATGCAGCACATCGTCGGGCCGGCGGGCGCCGTGGTCAGCGTGGACATCGAGGCCGACCTGGCCGACCGCGCGCGCGAGCACCTGGCCAGCGCCGGGTACCAGGACGTGACGGTGGTGGCGGCGGACGGCGCGGAGGGCTATCCGCCGGGCGCGCCGTACGACCGGCTGATCGCCACCGTCGGGGTCAGCGACCTGGCCCCGGCCTGGCTGGAACAAGCCGGGCCCGGCGCCCGGATCGTGGTGCCGCTCGACGTCCGGGGGTCGCAGCTGGCGGTGGCGTTCGGCCGCTCCGGCTCCGGCGGCCACTGGGTCAGCCGGTCGATCGCGCCGTGTGGGTTCATGCGGATGCGCGGGTCGCTGGCCGGCCCGGAACGCGCCGTGGTGCTCCAGCCCGGGCTCTCAGTCATGCTGCCGGACGGCCTCACGCTGGCCGACGGACAGGAAGTGGACGGCGCGGCGCTGGCCGCCTTCATGGACCGGCCGCCCGCCGAGTTCGCTACCGGTGTCCGGACCAGCTCCACGCTGGTCTTCTGGGGACTCGGGCTGTGGCTGGCGACCCATGACCGGCGGTCCTGCGGGGTCACCGAGGAGCGCCCGGTCGAGGACGGCGTGGAACGGCTCGCCCGGGCGCCGCTGGGCAGCGCCGGGCTGGCCGCCACGGCCGGGATCGTGGACTCGGGCGGCATCGCGGTGCTCACCGCGGATAAGGTGCCCCCGGCACCGGGGCCGCGGTCCGGGCGGCTGGCCCTGGAGGTAGCCGGGTTCGGCCCGCGCGGCTCCGAGCTCGGTGCCGAACTCGCAGCGCACGTGCAGGCCTGGGACGCCGCGGGGCAGCCCGGCGCGGCGCGGCTGCACGTAGACGCCTACCCGCGGTCATCCGCGGACGAGCCTGATCCGTCCGCGGTCGGCGATGCCCTGCTGATCGAGCGGTCCGCCACGCGCTTCGTGGTCTACCACACGTAACCTTGGAGACGTGACGAGCAGCACGGGCGACCACCTGGAGATCGAGCGGAAATACGATGCCGACGCCGAGTTCGTCCTGCCGGATCTCGGCGGCCTGCCGGGTCTGGGCGGCCGGCGGATCGCGGATCCGAGACGGATCTACCTCAGCGCCACGTACTTCGACACCGAGGACTTCGACCTCCTCAAGCACAAGGTCACGCTGCGGCGCCGCGCGGGTGGCGATGACGAGGGCTGGCACCTCAAGCTGCCGGTGCGCGAGAACACCAGGCAGGAGCTGCACGCGCCGCTCGACGAGGGGGGCGACGGCAGCGTGCCGGCCCAGCTGGCCGCTCGGGTCGAGGAGATCACGGCAGGCAAGCGCCTGCATCCCGTCGCCATCCTGGATACCGAACGGACCGTGGTCAGGGTGCCCGGGGCACCGGCCGATGCCCTGGTCGAGGTGGCGGACGACAAGGTGACGGCCACCCGTCTCGACGCGACGGACAGCGAACCGATGACCTGGCGCGAGATCGAGGTGGAGGTGCTGTCAGCCGATTCCGGGGCGACGGCGATGCTTGAGACGGTCGGCCAGGCACTGCGCGAGGCCGGCGCGAGACCCTCGGCCTCAGGATCGAAGCTGGCGCGCGTCCTGAATTCCTGAAACGGGTCTTCAGAGCTAGCTCTGAGCTAATCCTGACCTGAGCCCGACCCGGCTCGCATGTGATGAGAGCCTGAGAATGGCTTCATGGCGTGTGCATACTGGGCACAGGCCCGATTGAGATGGCGAGCTTGACCACGATGGAGAACAACGGCCACCGCCCCGGAGCGGCCCAGACCCAGGGATCTCCGGGCACGCGTAACGCGCGTAACGCCGACCTGCAGCGACCGGACGGCACGCCGGTGCGCGTGCTCGTCGTCGACGACGAGCCCAGCCTGGCCGAACTGCTGGCCAGCGTGCTGCGTTACGAGGGCTGGAATGTCGTCACCGCGGGCAGCGGCGCGGAGGCGGTGCGGACAGCTCGCGAGTTCCGCCCCGACGCGGTGGTGCTGGACATCATGCTTCCCGACTTCAACGGCCTGGAGGTCATGCGCCGCCTCCGCGCCGAGCTCCCGCAGGTATGCGTGCTGTTCCTGACCGCGCGGGACGCGGTGGAAGACCGGGTGGCGGGCATCACGGCCGGCGGGGACGACTACGTGACCAAGCCGTTCAGCCTGGAAGAGGTGCTAGCCCGGCTGCGCGGCCTGCTCCGCCGGGCCAACCTGACCCGCGCGCAGACCGAGGGATCGCTGGTAGTAGGCGACCTGACCATGGACGAGGACGCCCGCGAAGTCCGCCGGGACGGCGACGTCATCGACCTGACCGCGACCGAGTTCGAACTGCTCAGGTTCCTGATGCGCAACCCCAGGCGGGTGCTGTCGAAGGCGCAGATCCTGGACCGGGTATGGAACTACGACTTCGGCGGCCAGGCGCACGTCGTCGAGCTCTACATCAGCTACCTGCGCAAGAAGATCGACGCCGGGCGCGTGCCGATCATCCACACGGTCCGCGGTGTCGGTTACGTGCTGAAGCCCGCTGGCTAATGTCCCGGCCGTCCGCTTCAGGCGCGCGCGGGCCGGGCCGCCTGGCCGCCCTGTTCTCGCTGCGCACCATCAGCGGTAAGCTCATCGTCGGGCTAGCGCTGCTGTTCGGCGTGGCCAGCGTCGCGGTCAGCGTGGTCACCGACCACTCGCTCAACCAGTCGCTGATGTCCTCGCTGAACCAGCAATTGCAGGCCGCGACCGATACCTGGTACAGCTGCGTGCAGCACAGCAGCGGTGACCCCGACCACGACCACCCCGCCCAGGCCGCCTACGGGCCCGCTCCGGACGACTACGGCATGTGCAGCAACGTCGGGCAGGCGCCCGGCACGTTCGAGCTCCTGCTGACCGGTGGCTCGGTCGGCTACAAGAACACGGTGAATCAGCAGTGCCAGCTGTCCGGCTCGGACGAGGCCATGCTCGCGGCCCTGCCGTCCGGCCTCAGCCAGCACCCGCCCGGCGAGCCTAGGGCGGGCGCGGGTCCGCCGGGCCCGCCGCCGGCCAGGACGTATACCAGGACGCTGGATTCGCTCGGCGGGAAGTTCCTGCTGACCAAGGTGGCGGGCCCGGAGCAGGGCACCACGCTGGTCACCGGGCTGTCCCTGGGCACGGTCCAAGGGACGCTCGAGCACGTCGAGAACACCGAGCACATGGTGTACGCGGGCGTCCTCGTGCTGGCCCTGGTCATGGGGACGGCGATGGTGCAGCTCTCGCTCCGGCCGCTGCGCCGGGTCGCGGCCACCGCGACCAAGGTGACCGAGCTGCCACTCGATTCGGGTGAGGTCATGCTCCCGGCCGGCGTTCCCGACAGCGACCCGCGGACCGAGGTGGGCCGGGTCGGGGCCGCCTTCAACCGGATGCTCTTCCACGTGGAGAGGGCGCTGGGGCGGCGGGCGGCCAGCGAGGCCCGGCTGCGCAGGTTCGCCGCGGACGCCTCGCACGAGCTGCGCACCCCGCTGTCCGCCATCCGTGGCTACGCCGAGCTGGCGCTGCGGCACCCGGGCCCGGTACCCGAGGACGTGAGCCATGCGCTGCGCCGGGTTCAGGCCGAGTCGGCGCGGATGACCGTCCTGGTGGACGACCTGCTGCTGCTGGCCAGGCTGGACGCGGGACGGCCGCTCGAACGCGAGCCGGTGGACCTATCCCGGCTGGCCATCGAGACCACCAGCGACGCGCGGGTCGCCCGCGGCGACCACCGCTGGCGCCTAGACCTGCCGGACGAGCCGGTCCTGGTGGAGGGCGATGAGCACCGCCTGCACCAGGTGCTGGCCAACCTGCTGAGCAACGCGGGCAAGCACACCCCGCCGGGCTCGACGGTCAGCGTCGCGCTCGCCGTCGGCGATGCCGTGCCTGGCGATCCGCCGGGCGCTGACGCGGTGCAGCGCGGCGTCGCTCCGCCGGGCCCCCGGGTGGAGCTGAGCATCACCGACGACGGTCCCGGCATCCCGCCCGAGCTGCTGCCGGAGCTGTTCGAGCGGTTCACCCGCGGCGAGGTCGGACGCGCCCGGGACGCCAGCGCCGCCGGCCGCAGCACCGGCCTGGGCCTGGCCATCGTGGACGCGGTCGTCGCCGCGCACGGCGGCGGCATCATCGTGACCAGCCGACCGGGCATGACCAGGTTCGCCATCCTCCTCCCGCTGCTACGCGAGCCGGCCGACCAGCCCCAGACCTCCCCCGTCTGACATTCCTGGTGCTTGCGCGCGCCCGGCCCGCGGCCGCGCCCCGCTGTCGATCCCACCACCCCCATAAACCCCACTCCACCCGCACCTCACGCGGTTTCCACTCCGCGGCCGGGCCCGCCTGAATTTATATGGCGTGGATGTCCCAGCCATGTTGTTCCAGCAGCATGAATGGGACATTCACGCCTTATGACCGGGCCATGACGAGGAGGCGGGCGCGCATCACCGAACGCAAGAGACCCTTCAGGGCACACAGGCACCACGATTGAGGCCTGGGCCGGTACCGCCATGATCAAATCGAGCCGAACGCGGCGGCGTCCAGCAACACGAACGCGGCATCCATGCCGCATGGGCCGGGCGTGCCAGCGGAACCGCGTGCGACCAGCGCGGAACCGGCTCGGCGGGTTTGCAGTCGGCTCACGGCCCGGAACCGCGGGGCGGGCGCATGCGTCCAAGGGTTGCTTGCGGGATAAGGGGGAGCGATGAGGCCACTGCGGATCTGCGCCTGCGCGCTGACGGGACTGCTGCTGACCGGGCTGGCGGCCGGGTGCGCCTCGGCCGGAGGGCAGGCGCTCCCGGCGACGGGTCATCTCGCCGGGAAGCTGGTCATGGAGGGTGGCCCGATGGGCCCGGGCGGCAAGCAGCCGGGTGAGCGGCCCATGTCCGGCACGGTGACCTTCACCTCGGCCGGGCACCAGGCGGTCACGGTCACGGTGGGATCCTCCGGTCAGTTCTCGGTGCGGATGCCGCCTGGCCGGTACCAGGTCTCCGGCCGGTCGCCCGATGTCATGCAGGCCGACGGCGGGCACGGCCGGGAGCTGCCGTGCTCGCGGCCGGCGTCGGTCGTGGTGAGCGCCGGGAGCACCGCCACCATCACGCTCGCCTGCATTGTTCCGTGAACCCGTAGCCGGGGTGTGCTACTCCTAGGGCATGGATACCGGCGAGCGGCGGCTCGTGGCGACCATGCCGTTGCACGCGATCACCTCGACCTACGGCGAGGAGGGCCTGCGCGCCCGGTTCGCCATCGAGATCGAGAGGCGACCCGGATGGGACCAGCGCCGCCTGAAGCAGGCCCTGGCCCTCGCCGGGCGTCTGCACGCCGCCGATCGCCGGGAGCAGGAGCCGTACGTCAACCACGTGCTCAGGGTGGCGATCCGGATCATGTCGCACTACGGCGTGGACGACGCCGACGTGATCTGCGCCGCCCTGCTGCACAACGCGGTCGAGGACCACGCCGCCGAACTGGCCCCGGACGGCACCCGGGAAGCCGCGCTCGCGGCGCTGGCGGACGAGTTCGGCCCGCGGGTGGCGGGGCTCGTCGCCGCGGTGACGAACCCGGACTACGCGGCCGAGCGCGACGCGGACGAGCAGTACCGCGAGCACGTCGCGGACAGCCTGCGGCGCGATCCGTGGGCCCGGATCATCAAGGCCTCCGATTTCACCGACAACGGCGTAGGCCTGATCCACACCACCGGCCCGCGGCTGCGCAGGCTGGCCGCCAAGTACGCGCCGTTGGTCCCGGTCCTGCAGGAGGTGATCGCGCTTCCCGACACCCCGCTCGGCGACCCGGCACGCCAGCGCATCCTGACCCAGCTCGGCCAGGCCGCGGACCGCTTCGCCGCGATCCTGACCACGGACGGCTAGCCGCGCATCACAGGCCGCACGGGCATCATCAACGTCGGCTCGCACGACGATAGGGAACCACCGCGATGTCACATCACGGTGCACCTGACCACGACGATGTCACATCGCCGTGGTTGCTGGGCCAGGCCGGACGCCGCTGGTGAGTGAGGACGGAAGTGCCTATTCCCTGAGCACGGTGGCGGCCTGGCGAACAGCGTCGACGATGCCGGCGTAGCCGGTGCAGCGGCAGATGTTGCCGGACAGCCCGGCGCGGATTTCCTCGCGGCTCGGGTCGGGGTTCTCGGTCAGCAGGTGCAGCGCGGAGATCAGGAACCCCGGCGTGCAGAAGCCGCACTGCAGCCCGTGGCAGTCGGCGAACGCCTGCTGGAGCGGGTGCAGGTCATCCCCGGCCAGCCCTTCCACGGTGGTCAACGAGGACCCGTCGGCCTGCACGGCCAGCATGAGGCAGGACCGCACCGGCTCGCCGTCCAGCAGCACGGTGCAGGCCCCGCAGACGCCCTGCTCGCAGCCCAGGTGGGTGCCGGTGAGGCCGAGGTCGTCGCGGAGCGCGTCGGCTAGCGTGCGCCGGGGCTCGACGTCGATCTGCTCGCGGCAGCCGTTGACGCTGAAGCTGACCTGCATCGCTCTTCCCTCCTAGGCCGCCCGGGCCCCGGCGGCCTGGGTCAGGGCCCGGGTGACCAGGACCCGGGTCAGCTGCCGCCGGTAGGCGGCGCTGGCATGGATGTCGCCCGCAGGCTCGATCTCCCCGGCCGCCGCCTCGGCCGCCTCGCCGATCCGCGCCGGGCTCAGCGGGCCGTCGGCTAGGACGGCTTCGGCCGCGGCCGAACGGACCGGGGTGGCCGCGACACCGCCGAGGGCCAGCCGCAGGCACCCGTTCACCTCGGCGGCCGCCGCGACGACCAGGCCGAAGTCACCGTGCCGCCGGGCGAACTCGGCGAAACCCCAGCGGCCGGGCGCCGGGAACTCCACCGCCTCGATGAGCTCGTCGTCGTCCAGGCTGGTCTGCAGCGTGCCGGTGAACAGGTCGGCGGCCAGGACCTCGCGCCGGCCGCCCGGTCCCGCGACGAGCGCGACCGCACCGGTCGCGGCGGCCACGACGGGGAGTTCGGCGGCCGGGTCGGCGTGCGCCAGGCTGCCGCCGAGCGTGCCGCGGGTGCGGATGGCGGCGTGGCCGACCCAGCGGGCGGCCTCGGCCAGCAGCGGGTGCATGTCCTGCGCGGCCAGCGCGCGGTGCCGGGTCAGGGCGCCGATCCGCAGCCCGCCGCCCGGCCGCGTGGTGATCGCGTCCAGCCCGGCGACGCGGTTGATGTCAACGAGCACGCTGGGCTGGGCCAGGCGCAGGGCCAGCAGCGGCATCAGGCTCTGACCGCCCGCAATGACCTTGCCCTCGCCGTCGTCGTTGGCCTCCGCGAGCCGCGCGACGGCGTGCTCGACGCTGTCCGCTCGCACGTAGCCGAAGGGAGCTGGCTTCATCCCGGCTACCGCCCCCGGAACCGCGGCGGGCGCTTCGCGGCGCGGGCGCGCTGGCCTTCGGCGGCGTCGTCGCTGGCCCAGCACGTGTCGAAGTCCTTGGCCAGCTCGGTGCTGCCCGGCTGGTTAATGGCCTTCTTGGCGTAGGCCAGGCTGAGCGGGGCGAGCCCGGCCAGCTCGCGGGCCCAGGCGAGGGCGGCGCCGCGATCTCCCATCCTGCTGGCCAGCCCGCACCGCAGCGCGGCGGTGGCGTCGAGGCTCTCGGCGCCGATCAGCATGGTCTGGGCGGTGCCGGTACCGGCCAGCAGCGCGAGCCGCCGGATGGTCCACGGGTTCACCGCGATGCCGAGCCGCGCGACGGGAATCGCGAACGTCGCCTCCGCGGCCGCGACACGCAGGTCGCAGGCCAGCGCGAGCTGAGCGCCCGCACCGATGGCGGGGCCGTTGACCGCGGCGATGACCGGAACGGTCACCTCGGTGACCGCGGCCAGCATGGCGTACAGCGCATCGCGGAACGCCGCGTCGTAGGCGGCCTGAAGATCGGCGCCGGCGCAGAAGCTGGAGCCGGCTCCGGTGACGACGATGGCGCGGGCGGCCCGGAGTCCGGTCGGGGCATGTCCGTTCGATACCTGCCCGGTCAGGGCCGCGTGCAGGTCATGGCAGTGCGCCGTGTCCAGGGCGTTGCGCCGCTCGTGCCGGTCGATCTCGATGACGGCGACGTCGCCGTCGCGGTGCTGGGTGATCACGGCGTCATGAGCTCCCACAGGCTGCTGGGCGTGATCGGCAGCCGGTCGACCTCGACGCCGAGCGCGTCGCCGACCGCCCCGGCCAGCGCCGCGGCCGGGCCGAGGGTGCCGCCCTCGCCGACGCCGCGGACGCCGAGCGGATTCGCGGCCGGGTGCGCGACGTGCCCGATGACCAGCTCCGGGATCTCCGCCGACGTGGGCATCAGGTAGTCCAGCAGGCTGCCGGTGGACAGGTTTCCCTCCGCGTCGTAGATCAGGTGCTCGTACAGGGCGCCGCCGATGCCCTGGGCGACCGCGCCCGCGATCTGCCCGTCGACGATCAGCGGGTGGATGATCCGGCCCGCGTCCTCCACGCAGATCCAGTCCAGGATGCGCAGTTCCGCCGTGTCCGGGTCGATCTCGATCCTGGTGACCTGCGCCCCGGCGGCGAACGCGCCGCGGATCGGGTCGTAGAAGCGGGTCTCCTCCAAGCCCGGCTCGATGCCCTCAGGCAGCCGATTGGATTCCAGGTAGGCAACCCGGCCGACCTCGGCCAGGCTGAGCGAGGGCTGCTCGTCTCCGTTGACGAAGATCTGGCCGCCGGACAGGGTCAGCTCGTCGGCCTTGGCGTCCAGCAGGCCCGCGGCCAGGCGCAGCGCCCGGTCCCTGACCGCTTCGCCCGCCAGCCGGGCCGCTCCCCCGCCGATGACCGCCTGCCGCGAGGAGAACGCGCCGAACCCCCACAGCGACTCGTCGGTGTCACCGGTGCGCACCTCGACCGCGTCGTAGCCGACCCCGACCGCGTCCGCGACGACCTGAGCGATCGTGGTCTCCAGCCCCTGGCCCTGGGAGGTCACGCCGCTGAACGTGGTGACCGTGCCGTCCGGGTTGATCCGTACCGTGCACGCCTCGTGGCCGGTCCGGAACGGCATCCGCGGCCCGGCCGAGGCGGCCCGGCCCAGCCCGGTCAGCTCGTTGTAACAGGCGAAGCCGACGCCCAGCCTGGGCTCGCCGGCCGCTGCGCGCCGCTGCTGCTCGGCGCGGTGGGCCTGCTCGTCGAAGCCAGCTAGCTCGATTGCCTTATCCAGGCAGGCCGCATAGTGCCCGGAGTCGTCGACCAGCCGGGACGGCATCCGGTAGGGAATGTCTTCCGGCCGGATGAAGTTGCGGCGCCGGATCTGCTCACCGCTGATATCCAGCGCGCGGGCCGCCGAGTCGATCACCGACTCCATGGCGAAGACGCTGGCCGGGCGGGCGACACCGCGGTACGGCCCGGCGGGCGCGGTATTCGTCGCCACCCCGCGCACCGTGCAGTCGTAGTTCGCCAGCCGGTAGGGGCCGCTGAGCAGGCCGCCGGCCATCAGCGGCTCGATCCCTGCGGTCCACGGGTAGCCGGAGTACGCACCGGCGTTGCAGGTGATGTCGGCGCGCAGCGCCAGCAGGCGGCCGTCCAGCGCGAAACCCGCCTTCATCCGGTAGCGGTGGTCGCGGGCATGGCAGGCGGCCAGCAGGTGCTCGCCGCGGTCCTCGACCCACTTGACCGGCGTGCCCGGCAGCGCTCGCGCCGTCAGGCACAGGGCCACGTCCTCGGGATACAGCCCGGCCTTGACGCCGAACCCGCCGCCCACGTCGGGCGCGATGACCCGGACATTGCTTTCGGGCAAGCCGAGCAGGTCGGCGACGATGTTCCTGATGATGTGCGGGACCTGGGTGCCGGACCAGAAGGTGAGGCGGCGCCGCTCGGGCTGCCACAGCGCCAGGCCCGCCCGGCATTCCATCGGGTTTCCCGCGTGCCGGTTGGTGATCAGCTCGCGCTCCACGATGAGGTCCGCGGTCGCGAGAGCGGCCTCGGTGTCGCCCGCCGCGAAGGTCCGGGTGAGCAGGACATTGTCCGGCGCCTCGTCGTGCACCGGGACGTCCGGCGGGCGGCCGGACCAGGCGGACACCGTGACCGGCAGCGGGGCGTAGTCCACGTCGATCAGCGCCAGCGCGTCCTCGGCCAGGTAGCGGCTGTCCGCCACCACGGCCGCGACCGCCTCGCCGGCGAAGCGGGCCTTGCCGGCGGCCAGGACCGGCTGCGCGGTCTCGACGTAGCCGGGCAGCGCGGACTTGGCGCGCAGCGCGACGTCCCGGAAATCCTGCCCGGTGAAAACGGCCCGGACGCCCGCCAGCTCGAGGGCCCGGCTGACGTCGATCGCGGTGATGCGCGCATGCGCGTGCGGGCTGCGCAGGAAGGCCACATGGCGGGTCCGGCGCGGCTGGAGGTCGGACACGTACGTGCCGCGGCCGGTGATCAGCCGCAGGTCCTCCTTGCGGGGCACCGGTTGGCCGATGGCATTCTTCATCGGGCCTCCCTCACGGCATCGCGTAACCGCCATTGACGGAAATAATCTGACCGGTGGTCCAGGAAGACAAGGGCGAGGCGAGCAGCAGCACCATGGGCACCACGTCCTCCGGACGGCCCAGCCGCCGCAGCGGGTACTGGGCCAGGATCTTCCGCATCCGCTCATCGTCAGCGCCCCCGGTGTGCGCCTCCAGGCTGCCGGTCTGGACCAGCGCGATGGACACCGCGTTGGCCCGGATCTGATGCCGGGCTAGTTCCCTGGCCAGCGATTTGGTCAGGCCGACCGTGGCGGACCTGGCTGTCGCCGTCACCAGGAGACCGGACTCGCCCACCCGGCCGGAATCCCCGAGCAGGCTGACGATGGATCCCCCGTCCCGTTCGGCCATCCGGCGGGCGACGGCGTGGGTGACCCGCAGCATGCCGGTCACGGTGACGTCGACCTGTGCCTGCCAGTCGGCCGGGGCGGAGTCGAGGAACCGCTGGCGCTGGGTCGCGGCCGCGTTGTTGACCAGGACCGAAATCGGGCCGAGCCGGTTCTCGACGGTGTTCGCGGCGTCGTTGACCGCGGCGTCGTCGCGCAGGTCGGCCTGGACCGCGATGGCCTGGCCGCCGCCCGCGCTGACCTCGGCGGCGGCCTTCTGCGCGCCTTCGGCCGAGGAGTTGTAGTGGAAGGCGACCCGGGCGCCCTCGCGGGCGAAGGCCAGCCCGATGGCACGGCCGAGCCCTTGCCCGGCCCCGGTGACCAGGACCGTCTTGTCGTTCAGCTGCAAATCCAACGGCTACTCCCTGTTGACAGCCTCTCCGGCTAGAGGAAAATCCACTCCCGGCCGGTCGCCTCGGCCCGCACCAGGCGGCCGAAGTACGGTTCACCGAAGTGCGCGGCGGCAGCCAGATCCTGGCCGTCCAGGAGCTCGGCCGTGACCTGGTCCCGGACGGACCGGGCCGCGGCCCGGTCCACGTCGAAGGCGAACTCCCAGCCCGGCTCGATAAGCTCGACCGGCGAGTGGGCGACGTCGCCGAGCAGCAGGGCCCGCTGCGTGCCGCTGGACAGGACGTAAATCGTCGAGCCGGGGGTATGGCCGGGCGCCGGCCTGGCGTCGACTCCCGGCGCCAGCGTGCACCCGGAGCCGAACGTCTCCAGCTGCGGCTTGAGCGGGGACAGCTTCCGTACCGCCCCCGGCAGGGCACCCGGGCTCTCCACGAAGTAGGACCAGTCCGCCTCATGCACCCGGTAGTTGGCACGGCGGAAGACCACCTCGCCCTTGGCCGTCGCCCAGCCGACGTGGTCGAAGTGCAGGTGGGTGAAGATCACGTCGGTGACGTCGTCCGGCGCGACGCCGTATTCGCGCAGGCTGGCGAGGAACTGGCCGCCCCGGTACTGGCCGGTGTCGATGGTGCCGGCTCCGGCGTCGACCAGGATGACCCGGTCGCCGGTGCGCACCAGGAAACCACCGAGGGTGAACTCCAGCCTGCCATGCGGGTCGAGCCGCGCTTCGTGCCGCGCCCAGGGGTCGGTCCCGGCGTCGCCGGGCCGCAGCAGGACGTCGCGGGCGACCTCGTAACCGAAGCCGTCGAATACCGGCAGGACCTCGATCTCGCCGATTCTCATCGCGGCGGGAGCTTCCGGGTCTCCGCGGTCTTCACGGTCTCCACGGTTCTACGGTCTCACGGTTCCGCGGTCTTCGCGGTCTTCATGGCGACGGTTCTCGCACGACGCCGGCGATGACCGTCGTCATGACCTTGCGGACCGCACCGGCCTCTGGCGGGGCGCCTTGCCGGTCGGCGAACAGCAGGTGCACCGCCCCGAGCAGCGTAGGGGCGAGCGTGCCGACATCGGCGTCGGCGGCGATCCGGCCCAGGTCGCGTTCGGCGGCGAGGTAGCCGGCGATCATGGCGGCCGCCTCCGTCAGGACCGGGACGCCGGAGTGCCCGGCCCGGCGCAGCCGGGCGCGCAGGTCATCACGAAAGGTGATCAGCGCGACGATCGCCACGGCGACCGAGGAGAACAGCTCCGTCAGCACGCCGGTGAGGTTGCCGGCCACGGTCCCGGTCCCGGCGCGGTCGCGCAGCGCGGCGGCCTCGCCGACGATCCGCTCGATGCGGTCCTCCACCAGCTCGGCCAGGAAGGCGTCGAAGTCGGCGGCCCGGGAAATCGCCGAGTCGTTCGGCGCGGATCCCGATCGCTACGACCGGGCCCGGCCGCGCTATCCCGGCGCGCTGATCGACCGGATCGTGGCTCGCATCCCGGGGCCGGATCTCCTCGACGTGGGCTGCGGGACCGGCATCGTCGCCCGGCAGTTCCAGGCGGTCGGCTGCCGGGTGCTCGGGGTCGATCCTGACGCGCGGATGGCGGACCTGGCCCGGCGGCATGGGCTCGAGGTCGAGGTGGCGATATTCGAGACCTGGGAGGGCGCCGGCCGGGCCTTCGACGCGGCCGTGGCCGGGCAGGCCTGGCACTGGGTGGACCCGGTGGCCGGCGCGGCCAAGGCGGCGCGAGTGCTGCGTCCTGGTGGCCTGCTGGCCGTGTTCTGGAACGCGTTCCAGCCTCCGCCCGAGGTGGCCGGGGCATTCGCCGGGGTCTATCGCCGCGTGCTGCCCGATTCGCCGCTCGTCCGGGGCGGGGCCGGGACGAGCGGACCGGACGCGTACCGGGAGGTGTGCGCCCGGGCGGCCGACGGGATGCGGGAGGCGGGTGCGTTCGCGCACCCGGAGCAGTGGCGGTTCGACTGGGACCGGTCTTACACCCGGGATGAGTGGCTGGACCAGGTGCCGACGTCCGGGTTCTGGGCCCAGATCCCCGCGGCCGGGCAGCATGAGCTCCTGGCGGGCATCGGCGCCGCCGTCGACGGGGCGGGCGGCAGCTTCACCATGCAGTACACGACGGTGGCGATCACCGCCGCGCGCACCGCAGCCGCCTAGCCGTCGGGGCCGCGGGGGTAGACTCCCCGGCCATGCCCGAGCTTCCCGAGGTCGAGACCGCCCGCCGCCTGATCGCCGACGAGGCGCTGCACCGGCGCATCGCGGACGTGGACGACAGCGACACGTTCGTCTGCCGACCGCACTCTCCCGGTGAGCTGCGCGCCGTGCTGACCGGGCGGATGCTCACCGCGGCGCGCCGGCGGGGCAAGGCGATCTGGTGCGAGACCTCGGAAAACGGGCCAGACCTCGGCATCCACCTGGGCATGGGCGGCCGGATCGTCGTCACATCCCAGGACGGTCGGGTCGCCTGGGGCGGCGAGCCCTTCCGCCGCGACGCGCAGCCGGCCAAGGCCGAATGGGACAGGTTCACGCTGAGCTTCACCGACGGCGGCAGCCTCGCCCTGTTCGACAAGCGCCGGCTCGGGCGGGTCCGGCTCAACCCCGGCATCGACGAGCTCGGCCCTGACGCCGCCGAGGTCACCCCGGCGGAGTTCCGCGACCTGATCACCAGGGGGTCGGTGGCGGTCAAGGCCCGGCTGCTCGACCAGTCCAGGATCGCCGGCGTGGGAAACCTGCTGGCCGACGAGATCCTCTGGCGGGCCAGGGTGTCACCGGCCGCACGGACGAACAGCCTGCGGCGCCCGGACGCGGACCGGCTGTACCGCGCGCTCGAGTCGGCCCTGCGGTCCGCCATCGCCAACGGCGGGGTGCACACCGGCGACGTCATCGCGGCCCGGCATCCCGGCGGGACCTGCCCGCGGTGCGGCGCCGAGATGCGCCACGGCACGGTGGGCGGCCGCTCCACCTGGTGGTGCTCGCGCGAGCAGGTCCCGGCGGAGGGGCACGCGCCTAGGACCGTTCGGTATAAAGATCTTTGATCCCGAACGGACCGGGTACCCGCCCGTCCGAGGAGGTGGGAGCGTGCTGGACGACGACGCGGTCACCGACGCGGCCCGCCGCCTGCTGGCGGCCGAACGTTCCCGGCAGCCGATCCGCCAGCTGTCCCTGCAGTACCCGGAGATGACGGTCGAGGACGCGTACCGGGTGCAGCGGGCACTGGTCGCGGCCAAGGTCGCGGCGGGCCGGACGGTCCGGGCCCGGAAGATCGGGCTCACGTCGCGGGCCATGCAGCAGGCGGTGTCGATCACCGAACCCGACTACGGTGTCATCTTCGACGACATGGTCTTCGCCGACGGCGGGGTGGTGCCGTTCCGCCGGTTCATCCGCCCGCGGGTGGAGGTCGAGCTGGCCTTCGTTCTCGACCGGCCGCTGAGGGGCCCGGGGGTGACCGAGCTGGACGTCCTCGACGCGACCCGGTGGGTCACCCCGGCGCTGGAGATCCTGGACGCGCGGGTGCAGATGAGCGACCCCGAGACCGGCCACCTGCGCACCGTCGTCGATACGATCTCGGACAACGCCGCCGACGCCGGCCTCATCACCGGCGGCCGCGCGGTCCGCCCGGACGCCTGCGACCTGCGCCGGGTCGCAGCCGTGCTCTACCTGAACGAGGCGATCGAGGAAACCGGCGTGGCGGCCGGGGTTCTCGGCCATCCCGCCAACGGCGTCGCCTGGCTGGCCAACAAGCTCAGCCCCCACGACGAGTTCCTGCCGGCCGGGCAGGTGATCCTGGCCGGGTCCTTCACCCGTCCGGTCTTCGTCGCCGAGGGCGACGTGATCCACGCGGACTTCGGCGAGCTGGGCGCGGTGACCTGCCGGTTCCGTTAGGGCCGGAGGCCTGGCCGCAGCCGCTGTCCTCATAGCCCGTCCATAACCGGGCTTCAGCCGCCACGAAGCGTGGTCACGCATCCTCGCTGTCATGAGAGTTCTCCAGGTTGACATAGTGGTGCCTGTTCGCAATGAGGAGCGTGATCTCGTGCCGAGCATCCGGCGCCTAGTCGGTTTCCTGCGCGAGAGTTTCCCCTTCACCGCGCGGGTCACGATCGCCGACAACGGCAGCACCGATGCCACCTGGGCCATCGCGGACAGGCTGGCCCGCGAGCTGCCCGAGGTCCGGGCCGTCCACATCGAGCTGCCCGGGCGCGGCCGGGCGCTGCGGGCCATCTGGTCGCAGAGCGAGGCCGAGGTCCTCGCCTACATGGATGTCGATCTGTCGACAGACCTGAACGCCTTGCTCCCGCTGGTCGCTCCGCTGCTGTCCGGGCACAGCGACCTGGCCATCGGCACCCGGCTGGCCCGAGGTTCCCGGGTCATCCGCGGGCCCAAGCGGGAACTCATCTCGCGCGGCTACAACCTCCTGCTGCGCACCCTGATGGGGGCGGGCTTCTCGGACGCGCAGTGCGGCTTCAAGGCGATCAGGCGCGACCAGGCGCGGGTGCTGCTGCCGCTCACCACGGACACCGGCTGGTTCTTCGACACCGAGCTGCTGGTGCTGGCCGAACGGGCCGGGCTGCGCATCCACGAGATCCCGGTGGACTGGATCGACGACCTCGATTCGCGCGTCGACATCATCGCCACCGCCCTGGCCGACCTGCGCGGCCTGGCCAGGCTCGGAGCCGGCTTCGCGCGCGGGTCCATCCAGGTCCCGCGGCTGCGCGGGCCGGTCCTGGCCGGCGGCCGGCCGGGCGCGGGCCTGCCGGTGCAGATCGCCCGGTTCGCCGTCATCGGCGTGGCCAGCACGATCGCCTACGTGGCGCTGTTCCTGCTGCTGCGGCTGGTGATGCCGGCCCAGGCGGCGAACGTGGTCAGCGTGCTGCTCGCGGCCAACCTGGTGGCCACCGTGATCAGGTTCCTGCTGTACCGGCACTGGGTGTTCGGCCGCCGGGAGCGCGCGCCGGACCCCTGGCCCGGCGAGATCACCATCCACAGAAGCGACATGGCAACCCAGGGAGAACACACCAAGTGAGCGCGACGATCTCGATTCCGCGGCACGCGTCAGGCGGCCGCCACGCGGGGCGGGCCCGGCGCCTGCTGCGCGGGCCGCAGGCCGATCCCCGGTGGGCCCGCCCGGCGCTGCTCGGGCTGCTCGCGCTGACCGCCGTCCTCTACCTGTGGGACCTGACCAGGAACGGCTGGGCGAACGACTTCTACGCGGCCGCCGTCCAGGCCGGCACGAAGAGCTGGAAGGCGTTCTTCTTCGGCTCGTTCGACCAGTCCAGTTTCATCACCGTGGACAAGACGCCCGGCTCGCTGTGGGTGATGGAGATATCCGGGCGGATATTCGGCTTCAGCCAGTGGTCCATGCTGGCGCCGCAGGCGCTGGAGGGCGTGGGCTCGGTCCTGCTGCTGTATGCCGCGGTCAAGCGCTGGTTCGGGCCCGCGGCGGGGCTCATCGCCGGGCTGGTGCTCTCGCTCACCCCGGTGGCCGCGCTGATGTTCCGGTTCAACAACCCCGACGCGCTCCTCGTCCTGCTGATGACCGCGGCCGCCTACACGCTGGTCCGGGCGGTCGAAAACGGGCGGAGCAGGTGGCTGGTGCTCACCGGCCTGCTGCTCGGGTTCGCGTTCCTGGCCAAGATGCTGCAGGCGTTCCTGGTGGTGCCGGGGTTCGCGGTGACCTACCTGTGGGCCGGGCCGCCCCGGCTGGGCAGGCGGATCTGGCAGACGGTGCTGATGGGAGCTGGCATCATCGCGGGCGCGGGCTGGTGGATCCTGGCCGCGGAGCTCACCCCGGCGGCTGACCGCCCCTACTTCGGCGGCTCCACCAGCAACAACATCCTGCAGCTGGCCATCGGCTACAACGGCCTGGGCCGGCTGACCGGCAACGAGACCGGATCCATCGGTCCCGGGAACGGGCGGGGCGGCGGCGGAGGCGGGCAGGGCGCCATGTTCGGCGGCGGGACCGGGATACTGCGGCTGTTCCACGCCGAGTTCGGCGGGCAGATCAGCTGGCTGCTGCCCGCGGCGCTGATCTCGCTGGCCGCCATGGCCTGGGTCTCGCGCCGCGCGCCGCGGACCGACCGGACCCGGGCCGCGGCGCTGCTGTGGGGGGGCTGGGTGCTGGTGACCGGCCTGGTGTTCAGCTACATGAACGGCATCATCCACCCCTACTACATGGTCGCCCTGGCGCCGGGCATCGCCGCCCTGACCGGCATCGGCGCGCTGGCCCTGTTCGGGGGGGTCTGGGAGGGTCCCCGGGCAGCACTGTGCGGGGGGGTCTGGGGGTCGTCCCCCTGGGCGGCACCGTGGCAGGCGCCGCTCGGGGTGGCCGGGCGGATCGCGGCCGCCTGCGGCATCCTGGCCAGCGCCGTGTGGGCGTACATCCTGCTCGACCGGACCCCGGACTGGATGCCGTGGCTGCGCTGGGTGATCGTGCTCGCGGGCGTGGCCGCCGCGGGCCTGGTGCTGGCCGGCCCCTGGCTGGCCGCGAACCGGCTGGTGGCGGCCCGGCTGGCGACGTCGCGGCGCGCCCGGATGACGCTGGCCGCGGCGCCGCTCGGCCTGGCCCTGGCGGCCGGGCTGGCCGGGCCGGCCGCGTACGCGCTGGACACGGTGAGCACCGCCCACACCGGCGCGATCCCGAGCGCCGGGCCCCAGGCGGCCGGGTTCGGCAGCCCCGGCGGCGCCCCCGGCGCGATGCCGCGCGGAACCGGTACCGGCGGGATGCCGCGGGGCGGCGCCGGCGGCTTCGGCGCAGGCGGCGGGCTGGGCGGCAACACCACGGTGAGCAGCGCCCTGACCAGGCTGCTCGAGCAGGACGCGGGCCGTTACACGTGGGTGGCCGCCACCGAGGGCTCGGAAGGCGCGGCGCCGCTCGAGCTGGCCACCGGTGACCCGGTGATGGCCATCGGCGGGTTCAACGGGACCGATCCGTGGCCCACGCTGGCGGTGTTCAAGGAACTGGTGGCCAAGCACGAGATCCACTACTTCGTGGGCCAGGGCAGCCAGAGCTTCGGCGGCGGGAGCGGCTCCTCGGCCATCGCGGCCTGGGTGGCGGCCCACTTCACGAAGCAGACCGTAGGCGGCCAGACCGTCTACGACCTCACCAAGCCGTTGTCCTGAGGCGAGAGCTAACCCGCTGTTCGCGGCACGGTCGCCGACATCCTGCCCCATGGCAGGATGTCGGGATGCCCGCGACGGAGTCTTCCCGGATGTGGCCGCGCTGCTCGGGCGGCTGCGGGACCGGCTCGCCGCGCGCGAGGACGTCGTCGGGTGTACGTCTACGGCTCGCTGGTTACCGGCGACTACAGCCCGGCCGCCAGCGACATGGCGGCGACGAGCATGAGCGACGTGAGCCCGGTCAGGTGTGACGGGGAGCTCACGGGGCTGCACTCCGCCCTGGCGCCCGGCGGCCCGGCCGGCCAACTGCACTGCCTGTCCGTCGCTGGTGCTGTCTTCAGGACTCCGGGGTTGATCATGGCCTGGTCGTGCTGCCCCCCGCCAACGCCATGCTGACCACCGGCGACCTCATCACCAAGAGCGAAGCGATAAGCCGCCTGGACGCCTTCGGTGTCCCGGGCTCCATGGCTCCAGGAGATCCGCCGCCGCCGCGACGGCCTCCCCCGTCACCGTGAGCAAGCCCCGGCGGCTCTTCCGCGCCTTGCTCGCTCGCCGCATCATGCAAAACGGCGTCGCCCGGCTTAGCCGCCTCTACCATCCGCTTCCGCGGCTGGATAGCTGAAGTCCCGGGGAGCATCCCGTGCTCAGATGGGATAACGGGTGGGTTCGGTGGTGTAGGTCCGCCCGGATGGGGTGGTCCAGCGGAAGGTTCCGTCGGGCAGCTGGTCGACCTTCCATTCCGGGTGCTGCTTGAGCCGATGATCATGACGGCACTTCGGGCCGGTATTGCAGAGACACGTCCGGCCGCCTGCCTCATAGGGGGTGTTGTGCTCGAAGTCGCACTGGCTGGCGGGCCGTCGGCAAATGGGGCTCGTGCAAATGGCGTGTCGCAGCTGAGCTAGGTGCCGGAGCTTGACGCCAGGATCGTGGCCCTGGCCATGGAATCGGAGATCGCAGTCCTGGGTGATTAGCCGGTCCAGGGTGACGGCAGATTCGCGCCGGGCCCGGGTGGGCGCAGTATCCAGGTGCCGTATCCGCCGGGCGGCCGGTCCCGGCGGGCCGGGGTGAAGGAGAACCCGCCCGGCGGCGGCCCGGGACCCGCACGTTTCCTTTGACTCCTGGGTTCAGGGCGCGCGCAGCCGTGCCCGACGGCGTGCCCCTCCCGGTCGGTCACGGTCACGCACCAGGTCGTCTTTGGGTTCCGCGCCGCGGCGGCGGCCAGGTACGGGCCAGCCGGGGTCGATGGGCCTGAGTCCGGTGAGTTCCAGGACGGCTGGCCAGGTTGGTCAGGGTGGCTAGCGGGGCGGTCAGGTTGACCCGGCCGGCGAACCCGCCCGGTTCCGCGGGAGGCGGTCCGTCCGGCCTGGCCGGGTCTGGCCCGTCCCCGCCGGCGGTGGTCTCGCGGCGGGGGCGGGAGTCCTTGCCCAGCAGCAGGTCCAGGAAGGCGCGGGCCCGCAGCTCGTCCATGCCGCCCTCCAGCCCCGCCTTCTTCAGCTCGCCGGCCTACCAGCAGATCCGCTGGTCGGCGGCCAGTACCTCGTCCGGGGGCAGTTCGCGGCCCATCAGCGCGGCGATGCCGGTGTCCTCGGCCCACCGCTCCACCCGGGCGAACCTGGCCGCCGTCTCCCGCCGCTGCCTCGCCTTGTCCGGCGCGGCCTTGATTACGCCGCGGATGAAGGCGGCGCGGAGCCCGGCCTGGGTCACCCGGCCGCCGGTCCAGCACCTCCGCCCGGCGGCGGCGGCCTCGGCGGGTCCAGCAGCGCGGTGGCGGCGAAGATGATCCGGGCCTTACCCAAGCTGAGAGTGCCCGCGCGCAGCGCCGCCTTCGTGCCGGGTAGATGGCTGTCCAGGTGCCCGGCCGTACCCAGCAGCTCATAGCCGTCGGGTACGGGACTCGCCCAGCGCTCAGATGATCTCGTCCGCGGTGAACTCCGCGTCCTCAGGCCCGAGGTTACGCGTGGGCCACCTCAGCCACGGCCTCGAGTTTGCGGGCGGCGGCGTGCGCCTCAATCCGGTCCCTGGCCCACTGGATGCCGATCAGCTCGGCCTCGGAGACATCGGCGAAACGGTCGCGTCCGCGCGGCGTGGACGGCGACCGCCAGTGCGCGCTCCCGGGCAGCACGTCCAGCGGCATCCTGGGCCGAACCCGGCCGCGCGGCTAGCCGACTCGCCGGGGAACACCCGCGCGGAGCCGGGCTGGCCCGGGCCCCGGCGCCCGGTGGTGGCGGCCTTGACAGCGAGCAACTCATCGGCGGCCGCCTCCTCGATCTCGGCCAGCTCTTCTGCGCTGAGCGGGGCGTAATCCTCGTACTCCTCGTCCTCGCCGGGGGGCTCGTCGTGCTCGCGGGCCCGGTCCAGCCAGTGCTCGCGTTCCGGGTCCCGGTCGAGCCAGGTGAGATCCTCGTCCCACCCGGGGTCCGCGGGAACCGGTGACGGGGGCATGAACCACGACCGTTCGGAAGAAGGTTTGTTCTTCGAACATGATAGCGTAAATTGTTCATGATCACCAGCTTATTTGTCGATATGATGCCGATTTCGAATTGTGTGACCGATGCGCTTTGTCCCAGAAGGGCTTGCGGGTGCGGGCGGGCGCGGACACGATGCTGGCCCGGACGACATGCGCCGACGATGAGCGCGGCGCCCCGTGCCGACTTGCCTCGTGACAGCTAGCGGCGCATTAATCGGGTGAACGGCATGGGGTTCGACACGGTCGCCGTCGCCACGCCGCAGGCATCGCGCGCCATCACCACGGCCGGCGTGGCGGCGAGCTTCGCCATGCTCGCGGTGATCGCCCTGGAGCAGTTCAGGCGATCGCCATCGCCATGGCCCTCGGCGTCGTCCTGGACGCGAACGAGGCAGCGAGCTCGCCGCGGCCGCGGTAACAGCCGTGGAAGCTGTCGATGCCGCGTTCTTCCGGGCCGTCCCCGATCCGGGCGCCGTGCTGGCGATGCTGCGGACGGTGGCCCGCGGCCCGGGCTGATGTACCGGGATCACTGATATACCGGTAACATGAGCGCGGAATCGCTGGCCGGCCAGATGCGCACCGCCGCCCGGGCCCTCCTGACCGGGCTGGATGGCGGCCAGCGCGAGCTCGCCGCCCGGCCGTTCGGAGACGACGCGGCCCGGCGGTGGCTGGAGTACCGGCCACGGCACCGTCCCGGCGCGTGCATCGCCGAGCTCAGCGGGGCCGCCAGGAAGGCCGCGTACCGGCTGCTCGCCACCGGGCTGAACGAGCATGCGTACGCGCAGGCGCTGGGCATCATCGCCCTCGAGGAGGTGCTCGACCGGAAGGAGCAGTGGCGGCGCGGGCGGCATAGCGGCGACTACTGGGTGAGCCTCTACGGCGCGCCGGAAGGCGATCAGGCGTGGTCATGGCGCTTCGAGGGACACCACCTATCGGTGACAATGACCGTGGCAGGCGAGGAGGTCTCCCCCGCCCCGGTGTTCTTCGGCGCCAACCCGGCCTGCGTCAGCTACGCCGGGCGCCCGGTATCCCGGCCGCTCGGCCCGGAGGAAGACCTGGTCCGCGAGCTGCTCGACGCGATGGGCCCGGAGGACCGTTCGGCCGCCGTGGTGGCGAGCCAGCCGCCGGCCGACATCCGCACCGGGACCAGTCCCCGGGCCTGCCAGCACATCGCGCCGCCCGGCGTGTCCGCGGCCGGGCTCCGGCCGGCCGCGCGCGCCCTGCTCGCCCAGATGGTCGCGCTCTACCTGGACCGGCTGCCCGCGGAGCTCGCGGCCCGTGAAGCCGCCCGGCTGGACGGGTCGGACCTGTACTTCGCCTGGGAAGGGCCGCTGACGCCGGGCGCCCGGCACTACTACCGCGTCCAGGGCGACGACCTGCTGATCGAGTACGACACGACCGCCGACGGCAACCACGCGCACACCGTCCTGCGCCGTCCGCGCAGCGATTTCGGCGACGACGTGCTCGCGGTGCACTACGCCCGGGCCCACCCCTGACCGCCCGGGTCAGGTGGTGCAGGCCAGATGGATGATGACGGGCTTGCTGCGAACGCCGGCCTTGTCGTAGATCCACGCCTTGACGGTGCTGGTGAATTCGAAGCCGGTCCCGCATCCCTGGTTGAGCGGATAGGCGATGCTGTTCGCCTCGACGATGCCGTCCGCCGGGCTGGAGAAGGAGTGGTGCTGCTGCGGCCAGTCGAACCCCTGGACGCCGACGAAACCGAAGCCCGCGGCGTTGTGGCCCGGATCGGAGTAGGAGACCTCGAAGAACACCATCGCACCTTGCTGGTAGGTGTAGGTGCCGGTGATGCGCGGCGCCGGGGCTGAGGGGACCTGCTTGGGCACCGGCCCGGCCGGCCTGGCCGGCGCCCCGGCCGCAATCGGGGACATGGCCGGGTCGTCCCGCTGATGCCGGGCCGCAGCGCTCAGGCCGTATCCGGCGCCGGACGCCACGAGGACGGCCGCGACGGCGGACGCGGTGATCAGCGGCCGCCGGCGGACGCCGCGGGCCCGGGCCTCCGACGGCCGGCCCGGGCCGGCCGAGCCCCAGAGCGCAGGCTCGGGCCGCGGCTCCATCGCGGACTGGGCGGCGGTCACCCGGGCGAGCAGTTCGGCGGCGGTGGGACGCTGCAGCGGGTCCTTGGCCAGGCATTGTCCGATCATCGGCCGCACTTCGGCCGGGGCGTCCACGAGGTCGGGGGTCTCGCGGACCACGCGCTCGAGCACGGCGGCGGGCTGCCCGGCGCCGAAGGGCTTGCGTCCCGTGGCAGCGAACGCGAGCACCGCGCCCAGGCTGAACACGTCGCTGAGCGGCCCCACCTCCTTACCCGCGGCCTGCTCGGGGGACATGAAGCTGGGCGTGCCGACCACCAGGCCCGCCCGCGCCAGCGGAGTCATCTCCGCGGCCTGGGAGATCCCGAAGTCGATCACGCGCGGCCCGTCCGGGGCCAGCAGCACGTTGGACGGCTTGAGGTCACCGTGCACCACGCCCGCCGCGTGGATCGCGGTCAGGCTCTTGGCCAGGCCCGCGGCCAGCGCCAGCAGGGACCCGGCGGCCAGCGGCCCGCGGCTCCTGACCGCCTCGGACAGCGACGGGCCGGCCACGTACGCGGTGGCCAGCCAGGGCACGGGAGCGTCCACGTCCGCATCCACCACCAGCGCCGTGAACAGGCCGCTCACCTTCCTGGCGGCGGCGACCTCGCTGCTGAACCGGGCGCGGAACTCGGGATCGGCGGCGAGTTCGGCGTGGACGATTTTCACCGCCACCGGCCGCCCGGCGGCTGACATGCCAAGGAATACCCGCCCCATGCCGCCCGCGCCGAGCCGGCCGAGCAGCTGGTAAGGGCCGATCAGCCGCGGATCGGCGACCTGCAATACCCCCACCACGCTAAATCCCACCCTATGCCGGCAATGATGCCATTCCTGCCATATCAGACACGGCAATAGTAATGGCCGGACGCCGGGGTTGCATATGGGCCGATGCCCGCACGAGCCGCCCAGCCGGCGCGCCGGACGGGGCTCGCGGGTCCGTCCGGTGCCGCCGGACCGGGTTCCCGGGTCAGGACGGGCAGGCGAGGCTGATCGTCACCGGCTGGCTGCTCTGGCCAGCCGTGCCGTAAATCCAGGCTTCCACCAGGGCGGCATGCTCCCCGGCGGTGCCGCATTCAAGATCAATCGGATAGGAGATGCTCCCTGGTTCCGCGATGCCCTGATCAGGACTGGAGAAGGGATAGGTGGCGTCTATCCAGCGCGAGCCATTTACGCCCTTGAAACCGAATCCCCATGCGTCATTGCCAGGATCGGCGTATTGGATGTCGAAGTAGATCTGCGAGCCTTCCTCGTAGGTCCCTGCACCCGTTATCTCGGGAGCCGGCGAGGGGTCGGACGACTCGCCCGGCGACGTGGGCTGGGAGGCGGCCGGCGACGGGGAGGCCGTCGGCGGGTAGGAGGCCGTCGGCGGGTAGGAGGCCGTCGGCGGGTAGGAGGCCGTCGGCGGGTAGGAGGCCGTCGGCGGGTAGGAGGCCGTCGGCGGGTAGGAGGCCGTCGGCGGGTAGGAGGCCGTCGGCGGGTAGGAGGCCGTCGGCGGGAGGAGGCCGCAGGCGACGGGGGGAGGCCGTCCGCGACGGGGAGGCCGTCACGGACGGGGAGGCCGTCGCGGTCGGGGAGGCTGTCACGGACGGGGAAGGGGACGGCGACGTGCCGACGGGGCGGCCGAGGACGGCGGGCGGCTGGACTGCGGCGGGCGGCTCGGGCGCGGCGTGCTGATCGCCGCCACCGGGTTGATGGCCGGCCGCGGTCCGGGCGAGGGCGACGTGGACGGGACGGAAGCCGGACGGCTACTGGGGACCGCGTGAGCGGACGGCGCTGCCGCCGACGTCGGTGAGGCCTCGGCCCTCGGCGCCACCCTCGCGGCGGATGAGCGCGGGGGTGGGCTGCCCAGCGCGAAGCTGACCGCGACGGACGCCGCGAGCAGGCCCGCCGTCACCCCCGCCGTCGTCAGCGGACGCCACCATCGGCGCCCCGAGGATCGCCCGGCCGGCCTGGCGGGCACAGGCGACGCGCCGGGCGAGGCGCCGGGTGACGCGAGGGGCGAGGCGCCGGGCGAGGCGCTGGGTGAGGCGATAGCGCCCAGGGCCGCACCGGGCAGCCAGCCGGACACGGGCTGCCCGTCATTCGCCGCGGCCAGGACCTCGTCGGCGGTGGGCCGCAGAACCGGGTCCTTGGCCAGGCAGTGGCCGACCAGCGAGCGCACTCCGGCGGGCACCTCGCCGAGGTCCGGCGGCCCGTAGACCAGCCGGTAGGCCAGTTCCGGGCGTGATCCCTGGCCGAACGGCCCGCGGCCGGTGAGGGCGAAGGTGAGCACCGCGCCCAGGCTGAAGATGTCGCTCGGCGGTCCGATCTCCCCGCCCAGGGCCTGCTCAGGGGACATGAACCCGGGCGAGCCCGTCACCCAGCCGACGCCGGCCGCCGACCCGGCCCCGACGGCACGGGAGATTCCGAAATCAATCACCCGTGGGCCGTCCGGCGACAGCAGCACGTTCGAGGGCTTCAGGTCGCAGTGCACCACGCCCGCGGCGTGGATGGCGCTCAGGCCCTCGGCCAGTCCCGCCGCCAGGGCCAGGGCGGGCCGCGCGGCCATCGGGCCGTCACCGGTCACCGCTTCGGCCAGCGAAGGGCCGCTCACGTAGGCCGTGGCCAGCCACGGTACCGGGCTATCGACGTCCGCGTCCACCACGAGGGCGGTGAACAGGCCGCTCACCCGGCGAACCGCCGCGACCTCGCGGGCGAACCGCACCCGGAACTCGGGATCCGCGGCCAGCTCCGCGCGGATCACCTTCACCGCCACCGGCCGGCCGCCCGCGGACAGGCCCAGCAACACGTCTCCCATGCCGCCCCGGCCGAGCCGGCCGACCAGCCGGTACGGCCCGATCCGCTGGGGATCCCCCGGCTTCAAGCCCCCGAGCACGTCATACGCCACCTAACGTCACAAGGCCCCTGACGTCATCCGGACAAAATAATCCTAAGTCGGCAGCGGAAAGACGGACCAGTGGCGTAGGTTGCTTTTCGGACACGCACGCCATAGCGGTGTCCCCGGCGCATATTACCATGTCTACCTGCAGTCACTTCAGGCTCAGCAGTTTTCTGGAATCGACGCCGCATGCAAATAGCGCGCACGAATTCGGCTGCTTCTATTAAATGACGAGTGAGTAACAAATTGCGGCTCGCTTAGCGGCCGCCCCGGTGCGGGAATGAGTTCCGCATCCGGGGCGTACGTGTCGCGGCCTCACGCCAGGAGGGCCGGGCCTGCCTCGGTTCCCGCCATGACCCCGGCAGACTGCTGACCCTGGCCGTCCTTGCGGTACAGCGGACCGCTTCGGAACAGGGCGCCGGCCACGATCGCGCCGCCGGCCAGGATGCCGGCCGTCCACCAGAAGGCGGTGTCGTAGCCATGAGCCAGCGCGAGCCCGGTCAGGGCCGGACGGCCGATCACCCGGGCCGCGGCGAGGTGCGCGGTGATGTACGAGGCGACGGCGCTGGCGAAGATCGTGTTCAGCAGCGAGGTGCCGATCGAGGCGCCGAGCTGCTGGCCCACGGTGACGGTGGCCGAGGCGACGCCCGCGTCCTGCGGTGCCACGCCATACGTGCCGGTATTGATCGAGGGCGCGATCACCATACCGAGGCCGATCCCGGTCAGGATGAGCGGGCCGAGGACCCCGGCCGCGTAGGCGGTGTGCCCTCCCAGCTGAGCGAACCAGACCATGGCGCCCGCCCCGACCAGCATGCCCGCCGCCACCAGCGGCTTGGGTCCGATCCTCGGCATCAGGACGATGGTGGACAGATTCGCCGCCACGGCGATGCCGCCGATAATGGGCAGGAACGCGAAGCCGGTGACGACAGGCGTGTAACCCAGCGTTTGCTGCAGGTAGTAGGTCAGGAACAGGAACGTGGCGAACATCCCGGCCGAGGCGATCAGCATGGAGACGTACGCGCCGCCCCGGTTCCGGTCGAGCACCACGCGAGGCGGCAGCAGCGGGTTGGCCGTGCGGGCCTGCCAGAACGTGAACACGGCGACCAACGCCACGCCCGCGACCAGGAATCCCCAGGTAGACGGGGTGTGCCAGTTGTGCGTGGCGGCGTTGGAGAATCCGTAGACCAGGCAGAACAGGCCGCCGGACACCAGCAGCACGCCGGGAATGTCAAGCCGTGGCTTAGCCTGCGACGGCTGCCGCTTGAGCAGGAGCGCTCCGCCGATGAACGCCAAGCCCGCGAAGATGAGGTTGACATAAAGCGTCCAGCGCCAGGACAGGTACTCGGTCAGCGCACCCCCGAGCAGCAGGCCTACGGCACCGCCGGCGGCGGCGATCGCCCCGTAGACGCCGAACGCCTTGCCGCGGTCCTTCGGCTCGGTGAACGTGGTCGTCAATAGTGACAGGGCTGACGGCACCAGGATCGCGGCGAACGCGCCCTGGCAGGCGCGAGCGGTCACCAGCATGGCGAAGTTGACCGAGGCGCCGCCGATGGCCGAGACGCCCGCGAAGCCGATCAGCCCGACCAGGAACGTTACCTTCCGGCCAACCAGGTCGGCCAGCTTCCCGCCCAGGAGAAGCAGGCTGCCGAACGCCAGGGTGTAGGCCGTGACCACCCACTGCCGATCCACCGTGCTGAACTGGAGCGCGTGCTGCGCGGACGGCAGCGCGATGTTCATGATCGTGGCGTCCAGGACCACCATGAGCTGCGCGAGGCCGATCACGCCGAGGATGAGCCAGCGCCGCCGGTCCCCCGTGTCGGCCCGGCCGGTGGAGTTGACATCTGACATGAGCTTCACCAATCTGGAGGTATCTTCTCCGGTTAGGTCTACGGTAACACGAAGCGGAGAAGTTGTCTCCACTTTTTTTCGGGGAGGTTTCAGGTGACCGAGAACGTGACTGATTCCGGGGGTTCCCGGGGTCCGCGGGCTGCTGGGGGGCCGCGGGCTTCCGGAGGGGAAGTCCGCGCGGTGCGACCGCTGCGACGCGACGCCGAGCGGAACCGGCAGCGGATCCTCGAGGCAGCCTCCGAGGTGTTCAACGAGCGTGGTCTCGATGTCAGCCTGGACGAGATCGCCCGTCACGCCGGAGTCGGGGTCGGCACCGTCTACCGGCGGTTCCGGACCAAGGAGGAGCTGATCGAGGCGCTGTTCCTGGAGCGCCTTGAGTCGGTCGCGACCATCGCCGACGAGGCCTACGCGGCCCCCGACCCATGGTGCGGCCTGGTGTCCTTCATGGAGCGGATGGCCGAGATCATGGCGGGCGATCTCGGCCTGCGGCAGATGCTGATGTTCGCCACCTACGGCCGGGACCTGGTCGCGGTCGCGCGGCAGCGCAACGAGCCCCTGATCGCGCGGCTCGTGCAGCGGGCTCAGGCGGCCGGGCAACTGCGGGCCGACATCCAGCAGACCGACATCCCGTTCATCGTCTTCATGCTGACCGACGCGGCGCACCTGGCGTACGCGGCCAATCCCGGCATCTGGCGCCGGTACCTGACCCTGGTCCTCGACGGCATGCAGCCCGGGCGCGCGGACGTCACGCCGCTTCCGCTGGCGGCCATGCGGCCCGACGAGATGGAGAAGAGCATGCGTCACGCCGCTCCGCGGCACCGCTGACGCTTTCTGCGGATCTGCTCCCATCACGGCCTAATCGGCGCAATTACCGAATGATTTGCATTTGCATGTGCATGTACAAAGCGTAAACGAATGAATTCATGCAATCGTTAGCAGTGTCTCAGCGTCATCACGGGAATGTACCGGAACATGATCGACGGCATGGCGTCGTCGCAGCTAGACCGCCAAGCGGGGACGCCATCGGGCGCCGCGGAGCTGATCAGCCGCCGGGCAAAGGGAAACGCGCGACACGACGCCCGTCGGTGCGTGACATACCGGCGAAAAGGCCTTAGCATAGTGACCTGCGCTTAACCTGCGACTCCCGCCGGGAATTTACCGCCTTCCCGCCGGGCACTTTCCCGCTAACGAGGCATCTCCAGGAGACACCAAGCATGAACCCCGGCGACAGCGTGCACGACGTCAGCCGAACAGGGCCGGATGAAACCAGCGGCTCTGATGCCGCCGCTGGCCAAGGCAACGACACGTTGACGCGATCGCCGGCAACCGAGAAATCCCTCCAGGACATCCAGGACATCATCGACAAGCTCGCGGCCGTGACCCAGCAGCTACGCCATCCCAAGGGCGGCGTGGCCAGCGGATCGAACTAGACCGCCGCTGGATCCTCATCCTCCCTGAATCCCAGGTTGCTGAGCAGCCGAGCGCTGTCGGCCGCGCTGAGCGCGGCCGCGCGCAGCAGCGCGAACGCCCGGGTATAACGGGCGACATCCTCCTGGCTCTCCAGGTAGACGCCACCCGATAGCGCCTCCAGGCAGACGACGCCCAGGCTGGGCGCGTCCGGGAACCTCAAGACGGCCAGGGAACCGCTGCTCGCTGCCGCGTGCGCGCCGACCGTGAACGGCAGCACCTGCAGGGTGAGGCCGGGAAAGTCGTCGGCCAGCCGGACGAGGTGGCTGATCTGCCCGGCCATGACCCCGGGGCCGCCGACGGCCTGGTACAGCGCCGCCTCGCCGAGGATCACCGACACCCGCCGCCCGGCGGAGGCGCCCAGGACGGCCTGGCGCCGGGCGGCCCTGGCCGCCACCGCTTGCTCTCGCTGCTGGTCCGTGGCGTACCCGGGCTCGGCGGCGGCCATCGCACGGGCGTAGTCGTCGGTCTGCAGCAGGTCCGGGACGACCTGCGCCTCGTAGGTCATGATCTCGGCGGCGGCCGACTCCATGATCACGTAGTCCAGGTAAGGACCGGGCAGGAGGTCTGCGTACGGATGCCACCAGCCGCGCGGTCCGCCGCGGCTCGCGATGGCCACCAGCGCGGCCTGCTCGCGGTCGGGCACCCCGTACTCGGTCAGCAGCTCGCGCAGTTCCTTGGGCCTGATGCCGCGCTGCCCGGTCTCGATCCGGCTGATCTTCGACCGGTCGCACTCCAGCACGCGGGCCGCGTCCTCCAGCGCGTAGCCCATGTTCTCCCGGTACCGGCGCAGCGCGCCTCCGACGAGGCGGCGCCGCACGGGGGGTTCTCCGGTCACGGTTCCTGCCTTTCCGCGGCTCAGGCCGCGTGAGCGAGCTTCGGCCTCTGTGATGAGCAACGTAGCACCTCATGTAGTCCATAGCGGGTAACGACACACCCCCCGAGCGGACCGGGCCGGGTCTGATGACCGCGTTCGTCAGGGGCGCAGGCGGCCGAGCGCGGCCAGGATGCGGTTCTCCGATACCGGGGCCTGGGTGCCCAGGGTCTGGGCGAACAGGCTGACCCTGAGTTCCTCGAGCATCCAGCGCACCTCGATGACGTCGGGCTGATCGCGGCGCGCGGCGGGCAGCCCGGCGACCGCCTGCCGCCAGGCCTGTTCGGCCCGCTGGGCAATGGCCAGGTTGGCGGCGTCCCGCGGCGGGTTCTCTGGCAGCTTGTCCAGGCGGCGCTCGATCCCGCGCAGGTAGCGGGTCAGGTGCGGCAGGCGGCGGTACCCGGTGGCCGCCACGAAGCCGGGATAGATGAGCCCGGCCAGCTGCGCGCGCATGTCGGCCACGGCCGGGCGCAGCGGTTCGGCGTAGCTGTCCTGGAGCCGGGCGCCGACGGAGTGGGCCAGCCGCAGGGCCGCCTCCACCTGCGTCACCACTGCGGCGGTCACCTCATGCAGCCGGGACCGGACCGCGGCGGACAGCCGCTCGAAACCCTCCCGGTCCCAGGCCGGGCCGCCCGCCTCGGCCATCAGGTAGTCCGCGGCGCAGTGCACGCAGTCGGCGAACATGGCCGCGACGCTGCCGTGCGGGTTGTGGCTGAGCGCCAGCTTGGCCCGGGTGGACAGGCCGTCGGCGATCGACTTGACCGGCGACGGCGCGCCGAGCAGGATGAGCCGCCTGGTGCCGGCCCACATGGCCGCGCGCGCCGCGTCATCGGTCTCGAACAGGCGCACGTCGACCGCCGCGCCCGCGTCGGCCAGGGCCGGGTAGGCGACCACGGTGCCCTCCCGGAAGACCTTGGGGAGCGCATCGGAGCTCCACGAGGTCAGGCCCGTCCGGGTGATCCCGGACGCGGCCCGGGACAGCACGTCCCGCAGCCGCGGCCTGAGCTCGCGCTGCAGCTCCGCCACGTCCTTGCCCTCGGCCAGGACGCGGTCCCCGTCGGTCACCCGGACGGTGATCCGCAGGTGCCGGGGCAGCTTGTCCAGGTCCCAGGCGTCCCGCGGGACGGTCACCCCGCGCAGCGAGCGCAGCTCGCGGCCGACCGCGTCGCGCAGGTCCCCGGACGGCGCGCCGAGGCGGGCGACGACCTCCCGCGCCACGTCAGGCGCGGGTACCAGGTCACGTCGCAGCGCCTTGGGCAGCGACCGGATCATCTCGGTGACCAGCTCGGTGCGCAGGCCCGGCACCTGCCAGGAGAATTCGGCGGCGTTTACCTGGTTGAGCCGGCTCAGCGGGATGTCGACGGTCACGCCGTCGGTCTCGCTGCCCGGCTCGAAGGCATAGGAGAGGGGGGCGGAGGTGAGCCCGGCGGACTCCGAGGTCCAGACGTCGGGGTAGGCATCGGCGCTGACCCCGGCGGCGTCATCGCTGAGCAGGTCGCTGGCCTTGAAGGTAAGCAGGCCGGGGTCGGCCCGGCGGGCCTGCGTCCACCAGGTGTCAAAGTGCTGGGCCGAGACCACGTCCGCCGGGATCCGCGCGTCGTAGAACGCGAACAGCTCGTCCTCGCCGGCCACCAGGCCGCGACGGCGGGCCCGGTGCTCGACCTCCTCGGCCTCGGCCAGCAGCCGCCGGTTCTCGGCGAAGAACCGGTGGCTGGTCTGCCAGTCGCCCTCCACCAGCGCATGCCTGATGAACAGCTCCCTGGCCGCCGCCGGGTCGATCCGTCCGTACGGGACCTTGCGGTCGGTCACCAGCGGCATCCCGTACAGCGTGACCTTCTCCAGCGCGACCGCCCCGCCGCGTTTCTTCTCCCAGTGCGGCTCGCTGTAGCTGTGCCGGACCAGGTGCCGGGCCAGCGGCTCCACCCACTCAGGCTCGATCCGCGCCACGGTCCGCGCCCAGAGCCGGGACGTCTCGACCAGCTCGGCCGCCACGATCCAGTCCGGCGTCTTCCTGGTCAGGGCGGATCCGGGGAAGATGGCGAACCTGGCGTTGCGCGCGCCCAGGTATTCGGCCCGCGGCCTGCGTCCCTTCGGTGCCGAGGCAGCCTGCTGGAGCGGCTCGGTCTTCAAGCCGGTCTGGGAGAGCAGGCCGGCCAGCAGGGAGACGTGCAACCCGGACCGTTCGGGCGAGGTGGAACGGACCGCCACCCCGAGATCGCCGGCCAGCGTTTGCAACTGTCCCTGAAGGTCTTGCCACTCGCGGACCCGCAGGTAATTCAGGAACTCGGCGCGGCACAGCCGGCGGAAGGCCGACGAGGACAGCTCGCGCTGCCGCTCGGCCAGGTAGTCCCACAGGTTCAGGTAGCTGACGAAGTCCGAGTCCGGGTCGGCGAACCGGCGGTGCTTGTCGTCGGCCGCCTGCTGGGCGTCGGCGGGCCGCTCGCGCGGATCCTGGATGGACAGCGCGGCGGCGATGATCAGGACCTCGCGGACGCAGCCGTTCCGGTCGGCCTCGAGGATCATCCGGCCGATCCGCGGGTCCACCGGCAGCCGGGCCAGCTTGCGCCCGAGCCCGGTGATGCGGCCTCCTCTGAACGCGTTCAGCTCCGCGAGCAGGGTCAGCCCGTCGGCGATGTTGCGCGCGTCGGGCGGGTCGATGAACGGGAAGTTCGGGATGTCGCCCAGGCCGATCGCTGCCATCTGCAAGATGACCGAGGCCAGGTTGGTGCGCAGGATCTCAGGATCGGTGAACTCCGGCCGCGACTCGAAGTCCTCTTCGGAGTACAGCCGGATGCAGATGCCGTCCGAGGTGCGGCCGCTGCGGCCCTTGCGCTGGTTGGCCGACGCCTGCGAGATCGGCTCGATCGGCAGCCGCTGCACCTTGGTCCCGCGGCTGTACCGGGAGATGCGCGCCGTGCCCGGGTCGATGACGTACTTGATGCCGGGCACGGTGAGGGAGGTCTCGGCCACGTTGGTGGCCAGGACTACCCGGCGGGTGAGGCTGGACGCGGGGCGGCGCTCGAAGACCCGGTGCTGCTCGGCCGCTGACAGCCTGGAGTAGAGCGGGAGGATCTCGAGCCGCTCGCGGCCGGCCAGCAGGTCCGCGGTGTCCCTGATCTCCCGCTCACCGGACAGGAACACCAGGATGTCGCCGGGTCCCTCGGCGGACAGCTCATCGATCGCGTCGCTGATCGCCTGGCCCTGGTCAGCGTCCTCGCCGGCCGGCCGGTACCGGACCTCCACCGGGTAGGTCCGGCCGGACACCTCGACGATCGGCGCGCCGCCGAAGGCGGCCGAAAACCGCTCCGGGTCGATGGTCGCGGAGGTGATGATCACCTTCAGGTCCGGGCGGCGCGGCAGCAGCTGCCGGAGGTAGCCGAGGATGAAGTCGATGTTCAGGCTGCGCTCGTGCGCCTCGTCGATGATGAGCGTGTCGTAACGGCGCAGGTCCCGGTCGCGGGCGAGCTCGTTCAGCAGGATGCCGTCGGTCATCAGCTTCACCAGCGTGCCGTCGGCGGACACGTCGGTGAACCTGACCTGGTAGCCGACCGCCTCACCGAGCGGGCTGCCGAGTTCCTCGGCGATCCTCATCGCCACGGTCCGGGCCGCCAGCCGCCGCGGCTGGGTATGGCCGATCTGCCCGTCGATGCCGCGGCCGAGCTCCAGGCAGATCTTGGGTATCTGGGTCGTCTTGCCCGAGCCGGTCTCCCCCGCGATAACCACCACCTGGTGGTCGCGGATGACCTCGGCGATCTCGTCCTTGAGCTGGCTGACGGGCAGCTCGGCGGGATAGGTGACCGGCGGCATGGCCGCGCGCCGGGCGGCCCGCGCTGCCACGCGCGCGGCGGCACGCCCGGCCGGCGCCCCTGAGTGCCTGGGACGCCGGGTCCTCGGCCCGGTGTCCCGGGCAGACGAAGACGTCACAGAACTCGACTCCATACCGGCGGGAAGAATAGATCAGACTGGTCCCCACTGCATAACAGATTTCCGGCCCGCCGCCTTCCGCCGGCGGCTACGCGTCCTGGGCGGCCACACTGGCAACCACGGCCATGTGACATTGCCGTGGCCAGAACCACTACATTGCCACATCGCCGTGGTTCGGCGGCTCGGCCCGCCGGTGCAGATGTGATGGGTGCGGCGGCTGAGGCGTGGCATCAGGCAGAGCGTAGAAGCGGGCGGCGGTGCCGCCCAGGATGGCGTCGCGTCCGGGCGGCGCGAGCTGATCGAAGAGCCTGGCGAGCTCGGCAGTGACCTTGGCGTAGCCACTGGCTGCTGTCCGTGCCGCCGAGGGGCGGGTGGGACAGGTGGTCAAGGACCATCCGCAGCGCGGGATACCGCTCGGAGAGCACCGGAACGTGGCTCAGGTGCCTGGGCAGCACGGAGATCACGTCGAACGGGATGCCCCGTCCCTCGAGCAGCGCCATCCCCTCACCGCCGGGCGGAGCAGCCAGTCCGGGCCGGGCTGGTCGTGGATGGGGTTGCGGATGCCGGCGACGCCGGGCCGCGCCTGCAGTCGGTCGAGCTGGGCGGCCGCTGCAGCCACTCGTAGCGCAGCCGTTCGGTATTCCACAGGTGCAGATGCGCATCGATCGCCACGAGGTACACCATCCCACGGCGGAGGGCGTCTGGTTGGATGGCGGCATGAGTCTTCTCGCCTTCGCGCCCGCCCTGTCCCGCCCGGACCTGCTCGCCGCGCCGGTGGCGGCGGCGCTCCGCGACCTACTGGGCGACCTGCCGGGCGCCGACGACGTCGAGGTGGCCGAGATCGACCCGGCGCTGGCGGACACCGCCGCGTTCTGCGAGCGCTACGGCGTCGACCCTCGAGGAGTCGGCGAACTGCGTCGTCATCGCGGCCAAGCGCGGCGGCGAGACCCGCTACGCGGCCTGCATGGTGGCCGCGACCACCCGGGCCGACGTCAACGGGCTGGTGCGCAGGCACCTGGACGCGCGGAAGGCGTCCTTCGCGCCGGTGGACGCGGTCACCGCCGCCACCGGCATGGAGTACGGCGGGATCACGCCGGTCGGCCTGCCCGCGGACTGGCCCGTCCTGGTCGACGAGGCGGTGGCCAAGACCGGTTCGGTGGTGATCGGATCGGGTATCCGCGGATCCAAGCTCAGGCTGCCGGGTCCCCTGCTCGCCGCGCTCCCGGCCGCCCAGGTGCTGCCCGGCCTCGGCATCCCGGTAGCGCCGCGGGGGTAACCCGCACCCTGCGGCCCGGGGCTTGGTCGCGCGGTAGCATCGCCGGCGCGGCAGCGACTTCAGTCACTGCGGCACCGCCAGTACTGCGGTATTCGATGTGGATGTCCCAGCCATGTCGCTGGCGCTGCATGAATGAGACCTCCCTGCCGTATCCTTGGGCATCCCAGAGCGCTTCGAAGCCGAGTTAACGTCGATGTTGTCACAGATGGCAACCGAACGTGCGCCTAACGTTGAAGACTGCCCCTAAAAGCTGGCACCGTGAGCAACAACACAGCTGACACACCGGTCAGCCTGAATTGACATTCAGCTTTGCCCCGGGCATGCTGTTTGAGGTTGAAAACGGGACACCTCGTTCGGTGAGGCGTCTTCACGGACATAGGCCACTGATCCCAACCGTCGAGAGACGCTCCGGATCAGGACACCTCTCCCCGGCCTAAGGGGTGAGGCCAAGTGGCTGGCGACCGGGACACTGATCGCAGTACGCCGTGGAGTGCCAAAGCTCTTACGAGAGAGGTGCGGCCAGGGATTTCTTCTTCCCGGGCGTTTGTTTCCTCAGGTGTCACGCGGAGAATGCCCGCGGGCGGCAGAGCCCGCAGGCGGAGTGGCCTGGCGCCCCCGTGCGTCGCGATGGAAGGGAGGCAAGCGATGGACTCTGATAGTCCGGGCCGAAGTTGGCCCTTCTCGCTGCTGTCCCATTTCGTCCCGGGCACACGCCGCTTCGCCTAACGTTCCTGCTCTTTGACCTTGCCTGCCCAGTTCGGGCGGGCATGTGCGTGTGCCCCTGTTTCCGTCAGTTTCGTGACGTGAAAGGGGTGTTCACCATGGCCACCACCACTCGTACCGCCGCCCTCGATGACGCGCACGTCGGCGACATCCGCGGCGCGCTCGGCACCATTCCCGCCGACGACTCGGCTCCGCGGGCCGGCTTGTCCGCCAAGCTGAAGACGCTGCTGGCCATCGTGGGCCCCGGGCTGATCGTGATGTGCGGCGACAACGACGCCGGCGCGTTCTCCACCTACGGGCAGGCCGGGCAGAACTACGGAACCCGGCTGTTGTGGACCCTGCTGCTGCTGATCCCGGTGCTCTACGTGAACCAGGAGATGGTGCTGCGGCTCGGCGCGGTCACCGGGGTCGGGCACGCCCGGCTCATCATCGAGAGGTTCGGCAAGTCCTGGGGCGCGCTCCAGGTCACCGACCTGCTCATCCTGAACGCGCTGACCCTGGTCACCGAGTTCATCGGGATCACCCTGGCGGCCGGGTACCTGGGCGTACCCAAGCTGGTCGCCGTGCTGCTCGCGGCCGGCGTGATCCTGGCGGCCGCGTCGACCGGCAGCTTCCGCAGGTTCGAACGGATCGCGGTGACGTTCTGCGCCGGATCGCTGCTCCTCATCCCGCTGTACCTGGTCAGCCACCCGTCCGGCGCCCAGATGGCGCGCGGCTTCGTCACCCCCGGCCTGCCCGGCGGTTCCGGGCAGATGGCCACCGTCATGCTGCTGATCATCGGCATCGTCGGCACCACCGTGGCGCCATGGCAGCTGTTCTTCCAGCAGTCCTACGTGGTCGACAAGCGGATCACGCCGCGGTTCATCCGCTACGAGAAGGTCGACCTGTGGATCGGCATCGTGATCGTCGTGCTCGGCGCGGCCGCGCTGATGGGGGCGACCGCCGCGGCCTTCGCCCACACGCCGGCCGCGGGCCACTTCACCGACGCCATCGGGCTGGCACACGGCATCACGGCCTCGGCGGGCCGGGTGGCGGGCGTGGTGTTCGCGGTCGCGCTGCTCGACGCCGCCATCATCGGGGCGTTCGCGGTCTCGCTGTCCACCGCGTACGCGGTCGGCGACACGCTCGGCCTCAAGCACTCGCTGCACCGCGGGTTCCGCCAGGCCAAGGGCTTCTACGCGATCTACGCCGCGCTGATCGCGGTGGCCGCGGCCATCGTGCTCATTCCCGGCGCGCCGCTCGGCCTGATCATCGAGGGCGTCCAGGCGCTGGCCGGCGTGCTGCTGCCGGCCGCCACGGTGTTCCTGCTGCTGCTGTGCAACGACCGCGCGGTCCTCGGGCCCTGGGTCAACCGCCGCGGTACCAACGTGTTCACCTCGGCCGTCGTGGCCCTGCTGATCACCATGTCGGTCGTGCTGACTGCCTCGGTGGCGTTTCCCGGCATCACCGGCCGGCAGATCCTCGAGCATCATGACTGGGGTGCACGGTGGTGGCGGTCGTCACGGGCGGCTGGGCGCTGATCCGGTCGCTGCGGGCGCGGCAACCCGGTCGAGGTGGACCGCCGCGACCGCGAGACCTGGCGGATGCCGCCGCTCATCATGCTGTCCAAGCCGGTGATGTCGACCGGGCGCAAGGTCGCCCTGACCGTCCTGGGCAGCTACATGGCGATCGCGATGGTCATGGTCATCGTCCGGATCATCCAGATGGCGCTCGCGTCCTGAGCCCGGCCCGGCCGAACGACCCGGGTTTCACGCCTTGCGTGCCACCCCGGCCGCGGCCAGGCCGAGGACCGGATGGTGCCGCACGCCAGGGGTGCCAGGATCGGGGCGCCAGTCGGGCACGAGCACGACGCCGGGCTCGACCAGCTCCAGTCCGCCGAACAGCTCCCCGATCTGCGCGAACGTCCGGAACTGCGTCCGGCCGAGGCCCTTTTGCATCGCCGCCTGCAAGGTGGCGGACGCGGGATCATCGCTGTCCAGCATGTGGTGGATGAACACGTAGCTGCCCGCGGGCAGCGCGCGGTACAGCGTCTCGACGACCTGGGCCGGTTTCTCCTCGTCCAGGATGTAGTGCAGGATGCCGCAGAGCAGCAGCCCGACCGGCTGGTCCCAGTCCAGGTGCTCGCGCACGTCGGGATGGGCCAGCAGGCCGGCCGGGTCCCTGAGGTCGCCGCCCACGGCGAAGGTCACCTTGTCGTCGGCGAGCAGCGCCTGGGCGTGGGCGAGCACGACGGGGTTGTTGTCGAGGTAGACCACCCGGGTGGCCGGGTCGATCCCGTGGGCGATCTCGTGCACGTTCTCCGCGGTCGGCAGCCCGGAGCCGATGTCCAGGAGCTGCCGCAGGCCAGCCTCGCCGACCAGGTAGCTGACCACGCGGCCGAGCAGGTCACGCTGGGCCCGGACGCCCACCTGGACGGCGGGCAGCTGGGCGATGAGCTGATCGCCGACGGCCCGGTCGGCGGCGAAGTTGTCCTTGCCGCCGAGAAGGTAGTCATAGACCCGCGAGATGTGCGGCTTCGAGGCGTCGAATCCGGGATCTGACATCAGCCGATGCTATCCGAGGGTCGTGCCTGGGGATGAACCCGGACCGGTGGCCTGGTTTGATAACCAGATGGACGCGGATGCGATCGTGGTGGGCGCGGGGCTGGCGGGACTGGCCGCCACCGCGGAGCTGACCAGGGCCGGGCGGCGGGTGCTGCTGCTCGACCAGGAGCCCGAGTCGAACCTGGGCGGCCAGGCCTTCTGGTCGTTCGGCGGCCTGTTCCTGGTGGGCACCCCGGAGCAGCGCCGGATGGGCATCAGGGACTCCCGCGAGCTGGCCTGGCAGGACTGGCTGGGCAGCGCGTTCTTCGACCGCGGGGTCGACGACCCGGCGGGCGAGGACTACTGGGCGTACCGGTGGGCGCAGGCCTACGTCGACTTCGCCTCCGGGGAGAAGCGGTCCTGGCTGCACGCCATGGGGGTGCGGTGGTTCCCGCTGGTGGGCTGGGCCGAGCGGGGCGGCTACCTGGCCGACGGGCACGGCAACTCCGTGCCTCGCTTCCACGTCACCTGGGGCACCGGCCCGGCCGTGGTGGCTCCGTTCGAGCGCCAGGTCAGGGAGGCGGCGGGTTCCGGTCTGGCCGGGCTGCGGTTCCGGCACCGGGTGGACGGGCTCACCGGCACCGGCGGGACCGTGGACGGGGTACGGGGGGCGATCCTCGAGCCGAGCCAGGCCGCGCGCGGCACCCGCAGCTCGCGCACCGTGACCGGCGAGTTCGAGCTGCACGCCCCCGCGGTGATCGTGACCTCCGGCGGGATCGGCGGCAACTTCGACCTGGTCCGCGAGAACTGGCCGGAGCGGCTCGGCCCCCCGCCGGACCGGATGATCTGCGGGGTGCCCGAGCACGTCGACGGCCGGATGCTGGCCATCGCCGAACGGGCCGGCGGGCGGCTGGTCAACCGCGACCGGATGTGGCACTACACCGAGGGCATCCAGAACTGGGACCCGATCTGGGCCCGGCACGGCATCAGGATCCTGCCCGGGCCGTCCTCGC
This sequence comes from uncultured Actinomycetes bacterium, assembly GCA_963841585.1. Taxonomy (GTDB): domain Bacteria; phylum Actinomycetota; class Actinomycetes; order Streptosporangiales; family Streptosporangiaceae; genus Palsa-504. The sequence continues at coordinate 314,300 of CAWJDK010000004.1, forward strand.
TGTGGTTCGACGCGCGCGGCCGGAGGTTCCCGGCCCCGCACTTCCCCGGGTTCGACACCCTCGGCACGCTGGCGGCCATCCGGGCCACCGGCTTCGACTACTCGTGGTTCGTGCTCACCCAGAAGATCATCGAGAAGGAGTTCGCGCTGTCCGGCTCGGAGCAGAACCCCGACCTGACCGGCAAGGACATCAAGCTCACCCTGTCCCGGGTGCGGCCGGGCGCCGCCGCCCCGGTGGAGGCGTTCAAGCGGCACGGGGCCGACTTCGTGGTGGCCAGGACGCTGCCGGAGCTGGTGGCGGGGATGAACAAGCTGACCCCGGAGCCGCTTCTGGAGCTGGCCGACCTGGAGCGGCAGATCGTCGCGCGCGACCGGGAGATCGACAACCCGTTCACCAAGGACCTGCAGGTCATGGCGATCCGGAACGCCCGCAGGTCCCGCGGAGAGCGGCTGGCACGCACCGCGGCGCCGCACAAGATCCTGGACCCGAAGGCCGGGCCGCTGATCGCCGTGCGGCTCAACATCCTGACCCGCAAGACGCTGGGCGGCCTGCAGACCGACTTGTCCGGGCGGGTACTGGGCGGCGCGACGCCCGGGGGCGCAGTGTCCGCGGACGGCGGGCCCCGGCCGGTGCCGGGCCTGTTCGCGGCGGGTGAGGTGGCCGGGTTCGGCGGCGGGGGGATGCACGGCTACCGGTCGCTGGAGGGATCATTCCTCGGCGGCTGCCTGTTCAGCGGCCGTCAGGCCGGCCGCGCCGTGGCCCGCGAGACCGGCGCCTGACCGGTCAGCCGAACAGGCGCTGCAGCAGCTCGTCGATGGTGTCGGCGCCGGCCTGCATCGCCGCCTCCTTGTCCTCGGCCCGGGCGACGATCAGCGCCACCTCGTTGACCGACGCGAGCAGCACGTTGGCCAGCGTGCCGACCAGTTCCGGCCGCAGCTTGCCCTGATCGGCGATGACCTGGAGCACCGCCCGGATCCCCCCGAGGGCGTGGTGCTCCTCCATGGCCCGCCAGCGTTCCCAGCCGAGCACCGACGGCGCGTCGATCAGCAGGATCCGCCGCACCACCGGATCGCCCGCGAGCCGGATCCAGGCGAGGGAGCCGGCCCGCAGCGCGGCCACCGGCCCGTCGGAACCGCGCGCGGCGGCGAGGGTCTGCTCCCCGACGCTGGTCTCGACGTCTTCGGCCACCGCCTCGAACAGGGCCTCCTTGCCCGGGAAGTGATGATAGAGGGAGCCCCGGCTCACCCCTGCCTCGCGCAGCACCGCCTCGATCGAGGTGTCCTCGTAGCCGCGCTCGGCGAACAGGCGGGTGGCGATCGCGATCAACTGGCCCCGTGTCGCCTCACCACGGGCGACGTTCTTGTTGGGTCGCTCCATCGCCGCTCCTCGCCCTGCCCCGCTATGACACCGCGCCTAAACAGTTTGACAAACCGACTGTCGGTTTGTTTCCATAAACCGACAGTCGGTCTAATAAGACTACCTCGTCCACCAGGAAGGCGATCGTAATGCAGCTCACCGAACTCCAGGCCCACCGGCACAGCATCGCGACCCGTTCCGGCGAGATCAGCTACATCGATATCGACCCCGTGACCCCCGAGAGGACCGGGCCGGTGGCGCTGTTCGTGCACGGCATCGCCACCAACGCCTACCTCTGGCGCAACGTCATCGGCGCGCTGACCGGCCAGTACCGCTGCATCGCCCCTGACCTGCCACTGCACGGTCAGAGCCCGGTGACCGCCGGGCAGGACCTGTCCGTCGCCGGGCTCGCGGCCGGCCTGGAGGACTTCTGCGACGCGCTCGGACTCACCGGCATCAATCTCGTCGCCAACGACACCGGCGGGGCCATCGCCCAGATCTTCGCCGCTCGTAACCCGCAGCGGCTGGCCTCGCTCACCCTCACCAACTGCGACACCGACGGCAACCTGCCGCCCGAGGCGTTCAAGCCGACGGTGGAGCTGGCCCGGGCCGGGAACCTGGCGCCGACCGCCGTGGCGCTGTTCGCCGACCTCGACGCGGCCGCCAAGGTCGCCTTCGGCACCGGCTACGAGCACCTGGACCGGGTGGACCCGGCGGTCATCCGCTCCTACCTGGAGCCGTGCTTCGGGACGATCGAGCGCGCCCGGGAGTTCGAGAGGCTGCTGGCCGCCCTGGACGCCGGCGACCTGGCGGCGGTCACCCCTCAGCTCAGGGAGCTCACCGTGCCCACGCTGATGGTGTGGGGCACCGGGGACGAAGCCTTCGACGTCTCCTGGGCCTACTGGCTGCGGGACACCATCCCCGGCACGACCCGGGTGGTCACCGTCGACGGCGCGCGGCTGTTCTTCCCGGACGAGCGCCCCATGGACCTGGTACCGCACCTGGAGCAGCACTGGGCGGAGGCTGCCGCGGTCCGGGCGTGACCGGCAGCCCGTTCGGCCTTATGTCCTTCTCCCCCGGCCCGTCGGGGGCGCCGGGGGCCAGATAACGACGGCGGCCTGCCTGGGAGAAATCATCAGGCAGGCCGCTCGCCGTGTTCCGGCTCCTCCGTAACGGCGTCTGCCCGAACCCGCCGTAATTCTCGCCCGGGGCCGCAGGCACCTCGGAACTCGCGGAGAGCCGGTAGTAGACCAGCGTCACGACCAGGGCGATGAACGGGGCGATCAGCGTGCCCGAGATGACCGAGCTCAGGCCCCGGCCCAGCGCGTTCGGCAGCGCGGCGAAGATCAGGCCGAGGACCAGGTTCACCGCCAGCAGGATCAGCCACGCCAGGACCAGCGTGCCGAACACGTGCCAGCCGCGGCCGCGGACCAGCTGGTGGCTGCGCCCGAAGGACGCCATCACCCCGGACTGCTCCAGCACGATGACCGGCACGATCACCGCCCAGATGGTGATCAGGTACAGGCCGGGGACGATGAGCAGGAATCAGCCCGATGGTGATCGCGATGCCGGCCAGGATCGAGGCCCCGGCCACCGCCCCGAGATACGGCGTGGCCGCGCGCACGGTCTCGCCGAGGGACATGTCGGCACGGCCGTCCCGCACGTCCTGCACGGCCTTGACCAGCGTCGCCTGCAGCAGGAAGGCCGCGACGATCTGACACCAGGGAGCCGAGCACGGCCCCGAAGGTGCTGCCGACCAGCGCGAGGAGCGCGGCGATGACCGCCGCGGCCAGGTAGATGACGAATGCGATGGCGAGCAGGTGCTTGGCGTGCGCCTTGTACATCTGCCACGCTTCGCCGAGAACGCCCGACAGTGGGTTCATGGCGGTGATGGTACAGCGAAAGGGGGTGCCGGGTAGCGTGCCGGTTGTGGCGCAGCCTGATGACGACGCGGTGACAGCGGTGGCGGGGACCTACCGGGAGTTCGCCCGGCTGGAGGCGCGGGGCCGGTCGGCGGCTTACGAGGCGCTGGCCGATTCGGTCGCCGGCGACGCCGCGCTGGCGGGCTTCATCGCGTCGCTGCCGCCGGAGAAACGCCAGCCGAACCTGCTGTTCGCGGCGGCCCGCTACCTGCTCGGCGCCCCGCCCGAGATCGGGTCGCTACGCGAGCTGGCCAGCCAGTCCCGGGCCGAACTGACCGAGCTGATCCTGGCCCGGCGGACGCAGACCAACGAGCCGGCTCGCTGCGCGGTCCTGCTGCCCGCCCTGGCCCAGCTGCCGCAGCCGCTGGCGCTGATCGAGGCGGGCGCCAGCGCCGGGCTCAACCTGCTCGTCGACCGCTACTCCTACGATTACGCCGGGCACCGGCTGGCGGGCCTGGACCCGGACGCTCCCGTACTGCGGTGCGAGCCGCACGGGCCGGTGCCGCTGCCGGCCCGGATCCCCGTCATCAGCTGGCGCGCCGGGCTCGACCTCAACCCGCTGGACGTGACCCGCGAGGACGACGTCCGCTGGCTTTCCTGCCTGGTCTGGCCCGGGGAAGGTGACCGCGCGCAGCGGCTCGCGGCCGCCATCGAGTCGGCCCGCCGCGACCCGCCCGCGGTGCACCGCGGCGACATGCTCACCGGCCTGCCGTCCCTGGCGGCCCAGGCCCCGGCGGACGCCACGCTGGTCATCTACCACACCTCGGCCCTGTGGTACCTCCCCGCGGAGCGGCGGGAGGAGTTCGCCGGCACCGTCCGCGGCCTCGGCGTCACCTGGCTGTCCAGCGAGCCGCCCGGCGTCGTGCCAGGTACGGACGGGCCGGATACGGGCGGCCAGGCGTGCGTGCTGGCCCGCGACGGCCAGGTCATCGCCTTCACCGAGAGCCACGGGACGTGGCTGCGATGGCTGCCCTGACCGGGAAGCGGCACCGGTGACGGACATGTGGGCGTGCCCGTCGTGCGGGCGGAGCTTCGCCAGCCGGAACCAGTCCCATACCTGCGCCGCCCTGGGCGACCTGGACCGGCATTTCGCCCGGGCCAGCCCGCAGGTCCGGGCCACCTTCGACGCGGTGCTGGCCTGCGTCCGCGCCGTCGGCCCGGTCCAGGTTCTGGCGGAGAAGACGCGGATCGCCTTGCAGGTCCGGATGAGCTTCGCGGCCTTGATGCCCCGCCGCGACTGGCTGAACGGCCACCTCGTCCTGGCCCGGCGGATCGACAGCCCCCGTTTCCTGCGCATCGACACGTTCTCCCCGCGCAACGTGGTGCACGCGTTCCGGCTGTCCGGGCCGGACGAGGTGGACGCCGAGTTCGCCGCGTGGCTGGCCGAGGCCTACCGGGTCGGCGCGCAGGAGCACCTGCGCCGGTGAGCCGTGGTGACGCGCCCGTTACTTGATGGCGACCGCGTTGGCGGGTGAGCCGATCCCGCCCGGCGCGTTCAGCGGCGCGCTGACCAGGAACATCTCGTAGACGCCGTCGGCGGCGCTTGAGCGGGCTAGGTCGCTCAGCCACCACAGCTCACCCAGCGCCATGCCGAACTGGCCGATGAGCATGTTGTGCAGGAAGCCGAACGGACGTGCCTCCGCGCTCATGTCGGCGGGAAAGACCTCCACGCCGTAGGTGTCCGACGCGATGGCCGCCGCGTGGCTGTTCCACAGGTACTCGCAGACCGCCTCGCTGTGCTCGATGCCGGGCGTGGCCGGGTTGCCGTGCAGCTGGAACTTGACCCGGCCGGGCTGGTCGACGTACCAGGCGGCGAAGCCGGTGTGCAGCAGGATGATGTCGCCGGGCGCGAACTCGACGCCAGCCTGCCGGCGGGCCAGCTCCAGGCCGTCCACGCCGATGGCGGAGCTGCCGCCCGGATCGTACGGCAGCCCGGCCTCCCGCATCGCCCGCTCGACGTCGAGCAGGACCGCGCGGCCGGCCAGGCCGTGCCGGGCCCAGTGGTCGATGGTGTTCCTGGCGCCGGCCAGCACCTCCTCTTCGGTGACGCCGTTGTACATCTGGTCCGGCGCGTAGCCGACGTGGGCCAGAGAGTCCCACTGGCTGGAGGCCTGCGGGTAGAAGTTGTCGTAGACGTCGTCGAAGCCGGCCGTGCCGCGCTGGTGCAGGATGCGATGGCGCGGCGCGCCCCGGAACATGGCCAGCGCCGGGTTCACGCTGCCAAGCGGCATGTCCAGGCAGAAGACCTGGCCTCGCCGGACGAGCCGGGCGGCCGCCGCGATCCTTTCCGGGGTCATCAGGTTGACCAGGCCGAGGTTGTCCCCGGCGCCGAACAGGCCCCAGCCGGAGCGGCCGCCGTTCGGGGCGGGCGGCAGGTCGGCGTAGTCCGGCAGGTCGGTCATCGCGCACCTTTCTCTCGGCGTCGGTCCCCTTATGATCTCCGGATACTGCCGATTCCGCGCCGGCTTCGCTAAGGTGCTGCGGTAGCGGCTGTTCCATTCGCGAGGACGGTGGCCCGATGGCCCTGACCACTCAGACCATGACGGACGAGCAGCGCAAGTCGGTTGCGCTTGAGTACCTGAAGGCCTTCGACAACGGCGGCGTCACCTCGACCGGAGGCAGCATCCTGGACCTGTTCGCCGAGGACGCGCAGGTCTACTTCCCCAAGTGGGGGCTGGCTAACGGCAAGAAGGAGATCGGCAAGCTGTTCGGCGACGTCGGCGGCGTCATTACCTCCATCGTCCACCACTACTCCCACTTCAACTGGGTGATCGCGGGTGACCTGGTGGTGTGCGAGGGCACCAGCCACGGCCAGCACCGTGACGGCCCCTGGCGGGCCGGGGTTCCCGAGTGGGCCGCTGGCCGGTGGTGCGACGTCTTCGAGATCCGTGACTGGAAGATCCAGCGCTGCTTCATCTACCTGGACCCGGACTACGCGGCCAAGGACACCGAGCGGTATCCCTGGCTGTCCCAGGCGTGACCGCCGAGGGCTAGCGGTGCGCGGCGATCTCGTCCGCCAGCACGGCCGCGGCGGCGGCATCGCCTGGGCGGCCTCGTGCAGGACCGCCTCGGACGCGGCGACGGCGTGCCGTTGCTGAGCGAGCAGCCACGTCTCGAAGGCCGCCGCGCCCTTGATGGCCAGGCCTTCGAGCAGGTCCGAACCCAGCCCGGGCAGGCCGACGGCATCCATCCAGGTCCCCTTGAGCACCAGCTGAACATCAACCACCGCGCCGTCCGGCAGCTGCAGGACCACCGGCTCCGGAACCTGTACCCGCCCGCCGGCCCCCGCGTGATCTGCGGACGGCCAAGGAGCTGGATGGTGGTGGTCATGGTCTCCGCATGGTCCCATGGCCCGGCCCATGAGACCATCCGCGACAGCGTTCCCGGTCCCTAAGCGTGCTCAGTGACGGGGTAGATCTCGTCGGCGACGAGCCCGTGGGCCTTCCGGTGAACCGTGTTCGCGGCCTCCGCATCCGGCGCGTCAACCAGGCAGAAGATCCTCCCCGCCTCCTCGTCCACCCAGTAGCGCAGGTAGTTCACCCCGTACTCTCCCTGGGTCGCCAGATCGGCCTCATGAGCGCCGGCCGCGTCGGCCGCCGACACTCCGCCCTCATGCTGTGCATGCCCATGAACAGTGGCATCTGCCGTTCCTCTCGGTCATGAGCGCGGCGCGTGATCGCCGCGACTCTCGATGAAGCCACTGAACACGCCGGGTGTTTGACGCGACGTTTGACGGACCGCCAGCTCGATGACTACCCCGGCCGCTGCGCGGATGCGAGAACCGACATACGTCACTCTGACACCTTACGTACCAAAGCATACGATGTGAATGTCCCATTCATGCAGCTGGAACAGCATGGCTGGGACATTCACGCCGTATCCGCGGAGCACCGACCGGACAACAACTACGCATCACGCGTAGCAGGGATGTCTCCGGGACCCAGGAGCATCAGAAGACGACAACGAGGCCTTAGTCTGCTTGCTCGTCCACGAGGGTGATGGACGCGTTCCCGCCCTCGGCGCCGTCCTCGCCGGCCCCGCCGCCGCTGGTTACGCCGCCGCCGGCCCCGCCGCGGCTGGTTACGCCGCCGCCGGCCCCGCCGCGGCTGGTTACGCCGTCGCCGAGGTAGGCGGCGATGACGCGCGGGTCCTGGCGCACGACGTCCGGCAGGCCTTCGGCGATCACCTGGCCGAACTCGAGCACGATCACGCGGTCGCAGATGCCCAGTACGAGCCCCATGTCGTGCTCGATCAGCAGCATCGACTGGCCCTGATCGGCCAGGGCGCGCAGCCGGGCGCCGAGTTCGGCGCTTTCCTGCGTGTCCAGGCCGGCGGCGGGCTCGTCCAGGCACAGCAGCCGGGGTTTCGCGGCCAGCGCGCGGGCGACGCCGATCAGCTTGCGCTGTCCCATGGACAGGTCAGCGGGCCTGGCCTCGGCCGCCCAGCCCATGCCAACCAGGTCCAGCGCCTGCGCGGCCGACCGGTCCCTCGACGCCACCGTCAGGTTCTCCCCCACGTCCAGGTCGTCGAACAACTCCGTGCTCTGCCAGGTGCGGCCCAGCCCGCGCCGGGCGCGCTCGTAGGGCGGCAGCCCGCCGATGTCCGTGCCGGCCAGTTCGGCGTGGCCGGTGCAGCTCACGAAGCCGGATACCGCGTCCACCAGCGTGGTCTTGCCCGCCCCGTTCGGGCCGATGAGGCCGACCAGCTCACCCTCGCGGACTTCCAGGCTGACCTCCCGCAGCGCGTGCACGCCGCCGAACCTCACCGACAGGCCGGTCACGCTCAGCACGGCAGGGCGGCCGGCCAGGTCGGCGGGCTCCGCACGCCCTGCTCCCTGCGCGCTGCGCGCGGGGTCGCTGCGCGCGGCGTCGGTGCGCGCGGGAACCGCGGCGGCCACGTCCGGCGCGCGGACGACGGCCCGCTTGTGCGTCCGCCGGTAGATGTCACCGGCCACGCCCTGCGGGTTCTGCAGCAGGGTGAAGATCAGCAGGATGCCGCCGACCAGCAGGAACCAGTTCCCGTTGAGCCCGAACCACTTGTCAAGGGCGTACGGGATCAGCGCCTGCGCGGACAGCAGGCCCGCGAACACCGCGCCGGAGATGAGCGTGATGCCGCCCGCGTAGGCGAACGCGATCAGGCTGAGCGCGGTCACCGCGTCGAACCGGTCGGCGCTCACGGAGCCGAAGTTGTAGGCGTACAGCACCCCGGCCACGCCGGCGATGACCGCGGCGATGGTGAACGCGTAGAGCTTCACCGTGCGCGGGTTGATCGCCGCGGCGGCGGCCGCACGCTCGTTGGAACGCACGGCGAGCATCCGCTGGCCGAGCGTGCCGCGGCGGATGAACCCCACCGCGACGCACAGCAGCACGCAGCAGATCAGGGCCACCCAGCCGAAGACCGGGCTTGGCAGGTTGCCGTCGATGCCGCGGAACGAGGCCTGCGGGCCGAGGTCGGCGCCGAACCACTTCATCTCCGGCACCGGCGAGCCGGACAGGCCGCCGCCCCAGGTCGTGTTCACGAAGCCGAAGTTCTCGATCGCGACGGCGCCGGCGAGGGTGACGACGGACAGGCTCACGCCACGGACCCGCACCGCCGAGATCGCGGTGACCATGCCGATCACCGCGGCGACCGCGATGCCAGCGAGGGCCGCGACCGGGAACGTGATGCCGAAGTTGACGGCCATGTGCGAGATCGTGAACCCGGCGGCGCCCGCCAGGGCGAGCTGGATGATCGAGATCTGGCCGACGAAACCGGTGATGACCACCAGCGACAGCGCCATGACCGCGCCGATCAGCGTGTTGATCAGCGCCTCGCGGAAGTCGTACGGGAAGATGATCAGCAGCACCGCGCCGCCGAGGCCGCAGATCAGCGCCGTGCGCCACAGATGCCCGGGGCGCGGCGCGTCGGGAAGCCGCCGCTCGACCACCTCACCGCGGCCGGGGATCCGCGAGCCGCGCCAGAACAGCACGACCACGATGATCAGGAAGGCGAGCAGGTCGGTAACGCCGGGCAGCGCGACCCCGCCGGACTGCGGGAACCAGCTCTGCGCCGACGCGTACTGGACCAGGGAGTCCAGGATGCCGATGCCGATGGCAGCCGCGCACGCGACGCCGAACGAGGTGAACTGCGCGATGAGCGCGGCGGCGAGCGCCGGAATGATCTGCAGCGGCAGCGTCTGCGGGTCGAGCTGGGTGATCGAGGCGGCCAGGATGCCAAGCGCGCCCGCCAGCAGGGAGGCAAGCAGCGTGTTCGTCAGCGAGATGCGATTCGGCGACAGCCCGCTGAGCATCGCGGCGGCCTCGTTCTCCGCGGCGGCGCGGGTGGCGAGCCCGAACTTGGTCCATTTGTAGGCCGCGGCGAGCACGGCCGCGGCCACGATAACCAGGCCAGTGAGGATGAACCGATCGACCGGGACCACCGCGCCGAAGATGTGCACGACGTTGGCCGGGAGGATGCCCGGCGCCGGCTGCGGGGTAATGCCGAAGGCGAGCAGCACCGACGCCTGCGCGACGAGCAGCACGCCGAGCGAGGCGACGAGCTTGGCCAGAGGCGCCGAGTTGCGCAGCGGCCGGTAGACGGCGAACTCGGTGAGCGCGCCGCAGGCGGCCACGAACACCAGCGCCAGCGGCAGCGCGGCCGCGGTGGGCAGCGAGGCGATCTTTCCCGTGTTCAGTGCCCAGAAGGCATAGCCGCCCAGCATCGCCATGGCGCCGGTGGACAGGTTGATGACCCCCGACCCCCGGTAGCTGAGCACGACGCCGAGCGCGATGCCGGCGATGAGCGCGCCGGAACCGAGTCCGAGCAGGATGAACAGCAAGATCTGTTCCACGGGTCATTCCTTGCGGGTGTCGTGGTGTCCCAGGCTACGGGTCCGGGGTGCCGGACGCCGCGGCCGCGGGGTCAGTCCCGCGGCCGCGGCGCGGCCGAGCCGGTTCAGGATGGCGGCTGGATCCAGCCGGACATCTTGATCCAGTCGGGGCGCCCCTTCGTCACGCCGCCCGCGTACTCGAAGAGCTGGATGCGGTCGTTGCAGACGGCGGGCGCGCTCGAGTACTTGCCGCAGGCGAGCGAGGGAGCGCCGAGCGCCTGCGGTCCGGTGAACGCCTGCGCCTTGGCCAGGATGGCCGACGGCGACAGGTTGGCGTAGCCGACCTCGTTCATGATCTTGATGGTCGTCAGCATCTGCCCGAAGTTGACGATGTTCCACGGGTCGGGCGCGTTCGCCGGGGTGGAGTACTTCTTCGCCACCGCCTCATAGGGCGGCATGCCCGGGTCGGTCGGGTCACCGAACAGCGAGCTGGCGATCGCGTACGTCCAGTGCGGCCAGTCGCCAAGGCCGGAGATGACCTGCCCGTTCAGGCACAGCGGCGCGGAGACGATCTTCTTGGGATCGGTGATGCCCAGCGTCTTGAGGCTCTTGGCGAGGTTCACGCAGCCGGCGGTGTCGCTGTACGGGATCACCATGTCGGCCGTCTGCGCGCCCGCCGCGGTGAGCACCGAGGTCAGGTCGGTCGTGCTCTCCGAGTAACCGACCGATTTGACGGTCACGCCGGCCGCCTCGAGCCCCTGCTTGATCGCCGCGGCGCCGATGGCGATGCCGGCGTTGTCCGACGGGTAGACGAGCGCCGCGGTCTTGGCGTGCAGGACGTCCTTTGCGTAGGTGCCGAACGGCGGGAGGATGTGGGTCGCGTCGCCGAACAGGATCACCGCGTTTTTCTGCGTGGTGTCGATCGGGGTCGCGGCCACGCCGTCGATCACCGGTATGGCGCCGTGGAGCGTGGAGTAGAACGACTGGACGCCGATCGCCACGCCGCCCAGGTTGATCACGTTGATCTTCTTGTTCGCGAGGAACTTCTGGGCGCAGGTCGTGCCCTCTTCCTCGGCGGAGGCGATGAAGCAGGTGACGAGCTGGATCGGGTGGCCCTGCACGCCGCCGAGTTCGGCGTTGGCGTAGTTGACCGCCATCTGCGCGCCCGCGGTGGCCAGCAGCCCGACGGCCGTCGGGCCGCCCTGCTGGTTGACGAAGCCGATGTAGACCGGCGGCAGGGACTTGTCGGCCGGGCCCGGACTTGCCGCCGGTATAGGTCAGGTAGTTCGTGACGGACTGGGCGCCCTGGCCTCCGGTGCCGGGGCTCGCCGGGGCGCTAGTCCCCGCAGTCCCCGCCGCCGCGGTCGTCGGCGCGGCCGCCGTCGAGCTGGAACTCGAACTGCTGCAGCCCGCGGCCAGTATCGTCGCGGCGACTGCGGCGAAGCCGGCTAGGCCGAGGCTGTTATATCTTCGCACGGTGGTACCTCCTGGTGGGTAAATCGTCACGACATCGCCGATGACCGGTGAGCCGTTTCGTGCCCTCAGGGAGCGCCAGGACTTCCCGGATTCGCCATCACGTCCCCCCTAGAAAGGCGGCTCTGCGAGCTGGATCAGCTTGATGGCGTGCGCGGCAGGGATTCGCTCCATCGCATTCTCCGAGGGCATCGAGAAGCCTGCATGAAACATTCCATCAGGAGAAACCGGCAGCCAGCCCTCGTCAACTATTTTGTTGACAATCCAGGTCACGATCGCGTCAAGTGTGCGGAGGGCACATAATCGCGGCGGGCAAGTTGGCGTGGACGCCAATGCCGGGGAGGCCACGGTAGTGGAAGCTAGTGGCGGCGTGCCGGGCAGGCGTGTCCTGACGGCGGCCGGCGAAGATGGGCGGGCGGATGGCAGCCACTGGGAACGATATCGTCCTCGAACTCGACCAGCTGACCGTGGCCTACTATCGTGCGCCGGTCGTGCGTGACCTGACGCTGACCGTCGGCCGCGGCGAGGTCGTCGCGCTTCTCGGTGCCAACGGCGCCGGCAAGACCACCACCCTGCGCGCGATATCCGGACTGCTGAAGCCGGTCAGCGGCGCGGTCCGGCTGGACGGCGCCGACCTCGCGGGGGTCTCCCCGACCGCGCGGGCTCGGCTTGGTCTCGCGCACGTCCCGCACGACCGCGGGATCTTCTTCGGCCTGACGGTGGCCGAGCACTTCCGGCTGGACGGCCTGGGTAGCCAGGCCGAGATGGACGCCGCCTTCGGCCACTTCCCGGCGCTGCGCGAACTGCGCGGACGCAAGGCCGGGCTGCTGTCCGGCGGCGAGCAGCAGATGCTCGCGATCGCGCGGGCGCTCAGCCGCCGGCCGAAGCTGCTCATGCTCGACGAGATGAGCCTGGGCCTGGCCCCGGTTATCGTGGACCGGCTGCTGCCGGCGGTGCGGGCCGCCGCGACCGGCCACGGGGCCGGCGTGCTGCTGGTGGAGCAGCACGTGCACCTGGCGCTGAAGATCGCCGATCGGGGCTACATCCTGTCCCACGGCGAACTGGCGGCCAGCGGCAGCGCCGAACAGCTGAGCCAGGACAACGCGCTGCTGGCGGCCAGCTACCTCGGCAGCGCCGGAGGATCCGGCTTATGCCCTGACTAGCCGTCCCGCCGCGCTCAGACCTGCCGGTCGCGGCCCTCCCAGTACGGGGTGCGCAGCGTGCGCTTGAGTACCTTCCCGCTCGGATTGCGCGGCAGTGCGCCGATGATGTCGACGGTGCTCGGGCACTTGTAGTGAGCCAGGCGCTCCCGGGCGAATTCGATGATCTCCGGCCCGGTCGCCTGCTGCCCTGGCCGCAGCGCGACCACGGCCTTGACGGCCTCGCCCCAGCGGTCGTCGGGGACCCCGATGACCGCGACCTCGGCTACCGCCGGGTGCTCGGCCACGACCTGCTCAACCTCCGGTGAGTACACGTTCTCCCCGCCGGTGATGATCATGTCCTTGACCCGGTCGGAGACGAACAGGAACCCGCCGTCGCCGACGTGCCCAATGTCGCCGCTGCGGAGCCAGCCCTGCTCGGTGATCGCCTGGGCGGTGTCTTCCGGCCTGTTCAGGTAGCCCATCATCCGCTGCGCCGACCGGAACCAGAACTCTCCCGGGTGGCCCGCGGTGACATCCTGGCCGGTGGCCGGGTCCACCACGCGCACCTCGGCGCCGGGCAGCGGCGTGCCCGCCGAGACGAGCCGGTCGGGTCGTCCGGCGTCCCGGTGCGCCTGCGGGGACAGGGCGCTGATCACGCCGGCCAGCTCGGTCTGGCCGTAGACCTGGACGAAGTTCAGCCCAGGCCACGCCGCGAGCGCCTGTCGCAGCATCGGCAACGGCATCGGCGCGGCCCCGTAGAGCAGGTACTTCAGCCCGCTCAGCGCGGTGATCGCTTGATCGCCCGCGGCAAGCAGGGCGCCTATCACCGCGGGCACCAGGAACGCGTGGGTGGCCCCGGCGGCGAACGCCGCCAGCAGCGACGCCGGATCCGGCTCGCGGGTGAACGTGCTCGCCGACCCGGCGTAGATGCCGAACAGGGCGTAGCTGGTGCCGCCCACGTGGAACAGCGGCATCGCGACCAGGTTGCGGTCACCCGGGCCCAGCGGCGCCACCGGGACCGCGTTGCGGGTGTGCTCGACGAGGTTGCGGTGCGACAGCATCACGCCTTTCGGCCGCCCGGTCGTGCCCGAGCTGTACATCACCAGCCACAGGTCTTCCCCGGTCACCTCGCGGCTGCGGCCGGCCGGGCGGGCAGCGGCCAGGAAGCGCTCATAGTCGTCGTCCGGCCCGCCCACCGTGATCACGTCGGTGACCCGGGGGATCCTGTCCCGGATGGCGTCGACCGCGGGCAGCAGCTCGGCCCCGGCGAACAGCACGCTGGCACCCGAGTCGTTGATCACGTAGTCCATCTCGCCGGCCGCCAGCCGCCAGTTGACCACGGCGCTGGCCGCGCCGAGCAGCCCGGCTCCCAGCGACACCTCCAGGCACGCCGGGTTGTTCTTGTCCAGGAACGCCACCCGGCCGCCACGCCCGACGCCGCGCGCGGCCAGGCCGCCGGCGACCCGCCGGATCCGGTCGTGCCACTGCCCCCAGGTCCACCGCACCTCGCGGTAGGTCAGTGCCTCCGCGTCCGGCTGCACCGCCGCCCAGTGCGCGACCGCGTCGGTCATGAACTCCATCTCCGGCGGCGCCACTACGGTCATGACTCTCCCCTCCTGCCGCCCCGCGGACCCCGCGAGACGCGGCGAGACCAGGCCCAGTGCTAGCGTGGCCGGCCCGGCGCCGGCTGGCAACCATCGCCGTTGCAGCGCCACGTCAGCGGCGCTTCAGCGCGGCCCGGCACAGTGACGGGAGATCTATTCAGGGCGCGGCCGGGGGCCGCGCTGTTACGGGGGCAGTTCCGATGATCAACCATCACATCCACGCGGCGCTGGCGCACGAGCGGGCCGGCACGTTCCTGGCCGAGGCGGAGGCCGCCCGCCAGGCCAAGCAGGTGCGGGCGGGCTGGAGGCGCCGGCCCGCGCGGCCGCAGCCCGAACCGGAGGGGACCCCGGCGGTGCTGCGCGACGGCTCCGAGGTGCTGATCCGGCAGGTCCGCGGCTCTGACGCGGCGCTGCTGGCGGACGGCTTCGCCCGGCTGAGCGCCCGGTCCCGCCAGCAGCGGTTCCTGTCGCCCAAGAGCTCGCTGTCAGCGGCCGAACTGCGCTTCCTCACCGAAGTCGACCACTACGACCACGAGGCGATCGGCGCCCTGAGTCCCGCCGACGGGCGCGGCGTGGGCATCGCCCGCTACATCCGGGATCCCGGCGACCCGGCGGCGGCCGAGGTCGCCGTCACCATCATCGACGACTGGCACGGCCGCGGCCTGGGCACCGAGTTGCTGGCCCGGCTGTCCGATCGTGCCCGTCAGGCCGGCATCTGCCGCTTCACCGCGACGATTGCCTACGGCAACGCGGCGATGGCCGGGCTGCTGCAGAACATGGGCGCCGAACTGGCAGGCTACGGTCCCGGCACCGTGGACTACGTGGTCGCCCTGGATCGTGCCGGGGAGTACAGCCTGGACTGGTGGTTCCGCTGCGGGGATGACGGACCCGTCTTCAGTTCCCGCTGAGGACGGGTCCGGCGACGGGGTCGTAATAGTGGGCGTACTGCCAGAGCCCGCGGGAGACGAGCGCGTCGTCGGTGACCGGACCGAACCGGCCCGGCGCGAGGTCCGTCATCCCCGGTGGCGGAGTCCCGCCGGTGATCCAGGCGGCCAGGGCCTCGCCGATCGCGAGCGAGGACGAGAATCCCGAGCCGTTGCACCCGCTGGCCACCCACAGGCCGGGCAGGTCCGGCACGGGGCCCGCCACGAAGCGGCCGTCGGGGCTCATGGTGAACAGCCCGCCGCGGTGCTCGGCTACCGGGCCGGTGCTCGCGGCCGGCGCCTCGTCCGCGACCTGGCTGGCTAGCTGGCGCAGCACGCCGAGGTCCAGCGGCACGTCATCGGTGGTGAACGAGGCCGGCTGCCGCTCCGGGTCGACCGGCAGCGGGCCGGGCTCGAACCCGCCGACCATGAGCCCGCCACGGGCCGGGCGCAGGTAGACGGCGGCATCGACCACCCGCACGATCGCGTCGGCCGGGTCGACCTGTGTCGTGGGCTCGGTGATCAGCAGCTGGTGGCGGACCGGGGCGACCGCCACCCGGGCTCCGGCCAGGCCTGCCACCTGCCGGACCCAGCCGCCTGCCGCGTCCACGACCACCGGGGCGGCGATCGACCGGCTCGCGGTCTCGACGCCGGCCGCCCGGCCAGCGCTGACCGGTATCCCGGTGACCGGCTCGTTCTCGGCCACCGTGACCCCGAGCCGGCGGCAGGCCGCCAGGCACGCCTGGATCAGGCTGGGCGGCTCCTCAATGTAGACATCCTCGGGGCACCACAGCGTGAAGTCGTCCCCGGCTGGCCGGTAGTAGCTGAGCTCGGCCCGCGGCGCTTCCCGGACGTCGGCGCCCCAGCTGCGGGACTGCGCCAGTTCCCGGCCAAGGTATTCGCGATGCTGAGCGGTCCGGGCGATCAGGAAGCTTCCCGAGCGGGCCACCCCCAGCGGCATCCCCGCCCAGTCGGCGAAGGTGAGCGCCTTGGTGATGCTGCGCCGGGCGAGGCGGGTTCGCAGCTCATCCGCCTGGACCGACTTGAACAGGCCCGCCGCCCGGCCGGAAGCCTGCGAACCGGCGGTGTGGCGTTCCAGCACCACGACCGACCGGCCCGCCAGCGCACAGTGCAGGGCGGTGCTCAGGCCTAGCGCACCGGCCCCGATGACCACGACATCGGCATCCATCAGGCCATTGTCGCTCAGCCTAGCCGCCGGACTGGGCGCTGAGCCAGGCTGCGGCGCGGGTGCGCGAGGCCTGCGAGAGCCAGGCGTCCTGGATTACCTCGGTCAGTTCCTGCACGGTAAGCTCGCCTATCCGGCTCCCCCGCACCAGCACCGACGGGTGGCCGTCGAAATGCGGTGTGGTGAAGAACGGCGAGCCGGGATCCTGGACCAGGGCCTGCTTGTCTGATTCGGACGGCACCCAGAACACGATCACGTCCGGGTAGCGCTCGCCGGTGACGGGATCGACGGCGTCCGGGCGCGGGGTGCGGAAGAACACGAAGGACTTGCCGCCGACCTGGTAGATCGGGTTGCCTTGCGATCCGGGCCAGATGGTGACATGAGGCATGCGCATGGCCAGCTCATGTACGTCCGCGAGCCGCGCCCGGCGCGATCGTGCCGCCATCTGTCCAGCTTAGGCGCGGGTCAGCCCGTTCCGGACGACGCGCGTGAGGTAACCGAGGTCAGCGCCGCGGCCGCACCGGTGAGGGCCGCCCCGCCGGCCGACGCGGCAACCAGCCACCGGGTAGCCCGCGGCAGGTCGGGCCATGAGGCCAGGCTGGCCGCCACGTCCAGGGCGTCGGACAGGGCACCCGCGGCGACCCAGGAGGCGGCCGGTCCGGGCGCGGCGCCCGGCCGGGCCAGGGCCGCCAGCGCACCCAGCCCCAGGGCGAGGTCACGCGCGCCCAGGGCTCGGCCGAACACCCGCGCGGCCAGGTCATCGGCCGAGGCACCGACCCACGGGCGGGCTGGTACCGCGGGCCAGGCCAGGGCGGTGAGGCCCAGCGCCACGCGCCCGGCTGCCACGGTCAGGGCGCCCCGGCGCATCAGCGTCGCGATCGAAGTCGAAGTCAGCTGCTCAGCCACCGGACGATCATAGCCAGGACCGCGCTCATGGCTGGAGCACGGCTGGCTGGAGCACGGCCGCGAGCTCGATCTCGACCGCCGCCGGCCTGTAGCGAGGCCAGCCCGCGTCCTGGCCGCGACTCCTGGTTCTCCTGCGTCCGCGGGATATTCCTGTGACCGGTGATTCCCGGGCCGCGGCCCCGGTCCGGGCCCGTGGATACGGCGTGAATGTCCCAGCCATGTTGTTCCAGCTGCATGAATGGGACATTCACATCGTATGTTCTGGTACGGGCGGTGCCGGAGTGACGGAAACCAGCTCACGCGTCCAGGGAGACAGGCAAGCGACCCGGAAGACGGGTCCGCGGCGCGCAGTTCGCGTGGTCAGGCGGCCTCGAAGACCGCGGCCACGCCCTGGCCGCCGCCGACGCACATGGTTTCCAGCAGGTACCGGCCGTTCCTGCGGCGCAGCTCGCGCAGGCCGGTGGCGAGCATCCGGGCGCCGGTGGCGCCGATGGGGTGGCCGAGCGAGATGCCGGATCCGTTGACGTTGAGCTGGTCCGGCTCGTTCCAGCCCCAGCCGGCCAGCACGGCGAGGACCTGGACCGCGAACGCCTCGTTGAGCTCGATGAGGTCGATGTCGCGGAAAGCCAGGCCCGTTCGGGAAAATAGTTTCTGCACGGCCGGGACCGGGCCGATACCCATGGTGGCCGGCTCGCAGCCCGCCGCTGCCCAGCCGGCCAGGTAGCCCAGCGGTTCCAGGCCGAGCGCCCCGAGCCGGTCCTCGGCCACCACCAGGCACGCCGCGGCCGCGTCGTTCTGCTGGCTGGCGTTGCCCGCGGTGACGGTCCCGCCCGGCATGATCGCGCGCAGCTTGGCCAGGCCCTCGGGGGTCGAATCGGGCCGAACGCCCTCGTCCCTGCTCACGGTCACCGGGTCGCCGCGCCGCTGCGGCACCTGGACCGGGACCACCTCGTCGTCGAACAGGCCCGCGTCCCAGGCGGCCGCGGCGCGCTGGTGGCTGCGGGCGGCGTAGGCGTCCGCCTCGTCCCTGGTGATGCCGAACTGCGTGGCGAGGTTCTCCGCGGTCTCGATCATCCCGGAGATCTTGCCGAACCGCCATTCCGGCTGCGACCTCTCCCGGCCCCGGTCGATGCGGTCGTACAGGACCTGGTTCCCGGCCCGGGCGCCCCAGCGGACCGACGTCGTGTAGTGCTCGGCGTTGCTCATCGACTCGGCCCCGCCCGCCAGCACCACGTCGGCCGCGCCGGTCTGGACCATCATCGCCGCGGTGATGACCGCCTGCAGGCCGCCGCCGCAGCGCCGGTCGATCTGCAGGCCGGGCACGCTGACCGGCAGGCCCGCGTGCAGCGCCGCCCACCGCCCGATGCAGGGCGTCTCGCCGTTGACGTAGGACTGGGCGAAGGAGACGTCCTCGACGATTTCCGGGTCGATCCCGGTCCGCTCGAGCACGGCCTTGATCGCGGTGGCGGCGAGCTCCTCGACCGGGACAGCCCGCAGGCTCCCGCCGAACGTGCCCACCGGGGTCCGGACGGGCGCGACGATGGCTGCCCTGCGTATGGTCATGGTCCTGTCCTTCGTTCAGTCCGCGGCGGCGGCGTACCTGGCCTTGAGCTCGGATTTCATCAGCTTGCCCGCCTCGCTGCGCGGCAGGCTGCCGACGAAGCGGACGGTCCTGGGCGCCTTGAAGCCGGCGATCTTCGACTTCACGAACTCGATGATCTCCTGCTCGAGTTCGGGTCCGGGCACGGCCCCCGTGGCGGGCTGGACGAACGCCGCCACCGACTCGCCCATCTCCGGGTCGGGAACACCGATGACCGCGACGTCGTAGACGGCCGGGTGCAGCGCGAGCACGTTCTCGGTTTCCTGCGGGTAGATGTTGACGCCGCCGGAGATGATCGTGAACGCCTTGCGGTCGGTGAGGAACAGGAAGCCGTCCTCGTCGAGGTAACCGATGTCGCCGAGGGTGGTCCAGTTGGGGTGGTCCCGGTGCTGGGCGGCCCGGGTCTTGTCCGGGTCGTTGTGGTAGGAGAACGGGATCTCCTCGGTCTCGAAGTAGACGCCGCCGACCTGGCCCGCGGGCAGTTCGGTCCCGTCGTCGGCGCAGATCCGCACCGCGCCGAGGGCGGGGCGGCCGACGGTGCCCGGCTTGGTGAGCCAGGTGGCGCTGTCGATGACCGTCATGCCGTTGCCCTCGGTGCCGGCGTAGTACTCGAACAGGACGGGGCCCCACCAGTCGATCATCTTCTGCTTGACCTCGACCGGGCACGGCGCCGCGGCGTGGATGGCGACCCGCAGGCTGGACACGTCGTAGCGGTCCCGGGTTTCCGGCGGCAGCTGCAGGATCCGGACGAACATGGTCGGCACGAACTGCGCGTGGGTGACGCGGTAATCCTGGATGGCTCGGAGGACTTGCTCGGCGTCGAACCGTTTCGTCATGACCACGGTGCCGCCGAGAACCTGGATGGAGCCGGACCAGCGCAGCGGGGCTGCGTGGTAGATCGGCCCGGGTGACAGGTACACCGAGTCCTGGTTGACGCCGAAGAACATGCTGGCCAGGGTGGCCAGGCCCTCACCGGGCTCGGTCACCTGGCGGTCGGGAAGCGTCGGCCGGACGCCCTTGGGCCGGCCGGTGGTGCCCGAGGAGTAGAGCATGGTGGCGCCGCTCGGCTGGTCGGCGAACGGCTCGTCCGACGCCGCGGCGATGGTGTCCTCGTAACGGCCGTACCCGCTCACCGGGCCGCCGTAGGCCAGCCGCAGCTTCACCGCGCTGACCTGGCTGGTGATCGCCTCCGCGGTCGCCGCCCGCTCGGCGGACACGAGCAGCGCGGTCGCGCCGCTGTCGTTGACGATATAGGCCACCTCGTCCGGCTTGAGGTGCCAGCTGACGGCGGTGATGTACAGGCCGGACCGCATCGCGGCCCAGTACACCTCGAAGGCGCGCAGGTTGTTCTCGGTCAGCAGGGCCACCACGTCGCCGGGCCGCAGGCCCGCCTCGTGCAGTACGTGCGCCAGCTGGACCGAGCGCCGTTCGAGGTCCCCGTAGCTGAGCGTCTCGCCGGTGCCGGCCATGACCGCCGCGACCCGGTCCGGCGCCTCGGCTGCGTACGTTCCTGGGTACATGGTCCTCCGCCGGGGGGCCGGTTCAAGGTCTGATTAATTTAGCTTTAAAGTAGCCGTGGCCTCCCGTCTGCGGCAACCCCGGCTCTGAGCTGGGAGTTCAGGCGTCGATAGCCGCGTACGCGGTGCCGATCAGCTTGTTGTCGCGGTGGGGCAGCACCCGGCCACGAGAGCCAACTCGTGCCACTCCGGCACCGGCCGTACCAGAACATACGATGTGGATGTCCCATTCATGCAGCCCCAGCGACATGGCTGGGACATCCACGCCGAATCCACGGGCCTGGACCGGGCGTCGGCCGGGATCACCGGTCACGGGAGCGTCCTGGAAGCCCGGGAGCACCAGGAAGCCAGCGGGACGGGATGCGCTCAGAGTTTCTATTTCAGGCTAAAAGCTTGCTGTCCTGACGCTCGTCACGAAAGACCGTGAGCTTATAATTCGATCCGTGCCTAGAAAACAGGACCCGGCGGCGGAGGACGCCGGTTCCAAGTCCGCGCGGACCAGGGAACGGATCCTCGATGCCGCCGCGCACGTACTCAGCCGGAAAGGCTACGCGGGTACGCGGCTAAGCGATGTCGCCGACCAGGCCGAGATCCAGGCGCCGGCCATCTACTACTACTTCCCGTCCCGTGACGACCTGATCGAGGAGGTCATGTGGTCGGGCATCGCGTACATGCGCGAGCACATGGCCAGCGTCCTGGCCGCACTGCCGCCCGGCGCCGACCCGCTGGACCGGATCGACGCCGCGGTCGAGGCGCACTTGCGGTACTGCCTGGAGATCTCGGACTACACCACCGCCTCGATCCGCAACGCGGGCCAGGTCCCGGAGAACATCACGATCCGGTACGCGGCCGAAGCGTCACAGTACGGCGACATGTGGCGCAAGCTGCTGCAGGACGCGGACAACGCCGGGCTGCTGCGGCCGGACCTGGACCCGATGGCGGCCCGGATGATGGTGCTGGGCGCGCTCAACTGGGCCGCCGAGTGGTGGAATCCTCGCCGGGGCTCTCTCGACACCGTGGTGCGGACGGCCCAGTCGCTGGTCAGGCACGGTCTCGGGCACCGGTCCGAGGACGGCGACGCCGAGGCTCCCGGACCGGCGGCGCGCAAGCCCCGGCCGCGCAAGCGGCCGGCGTCCGCCTGACAGCCCGTCGCGACCTGGCTGCGCGAAGGAGCGAGCACCCCACCGCGCCGGTGAAGGAGCCTGCCGCCGCGTTTTCCGGATGAGCGGGTTTCGGCACAGGTTTTCTCGGTAGGCGCCAGGAGGATAGTCACCCAGACCGGCCGGGGGGGGACGGTCAGGAAGGAACCCCCATGGTGCTTCAACCCGAAGAAGCCGGTCGCGCGACGTCGGTGTCCGCCGACGAGGCCGGCCGCGGTCGGCAGATCCGCCTCGCCGCGGTGGCCAGCGTGATCGGGACCTCGATCGAGTGGTACGATTTCTTCCTCTACGGCACGGCCGCGGCCATCGTATTCCCCTCAGTCTTCTTCCCCGCCTCCAGCTCCTACGCGGGCACGCTGGAATCGTTCGCCACCTACGCCGTCGGGTTCGCGGCCCGGCCGGTGGGCGCGGCGATCTTCGGTCACTGGGGAGACCGGATCGGCCGCAAGGCGACGCTGATCATCACGCTGCTGATGATGGGCCTGGCCAGCGCCCTGGTCGGCGTCCTGCCGGGCACCAGCACCATCGGCATCGCGGCGCCCATCCTGCTCGTGGTGCTGCGGGTGCTGCAGGGCGTCGCGGTGGGCGGCGAGTGGAGCGGCTCGGTGCTGCTGTCCATGGAGTGGGGCAAGCAGAACAAGCGCGGGCTGATGGCGAGCTGGCCGCAGATCGGCGTGCCGATCGGGCTGCTGCTCGGCACGGGGATGATGACCGCCATCGCGCTGACCGCGCCGGACGCGTTCAAGGCGTGGGCCTGGCGGATCCCGTTCCTGGCCAGCCTGGTGCTGGTGGCTATCGGCCTGTGGGTGCGGCTGAAGGTGATGGAGACGCCGCTGTTCACCCAGCTGGTGAAGAAGCAGGCCGTGGCCAAGGTGCCGGTGCTCGACGTGATCCGCCGGTACCCCAAGGAGATCGTGCTCAGCGCGCTGCTGCGGATGTCGGAGCAGGCGCCGTTCTACATCTACACGGCGTTCGCCCTGGCCTACATCAAGGACCACCTGCACAAGAGCACGGGCGTCGGGCTGGCCGCGGTCACCGTGGGCGGCGCGCTCGAACTCTTCCTGATCCCGACCTTCGGCAGCCTCAGCGACCGGCTGGGCCGCAGGCGGGTCTACGCCAGCGGGGCGATCATCATGGCGATCGTCGCGTTCCCCTTCTTCCTCCTGCTCAACACCGCCACCCTGGGCTTCATCATCCTCGGCACGGCGCTGATCGCCATCCCGCACGCGATGCAGTACGGCCCGCAGTCCTCCTACATCGCGGAGAACTTCCCGACCGGGCTGGCTTACGCCGGCAGCGGCCTGGGCTACCAGGCTGCCTCGCTCATCGCCGGCGGCCCGGCGCCGCTGCTCGCGACGTGGATGCTGCCCACCTTCGGCTGGCAGGCGATCGCCGTCTACATCATCGCGTGCGTGGTGATTACCCTGATCGCCGCCGCCCTGCTGCCGGATCGCAGCCAGTCTGGCGTCGCCGCCGCGCCGGAGCCCGCCCCGGCCGGCCGGGCCGCGGGAGGCTGACCCGGGGGATCCGCTCCGGGCCGGTATCGGTGATGAGGCGGATCATGCCGTCCTCGCCGTGTAGCCGGGTGGCCGGGTCCGGCTCGCGGTCACCAGGCCGCGGCGCTCCAGGAGGTGCGCGTGCGCGGCGGTCTCGGTGACCGCGAAGATCCGCATCTGGCCGCTGTACTGGTCCCAGGGCCGGGACCAGGTCAGGTGCCCGGCCAGCTGCCAGGGGGTGGAGCCGGGGCGGTGGCGGACCGCGGCGAGCAGTTCGGCCAGCCGCCGCTCGTGGTGGGCCACGATGGCGTCGACCCGCCCGGGCAGGCCGCGGAACCGCCACTCATGCGCGGGAAGCACCTCGGCCACGTCGAGGTCCCGCGTCGTGGCCAGCGAGTCCAGGTAGTCTCCGAGCGGGTCCGGAGGCGCGCCCCGCTGCACCGAGATGTTGGGGGTGATCCGCGGCAGCACGTGATCACCGGAGAACAGCCGGCGCGACCGCTCGTCCACGAAGCACAGGTGCCCCGGGGTATGGCCGGGCGTGTGCACGGCGCGAAGCTTCCAGCCGGGTACGTCGGCCAGCTCCCCGTCCGTGAGCAGCCGGTCGGGCCGCGCGATCGTGGTGAACTTCTCCCACTCCGCCGCGGTGCCCACTGCGGCCGCGGCCTCGGCCGCCGACGCGCCTAGGCGCCGCATGAACTCTGCCTCCACGGCTACCGCCCGCTCCGCGTCGCGGTAGTCGGGCCGGGCGAAGACCGCCTGATCGGCGGGGTGCATCGCGATCCACGCACCCGAGGCCCGGCGGACCCGGGCGGCCAGACCGACGTGGTCGAAATGCATGTGCGTGACCAGCACGCCGAGCACGTCGGCCGCCGCGGCGCCGATGGACGCCAGGCCGGCCTCCAGCGCCTGCCAGGACTCATCCGCGCCCCAGCCCGCGTCGATCAGCACCAGGCCGTCGCCGGTGCCGAACGCGTAGACCGACACGTAGCGGAGCGGGTTGTCCGGGATCGGCACGGGCAGCGACCACAGGTCGGCCTCAAGCTGCTCGACGGGCGGCATGACGCGCCGCAGCCACGCCTCGCGCTGCGCCGTGCCGGTGATCGTCAGCTCCGCGCTCACCGGCCCGCCTCGGTCAGCGTGGCTTCCAGGCCCGCGCGCAGCTTGGGCGGCAGGGGCCGCTTGCCCGAGCCGTCCGTCCTCACCATCACGTAGACGGTGCGGCCGGTCGAGCGCACCTGCTCGCCGACCCGCACGCCGAACGACAGGGTGAAGCTGCTCGAGCCGATCCGTTCGGTGGCCACGTCAACCACCACCTGCTCGCCGTAGCGCACCGCGTCGCGCCAGTCCGCCTCGGTGTGCACCAGCTGGACGTCCAGGCCGTCGGCGTTCAGCACCGTGTACGGGTAGCCGACCTCGCTGAGGAACTGGGTCATGGCGTCGTCGAACCAGCCGAAGTACCACATGTTGAACACGACGCCCTGCTGGTCGTACTGGAAGTAGGAGGTGGCGACCGGGACCGTCACTGGGGGCATCAGGCGTCCCGCCAGCCGCCGGCGAATTCACTGTCGATCACGGGCACTTCTCCCCCTCTGCTCTCGGCCGGTAGATGATCCGGCCGGCCTGGCACGGGATCCCCCATGCGCCTCCTCCCGGTGCTGCTTAACCGGTATTAGAATAACGGACCGCCTTGAGGCCCCGGCCATGTGTGCTCTGGCGGCGTCGCGCGGGAGCACGGAATCGGACTCTCGTCACTCTGGCACCTCCCGGCGCAGGCCTTCCTCGGCGTATTCGGCCAGCAGGTCGCTGACGGAAAGGCCGCGCTGCTCGGCCCGGGCCGCGAGCCGCTCCGCCAGCACGGCGGGCATGACCACCGTGCGACGCACGTAGTCGTCGTCTTCCCACGCCTCATCGGGCACTTCGGTCACGTGCTGTCCTCTCCTGATCGATGCGCGCTGATGGCCCGGGCGGGACGTACCGGCGCAGAACGCGGTCGCTGAGCAGGCCGAGGCAGCTCAGGTTCGGAAATCCCGGTCCCTGGGCCAGCCCGGCCAGGACCGGGAGGTGAAGCGGCGGGCTCAGTCCGGCCACCGACAGGTCCACGTCGATCCGCTGCTCGATCGCGGTCCCGGCCACGGCATGGCCGAGCCGGCGGCGTGCTTCGCTGCCGAGCAAGGCCTCGAACCAGCGAGCCTGGAATCCGACCGCCACGACGACCAGGTCGTAGGCGACGCGCTCGCGCTCCTCGCCGTACTCGATGGTGACGACGATCTGCTTATCGCCGGCCTCGATGGCTACCGCTCGTCCGGCGAAAGCACGGTAGCCGCGTGAGGCATTGAGGATCGCCTCGGCCTGCTGGGAGAACACGCCCCGATCGGTACGCTCGAGGAACTCGCGGCGGTGCGCCTCGGCCAGCGCGGGCCAGTCCCCGGGGTCGGAATACCAGCGGTTCTCCTCATGGCTCTCGCCGCGCGAGTAGAGAACGCCGCGGCTGGTCAGGACGTCGATGACGGAGCGCTTATGCGACTTGGCCAGCAGGCTGATCACGACCGAGGCCGCTGTCTCGCCACTACCGATAACGCAGGCGTTCATGGCCACCTGCCTGCCGAGCGCGGGCTCGGCCAGCCAGTAGCTCCGCCCGTCGAGGACCCGCGGATGCTGATGTGGCTGGCCATCGACGCGGATCGGCGGGCCCGCACCGGTGACGACCACGCCGTCGGCCCATATCGGCTCGCCCGGTTCGACGTCAAGCCGCCACCGCTCGCCCGCCGCCTCCAGCCCCACGACCTGGGCGGCGATTGTTTCGGCCTCCGCCTGGTCCGCGATCTCCCGCAGGTAGTAGCTCCACTGCCGGTGCGTCGGTCGAAGCCGGCCACGATCCACCCAGTCGGCGTAGGCGCCGCGTGCGATCAGGTGCCGCTGCCAGCTGTAATCCGCCATGGCCGCGGTGACCGCTGGTGAGTGCGGGCCCCAGCTCCCGGCATAGGGGAAGCCGACATCCTTCTCCGGCGGCGTGCCCAGCGGCAGCAGGCCGTTGGTGTAGCCCTGCCGACCCGTCCAGTTTCCGGCGACGGCATCCGGCTCGATGAGCACCACCCGGGGGGCCGGAAGCCCAGCGGCGGCCAGGGCGCGGGCCTTGGCCGCGATCGCGATTCCCTTCGGCCCCGCACCCATGACGGCCAACGTCGGCATGATCGCGAGGATAGCCTTGCGGCGGGCAGCCGGTACCGCGAGGCCGGTCTGCTGTGGCGCTCAGCGGGAGGACTCAAAGTAATCCTCCGCGGGTGACGCGCGGACGTCCGTCCGCGGGAGAGCCTGGCCGGGACATGAAACTCCGAATCGGGACCAGGATCGCCCGACGCGAGCTCGCCCTGGCCGTGTGCGGCCTCGCGCTGCTGGCCGGATGCTCATCCGGCAGCGCCACGTCGGGCAGCTCGCCCTCCGCCGCGGCCTCGGCCAGTTCATCGTCCGCGGCGGCTTCACCGTCGGGTTCGGACCTGTGCGCCAACGCCGCCGCCCTGCGCGCCTCGCTGGACCAGCTCAGGCACGTCAACGTGCAGCCGGGCGCGGTGAGCCAGCTCACTTCTGACCTCAACGACGTCAAGGCGGCCCTGACGAAGCTGGTGACCGACGCGCACGGCCAGTTCCAGACGCAGACCAGCGCGCTCAGCGCGGCGCTGGACACGCTCAAGACGGCCGTCACCAGCCTGGGCGCGAGCCCGGGTGTCAGCACGGTATCGGGTGTCGTATCCGCCCTCGGCCAGGTCAATACCGCGGCGCAGAACCTGCTGGCCGCGGCGAACACGGACTGCCCCTCCGCGTCCCCGTCATCGAGCGGCTGAGCGGCCTGATCAGGACGCAAAGATAGGGCAGCTGCCCGATGCGCCCGTGCTCCATCGCGCGACATCCTCATTCTCAGTGGAGGATCGCCGAAAGGAGACGGCATGAACGGCAAGGCGGTGGTCAGCTTGACGACCGGTCTGGAGGACCCGGAGAAGGTCACGGTGGCGTTCCTGGTCGCCGTGGCCGCGGCCGAGCAGCGGCGGCCCACCCTGATGTTCCTGACCAAGGAGGCGGTCAGGCTCGCATCCGAGGGAATCGTCCAGGGCGTGGCCTGCGAGGGCTGCCCGCCGCTGCCGGACCTGGCCAAGCGGTACCGGGAAGCCGGAGGCCGGTTCCTGGTCTGCCCCATCTGCTTCAACGCCCGGCACCTAGCCGAGGTCACGCTGGTGGAGAACGCTTCGCTCGGCGGCACCGTGCCGCTGTGGGAATGGATCGGCGATAAACCCGCGACCACGTTCAGCTACTGACGCCAGCAGGTTGCCGGGGCTGAGTTTACGTTGATCGTGATCGAGCGACTCCGGCGGGCGTGGCCCGTGGTGTTTATGCGCTTCCGGTCCACTTACGTTAATAGTGGAATGTGCCTAGTTTCCCGATCTTATGGCGTGAATGTCCCATTCATGTCGTTCTATGTGCATGGCTGGGACATCCACGCCGTATAAACAGGCGGGACAGGGCGGGGCGAGGGATTCGGCGGTCACGGAAATATCCCGGTAACGCAGAAGCACCAGGGGTCCCAGCCGATGCCCGCCGCGCCAGGTCCCCCCGCGGCGGGCACCGCGCACTTCATCAACGACGAGCCCCAGGGAAAGGTGCCCGCGATCCATCCGGAAAGCGGAGCCGCGATCTGTCCGGAAAGCGGAGCCGCGATCTGTCCGGAAAGCGGAGCCGCGATCTGTCCGGAAAGCGGAGCCGCGATCTGTCCCGAATGCGGAGCCCGCGTCTACCGAGGGCTATCAGCCCTTTCCGGGGTTGAAGATCTCGCGGGGGTCGAGGGCGCGGCGCACCGCGCCTTGCAGCGCGAGCGAGCCCGGGTCGAGTTCGCGGCGCATGCCGTCCTGTTTCAGGATGCCGACGCCGTGCTCGCCGGTTACCGTGCCGCCCAGGGCGATGGCCGCGTCGAGGAACTCCTCGAACGCCGCCTGGGCCGCCGCCTGGGCGGCCGCGTCGCCCGGTGGCGTGATCAGGCACGGGTGCAGGTTCCCGTCGCCGGCGTGCGCGACCGTGGCGGTCCGCACGCCGTGCCGGGCCGCGATCGCGCTGATCTGCTCCAGCATGGCGGGGACCCGGGACCGGGGCACGCACACGTCCTCGGTGAGCACCGGGCCGAGCCGCTCGAGCGCGGGGTAGGCCAGCCGCCGGGCGTCGAACAGCGCCTCGGCCTCCGCGTCGTCGGTGGACTGCTCGGCCCACAGCGCGCCCGCGGCGGTCATGGTGGCGGCGATCGCCGCCGCCTCGGCCGCGCCGGAATCCCCTGGGGTGTCCACCCGGGCCAGCAGCAGCGCCGCCGCGTCCGCGTCGATGCCCAGGTGCTTCCACTCCTCCACCGCCTCCAGGCAGGCCCGGTCCAGGAGCTCGAGAACCGCGGGAGTCAGGCCGCGCCGGGTGATCTGGGCCACGGCCTGCCCGGACGAGACCAGGTCGGGGAAGGCGCCGACGACCGTCCGCGGCGTTCCGGCCGGGGCGGGCCGTAGCCGCAGCGTCACCTCGGTCACCACGCCGAGCGTGCCCTCGGACCCGACGAACAGCCCGACCAGGTCCAGCCCGGCGACACCCTTGGTGGTGCGCCGTCCCAGCCGGACGGCGTCGCCGTAGGCGACCGGCCCGCCGACGACCGCGCGCAGGCCCAGCACGTAATCGCGGGTGACGCCGTATTTCAGGCAGCAAAGGCCGCCCGCGTTGGTGGCGACGTTACCGCCGATCGTGGACCACGGCGCGCTGGCCGGGTCCGGCGGGTACCACAGGCCGTGCTCGGCCACGGCCGCCTTGACGTCGTTGTTAACCGCGCCCGGCTGCACCACGCACACCAGGTTGTCCGGGTCGATCTCGAGGACCTGGTTCATCCGGGACAGGTCGAGAATGACGCAGCCGCCGACCGCGTTCGCGCCGCCGGACAGCCCGGTGCCCGCGCCGCGCGGCACGACCGGCGCGCCGAGTTCGGCGCAGGTGCGCACCACGTGCTGCACCTCGGCCTCGGTCCGCGCGCGCACGCCGGCGACGGCCTTCCCGGCCGGCGCCCATTCGGCGTCGTCGTGGGAGATGGCGGCGAGCACGTCCGGGTCGACGACCAGGCGGTCGGCGGGAAGCCCCCGGCCCAGCGCCTCGATCAGGGGGACCTCGCTGGATTCGTGCGCTGATGTCATGGCACGACCTTAGGCTTCTCGTCATGACACCACCACCGGCCTGGTTCTCCGCCGTGCTGGATGCCGCCGTTCAGGAGGGGACGACGACCGTCGAGGGAGCCTCGATCGCCTACCGGATGTGGGGTGACCCGGCTGGCCGGAGCATCGTGCTCGTCCACGGCGGCGCCGCCCACTCCCGCTGGTGGGACCACATCGCCCCGCTGCTGACCGACGGATGGCGGGTGGTCGCCGTGGACCTGTCCGGGCACGGCGACAGCGAGCGGCGGGACCGGTACAGCCTCGACACCTGGGCCCGCGAGGTACTCGCCGTCGTGGCCGAAGCCGGGACCGCCGCCGCGTCCGTGGTCATCGGCCACAGCATGGGCGGCCTGGTCACGCTGCGGCTCGCCACCCTGTCCGGGTCCCAGATCGCCGGGGCCGTCGCCATCGACTCCCCGGTCAGGGACATGGCCCCCGAAGACCGGGCGGCGCGCCAGCACCGGGCGTTCGGGCCGCTGCGCGTCTACCCGACCCCCGAGGCGGCCGTGGCCCGCTTCCGCCCGATCCCGGATCAGCCGACCCTGGCCTATATCTCGGATCACGTGGCCGCCACCTCCATCCGCCCGGCCGAGGGGGGCTGGACGTGGAAGTTCGACCCCCGCGTCTTCGCCCGGGATCATCTCACCCCCGAGCTGCTGACCAGGCTCGACTGCCGGGTCGCGCTGTTCAGGGCCGAACACGGCCTGGTCACGCCGCAGCAGGGCGAGGTCCTGTACGACCGGCTCGGCCGCGTCGCCCCGGTGATCGAGATCCCGGTCGCGGCTCACCACATCATGCTCGACCAGCCCGTCGCGCTCGTGGCCGCGCTGCGGACGCTGCTGGCCGACTGGGACCACTCGATACCGCACGGCTAAGGCCCGGCGGCGGAGCAGGCACCAGGCCCGTTCGGGATCAATGAACGTGGGTCAGGCGGTGATCCGGGTCTCGAGCAGGTGGTCAAGCGCGGCCGCGGCGTCCAGCGGGTGCTCGATCGCGCCCCAGCGGGCGCCGGCCAGGCCGGCCAGGTGCGCGGCCTGCTCGCAGTCGCCGGCCGGGGCCAGGATGACCAGCTCCGGCAGGGCGCGGGCGGCTGGCAGCGTGTCATCCTGGTCCGTGCTGCGGCAGTCGGACAGCACGATGACCACCCGGCGGCGGGCCCGGGCCTGCGCGAGCTGCTCCCCGGCGGCCTTGAGCGCGGCGGCCAGCCTGGTCACGCCGTGCCCGCGCATCCGGAGCAGCCGCTCGGCCACCGCGGCGGGCGGGATCTCGCTGACCAGGGGGCGGATCATCTCGACCGAACCGGCGAAGGACAGCACGGCATGCTCCTGCGGGGCGCGCAGCGCGCAGGCGGCGGCGACCGTCGCCGCCGCCGCCAGCCTGGACCCGCTCATCGAGCCCGACCGGTCCACGACGACCGCGAACGCCGTGTGCGCCTTCGCCCACTGAACCGTGGTCAGGTCCCCGGCCGCCACCGGCCTGGCCTCGGCGCGGGCGGCGGACACGCCCTCGATCGACGCGTCGATATCCAGGTCGCCGTCGGTCGCCCCGCGTACCGGCCGCAGCCGGGAGATCCCGCGCATCGAGGGGCGCCCGGCCCGGGCGCGCTCCAGCACGATGCTGGCGCTGAGCCGGATCGCCGCGGCGCGCAGGTTCTCGTCGGTCGCGGTGGTCATGGCGGCCAGCAGCTCGAACGCGGCCGGGTCGTCGGCCAGGGCCTGGCTCATCGCGCGCTCGTCCAGGACGCCGACCTCGGGGCTGATCTCGGCGAAGCGGGCGTGCCTGGCCAGCTCGCGCCGGCCGGTAGTCCCCCCGTCGGGCCGGCCCGACTTGGGCTTCGGCCGCTGCTGCTGCCGCCCGCCGGGCCCCGGAGCGCCCGGCGGGCTCGTCATTCCCCCGGGCGGGGCTCGTCCTCCTCACGGGCGGCCCGCGCGCGGCGGAAGATCTCCTCGATGATCTGGTCGGCCGATCGCTGGCAGGACTCGTGCCGCCGGACCCGCCCGGACAGGGTGGTCAGCGCGGCGTCCAGGCCGGCCTGCCAGTCGTCCGCGGGGACGGCGCGGACCTCGGCGAGTTCGGGGACCAGCCGGGCGTAGTCGATGGCGCCTCGCACCGAGGCACCGGAGCGCAGGTCGGGATGCTCGCGGGTGGCCCGGGCCAGCTCGACCGCCTCGGCGATGAGGGCGGGCTTGGCCCGCGCGGCCGAGAGCTGCACGATCTGGCGCTCGTGCTCGGCGTCCTGGTAACCGACGGCGATCCGGCAGGTCCGGTCGTACAGCGCCATCGACAGCCGGGACGTCCCGACCGAGTCGTACGGGTTCATCGCCGCGACCAGCCGGAAGCTCACGTCGGCCGGGACGCGGCCGAGCCTCGGCACGTTGATCTCGCCCTCGGACATGACGGTGAGCAGGACGTTGATGGTCTCTTCCGGAACCCGGTTGAGCTCCTCGACGTACAGCAGCCCGCCGTCGCGCATGGCCCGGACCAGCGGCCCGTCGGAGAAATTCTCGGGCCGGTAGCCCTGCTCGAGCACGAGCGCCGGGTCGAAGGACCCGATGAGACGGGCCGGGGTCAGCTCGGCGCTGCCTTCGACCAGCACGAACTCGGCGTGCCGGGACGCCGCGACCTGCCGCAGCAGGGTGGATTTGCCGGTGCCCGGCGGGCCCTCGAGCAGGATGTGGGCGCCAGACGCGAGCGCGGCCCGCACCAGCTCCAGCTCACGCTGGCGCCCGACTACCTGTTTCGTCAATGCGGTCAATCAGTGCTCGTGGATGATGACGCCGCGGACGTTCTTGCCGGCCAGCAGGTCGTCATAGCCCTCGTTGACCTGGTCCAGGGTGTAGGTCTGGGTGATGATCTCGTCGAGCTTGAGGTCGCCGGCCTGGTACAGGCCGAGGATCTTGGGAATGTCGGTGGTCGGGTTGCAGTCGCCGAACAGGCTGCCCTTGACCGACTTGCGGAACAGGGTCAGGACCGACCCGGACAGCGTCACGGTCGGAAGCTCCAGCTTGTTCAGCCCGGTCACCACGACGGTGCCGCCCTTGCCGATGGCGTCGAACCCGGCGGACACGACCTCGGCCGTCATGAGATCGACGGTGAGAATGGCCGAGTCGGCCATCTGCCCCCTGGTCATCTCGGCGATGGCGGCCTGCGCCTCTTCGGCCGTGGCGAACGCGTGGGTGGCGCCGAGTTCCATCGCCTTCTCGCGCTTGTTCTCCAGCGGGTCGATGGCGACGACGTTCTTCGCGCCGGCGTAACGGGCGCCCTGCACCGCGTTGATGCCGATGCCGCCGATGCCGTAGATCGCCACCGTGTCGCCGGGAGCCACGTTCGCGGTGTTCACGGCGGAGCCCCAGCCGGTCGGCACGCCGCAGCCGACCAGCACGGCCTTGTCCAGCGGCAGGTCGTCGTCGACCTTGACGGCCGAGGTCTGGCTGATCACGCCGTACTGGCTGAAGGTCCCGATCATGCACATGGCGCCATACTGGCCGCGGGGCCCGGTCAGCGGGAACCGCTCACCGGGCAGGTAGCCCTCGAGGATCGTCGCGCCCATGTCGCAGATGGACTGGCGGCCGGTGGCGCAGTAACGGCAGACGCCGCAGTTCGGGATGAACGAGAGGACCACGTGGTCGCCGGGCTTCACCCGGGTCACCCCTGCTCCGACCTCCTCGATGATCCCGGCACCCTCGTGACCCAGCACCATGGGCAGCCGCGCCGGGAGATCGCCGTGCGCGATGTGGATATCGGAGTGGCACAGGCCCGCGTGGGTGTAACGGATCAGGACCTCACCGTCCTTCGGACCGTCCAGGTCGAGCTCCTCGATCTCGATGCGCTTACCGGGCTCGTAGACGACAGCGGCCTTGGTCTTCATCGGCGCTCCTTCGGTTTATGGCTCTTCCCTGGTCCGGGACGTTACATGGTTTAAATAGTGACACGATCAGGGGGGCTGGACACCAGCCCGGTAGTGCCTGATATCGTGCGGCGGCTCGTAGAAGGCAGTCTGCCTGAGCTGATCATGGCAGGCGCGGCAGGTCACCCAGACGTGCCCCATGCCGCGGCCTCGTTCGGCCCCCTCCCGGGCTGCCGCGCAGATGCAGGGCTTCCAGCTGACCTGGGCGCCGCCGGGCCACAGCCGGTGGCCGAACGGGCAGAACTGGGGCTTGTGTTCGAAAATAGATACCGGCACGGTAATGATCATGCCCAGGCGGGCGGCTGCCCAGTCCTGCTTGAGGGAGGTTGACCAGGTGATTTTCACGCGCATCAACTGGGTCAGGAGCACTGCCGGCTGCTGGGGGCCATCGCGGCGGAGTTCAGGCAGATCCGCCCGTTCGACGGCCTGACCATCGGCACCAGCGGTTTTCTGGTGCGCGAGTGCGTCATGAGGCGGCCGACTGCTAAAAGATCTTGGTTGATCCGGGCTTCGTGGTGATCCGGTGCACTATAGGCCCCCAAATCAACCATAAAGCCCGAATCCGCCACCATAAATTCTACGATTATCGTACTGATGAGCAAGCGCCGACCTACTTTGCGTCACATAGACGCGCGGCAGCACGGATCGTGCTTACATGCGATCTTGGTCACGATGCCCCCGAACGGCCCGGGTTTCCCGCCGCCGCCACCGACAAGGAGCTGGAACTTGGAGAATTTCGCCGAGCCGGAAATCGCCGCCGATGACCATGTGCTCGGGTCCGGCGACGCGCCTGTCACGGTCCTGGAGTACGGCGACTACGAGTGCCCGTTCTGCCGGGGCGCGGCCCGTGACGTCCGCCGGATGCTCGACCTGTATCCCGGTTCGATCCGGTTCGTGTTCCGGAACTTCCCCATCACGCAGCTGCACCCGCACGCGGAGCAGGCGGCCGAGGCGGCCGAGGCCGCCGCCGCCCAGGGCAAGTTCTGGGAGATGTACGAGCTCCTATTGCAGCCGTCCTCCAGCCTCGATCTCGACTCGCTGCTGTCCCATGCCCGGGAGCTGAGCCTGGACACCGACCGGTTCCGCCAGGAGGTCACCGGCCGCGCCTACGCCGCCAAGATCGAGCGTGACGTGCGGGAAGGAGTCAGGAACGGCGTCAACGCGACCCCGAAGTTCTACGTCGACGGCGAGCGCATCGACGGCAAGTTCCCGCTCGAAGGGCTGGAGGATGCGATCCGGTCATCGGTCCGGGCCGCGGGCGCCGGCTAGCGCACCTCCGGCTAGCCCACCAGGACCTTCGGCTCGTCACCAGGCTCCTGGCGCACCGGGTCCTGTGCGGCCATTCCGGCCAGTCCGGGCACACGCCCGGTGAACAGGCTGACGCCGATGCACACCGGGCAGCTCGCCTCCATCCAGGCCGCGGGCGCCGCCGCCCGCTTGCGGCGCCTGATCCGCCAGAAGACCACCGTGCCCGCGACCAGCGCGGCCGCCGCGATCAGGGCCGGGCCCTTGGCCTGGTTGAAAGCCTGGTCGGCCAGCGGCCCGAGGAGCAGGCCGAGGACCAGGTGGAGCTGGAGGAATACGCTGCTCCCGACGATGAGCGCGGGCAGCGCGCGCCGTGCGCTCAGCCCCGAGACAGCCGCCGAGATCACGGTGATCGTCCGCAGCCCGGGCGTCCCGCGGCCCAGCGCGAGCCCGGGCCTTCCCCGGGTCTCGGCGAAGGCCGCGGCCCGGCCGAGCCGCGCCTGGGTAAGCCCGAGGCGCGGCCCGAACCGGATGATAATCCGCTGGGCGGGACCCCGGCACGCCACGAACAGCGCGGTCGTGCCGAGGACCGCGATGACCTCGAAGCTGGCCACCGCCAGCCACAGCGGGAACTTTCCCGCCGCGACCCGTTCCCCCACCGTGAACATGACCAGATCGGCGGGCAGCGGGATCGGAATCCCCGCTTCCATAGGGAGCAGCAGCACCAGGGCCAGCGATCCGCTCAGGCCCGCCACGGCGCCTTTCATCTTGGCAGGCTCACCAGCCGGGAAAGGTCAGGCGCCCGGCTGGTGGTAGGCCAGCAGCGGCACCCACTGGATCTTGGGGTAGGCGGTTACACCGCCCGCCGCGAGCGCCGCGCCGAGCCGCGACGTCATTGAACGCGTCCTGGTCGGCCCGCGAGGACCACACCTCCGCGACGACGAACGTGCCGTCGTCGGCAGGCCCGCGGCGTGCGACAGCAGCCCGGGGGGCCAGTCGCCCTGGCCGGTACGCATGTCGATGCCGAGGTGCTTGTTGACGGCGGCGTATTCGGCCTCGGTCACGCCGGCGAACTCCAGGATCAGTACTTCCGGCATCGGGACTCCTTGTGGCTGTTACCCAAAGGACGCTCCCTCGAGCGCCCCCCTCTGCCCTGGGTTCGTCACACAGGTGCCAGACGGATCACTTTCCCGCCGGAGCCATCGGGTCCTCGGCAGGCAGCAACCCGGCCCGCTCGAGTGCGGCCCGGGCCCGCTCGGTGCCGCCCTCGCGGGCGATAAGGTCGTAGCGGGCCGCCGAGATCCCGCGCATGGAGCTGAAGTCGCGCTCGCCGCGGGTGGCGAGGTGGGCCGCGAAGCCGAAGAGCGCGCCCCACAGCACGCCGAGGCCGATTCCCGCCGCCACCATGGCCAGCCAGGCGTGCCCGGTCGTGAACAGCCCGAACAAGATGCCGATCAGCAGGCCGGCCCACATGCCGCTCACCGCGCCGGCGGCCGCCGCCCGCCACTTGGTCAGCCGCCCCGTCACCCGCTCCACCATCTGCAGGTCAGACCCGACGATATCGAGCAGCTCGACCGGGAATCCGTCGTCGGAGAGCCGGTCGACCGCCCGCTGGGCGGACCCGTAGTCATCGAACCGGGCTACGGTGTTCCACGCGGCGTGAACCGGGTTCACCGTAAGCCTGCCGTACATCATGGCGACGTCCTTTCGTCTCATGCCGTCCAGCGTTGGCCGGCCACGAGACCAGGATCGGTCCCGCCTGTGCAAGACAGGCGGGAGCCGCGTGGAGATGACATGAAGGATCCGGCTGGCGGTCAGGCTCCCTCGGCTACCGGGTAGATCTCGTCGGTGACAAGCCCGTGCGCCTCGCGGCGGACCTGGGCGGCTGAGTCGGCGTCCGGGGCATCCACCAGGCAGAAGATCTTGCCGTGCTCCTGGTCGACCCAGTAGCGGAGGTAGTGGACCCCGTGAGCGTCCTGGGTCTGCAGGTCAGCGGCGTGCGCCTTGGCCACGTCGTCCAGGCCGACCGGGCCGCCCATCGTGTGCATGTCCATGAACAGTGCCATGGTTATCTCCCGAGTTACTGAGCAGGCTCGCTGCCTGCTCGTCCAGGAAACCCCGGCCGGAGCGGGGCGCACATCGGGCGTGTTCCCCATCTTGGCGTTCCCTATCTGGGTGCGATGTCCCCGAGCCGCAGCGCGGCGGCGACCGCCCGGGACCGGGTCGGCTCCCCGAGCTTGAGCCCGGCCGGGTTGGCGCGGCTGGCCGGCCGGGGCCGCGCGGCACGGCCAGCCTGCGGGCATGCCGGTCGCGCGGTACGGCCCGGCGCACGGCCGGGAACCCGGCCCGCTCGATCAGCACATCGCCATTTAATCCCGGCCCCGGTGACCGGCCAGCTCGTGGTTTCGCGGCTACCGGCCGCCCTCAGCCAGGGCATGCCGTCCGAAGGCCTCGCCCATGCGATCCAGGCCGCGGACGACATCGGTAGTCAGCGTGCCGATACCCGCGACGGCTACCGTGACGACGTCGCCGTCCGCCAGGCTGAACGGCGCGGACGGCACCAGGCAGGTACCGGTCGACAGCACTACGCCGTCGGGATGGATATCGGCTCGCATCAGGTAGCCGGCGAGATCATCGAACTTGCGGCGCAGCGAGGCCGTGCTGGCCTGGCCGTGCCAGGCGACCGCGCCGTCGCGCCGGATCGTCAGCTCGATGGCCAGATCGTAAGGGTCGGAGATCTCCCAGGCGGGGCGGATCGCCGGACCCAGCGCGCAGCCGCCCAGGTAGATCTTCGCCTGCGGCAAGTAGAGCGGGTTCTCGCCCTCGATCGACCGGGACGACACGTCGTTGCACACGGTGTAGCCCGCGATCTCGCCGAAGCGGTTGATGACCAGGGCGACCTCTGGTTCAGGGACGTCGACCACTGAGTCGGCACGCACCGCTATCGTCTGCCCGTCGCCGACCACCCGCCAGGCCGCCGACTTGAAGAACAGCTCGGGCCGTTCGGCGTCATAGACCTGCTGGTAGACGTCAGCCGAGCGCTCGCTCTCCTCGACCCGCGCCTCGCGAGAGATGACGTACGTGACTCCGGCCGCCCAGACCTCGGTCCGGCCATCGACGGGTGGCAGCAGGGTAACGTCCGCGGCCGGGGCGGCCTCGCGTTCCCGCACCCGCTGCCTGATCCCGGCCAGCGGCAACGCCCATAGCGCGGCCAGCGACGGCACGCCCGGCAGGCCGAATACCTGCCCCTCGTCGCGCACGCCCACCAGCGCGGCCGGGGACTCGCTCGTGCGGTACCTGATGATGTCCACGCGGGCTCACCTCTCGCGACGGGGACGACACGCGATGACGACCCTATGGCATGACGCCGCTCATGCCCGCCCACGTGCTGCCGCGATGAGACGCTTTGCTAGCCACGGTGAGGCGCCTTGGTGCCGCGATGAGACGCTTTGCTACCTACGGTGAGGCGCCCTGGTGCCTACGATGAGACGGCGCGCCGGGCAGAAAACGACTTTGGTCACCCTGGCACCCTACGTACCAAGGCGTAGGGCGATGAAGCGCCTTTGCTGCCGCGATGAGACGGCACGCCGGAAGGAAAGCGACTTTGGTCACTCTGGCACCTTACGTGTCACGGCATACGATGTGGATGTCCCATTCATGCAGCTGGAACGACATGACTGGGACATTCACGCCGTATGGCGAGGGGCACAGGGACGGGCGGCCAGGGATCACCGGTCACGAGAATGTCCCGGAACCCAGGAGCATCAGGGGCCGCAGCCGAGTATGCACCGCCCGGCATAAACGGCTCGGGTTCGGTCGATCAGGTCACGACGGGACATGAACCCCTCCTACGGTAAGGACCGATGCAGAATGCATCCTGGGTAGCGATCGCGTCCGCATCAATGCTGGGTTAGGCGGTGCGGCCGTAGAAGAGCTCCTGGGTGAGCCGGTTCAGCTTCATGCCCGGGCGCTCCCCGTAGGTCAGCACCGAGTTGATCCGCGGCCGCGGTCCGCTGACCGGGGTGACCCGGTGCAGGGCGTGCTGGCCGCGGAAGACCGCGAGCGTGCCCGGGCTGCTGGGCAGCCTGACGACGCCGCCCGGGTCGCCGAGCAGGACCTTGCGGACGCCGGCGTAGTTCTCGTCATGCTCGTCGCGGAGCCGGGGGTAATAGTCGAAGTGGCCGCCCGCCTCGGCTTCGGCGTACATCACGGTGACGGAGAACTCGCTGTTGTCGAAGTGCCAGCCGAGCTCGTCGCCGTCACCGAAGATCGCGATCTCCAGGGCGTCCAGCGGGTCGGCGCTGCGGTAGAGCACCTGCTTGCCCAGCACCGCGGCGATGAACCCGGTCAGGTCGGCGGACTCGTACAGCCGCCGGATAGGCGCGCCGCCCGGGATCAGGTCGTACGCGATGGCCTTCTTGGCCGAGTGCTGGAGCAGCGCGCGCGGGTGATCGGCGCCCGCCGAATCGTCGGGCGGCTCGAAATAGACGGTGTGGCTCTGGCCGCTCGCCCAGGCCTGGCCGGCCAGCCGGCCTGCCTCCGAGATCATCTCGCTGACCGCGGCCGGGGTGAGGAAGCCGGGCAGCTGGGCGACGCCGTGGTCGCGGAGCTGGTCCCGGCAATTCTGGACCAGGTCCCGGCAGGCCTGGCCGTCGGGCTCGTGGATCGGGTAGCGCCGCAGGTCAACGGCGTCCTCATACTGCTGGCTGGTAGTCATGTCCTGAGCATCGCAGCCGACCGTCCATTAGGACAATTCCAGTTACTGGTAGAATTCATCAGCATTGCTTATGCTCATTCGGTGCGGGACCGCTGGACCGGGCTGGAGCTGCGCTACCTGACCACGCTAGCCGCGGTCGGCCGCGAGGCGTCGTTCAGCCGGGCCGCGGAGGCCCTGGGCTACACCCAGTCGGCGGTCAGCCAGCAGATCTCCCGGCTTGAGCGCATCACGGGGACCCGCCTGGTGGAGCGCCCCGGCGGGCCCAGGCCGGTGTCGCTCACCCCCGCGGGCCGCCTGCTGGCCGGGCACGCCGCGGCCATCGGGGCCAGGCTGGCCAGCGCGGCCGCCGACCTCGACGCGCTGGCCCGCGGCACGGCCGGCCTGCTCAGGGTCGGCTGCTACCAGAGC
Organism: uncultured Actinomycetes bacterium; assembly: GCA_963841585.1. Lineage (GTDB taxonomy): Bacteria > Actinomycetota > Actinomycetes > Streptosporangiales > Streptosporangiaceae > Palsa-504. Next base: position 353,891 of record CAWJDK010000004.1, read on the forward strand.
GTCGGCGCGCGGCTGCTGCCCCCGGTGATGCGCGAGTTCACCGCCGCCTGGCCGCGGGTCGAGGTGCGGCTCAGCGAGACCCAGGACGACGGCGAGCTGCTGGCCGGCCTGGAAGGGGGCAGGCTCGACCTGACCTTCGTCGTCTACCCGCTGACCGCGGGCCCGTTCGAGGCGGTCGAGCTGCTCGAGGACCCGTACGTGCTGGCCGTATCGGAGGATTCCGACCTGGCCCGCCGACCGTCACCGGTCTCGCTGCGGCATCTGGCCGGGGTGCCGCTGATCACCTACGCGCAGATGCGCGAGGTGCATTCGATCGAGAACCGGCTCGGCCGGCCCCAACTGCGGCACCAGATCGCCTTCAGGTCCCACGACAACGCCACCATCCTGGGGCTGGCCGCCGCGGGCGTCGGCGCCGCCATCATCTCCTGGCTGTCGGTCGATCCGCACCGCCCCGGCCTGCAGCTCAAGCCGCTGGCCGGGGTCAGCCCGCGCATCGTCGGCATCGCCTGGCACCGGGACCGCTACCGCATCCCGGCCGCGGACGCGTTCATCAGGCTGACCCGGCAGGCCGCCGAGCTGGAGCAGAGCACGGCCCGGCTCCAGCTCGGCATCGGTTAGGGGCGGATCAGGGTAACGGCCGCGGCGTGCCCGGCCTGCCTGGCCTGGTCCCCCCCGGCCGAGCGGGCCGCCTCGAGGTTCTTCCCGACGACACCCATCGTATCGTTCAGGCAGGCGCGCGCCCTCGGGGTCACGACCACCGCTGGCCCGCGCGGGGTCGGTCAGCGCGGCCAGGAAGGGCGAGTCGGCGATCAGCCGGGCCACCGCCGCATGGCCGCCCGCCAGGGCTCGCAGCACCCGCGACCACGGGCCCAGCGCGGCGAGTCCCGCCGCGGCCGGGCCACACGTCCACACGACCGCGAATCCCCCGGCTCGTTCGGCGGCCTCCTCAGCGAGCCGGGTCTTGCCGATTCCGGGCTCGCCGGTGATCGTCAGCAGCGTCCCCCGCCCGCCCGCGAGGCGGCCAGGGCCGAGCCGACCTCGGCCAGGACCCCGGTGCGCGCCACCAGCGGGACCTGCACTCCCATGACCACCCCCTGCCGGACCCGTTAGTGTCGCAGATCAGCCCGGTCCTGCGGAAACTTGACCGAACGGGCAGACTCGGAGCATGACGAACGGGGAGCTTGAGCTGATCGGATGGCGGCGCACCGTCGCCGGACTCTACGCGGCAGTGCGCGCCGAGGACGATCCGCGGTGCGCGCACGAGACGTGGCGGCGCGGCCGGGACGAGCTGTTCCGATCGCATCCGCAGAGCCCGCTGCCGCCGGGCGATCCGCTGCGTGCCACCGGCCTGCCGTACTGGCCCTACGACCCCGGGCTGCGCTTCGAGCTGCCCGTGCTCCCGGCGCAGGAGGAGCTGTCGCTGTCCGTGCCGACCAGCGAAGGCGTGACCCCGATGGACCGCATCGGCTGCCTGCGGCTGCCGGCGCCGCTGGACGCCGTCATCGACGTGTGGTGGCTGCGGCAGTACGCCGGCGGCCTGCTGCTGCCGCTGCGCGACGGTACCGCGGGCCAGTCGAGCTACGGCGGCGGCCGGTACGCGCTCGACACGGCCAAGGGCGCGGACCTCGGCAGCCAGGAAGGGCGGCTGGTCGTCGACCTGAACCTCCTTTACCACCCATCCTGCCGGTACAACGTCGCGTGGCAGTGCCCGCTGGCCCCGCCGGGGAACACCATCGCCGCCCCCGTCGCCGCCGGGGAACGGCTCTGAGGCGCGGGATCAGATGGTGAAGCCGATCGCGCGCAGCTGCTCTCGGCCGTCTTCGGTGATGTCGGCGGGCCGCCAGGCCGGTATCCACTGCCAGTCGACGCGGAAGTCGTCGACGCAGCCGAGCGGGGCGAGCCCGGCCCGGATCTGATCCTCCAGGACGCCGGTGAGCGGGCATGCCGCGGAGGTGAGCGTCATGGTGATGACCGCGGGCCGCTGAGCCGTCCGGGAATGCGGCCGCCGTGCGCGACGCGCTAGCCGAGGTCATCGACCCCGACCTGGGCGTGAACATCGTCGACCTCGGATTCGTCCGCGGCGTCGCCGTCGAGGGGAGCGGCAGCGCCCTGGCCGCGGCACGCCGGGTGTGCCGGGTGTGCCGACGATTCCGGTGGCAACGATAATGGTGCAGGCCGGATCAGCTCCGGGAGGTGATGGCCGGATCATGCCCGAGCACCAGGTGTTCACGTCGCGGCTAAGAGGCCGTCCGCTGCTGGACAGCGATGGCCTGGCCATTGGCCGGATCCGTGACGTCGTGATCCTGCCCGCGCCCGGCAGCGAGCCCCCCGGGCGCTCGGGCTGGTCGTGACGTTGCAGCGGCGCCGTATCTTCGTCAACCTCGGCGCGATCGCGGAGATATCCATCGACGGCGCGCACCTGTCCGGCGGCACCGTCGACCTGGACCGCTTCACCCGGCGAACCGGGGAGATCCTCGCCTCGGAGCTGGCCGGCAAGCAGACCGAGGACGGGACCGTCGTCGACGTCGCGATCGCCCCGCGCGAGCAGCGGGTCGGCTGGGAGGTCAGCGCGCTGGCCGTGGCGCACGGCCGGGGGCTGCGGTACCGCCGCACCACGATCGTGCCCTGGCATAAGTACCCGGAGCTGTTCCACGCCGGACCGCTCGCCGACCAGCTGGCCAGCCTGCGTGAGCTGCAGCCGGCCGACCTTGCTGTCGCGGTCGAGGGAATGTCGGCCAGCCGACGCAGCCAGCTCGCCGCCGCACTGGACGACGAGGAACTGGCCGACCTGCTGGAGGAGATGCCCGAACAGGACCAGGTCCGGCTGCTGGACAGCCTCGAGCTGGAGCGCAGCGCCGATGTCGTGGAGGAGATGGAGCCCGACGACGCCGCGGACCTGCTCGCGGAGATGCCGGCCGAGCAGCGCGAGCGGCTGCTGACCGCGATGGAGGCGGTCCCGGCCGCCGAGCTGCGGCGCCTGCTGCTCTACGACGCCACGACGGCGGGCGGCCTGATGACCTCCAAGCCGCTCATCGTCACCCCGGACATACCGGTCGCCGAGGTGCTGGCCCGGATCAGGGATCCGGACATGCCGGTCACCATGGCCGTGCAGGTCTATGTGTGCGAGCCGCCCATGATCACGCCGACCGGCCGTTTCCTCGGCACCGTCGGGTTCCAGCGGCTGCTGCGACGGGCGCCGGCCACCAAGGTCGGCAACTGCGTCCAGTCGAGCGTCTTTGTCCGCCCCGACCTGCCCGAACGTGAGCTAGCGGCCAGGCTCGCCGCCTACAACCTGGTCAGCGTGGCGGTGTGCGACGAGGACGGCCGCCTGCTCGGCGCGGTTACCGTGGACGACGTGCTGGACCACGTGCTGCCTGCGGGCTGGCGCAGGACGGGAGGCTGAGATGGCCCGGTTCGCCAGCCGCCTTGCCGAGCGGAACGACCTGTCCGTCCCGCGCGGTGCCGCCCCGCGGATGGGCGCGCGGTACGACGCCGATGCGTTCGGCCGGTTCTCCGAGGCGATCGCGCGGTTCCTGGGCACCGGGCGCTTCCTGGTCGGCCAGACGGTGCTGGTCATCGGCTGGATCGTGCTCAATACCGTCGGCATCGTCAACCACTGGGACCCGTACCCGTTCATCCTGCTCAACCTGGCCTTCTCGACCCAGGCGGCCTACGCCGCGCCGCTGATCCTGCTGGCGCAGAACCGGCAGGACGACCGGGACCGGGCCAACATCGAGCGAGATCGCGAGGTGGCGGCGCGGACCCAGGCGGACACCGAGTTCCTGGCCCGCGAGCTCGCCGCCGTCCGCCTCGCGCTGGCCGACGTGGTGACCACGAAGGACCTGGAAGACTCCATGGAGCAGATGGCCAAGCTGATCGCCGACCAGCTCAGGGATTCACCCGGCGCCTTGACCCCGTCCGATGGGCGACGGCGGGCCGGCGATGGCCACGCCAGGCGGGGGGACGGGCTCTTACCGGGCGAGCCGCTCGGCCCGCAGCGCTGAGCGGCGCACCTTCCCGGCGTCGTCGCGCAGCGGCGTGGTTGCGCGCTCGATCACGCGGGGTAGCTTGTACGGCGCTAGCCGCTGGCGCAGGTGAGCCAGCAGGTCCTCATCGGAGGCCGACTCGGACAGCTCCACGATGGCGTAGGGGATGCTGCCCAGGTCTTCGTCGGGCAGCCCGATCACGCAGCAGGAATGCACCGCCGGGTGCTCGTCCAGTGCTGCCTCGATCTCGGCCGGGTACACGTTCGCCCCGCCGACCAGGATCATGTCCGCCAGACGGTCGGTGATGTACACGTAGCCGTCCGCGTCCACCTTGCCGATGTCGCCGAGCGATTCCCAGCCGTCGGCGGCGCTGCGTGCGGTGGCGCCGACGTAGCGGTACGGGGACGCGGCGTCCGGGCCCCGGCGCATCCAGATCTCTCCCTCCTCGCCGACCGGGACGGGGCGGCCATCGGGATCGCGGATATCGATTTCACCGAGCACCGTCCGGCCGACCGACCCCCGGTGCTCGAGCCATTCGGTGCCGCTGATCACCGTCACGGCCTGGAGTTCGGTGCCGCCGTACAGCTCGATCACCTTGTCCGGGCCGAGCCAGTCGATCCAGGCCTGCTTGAGCCACGCCGGGCACGGCGCGGCCAGGTGGAATGCCACCTCCAGGCTGGACATGTCGGCGGCCAGCCGGACTTCCTCGGGCAGCCGCCAGATCCTGAGCATCATCGTCGGCACCATAAGCATCCAGGTCACCCGGTGCTTCTCGACCAGGCGCAGCGTCTCGGCCGCGTTGAACCGCGGCATAAGGACGACGTGGTTGCCGAGCAGCATCGCGCAGATGGTGGCCACGAACGGGCCGTTGTGGGCGAGCGGCCCGGCCATCAGGACGCAGCCTTCGGAGCGCAGGGCCACCAGCGCACCGGCCGGTCCTACCATCTCGAACAAGGCGGGCTGGGTTGCGCCGATCAGCTTGGGCCGCCCGGTGCTCCCCCCGCTGGTCATGAGCTTCCACTCCGGCGACACGCCCGGCGTGAACGAGGCTTCGGGACCGGCCGGAGGCTGCCTGGGCACCGACTCGAGCACCGGCCGGCTGCCCTGTCCGGACGGCGGCGCCCCCACCACCAGCGCGGGGTCCGCCAGGTCCACGATGGCGGCGCGCTCAAGCGGCGGGAGCCGGTCGGAGATAGGCTGCGGCACCGCCCCCACGGCCCACGCCGCGAACGTGCTCTCGAGGAACCCGATCGAATTCGGCAGCCCGATCGTGACGGTCGAGCCTTCGGTGACGCCGAGGTCGGCGAACAGCGCGGCGAGTCGCTCGACCCGGTCGAGGAATTCGGCCCGGGTCAGCGTCTCGTCCTGGTACGTCAGCGCCGGCCGGGCCGGTTCGGCCGCGGCCAGCCGGCGCAGCACGGAAAGAAAGGTAGTCCCCTGCACGTACCGAAACGTAACACCAGACCCGGGCGATCGCCCAGATTCCGGACCTGCGCTCGGCGCCTGCGGGGAGGGGACCACGACGGGCGCGAGAGCGGGGCTTCCGTCACTCTGACCCCGCCCGTGCCGGATCATTCGATGTGAATGTCCCATTCATGCAGGTAGAACGACATGGCTGGGACATCCACGCCGTATGCGCGGGCGCCAGACTGAGCCAGGCGGCACGGGCCCTGGAAGGGCCCGGCGGCATGGACTAGAAGAACGTGTGCACTACGTCGATGATGCGGTCGTGTTCGTCCAGCACCGGTATGACCCGCCACTTGTCCAGCGTGGTGCACGGGTGGGAGATGCCCAGGCACACCAGGTCGCCGGGCGCCAGCGCGGTATCCGGGTCCAGCCGCAGATAGGCGTGCTGGTCGTTGAGCCCGGTCACGTCGGCGCCGGCCAGGCCGCGCCGCTTCCCCGTCCCGGCGGCGCACCCGCAGCGGCACCGGCAGGCCCGCGTCGAAGCCGGCGTCGCGACGGCCCGCGCTGAGCAGGGCCAGCCTGGGCTCGGGACGGGACAGCACCTGTGCCCACAGCTCCAGGGCCGGCCGGAGCACGGGCGCCCCGGCCACGCCGCGGGCGGCGGGCGTGGCGGCCTGATAGATCCCGTGGTCGTGGAAGAGGTAACCGCCGCTGCGCAGGACCACCGTCAGCCCGGCCGGCCGGCCCGCGGTCAGCTCGCGCGCCACCACGTCGAAGTAGACGCTGCCGCCGGCGGTGACGATGAACTCACTGTCACCGTCCGCCATGGTGCGGGCCAGGTTCGCCAGCCGGCGGCAGAACGACGTGACCGGGCCGGAGGCCTGCTCCCGCGGGTCGCCGCCGAGGCTGCCCTCGTACCCGGCGACGCCGGCCACGGTCAGGGTGCCGGTCGCGATGGCCGCCTTGGCCACCACGCGGGCCTGCTCGTCGGTCCGGCAGCCGGTCCGCCCCAGGCCGATCTCGACCAGGACCGGGAGCCTGCGCCCGGCCGGGCGGGCAGTGAGGATCCGGTCCAGGATGGCCACGCCGTCGGTACTGTCCACGTAGCAGTACACCGCGAGGCCGGCGTCAGCGGCGAGCTCATCCGCCAGCCAGGCGATGCCCGCCTCGTCCACCAGCTCGTTGGCCAGCAGCAGCCGGGGAAAGCCGAACGCCCGGTAGGCCCGCAGCTGGCCGATGCTGGCCACGGTGATGCCCCAGGCGCCGCTGGCCAGCTGGCGGGCGGCGAGCTCGGGCGACATGGCGGTCTTGCCGTGCGGCGCCAGCTCCACCCCGGCCCTGGCGCAGTAGGCGGCCATCGCCTCGAGGTTGCCCGCCAGCGCCGACTCCCGCAGCGTGAGTACTGGGTAGCTGAATCCGGCCGCGTACACGGCCCGTCTCGTCCCGGCCAGGTCCGCCGGGGCCGGCCCGTCCGTCCCGGATGCAAGGAGGCCGACACCCTTGTCGGTCGGTTCGGCGGGACGTTCGCGCAGCGCCGCCAGACGCTCCGCGACCAGTGGCGGCAGCGGATGCGTCACCTGGCCTCCTGATCAGCTTGCCGGGCAGTGCCCCCAGCTTAGGCGGGCCGACCTTGACTATCCTTCTCGCCAGGGTGGCTGCCCGGGAATAGTGACTGTCGGGCGGTATCGGATGCAGGCTGGACTGAGAAGTCCGTCCACCCGCGGGAGTTGCCAGTGCGCACGATGCTCCTTTGCCTCGTGGCCGTAGCGCTCGCGGCGTGCGGGCCCGCGACGGGCTCCCCGGCCGCGACGGGTTCCCCGGCCGCGACGGGCTCGCCGGCCGCGACGGGCTCGCCGGCCGCCGCGGGCTCCCGGGCCACCGCGGCCGGCTCCGCCGCGGCGGCCGAGACCGGTCCCTGCGGCAGGGTGGCCGTGCCGCCGACGTACCGGCACGTCGTCTGGATCTGGATGGAGAACCACAGTTACGGCGACATCATCGGGAACAAGGCCCAGGCGCCCTACCTCAACGCCCTGGCGTCCGAATGCGGCCTAGCCACCAACTACCACAACATCTCGCACCCCAGCCTGCCCAACTACCTGGCCGCGACGTCCGGGCGCGACCGCGATGGCCTGCCGGTCCTGTCCTGGCTTGACTGCAGCCCGTCAGCGGTCTGCGACACGTCGGCGGCCAGCATCTTCGGGCAGGGCGAGACGTGGAAGGCCTACCAGGAATCGATGCCGTCCAACTGCGCCAGATCGAACTCCGGCGAATACGCCGTGCGTCACAACCCGCCGCCGTACTACGAGAAGCTGTCCGGGTGCGCCAGCCACGACGCACCGTACACCCAGCTCGCCGCCGACCTGGCGGCCACCGCCCTGCCCGCGTTCTCGTTCATCACCCCCAACCTGATCGATGACATGCATAACGGCACCATCGCGCAGGGTGATGCGTGGCTGGCTAGCCACCTTCCGGCCATCCTGGACAGCGCCGCGTACCGGGCGGACAACACGGCCATCTTCATCACCTGGGACGAGGGCTCCGGCGGTTACCCGGCGGAGAACTGCGCCGCCAAGGCGAGCGACGCAAGCTGCCACATCGCCACGATCGTGGTCAGCCCCAGCACGCGAGCCGGCACTATCTCCGGGACCTTGTTCAACCACTACTCACTCCTCGGGACCGCGGAGCAACTGCTCGGCCTGCCCCGGCTGGGCCGGGCGTCGTCGTACTCGACCATGACCGCCGCATTTCATCTCTGACCACCACGGCCGGCTTACAACGTTATGAGACAATTCCGCTCAGCCTCGGTGCATGCGGTGCAGCAGCATGCGAATGCGTGAGCGGACTTCTTCACTTTGGCACCGTCCGTACCAGAACATAAGGCGTGAATGTCCCATTCATGCAGCTGGAACAGCATGGCTGGGACATTCACGCCGTATCCGCGGGCCGGGGCGGGTGGGGTGGGTAGTCACGGAACGTCCCGGGAACGCAGGAGCACCAGGGGTCGCAGCCAGCGCCCGCTCCGCCTCACCAGCTAGCCGACGATGGCGACGGCGCGAGTCGGGCCGCCGTGGCCGCCGCAGAGCTTGAGGGGGAACCCGGCGAAGGTGAACCGGGTGTTCACCACCTCGTCCAGGCGGGCGAGGTTCTCGTAGTGCGTGATGTGTTCCCGGCGGCACATCATGTGGACCGGGTAGCTGGTGCTGGCCGGGTTGTCCGGGGTCGGGCTGTCCACGCCGAACGTCTTCACCTGCCGCCGGACGATCCAATCCGCGGCCGATTCGCCCAGTCCCGCGAAGTCGGTGAGGTACCGCTTGTCCCCGCCGAAACGGTTCCAGGTGCCGGTGTACAGCAGCAGGATGTCGCCCGCCTCCAGGCTCACCGGCGACGCGGCCTCGACCCGGTCCAGGTCGTCGGCGGTGATGTCGGTACGCGGCGCGAAGCCGGTGACGTCCAGGCACACCGCGGGACCGTAGAACAGGTCCAGCGGCATCTTGTCGATCGTGTCCGCCGACGGGTCCGGGTCGAGGTGGGAGAACGAGTCGACGTGCGTGGGCCCGTTGTCGTTCAGTATGAAGCCGGTGGTCTGGAACGAGAAGCCGCTGGTGAACCTCGGTGCCGTCTCCTCGTGCGTGGCGTGCTCGAACTGGACGGTCTTCAGGTGGCCGGGGTAAACCTTCATGCCCTCGTAGATGTCCTGCGAGAGGTCGACGATCTTCATCGGGCTCCTTCCCGGTAATCAGTACATGACGACGCCGGCGGTGACGTTGAGGTCCTCGCCGGTGATGGAGGCCGAACCGCCGGAGGCGAGGAACACGCAGGCCGCGGCCACTTCCTCGGCGGTCACCATGCGGCGCAGCGGCGACAGGCCGTCCACCTCGGCCCGGACCGCCTCCTCGCTGATCCCGCGGGCCGCGGCCTGCCGGGCGAGCACCTGGTCGATCCGGGGTCCGGCCACCAGGCCCGGGCAGATCGCGTTGACCCTGATGTCGTAGGGTCCTAGTTCGGTCGCGAGCGTGCGGACCAGCCCGATGACGCCCATCTTCGCCGCGGCGTAGGGCGTGCGGCCGTAGAGCGGGCGCTTGCCGGTTATCGACGAGATCGCGATCAGGCTGCCGTCCCGCCGCTCGATCATGCCGGGGATGAACGCCCGGAAGGTGAGGAACACCCCGTCCAGGTCGGTGGAGATCGTCTCCCGCCAGTCGGCCAGCGTGATCTCGTGCAGCGGTGCCGTGGGGCCCGCGATCCCGGCGTTGGCGACGACGGCGCGGACCGGGCCGAGCTGCCCGGCCCACCCGGCCAGCGACGCCACCGAGGCCTCGTCGCGCACGTCGCAGCCGACCGGGACCGCGACTCCCCCGGCCTGCTCGGCCTCCGCTACCGTTTCGGCCAGGCTGGCCGGGTCACGAGCGCTCGCGGCGACAGTGCATCCGGCGGCGGCCAGGGCCACGGTGATGGCGCGCCCGATTCCTCGGTTGGCGCCGGTGACCACGGCGACCGGGGCCTCTGGAGCGCTCACCCCGCATGGCCAGCTGCGCGCAGCGCCGTCAGGATGCGCTCCGGCGTCATCGGCAGCTCCGTCAGCCGGATCCCGAGGGGGGCGAGCGCGTCGTTGACCGCGGCGTTGATGGCGGCCGGGGCCATCATCCGGCCGCCCTCACCGCCGCCCTTGATGCCGTGCGGCGTGTACGGCGACGGCGTTCTCGACGTGACCGATGGTGAGCTCGGGGACCTCCATTGCCGTCGGGATCAGATAGTCCATGAAGCTGGAGGAGAGCAGCTGGCCGTCCTCGTCGTAGATGAACTCCTCGTACAGGGCGGTGCCGATACCCTGGGCCGTTCCGCCCACGATGTGCCCGGCCAGCGACCGCGGGTTGACCAGCGTCCCGCAGTCGTGCACGGCCGCGTAGTGCAGGAACGTGACCGCGCCGGTCTCCGTGTCGACCTCCACTACCGGCACGTGGCAGGCGTGGCCCATGAACGGGTAGAAGACGCCCAGGTCCTTCCGGTCCGCCGACGGCATGGTCGTGTACGGGTGGTCGTACACCTTCGACGCGTCGAGCCCGCTCTCCATGTCCTCCGGGAAGCTGTGCTTGAACAGGTGCAGCATGATGGCGATCTCGCCGAGCGTCTTCTTCCGCTCCGGGTCGCCGCGAACCCGGAAGCCGCCGTCGGCCCACTCCAGGTCGTCCGGGCCGATCTCGAGCAGGTGGGCCGCGGCCCGGCGGGCCTTCTCCTTGATCTTGACGGATGCGCCCTCGACCGCGCCGGCCAGCATCACCGTGGTGCGGGAGCCGCCCGGGCCGGTGGCCGGGAGCCCGTCGCGACTGCCGTGGTAGGCAACGGAGACGTCGTACGGGCTGCAGTCGAACTCCTCGGCCACGAGCTGCGCCACCATCGTCTCCGGGCTGTTGCCCCAGAACGCGCAGGAGTACAGGATCGCCGTGATCCCGCCGGTGGCGTCGACCTTGAGCGACACCGACTCCGGCGTGGAGGTCACCGGCGCGCCCGGCTCGTCGAACCAGAACCAGAACTCCGTCGCGGAGAACACGCTCCGCTCCTGGGCGGCGATCACGCCGATGCCGATGTACCGGCCCTCCTGCTCGCGCAGCCGCCGCTGCTCGTCCCGCCAGTGGCCGTAGTTGGCCAGGTCCAGGGCATGATCGAGCACCCGCTCGTAGTCGCCGGAGTCGTAGACGTTGCCGGTGGGGATGAAGTGCGGGAAGTCCCGGATGAAGTTCATCCGCCTGACCGCAACCGGGTCCAGGCCGAGCTCGCGCGCGGCCTTGTCCACCATCTGCTCGAGCATCCAGTTGTTCACCTCGGAGCCGAAGCCACGGTAGGCGCCCTGCTGGTTCTTGTTAGTCAGCGCCGCCCGCACCCGGTAGCGCACGCTGCCGATCGTGTACGGCCCGACCACCTGGGCCAGGGCGTTGCCGTGGTGGCCCACGCCGAACTGGATGTAGGCGCCGTAGTCGTCGATGACGTCGATCTTGATGCCGCGCATGGTGCCGTCCCGCATCATGGCGAGCTCGACCTCGTAGACCCGGTCCGAGCCGTGGTGGTCGCAGTTGGAGATGTTGTCGACCCGGTCCTCCAGATAGGCCACCTTCCGGCCGGTCTTCCGCGCGCACATCCCCGCGATCACCGCGGGCTTGTTGGCGAACAGCTTGGAGCCGAAGCTCCCGCCGGCCGGCACTGGCCTGATGTCCAGCTTGTTGACCGGCACCTTGAGCGTGCCCGCCGCCATGAACAGGTAGCTGGTGAAGCTCAGCGTGTTGGTGTCGATGGTGAAGCTGCCGGTGCCCAGGTCGTACTCGGCGATCGCGCCGACGGTCTCCAGCGGCTGGCCGCCCGAGCGGTGCCAGCGCAGCCGGTCCCTGATCACGACGTCGGCCTCGGCGAAGTCGCGGTCCACATCGCCGAAGTCGAAGCTGCGCTCGTAGGCGCAGTTCGTCTCCAGCGCCTCGTGCACCAGCGGGGAACCGGCGTCCAGCGCCCGCTCCGGGTCGGTGACCGGGGGCAGCGGCTCGTACTCGACCTCGATCAGCTCCAGCGCGTCCTCGGCCAGGTAGCGGCTGTCCGCGACGACCACCGCGACGCCTTCGCCGACGTAACGGACCTTCTCCGCGGCCAGGCAGCGCCAGGTGTGCTTGGCCGGGTCGGGCCCGAAGTCGGGCATCGGGTCGCACAGCTCGGCGGCCTCCGCGCCGGTGATCACCGCGCGCACGCCGGGTGCGGCCTTGGCCTCGGCGGTCTCGATCCGCACGATCCTGGCGTGCGCGTGGGGGCTGCGCAGCACGGCGGCGTGCAGGGTGCCCGGGGTGATCCGGTCGGCGATGTAGCCGCCCCGGCCGAGCAGCAACTTCGGGTCCTCGACGCGGCGGATGGACTGGCCGACCCAGCGCCGCTTGGCAGAGTGGTCGCGGACCGGCGGGGCGCCGGGGGTGGCCTGATCGGCGGTGGTCACTGGGCGACCTCCTTCGCGGACCGCATCCGGGCGGCCGCGGCGACCACGGCCTCGGTGATGAACTGGTAGCCGGTGCAGCGGCATAGGTTGCTGGCGATGGCCTCGCGCACCTCGGCCGGGCTGGGATCGGGGTTCTGGGCCAGGATCTCGCAGGCCCGCATCAGCATGCCGGGGGTGCAGAAGCCGCACTGAAGTCCCTGCTTGGCCGAGAACTCGTCCTGCAGGGGATGCATCTCACCGCCGTCCGCCAGGCCCTCGACCGTGCTGATGTCGGCGCCGTCCGCCTGGACGGCCAGGGTGATGCAGGAGCGGATGCTGGCGCCGTTCAGCAGCACCGTGCAGGTGCCGCACACGCCATGCTCGCAGCCGATGTGCGTGCCGGGCAGGCCGAGGTCCTCACGGAGGAAGTCGACGAGAAGCCGCCGGGGCTCCACCTCGGCTACGTGTGGCTGGCCGTTGACGGTCAGGCTGATGGTTCGGGTCTTCGAAGCCAACGGTTCTCACCTCTCGTTCCGTGCGCGGGTGACTGCCAGTTCGATCCCGCGCCGCAGGTAGGTACGGGCCAGGCCGCGCCGGGTCTCCGCGCTGGCGTGCAGGTCGCCGGCGGGCGACAGGCCCGCCGCGGCCGCGTCGGCCGCCGCGCGGATCGCCCCGGCATCGTCGGCCGGGGCGCCGGCCAGGGCCCGTTCGGCTGACGTGGCCCGCACCGGCACCGGAGCCACCCCGGCCAGGGCCAGGGCGGCGCGCCCGATCCGGTCACCGTCCAGGTCCACCAGCGCGGCCACGGCCACCACGGCGAAGTTGGCGTGGACCCGGGAGAACTCGGTGAACGCGTGCCCGCCGGGCCAGACCGGAAGCCGGATCTCGGTCAGGATCTCGTCCGGCGCGAGGACGGTGCTGTACGGCCCCTGGAAGAACCCGGCGGCCGGGATGGCGCGGGCGCAGCCCGGGCCCGCCGCCACCAGCTCGGCGTCCAGGGCCAGGGCGACGGCGGGCAGCTCGGCGGCCGGGTCGGCGTGGGCCAGGCTGCCGCCCACCGTCCCGCTGTTCCGGATCGGGGTGTGCGCGACCAGGCCGATCGCCTCGGCCAGCAGCGGGGCCGCCACGGCCACCTCGGGGGACCGCTCGACCTCCGACATCCTGGTCATCGCCCCGATGACCAGGACCCCGCCCTCGCGCCTGATGCCGCTCAGCCCGGCGACGTTGCGCAGGTCGACGAGGTAACCAGGTTTAGCCAGGCGGAAGTTCATCAGCGGGATCAGGCTCTGTCCGCCGGCCAGCACCCGCGGCTCGGCCTCGGCGTGCTCGGTGAGCAGCCCGATGGCCTCCTCCAGGGTGGTCGGCGCGGCGTAGGCAAAGGGGGGTGGTTTCACGGCGACCTCTCTGGCATCGCGGCTCATTCAGCCGTCCCGTGGCCGGGTGCCCGGCCACGGTACGGCCCTTCCGATGCTGCCGCCGGGGCTGACCTCCCGCCATGTGCGTCAGCCCAGGAATGACCGATGCACACTGGTATGTGGCACAAGAGGATCAGCCGGGGGCGTCGGCCTGGACGATCTCGCGGATGGTCAGGGCCAGCTCGAGCTCGAGGCGCACCCGGCTGTCCCGCAGGCTGCGCCCGGCGAGCTGCTCGATGCGGGCGAGCCGGTAGGTCACCGTGTTGCGATGCACGACGAGGGCGTCGGCGGCCGCGGCCGTCGAGCAGCCGGCCGAGAGCCAGGCCCGCAACGTGGCCAGCAGGTCCCCGCCGTAGCGTGCCTCGTGCTCCTCCACGGCGTGCAGCACGTCGGCGGCAAAGCGGCGGAGTGAACCGGGCGTTCCCGTCTCGAGCAGGAGCGCGGACAGGCCGAGGCGGCCGGCGTCCACGAAACCGCCGCGGCCGCTGGCGCGGCGCAGCGCCGCCGCGCCGCGGGCGACCCGGAACGCGGTCGCGTATCCGGCCGGGTCACGGGCCACCGGCCCGGCGACCAGGGTGACCATGCCGCGCGCCCCCACCGCCTGGTCAGCCTTGGCCAGGATCCGGCGCAGCGCGTCGCCGGGATCCGGGTCGGCCGGCAGCAGCAGGACATGCGCCCCGTCGTAGGGCCCGGCCAGCGGGACCGGGCCCGGCTCGGCCGCGGCCCGGGCCAGCTCGGGCAGCCGTACGGCGAGCGGAACCGCGGCGTCCACGGATAGCAGCGCGAGGATATGCGGCCGCGACAGGTCGTGCCCGAGCGCCGCGGCCCGGTCCAGGACCGCCTGCGGCCGGACCGGTCCGCCGTCTCTGAGCAGGTCGCCGAGAAGATCACCGGAGAGCCTGCTCTGCACGTCAAACAGGTGCCGTTGCTGGAGCAGCAGCAGCGCGACGACGAGGGCGAACCGCTCGATGACCCGGAGCTGGACGGGTTCGGGCTCGGCGGGGGGATCGGTTACCCACAGGCGCCCGGCCAGCTCGCCGCCGATCACCACCGGAGCGGCCCAGGCGGCCGCGGCCGCTCCGGTCCGCCCGTTCGGCCGTCCGACTGGCACCCGGGCCACCGTGTAGCGGCGGCCGGAGGCCTCCTCGGCCTGCAGCGCGGTCCGGGCCGCGCTGGCCCGCCTGGCCGCCGGGGCCGGGGGCGGACGGTAGCCCTCGGCGGGGGCGCTCGCCAGCACGCGGCCCTCGGTGTCCTCCACCGTGACCGACGCACGCAGCGCCGACGCGAGCGCGGCCACCAGCTCGGGGAGTTCCACTTCGTCCAGCACGAGCTGCATCAGCTGGTGGTGCTGCCGTTCGGCCCATTCCAGCACAGCCCGCCCGCGGCGCATCTCCTCGTTGGCCAGGGACAGCTCGCGGATGACATCCTGCTGGTCGGACCGCAGCCGCGCCGTCTCCAGGGCCATCGCGGCCTGCCCCGCCAGCAGCTCGATGAGTTCCAGCTCGGGCCCGCTGAACTGCCGTGCGATGACCGAATAGGCGACGATGACGCCGGCCAGGTCGCCCGAGCCGTGCAACGGCGAGACGAGCAGGGCCCGGTAGCCCTGGGTGGGCGCCAGGTGGCGCAGCCTGCCGTAGGAGCGGGCTTCGCGCACGTCGGGCACGACGATCGTGCGGCCCTCCCGGAAGGCGCGGGCGGCCGGGGTGTCGAGATCGGGCCCCGGCGGACGGATGCGCAGCCCGTGACCGTCGCTGACCTGGGCCAGGTAGTCGGGCGTGAGACCGCTGCAGCCGGCGATCTGGAGGCAGTCCCGGCGTTCGTCGGCGAGCATCACCGCGCAGAACTCGAACCCGATCAGCTCGCAGGCCTGCTCGGCGACCCGGTTCAGGACCTGGGCCAGCGGCTCGGCGGCGTTGACCGAGCGGACGATCTCGCTGACGGCGGACATCCACGACCGCAGCGAGGCCGGCACCTCCGGCACGCTCATACCGCCTCATCCTTCCCACCGGGTCATGACCTGGCAAGGCCCGCGGCCTTTCGAGCTGCCGTCGGCCACCAGTCAAAGCCGAGCTGGGGCAGGGCACCAGCGATGGCGAGAACGGGGAGACGAACTTACGTCACTCCGGCATCGTCTGTACCAGATCATTCGATGTGGATGTCCCATTCATGCAGCTGGGACGACATGGCTGGGACATCCACGCCGTATCCCGCGGGCCGGACCAGGGCGGGGCGGGCCGGACCGGGCCGGGGCGGGCAGGGATCGGTGGTCACGGGAGCATCCGGGAATGCAGGAGCACCAGGAAGGCAGCCGGCTGAGGTGACAGGAAGAACCTCGAACGCCGGGTGCTTGGGCGCGATGGCACGGATCTGGTCGTCGCTCGAGTCCGGCCCGGTGCCATCGAAGAAGATCCCGGTCTCCGCTTTCCATTTCTTGAGGTAGGCGCGCAGGACCGGTACTTTCTCGTCGTCGGCGAGTTCGCGGCCGCGGAAGCTTTCGGCGCGATGGCCCACCCGCAGTTCTCCGGTTCCGGCCGCCCGCAAGTTGCGGACCCATTGCGTTTCGCCGCGGGGCGCGACCAGGTAGCGGCGGCCGTCGTGACTGAGCAGGTTCACCGGCGTGGTCCGCCACTCGCCGCTCGTCCGGCCCTTCACGGCCAGCACCCGCGAGCCGATGACGCTGATGCCCCGCCCGGTCAGGAACGCGACCAGCCGGTTGAAGACGTTGCGCGTGAACCAGCCCGGCGCACGGTAATGATCGGACATGCTCCCTAACCTAAGGGAACCGCGCTGATCTTGGGGGCGCGGGTGATGCCCCTTCTCCTTCAGCTCGGCGGCGATCATCTCGCGCAGGATGGCGTTCTTGATCTTGGTGCCGGACATGCCCTGGGGTGCCACCCGGCCGGCCGTTACGCTCTTACTCGTCCGGGCTTGCCGATGCCTATTCGCCCGGGCTTGCCGATGCCGCAGGCGGGAGTGAGGTGGGCGCACGCAGGACCGGCCGCTGCCGCTTGACCCCTTCGCCGGCCGGGCAGCCGAACTGGCCCGGGTGGCGGAGGTCGTCTCCCGGGCGGAATCAGGGCAGCCGTGGCTGGTGGCCATCGAGGGTGATCCCGGCGTCGGGAAGACGGCCCTGGCGCGGCGATGCCTGACCGGGATCAGCGGCCTGAGGGTGCTGTCGGCCCGGGCCTGCGAGGCCGAGGCCGACGTGGACTTCGGGATCATCGACCAGCTGCTCCGGGCGGCCGGAAGCGCCCTCCCGGCGTTCCCGCCGGCGGACGGGACCGAGGCACCCCCCCTCGTCGTTCGCGGTGGGCGCGCGGCTGCTCGAGGTGGTCGGCGAGCAGCAGGCCCAGACGGCCACCGTAGCGGTGGCCATCGCGGTCGATGACGTGCAATGGGCCGACCGCAGGTCGCTGGAGGCGCTGACGTTCATGTTGCGGCGCCTGTCGGTCGACCCAGTGATCGCCATCGTCATCTACCGGGGACCCAGTGACCGCCTGGACGAGGCAGCCCAGCGGATGCTCTGGAGCGTGGAGAACCGGCTCCGCCTGCCGCTGGCGGGCTGGCCCGGATGAGGTCGCTTCGCTGGCGGCCGCGCTCAGCGCGGGATCGCTGGACGGTGAGGCCCTCCGGTGGCTGGACCGCCGTACCGGCGGGCATCCGTTGTACCTGTGTACGGTGCTGAACGAGGGGTCCGACTCGATCCGAGGGGACGGCTGGCGCTGCCCCGGTCGCTGGCCGCCTGCAGCGGGCCCTGGCCTGGCTGGAGGGATGGCTGGCCGAGAAGCGCGGCGACCCGGAGCATGCCCGGCGGATCTACCAGCGCGGCGAGGACGCCGCGGGCCCGCACAGCCCGGTTCACATCGCCCGGCTGCCGCTGGCCCACGGGCAGCTCCTGCGGCGAATGGGCCAGCGGCGCCCGGCGGTCGAGCGGCTGAGGCGGGCGAACGACGTGTACCGGATGCTGCGCGCCACGCCGTTCATCACCCGTACCGAGGAGGAGCTGGCGGCGTGTAATCTTCCCGCCAACCTGGCCACGAAGCAGCCTGGCTTGGCCCTGACCAGCCGGGAGACCGAAGTGGCCCACCTGGTCGGGAAGGGGCTGTCCAACCCCGAGATCGCAGCCGAGCTGTTCATCAGCCGCAAGGCGGTCGAGTACCACCTGGGCAAGATCTACGCCAAGTGCGGCCTGAACGGACGCCAGGAGCTGCGGCGCTTCGTCGAGCAATGGCGGCAGCCAGCCACGGTCTGACCGGTCCTAGGGAGCCCTCCTGGGGAGGCGAACTAGGGAGTCTCTCTAGGGCCTGCAGCCCCGGCCCGGGCGACAGTGTATGTATCCGTACCGGCTACCGAGCCGAGGAAGACAGGCACCCGATGAACACTCTCGTCTTGTCCCGCGAATCAGCGCAGGCGCTGTTCGCCAGTGACCTGTCGGCCCGCCGCGAGCACACCCAGACCGAGATCGTGGCGGCGATCCGGCAGGCGATCAGCACCCATCACGGCCTGGGTGGTTGCGCTGGCCAGGTAGCAGCCGCCTACGGCGAGCACCCCGAGACGGCCGCCGGCCGGATGCGCTGGGCCCGGGCCGTCATCCAGGCCCTGCAGGCGCCGGCCGGCTGGCCGCAGGCGGCGTTATGACCGCGCGCTGCCGACGGCAACGGACGCGGCGGGGCTGGAGCCGGGCCAGCGCGTCGCCCTCCTCCGCGTCCAGCGACTCGATGCTGGCCAGGCCCTCTTTGTGCACGGACTTGGGCGGACGACGTGTTACCAGGGTGTCATCCTTGACCCTCCTGAGTTCGCAGATCTTCCTGTGACCGGTGATCTCTGGCCGCCGCTCGGTCCGGCTCGTCGGGATACGGCGTGGATGTCCCAGCCATGTCGCTGGAGCTGCATGAATGGGACATCCACATCGAATGATCTGGTACGGGAGTGACAGAAGTCCGCTTTTGCGCGGTCGGAGCCAGCGCCACGCCACCAATCTGCCGACTGGGCCGGAACCCCTATGGATGCAGCGGTCCGGCCCGTACGAAGCCCTGGTCCGGGCACGCGCCACCCGACCGAGATCAGCCTAGGCTGGCCAGCATCGGCGAGGAGAAGGGAGGCGCCGTGTCGTACGTTTCCGTGGTCGATATCTCCGCCGACCCCGCGGCCGTCGGCCGGGAGCTGGACGAGATCTGCCGGACGGCGGGCTTCTTCCA
Source organism: uncultured Actinomycetes bacterium (assembly GCA_963841585.1). GTDB lineage: Bacteria > Actinomycetota > Actinomycetes > Streptosporangiales > Streptosporangiaceae > Palsa-504. Next base: position 372,843 of record CAWJDK010000004.1, read on the forward strand.
GGTTACTGGGCACGGCGTCGCCGACGGGGTTGCCGAGCTGGCGTGGACGACGGCGACCAGGTTCTTCGACCTCCCGCTCGAGGACAAGCTGAGCGTGGCCAGGCCCGGGCCGGACTACCCGTACGGCTACATCCCGCTGGCGGGCGAGTCGCTGAGCCAGTCGGTCGCCGGCACCGCCCCGCCGGACCTGAAGGAGGTGTTCAACACCGGGCCGCCCGCCCGGCCGGCCCGCCCGTTCGCGGATCCGGGCGAGGCGTGGGCCTACTCCCCGAGCCTGTGGCCGGCGGTGCTGCCGGAACTGCGGGTCGCGTGGACGGCCTACTACGACGCCATGCGCGACTTCGGCAACCGCCTGATGTCCCTGTTCGCGCGCGGCCTGGAGCTGCCGCCCGGGTTCTTCGCCGGCCAGACCGGGCAGGCCGCTAACGCGCTGCGGGCTATCAACTACCCGGCCAGGGACGCCGACCCGCTCCCCGGGCAGCTCCGGGCGGGCGCCCACACCGACTACGGCACGCTGACGATCCTGCGGCAGGACGCGGTGAGCGGCCTGGAAGTGCTCAACCCCGGCGGCCGGTGGGTGGGCGTGGAACCGGTCCCCGGCGCGTTCGTGATCAACATCGGCGACCTGATGGCGCGCTGGACCAACGACCGGTGGCGTTCGACCCTGCACCGGGTGGTCGATCCGCCCGATCCCGGCGGGACCGCCGGGACCGCCGCGCGCCGGCAGAGCATGCCGTACTTCCAGAACGCCAACTGGTCCACGGAAGTCTCGTGCCTGCCCACCTGCCTGGAACCGGGCGAGAAGCCTCGCTACGAGCCGGTGCTCGCCGGGCCGCACCTGATGGCCAAGTTCCGCCGGTCAGTCACCCTCTGACCTGGACAAGCTTGACCGCGACCATGACGATGACGGCAAGCATGGCTAGGACGGCAGGCATGGCTAGGACGGCAGGCATGGCTAGGACGGCAGGCATGGCTAGGACGGCAGGCATGGCTAGGACGGCAGGCATGGCTAGGACGGCAGGCAGGCGCGCAGGACCCCGGCGAGGCCCAGGCCACGCGGGTCGGCCCCGCCCGGGAAGGACATCCGGCGCGGGATCCAGCTGTAGGCCACGCCGTCCCAGGGATCGGCGGCGCCCACCGAACCGCCGGCGCCGTCATGCCCGAAGGCCTGGTGGCTGCCGAACCACAGCCGGTCGTCCGGCTTCTGGAACACGATGCCGTACCGGGTGGGGCAGCGCAGGACCAGGTCCTCGCCGGCGACCTGGATCTGGGTCACCTCGGCGAGAGTGGCCGGCGACAGGATCCGCGGCATCCCGTCCACCTCGCCGATGCACATGGCGTACAGCCGGGCCAGCCCGCGGGCCGAGCAGACGGCGGCGGCCGCGGCCTGGCCGGAGCGGCGGAAGGCCGGCATGTTGGGCAGCGGCTCGGCGTCCGGCCCGCGGGACCCGAACGCTGCGTTGAACGCCAGCCCGGCCAGGCTGCCAGGTTCCCAGCCGCCGCCCCGCGCTCGCAATTCCTCCTGCTGCTCCGGGGTCGGCTGCATCGGCAGCAGCGGCTTGACCCGGCTCTCAGCCTCGGCCGGGGTCCGGATGAACACGTCGATCCCGCGCGGATCGCCGATCTCGGCGCGGAAGAACTCCGCGATTGGCGCGCCGGCCGTGCGGCGGGTCAGCTCGTCCATCAGGGTGCCGAGGGTCAGGGCGTGGTAGCCGTGCGCCTTACCGGGACGCCAGTGCGGAACCGCGGCGGCCAGCCGCGCCGCCACGACGGCGTGGTCGAGCATCTCCTCCAGGCCCAGCTGCGGTTCCGCGCCCACCAGCCCGGCCTGGTGGGACAGCGCGACGCGGACCGTCAGGTCCGCCTTGCCGCCCGCGGCGAACTCGGGCCAGTAGCGCGCGACCGGGGCGTCCAGGCTGAGCAAGCCGCGCTGGACCAGCAACGCGATGCAGATGCCCGACACGCCCTTGGTGCTGGAGAACACGCCCTGCAGGTCGTCACCGGACACGCCGTCCCCGGCCCAGATGTCCGCGACCGGCCGGCCGTTCAGGTAGGCGCAGAACTGCCCCCGCGCGTCGTCACCGGCCGCCTGCAGCCGGGCGAGCTCCGCCGCGACGGGCTCGAATCCAGGCGCCGTGGTGCCCGGCACGGACGTGGCACTGAGCTGGTCTGTCATTCCCCTGGCCCTTCCGGCGACTGGTCCGACGCTACTCCCCGCGGCGAGCCGTCTCGTTGACACCGCCCGCCATCCGGGCGAGACTCGTCGGGATGACTTTTAGTGAAAGTTACTTTCACTGGCCAAGAACTCGACGGCGGAGGGGAGGCCGCGGGTGCCGGATGTGTGATCGCCGGGTACGGTCCGGCCGGGGGCGGCGGCCGCGATCGCCGCGCACGATGCCGGGTACAGCGTGCTGGTCCTCGAATCGGCCGAACGGGGCGGCGGAAACGCCCGCTACAGCGGCGGGTTCCTGTTCGACGTGCCGGACGACGCAGCCGCGGCTCACCTGGACGCGCTGTGCTTCGGGCGCACGGATCGTGCGGTGCTCGGGGCCTACGCGGCCGGCCCGCACGAGCTGGACGGCTGGCTGGCCCGGGGCACCTGATCGAGCAGGCGGCGGCCTCACCGACGTCATGGTGGTGATGCGCTGACCGCGTCATCGGCCTGCGCGCGGCCGCGTTCGGTCACCGCGGCCCGCCGGCGCCCAGTTTCCTCCAGGTCCAGGCCTGACTGGCCCCAGGCCCGGGCCGCCTGTTCCTCGGCGGCAAAGCCGCCGGCCACGACCTCGGCCTCGACCTGGCGGTAGGACGCCAGCAGCGCCCGCACGGCCTGGGCGTCGTTGCCCGCGATGGCGCCAGCGATCTCGCGGGCCCGGCCGAGCAGGTTCTCGTGCCGCACCACCTCGCTCACCAGCCCGGCGGTGAGCGCCTGAGCGGCCGGGAGGAAGTCACCGGTGAAGCTCATCTGGCGGGCCCGGGACCGGCCCACCGCCAGCGGCAGCAGGACGGACAGGCCCCAGCCGGGCAGCACGCCGACCCGGGCGTGGGTGTCGGCGAAGACGGCCCGCTCGGAGCAGATGACGATGTCGCAGTTGAGCACCAGCTCGAGCCCGCCGGTGACCGCGGGGCCGTTCACCGCCGCGATCACCGGCTTGCTGACCGGCGGCCACGGCGAGTTCGACCCGGATGGCGCGGCGCGCAGCACGGAGGTTTCGCGGCCCAGCTCCTTGAGGTCCACGCCGGCGCAGAAGGCCGGGTCGGCGCCGGTCAGGATGGCGGCGCAGATCTCGTCGTTGGCCTCGACAGCCGCCATCGCCTCGCCGAGGCGGACGAGCAGCTCACTGCTGATCGCGTTGCGGGCCTGGGGGCGGTTGAGCGTGATCGTGGCCACTGGGCCGTCCACCGCGAGCAGGACAACAGGTTCATCCATGGGGCCGCTCCTCGAAAGGCTGGTCTGCGTACGGATCACGGTCGAGACCGACCCAATCTTTTTCCGACACCGGTGTCATATCACATCAGGTCGCCCAGCGGTTTCCGACCGCGACTGCTTCGTCTTCGACGACGGCTCCAGCCGGCCTGGGTGGGTGAGCACCTGGAGCGCTTCGCGACGAGCCAGGGAGCGGCAGGCAGCGGGCAGGCCGGGCACGCACCGGGTCCGTTCGGTACAAAGGTCCTCAGGGGTTCCTAGCGCTCCTGCGCTTTCAGTGCGCTTCCGTGGCTGGTGATCCAGCCGTCGTCCCAGCCCGGCCCCGCGGATACGGCGTGAATGTCCCAGCCACGTCGTCCCAGCTGCATGAATGGGACATTCACGCCGTATGTTTTTGGTACGGACGGTGCCTGAGTAACTGAAGTCCGCTTGTCCTCCGGCGGCGCCGGCCGGGCCGGGCCCGCCGGCATCCATGCTGGCGGCGGCTTGGCCCTGACGGTGACACTGTGACTGATGTGCTTTCGGCGCGCGGCCCGCGCTTTCGCGTCGGCCGGTGATCAAATTCAGGCCGCGGACCAGTGCATTTCGCTACGTCCAGGCCGTCCGTTCCAGCTGCAGCGGATCGTCCTGCACCCCGGATGGCTCGGCGAACACCATGACCGGCCTCCGGCCCGCTCCGTGCGGCTCCCAGCCCGGGGTGCCGTCGGTCACGAAACGGACCAGGGCGCCGTGCATGTCCGCCGCCAGCGCCCCGGGCGGATCCGGGCCGGCCGCCTCGGCCACGCCCGGTTCACCGAGCGCGTCGAAGAAGAACGGGACATCGAGGCAGTGGAACGCCAGGCCGGCCAGCGGCCCGGTCCTCGGAGCCCAGCGGAAGTCGTAGCTGTAAGCCGGGCCGCCCGCCTCCGCCTTGGCCGCGGCCAGCTGCTGGGCCGGGACGCGGAATGTCCGGTCGGTGACGGCCTGCCCCACGGCACCGCCCGGTCGCGGTCCGGCCTGGTCGAGGTACACGGCGGCCAGCGGCGCCGGGACGCCCGCCTTGGCCAGCCCTTCGGCCGCCATGTCCGCGGTTATCCAGTCCGCTGGTATCCAGGCCATATTGAACTCGTGGGCGGTGGCCCCGGTCAGCACGGCAACCTCACGGTGCCGCGGCGAGGCCGCCGCGCGCATGGGTTCCTCCGTGACGATGTCGCCGTCGGCCCACGGCGCCCACGGCAGCGCGAGACCGCTGCTGAGCAGGGCGATGAGGGCCTCGACATCCTGCCGTCCGGCCCTGGCTCTGGGGCCCGTCGTGGTGACCGCTTCCTGAGCGGTCAGGATGGTTTCGGCTGGCATCTGCTCCAGGGCCACCCGGTCCAGCGCCGGGACACCGAGGCGGCTGGCCATTCTCGCGGCCACGGCGCGGACGCCTTCGGCGGTCTGCATGAGCGCCGGCCCGCCGCTCATGCACGCCGCGCCGCGGAACAGGCCGCGGGCCGCCGGGACGCCCAGGAGCGCGGCGCAGGCGCCGCCACCCGCCGACTGACCGGCGATCGTCACCCGGCGAGGGTCTCCGCCGAAGGCGGCGATGTTCTCCTGTACCCATTCGAGCGCGCGGACCCAGTCGCGTACGGCCCGGTTGGCCGGAGCGCCGGGCACCTCGAGGAAACCTTCGGCGCCGAGCCGGTAGTTGATGCTGACCAGGACCACGCCGTCCCGCGCGAACGGTCCGCCGCGGTACCAGGGTGAGGCGTTACAGCCGCCGAAGAACCCGCCGCCGTGGATCCAGACCAGCACCGGCAGGCGAGCCGCGCCGAGATCGGGCGTGAAGACGTTCAGGTTCAGCTCGTTGTCGCCGGCGATGATCGGCTCCGGAATCAGCGTTATCCCGCGATCTGGCTGCGGTGAGGTCGCGCCGTAGCAAAGCGCGTCCTTGATCCCATCCCAGCGGCCCGGCGGCGCGGGCGCCCCGAAACGGCCCGCGGTAGCCGGGGATTCCGCGTAAGGGACGCCGAGAAACCGCAGCGCCCGGTCGTCGGCCGCGCCGCGTAGACGGCCCTGCGCGGTCAGGGCGACGACATCGGCTGTCACGTCTTCCCTCCCGGATGAACCCCCTCAGTCTCGCACGCCGTTCTGCATCGGGGCGGCCCGGAAACCGGTCAGTCGCCGCGTGGTCTTTCGATGTCCTCGGCTATCTCGCGCTCCAGGATCTTCTCGTCTCCGCTGCGGTACCTCTGGGCGTTGAACAGCATGAGGTGACCGCATGTAGAGCATTCGATGCGTATCGCGAAGGTCAGGTCGCCCCCGCTGTAGTCGCCGAGGGGAAGCGCGTCACCCTCAGGAGGAAACCGGCCATCGACCAGGAGCGCCGGAAAGTGGCTCATGGTAAGCGACTCTGCCGAGCCGCAGATCGGGCAGGCTCTCAAGCCGAGTTGCTGGAGCGTCTCGAAGACCTCGGCCATGAAAGCCAGGCGCCATCGCATTAGTCGGAACACCTCCATCAGGCCAGCGAAGGCAGGCGTGGGTGCCGAGGTCGACACGGCAACCACGGCACGCTACGCGTGGCACAAGAACACAGCGAACGCCGCTACCCCGCATGACCAGTGATACACCTAGCCGAGGTGATTTTTCCGGCGAAGACCGCACTATGCGCCCGACCGAGGGGAACCCGCCATGGGAAGGCTCAACGACAAGATCGCGATCGTGACCGGTGCCGGGCAGGGCATCGGTAAGGCGATCGCGGGGAAGCTCGCCTCGGAAGGGGCGACCGTCGTCGTCACCGACCTGGACGAGGCGAGCGCCAGGGAGACGGCGACGGCGTGGCCTGGCGCCGTCGCGATCCGGACGGACGTCACCGACCGCCAGGGCGTCCAGGCGATGGTCAGCCGGGTCGTACAGCAGTTCGGCCGCATCGACGTCCTGGTCAACAACGCCGGCTGGGACAAGGCCAGCCCGTTCACCGATTCCGAGCCGGCCGACTGGGACCGTGCGATCGCCGTCAACCTGTACGGCGTGCTGCACACCTGCAAGGCAGTACTGCCGGTCATGGCCGGGCGGGGCGGCGGAGCGGTGGTGAACCTGGGCTCGGACGCCGGGCGAGTCGGCTCGTCCGGCGAGGCGGTCTACTCCGCGGCCAAAGGCGGGGTCATCGCCTTTACCAAGTCGCTCGCCAGGGAGATGGCGCGGCACCAGGTCAGGATCAACTGCGTCTGCCCCGGTCCCACCGACACCGCGCTGTTCGCGTCGTTCGCGGGGCCGAAGCTGCGGGAGGCCCTCACCAGGGCGATCCCGTTCCGGCGGCTCGGCCAGCCGGACGACGTTGCCAACGTCGTGGCGTTCCTCGCCTCCGACGAGGCATCTTTCGTCACCGGCCAGACCGTCAGCGTCAGCGGCGGCCTCACGATGAGCTGAGCCCGCCGTGGCCTTCGATACGATCCTCAGACCCGAGCCCACCGCCGCCGGCTAGCGAAGGAGCAGTCCGTGAAGTTCTCCGACTACGAGCAGCTCCGGTTCGAACGCCACGACAACGGCGTGCTGCTCATCACCATGAACCGGCCTGACAAGTACAACGCAGCCGATGAGCAGATGCACGGCGAGCTCGCCAGGGTCTGGGCGGAGGTCTCCGCCGACCCGGAGACGAGAGTCGCCGTGATCACCGGCGCCGGCCAGGCCTTCTCGGCAGGCGGCGACCTAGAGATGGTCCGGCGGATGGCCGGCGACCACGATCGCGTGGCCCACATGCTCCGCGAGATGAGCGACCTGGTCTACAACATCGTCAACTGCGAGAAGCCGGTCATCTCCGCGATTAACGGCGTCGCCGTCGGTGCGGGGACGGTGGTCGCGCTGCTGGCCGACATCTCGATCTGCGCCCTCGACGCCAGGCTCGGCGACGGTCACGTCAGGCTCGGCGTCGCCGCCGGTGACCACGCCGCGATCCTCTGGCCGCTGCTGTGCGGCATGGCGAAGGCCCGCTACTACCTGCTCACCGGCGAGATGATGACCGGCGAGGAGGCCGAGCGGCTCGGCATGGTCAGCAAGGCGGTCCCCCGCCAACAGGTGCTCGACGAGGCCCTGCGCGTCGCGGACAGCCTGGCCACGGGCTCGCAGCCCGCGATCCGCTGGACGAAGCGGGCGCTGAACAACTGGCTCAAGATGGCCGGCCCGATCTTCGACCAGTCCGCCGCCTACGAGATGCTCACCTTCATGGGCCCCGACGTCCTCGAGGGCGCGGCGGCGCTCACCGAGAAACGCGCGCCCCGGTTCCCTTCGGCACGCGAAGCCCGGCCGGACTAGGGCAGGCCGGACTAGGGCAGGCTAGCGCACTGCCACCCCGGGGGTGATGTAGCCCGCGAGAGCACCAGGGCAAACCCGGACCGTGGTCGCTCGAATCACGCCGGGGCGCCATCTAGCCGGCTCTGAGGCGTGCGGCGGCGTGGCGGCGGCCACGCGAGAACGGAGGTGAACCATGTCGGGTACCGGCTGGTTCATAGACTTCATCCCGAACGGGTGGGGTCCTGCGCACTGACCCGATCCATGATCAGAGGGTCACCGTAGTAACACGAGAAGGTGGGCTCACATGCAACCGGACGAATCTGGTACAGACCTGCCTTCAGGCCTGGCCGTGGCCACTGGATGGCAGGCGACGCTCGTCGTCGGCATCATCACGTTCGTGCTCGGGCTGATCGTGACCCTGCGTCCGAGCGGCTCACTCAATGTCATCGCCGTGCTGCTCGGCCTGCTCATGATCGTCTCCGGGCTGTTTCACTTGTTCAGGGTGTTCGGCGCCGGCGAGGCGCACCGGGTGTGGCACGGTATCGCCGGGCTGCTGCTCGTGGTGATCGGGGTGGTACTGATCCGTCACCTGCACCTGACCGTGGCGCTCGTCGGCCTGATCATCGGCCTCAGCTGGATCGTGGAGGGCATAGCGGCGCTGATATCCGCCTTTGCCGGTGATTCCCGCGAGGGACGCGGCTGGTGGATCTTCTTCGGGATCTTGACCTTGGTCGGCGGAATCGTGATCACGGCGTGGCCGGTGGAGTCCGTCACGGCCATCGCCGTCCTGATCGGGATCTGGTTCATCATCCTGGGCCTGTTCGAGATCGTCGGCGGCATCATGCTCCGGAACGCGGAAAGCAAGCTGAACGCCACCGTGGGCCAATCCGCCACCGCGGCCTCATGAGCGACAGCAGCGGCGGCAGGTCACCCGCTGCGGGCGATCTGGCGTGGCTCACGGACGTGGATCACCCGGAGCGGGTGGATACAGACGAGCACAAAGCCGCTGGACTTGGGCTCAGAGACGAAGGAGGAATCTGACATGGCAATCGGACCGGTGCAGCTCATCGTGCTCGGGTTCAACCACCCGAACTTCCACGGTGAGGTAATCGCCGAACTCGAACGGCTGCGGGAAAGCGGCACCGTGCGTGTCATCGACGCACTGGCCGTCTACAAGGACGCGGACGGCGAACTGGAGGTCGAGCATCTGAGCAACTTGACGCAAGAGGAAGCCATCGAGCTCGGCACCAAGATCGGCGCGCTCATCGGCCTGGGCATCGCCGGCGAAGAGGGCATGGTGGCCGGCGCGAAGCCGGCGCCGAGGAGGCCGCGGAGGAGGGCATCAACATCCTCGGCGACGTCGACGAGTGGGACGTGCTCGAGGACATCCCCAACGACTCCGCCGCAGCGCTCGTGCTGCTCGAGCACCACTGGGCCGTGCCGCTGCGGGACGCCATCGCCCGCGCGGGCGGCTTCCGCATCAGCGACGGCTTCATCAGCCCGCTCGATCTCGTCGGGATAGGATTGATGACGGCCGAGGAAGCCAGGGAACTCCACGCTATGGAGACGGCCAACGCGGCCAAGTCGTAACAGGAGGAAAAGAGATGTTCGGAGCACGTAGGGTCGCCCGCCGCACGTCGCGGAGGACGGCGCGGCGCGTCGACCGCCGCAGGTAACCCCGCGATCAGGGCGCGAGAAGGCCCGGCGAGGGCTAGGCCGGGGTCACGTCCGCTCTGCCGCGGGTTTCCAGCCGAGCGGCACCGGGCGTGCGTGACCCCGGGCCCCGTGCGCGGGCCGGCCGCCCGCCAGGGCTGACGCGGGGTCAGTCCTGAATCTTGTCTTTTCGCTGCTCGAACTCGGCGTCGGTGATCACGCCGCGGTTATGCAGGATCCCTCCGGGGCAGGCAGCATGCGTCATCCCTAACGGGTGAGGCAGGCGGGAAAACCACATGCGACGGTAACGAGGTGACGGACCATTACGACGCCGTCGTAGTAGGAAGTGGTGCGGGCGGCGGAACGCTGGCCCGCACGCTGGCCATGTCCGGAAAACGGATTCTGCTGCTTGAGCGGGGGAATTTCCTGCCCCGGGAATTGTGTAACTGGCAGCCGCTTCAGGTGCTCAACGCCGGACGCTACGTCTCGCAGGACGCCTGGTACGACGCGGCGGGGACCTCATTCGAACCGCGGGTGCACTACTACGTCGGCGGTGCCACCAAGCTCTACGGCGCCGCCCTGGGCCGGCTGCGCCCGGCGGACTTCGGCGAGGTCGCGCACATGGATGGCGTATCGCCGGCCTGGCCGCTCGGATTCGAGGAATTCGAGCCCTGGTACGCCAAGGCCGAATGGCTGTATCAGGTACGAGGTTTGCATGGCGAAGATCCGTCCGAGGGTTCCTGGTCGGAGGAATACCCGTGGCCGCCGATATCCCATGAGCCGCTGATCCAGCAGATTGCGGACGACCTGGACCGGGCCGGGTACCACCCGTTTCACGTTCCGCGCGGCATCATGCTCAACGAAGCGAACCCGCCGACCAGCCTGTGCATTCGCTGCGGCAGGTGCGATGGCTATCCGTGCATGGTTCACGCCAAGGCCGACGCGGACATCATCGCGGTCAGGCCGCTGCTCAGCAGGCTGAACGTCACCTTGCTCGTCAACGCCGAGGTGCGGCGGCTGGAGACCGATCCGCGCGGCCAGTCGGTAACCAAGGTCATCGTCCGGCGCGGCACCGCCAGCGAGGAGTACAGCGGCGACATCGTGGTCCTGGCCGCCGGGGCGGTTAACTCCGCCAAGGTGCTGCTCCAGTCGGCGTCTGACCGGCATCCAGCCGGGCTGGCCAACGGATCAGGCCAGGTCGGCCGCAACTACATGTGCCACAACGTCACCGACCTGGTGGCACTCGGGGAGAAGCCGAACGAGACGGTGTTCCAGCAGACGCTGGGAATCAACGCGTTCTACCTGGCGGACGAGTCGCGCCGGGCCTCCTATCGGGCGGGCAGTTCCCGGCGGTGGCCGCTGGGCAGCGTCCAGCTGCTGCCCCGGGCCGGCCGCGACGTCAAGGACCGTGCCGTCGGGTTCCGGCTCACGACCGAGGATCTTCCCCGGCCGGACAACCGCGTGACCATCGACGGCGATGGCCGCCCGCACCTGGCCTACGCCGCCACGAACTGCGGCGAGCGCGCCATCCTGCGTGACGAGGCCGAGACGATGCTGCGCCATGCGGACCTCCGCGTGGCCGCGGACGAAACCCTCGCAGCGACCGTCCTGCCCGGCGACGCGATCGCCGATCAAGCCGGGACCTGCCGCTTCGGTACCGATCCGGAAACCTCGGTGCTGGACGTCAACTGCAAGGCCCACGAACTGGACAACCTGTACGTGGCGGACGCGAGCTTCCTGCCGAGCGTAGGCGCGGTGGGGCCTGCTCTTACCGTCATGGCCAACGCCATCCGGGTCGGCGAGCACCTGGTCCACCGGCTCCGCTGAGGGCCTGACGGGCCCGAATGTCAGCCCGCCGGGTCAGGCGTGACACCAGCCGGCGGCGGGCTGGCGATCTCGGGGAGTTCGGCCTGGCGGGCCAGGAAGCGGAGCTGGGCGGCGCGCGCGTCCCAGGAATAGACGACGGCGCTGCCGGCGATCAAGTCGTGCAGGGCGCGGTGCTCGTGCTGCACCAGGATGCCGATGAACCCCAGTCCGAACAGCAGGAAGCTGAGCGGGAACACCAGCGCGCGCAGGACGGCCTGCCTCGGGGGCAGGATCATGCCGTCAGCCCGGACCACGCGGATGCCGAGCACCGCCATGCCGGGCGTCCGCCCGCTCACCGCCCAGCAATAGCCGAAGTACAGGAACTGCCAGGCGACGAAGATGACGGCCACCACCACGCTGGACCGGTTCCAGCTGACGTCGTGGCCGCTCACGATGCGTACACCCCAGGAAATGGCGCCCAGCGCCAGCGCGAACACCGCCGTGCTGACCACCAGGTCGATGGAGTAGGCGGCGAACCGCGTGACCGCGCCCGCGTAGTGTCCCTGGTAGCTGACCATGGCGCCCTGCGCCGGACGGGTGCTCACGGCTCGGCCTGCGCGGCCAGCAGCGCCCGGGGTGCCACGGGCCACGGCTGCTTGGGGCGGATCACGCGTCGCACCCAGCGGTCGACGAACTTGTCGAGCCCGACCGCCCCGCCGCGCACCGCGTCGAGAGCCTCCATGGTCATCCCGCCGGACGACCTGGCGATCACGGCGCCGAGGTCCGTCTTCTCGACCAGGGCGTCCATGTCTATCTGCTGCACCACGTCGTTGACGTCGACGCGGTCGAGCAGCGGTTTGAGGTCCACCCGGGCTAGCAGCGCGTTCAGGTCCACCCGGTCCAGCAAGGCGTCAACGTCGACTTTCTTCAAAATCGCGTCAACATCGACCCGGCTGATCAGTATGTTCAGGTCGATGCGGGCGGCGAGCTCGTTGACGTCCAGCGCGTTGAGCACAAGGTCAACGGCGCGCTCGGTGACGTCCTGGGCGAGCGCCTCGGCCGGGTCGGTCACCCGCCTGCCAACCGCCCGCAGCCTGTCGCGCGGATTCACGTAGTCAGTATCTCCCGGCCTGGGGTCTGGGGAATCACTCGCCGCGGATGACCGCGGCCTGGCCTGGGTCATCGGCGGCCAGCAGGACGAACGTGGCTGCTACGCCGGTACGGCGCATCACTCGCAGCGGATGAGATGCTTCCTGAGCCGTCATTCCGACGGCGCCTGCTTGATCTCGATGAGTTCCAGCCCCAGCGCCCGCACCCGGTCGAGGACAGCGTGCAGCCCGCGCTGGTCGAGGTCAGCGGACAGGACGGTGACAGTCGGCTCGACCTGCACCGCCATGTCGGCGAACGCCTCACTGGTAGCCGGACCGAACGAGCCGATGACCCTGATTTCGTAGATATGCCTGGTCACCGGGGACTCCTTCCGGGATCCGGCTGCGACTGGACCATACTGGCAGCGATCTTGCTCGCCGGGATCATCCGCTCGCGGTGAGGCTGCCCGGTCGTCCGCCCCGGAATCGGGGCTGGTCCCCCTCACCCCGGCCGGCGCGGAGGCGAGACGGGGACACGGCGTGCCTCGAGGAGGTCGAGGCCGAGCGACCTGATCATCTCGAGCATGCCGTGCAGGGCAGCCTGGTCGAATTGCCCGGTAATGAGCGTTTCCCCGTCGCGGTAGGCCACCTCCAGGCCAGCAAACGCCGCAAGCGTGGTCTCGTCGAGCCGACCCGCGATGCGGATCTCGTAAGTAGGCTGAGTTCTCATCGGTACGCAACGGCCGCATGTCAATTCCATGTACCCATGGCTCTGTCCTCCCGCCGGGGATTCAGGTAGGGCTCGCCACCGAGCTGACTGCTGGTGATGCTGTTCAACCGCGTTGCCATAGCGACTCCCCGCAGGTGAGGACGGCCTGCCTGCCACCGTCGATCCTGGCAACCGATGCCCGGGATGGCGTCATACGTGCCGGGTGAAGATCACGGCCCGGCGGCGCGGCCGGCTCAGATCAGCTCGAGCTCGCGGGCGCGCAGCACAGCATCACGCCTGCGGTTGGCGGGAAGCTTGCGGTAGATGGCGGCCAGGTGGGTCTTGACCGTGTTCACCGACAGGCACAGCTCGTCAGCGATCTCCGAGGTGGACATGCTCGTGGCCAGGAAGCGCAAGATAGTCAGCTCGCGCTGGGTGAGCGGTTCGGGTAGGTCCCTGGGGTTCACCGCGGGCGGCACGCCGGCCGAGTCCGCCGGGATCCTCGGCTGGGGCGCCGGCCACTGACCAGCCACACTGGGATGGCGGGTCAGGAGGGCTCCGAACACGTCTTTCGTGTTCAGGAACGGCAGGACGATCTCCCCCTGGGCGATCTCGAGGGCCCGGATGATGATCTCCAGCGCACGGGCGGAATCGTCGCTGCGCTGCGCGATCTCCGCGTCGCAGAGCATCGCTTCGACCAGCACGAAGCGGCCCGTCTGGGTACTGGGCGTGGTCATGACGGTCCGGACGCAGTCCTGCGCGCTGCGCAGGTCGCCCAGCGCGAGGTGGGCACGCGCGCATGGCATCGCCGTCAGGATGGCGAGGTCGCTGCCCCGATGGTTCCGCAGCAGCTTGAGCGCCGCGTGCGGCCGCCCTTGCGAGGTATCCAGGTCGGCCAGCAGGCCGTCACGCATGACGGCCAGCAGGGGCGGGATGCGCGGCCCGGCCTCCTGCAGCATGGCCCGCGCCTCGTTCATCTCGCCCCGGGGCATGAGCACGCTGGCCTGCCCGAGCGCGAGGGCGACCGTGAGACCGGGGTCCGAACCCACCACGTCCGGCAGCAGGATCCGCCGCAGTGATCGCATCCGGTCGCCGAGGTCTCCCGATACCAGGGAACGCAGCGCGGCCGCGAGCTCCAGTACCGGGGGGACGCCCAGGTTCTCGTGCCTGAGCAGGGCATGAGCGCGCCGCGTCGCGTCCTCCGCGTGATGGGTCCGCGACCAGTAGCTCTCCACGAACGCGATCATGCTGAGCGCCTCGAGTTCGAGGCCCGCCATCTCGTCAGCGCGCGCCTCAGCCAGGGCCTCGTCCAGGAGCGCTCCGACGTCTTCGTGCCTGCCGCGCCACAGGTGGCTGCTCGCCTGGGCCAGCAGCACGGCGGCCCGCAAGCCCGGCGTGGCCGGGACGGGGACATCGCCGCTCCGGCCGAGCAGGCGATTCGCCGCCGCGTCGACGGTGCGGTCGTCATACGCTTTCTGCCCGAGACGGAGTTCCAGCAGGTCGCAGGTGACGAGCAGCTCAGGGTCCGGCTGGATATCGTCTGACTTCAGCGCCGGCAGGCGTTTCAGCACGCCAAGCGCCGAGTCGGCGTCAGCGAGTACAGTCTCGATCACGAAGCTGGCCAGCGCGAACTCCGTGGCCCTGACGGTTCCGCTGCCCGCGGGCGGCCGCATCGGCAGCAGGTCCTGCAGGCCGAGGCCGGACAGGTCCTGGCGGTGCACGAACGCATGCGCGAAACCGCCCCGGGCCAGGAGCCTGGCGACATAGTGCCTGTTGCCGGCCTGCCCAGCCCAGTAGATGGCGTTTCCGAGATCGCCGCTGCCCTCGAACCAGGCCGCCGCGCGCTCCTGCAAGATCCGGATGGCCTGCCGGTGCTGCCGTTGCAGCAAGTAGCGGAGGATCTCCGCGAACAGCTCGTGGTAGCGGTAGCGGTGCTGGGCGGCATCGAGCGGTATGACAAACGCGTTCTCGCGCGCGAGGCCGGTCAGCATGTCCCCGCACCCGGTCATGCCGGTGACCGCGTCGGCCAGCGATCCGGTCACCTCACTGAGGAAGCTGGTCTCAACCAGCAGCCTGCGCTGCGGCTCCGGCTGCTGACGGAGGACCTCGTTCACCAGGTACTCACCGATGCTGCCTGGATCCAGCGCCAGTTCGGTCACGAAATCGGCAGGATACTCTGTGCCTTCCATCCGCATGGCGGACAGCTGAACGCCCGCTGCCCATCCCTCGGTCCGCTCCGCCAGGATGCTGAAATCCCGGGCCGCGAGGGTGACCCCGCGGGCGCTGAGCACCTCGGTGATCTCGGCCGACGTCATAGCCAGGTCCGCGGCCCGCAGCTCGCGCATCTGCCCGGCCAGCCGGTACCGGTGCAGCGGCAGCAGCGGATCGCTGCGAGCGGCCAGGATGAGCCTAAGCCCGGGCTGCGACCCGCGGATCAGGCTGTCCAGGCCGGCCAGGACATCGAGATGGGTGAGCACGTGCGCGTCGTCGATGATCACGACGAGCCTGGCCTCCGGCTCAGGCACCCGGCTGAACAGCGCCTGGACCAGGTCGACACCTGCGGCTCGCGGCGTCGCGGCCAGCGGGCCTGCCTCGACGCCGTCGCCGTCGCGCAGTGCGGACTCGAGCAGGCGCCAGAACCGCCGCGGCTCCGCGTCGGCCGCCGTGGGGGTGAGCCACGCAACCCGGGCGCCGCCGCGCCGGGCCCAGTCGGTGAGCAGGACGGTCTTGCCGGCCCCCGGACCGGCGGACAGCAAGGTAAGCGGCCGGTCCATGGCGTAGTCGAGCTCGGCGAGCAGGCGCGGACGAGGCACGTGCCGCAGCGGCAACTGCGGGACGCACACGCGCGAGTCACGCATTGCCTTCGACATGCCGGGCTCTCTCTCCCCGCGCCCCAGTTTGCGCCTGGCTTACGCAGCGAATGCAACGTGACCGCTACTTTAACGTGATCGCTACTTTAAATGGGCGCCGCCCAAGATGGAAGTTTGCATTCGTTCGGTATGAAAAAGCTGCTAGCCGTAGAGGCTATCGCCCGGCACGATGCGAACCCCGAGCGGCACGAGGGTTACCGGGATGATCTTGAAACTGGCGAGGCCGAGCGGGATGCCGATGATCGTCAGGCAGAGCAGGACGCCGCCGATCAGATGCCCGAGGGCCAGCCACCAGCCGAACAGGATGATCCAGACTATGTTGCCGATCACCGAGGCGATCCCGGCTTCGGGGCGCCGCTCGATCGTGCGGCCGAACGGCCAGAGCACGTAACCGGCGATCCGGAAGGCAGCGATCCCGAACGGGATGGTGATGATCAGGATGAAGGCCACCAGCCCGGCCAGGACGTAGGCAATCGCCATCCACAGCCCTTCCAAGATCAGCCAGATCACGTTCAGTATCAGCCTGAGCACGGCTTCCCCCTTCCGGCGCCACTCACCCCATTCCATCATCGGGTGGGCAGCGCGGACTCACTGCCCCGGGTGAGCGCCGCCCCGGTGCTGAGATCAGCCGCGCTCATCGAGCTGGCGGTCGAGGCTGACCGCGGCGCTGATCAGCGACAGGTGGCTGAAGGCCTGCGGGAAGTTGCCGAGCTGCTCGCCGGTGCTGCTGATCTCCTCAGAGAACAGGCCTAGGTGGTTGGCGTAGGTGTGCATCTTCTCGAACGTCAGCGTGGCGTCGTCGAGCCGCCCGGCGAGGGCCAGAGCGCGGACGTACCAGAACGTACACAGGGTGAAGGTCCCCTCGTCACCGGCCAGCCCGTCGGGTGAGGCACTCGGGTTGTAACGGTAGACCAGGCTGTCGGAGACCAGCTCGCGGTCCATGGCGGCCAGGGTGGACAGCCACATCGGGTCGCTGGAGGAGATGAAGCCCTGCAGCGGCATCAGCAGCAGCGAGGAGTCCAGTACGTTGGTGTCGTAATGCTGGGTGAACGCGCCGACCTTGGCGTTCCACCCACTCTCCATGATCTGGTGGTAGACCGCGTTGCGTTCGGTTGTCCAGCGGGTGACGTCCGCCGGTTTGCCGCGCCGGGCCGCCAGCCGGATGGCGCGGTCCAGCGCGACCCAGGTCTGGAACCGGCCGTAGGTGAAGTTCTTCTGGCCGCCCCGGGTCTCCCAGATGCCCTCGTCGGGCTGGTCCCAGTGCTCGCACAGCCAGTCGATGATGTCCGACACCGCCATCCAGCCCTTGTGCGCCATGTGCACACCTTCGCTGTCGGCCAGGAACATGGCATCAGCGGCCTCACCGTAGATGTCGAGCTGGAGCTGGTCGGCGGCGCCGTTGCCGATCCGCACTGGCCGCGAGCCGCGCCAGCCCTCGAAATGATCAAGGGTCTCCTCGACCAGGTCCGAGGTGCCGTCCACCCGGTACATGATCTTCAACGGGCCCGAGCCGGTGCCCGCCTGCTCGGTAACCCGTTCCCTGAGCCAGACGCCGAACGCGGCGGCCTCTTCCACGTAGCCCAGGCCCAGCAGCGCATTGACGGAGAAGGAACCGTCCCGGATCCAGGTGTAGCGGTAGTCCCAGTTGCGCTCCCCGCCGACCTGCTCGGGCAGTGCGGTGGTCGGCGCCGCGACCAGGGCGCCGGTCGGCTTATAGGTCATCAGCTTCAGCGTCATGGCCGAGCGCGCGACCATCTCCCGCCACCGCCCACGGTAGCTCGAGCGGCGCAGCCAGTCGCGCCAGAACCGTTCGGTCTCGTCCTGCAGGTGCTGCGCTTGCCCGGGCGTGATCAAGCGCGGCGTGCCGCCCATCGACTCCAGCACCACCCCGCCGGACTCGCCCTCGCGGAGTGTCCGCGTCCACCGCAGGTCGTCGCTGTCAGGCAACTGGGTGACGCCCAGATCCCGGACGGAGGACCCGGCCGGCCCGATGCCGTGCACGGTCAGCTCTATGTCCTCGGACCGGAACACCGCGCCCTGATCGGAGATCTCGAGCGTGTGCGGCTTACGGCCGTAGTCGAAGCGCGGCCGGATCTCGATCGCGAACCGCATGACCCCCCGGACCACCCGGATGTTGCGGACCAGCCGGTGCCGGCTGGTCGCCGCTCCCTCGATGACCGGCATGAAGTCGTGGACTTCGCCGACCCCGTCGGGGGTCATGAACCGCGTGATCAGGATCGCGGTGTCCGGCAGGTACAGCTGCTTGGTCACGTACTCGTCCCGGTCGGGAACGATCCGGAAATAACCGCCGCGCTCGGCATCCAGCAAGGACGCGAAGACGCTCGGTGAGTCGAACCGCGGACAGCAGAACCAGTCCAGCGACCCGTCGGTGCTCACCAGCGCCGCCGTCTGCAGGTCACCGATCAGCCCGTGATCGCCGATGTTCGGATAACCAGCCATGGACTCCTCCTCGGGCTCGGCCCTGTGCCCAGGATGACGGCACGGGCCGGCCAGGGCATCACCTCGTGCGCATGATGCACAGCCCGCGATAGCGACCCGATCACCCCAAAGGATAAGGATGAGGTGCCGCCGAGCGAACCGGCCAAGTTGAAGTGGAGCCAGGCCCGGGCCGCGAAGAACGCCGGCGCGCAGGCCTGGCAGAACGGGAACCCGGCGGTTCCCGCGCAGGCCGACGCCTAGTGCGATAGCAGGCAACCCGGTGTAATAACGAGCAGCTTCCGGCTCGTTCGGCCTGCCTGCATGACCAGCCCTCCCCCGGCCCGCACGCGTTGCGGGCCGGGCTTTTACGGTCGGTTGTCGTCGGCCGGCGGAGCCCCGCTGTGCAGGCGCCGGACCTCGATAACCTCGACCCCGAACGTCTCCAGCCGGGCGAGCAGTCCCTTCAGGGCCGATTGATCTTGCAGCGGGCCGTGCACCACCGTCTCGACCGGCTCGACCGAGGCGGTGAGCTTTTCGAAGTCGAGCAAGGCCTCGGGCGGGAGAATACCGGACACCCGGATCTCGTAGTAGGACGACGCCACAGCAGCCCCTGGCAACTAGGAATTCACATGGCCCTGAGTCCTTACGCTCTCTCAGTCGCGCCTCCTGCGCGCCACTCATGACGGGTGATATTGCCGTCACCCTGGTGAGATGCGAGAGGGGTGAAGACTTCTCACCTCCTGATACGAAACAAATGACCTGGCGGATGGGCTAGCCCGTGGAGAGGGGAGCGCTGATGCCCAGTCCCGATGCACGCGCGCCCGCTAGGCTCCGGGGGCGCGGGGACTCTCATGACCCCGTCCTGACGTCCAAGATCACGCCGCCCGACCTCCCAGGCTGGGCGGTCACCCGGCCGCGCATCGACAAGCTCATCGCCGGTCGCCGCCACCTGGAAGGCGCCTGCAACTGGCCAAGCCGGAGCGGATAAAGCTTCCTTTCGTCCCGGTCTTTCACCCGTTGCGGGTGGGGCACGGCGGCGGGTTGGTTGGTGAACTAGGTCCTGACGTAGTCGTCCATTCAGGAAAAGAGAGAGAACATCATGTCTGATCTGATCGCGATCGGATACCCCGACGAGGCCACCGCTGACGAGGCAGCCGACGAGGCGCGGCGGCTGGCCCAGGACCTTATCATCCAGCCCGACGCGATCGCCGTGATCGTCCGGGACAAGGAAGGCAAGTACCACACGCACACCAGCCACCACCTGGTCGGTGGCGGGGCGACGTGGGGCATGTTCTGGGGCCTGCTGTTCGGCCTGCTGTTCTTCATCCCGGTGTTCGGGATGGCGGTCGGCGCCGGGATGGGCGCGCTCATGGGCAAGATCACCAAATCCGGCATCGACAAGCAGTTCCAGGACCAGGTCCGCGGCTTGATTCAGCCGGGCACCTCGGCGCTGTTCCTCATGGTGGAGAAGGTCACCCCGGACAAGGCCGTCGAGGCGATGAGCAAGTACGGCGGCACGGTGCTCAAGACCTCGCTGTCCAAGGAAGGCGAGGCGGAGCTCCAGGAAGCCCTGCACGGCGACGGCAGCGCCTGAGCAATTCAGCTGCCCCATGCCACCTGGTCCGCTGAGGGCTGACCATAGGCAGGGTCACGACGTGAGCATCCTGGCCCGGTTGCCTGGGTGGGGAAGCCGGGGCCGTACCGGATCGTCACAAGGTGGCGGCCGGTACGGCCTGCTGCTTCTGGTCCTCATCGGGACCTACCTCTTCTCCGCGTTCGGGGGCAAGCAACTGGCCTCCGAGCTCCAGGTCCTCTTGTTCGCCGTGGTCCTGCTGCTCGCGCTGCGCACATCGCCGCTGCCCGGCCACTGGCCGCTGATCATCGGAGCCGTGACGGTGATCGGCTCCCTCCTGACGTTCTCGACGTCGCTGGCCGGCGCCCGGGTCGGAACCGCGGCCGAGGACCTGTGGAAGACGCTGCTGCTGCTGATGACCGTGATCATGGTCGTACGCCGGGTGCTGGCTAGGCCCACGGTCACGATCCAGAGCATTTACGGCGCCCTGAGCGCCTACCTGATCATCGGGCTGATGTTCGCCTCCGGCTACGCCGCCATCGAGCACCTGAGTGAGTCGGCGTTCTTTGCCAACGGTCAGCCCGCCAATACCCAGACGTTCCAGTACTTCAGCTTCACCACGCTGACCACCCTCGGCTACGGAGACTTTACCGCGGCTGAGAACGGCGGACGCTCCATCGCGGTCATAGAGGCGATGACCGGCCAGGTGTTCCTGGCCACCCTGGTGGCTCGCCTGGTCACCGCGTACCGGGGCCCGGACCCGAAGACCCGGCCCGGGGCGCCCAGACGGGGCCGGCTACCTGAGGATGTTGACGGCCCTGGAGACGACGAGGATCGCGACTAGCAGCGAGATCGCCTCCTCGGCCATCATCATGAGCTTGGCCCAGGGCCTGATCGCCGAGACGTCGGTAGGGCTGAACGCGGTCGATGCGGCCAGGATCGCCGATGATGAGCACGGCCAGCAGCACGACGACGACCGCGATGAACGCCCAGCGGGCATCGTGGTCCCTGAGCTGAGCAGGCCGGCGCGGAGCCCTCCAGCGGCCAGCACGGCCAGCGCCATCGGCCAGCGGCTCTCGCCGATCTTGGCCGGGGCCGGTCCCGCGGGCAGATCCTGGCTCGCCACGATGTCAGCTGACCAGCAGGTAGATGCTGTTGCCCGCGAGCCAGAGGCCGAGCAGCAGGAAGACGCCGATGAGCACCTGGTCCTGATGGCCGTTCAGCCAGTCCCGCAGTTGCTGCAGCCTGGCATCGGCCCTGGCGCCGGCGAACGTCGCGTACACCTCCAGGTACAGGAAGCTCGACGTGGCCACCAGGCAGAAAAAGATCAGCGCCAGGTAGCTGTCCGGGGTGGTGAGCTTGGCCTCGAGGATCGTGGCCGCGCCCGCCGCCACCAGCGTCCAGGGCTGCAGGAACGCGGCGAGCCCGGCCACGCTCAGCAACGAGAGCCGGTCCAGCTTGGCCATCCAGGAGGCCGGCTTGCGGGGCCGGCCCATCTGGCGCCTCTTACGCAGGGCAAGCGCGATCAGCACGACGCCGATGGCCAGCTTGACGGCCAGCGCGGCGTCGGACGGCACGGTCTGCGGCTTGGGCGGGTTGTTCCCCGTCGCCGCGATGACCGCCGCGATCACGACGAGCAGGCAGGCCAGCCAGCCGAGGATGAACGCCAGGCCCTTCCAGATGCCCTTCTCGGCACTCAGCACCAGGACGAAGGCCGTCAGGGGGAACGGCTCGAGGGCGATAGCGAGCCCGATGAGCACCAGGTTGAGTACCACGCCTCCTCCGCCTCTTGTGCCGCTGTGACCCGGCGGTCAGATGCCGTGCTCGGCGGTGATCCGGCCGGACTTCGCCGCGTCGACCAGGGCCTGGTAGTCGCGCTCGTTCTGGTCGGCGTAGGCGGACGCGAACCTCGAGATGGCGCGGTCGAAGACATCTGAGTTACCCAGGTAGGCGGCGACGGCGATGCGGTCCCCCGACCGGGCGTGCGCCCGGGCCAGCGTCCAGCCGCACAACTCGCCGTACAGCTGCAGTCCGTCCGGGCGCAGGGTCTCGATTTCGATGGAGAACTTCCAGTCCCGCAGCTGGCGGATGTAGAAGTCCCTGGCCTGGCCGTCGGTTCCCGCCTCGACATGTTGCCAGCCCAGGAAGATATCGCTGGACGCCTGCATGAGCCGCTGGCCGGCGACCACCCGCTGGCCCTGGTTGGCGTACTTGCTGGCGCCGCAGAACCGGCTGAGGACCGACGCTTCGGCCTCCTTGACCTGCAAGAACAGTGGATCAGCATCATCGCGGCCGAGCATCAAGACAATCCAGCAGCGTGTTCCGACGCTGCCGACCCCGACCACCTTGCGGGCCATGTCGCAGTACTCGTACTGCTGGAGCAGGTACCGGCGATCGGTCTCCAGCGTGCGCTGGTACCTGGCGATCAGGCGGAGCAAAGCCGCTTCGAAGGTCGCCCGCTCGGTCTCGTCCCGGATCATCTCGTCCACGGGTACCAGGAGCGGCGGATCGGAGATGATGCGCGGCCGGCCATCGACCGTCCGGGTCAGCTTGGCCAGTTCTTGCATGCTGTCCCTGGTCCTCGCCTTGGCCAGGCCCTTGTCCATCAGCTTGCGCTGCCGCGCCCGGAGCTGGGCGTCGAACTGCGCCCGCAGCTCGGCCATGTCGACGTGCGTGTACCAGACGTCCAGGTTAGTCATGGCGGCGAACTCGCGCATGGCCTGCCGGTAGCGGGACACGGTGGCCAGGACGATGTCGCGACGCGCCTTAGCCGGGAACCCGTTGTCCCGGCCCGCGACCTCCAGGCTGGCCGCCAGACGCTTGACGTCCCATTCCCAGGGGCCGGGCAGCGTCTCGTCGAAGTCGTTGACGTCGAACATCAGGTGCCGTTCGGCCGAGCCGAACAGGCCGAAGTTGGACAGGTGGGCATCGCCGCAGGCCTGCACGGCCAGCCCGGATAGCGGGGTGGTGGCCAGGTCGCTGGCCATCGGCAGGGCGGCGCCACGGTAGTAGGTGAACGGGGAGACCATCATCCGCCCCCAGCGGACCGGAACTAGCTCGGGCACCCGGGATCTGGCCTGCTCCTCGAGCAGGGCGACCGGATCCGGCCGGTCCGGCGGCGGGTCGAACACCGCGTGCGTGTCGCGCGGCACCTGGGCGCGTGCCGCCTTACCCCGGGCGGTGCGCTCAGCCGGGCTGAGCCGGCATCCTCCGATGTCGAGTTGATACCGGCCTACGGTCCGGGCTGGAGTTTCCGTCGCTTGTCCAGGCATGATCAACTCCTCTCCGCCATGCCATCGACGATGCCGCCGCAATCCGGCTGCTGCCTCATCCGCTCTGGGTGAGGCGGTGAATAAGCTGATGATGCTTGTCTCGGAGCGGACGCTAGTCCGGTGGAGGGCATCCCATAGTGGCGATCGAGGGGAATGCACCCGAGCAGCCGGCTGCACCGGCCCAGGGTCTGCCGGCGGCTGGCCACGGGGAAGAGCCCCTGTCGCGGCGATCCACCCGGCGGGCGCAGATCGAGCGGTTCGTCCAGGCGGTCAGGGACAGCGACGTGGCCGCCGCGGACGAGGTCATCCTGCGGCTGAGCCGTTCCCGGCGCTGGCTCGCCCCGCTCGCGTTGATCGTGGGCGCCTTCGTGATGCTCTTCGCGGGGGTAAAGCTCCTGTTCACCAACTGGCGGCTCACCCTGATCCAGGTGCTGCCCGCGATGTGGATCTGGGCGGCCATGTTCGACCTGAAGGCCCACGCACTGCACGGGAAGTCGTTCCACGTGCTGACCGGACCGATCGTGATCCCGCTGGTGCTCGGCGTGGCCCTGGTCACCGCGGCGAGCTTCTTCCTGAACGCCTGGTTCGCGTACGCGATCGCCGGTGCGGGCCCGCCGTCAATCAAGCCGGCGTTCACCCAGGCCTGGTCTCACCGGAGGATGGCGCTGCTATCGGGCTTCATCGTCGGAATCCTGCTCGGCCTGTCAACCGTGGTCGTCACCCGGTGGGGGAGGCCGTGGTTCGGGCTGTCGCTGGGCGTCGTCGTCGGGCTCATGATGATCTGCTACGTGGCGGTGCCGGCCCGGCTCATCGGCATGAAGACCAAGTATCCGCAACGCGACAAGCTGGCCGCCTCGGCGGTGGGCGGGATAGTCGGAGCGGTGGTCTGCACGCCGCCCTATCTCCTCGGCCGCCTCGGGCTTATCATGCTGGGCTGGTCGGGCGCGTTCTTCACCATCGGCGTCATTCTCCTGGTCATCGGGCTGACGTTGCAGGCGGGGGCGACCGGCGCGGTGAAGACGGTCAAGATGACCGGCAAGCTCGTCCCCGCCCGCGTCCCCGGCCACCCGCCTCCCGGCCCGGACAGTTCCAGCCACCCGCTTCCCGGCCCGGACGCCGGCAAAGTCCCCCCTAACGGATGAGGCCCGGGCGGCGCGGTGAGCGGATGATGTGCCTTGGTGACCGTGACCGACGCGGGAAGGACTGACATGTGGCGTTCCACGAAAGGGCTTTGCCTGATTGCGGTCATTCTCGTGGCCGGATGCCTGGCGGCGGGATGCGGGAGCACGGTCTCGAGCGCAATCAACAACCTGAACAGCAGGACCGCGACGGCCACTGCCGTTCAAACCGTGACCGGTACCCCGGCATCGCCCACCACCCCGACCCAGGGCCCGACCAGCACCGCGACCACGACCGTGACGGCACGCGACCGCGACGGCGACGGCGCCGGCGACGGCGACGGCGACGGCGACCGCCACAGCGACGGCTACCGCGACCGAGACCAGCACGCCGACCGCATCGCCCAGCGCAACCGCGACCGGTTCCGGTACCAGTCTGCTCTGGCTGTGGATCCTGCTGGGCGCCGCCGCACTGGCCGGCCTGATCGCATTGATCGTCCACTCGGGGCGCCGCCGCTCGGCGACCGCGGCCGACTGGCGGTCCAGGCTCATTGACGCGTACGCGAAGGGCTCGGCCCTGCACGACGCGATGAGCGTCGCGGAATCACCGGGCGAGTTCGCCTCCCCCAACTCGGCGGCCCGCTGGGCTGACATCCAGCGGCGCGCCGATGACCTAACGCAGACGCTCTATTCGCTGCGCGAGGCCGTACCTGACGATGGCGACAGCGCCAGGGTCGCGGACACGCTCACGTCGCTGCAGGCAGTGCGCTCCGCGATGGCCGCCGAACGGGCTGCGGGCGGCTACGACCCGCGGCAAGCCGAAGTCGTTCGCAGCCGGCTGTACTCCTTCGAGATGTCGCTGCGCGCGCTCCGGCAGGGCGACGAGGGCTACTGACGGAAGGGCGGCGGTCCAGGGGAGGCAGTCACCACCGTGCGCATCGAGGCGGCCGACGGGGATCCGCTCGGCCGCCTCGATGACGCGGTTGACGCCGGGCTCAGCTACCGAACAGCTTGGCCTTAGCGGCAGCGAACTCGTCGTCGGTCAGAACGCCCCGCTGATGCAGCTCCGCCAGCTGGTTCAGCTGGTCGATCATCGAGGACGACCCAGCCGGGGCCGGGGCCGGCGGGGGCGGGGGCGGGGGCGGCGGCGGGGGCTGCTGATACTGCGGCTGGGCCTGCTGCTGCTGTTCGAGGTCGCTGATGCGGGCGTCCTGATCCGCCTGGTACTGTGCCTGCTCCGCCTGGTTCCGGGCATGGGCCTTCCCGGCCATGTACGCGCCGCCACCTACCACGGCCGCGCGCATCAACGGGCGTCGTCTGAACATCTTTGTCTCCTCGTCGGGTGCTACATGTCGTCGGCGAGCGTCAGGCCCAGGGCGACCATGAGCTCGGGTGCGGCCGCCACCAGCTTCGGCCCGCCGACCTGCGGGGCGATGGCGATCAGCACACCGACCAGGTCCTCCGGCGTGGCCCCTTCGGCTAGCGCGTTGGCGACCTGCCAGACGTAGGAGGCCGGCGGGGCATCGAGCGCGATCAGCGCGGCCAGCTTGACCAGCGCGTAGCTGCGGCCGTCAAGACCGCTCCTGGCCTTCCAGTCGGCCCGGACCTCCAGGCCCGCGGCCAGCAGGTCGGGGTCGCCGTGGGCTAGCGCATCCAGGATGTTTCTGGTGTCGTCGTTGACCTCTACCTGGGCTGGCGTGGTCATGGTCACGATCCTCTCTGTTTTTCGCGGTGGCTGATATCGGTCAGGTCTGCCCTACGGTCTCCGGTTCTGCTGCGGGTCGCCCGATCAGCTCGATCAGCCCGAGGAGCACCAGCAGGATAACGACGAGCAGGATAACGACGAGCAGGGTGGGGTGGCCCCAGAAGACGAAAATCAGGGCCATGAGGGCTACTGCCCCGACGCGGAGGGCCTTGCGGTGCGCGTACGTCCACTCGCCGACCGGGCCGGTGGACACTCCCCGCCGCTCGCCGAAGTTCCGGACCCAGCCCGCTCCCGACTTCAGCGCCGAACGGGTCTGGATGGCCGTGTGCGATGGTCCGGTGATAAACGCCCCGATGGCAATGACCAGCGCGACCGCCAGCACGACCCGGAGCCCAACCTTGATGAAGTAGACCATCGCGTCGAACGCGGCGCCGGCCGCGTCCCCGGGCAGGACGCTGGGCGGGACGCTGTTGAGGTAGATGGTCCGGGCGATCAGCAAGGCGATGGCCAGGACCAGCATGGACGCGGCCAGGCCGAGGGTCGCTCCGATCAAGGCGCGCCGCCGCTTCCGCGCGACGTACACCCCGGCGGCGAGCAGGGCCAGGGCCAGGAGCGGCAGGACGATCTTGAGGGTCGTGATCAGCCGGTAGCCGGCCTGCGCCTTGCCGAGGTCCTTGGCCTGGAACAGCGCCAGGGTCGGGCTGACCGGCGGGATGTTGCTGGCCAGCGAGAACCCGTGGTCGACCAGGTCCTGCTTGACCACGGCGATGAACGGACCGAGGTTGAGCGTGATCTGGCCGTTGCTCGTGCTGATGGCGCCGTTGCCCTGGCCGGAGAGCACCTTGACCACGGCCTGGTGCGCCACGGTGTTGACCTGGACCCAGATCTTGGCCGCGGCCGGGCTGGCTACGACCGTGTGCACGGTGCTATGGATGAAGCCGGTCACCGCGCTGGTGATCTGCGGGCCGAACGTGGTGAGCAGCGAGCTGATCCGGGTCAGGCCCTTGTCGTTGAGCTGGGCGGTGGCCTGGTTGAGGTTCCCGGTCAGGTTGAGCCGGCTGGTTATCTGGTCGGTGATCTTGTCGGCCAGGACATTCTGGATCGCCGGGTCGTGGATGAGCGGCTCCACGGTCGACACCCACCGGCCGGTGTCGGACACCTCGTTCCCGGCCCAGACGCCGAGGACGGCGACCGGGCCGAGGATGCAGCCGAGGACGATGAGCACGATCGAGACGGGGGTCCGCCAGCTGAAGTGCCGCTTGCGCGTGGTACCTGTCGCGCTGGCTGCCTGGCTGTGGAGTTCGGCCGTCTCGGCGCGTAGCCGCTCCAGCTCGGCCCGCTCGTCCTGGCTGAGCTCGCTGTTCGGGGCGGCCGGCTCCAGCTCGCGGTCCTGGCTCATGACATCCTCCCCCGAAGGTGCTCGCCGACCCGGATGGCGTTGGCCATGACGGTCAGCGCCGGGTTCACCGCTCCGATGCTCGGGAAGAAGCTGGTGTCCACTACGTAGAGGTTGTCCAGCTCATGGGCCTTGCAGTTGACGTCGAGGACCGAGGTGGCCGGGTCGGTGCCGAACCGGCAGGTGCCCGCCTGATGGGCGCAGCCCGCCACCGGGATGCTCATGTCCATGTAGAAGTTCTTGCTCAGCACGTGGTGCTCGGCCATCCCGGTGTGGTTCATGATCTTCTTCAGCTCGTGGTAGAGCCGGCCGACCTCCTCGTCGTTGGTCGAGGTGTAGGTCAGGTGGACGTTGCCGTCCTTGTCGGTCGTCACCCGGTTCTCCGGCACCGGCAGGTCCTCGGTGGTGAGCCAGAAGTCCACCGCGTGCTCGGCCACGTCGGCCAGGGTCCATTCCGGGGAGAGCCGGGTCAGCTTGGGCTTCTCACCCCGCATGGCCTCGGCGTTGGACTTGCCGATCATCTGGATGTTGCCGATGGGCCACTGGTAGTCTTTCGCGCCGAAGTAGAAGTCGTTGATGCCCAGCGTCTTCTGGAAGACCGTGTCGTTCTTCTCCTTGGCCAGCGCCACCACGGCCAGGCAGTTGTGGAACATGTAGTTGCGCCCGACCTGATCCGAGCCGTTGGCCAGGCCACCGGGATGCCGGTCAGTGGCCGAGTTGAGCAGGATCTTGGCGCTGTTCGCCGCCCCGGCGCAGACCGCGACGATGTCGGCCCGGTAGACCTCCTGGTTCCCGTCCCGGGAGACGACGACTCCGGTGACCGTTCGGCCCGAATCGTCAGTTTCGAGCTTCGTCACCTCGGCCCCGGTGAGCAGCGTGACGTTCTCATGGTCGAGCAGCGGCCGGACCGCGATGACCTCGGCGTCGGACTTGGCGTGCACCAGGCACGGGTAGCCGTCGCACCAGGTACAGCGGATGCAGGTGCTCCTGGGCGCTGCGACCTCGTCCAGCAGGATCCCGCAGGGCGCGTGGAACGGGTGGTAGCCGCCCTTGGCCAGGTCGTCGGATATCTGCTGGATCCGGGGTTCGTGCGAGGCGGCGGGCCAGGGATAGGGCGCGCTGCGCGGGCCCTCGGTCGGGTCCTCGCCGCCGTTGCCGTGCACCTGGTACAGCTGCTCGGCCCGGGTGTACCAGGGCTCGAAGTCGTCGTAGGACAGCGGCCAGGCCGGGGAGACCCCGTCGACATGCTTGAGTTCGGTGAAATCCCGAGGTCGCAGGCGGTAAAGGGCGGCGCCGTACAGCTTGGTGGCCCCGCCGACGAAGTAGTGGACCTGGGGCTGGAACGACTTGCCGTCGCGGTCGTACCAGGTGTCCTTGGAGATGTACCGGCCGTCCACGAAGACCGGCTTCGGATCCCAGTTTTCCAGCTCGCGCGGGAGGAAATCGCCTCGTTCGAGCAGCAGTATCCGCTTGCCGGACGGCGCCAGCGTGTGAGCGAGCGTGCCACCGCCAGCGCCGCTGCCGACGATAATCGCGTCATAGTGCTCGGTCACTAGCCCATCGTGGAAGCACCGGGCAGGCTGGGTCATCACCCGCTGGAGGTGATCGCGGCCAGGTTCGGCCGGTGGCCTAATTGATGCGCCAAGTCACTCGCCCGGGAAGGTCAGGCCGGGAAGGTCAGGCCGGGAAGGTCAGGATGGTCTTGATGTCGTCGGGCTGGCGGGCGTAAGCGCTGGCCCACCGCCGGAGCGGCTCCTGGCGGGTGATGAGGTCGGCGAGCCAGCCCGGATCAGCCTGGGCGAGGGCCCGGGCGGCGAGCTCGTAATGGTACCGGTTGGCGTTGACCGAGCCGAACAGGACAGAGTTCTGCAGGACCATGTTGCGGTTCAGCAGACCCGGGTCGACGGAGGTCTCGACGCCGGCCGCGGAAACCCCGGTCAGGCAGATTATGCGGTGGCGGACGTGCTGCGGGCCCGTTTCGAGCAGCATCTGGACGAAGCCGGTGCACTCGATGACGATGTCGGCCTCGGCGGCCGCTTCGCCGAGGTTTCCCCGATGGAAATAGGTCGCTCCCAGGCGGCGGACCATATCTGGCTTGCGGCCCTCGGTGACCAGGTCGAGCACGTAGGTCTGGTAGCCGCGCTGGGTAGCCAGCAGGGCGGCGAGCAGGCCAATCGGCCCGGCCCCGGTGATCAGCACCTTCTGCGGCGCCCACGCCGCCCGGTTTCCGATCTTCTCAATGTGGTCCCAGGCCTTGGCCACCACAGTGGCAGGCTCGAGCAGGACGCCGAGGATGCCGAGCGCGGGATCCACCGTGACGAGGTGCTCGGGGTGGATGCGGTAGCGCTCGGACGCGTAACCGTGGCGGCCCACGATCCCCCGCTCGGTATACCGGCCGTTCATGCACATATCCCAGTCCCCGGCGGCGCACGCCGGGCACGGGACGGGGTCACGCCGGCGCACGATGCCGACCACGAGATCCCCGGCGGCGAACCCGCTCCCGGGTTCGGCCTGAACCACCCGGCCGAGTGATTCGTGCCCGATGATCAGGCGGTCCTCCCCCGGCGGCGCCGCCCCGTAGTCGCCGTTGATGATCTCCAGATCGGTACCGCAGATGCCGACCGCCTGGGTCTGGACCAGGACCGGGCCGTCTTCGCCTGGCGGCTCCGGCATGTCCGTGAGCGCGACCGATCCTGGCTGCCCGGGTACGACCGTGATGGCCTGCATACCCCCACCGTGACGTCCGGAGGGTCGCTCACTATCACCCGGCCGGAGTGAATTTCGAGCTGGCCGTCACGGATCGTTCCAGTTCTCGGCGCCCTGGTCCGTCACCTGCTCACCGGTGCTCGGTTCCGGCTGGCGCCGGAAGAACAGCCAGCGCCGCTCCTGGTCGATGTTCTCCACCCAGCGCATGTCGTGGCCGCCAGTCCGCCGGGCGAACCCAAGGAAGAGGGCGTCCAGGCCCGGATCGGAGTCGGCCAGGTCACGTTCCATGCCGCGAAGGATCCGCAGCTGACGCCGGCGCAGGCTCACGAGGACATATTCTCCTCTCGCGACCTACGGCGTCCTCCTCCTGCGGGGGTGAAGCGGGCGGCCAGGACCACCCGGGAGGGATGATGCCGGGCCGGGCCGGGCCGGGGATCATCGGTACACGGGCTAGTCCAGGCTGACCAGGGAGGCAGCCACGTGAACGTCGATCTGGCGCGGGTGGAGTTCGCGTTCGTGACGATCAACCATTTCTTCTTCGTCCCGGTCACGATCGGGCTGGCGTTCCTGACCGCGCTGCTGCAGACCGCGTGGTACCGGACCAAGATCGATCATTACCTGCGGCTGACCCGGTTCTTCGGCACCCTGCTGGTCATCAACGTGGCGATCGGGGTGGTCACCGGGCTGGTCCAGGAATTCCAGTTCGGGATGAACTGGGGCGCCTACTCCCGCCTCGTCGGGAACGTCTTCGGCGCCCCGCTGGCCATGGAGGGACTGGCCGCGTTCTTCCTCGAATCCACGTTCCTCGGACTGTGGCTGTTCGGCTGGGACAAGCTCCCCCGCCGGATCCACCTGCTGACCATCTGGGCCGTCTCGCTGGGCACCGTGCTGTCCGCGGCGTTCATCATGGCCGCCAACTCCTGGATGCAGCACCCCGTCGGCTACGTCATGGTCAACGGCAAGCCGCAGCTGAACGACATCTGGGCAGTCTTCACCAACCCGGTGTTCATCTGGGGGTACGCCAAGGTGCTGTTCGCGGCGCTGGTCACCGGGTGCATGGTCATGCTGGCGGTCTCCGCGTGGCAGCTGCGGCACGGCCGGGACCGGGAGGTGTTCACCCGGTCGGCGCGGATGGCGCTGGTCGTGCTGGTCCCGGCGATCTTGTTCGCCATGCTGGTGGGCGATGAGCTCGGCGTGGTCGAGGCCCGGTATCAGCCGATGAAGATCGCGGCGGCGGAGGCGCAGTGGACCACCTGCCAGCCGTGCTCGTTCTCGCTGTTCCAGATCGGCGGCGGCAACAACGACCACACCCCGACTCAGATCATCGAGATCCCGCACCTTCTGTCGCTGCTGGCCACCAACTCCTGGAACGGCAAGGTGGTCGGGATGACGCCGCTGAACCAGCAGTACAACCAGCAGTTCGGGCCCGGCGACTACGTGCCGAACGTGTTCATCCAGTACTGGGGCATGCGGGTGATGGCCTACCTGGCCGTGGTGGTCTTCCTCATCGGCGTGTGGGGACTGTGGCTGATCCGGCGCAAGACGCTCGCCACCTCCAGGCGGTTCCTGTGGGTGGCGGTGTGGGCCGCGGTGCTGCCGTTCCTGATGAACACCGCGGGCTGGTTCCTGACCGAGAGCGGCCGGCAGCCGTGGATCGTGCAGGGCATCATGCTGACCAAGAACGGCATCTCCCCCACCGTCAGCGTCACCACGCTGTGGATCAGCCTGATCGCCTTCATCGTGCTGTACGGCACGCTGGCCACCGTCGACCTGATGCTGATGCTGCGGTACTCCCGCAAGGAGCTGCCGCCCCCCCGCGAGCCAGGCCGACGCCGACGCGCCGGTCCCGGCTGTCCTGTACTAGGAAGGTCATGATGAGCAGCCTCATCCCGTTCTGGTACATCGTCATCGCGATCTTGTGGACCGGGTTCTTCATCCTGGAGGGGTTCGACTTCGGCGTCGGCATGCTGCACAGCCTGGTCGGCCGGGACGAGGCCGGCCGCCGCGCCGCCATCAACACCATCGGCCCGCTGTGGGACGGCAACGAGGTCTGGCTGATCGTGGCCGGGGCGGGCATGTTCGCCGCGTTCCCCGGCTGGTACGCCACGATGTTCTCGGCCTACAACCTCGCCCTGGTCCTGCTGCTGGCCGCCCTGATCGTCCGCGGCCTGGCGTTCGAGTACCGCGGCAAACGCGACGCCGCCCGCTGGCGACCGCACCTGGGACGCGCTGCTGACCACCGGCAGCGTGCTGGCCCCGCTGCTGTTCGGGGTGGCCCTGGCCGGGCTGCTCGGCGGCCTGCCGATCAACTCAGACCAGAACTTCACCGGGTCGTTCGCGGACCTGCTCAAGCCGTATCCGCTGTGGACCGGGATCACCCTGGTCCTGCTCTGCGCGCTGCACGGCGCCGCGTTCTTGTGCCTGAAGACCACCGGCGACATGCGCGAGCGGTCCTGGCAGCTGGCCCGCCGCCTGGCCCCGGTCACCGCCGCGTTCGTCATCGGCTTCATCATCTGGACCCACGTGATCGCTGGCAAGGCGTTCTGGCTCAACCTGATCGAGCTGCACCGCCATCCTGGCGTCCTGGCCGCCGTCTGGCTCATCTGGGACCACCACGAGGGCTTCGCGTTCGCCGCCACCGCCGTCACGAT
Source organism: uncultured Actinomycetes bacterium (assembly GCA_963841585.1). Taxonomy (GTDB): domain Bacteria; phylum Actinomycetota; class Actinomycetes; order Streptosporangiales; family Streptosporangiaceae; genus Palsa-504. The sequence goes on from CAWJDK010000004.1 coordinate 405,504, forward strand.
CGCGTCCTGCATCATCACGATCTTCGCCGACCTGTACCCCAACGTGATGGTCTCCTCCACCAACCCCGCCTACAACCTCACCGTGCACAACACCGCCTCCGGCGGCTACTCCCTGAAAGTCATGACCGTGGTCGTGATCATCTTCCTGCCCCTGGTCCTGCTCTACCAGGCCTGGACCTACTACGTCTTCCGCCGCCGCGTCAGCCGCGAGGAGTTCGCCGGGTCCGAGCCCGCCCGGCAGCGGCCGGGCACCGATAGCCGCTGGCCGCCTTCCGGTCGGTGAAGCCGAAGGAAAGGGGCCGTAGTGCCGGATCCCCGCGCTCTGCTGCGCTCCCGCAGCTATGTCCAGCTGCTGGTCGTGGCGGCCGTGCTCGGGGTGCCGGTCTCGGCGGCGGCGTACGGGTTCCTGGCGCTCGTCAACTACCTGCAGAAGGAGATCTTCACTCACCTCCCGCACGGCCTGGGCTTCGCGACCACGCCGGTGTGGTGGCCGCTGCCGGTCCTGGCGGTGGGTGGCGTGATCGCGGCGCTGGCGATCAAGTACCTGCCGGGCCACGGCGGTCCCTCGCCGGCCGGCGGCTTCAAGATGCACGGGCCGCCCACCCCAGCCCAGCTCCCCGGAGTCATCCTGGCCGCCCTGGCTACGCTCATCTTCGGCGCCGTCCTGGGACCCGAGATGCCGCTCATCCTGATCGGCGGCGGCCTGGTTCTGGTGTTCCTGCGGCTGGCCAGGCGCGACGTGCCGGAGCAGGGTCGGCAGGTGCTGGCGTCCGCCGGGAGCTTCGCCTCTATCAGCACCCTGATGGGATCGCCCATACTCGGCGCGTTCCTGATCATGGAGGCGTCCGGCCTGGGCGGCCCGATGCTGGGGGTGGTCCTGGTGCCCGGCCTGCTGGCCGCGGGCATCGGGACCCTGGTATTCGTCGGCCTGGACGCCTGGACCGGACTGGGCACGTTTTCCCTGGCCATCCCCGGCCTGCCGCATTTCAGCCGCCCTGACATAGCCGAGTTCGGCTGGGCCCTGGCCGTCGGCGCGGTCGCACCGTTCATCGGCTGGGGCATCCGCTGGCTCGGGCGCCGCCTGCACAGCTACGCAGAACGGCAGCCGCTGCTGGTGATCCCGCTGGCCGGGCTGGCCGTCGCCGGGCTGGCGATCGGCTACGCCGAGGCGACTGGCCAGGGCACCGACGACGTGCTGTTCTCCGGCCAGTCCGCGCTGAGCCCGCTGATCCAGCACAGTGCCACGTACACCGTGGGGGCCCTGCTCATGCTGGTGCTCTGCAAGGCCCTGGCTTACGGGATATCGCTGGGCAGCTTCCGCGGCGGCCCGATCTTCCCGGCGCTGTTCATCGGCGCGGCCGGCGGCATCGCCATGTCGCATCTGCCCGGGTTGCCGCTGGTTCCCGCAGTGGCCATGGGCCTGGGCGCGATGTCGGCCGTGATGCTCACGCTCCCGCTGACCTCGGTGCTGCTGGCCACGCTCCTGCTGTTCTCCGACGGGCTCGCGGTCACGCCGCTGGTCATCGTGGCGGTCGTGGTCGCCTACGTGGTCGCGGCGCGAATCGAGCCGGCCGACGACACCGCCGCGGAGACCGCCGCCGCGGGCGATGCCGCGCCATCGCCCGCGGCGGATGAGGCCACCCGGCCGCCCGGGCGGCACCGATCACCCGGTACGGGCGATGGCGAGCGGGTCCAGACGCGATCTGATCGGACGCAATAGGAGGAACCGGCATGTCTGACGGCATTGACGCTTTGGTCATCTTCGGGGCGACCGGGGACCTGGCCAAACTGGAAACGTTCCCGGCTCTGGTCGGGCTGGTCGACCGGGGGGTGCTCGACGTCCCGGTGATCGGGGTGGCCAAGAGCGGCTGGGGCCTGGCCCAGTTCCGCGACTACGCCGCCGCCTCGCTCAAGCTCAACGGGATGGACCCGGCCAGCCCGGCCGCCACCAGGACGCTGAACCTGCTGCGCTACGTCGACGGGGATCTCGACGACGACGCCACCTACAAGGCGATGTCCGACGAGATCGGGCCGGGCCAGCGAATCCTGTACTACCTGGAGGTCCCGCCCGTCCTGTTCGGTCGGATCGCCCACGGCATCGCCGCGGCGGGGCGCGCCCGCGGCGCCCGGGTCATGGTGGAAAAGCCGTTCGGCACCGACCTGGCCAGCTCCCGGCAGCTCAACGACACCATGCACCAGCACTTCGGTGAAGATGCCATCTTCCGGGTCGACGACTGGCTGGCCTTCGACCCGGTGGAGAACGTGCTGTTCGCCCGGTTCGCCAACTCGGTGATAGAACCCCTGCTCAACCGCACCTACGTGGACAACATCCAGATCACCATGGCGGAGGCGTTCGACGTCGCCGACCGGGGCCGGTTCTACGACCGGACCGGCGCCACCCGTGACGTGGTCCAGAACCACATGCTCCAGGTGCTCGCCACCGTGCTGGCCGAACCACCCACCGGGACCGGCCTGGAGTCCTGGCTGAACGCCAAGCATCAGGTGGTGAGCGCTCTGCGGCCGTTGACCGCCGCGGACACGGTGCGCGGCCAGTACGAGGGTTACCACGAGGTGGAGGGGGTCGACCCGAAATCAACCGTGGAAACCTACGTCGCCATCCGGCTCGCCGCCGAGACGTGGCGCTGGGCCGGCGTGCCGATCCTGATCCGGGCGGGCAAGTGCATGCCGGTCACCGCCACCGAGATCACCATCACCTTCAAGGAGCCGCCGCACGACGTGTTCGGGATCGAGCCCGTCCGGCCTCAGGACGCGCTGCGGTTCCGGGTCTGGCCCGAGACGGCGGTCGGCCTCACCTTGCACGGCAAGAAGCCGGGCGCCGGGTGGGAACCGCAGGCCGAAGATCTCGCGTTCGCGCAGCAGCCCGGCTCGGACATGCGGGCCTACGACCGGCTCATCGGCGCGGCCCTGGACGGGGACCGCTGGATGTTCGCCCGGCAGGACACGGTCGAGGCCGCCTGGCGGGTGGTCGACCCGGTGCTCGGCGACGTCGTCCCCGTGCACCCCTACACCCGGGGCAGCTGGGGACCCAGCGAGGCCGACCGGCTGCTGCCCAACCGGGACAAGTGGCTCGACCCGGCGGGCTGAGCCCGCACGGCACTGATCGGAACACAGCATGAACGACCAGAACGGCCAGAGCCGGGTGGTGATCGTGGGGGGCGGTTTCGCGGGGTTGTTCGCCGCCCGGATGCTGGCGCGTGCACCGGTCCAGGTGACGCTGCTGGACCGGGCCGAGCATCACCTGTTCCAGCCGCTGCTGTACCAGTGCGCGACCGGCATCTTGTCCGAGGGCAAGATCGCCGCGCCGCTGCGCCAGCTGCTGGCCCGGCACCGCAACGTCGAGTTCGTCATCGCGGAGGTGACCGGCCTGGACGCGGCCGGGCGGCGGGTGCTGGCTCGGCGCCCGCTCGGCGAGCAGATCGAGGTCGGCTACGACTACCTCATCCTGGCCGCCGGCGTCCGGCAGTCCTACTTCGGGCATGATGAGTACGCCCCGATCGCGCCCGGGATGAAGACCATCGAGGATGCGATGAAGATCCGGCGGCGGATCTACGGCGCGTTCGAGATGGCCGAGTCCGCCGGCGACCCGGCCGAACGGGCCCGCTGGCTCACCTTCGCCCTGGTCGGCGCCGGCCCGACCGGCGTGGAACTGGCCGGGCAGATCCGCGAGGTCGCCACCAAGACGCTGCGCCGCGAGTACCGGCACATCAACCCGCAAGACGCCCGGGTCCTGCTGTTCGACGGCGGCGCCGCGCCGCTGGCGATGTTCGGCCCGAAGCTGTCCGCCATGGCCGCCCGGCAGCTGGGCCAGCTCGGCGTCGAGCTGCACATGGGCTCGATCGTCACCCACATCGACCCGGGCGGCCTGGAGGTCAAGGACCACGACGGCACGGTCACCCGGCACGTCTGCGGCAACGTGCTGTGGACCGCCGGCGTGGAAGCGCCCCCGCTGGCCACCGCCGTGGCCACGGCCACCGGCGCGCAGCAGGACCGGGCCGGGCGGATCGTGGTCGGTGCGGACCTGGCCATCCCCGGCCATCCCGACATCCTGGTCACCGGGGACGTGATGAGCCTGGACAAGCTGCCCGGCGTCGCCGAGGTGGCCATGCAGACCGGGATCTATGCCGGGCGCAAGGTCAGTCACCTGGCCCGCGGGCAGAGCTTCGACAAGCCGTTCAAGTACCGCGACCTGGGCTCGGCGGCCTACATCTCCCGCGGGAAGGCGGTTGTCTCGGCGTTCAAGCTGAACTTCGGCGGCTTCCTGGGCTGGTGGGTCTGGCTGTTCATCCACATCGGCTTCCTCACCGGCTACCGCAACCGCATCGGAGCCGTCCTGGGCTGGTGGTTCGCGTTCACCCGCGACATACGCCGCGAACGGACCTTCACCATCGACGACATGCCTGTGGTGGCAGGCCAGCCGTATGGCAGTGCCCTCGGCCCCTCTGCCGCGGCCGCCCCGGTCCGGTCAGCCGATCCGCGCGACGCCGGAGCCGGGTAACAGGGTGACTGCGGGAGGCCTTTACGGAGGCTTGACACATGTCAGCCAGATCCGGTCTTCGGCGTCGGGATCGGCCGAGCTGCCATCACCGCCGGTGACTTCGATGCCGGTGAACCAGCGACCCAGCGCTTTTCGGACGCGGCTGACCGGAAACGATGTCATCTCGACCACCTGGGTGAGCAGCCGGTATCTCCCGTCCGGCTGGAGCTCGTACACCTCGATCCGCCACTCGAACACCGCGCCGTTCACCGTATGCACCCGTATCAGCAGGTAGTTGTCGTCGAATTGCTGCACGATCTTCTCCAGGCCGGCCATCCGCACGAGGTGGCCCACGGTGGCGATGTCGAAGACGAACACGCCGCCGGTGTTGAGGTGCTCGTACACGCAGCGGAAGAAGCTCTCCCAGGCGGGGAAGCTGAGCAGGTGATTGACGCCCTGATAGGCGCAGACGACGGCATCGAATCGGGCGTCGAGCCTGAAGGACGTCATGTCGGCCTGATAGAGCGGCGTGCCCGCGGGCAGCTTCGCCCGGGCGACGGCCAGCATGCCGGGCGATATATCCAGGCCGCTCACCTGGTATCCGCCCGGGTATCCGCTGGCCAGCGACGCGGCGATGGCACCGGTGCCGCAGGCGACGTCGAGCAGGGTCGCCGCCCGGCCCGGCTCGATGAGACGGCGTTGCCTGATGAGGTCGTGGACGAACGCGGCCTCCGCACCGCCGTCGCCGGCTACGGCGTCGTAGTGCCGGGCCAGCGGATCGTAGGTCGCCGTCATCCCACGGTTCTACGCCGACCGGGCGAAGCAGCCATCACTCCTCGCGGGTGATGACCCGGGTAGGGCGTCTCCGCCAGCATCGGAGACGGAGGCCAGCGTGGTGAGCAGAGGCGCAGGAGGGCCGATCGACCGGCGGTTGCTGCGGCAGGCGGGGGCGGCGCGCGGGCACCTGGCGGTCGCGGCCGGGCTCGGCCTGGCGGGCGCGGCGCTGATCCTGGTGCAGGCCGACCTGCTGTCCCGGGCCCTGGCCGGGGCGGCGCGCGGCACCGGGGTCAGTGCGCTGGCTGTCGTGCTGGCCTGGCTCGCGGTGGTGCTGGCCGGGCGGGCGGTGGCCGCCGCGGGAAGCGAGGCGGCAGCGCTCCGCGCGGCGGCCGTGGTGAAGTCCGCGCTGCGGCGACGGCTCAGCGCCCATGTCCTGCGGCTAGGCCCCCGGTGGCTGTCCGGTCAGCAGGCCGGGGAGATCACGACGCTCGCCACCAGGGGCCTTGACGCGCTGGACGCCTACTTCTCCCGGTACCTGCCGCGACTGCTGCTGGCCGTGGTGATCCCGCTGGCCGTGCTGGTCAGGGTGGCCTTCGCCGACTGGATCTCGGCGGTGATCATCGCGATCACGCTGCCGCTCATCCCGGTGTTCGCGATCCTGATCGGATGGCAGACCCGGGCTCAGACCCGGCGGCAGTGGCAGCTGCTGGCCCGGCTCGGCGGCCACTTCCTCGACGTGGTGGCCGGCCTGCCGACCCTCAAGCTGTTCGGCCGGGCCAAGGCGCAGGCGGATGTGATCAGGCAGGTGACCGGCGCGCACCGCACGGCGACCATGGCGACGCTGCGGGTGGCGTTCTTGTCCGCTCTGGCCCTCGAGCTCACCGCGGCGCTGGCCACCGCTCTGGTCGCGGTGGAGATCGGCCTCAGGCTGCTGGCCGGTCACGTCGGCTACCAGACGGCGCTGCTGGTCCTGCTGCTCACCCCCGAGGCCTACCTGCCGTTGCGCAACGCCGGAGCCGAATTCCATGCCAGCACAGAAGGCTCGGCCGCCGCTGAGCGCGCCTTCCAGATCCTCGATACGCCCGGTGCGGTCACCGCCGGCCCAGGCCGGCCGGTGATGCCGACCTCAGCCGGGACGACATCGTGGTCCGCGCGGCGAGCTTGGCCTATCCGGGCCGGGACCGGCCCGTGCTCGACGCCATCGACCTGACCATCCGGTCCGGCGAGCACATCGTGCTGACCGGCCCGAGCGGGGTGGGGAAGAGCTCGCTGCTAGCCTTGCTGCTCGGCTTCGTCACGCCTGGCAGCGGGACCATCGTGGCGGGCGGTACCGACCTGGCCCGGATCCCGGCCGATCGCTGGCTGGACCAGATCGCCTGGGTACCGCAGCACCCGCACCTGTTCGCCACGACCGTGGCCGGCAACATCGCGCTGGGCCAGCCCGGCGCGCAGCGGCCGGAGATCGAAGCGGCCGCGCGGCTGGCCGGGGCCGATGACTTCATCCGGCGGCTGCCCCGGGGCTACGACACCATCCTGACCGAGGGCGGCCGCGACCTGTCCGCCGGGCAGCGGCAGAAGGTCGCCCTGGCCCGGGCGTTCCTGCGCCGCGCTCCGGTGCTGCTGCTCGACGAGCCTACCGCCCACCTCAACCCGGTCAGCGCGGACCGGGTCATGACCGCGATCGAGACGCAGATGGCGGACCGCACCGTGGTCATCGTCACGCACCGGCCGCCGCGAGGAGAAATATCGGGGCACCGCCGCCGGATCCTGCGGCTCGAGCGGGGTCGGCTGGCCGGCGCGGACGACCACGGCCCGGCGCCGGACCAGCCGGCCGGGCTGGCGGCGAAGCCATGACCCCCGGGGCGGTGCGACGCGATCCGCTGGTGCGGATGCTCAGGCTCGCCCGGCCGTGGCGGGGCCGGCTGCTGCTCGCGGTGGTCGCCGGGGCGGCCGCCGCGGCGTGCGGGATCGCGCTCCTAGCGGTATCCGGGTTCCTGCTGGCCCGCGCGTCGCAGCATCCCAGCATCCTGGCGATCTCGGCGGCCGTGGTCGCGGTCCGGGCGCTGAGCGCCGGCCGCGGGCTTTCCCGCTACATCGAGCGCCTGGCCGGGCACGATGCCGCGTTCCGCGTCTTGGCCGACGTCAGGGTCAGCATCTACCGGCGGCTGGAACGGCTGGCCCCGGCCGGGCTGGCCGCGTTTTCCTCCGGCGACCTGCTCACTCGGCTGATCTCCGATGTCGACGCGACGCAGGACCTGTTCATCAGGGGCATCACCCCGCCGCTGGCCGCCGCCCTGGCCGGCGCCGGCTCGGTCGTCGCCTGCCTGCTGATTCTCGCGCCCGCCGGGGCCCTGCTCGCCGCCGGCCTGCTGGCCGCCGGGGTCGGCATCCCGGTGCTCGCCACCGTCGCGGCACGCGGCGCGGCGATGCGCCTAGCTCCGGCCCGGGGCCAGCTGGCCGCCACGTTCAGCGACCTCCTGGCGGGAGCGGCCGAGCTGCACGCCTACGGCGCCCAGGACACCGCGCTGGTCCCGGTGACCGCGGCCGATGCGGACATGACCAGGCAGGCCGACCGGAACGCGGCCGTGTCGGGCCTGTCCGCGGGCCTGAGTTCCGCGATCGCCGGGCTGGCCGTCTGGGGCGTCCTGCTGCTCGGCGTGGCCGCCACCGGGGACGGCACGCTGACCAGGGTGCCGCTGGCCGTGCTGACGCTCACCGCGCTCGCTTCCTTCGAGGTCGTCACCGCCCTGCCCGCCGCGGCGGTCCAGCTCGGGCAGGCCCGGGTGTCGGGCCGCCGGATCGCGGCCGTCCTGGACGCGCCCGACCCGGTCCGCGAGCCTGCCGCGCCCCGGCCGCTGCCCGATGGCCCGGTATCGGTCAGGCTGCGCGGCGCGCAGGTCCGGTACCGGCCCGGCGACCATCCCGCTCTCGACGGCATCGACCTCGACCTGCCGCCGGGACGACGGGTCGGCCTGGTCGGGCCGAACGGGGCGGGGAAATCCACGGTCGCCAGCGTCCTGCTCCGCTTTGTCGAGCTGACCGCGGGCTCCGCCACCCTCAACGGCCACGACCTGGCCGGCTACTCCGCGGACGACGTCCGGACCAGGATCGGCGGGTGCCCGCAGGACCCGCACATCTTCGACGCGTCCCTCCGGGAGAACCTCCGCCTGGCCCGGCCGGATGCCTCCGACGACCAGCTCGCCGACGCGGCCGCGCGGGCCGGGCTGCTGGACTGGATCGAGTCGCTGCCGCGCGGCTGGGATACCCCGGCCGGCGCTCGCGGGACGGCCCTGTCCGGCGGCCAGCGCCAGCGGCTGGCCCTGGCCCGCGCCCTGCTCGCCGATCCTGCGCTGCTGATACTCGACGAGCCCGCCGCGCACCTGCACCCCGAGGCCCGCCGCGCGCTGACCGCAGATCTGCTCGCCGCGACCGCCGGACGCGCCACGCTGTTCATCACCCACGACCGCGACGGGCTCGACCAGCTCGACGAGATAGTCATGCTGGAGAACGGGAAGGTAGCCGGACGCGGGAGCCATGCCGCGCTGATGCGGACCAGCGGAACCTACCGGAGCATGTGGCAGACCTGAAATGGCGAGCGCCTGCCCGGCCATGAGGGTGCCAGACGATACGCCTCGCCGCGACCGGATCGTTTTCCGCGGTGAATGCGGTGATGCGTTCGCGCACGTCTTCAGCGACCTGGTCGTCGAATCGCGCTACGGCTATACCAGCGTGGTGGCCGCGGTACGCGATGCATCGGAGTTCCACGGCCTGCTGGACCGGTTCCAGGACCTGGCCCTGCAGCCGGTCAGCCTCACTGAGATCGACGGCGGCCCGGATGACCTGACCTGATCGGCCGTCACCCCTCGAGGAGACCCAGTTCCCGGGACCGGGTGACCGCCTGGTGGCGAGACGAGGCGCCCAGCTTCCGGTAGATCGATATCGCCTGCGACTTGACGGTGTGCGGCGACAGGAACGTCTCGGCGCCGATCTCCGGAAAGGACAGGTGGGTAGCGAGCAACGGCAGGATGCGCAGCTCGGCGGCGGTCAGGGACGACGCTCCCGGAACGCCGGGCGCCCGCTCATTCGCCAGCTGGCTGCGTAGCGCCCGAGCCTCGCCGGCCAGCGTCCCGAGGTCGGGGCGCCGCTTGAGGACCGCATCGATCTCCCGCATCAGGGTCCTGGCCCCCGCTATGTCGGCCAGCGCGAGGTGGACGCGGATGAGCGCGATCCGGGCCTGAACCGCCAGGTAGGGCAGGGCGTACGTGAGCAGGGACCGGACACGCTGAGCGGCAATGAGCTCCTGCCGCGCCGTGGCGACGTCTCCCCGGTGCACGGCCACACGAGCCCCGACCGCGCAGGCGAGGGCATCCTCGATCCCGGCCGAGCGCAGGACGGCGCGGGCCTGGCCGGCCAGGGCATCGGCTTGGTCCCATTCACGGCGCGCCATCGCCAGGAGCGCCCGTTCGCAATACGTGATCGCCAGGACATCCGGCGCACTGGCTTCCGCCCCGCAGCTGATCGCCTCCTCGAAGAACGTCTCGGCGTCCTCGGGGTCACCGGAAAGGACCTGCGCGATTCCCTGGCAGAGCGCGGCCACCGGCGCGATGATGCCCGCAGCCGCAAGCCGTTGCGCGGCCTCGTCGGCGTCGGCACGCATCTGCCTCACGCCCCGCCGGCACATGATGGCCCGGAGTACCGCGGCCCACGCTTCCGCGACAGGATCCGCCGGCCAGACTGCCTCCCCTTGCTGCCAGCGGTCGACCGCATCGGCCCACCGCTCGGCCTCGGCCGGCCGCCCCGTCTGCCCGGCCAGGATCGAAGCCCACACCGCGGCCAGCGGATGTCCTTCTATCGCGCCTTCGCCATCCAGCCACTCAAACCATCGCTGGAGGGTGGTGACCCGGCCCTGCCGGTAGGTCGGCAGGCTGAGGCTCTCCACCAGGCTGGCCGCCGCGTCTACCTCGCCGGCGGCCATGAAGTACTCCAGTGCTTCCTCGGGCCGGCCGTGCCGCAGGCACCATTGCGCGGCGCGGCGGCGCAGCACCGGAATCAGGCCGGGCTCCAGCCGTTCCAGCTCCGCCAGCAGCATGTCCCGGAACAGGTGATGGTAGCGATACCACACCCGCCGCCGGTCGAGCGGTACCAGCAGGAGGTTGGACCGGGCGAGCTCGGCCAGGGCCGCGGCGGAACCGGGTAGCTCGAGCACGGCCTCGCACAGCGGCCCGCACATCCGCTCCAGCACCGCGGTCCTGGTCAGGAACACCCGATGCCGGTGCGGGACCCGGTCCAGGAACTCCGCTTCCATGTACTGGCTGACCAGCTGGTCGTCGCCGCCGAAGGAGACCGCCGCCGTCCCCGGCGAGCCCCCTTCCCGCATATACAGCGCCGCCAGGTACAGCCCGGCCGGCCAGCCTTCCGTTCGCTGATGAAGGGCCGTCAGGTCGTCCTCGCCGAGCCTCACGTCAGCCGCGCGCAGCAGCGAGGCCGCCTCGTCGCGGGTCAGCGACAGGTCACTCGGGCCGAACTCGGTGATCCGGCCCTCGGCGCGCAGCCGCGCGATCCGCAGCGGCGGCTCGTTCCGGCCGGCCAGTACCAGCCGCGATCCGCCAGGGACATGATCGGCCAGCACCGACAACGCGTCCCGGCACTCGGTCTTGTGCAGCAGGTGCACGTCATCCAGCACCAGGACCAGCGGCACGGTCATCGACCAGAACGCCGACCCCAGCCGTGGCACCACGGAGCCGGGCAGCGAGCTCACCGGCGAGGCCAGCGCCTCGAACACCCGATCGCCGATCGGCTGCACCTGGTCCAGCGCCTCGGCCACGTAGCTGAGCAGGACCTTCGGGTCGTTGTCGTGCTCGTCGATCGATACCCAGGCGACGGCCTGGCCGCTGTGCTCGGCCCACTGCGACAGCAGCGTGGTCTTCCCGTAGCCCGAAGGCGTGACCAGGGACACGATCGGGCGCAGGTCAGCTCGCGTTAGCCGGCCGACCAGCGATGACCGGATGATCGTTCCGGGACGGGCCAGCGGACGGCGAAGCTTCGACGCGATGGGTTCGAACCCTGGCCTGGCCGCCCGGCGCGTCCGGGCGGGCCGCTCGCGTACGTCGCTGTGCTCCATGCCCCCATACCGCGTCCTGGTGACGGATGTGCCGCTCCACGCACTTGCGTAGCCCTTTTTATCACATCACGAGAAAATAGCTGGGGCACATGACGGTAGCCGGACGCAAGCTGACGAGACAGGGCGGTGGCGAGGGCATAGGTCGATGGGCACGAGCCTGCCGTCCATCTTCCGGTGCTTGGGTTCGATGACCAGATGCGTGACCGTGCGGGTGGCCGGGTCGAGGATCGTGCGGATGACCTCGCCGCAGGAACCGTCCGAGCAGCTGGCCTGGGCCCCCAAGGTGAACTCGGTCATCGCCGCTTCCCTTCCAGTGACGGGTCAGAGGTGGTTGAATCCGCCCGATTCCTCCTTGGTCATCGACACGGTCACCGGGTGCTTGCTGAAGTGCGCCACGGTGTCGCGGAAGTCATCGAGCAGCAGCGAGGCCATGTCGCGGCTGACGCCGAGGCGGACCAGGATCCGCTGGACCGGGATGCCGGACACGCTTCCGGTGAGGGTGTAGGCGGGGACCTGCCAGCCGCGGTTGCGCAGCCGGTCGGCCAGGTCGAACAGGGTGTAGCCCGGGTCCTCGCCGTCGCGGATCCGCCAGGTGACGGTCGGGATGCCCGTGTCCGGGTTGCTGTCGCACAGCAGCTCGAACGGGCCGATCTTGACGATCTCGGCCGCGAGGTACTGCCCGATCTCATAGGAGGCGTCGTGGATGCGCTTGTAGCCCTCATGGCCCAGCCGCAGGAAGTTGTAGTAGGAGGCGACGATCTGCCCGGCCGGCCGGGAGAAGTTGATCTGGAACACCGGCATGTCCCCGCCCAGGTAATTGACGTGGAAGATGAGGTCATCCGGCAGCTCGGCGACGTCCCGGAAGACGACCCAGCCGGCCCCCAGCGGGGCCAGCCCGAACTTGTGCCCCGAGGCACTGATCGACTTGACCCGGGGCAGCCGGAAGTCGAACGCCACGTCCGGCGCGCAGAACGGGGCCAGGAACCCGCCGCTGGCCGCGTCCACGTGGATGCCGATGTCGAGCCCGGTGTCGGCCTGCAGCTTGTCCAGGGCCGCGGCCATCGCCTCCACCGGCTCGTACGAGCCCGTGTAGGTGACGCCGAGCGTCGGCACCACCATGATCGTGTTCTCGTCCACCCGCTCCAGCATCGACTCCGGGTCCATGCCGTAACGGCCGGGCGCCATCGGCACCTCGCGCATCTCGATATCCCAGTAGCGGGCGAACTTGTGCCAGACCACCTGCACCGGGCCGCACACCATGTTCGGGTTATCGACCGGCTGGCCGGCGGCCCGCCGCTTAGCCCGCCACCGCCACTTGGCCGCCATGCCCGCCAGCATGCACGCCTCCGAAGAGCCGATGGCCGAGGTGCCGACGGTGTTGGCCGAATCCGGCGCGTTCCACAAGTCGGCCATCATGTGCACGCAGCGCCGCTCGATCTCGGCGGTCTGCGGGTACTCATCCCGGTCGATCATGTTCTTGTTGATCGACAGCGCCATCAGCGCCAGCACCTCGGGTTCCTCCCACGTCTGGCAGAACGTGGCCAGGTTCTGCCGCGCGTTGCCGTCAAGCATCAGCTCGTCCGACACCAGCTGGAACGCGTCCCGCGGCAGCGTCCCGTCCTGCGGGAACCGGTACTTGGCCACCGGCCTGGTCAGGTCCCGGTCAGCGAACACGCAGTCATCGAACTGATCACGGATGGAATCACGGTCGTGCAACGGCATGATCAACATCTCCCCTGGTCAAGGCCAGTTCGATCCTTGGCGACGGGCTCGCGGACGTCATCACCCGCAGCGGATGATTGCGAACGGGGACGCGATGGGATGTCATCATCCTCAGGAGGAACCCGATGACGGCGGTGGCCAGCGAGGGCGTTCCGGGTACACGCCATCAGCTGAGGCAGCGGCTGCGGTCAACCGTGCTGGGCCCGCGGGGCGGGGGCACCACCCGGCGGCGGGCATCGGACGCGTTCCGGCTGGCGCTCGCGGTCGTCGTGGTTCTGGTGTCCCGCGGTCAGCGCCGGCGCCATCGCTGCCCCAGTCTGGGGCTGGGCGACGCTGGCCTGGATGCGCCGCCGCGAATACGTGTGACGCGGGAGGGCGGCAGTTACCCGAGGGTGGCGACGAGGATCGCCTTGATGGTGTGCAGGCGGTTCTCGGCCTGGTCGAAGACGATGCTGGCGCCGGAATTGAAGACCTCGCCGGTCACCTCGAGGCCGGAGGTCATCCCGGTGTGCTCCATGATCTCGCGTCCCAGGACGGTGTTCGGGTCGTGGAACGCGGGCAGGCAGTGCATGAACTTCACGGCCGGGTTGTGCGCCTTGCGCATGAGGTCGGCATTGACCTGATAGGGAGTCAGCACCTTGACCCGTTCGGTCCAGACGTCCTTGGACTCGCCCATCGAGACCCACACGTCGGTGTGGATGAAGTCGACGCCGGCCACGGCCTGCGCCGGGTCGGTGGTGATGGTGATCCGGGCGCCGGTGCGCCCGGCGATGTCCCGGGCCAGGTCGGCGACGTCCGCGGGCGGGTGCAGCTCTTCGGGGCCGGCCAGGCGCACGTCGCTGCCCATCAGCGCGCCGGTGACCAGCAGCGACCGGCCCATGTTGAACCGGCAGTCGCCCACGAACGCGTAGCCGATCTGGTCATAGGGCTTGCCGCTGGACTCGTGCATGGTGAGGAAGTCCGCCAGCATCTGGGTCGGGTGCCACTCGTCGGTCAGCCCGTTGTACACCGGCACCCCGGCGTGCGCGGCCAGCTCCTCGACGTCGGCCTGGGCGTTGCCGCGGAACTCGATCGCGTCGTACATCCGGCCCAGCACCGCGGCGGTGTCGGCGATCGATTCCTTGTGCCCGAGCTGGGATCCGGCCGGGTCCAGGTAGGTCACGTGCGCGCCCTGGTCGTAGGAGGCGACCTCGAACGCCGAGCGGGTCCGGGTCGACGTCTTCTCGAAGATCAGCGCGATCCCCTGGCCGGACAGCCGCGGGACCTCGGTGCCGGCGTACTTGGCCATCTTCAGCGCCTCGGCCAGCCTGAGCAGGAACCGCAGCTCGCGCGGCTCGAAGTCGATCTCCTTCAGGAAGCTGCGGTTTTTCAGGTTGTACGACATGCGGGGCTCCAGTGTGCTCAGCACGTGCGACCTATGAGGCGCACCAGCATTAACTCAGCCGCACGCGGCAAATCCCTCACCCGGGCGGGGTGATGTGATCACCGAGGTCAGCGCGAGCGAAGCCACTCCGCATACGACCTGGAGTTGTCGATACGCAGGTCCACGCCGCCCGGCAGGGCCTGGGTGATGACGAGCGCAGCGGTGGCCTCGAGCCCATGGCGGAGCCAGTCGGCGGGCCCGGTCGCTTCCAGGCCCAGGGACCACCATTCCTGGTGCCCCAGGCCCTGATACGGCAAGCGCAGCTCGGTGATCTCCGCCGCGCACCGGGCCGACGGGCCGGAGTGCGCCGGGACCGCCGGAGCCCGCGCGATCCGCTCGCCGGCCGGCGAGAACCAGGCGACCTGCCGCTGCTTGCGCACCCGCCTCCAGCCGCCCGGGTCGATGGTGTCCGGGCGAAGCGGGCTGAACGGGAAAGACCACTTCCGCCAGTACTGCATGCGGCCGCGGGCGCGGCCGGGAAGATCGAGGATCCCGGGGCTGCCGAGGAACATCTTGACCTCCAGCGCCCGGCCCGCGCGAACCTTCACCGACAGCCCGCCCAGGCCGGGATCAAGGAGGTAGGCGTCCTCGCGCGACTCCGCCTCCGGCTGGAATCCCGAGAACCATCCAGCTACCGCCGTGTCCAGCTGACCAGGGAAAACCCAGCGAACCTCAAGACTGGAGAGCCCTTCGGTGAACGCCCCCTCGGGCACTGCAGTGGACATAGGCACCACCACCGCCAGGCTGCCCGCTGGCCGGGCGGGTGTCATCACCCTTCGGCGGGTGACCTGGACCCGCAGGTGGAGCGATCTCAGCCCCGGGATCCGGCGCCGGCCGCGAGATTCTTCACCGGAATGATCGAGATTCATGTTCATCCGATGTTCAATTCCTGTATGGAGGGGATTCACTGAATTGGAGTGAAGGAATGGACTGACCTGGTGCATCACCCTTTCCGGGTGATTAATCGTTGGCATCCCGCTGCCTATAAAGGCGGCATGGCCTGTAATGCGTGAGCGAAAAGAGGGGACCTGCGATGGGCGCCGAAAGCGAGCGGGTGGCTGGATTCGGCCGGATGGAGGACGGGCTTCGCCAGTCCGGCGACTGGTACCGGTGGGGGCCGTATGTCAGCGAGCGGCAGTGGGGGACGGTCCGCGAGGACTACAGTGCGGACGGCGAGGCCTGGGATTACCTGCCGCACGACCATGCCAGGTCCCGGGCCTACCGGTGGGGGGAGGACGGGCTGGCCGGGTTCTGCGACGTCGAGCAGCGGCTGTGCCTGTCCCTGGCCCTGTGGAACGGCCGCGACCCGATCCTGAAGGAGCGGGCCTTCGGGCTGACCGGGGCGCAGGGCAACCACGGCGAGGACGTCAAGGAGTACTGGTGGTACCTGGACGCGGTCCCCAGCCACGCCTGGAACAGGTGGCGGTACCACTACCCGCAAGCCGCGTTCCCGTACCAGGACCTGATCGATACCAACGCGGCGCGGAACCGGCAGCAGCCGGAGTACGAGCTGATCGACACCGGGGCGTTCGACGACGACCGCTACTGGATCATCGAGGTGCATTACGCCAAGGCCGGACCGGATGACCTGCTGATGACGATCTCGGTGACCAACCAGGGCCCGGACGCCGACACGCTGCACGTGCTGCCGACGGCCTGGTTCCGTAACACCTGGTCCTGGGAGGTGGATGAGCCCCGGCCGGCCATGTCGGCGACGGGCGATGCCGCGGTGGCCATCGGCCACCCGTTCCTCGGGCCGCTCGAGCTGATCGCTGACCGCGGACCCGACAGCCGCGTGCCTGACACGCTGTTCTGCGAGAACGAGACCAACGTGACCCGGCTGTTCGGGACGGCGCCGGTCACGCCGTACCCGAAGGACGGCATCAACGACCATGTGATCTTCGGCGCGGACACCGTCAACCCGAAGCGCACCGGCACCAAGTGCGCCTTCTGGTACAAGCTCACCCTGGGTGGCGGCGCCTCGGCTGAGCTGCGGCTGCGGCTGCGCCCGGCCGAGCGGACGGCGGGCGCGCCGGCGGCACCCGCGTTCGGCGCCGGGTTCGACCAGGTGATGGCGCAGCGGCGGACCGAGGCCGACGAGTTCTACGCCGAGCTGACGCCGCGGGCGGCGTCGGCCGACCAGGCCATGGTGATGCGGCAGGCGTTCGCCGGGCTGCTGTGGAGCAAGCAGCTGTTCTCCTACGACGTGACCCGGTGGCTGGACGGCGACCCGGCCCAGCCGGCCCCGCCGCCGCAGCGGCTGACCGGGCGCAATTCCAAGTGGCGCAACTTCAACGCGTTCGACATCATGTCGATGCCGGATAAGTGGGAGTATCCCTGGTTCGCCGCGTGGGACCTGGCGTTCCACTGCGTGGCGCTGGCGCACGTGGACCCGGCGTTCGCCAAGTACCAGCTGATCCTGTTGTGCCGGGAGTGGTTCCAGCATCCGAACGGGGCCCTGCCGGCGTATGAGTGGGACTTCGGCGACGTGAACCCGCCGGTGCAGGCCTGGGCGGCGCTGGAGGTCTTCGCCATCGACGGCGGCCGCGACCTGGACTTCATCAGCCGGGTGTTCGACAAGCTGATCGTCAACTTCACCTGGTGGGTCAACCTGGAAGACCAGGGCGGCAACAACGTTTTCGAGGGCGGCTTCCTCGGCCTGGACAACATCGGCCCGCTGGATCGCTCGCACCTGCCGGTCGGCGGCATCCTGGAGCAGTCCGACGCCACCGGCTGGATGGGCGCCTACGCGATCGCCCTCGGCGCGATCGCCAGCATCCTGAACCGCTCGGACCAGCGGCCCGCCTCGGACCTGGTGCTGAAGTTCCTCGAGCACTTCGCCGCGATCCGCGACGCGCTGACCAGCCAGGGCTTGTGGGACGAGACCGACGGACTCTTCTACGACCGGCTCATCACGCCGTCCGGGGACGTGGTGCCGGTCAAGGTCCGTTCCATGGTTGGCATGATCCCGGTCCTCGCCGCCGTGGTCGTCGATGAAGACGACGTGCGCCGGGCCCTCGCTGCTCGGCAAGCAGTTCGCCGACTTCCTCCGCCGCGAGGGCCTGTCCGATCCGGGCAAGCTGCGCGAGGCCGGCCTGCTCCGCGGGCAGCCGGGCGACCAGCGGCTGCTGCTCAGCCTGGCGGGCCCGGGCCACGTGGAGCGGCTGCTGACCAAGCTGTTCGACGAGAACGAGTTCCTGTCCCCGCACGGCCTGCGCGCCCTGTCGGCCTACCACCGCGACCACCCCTACCAGATCACCGTCGAGGGCGTCACGGCCAGCATCGACTACGAGCCCGCCGAGTCCACCACGGCCATGTTCGGCGGGAACTCCAACTGGCGCGGGCCTATCTGGTTCCCGCTCAACTACCTGGTGGTCACCGCGCTTGAGCGGTACCACCGGTTCTTCGGCGAGGCGTTCACCATCGAATACCCCACCGGGTCCGGCCAGCAGCTAACCCTGGATAAGGTCGCCGCCAACCTGCAGGACCGGCTCATCTCCCTGTTCACCAACGGGCCCGACGGACGACGGCCCATCTTCGGCGGAACCGAGCGGATGCAGACCGATCCGGCCTGGCACGACAACCTGATCTTCAGCGAGTACTTCCACGGCGACAACGGCGCCGCGATCGGCGCCTTCCACCAGACCGGCTGGACCGGCCTGATCGCCGACCTGATCCGCCGCCGGCACGGCGAGGTCCCGGCCATCGGGGACGTCATCCGGTGGATCGGCAAGCCGCCCCCGGAGGCGCCATCCACGGAGCCGCCATCCACGGAGCCGCCATCCACGGAGGCAGGGCAATGAGCGTCATAGCGGTGGCTCCGAAGGCCGCCGACGCGCTGCCCGGAAGCCAGTTCCCCCTCGGCGCCACGGTCACCGGGACCGGGACGAACTTCGCGGTGGCCTCCGGCGTCGCCGACGGGATGGTGCTGTGCCTGTTCGACGAGGCGGGCGCGGAGACCCGGATCCCGATCCAGGACCGCGACGCCGGCGTGTGGCACGTCTTCGTGCCCGGCGTCGGAGCCGGGCAGGCCTACGGGTACCGGGCCACCGGTCCGTATAACCCGGCCCAGGGGGTGCGCTGCCATCCGGCCAAGCTGCTGCTCGATCCCTACGCCCGGGCGGTGAGCGGGACGGTCAGGTTCGGCGCCGAGGTGCTCGGCTACTCAGGCGACGATCAGGACGTGCCGAACGAGGCCGACTCCGCGCCCTGCGTACCGCGCAGCGTGGTGGTGGCGGATGAGCCGTTCGGCTGGCGCGACGGTACCTTCCGCCCGCGCGGGTACGCCGACACGATCATCTACGAGATGCACGTCAAGGGCTTCACCATGCGCCATCCCGGGGTGCCGCCCGAACTGCGCGGCAGTTACGCGGGCCTGGGCCACGAGGCGGCCATCGCCCACCTGCGCGACCTCGGCGTGACCGCGGTCGAGCTGCTGCCGGTGCACGAGAGCGTCCCCGAGGCGTTCCTGGTGCGGGACGGGCTCACTAACTACTGGGGCTACAACACGATCGGCTACTTCGCGCCGCACCAGGGGTACTCGGCCGCAGTCCGGGCCGGCCGGCCCGGCGGCCAGGTGCACGAGTTCAAGGCGATGGTGGACGCGCTGCACGCCGCTGGGATCGAGGTCCTGCTCGACGTGGTTTTCAACCACACCGCCGAGGGCGACCACACCGGCCCCACGCTGTGTTTCCGCGGGCTGGACAACCCGGCGTACTACCGGCTGGACCCCGCCGACCCGCGGCGGTACGTGGACACGACTGGCTGCGGCAACTCGCTGAACGCGGGCGACCCGCTGACGCTGCAGCTGATCATGGACTCGCTGCGGTACTGGGTCACCGAGATGCATGTCGACGGGTACCGGTTTGACCTGGCCCCCACCCTGGCCCGGCAGGAGGGCGAGTTCGGCACCCGTTCGGCCTTCTTCGACCTGGTATCTCAGGATCCGGTCGTCTCCCGGGTCAAGCTGATCGCCGAGCCCTGGGACGTCGGGCAGATGGACAGCTACGACCTCGGCCGGTTCCCGCCGGCCTGGCGCGAGTGGAACGGCAAGTACCGGGACACCATGCGTGACTTCTGGCGCAGCCACCCGGTCGGCATGCGGGAATTCGCCACCCGGTTCTGCGGGTCGGCGGACATGTACGGCCGCGCGCAGCGCCGCCCGACCGCATCGGTGAACCTGATCACGGTGCACGACGGCTTCACAGTGCGCGACCTGGTCTCCTACAACGACAAGCACAACGAGGCCAACGGCCAGGACAACCACGACGGCACCGACGACAACCGGTCGTGGAACTGCGGTGCCGAGGGACCCACCGACGACCCGGCCGTGCTGGCCCTGCGCGCCCGCCAGTCCCGGGCCATGCTCAGCACGCTGCTGTTGTCGTTCGGCATCCCGATGCTGCTCGCCGGCGACGAGATGGGGCGCACCCAGCAGGGCAACAACAACGCCTACTGCCAGGACAACCAGATCACCTGGCTCGACTGGGGGGATCAGGACACCGGGCTGCTGACGTTCACCAGGCGGCTCATCGCCCTGCGCCAGGCGCATCCGGTGTTCCGCCGCAACCGGTTCCTGGCCGGAGCCGAAGCCGCCGACCTGCGCTGGTACACCCCGGCCGGCACCTATCTGGAGGCCGGGGACTGGTCAGACCCGAACGCCCTCGCCATCGCGCTGTACCTGGACGGGTCCGACGCCCCGGACCGCGCCGCCGACGGCACGCCGCTGATCGACGACGACTTCCTGGTCCTGGTCAACGCCTGGTGGGAACCCCTGGACTTCACCCTCCCCGAAACCAGGCCGCAGGCGGAATGGCGGGCGGAAATCGACACCTTTGACCCGGCCGCGGCCGGATCCGCCGTCACCCGCCGCCGGGCCGGCGACCAGGTCACCGTCGGTCCGCGCTCGGTCCTCGTCCTGCTGAGCCCCCGCCCCTAGGGCCACTCCTCACCCTGATCCTGGCGGATCGGGTCAGGCGGGCGGGTATCCGACCAGCAGCATGCCGTGGACGTCCTCGCCGTCCGAGCGGTAGACATGCGGGCCGTCGCCGCTGTACCTGGCGTAGTCGCCCGGGCCTAGGGTGATCGGGTCGCTGGCCGGGCCGACCGTGATCGTCCCGGCGTGCACGAATACCCGCTCGACGACGCCGGTGCCGTGCGGGCTGCCGAGATGATCGGTCCGGGCGGGCAGGAACAGGTCGAAGACCTCGACCAGGCCGCCGCGCTCGATCCGGTCAACCAGCCGCAGGTCGAGCTGCCCGCCGGGGGTCGACCCGCGCACCCGCGCGCCCTGCTGGGCCCGGACGATCACCGTGGCGGTCTCACGCCGGTCCTCCAGCAGGTCGCTGAAGGCCACGCCCAGCCCCAGGGCCAGCGACCACAGCGTCTCGATGGTCGGATTGCCCCGGCCCTGCTCGAGGTTGGCCAGCGTGGCCTTCGCGACCTCGGCGCGGGTCGCCAGGGTGGCCAGCGACATCCGGCGGGCGGTGCGGAGCCGGCGCAGGTTCGCCGCGATGACCTCCCCCACGTCGGCGAAGGCCTGGCTCCTGAGTTTCATTCCCCATGCCAGTGAACTATACCAACGGTCTAATAAAATGGTACGCTGACGTACTCATCTCATCGAAAGCCGAGGAACGAACAGTGCTGCGAACCGGCAAGGACTACCTCGAGTCGCTCCGCGACGGCCGGGAGGTGTGGATCGACGGGGAACAGGTCGCGGACGTCACGACGCATCCGGCGTTCGCGCCCATGGTGAACGTGCGCGCGCGGATCTACGACCTGGCCCACGAAGACGGCACCAGGGACCTGCTGACCTACACCGACGACGAGACGGCGGAGCGCTGCGCCACCACCTCGCGCCCGCCGCGCATCCGCGACGACTGGCGGGCCAAGCGGGACTCGGTCGACGCCATCCTCGACGACGCCGGGGGCGTGGTCACCCGCGTGGGCGACGAGACCGTCGGCGAGATGTGGTCGCTGTTCGACGGGCAGAACGTGCTGAACGAGATCGACCCGGCGTTCTCCGAGAACATCACGCACCATGTCCGGCGGGCCCAGCTGCTCGACCCGTTCCACGTCTCGGCCAACACCGACCCGAAGGGCAACCGGTCGCTGCGGCCGCAGGACCAGGACCCCGACGTGCTGCTGCACGTGGTCGGCGAGACCGACAACGGCATCGTGGTGCGCGGGGCCAAGTTCGAGACCGCGGCGGCCTACGCCAACCAGGCGTTCGTGAAGCCGACCATCGGCGAGTGGAACAACGAGGTCCTGTCCGACTACGCGGTCGGCTTCCTGGCCGACATGGGCGCCCCGGGCATCAAGCACATCTGCCGGTCCGCCTTCGCCGGCCAGCAGTCTCCGGAGGACTACCCGCTGACCAGCCGCTACGACGAGATCGACACGATGATCGTCTTCGACGACGTGGAGATCCCCTGGGAGAACGTCTTGTTCTACCGGCACACCAAGGCGGCAGCGTTCATCCGCGCCACCTTGCACCGGTACAGCATCTTCCCGTACGTCCAGCGCTATCTGCGCTTCGCCGGGTACCTGCTCGGCGTCGCCTACGCCAGTGCCAGGTCCACCGGCGTCACGATGCACCAGGCCGTGCGGGAGAAGATCGCGCAGATCGCGTGCTACCGGGAGGGCATCAACGCGCACCTGACCGCGGCGGTCGAGCTGGCCGAGCCCAGCCCGGGCGGGCTGCTGATGCCCAACCAGTCGATGATGTACGCCGGCCGGGTCTTCGCCTCCACCCAGCTGCCGACGGTCATGCACCTCGTCCGCGACCTGTGCGGCTGCCAGGTCAGCCTGATGCCCAGCAAGGCCATGTTCGACAGCCCCGGCGCCGGTGACTGGCTGCAGAAATATTTCACGATCGGGGAGATTCCCGCCGAGGAACGGCGCAAGCTCTTCGTGCTGGCCCGTGACCTGCTCAATTCCGACTACGCCGGGCATCGGCTGACGTTCCAGCTCTTCGCGCAGTCGCCGCCGTTCTCGCACCTGCTCGCCGTCTACAACAACTACGACTTCAGCGGCCCGCTCGACCTGGTGGCCAGGTACTCCGCGGTGGCCGACGAGGTGCGCACATGAGGGAGCCCGTCACCGTCGGCGGCCACCTGAGGATCCGGCCGTTCAACACCGCCGACAGCTATCCGGAGCAGCGGCTCCACAACGACCTGTGCCAGGCGGTGGTGGCGGGTCACACCATCTACCTGCGCGGCCAGGTGCCGCAGGACCTGGACACCGGCGAGAGCCTGCACACCGGGAATCCCGCCGCCCAGGCCGAGCAGGTGATGACGAACGTCGAGACGCTGCTCGCCGAGGCCGGCGCGTCCGTCGAGCACGTGGTGTCCTGCACCGTCTACCTCACCGACATCCGCCACCGCGAGCCGGTGTACCGCGTGCTCGGCCAGCGGCTGGCGGGCGTCTTTCCGGTGTTCACCGGCCTGGTGGTTTCCGCGCTCGCCCGGCCGGAATGGCTGGTCGAGGTCACCGTGGTGGCGGTCAGGCCATGACGTTCTCCCTGGTGGGCCGGTGCGAAGGCAGTGGTGCGGTGGGCGCCGTCATCGCTTCGGCCAGCATGGCGGTGGCGGCCCGCTGCGCGGCGGTCCGGGCCGGGGTGGGCGCGGTGTGCAGCCAGAGCACCACCGACCCGCGGCTGCGCGAGGCGCTGCTCGGGGCGATGGCCGACGGCCTGGCGGCCGAGGACGCGGTGGCCGGCCTGGCCGAACGCACCAAGGACATCGCGTACCGGCAGCTGGCGGTGGTGGACGCGGCGGGTGGTTCGGCCTGCTACTCCGGCGAGCTGGCGCTGGGCGAGGCGACCGGCGCCTGCGCCGCGGGCGTCGCCGCCGCCGGCAACCTGCTCGCCGACCGGGGCGTGCCCGCGGCGATGCTGGCCGCCTTCGGCGACCGGCCCGGCGACCGCCTCGGAGACCGGCTCATCGCCGCCTTGCGGGCGGGGCTGGACGCGGGGGGCGAAGTATCCCCGGTCCGTTCGGCCGGAATGGTCATCGCCGAATCGGTGCCGTGGCCGGTCACCGACCTGCGGGTCGACTGGCACGACGACCCGGTCGGGCAGCTCGCCGGGCTCTGGCGGATCTGGCAACCGCAGGCGGAATCCTACGTGCAGCGGGCGCTGCGCCCGGCGCAGGCGGTGATGCCGTGCCGGTCGTGCTAGCCGTACCAGATAACGGGTGACGGCACGATCGACCCGGCGGGACCGGCGCGAGCAGCATCGAGATATGACTAGTGCCAGCGGCCGCATCGCCGCCTTCATGAGAGACAATCACACTATGACCGGGCAGGCCGGCTCGTGGCTGCGGCGCGTTCTCCGCGCGCCGTTCACCCGGCGCACCTGGGCCGAGCTTGCCTACGCGATCGTCAGCTTCCCGCTGGCCGTGGGGTCCTTGGTCTTCACCGTGGCCACGCTGCTGAACGGCCCGCTGTGGGCCGCCTCGGCGCCGGGCGTCAGGAAACTCGGCGCGGCCCACCGCTCGCTCGCCCGCACCCTGCTCGGCGAGGACGTCCCGGCGCCGCCGCGCGCTGCGGCCGTACCCAGTCGTGCACGTGCGAACGCCGGACGCCGACCGGCTGGTCGCCCTGGCCCAGGCGAAGGGGGCCAAGGTCGTGCAGAACGGTAACCAGGTCAGGATCATCGGGCTCCCGGTGTCGTGGGTGGCCGAGCTGACCACCGAGGAACGCATCGCCATCCACTCACTACGGCCACAGAACAAGCTCGGCTGGTACCGAGGGGCGATACGCGACCGGCATTCCTGGCTGGCGCGTAGCTACTTCGCGCTGAAACTGCCGGTGGGCGCCTTCCAGCTGGTCCTCGCCGCGGGCTTGCGGCTCGCCGGGCTGTTCTACCTGACGTACCCGATCTGGCAGGAATTCGCCAAGGCCGGCCCCGGACTGGGAAGCGGCAACCCCGTGCCGCTGGCGGGCTCGTTCCTCTTCGTGCCGCTCGGCGCGTTCCTGCTGCTCGCGGCGCCATGGCTGGCGCACGGGGTCGGCGAGCTCGACCTCGTGCTCCTCCGCGGCCTGCTCGGCCCCGGCTCACCCGGCTCCACCGCGCTCACCGAGCGGGTCCGAGACCTGGAGGTGACCAGGGCGCGCGCCGTGGACGACTCGGCGGCCCGGCTCCGCAGCATCGAGCGCGACCTGCACGACGGCGCGCAAGCCCAGCTCGTCGCGCTGGCCATGAAGCTCGGCCTGGCCAAGGAGAAGCTCGGAGACAAGGAGAAGCTCGGAGAGGCTGTCCCGGCCGACCTCACCCGGGTCGCCCAGCTCGTGGACGACGCCCACCGCAGCGCGATCGAGGCGATCGCCGAGCTGCGTACCCTGGCCCGGGGCATCCATCCCTCCGTGCTGGACAACGGCCTCAGCGACGCGCTGACCACCCTGGCCGCGCGCAGCGTGGTGCCGGTCGAGCTGGTCACCGACATCCCGGAGCGCCCGTCGGCCGCGATCGAGACCATCGCGTACTTTTCCGCGGCCGAGCTGCTCGCCAACGTGGCCAAGCACAGCGACGCGCGGCACGCTACCCTCGAGGCCGTGCATGTCCCCGGCCTGCTCAGGATCCGCGTCACCGACGACGGCCACGGCGGCGCCTCCCCGGTGCCGGGTGGCGGCCTGCGCGGGCTGGCCGAACGCGTCCGCACGGTCGACGGCCAGCTGGACATCGACAGCCCGGCCGGCGGCCCCACGGTGGTGACCGTCGAACTGCCGTCCCACGCCTGAGAAGCGCCCGGGCATGCGCATCGTCATCGCCGAGGACGCCGCCGTGATCAGGGCGGGCCTGACCGAGGTCCTCGCCGACCGCGGGCATGAGGTCGCCGCCGCGGTCGGCGACGCCGAGGCTCTGAAGGCCGCGGTCGCCGAGCACAAGCCGGATGTCGCGATTGTCGACGTGCGGATGCCGCCGGACCACACCGACGAAGGGCTGCGCGCCGCGATCGCGATCCGCCGCGACCATCCCGGCACCGGCATCCTGGTGTTCTCCCAGTACGTCGAGACCCGCTACGCCGCCGACCTGCTCGCAGCGCGCTCGGGCGGAGTCGGTTACCTGCTCAAGGACCGGGTCGCCAACGTCGGCGAGTTCGTCGACGCGATCACCCGCGTCGCGTCCGGCGGCACCGCCTTCGACCCTGAGGTGGTCTCCGGGATGCTGAACGCCACCCGGCACGCCAGCACCCTGGCCGCGCTGACCGCGCGGGAGCATGACGTGCTCGCCCTCATGGCCGAAGGCCGCTCCAACAGCGCCATCGCCGACCGGCTGGTGGTGTCCGAGCGTGCCGTGGAGAAGCACATCGGCAACATCTTCAGCAAGCTGGGGCTGCCGCCGTCCGACTCCGACCACCGGCGGGTCCTCGCCGTACTCGCCTACATCGGCTCATGACCGTTCAGGATTCGACGGCGTCGCCGATGCGGTGCACGCGCAGGGCGTTGGTGCGGCCCGGAGTGCCCGGCGGGCTGCCCGCCACGATCACCACCAGGTCGCCCTCGGTGCACCGCCCGATGTCGCGCAGGGCCGCGTCGACCTGGCGGACTATGTCGTCGGTGTGCGCCACGCGCGGGACGAGGAAGGTCGCCGCCAGCGCCGCGACCTGCACGGGGCTGGACGTCGCGGGGCCCAGGGTGCACACGATCTTCGCTCGGCGGCTCATCGCCGGTACTCCGGGGCCATCCGGCGGGCGCGGCCTGCATCGGCTAACAGCGATGATTACCCTGGATAGCGTGCTGATTGACCACCTGGTCTACGCCGTACCCAGCCTCCCGGCTGCCATCGCCGACGTAGCGGATCGCTTCGGCGTCCGGGCGCGCGCCGGAGGCAAGCACGTCGGGCTGGGCACCCACAACGCGCTGCTCGCGCTCGGGCCCAGGACGTATCTGGAGATCATCGCGCCCGACCCCGGACAGCCCGAGCCGTCCCTGCCTCGTCCCTTCGGGCTCGACCGGGTAAGCCACGGCAGGCTGGCTGGATGGGCGCTTGCCTGCGACGACATCGACACGGCTGTCGCCGGAGCGCGCAGCCAGGGCTACGACCCGGGCGACGTGATCAACGGCAGGCGGGTCAGCCCCGCCGGAACGGCGCTCCGGTGGCGCATGACCAGCAGCCAGACGGCGGCCGGCCTGGCTCCGTTCCTCATCAGCTGGGGCGAAACCGAGCATCCGGCCGCTTCCGCGCCGCGTGGGCTTACCCTCGAGGCCTGCTGCATCGAGTACCCCGATCCTGATTCGCTCGCGCCGCTTCTCACTGCCCTTGGCGCAGACGTCGAGATCAAGCGGGCGGCCGCTGCCGCTCTCATCGCCCGCCTCAGCGGCCCGAACGGCCGCACGGTGCTGCGGTGACGGCCGTCGGTTATGCGCCCGTCAGCCGGCGGCGCGCTTGAGAACGTCGGGAGGGAACGCGCCGGCCTCGATGCACAGCTGCCCCCAGTGGTTCAGGCGGGCGCAGACCTCCTCGAGCCGATCGCCAAGCGCGGCGACGATCGGCTGTTCTTGTGCATCGGTGCGCTGTTCGATGCGCGTCCGCGCGGCGAGTCCCTCGTCGGTGAGGCCGCCTTCACGGATCCAGCCGCGGTCCTCGAGCCGCGCGACCGCCCGGTGCATCGCATCCGGCGACCAGCCGCGGGTGGCGGTATAGGACAGCAGCGGCATCCCGATCCATAGCTCGGTCAGGACGTTCATCTCGATCGGGTCCAGGCCGGCCGCGGCAGCCGCGGCCACGTGACTGTCGCCGCGGTGCTCGCGCACCAGGCCGCAGGCCCACCAGAGACAGTGCACGGCGTCCTGCGGGCGGCCGTCGGCGCGTCGTCCGCTAAACAGCGGGCGGCCCATGCCGTCGGCGGCCTCAGCAGCGTCGGCGAGCAGGCTCGCCACCTCGCTGGGGTCTTCATCCGCCAGAATCTCCCGCAAGCTGGCGACCGTCGACTCATCGCAGGCTTGAACGAGCTGGTCAAGTGGCACGGCCGTCCGCGCAGCGTCCCACAGGGTGGTCACCAGGCCGGGCTCGAACCAGGCGAAGGCGGCGGCGACGACGGCTCCGGCTGGCTCCCCGAGACAGGCGCCCCGGCCACCGACGTAGCTGGTGAGGAAGTCCAGGCCGAGCTGGGCCAGCCGCTCGTTCGTGGTCCGGCTCCACACCGCGTGCATGGCAACCGGCTCGCAGGCGTCACGCAGCCGGCGCGCGGGACTGCCCTCAGTGACGGCGGCGGGTAGCGCGGTGCCCGCTTCGCGAGGCACGAAGAAGGCCGTCACTGCATCGGCGTAGTCCATGATCACGCTCCGGGTTCGAGGGTCTGAAGGTCTGAAGGTAGCCACCGCCCCTGCTGGCGGGCGCAACCATGTGGCCTTCTCAGGCAGCGTAACGGTCATCGCCGACCCGTTTATACGGCGTGAATGTCCCAGCCATGTCGCTGGAGCTGCATGAATGGGACATCCACATCGAATGATCTGATACGGGCGGTGCCGGAGTGACTGGAGTCGGTTTGTTCCGGCGCCGGCCAGGTTGAGGAACGCCGCGATCCGGCTGTCTGCGCGGGCGGCCAAGGCAGGCGGCAACCGGAACGGACAGGCTGGCTCGGCCGCCGGGAAGCGATGTTACTGTCCGTAATGGCAGCCGTCCAGCGGTCGAGATTTCATGCCGATCGCATGATGCGGGAGCCGGGGCAGCTGGCGTTTGCTGGTTATACGGGGGTATGGGATGAAGCCCTGCCATGGCCGACTGCGTGGGAGAGGTATCGATGGCGGCCCATGTTGCCCATCAGGCACCGGCACGTGCGAGGCGGTCAGCAGCGCCCGGCAGCGAACCCATCCTGGCCGCGAAGATCACGACACCGGATGTGCCGCACTGGGCGGTGCAGCGCCCGCGGGTTACCAGGCTGATCGCCCAGGGTGCGTCGCGGTGCCCGCTGACCGTCGTCACGGGCCCTCCCGGTGCGGGCAAGACGATGGCCCTGGCCGTGTGGGCCGCGGCAGAACCCGGGACGGTCGCCTGGGTCGGCCTGGATCACTTCGACAACCAGCCGCGGGCGTTCTGGTCTTATGTCGTGGCGGCCTTGCGCTGCGCCGATGTCGCCATTCCGAAGACGCTGCCGCCCGTTCCGCACGGCAGGCCCGACGACAACGGGTTCTTGCTGCATCTGACGGCGGCGCTAGCGGCCCAGGACCCGCCGGTGACGCTGGTCCTTGATGACCTGCACGTGCTGACCGAACCCGGCGTGCTGAAGGGGCTTGAGTTCGTTCTGCGCAATGCCGGGTCCGGCTTGCGCCTGGTGGTCGCCTCCCGGATGGATCCGCTGCTCCCGCTGCACCGGTATCGCGTGGCCGGGCAGCTGTCCGAGATCCGGGCTAGTGACCTCGCGTTCAACGTCGCCGAGGCTCACCCGCTGCTAGCGCAGCACGGCAGCACGCTGACGGCAGACCTGGCGAGGAGCCTGACCCAGCGCACAGAGGGCTGGGCGGCGGGCCTTCGCCTGGCCGCGATTTCCCTGGGCTCTCATCCCGATCCGGGCCAGTTCGTCAAGGAACTGATCGCCGAGGACAGCGCCCTGATCGGCTACCTGGTGGAGGAGGTGCTCAACGTCCAGCCGCCCGAGGTCCGTGAAGTCCTGCTGAGCACCAGCATCCTGGAGCACCTCAACGCCGATGCCGCGGTCGAGCTGACCGGCGATGACCAGGCTGCGGGAATCCTGACGGCCCTGGTGCACACGAACGCGTTTGTCCAGCCGATCGGATCTGGGTGGTACCGGTACCACGGGATGTTCGCCGAGATGCTCCGGCTGAAGCTGCGTCATGAGCATCCGGGCCGGGTGGCCGTCCTGCACCGGCGGGCGGCCCGGTGGTATGAGCGTAACGGCATGCTCACCGAGGCCGTGCGGCACGCCACGCAGGCCGGCGACTGGCAGCTCGCCGCCGGCATGGTCATCGACGAGCTGGCGATCGGCCAGCTCATCGAGCCGCACGACGGCCAGAGCCTGGCCGGGGAGTTCACGAGCATGCTTCCGGGCGAGGCCTGGACCAAGCCTGCGCCGCTCCTGGTCGCCGCGGCCCTTGCCCTCGCCGCTGGCCAGCAGGAATCATGCGCCACCGCGCTGGACGCCGCCGAGGCCGCACTGGAGCAAGTTCCCGCCGATGAAGAAGGCCCGTGCCGGCTGGCCGCCGCGGTTATCCGGCTCACTGCCTCGCTGGGCTGCGGGGATCTGATGGCCGCGGCGGCGTCGGCCAGTCGTGCGGAGCTGATGCTCGGCACGGTGCCGGCGGGAAAGCTCGCCCGGCATCCTGAGCTGAGGCGGCGCGTGCGGTACGGCCGAGGAGCCGTCGAGCTGTGGTCCGGCCATCTGGACGAGGCGGTCCGTATTTTCGAGGCCGGGCTGGCCGAGGCCGGTTCCGGCGGAGAGTGCGAACAAGCTGACTGGGCCGGGTTCCTGGCGCTGACCGAGGCGTTGCGCGGCCGGCTGAGCCGTGCGGCCGAACTGGCCAGTCAGGCGACCCTTTCAGCCGCTCATCACCGGCCGCCCGACTGGAACCCGAACCCGGCGCCGATGGTCGCGCTGGCCCTGGTTCACGTGCAGCGCAACGAACTGCGCGAGACGCGCAGCTGGATCAAGCAGGCTGACGCTGCGCTCGGCGCAAGCCCGGCCAAGCTGATCGGGGCGATGGCCTACCTCGTTGCGGCAGACGGCGCCCTGGCGGAGGGGCGGGCTCCGGTGGCCGTTCAGATCATCACCAGGGCACGATCGGGGTGGCCCGTTCCGGCCTGGCTTGACCAGCAGCTGAGTCTGGCCGAATCCCGGGCATGCACGGCGGCCGGTGACATCCAGGCCGCAGTCAGGGCGGCCGAACGGGCCGACGGCATGTCACCCGAAGCCCTGGTCGCGCTCGCACACGTCCAGGCGGCCGCCGGAGACGCCGAGAGTGCGCGGCGGGTGCTGGATCCTGTGCTCGCACCCGATGCCCGGCTGCCAGACCGCGTGCGCGTGCCGGCGTTGCTGGTGGACGCCAGGCTGGGCTATTCCGGCGACGACGGTACGCGCGGTCGCCGGTCACTGGCGTCCGCGCTGCATCTGGCGGAACGTGAGCAGCTCAAGCTGCCGTTCCTGGCCGAGCAGAGCTGGCTTGGGCCGATACTGGGCCGCGACCCTGAACTGGCCGGCACATACCGGCGCCTGTTCGCCCCGGCGCCGGACCGTGAACAGCATCCGGCTCCCGCGAAGGCGCCGGACGAGGCACCGGTTCTGGTCGTCGAGCCGCTGACCGAACGGGAGCGCGAGGTCCTCGTGCACTTGTCCGGCCTGCTGAGCACGGCTGAGGTCGCCAGCGAGATGTACATCTCCGTTAACACCGTCAAGACGCACCTCAGGAGCATCTACCGCAAGCTGGCAGCGACCCACCGTAATGAGGCGGTGCGCCGGGCACGCCAGCTTGGCCTGATCTGAACTTATGCATCGCTCACCCCTGCCTACCGGGAACAAAAGTCACCCGCTATGAGTGAGGCTCACAGATCGATAAAGCGAAATCCTGAGATCGCGGCAGTGTTATTTCGGCTGGTTAGGGGTTACGGTGCCATCACCCTGCTATGAGATCCGGGTAGCCGGCGTTCTCCCGCTCGAGGTTCTGCTTGATTTCGACCAGCTCACCGCCTCGGTCGAGCCGGTCGAGACGGTCGTGCACGGGCCGCTCAGGGATCAGGCAGCACTGAACGCATTGCTCGCCAGGCTCGAGACGTTCGGGGTCGAGATCCGGGAGATACGCCGTCGGCACGAACCAAAACCGCAACGCTAGCCGGCGTCCAGACCGAGGTCACGCGCGCGGACGACCGCCTGGCCTCGCGATGAGACTCCAAGCTTGCGGAAGGCCGAGTACGCCTGGGTCTTGACCGTGTTCTTGGAGACATACAGCCGGTCGCCGATTTCGGCGTACGAAAGGTGCGTGGACAGCAGCGGCAGGAGCCGCAGCTCGGCTGCTGTCAGCGAGGAGGCACCGACGGCAGGTGCATTGGTCGTGGCGAGAGTGGCCTGCAGCTGGCCGGCCAGCGCTTCCAGGACACCGAGGTCCGGCCGCTGCTGGAGAACGCCGCGGATCTGGGCCAGCATCGCCGCGGCACCCTCGGGATCGCCGAGCGTGATGTAGGAGCGGGTCATCTCGAGAAGGGCCTGGACTGACACGACGGGCAGGGCATAGGTCAGCAGGGGCCTCAGCCGGGACGCCCGCCCGAGGTAGAACCGGGCGCGGGCGATGTCGCCCTCGTGCGACGCGGCCCGGCTCGCCCAGGCGTATACGAGGGCGCTGGTCCAGTAGTCGCCGAAATGCCCGTCCTCGACGATCATGGCGGCCCTCTTCGCGAGCGTCGTGATCTCGGGCCAGTCGTTGCGTTCGGCCGCCGCGCTGCACTGCTCGGCCAGGATCAAGCCGGCCAGGGGCAAGCTACCGAAGTGGGTCGCGAGGTCGAGTGCGCGGGCGAGGATCGGCTCGGACCGGGCCGTGTCACCTTCCAGCAGGTAGGAAATGCCCTCTGTGTACAGCATGGTCGCCCGGTACGGGCTAGCCGGGCTCAGTCCCGCCCAGGCGATCCGCGCGTCGCGCCGCATCGCGGCGATGCCATCGCGGCACAAGATCGCGCGCAGGTAGGCCAGCGTGGCCTCTATGGTGCTTCCGTCAGGCAGGATCCCAGCCGGGGAGGCACGTTCGGCGGCGGCGGCCCAGCGCTCGGCCTCACCCGGCTGTCCCATCAGCGCGAAGAGCAATGAGCCGTGTGCCGCGATCGCCCCGTAGTGCTCGGCCGACGTGATGTCCCCGATCCACGTCATCCAGCGCAGTACCGTCTCGACACGCCCGCTGGCCCAGACGGGCTGCTGCATCTCCAGGATCAGCCGTGCCACCCGGTCGTAGTCTCCTGCCGCCTGCGCATGGCCGATGGCAACCTCCGGCATGGCGTTCGCCTCGAACCACGCGGCCGCCCGGAAATGCAGGTCGAGGACCAGTTCGGGCTCGCGGCGCCGGAGCTCCGCTTGCAGGAGGTCTCGGAGCAGGTGGTGGTACCGGAACCACTCGCGACGGCGGTCGAGCGGCACCACGAGCAGGTTCCTGGCTTCCATCTGCTCGAGAAGAGCCCCGGATCCCGGCTCACCCAGGATCGCGTCGCACAGCGGTCCGGTCATCCGGCCCAGGACCGACGTGCGGACGAGAAACGACGCTTCCGCACCTGAGATCCGGTCAAGGAGTTCCGAGCGCAGGTAGTCGCCCATGTAGATGTCATCGCCGGTGAAGGTGAACCCGACATCGCTGTGCCGGGTTCCGGACTTAATGGCCAGCGCGGCGATATAGAGACCGACGGGCCAGCCTTCAGTGCGCTGCAGAAGATCACGAAGGCTCGCCTCGCCGGCGTTGATCCCCGCCCCTTCCAGCAATGACCGCGCTTCCGGCAGCCCCATCACCAGGTCACCGGCGGAGACCTCGAAAATCCCGCCCAGAGCACGCAACCGCGCCGTCGGCAGCGGCACAACGGTGCGCGAAGCCAGCGCCAGTTGCCAGCCAGGCGGGAGGCGCAGGGCGAACTCGGCGATCGTGGCCAGGCACTGCCTGTTCGTCACCGCCTCGGCGTGATCGAGTATCACGGTCACCGGCGACTGGACCGAGGCGACGGCGGACACGAACCTCGGGATCATGGTGATGTCGGCGCCAGACGAGGCCAACACGGAGAATATCGCCGGATCGACCGGCCCGATCCGGTCCAGGGCCACCGCGAGCGCGCTCAGCAGCACCACGGGGTCGTTGTCGCCCTCATCACACGACAGCCACGCCGCACGCGACCCGATCCGCTCAGCCCACTGCGCCATGAGCGTTGTCTTGCCGTAGCCCGGCGGGGCGGCCACGGTGATGACGGGCGCGCGCGTAGCGACCAGCTGCTCGACCAGGGCGGTGCGGGCGACGATTCCCGGCCTGGCGGCGGGCGGCTGGAATTTCGACTCGGGCAGTGCGAAGCCGAGCTTCGAAGCCATATCACGATTCCCGCCAGATGTCACGTCGAACGCCTCGATGACCTCTGGCTTCACCCTCATGAACGTACCCCCTGATCAATGCGGCATCAAAGCGGCGTGGCCGGCGTAGCGGTCACATCCGGCCGAGATCACTCGCCGTGGGTGAGGATGCGGCGCCGGAAGCCAGGCATGATGGCCGACCGGAGCGAAGGAGGGCCCGGGTACGCGAGGCCCTGGAGCCAGGCCAGGACAGTCAGGCGTAGCGGACGGTGAAGCTAAGGTAGCGCACCGGATAGTACCCAAGGCTTCCCAGCCCAGCGGGTCCGTACCGGTATGCGTGACTGCTGACCGTGGTCACGCGGACGCCGTTGATCTGGGCCGAGATGATGGTGCCGCGGGTGGTCAGGCTCAGGGTAAAGGTGCGGGCGGGCGCCACGCGGCCTGAGGCGAGTGTCACGGCCGCCGGGCCGCTGGCCACGATCTGCCAGGCGCCGTTGCTGCGAACCTTCAGCTCGTAGCCCCGGAACCGGCTGACGGTGGCCTTCCGGAACCCCTCGAAACGTGCGATCAGCGCGGCGCCTGGCAGCGCGGAGCCCGTCCCGGATGCCGGGAGGCTGACACGGGCCGAAACGGTGTAGTCGCGCCAGGTCTTCCAGCCGACGATCGCGTACGGGGCGGGTGACGGTCCGGGATACTGCCATTCCACGGGCTCCCCGGCCGCCGTCTGGGTCAGCACGCCGTGCACGTAACCGAACGACCCCTCCACCGGGGCCAGCATGTTCGCCATGCCGGCGGCATCAGGGGTGGCGGTGTACCGCACCGGCATCGGCCCGGCGGCCGGAACCGGAGGCAGGCGGCCGCCGGCCCGTGACTGCCCGGTGGTCGTGGTCAGCGTGTACACGTACCCCGGTTGCAGCAGGGTGGCGAAGACGCCCTTGCGGAGGGTGATGTCGCCGCGCCGGATGAACTGCCCGGGCCCCCGCAGGTTAGTGCTCCACACATGGACCACCCGCGCGGGCAGGCCGCCGGTGACATGGATGATGACCTGCTGCGCCGCGGTGGCGGTAGAGGTCTGCGCCACCATCGACCAGGCCGAACGGCCGGGCGCACGGAAGGTGTCGTACGAGCCGCCGGCGGGCAGGCGGCCGTTCGCCCCGGCCAGGTAGCGCCAGCCGGGAGCGGTGAACTGGGTGGTCTGCGCGATCACCCAGGTCAGGGGCGTGACGTAGTAGTAGCCGTCCCAGGGACGGTCGGCCCAGACCAGTCCCCGGTTTTCGTGCGGGAGGCCAGGCGGGATCGCGTCGATCAGCGGCCAGACCAGGACACCAGTGATCCCGTCCTGGTCGTAGGCGTCGTTGAGCGCGCGAGCCAGGCCGCCCGGTCCGGGCAGCATGGGGTTGGTTCCGGTGGCCGGGGTGGCCCCGAGCTCGGTTTCCCACAGCGACTTGCCCAAGCGGGCCGCCACGGTCCGTGCCCCGGCGGCCATCATGCAGTGGTACCCGGTGGTGGGCAGCCCGCAGGTATCGTGCACCCCGAGGATGCTGACCGCCCGGCCGAAGGACGGATCGGTGACCATGCCGGCCGCGACGGCCTGCCACGCGAGCAGCGGATAATATCCCACCCGCCCGCGCCTTCTCATTTGCGGCGTCCCGTCGGCCGCGACGATCTGCGTGCGAGTGAACCCGGCCGCGTCCAGCGCCGCGCGCAGGCTCACGAACCAGGCCCGCTGGACCGGGGTGCCCTGGAAGTGCTCGTTCCAGCCGCCGATGTAGCTGACCGTCAGCCCGTTTTCCCTGGCGCACCGGAGCCAGTCGACGACGTACCCCACATCCGCACGGCTCCATAGGCCTCCGTTGCGGTCACGGACCCAGGCCGGGGCCGACCATTGCAAGCCGTACAGCTTGATCGCGGGATTGCGCGCCAGGGCCTGGCGGGCTAGCCAGAACTCATAGCCGGCGCCGCAGTCCAGCCGCCCCTTGACGGCCTCGACGGATGGCTCCGAGCCATCCGAGGAGAAAGCGCCGCCCCCGATCTCCAGCTTGAGCATCTGCAGCGAGGCCCCGAAGTGCGGCAAGAACAGGTAGTCGAGGATCTGTGCGCGAGCACGCGGCGGATAGTCGATGAGGAGCCGGGAGTTTCCGCCGCCGCCGCTGATCGCGCCGATGCCCTGGAAGGCGGGCCCAGAGCGAGCGCCATTGATGATGACCACGGCCCGGTTAGCCGCCGGGACGGCCGTCACCGCCGGCCCGTTCGGGAGCCCGGCGGCAGGTGCGGCTGGTCCCGCGTCGGGTGCGACGGCAACCACCCCGCCGGACGCGCCCGCCAGCGCCGCGGTCGCCGCCACACTGGCCACCACTCTCGCCGTGCCGCTCCACGCTGCCACGTTCACCATCCGTCGGGTGCGAGAGGCCGCCGTGCGTGAGAGATGCCGGCCGGTGCTGGGTCACGGCCCAGCGTGAGACCCCCAGCCCGATAACGGCGCAGCCGGATGGCGAGTTCCAGCAGCGGACAAGGTCATCCCGGCTGGACGGCTGGGGCGGTGACTCCATCCCGCTCCGGTGACCCGTCGGTGGCCACCAGCGTGGTCGTGATCCGCCCCAGCAGACGGCGCAACTCCGGGGCCTTCTCGGGCTCCCAGTCCGTCACCAGCCGGTCAATGCCCGCTTCCCGGGCGGCGACCAGCCGGCTGGCGGCCTGCTCGCCAGCGGAGGTGAGCGTCACGCTGGCGCCGGCCTGGGCGCCGTCCCCGTCCCCGTCCGCCAGGCGGGCGGGGGCGCCCACCGATACGTAGCCGGCGCCCACGGGTTCGGTCAGGCGCTGCTCCAGATCGGAAACGTCGATGCCGAGCAGGCGGGCCAGTTCCGCCTCGGTGACCGGGGCGTGGTCCGCGATGCGGTACATCAGCCAGGTGCCGCGCGGGCCCAGCCCGACATCGGCCCTCTCGGCGAGGCCCCGGTACGTCTCCGCCCGCCGCTCGCGCCCGAACAGCGCCATCAGCGCGCGCTCCATCTCCTGCGCGGAGCTGCGCGTGGCGGGAATGACCGTCGGGGCGGTGCTCTGGGCCCGGTCCACTGCCCGCACGGTGTCCCGCAGCGGCACCTCCTTCAGGAACAGGCTCAGCACGAAACCCAGTGCGCTCAACGGCGTCGCGAACAGGAACACCGTGTGCAGCGCCTGCGCGTACCCGGCGATGTAGCCGTCCCGGATCGCCGCGGGCAGGTGCGCGAGCACGGCGGGACTGGCTCCGGCGGACGCGCTGATCCCGCTGGGCAGCGGGACGCCGTGCAGCGCGGCGGCGATGTCGCCGGCCAGCACACCGGAGAAGATCGCGCCGAAGACCGAGGTGCCGAACGAGCCGCCGATGGAGCGGAAGAACGTGGCCCCGGACGTGGCCGCGCCGAGATCCTTGTAGTCGACCGCGTTCTGCACCGCGATGATCAGCACCTGCAGCGACGCGCCAATGCCCACGCCGAGGATGAACAGGAAGAGAGACACCAGCCAGAAATTCGTGTGGATGCCCAGCCGCGACAGCAGGAACAGGCCGAGGGTCATCAGCGCCGTGCCAATGACCGGGAAGATCTTGTACCGGCCCCACTTGGTGACCAGGAAGCCGGTGCCGGTCGACGTCAGCAGCAGCCCGGCCAGCAGGGGCAGCAGCCTCAGCCCGGACAGGGTTGGCGAGATCCCGCGGACGACCTGCATGTACTGCGGCAGGTAGGCGAGCGCGCCGAACATGGAAAAGCCGACCGCGAAGCCCACCACGCTAGCGGAGCTGAACACCCCGTTCGCGAACAGGTGTGGCGGTATGACGGGCTCGGCGGCCCGCCGCTCCACTAGAACGAAACCAACCGCGGATACCACCGCCAGCACGGCGAGCAAGTAGATCGGGAACGAGTTCCAGCCGAACGTGTTGCCGCCGAGCGACGTGAGCAGGACCAGGCAGACCGCCGACGAGCCGATGAGCGCGGTGCCCGCGTAGTCGATCGAATGGTGGGTCTTGCTCAGCCGGCCGGGCAGCACCGCCGCGGTCACCGCCAGGGCCACGACGCCGATCGGGAGGTTGATGTAGAAAACCCACCGCCAGGACAGGTTGTCCACGAAGAACCCACCGATCAGCGGCCCGAGCACGCTGGCGACCCCGAACGTGGCCCCGAAGATCCCCTGGTAACGGCCGCGCTGGCGGGGCGGGACCACGTCGCCCACGATGGTCTGAGCGCCGACGATCAGGCCGCCGCCGCCCAGTCCCTGGACGGCGCGGAACGCGATCAGCTCGACCATCGAGTGCGCCAGGCCGGACAGCGCCGAACCGATCAGGAAGATCACGATAGAGGCCTGGAAGAACATCTTCCGGCCGTACATGTCGCCGAGCTTGCCCCACAGCGGTGTCGACACCGTCGAGGCGAGCAGGTAGGCCGTGACGACCCAGGACAGATGCGACAGCCCGTGAAGATCGCCCGCGATCGTCGGCAGCGCCGTCGCGACGATCGTCTGGTCGAGCGCGGCCAGCAGCATTCCGAGGAGCAGCGCACCGATGATCACCAGCACCCGCCGCTGGCTTATGGGCTGCGGACCATCGGGCACTGTCGCGGCGCCGGCCTCGACGGTCATGGCACGCTCACCTCTGCCCTCTCCCCCAGCATCGCCGGGTGCCGTATCCCGCGGTACGCCTTCTGAGCCATCGACGTGGTGCGTCCCATCGTGGCATAGCCGCCGGGCGGCAGCATTGTCAGCCCATGGCGAGGACCAGTTACCCCGTTCTCCCCGCGACGCCGCCGCACCCGCGACCGGCCAGAGGCGCCAGCGGAGGGTTCTCGCCGTGTCCGGTTTGGCGGCGGCGGCCCGAAATACCGCGCCGGTTCCCCTTTACCTGGAGATATCCGATGGCTTACGGTTGCCTCGATTTCGACCGGAAAGGGCAGGCATGAGCGAACTATGGCGTAAGGGCGCCGTCGAACTCGCGGCTTTGATCCGCGATCGTGAGGTCAGCAGCCGCGAGGTTATCCAGGCCCACCTGGACCGCATCGAGGCGGTCAATCCTCACCTCAACGCCATCGTCCGCCTCCTGGCGGATCAGGCCCTCGCGGCCGCGGACGGGGCCGACCGGGCGGTGGCGGACGGTGCCAGCCTCGGCCCGCTGCATGGCGTCCCGTGCACGGTCAAGGAGAACATCGACCTGGCGGGCACCCCCACCACGCAGGCGGTCCCGGCCTTGGCTGAGGCAGTCGCCCCGGTCGACGCCCCGCAGGTGGAACGGCTGCGCGCGGCCGGTGCGATCCCCTTGGGCCGCACCAACCTGCCGGACTTCGGTCTGCGCGTCCACACCGATTCGGCTCTGCATGGCCTCACCCGCAATCCGTGGAACCCGCAGCGCACCCCGGGCGGATCGAGCGGCGGCGAAGCCGCGGCTCTGGCCACCGGGATGAGTCCGCTCGGGCTGGGCAACGACCTCGGCGGATCGCTGCGCAATCCGGCGCACTGCTGCGGCGTCGCATCGATCAAGCCCTCGACCGGAGCGGTGCCTGCCGCCACCGTGATCCCGCCCGAGGACTACAACATCTCCTTCCAGCTCATGGCCGTCGAAGGTGTCATGGCCCGCCGGGTCGCGGACGTCCGGGCGGGCTTCACCGCGATCGCGGGCCAGCACCCGCGCGACCCACTGAGCGTCCCCGCGGTCTTCACCGACCTTGACCCGAAGACCCGCGAACGTCCGGCCGTCGCCGTGCTCGCGGAGCCGCCTGGCGGCAGCACGCATCCGGAGGTGGCCGCGGCGGTACGGCGCGCCGCCGATGCGCTCGCGGACGACGGCTTCAAGGTCACCGAGGCCGTGCCGCCCGACTATGAGCAGGCCATCGAATTGTGGAGCACGATCCTCACCGCAGACCTGACGGTCATCAAACCGCTGCTGGACCAGTTCATGGGCCCGGGTGGCCGCCAGTTCCTCGACTACGCGCTTGACTACCTGCCGGAATTGGACGTGGCCGGCTGGGCGACGGCGCATACCGCCCGGCACGGGCTAGCTCGTCGCTGGAGCCTGTGGTACCAGGAATACCCCGTGCTGCTGAGCCCGGTCTGGACCCAGCCCGCGTTCCCCCTGGACTTCGACATCGCCAGCCTCGACAACGCGATCGCGACCCTGGAGCTGATGCGCCCGGTTCTTCCGGCCAACCTGCTGGGCACCCCGGCCGCGGTGGTACCCGCCGGGATGGCCGATGGCCTGCCTGTCGGCGTCCAGGTAATGGGCGGAAAGTACACCGAGCTTCGGTGCCTGGCTGTCGCCGAGGCGATCGAGCAGCGACTAGGTCCGCTCACCCCGATCGACCCGGTCACCGGATGACCCGCCGGGCACCTACGCTGCGGCGGCTATCCGCCGCAGCCCCGGGCCGGGCGAGTGGCTTTCCAGGGCAGCCACCGCGGCCCGGGCCCAGCGCATCCGGACGGCCGCGGTCTCCGGGTGGTCGCCGAACTCCTGAGCGACCCGCCCGGCGCAGCCCGCGACCCCGTACCCATCGAGGGCGGCGGCGATGGCAAGCTGGATCTGGCTGACGCTCAGTTCGTCGCTCCGCTGCAGCGCCGACGCGAACACGGCGTCGGCCTGGAAAGCATGAACGCTGCGGGGGTACATCACAGGCCTCCCCTTATCGGCTGGCGGTCCCGGCCCCGGCCGGGACCGTTTCCCGGCCTATACGGTCCCGGCCGGGACCGCATGGGACAAGCGTGCTTCGGGGCCGGCGGCGTTTCCATGAGGCAAGCGTGAGTCTTGGCCTTGAGGCTCGCCGGAGCCCGGCCCGGGGGGTTAACCAGAGCCACCCGCATCGGGATCTTTGTTGGCGGAAGGCGGCCGGCCTGGTGCGGGGGATGGCGCGGCGGATCGTGCACCGCCGCCGATGCACCACCTGCCCCGCTGGCCTCATCTGCCCCGCTGGCCTCATCAGCACCGCGGCATACGATGTGAATGTCCCATTCATGCAGCTGGGACGACATGGCTGGGACATCCACGCCGTATAAACCGCCGGGGCAGCGGCTTTCCGGGCCGGATCGCCAGCCACCACAGCCACAGCGATCACTCCGCACACACCCAGTCCCGACGGCAGGCCCCGGGCCGACCCCCCGCGGAAGCCCGCGGCCGGGGTGTGAGCTCCTTCAGCTGAAGGCGGGAATGCCGGTGATGGCCCGGCCCATGATCAGGATGTGCACCTCGTCGGTGCCCTCATAGGTGCGTACTCCTTCTAGGTTGCTGGCGTGCCGCATCGGCGAGTACTCGAGCGCGACGCCGTTGCCGCCAAGGACGGTCCGGGCCTGCCGGGCGATGGCGATCGCGGT
The DNA here is from genome assembly GCA_963841585.1 of uncultured Actinomycetes bacterium. Taxonomy (GTDB): domain Bacteria; phylum Actinomycetota; class Actinomycetes; order Streptosporangiales; family Streptosporangiaceae; genus Palsa-504. The sequence goes on from CAWJDK010000004.1 coordinate 446,342, forward strand.
CCGGACGTTGTTGAGCTTGCCGAACGAGATCTGTTCCGGCACCAGGGTCCCGGCGTCTTTCATCCGGCCGATGTGCAGCGCGACCAGCAGGCCTTTCTGGATCTCGAGCACCATGTCGACCAGCTTTTCCTGGGTGAGCTGGAACGACGCGATCGGCTTACCGAACTGCCTGCGATCCAGCGCGTAAGCCAGCGCCGCCTCGTAAGCGTCGCGAGCCGCACCCATCGCACCCCAGATGATCCCGTAGCGCGCCTCATTCAGGCAGGAGAACGGGCCGCGCAGGCCGACCGCCCCGGGCAGGATCGCGTCGGCGGGTACCCGCACGTCCGCCAGGGTGATGTCGCACTGGATCGAGGCGCGCATGGCCAGCTTCGGCTCGATCGGGGTCGCGGTGAACCCGGCGGTGCCGGCCGGGACGAGGAAGCCGCGGATGCCGTCCTCGGTGCGCGCCCAGATGACGGCGATGTCGGCGATCGACGCGAGGCCGATCCACCGCTTGGCGCCGTTGATGACCCAGCCGTCGCCGTCCCGGCGCGCCGTCGTGGTCATGCCGGCCGGGTCGCTGCCAGCCTCCGGTTCGGTCAGGCCAAAGCAGCCGATTAGCGTGCCGGCGGCCATCGGCGGCAGCCAGCGCTGCTTCTGCTCCTCGGTGCCGAACTTGTGGATGGCGCTCATCGCCAGCGACCCCTGCACGCTGACGAACGTCCGCAGCCCGGAATCACCCGCCTCCAGTTCCAGCGCGGCCAGGCCGTACTCCACCGCGCTGCGGCCGGGGCATCCGTAACCGGACAAGTGCGTACCGAGCAGCCCGAGCCGACCCATCTCGGGGACAATCTCGGCGGGAAAGACCGCCTTCTCGTACCACTCCTTGATGTTGGGCCTGATGCGGTCGCGGACGAACGCCCGGACCGTGTCGCGCCAGGCGAGTTCCTCGGCTGACAACAGGGCGTCGAGGCCGAGATAGTCCAGGGCCAGGGTCATGTGAGTTATGCACCTTGTTGTAGTGCCGCTACCACATCTGGGTAGTCGGCAAGCTTACGCTGCTTGTGTCCTGGCTCAGGTGGGCCGGAATACGATTTGATCGCCTCAGGGTTCGGCACCATGGGCACGCTCAGAATCAAGCTGTAACCCGCTTGCAGCCATGGGGCGAGCAGTGGCTGATCTGCGCTCTCCGAGAACCACTCATGATCAGGGAGATAAACGCCGGCGTACTGCAAGCGGCCCCCCATCAGCTTTCCCATGCCGTTGACCTCGGCAGGGGTGTTGGTCTGCGCCGACGCGCCATAGTTGACCAGCAACGGACCGCTAGCAGCCGAAGCCCGGCTGACGTGCCCTCCTCCCGCCCAGTAGAGCCCGATAGCGTCGTGGGCCTTCATCCACGCCATCATGTTCGTGACGAACATCGGGTCGTCCTGACCACCGAACGTGTGGAAGTCGAGTCCCCATTCGGGGATGATAATCTGTTTACCCGTGGCGCGTGAAAATGCGGCCATCCAGTTCAAGCCGCCCGGCTTGTCGGTAAGGATCTGCTGCCACTTTGCCCGATGATCAAGCGCTCCGGATGCAGTACGCGGGTAAGTGCCGTGAGGGCCGCCGTACCAGTCGAAGATATCGGTTCCGATGTAGTCAACGTAAGCACTGCCAGGCCAGGATTCGGCTACCGACGTGCCGGTCGGGTACAAGGTCCACACGAACTTGAAATGCTGACCGGGTACTGACCGCATAGTCTTGACAATCTGCCGCCACGCACGGATGTAAGCATCCGGCTCGGATGATGGCGCGCGATGCTCGCTCCATTCGTACCACGTGCCGTTCATCTCGCGGCCGAGATCGAGAATGATATTGCTGAGTCCGTCCTTGACCAGCAATTCGCCAAGGCCGTAGAACTTCGAGTTGTAGTCGCCCGCCGCTGCCGCAACAAGACTCGAACTGGTTCCCTCGAGGAAACCATGGTCGGTGTAGTTTTCGCCTTCATTGAGAAGGGTATTCATTTCAGCGGTTGTGCCCGTTGCACTGGTTGCACTGGTTGTAGCGGTTGTAGCGGTTGTAGCGGTTGTAGCGGTTGTGGCAGTAGCCGTCGGCTTGCTGCTAGTCGTGGAAGAATTCCCGAATGATGCCGTAATGCGCAGCGCGCCAGCCAAGACCACCAGTACGACCAGGATAGGAAAGATTATCCATAGGATCTTCTTTCTCGAGGACATATGGTTCCTTACTGGCGTCGTTTAGCCCTTGACTCCTTGGTTCGCTGCCACGGTCGATCATACGTAACTTTCCGGAAACCTCGTGATCTTCGGCCGCGACGGCGCGCCGCGCCGACCGCGGTGCCGGTACCCGAGCTGGCGGAAGGGATTCCGGGCCTGGGTCCGCGGCTGAGACGGGCGCGGCCGGGTACCGGCCGCAGCTGTTCTCCGGTTCGCTGGGTACCGAGGCTTTACTAGCTCCTGTTCCTGTCAGCGGGCTACGATCCGGGTTGGGAGGGAAGATGGCCGGCAGGCGGCGTCGGCTCGACCCCGTAGGACCATTTGGCAATCCGGACGGGTCGCGAGCCGATATCGAGGATCTGATCAGCGACTTCGTCGACTTCGGCGGCGATCCCGCGTACGGCCACCTCGCGACCCGTGCCAACGACTCCATGGTGCGGGTCATCGTGGGAAAGCTCGGCGCGGGCAAGACGGTTTACCTGCGGCGCCTTCAGGATTTCCAGGCACACCAGGACTCCGTCTACGCCGACGTGCCGCAGCAGGGCCTGCCGAAGACCGAAGTCATAGTCAAGGCCTGCCAGTGGTTCTCGGACCGTGTCCTGGTCGAGAAGTGGATGCAGATCTGGGAGCGCGCGATCATGCGGTCGCTGATCTCGCACCTGCTGTGCCGGCCCGAGTTGCGTCAGCAGCTGCGCGACGAGCAGGCCGACGAGCTCGAGCATTCGTACGCGCGGCTGCTCGACGATTTCCGCCGGCCCCGGTCGATCTACAGCGAGGTGCGCGACATCATCAATCAGCGGCAGACCGCCCATCAGCTGTCCGCGTACCTCGACGATCCGCTCTGGGATGACCTCGAGGACCTGCTGGGCGAGATTGTCGGCCAGTGCAAGCCCATCTACTTCTACATCGACGCGCTGGACGAGGAGTTCAGCCACGCCCCGATGTACTGGCTGAAATGCCAAGAGGGACTGTTCTACCAGGTCATGCGGCTGCTCCGCGACCATAAGCTGGGCGGCCGCCTGCATGTCGTCGTCTGTATCCGCGACATCGTCATGTCGTCGGTGTACCGGTCAGAACACGCGCCGCGGTACTACAACGAACCGCACATACGGGTCCTGACCTGGGACCGAAGCTCGCTGCTCTATCTGCTCCAGCGAAAGCTGCAGCGGCTGCCGTCGTCACTGCTCATGCGGCGCGCCGCCGACGGGCCCCCCACGATCAGCGACTGGCTCGGGGTCGACGGCCACTGGCCGGGACCCGATGGCGACGGACCGATCGAGGACTACCTGCTCAGCCACACGCGACTGATCCCGCGCGACATCATCTCGCTCGGCAATGACCTGAACGAGGAGGTCCTGCGGCAGAAGCAGGCCGGACACGAGGGCCTGCCGCCGGAAGCTCTCCAAAGGGTGGTCCAACGCTGCGCCAAGAGGTTCGGCGACTCCCAGCTCGCCCAGTGCGCCAACCAGATCTCGTCTGACCTGATGCCGAAGAACGCTGCCCTGCACGACTACTCCGAATTGTTCACCAGCACCCAGGCCTACATCAGCGGCGTGCAGGAGGAGGTCCGGTCCTTTGTCCGGCTCATCGCCGTCGACCGATTCTCGCGGGCGGATCTGGTGGCGCTACAGGAAATGGCGGACCTGCACTTCGAGCAGGCGACGGACCTCGCCTCTGTCCTGTGGCAGAACGGCCTGCTCGGGTACGTCGACGAGTCCGGCCGGCGCCGTTTCTACTCCATGGGCGATGTCGAGCAGTTCCACTTCCCGCCGGAGGTAGACACGTATGTGCTGCATCCGTGCCTGGTCTACACCGTCGGGGGAATCCGGCACGTGCCGGCGGGCTCCGGAGCCGGAGAGGTACGCTACACGCGCCCGCTCCCAGCGGCTGAGCGCAGCAATCTTCCCCGGACATCGGGCGGTGCACCACCCTCGGGCGGCACCCAGGCCCTACCCGAACCGGATCCGGCAGAGGTACGATCCCCGCCTGAAGCCCAGGCGGCTGACTACGCAGTCGGCGACATCCTCGAGGACCGCTTCGAGATCCTTCAGCTACTCGGCCAGGGCAGCTTTTCGAAGGTATATCGCGTGCGCGATGACGTCGAGGGCGAGGAGCGGGCGCTCAAGCTCTTCGGCAGCGCCGCCGGGGACGAGGCCGTGCGCCGCGAGATCGCCGCCCTGCGGAAAATCGATCATCCCAACGTGGTAAAGGTCTTCTGGGCAGGCAAGACCGGCGCCGGCGACTGGTATCTCATCACCGAGTTCGTCGGCGGCGAGTCACTCGATGAGTTTGTCAGCGGAAAACGGCGCCTTCGCGACCGGGAGGCAGTAGATGTCGCCCTCGACCTGCTCGACGCGCTCGTCGCTTTTCACCCCGATGCGGCACGCCTCAAGCAGCTGGATGCACGAGGTCACGAGGGCGACCTGCCGGAAGCCGAGGCGCGCGAATGGCTGGAGCTGGAGGGCAAAGGGCTGATCCACCGCGACATCAAGCCGCTCAACGTGATTCTCACTCGCACCGGAGCGAAACTGCTCGACTTCAACATCGCTTCCCGGGTGGGCGACCCCGTTCATACGCATTCAGGCACACCGCCATATCAGCCACCAGACGCCGGCCTCACCCGCTGGGACGTCTCCACCGACCTGTTCGCCGTCGGCGTACTGCTCTACCGCCTCCTCGGTGACGGCCACCACCCGTTCCCGAACGCAAAGCCCATGGTCGACGTACCGGTGATCGACCCGAGAACCATTCGCCCCGGCCTCAACCCCGGCCTCGCCGAATTCCTCATCAAGGCATGCGCCCCAGCCAGCGCGGACCGCTTCTCTACGGCGGCCGACATGCGGCTCGCTTTGCGCAGCGTCCGCGCTGACCTTTGACCTCCCGGCCGTTTAATCCGATCTCAGCGGCGGCCCAGCCTCCGCTCACCGCCAGCGCCTGGCTCGTAGGTCAGCCCGTAGTGCTTGAAGACCGCCTCTTCCTCGGTCGCAACCAGTAGATGAGGTACTCGTAGTTGGCCACGGTCGCGTGGGACGACACGACCATCCGCCGCTGCCGGCGGACCTCGGCGTTGCGGTCCGCGTCGACGTGCTTCCAGAGCACGGCGTTGTCCTCCTCGTGCAGGCAGATCGCGTGCGGGATGTCGCACCGGTCGCCCCTGGTGTCGCACAGCGTCGCGTCCAGGTACGCAACCTCGCCCAGGCAGTCGCAGCCGCCGCTGCCGGTGCCGCTCCGGCACGACCGCCTGGCCGTAGGTCCAGACGTCGATGAGGATCAGGCTCATGTCGGTGAACCCGCGGGCCGCCAGCTTGGCGATCACGTCCGGGTGCTGGCGCATCGCGACGTCGACATCGTGGAATTCGTCGAGGGTGAAGTTGGGTGTGACCTCGGCGATGTGCTCGAAGGACACGACCGTGCCGCCCGTCAGGTCGACGGTGGCTTCGTAGGTCTTGTTGTCCTCGCGGTTGAACACGACCGCGAACGATGTCCGCCGCACCGCATCCCGGGCGCCACGCCTTGACCTCGCCCTTCGGCGGCTCCTTGAGCTCGATGGAGGCGAAGCTGAACGTGTCCAGGACGAGCCCTTCACTGCGCAAGATGGAGGCGGTCTGCCGGAACTCATCTGCCGACAGCGGCTCCAGGGGGTGCTGCGCCATTCTGCGACGATATCGCGCGGGGCCAGGGTGCTGAGATGGACGGGTCGCCGGGGCCGGACGTACCGTCGGAGCCATGGCCGCTCCGACCTCTGCCCCGCTTTCCGCCGACGAGTCCTTCTGGGCCGACGCCGACCGCCACCTGATCCGCTACGCCAGCGCCGGCACGTTCACCCGCGAGGTCATCGACCATGCCGCCGGCAGCTTTCTGTACACCGAGGACGGCCGCCAGATCCTCGACTTCACCTCCGGTCAGATGAGCGCGATCCTGGGCCACTCGCACCCGGAGATCGTCGCCACCGTCACGCGGCAGGCAGCCAAGCTCGACCACCTGTTCAGCGGCATGCTCAGCCGCCCCGTTGTCGACCTGGCCCGCCGTCTGGCGGAGACACTGCCGGAGCCGCTGGACAAGGCGCTGTTGCTGACCACCGGGGCCGAGTCGAACGAGGCGGCCATCCGGATGGCCAAGCTCATCACCGGCAAACACGAGATCGTCTCGTTCGCCAGGTCCTGGCACGGCATGACACAAGCGGCCGCGGGCGCTACCTACAGCGCGGGCAGGAAGGGCTACGGCCCGGCCGCGCCCGGCAACTTCGCCATCCCCGCGCCCTATCGCTACCGGCCCGACTTCACCACCGCCGACGGCGAGCTCGACTGGCAGCGCCAGCTCGACTTTGGTTTCGACCTGATCGACGCCCAGTCAGTCGGCAGCCTGGCCGCCTGCATCGTCGAGCCGATCCTCAGCTCCGGCGGCATCATCGAGCCTCCACCCGGCTACTTCCCGGCGTTGCGGGACAAGTGCCGGGAACGAGGGATGCTGCTGATCCTTGATGAGGCCCAGACCGGGCTATGCCGCACCGGCAATTGGTACGCCTTCGAGCGCGACGGCGTCGTCCCCGACATCCTGACCCTGTCGAAGACACTCGGCGCCGGCCTCCCGCTGGCCGCCGTGCTGACCAGCGCCGAACTCGAGAATGCCGCGCACGACCGGGGATTCCTGTTCTTCACCACGCACGTCGCGGACCCGCTGCCGGCCGCTGTCGGCCTCACCGTCCTGGATGTCCTGCAGCGCGACCGGCTCGACGAGCGTGCCCTGCACCTGGGCGGCCTGGTCCGGCATGGCCTGGAACAGATCGCCCGCCGGCACGAGATCGTGGGCGATATCCGGGGACGTGGCCTGCTGGCCGGCCTGGAGCTGGTCGTCGACCGCCCGACCAAGCGCAGCTCCGACGAACTGGGCGCGCTCGTCACCCGACGCTGCCTCGAACTGGGCCTGCACATGAACATCGTGCAGCTGCCCGGCATGGGCGGCGTTTTCCGGATCGCCCCGCCATTGACCACTACCGAAGACGAACTCTCGCTCGGCCTGACGATCCTCGACCAAGCGATCAGCGACGCCGCCAGCAGGCTCTAAGACCCTTCCCGGGAGCGCCGGCCGGAAGCGCGCTGGCTCTCCGATCCGGCGTAGTCACGGAGTTTGTCTCCCACCCCCTGCAGCACTCCCTTGGTGATGCGCGTGGCACCGCTCTGCTGGCTGCCGCCGACCAGGCCGGACAGTCCTTCCTTTTCCTGGGTGATATCCAGCCTGCTGACGGCCTCGGCGAAGCGCAGGTAGGTGTCCACGCTCGCCACGACGACGCGCGCGTCGACCGTCAGCACCTCGAGGCCGAGCAGCGACACCCGGATATAGGCATCGATGACAAGTCCCTTGTCCAGGATGGTCTCAATGACGTCGGCCAGCCCCGTCGGCGATGGGCCGCCGCCTCCCGGCTGCAAGGCACTGACCATGGGTTCCCTTCTCGATCTGCGTTTCGTGCTCCTCCGCGGTTACCGCAGGCAGTCAATCGCCTGGGCGTGGGCGAGCTCATCGTCGGAGATCTCGCCGGACGCCCCCGCGCGTTCGGCCTGCTCGAGCTGGCGCCGGATCGCTACCCGGCGCGTGCGACGGTAAACAGGCACACAGGCGTTTGCGGGCGAACGCGGTCAGGCCTACACCGGAACGGATTTCAGTCACTCCGGCACCGCTCCGTAACACGCCACTGGATGTGAATGTCCCATTCATGCAGCTGGTACGACATGGCTGGGACATCCACGCCGTATCCACGGGCCGGGCCCGGCCGGCGGAGAGGAATCACCGGGCACGGGATGCTCTGGAAGCCAAGGAGTACCAGGAGCCGGGCTGCGGTAGGCAGTCGGCCGCCTCGTGAGGAGCTTAAGCTGTGCCCGGGGCTACTCGGCCGTGAGAACGGCGAGCCTGGCACCGGGGCTGGTTCGGTCAGAGGAGCGCTGCGTGTGCAGCCCGGCTGAGTAGGTCGATCTCAGCCGGGCTCCAGGACTGGCGAACCACCGCCGCGAACTCCTGGCTTAGCTGCGCCGGCTGGCTGCAGCACACGTGGCACCGGCCGGAAGGACAACGTCGTGCGGCAGCCGGGATGACGTGCCGGTAGTTGCCGAAGGGACTCATGGCTATCTCGTGCTCCTCTTGCCTCACTGACCATCCGTTCTCACAGCAACTAGTTGCCGCGACGGCCCGCTTACTACCCACGCAAGCAGGGATAATCCGCGATTCCTGGTGAGCGCGGCGCGGCTTGGTATGGCGATGCCGAATCAACCGGAAAGGCCTTTCCGGGTAATCGCCGCTCGCGGGAGTACGCTGTCAGATGCGACGCCGCTGGACGTTTCGGCTTCAGCCGGAAGGGCAGGGCCATGCGGAACTCACCGGCTGGCCCACGAGGAGGCAGGAGATACCGACATGCGCAGGCCCGAACCGCATGCGGCTGCCGCAGGATCAACTGCCGCGGAACAATCAACGGCCGCGAAACAGCAGCTGCGTGCGCTGATACCGCCCATGACGCCGGGGTTTATTCTCAGGGCACTCTTTGGCGTAATTCTCTTCTTCTGCGGCATCGTTTTCGGCGTCTGGCTGATAATCCGATTCCGGCGGCTTTGATCGGGGGAACGGCGCGCCAGGTGCGCTGAGCTTAGGGCCGAGGATCGATGACCGGTACCCGTCATGGCCGGCCGACGCCGGGCACCTGGACCGGCAGGGCGAGGATCTCCCCGGTGCGCGGCCCCGTGGCCAGCCGTTCGAGGTTGGCGGGGGCGCCGTCGGCCTGGCGCCATTCGGCGGTGCAGATGAACAGGGTCCGCCGGTCCGGGCCGCCGAGCATCAGCGCGAACGGCGCCCGGTTCTCCTCGAGTGCGACCTGTTGCAGGACCGTGCCGCCCTCGGCGACGCGGGCGGCCGAGGACCCGCTGGTGCCGGTCCACACCGCGCCTTCGGCGTCCAGGCAGATGCCGTCCGGCCCGAGGCCCTGAGCGAACACTCGCCGCCCCGACAGCCCGCCGTCCGCGTCGATGTCGAACGCGGTGAGCTGGCCCGCGAACGACTCGGAGATGATCAGCGTCCGGCCGTCCGCGGTGATGACCATGCCGTTGGGGAACTGGATGTCATCGGCGACCTGCCGCAGTTGCCCGTCCGGCATGACCAGCTTGATGTAGCCCGGCTTAGGCGGCGCACCGGCGACAAAATCGAAGTCCGCGCCGTTGACGTAGGCGTTGCCGCGCGCGTCCACGACGATCTCGTTCGCCTGCTGCCCGGCATGGACGGCCACCGATCCGTCGGGCTCCTGGCGCCGGATCTTGTCACCCGTCGTCAGCAGCCTGCCGTCGGGCAGCCAGTCGATGGAGTACCCCATCGGGAAGCTGGCCGGGTCGCGGGTGAGGATGACCTCCGCCGTGCCGTCCATGTCAACGGCCACGACCTGGCGGTCGATCCAGTTGCAGAACCACAGCCTCCCCTGATGCCACCGCGGCGACTCAGGAATCCCCAGGCCACTCAGCAGGACCTTCGGTTCAGGCATAACGCCTCCTCTCATCCCCGGCGGCGCTGGGCCTCGGAACGGCCGCCTACCCCTACACGAACGGCCACGAGCCCGATTGACAGCGTTCTGGTGCCTCCGCTGGGATGTTCATGACGGTGCGAGCAACCAGCCCAGCGCGATCGGGAACTGCTGTTCCCACCAGACGTTATCGTGGCCGCCGATCCATTCCTCGTGACGGCAGGGGAGCCCGGCCCGCCGCAGCCGCTCCGCCCACTGCCCGGTGGCCCGGCGGAAGCCCGGCTCGAGCGTGCCAGCCGCGAGGTAGTGCCTGATCCTGGCCGAACGAGCCTCGCGGCTGATCCGCTGGGGGACCACGCCGGCGCTGAACGCGGCCACCGCGCCGAACACGTCCGGCCGGCGCTGCGCCGCGGCGATCGCCCAGCCCGCGCCGCTGGAGAAACCCGAAGCGACCCAGGATCCTTCGATCGGGCCGAACTGCCCCCCGCCCACGGAACCACCTCACCGGTGACGAACCGAAGGTGCGCGTCGAAGCGCCGGCGATTGTGGCCAGGCAGATACTCCTGGGTGCGCAGATCGGGCCAGGATCTGGTCGTGACCGGGGCGTTGTGCACGCCGACCAGCAGGACGGGCGGGACCGCCCCGGCCAGGATCGCGGGTTCCAGGCTCCAGGCGAAGCCGCCAGCGGCGGTTCAGTCAGCCGGGCCCGCAGCTCAGCAGGGTGGCGGGGCCGCCACACGCGGACCACCTCCTGGCCCTCTGGCAGCCCGCCCGCGGCGTATTGCGCGGCAGCGCGGCTCCGGTTACCCGGCAGCAGTGCCTGCCAACGCGCCGTGATCGTATCCCGGCCGGCCGCCAACCGTTCGGCGTCGGTGACCGACGGATCACCGTGCGGGATTTCCTCGCCTGCCTCCTCATACGTCCAGAAGGCTTTCGACCGCTTCGAGCAGGCCCGTGCGCAAGCCGGGGTTCGCGGCTTCGCCGTCCGCCAGCCGGTCGACGACCCGAAGTACCTGATGGTCGACCTGGAGTTCGACACGCGAGGACAGGCCGAGTCGTTCGCCGATTTCCTGCATAACCGGGTGTGGTCGTCACCCGCGTCCTCCCCTGCGCTGCCGGCCGCCCGCAGACCAGGATTCTCGACCTCCGCATGTCACAGTGAGCGAGGGCTGTCTCGTCTCGAGGTTGAGGGTGAATTCCTGAGATCAAGAGGGTGATGGTTGTGCGGGTGTTCGTGGCAGGCGGGAGCGGGGCCGTGGGGCGGCGGCTGGTGCCGCAGCTGGTGGCCCACGGCCATCAGGTGACGGCGACGACAACGAGCGCAGCCAAGCTGGGCTTGCTGGAGCAGCTGGGCGCAGACGGCGTCGTGATGGACGGGCTGGATGCCGTCTCGGTCGGTGAGGCGGTGGCCGCGGCCCGGCCGGACGCGATCGTGCACCAGATGACCGCACTTTCCGCGGCGCACGCCGGAAGGCCCGATTTGAAGCACCCCGACCGCTTCTTCGCCACCACCATCCGGCTGCGCTCCGAGGGGACGGATCACTTGCTGGCCGCCGCCGAGGCGACCGGCGTATCCCATGTCGTCGCGCAGAGCTTTGGCGCCTTTAACGGCATCCGCGAGGGCGGATGGGTGAAGACCGAGGAGGACCCGACGGACCCGGGCCCGTCGGGCGCGCGCAAGGGGACGGAGGCGCTCCGCCACCTTGAAGACATGGTCGTCAAGGCCGGAGGCGTGGTCCTGCGCTACGGCAGCTTGTACGGGCCTGGCGCCATCGACAACTGGGTCGAGCTCGTGCGCAGACGGCAGTTCCCGCTGGTCGGGGGCGGCACCGGCTATATATCGTGGGTGCATCTCGACGACGCGGCTAGCGCTACAGTCCTAGCTCTGGAGCAAGAGGCGGCCGGCGTGTTCAACATCGTCGACGACGAGCCTGCCCCGGCCAGCGAGTGGCTGCCTTATCTGGCCGCGTGCGCGGGGGCGAAGCGGCCGATGCGAATCCCCGCGTGGGTGGCCCGGCTGCTAGCGGGGGAGATGGCGGTGATCATGATGACCGAGGGGCGCGGCTTCTCCAACGCCAAGGCCAAGCGGGAGCTCGGCTGGGAGCTGCGCTACCCGTCGTGGCGGCAGGGCTTCAAGGAAGAACTCACATGACCCGGGCCGAGGAGTTCGAGGAGCTGCGGCCGCTACTGTTCTCGATCGGGTACCGGATCCTCGGCAGCGTGAGCGAGGCCGAGGACGCGGTCCAGGAAACCTGGCTGCGCTACGCGGCCACTCCGACGCAACCCGCCTCGGCCAAGGCCTTTCTCTCCGCTGTGGTCACCCGGGTCTCGATCGACGTGCTGCGCTCGGCCCGCGTCCGGCGAGAGGAGTACGCCGGGCCATGGTTCCCCGAGCCGCTGCTCACCGACCCGTACCAGGACCCCGAACGGTCGGCGGAGCTGGCCGACTCGGTATCGATGGCAGCCTTGTTGCTGCTCGAGCGGCTGACACCGCTCGAACGGGCGGTCTTCGTGCTGCGGGAGGTGTTCGGGTTCAGCTTCGGCGAGATCGTCTCGGCAGTGGGGAGATCCGAGGCGGCGTGTCGCCAGCTCGCGGTGCGGGCGCGCCGCCACGTGGACGCGGGGCGTCCTCGGTTCAAGGCGGACCGCCGGGAACGCGATGAGCTGGCGGCGCGGTTCTTCGGCGCGCTCGCCGAAGGCGACGTCGGCGGCCTGCGGGAACTGCTCGCCGCTGACGTATCGCTGGTCGGGGACGGCGGCGGCAAGGCTCCGACGCTGGCCAGGAGTATCGTCGGCGCTGAGAACGTGACCCGGGTGCTTGCCTCAATCTTCCCCTGGCTCGTCCGGATCGACGTGACGATGGAGCCACACGAGGTGAACGGCCAGCTGGGAGCGATCTTCCGCGATCGGGACAACAAGGTGCTGTTTATCGTGACGCTCGACATTCTCGACCGGCAGATCCAGACGATCCGCTCGGTGAGCAACCCTGACAAGCTCGGTCACATGGGTCCGGTGGCGGACGCCTGGGCGGTCGCCCGCGAGGTGAACCAGGCTCGCCGGCCCGCGGATTGACCGGAACAGCCGGGCGCGGCGTTTCAGCGGCAGCATCTCATCAAGGACAGGGTCATCGCGCACGTAGGCGGTCGCCAGCACCAGGTCCCTGGTTTCCTGGTGGTTGCGCAGGCCAGCACAGTGCCCGATCATCAGCACCAGATCCGGGTGCAGCACAGCGAGATGATCGGTGATCGTCTTGGCGTTAGACGGCCCGACTCCGATGTTCACCATGGGCACGCCCGAACGCCCGGGGAGCATGTGGTGCCATGCAGGCATCTGGCGGCCATCAGAATCCAAACCGCTGCAGCCGGGCGCGGCGGCGCGGAATTCTTCCACGTGCCAGGAGTAGTTCGTCAGCAGCACGTACCGCTGGAACGACTCGGCCGGTGTCCCGGTGTAGTCAGCTGCGGGTAACGGCCAGCCTGGTCGGCTGCCTCCATGGCGTCACATAGCCGCTGGATCTCCGCCGCGTGCTCGCGATCAGGCGTGGCCGAGAAGTCCGCTTGACAAGGTCACCACGTCAGTATGCCAGGACGATCAAGCAGGGCTCCGTGCGGTCAGAACGCGGTCAGGGCACTGTCACCTCGCTTCTGGCGGGTGGCGTGCCCGCGGCCGGTTCGAGCAGGGCGGCGGTGCGGGCTGCGGTACGGCGCGCCCACCGGCCGGTCGTGGCGATGCCGAGGATGAAGATGACGGCGCCGCAGGCGGCCACGATCCACCAGCCGGGCTGGCTGGCAGTCACGAACCCGGTGCTCATCGGGCCATGCAGGTTGCCGCTTAGCACTGATCCCATGATCGCCACGCCAAGCGACGTACCCACCTGCCTGCTGGTGGACGCGACGCCGGCCGCGACGCCCGCTTGCTGACGGGGCATGCCGGACACCGCGGCGTTGGTGATCGGCGCGTTCACCAGGCCGAATCCGGCACCGAAGATCATGTAGCTGATCACCAGGAAGCCGGCGCCCGCCCTATCAGTCAGCCTGGTCAGCAGCACGCCGCCGGCTATCAGGGCCAGGCCGGCGATCACCAGCGGGATCCGGGCCCCCCGGGGGCCTGTTGCGATTTCCGCGTGGCCTGGGCTCATTCCTTTACATTAGCGAGTTCCAGGTGCCTCGGCAGGCTGCTGTGGCCCGGGTCTGGCCTGGTGGAGGCCGGTTCGAGGGGCTGTGGATAGTTTCCGGGCGTGCTGGCGCCGGCTGTGGGGAAAGTTTCCGCGCCCGGGCCCGGGTTAGGGCAGGCGGGACAGCAGCAGCAGGTTGTGGCACAGCCCGGCGAGCAGGAACTCGCCGGTGGCCAGGGTCAGGCCGCGCATGGAGAACCGGCGCAGCCCGATGAGGTCCTCGATGCTGGCGTGCACGCCCTCGATGTCGGGGGCGCGGCGCTTGTAGGCGGCGCGGCCCTGGGGAGTGCGCAGCCGGTGGTCCATCTTCTCGGTCGCGGTGGCGTCTTCGGGCGGCGGCCCGGCCGCGGGATTGTCCCGGGCGGCCTTGCCCATGCTGGCGCGGTTGCCGGTGGCGATAAGCCGGTCCACGCTGCCGCCGGCGGTGAGGTTGGCCTCGGAGCAGTACCCGGCGTCTTCCACCAGCACGCCGATCCCCCCGGTCATCCGCGCGTGGCAGGCGGTGACGTCGTGGCCGGGATCGGCGGCATCTTCCGCGGTGCACATCCGGGCGTGGCAGCCGGCGACGGGGTGCCCGGGATCGGCGTGCGCGGCGGCGACGACCTGCGCGCCTTTGACCGCGACCTGTTCCAGGCGGGCGGCGTGCACGGTGTCGGCGGCGCAGGAGGAGGCGAACCCGCCCAGCATCAGCCGGTCATCGGCGGCGGCGTCCTGGCAGTTGTACCCCTGCTTCAGCCCGCCGCCGCGGACCGGCATCAGCGCCGAATCCGGGTCGGTGACGTTGCGCACCGGCCTGGGCTTGTCCTTCTTCTTCCCCGTCCCGTCCGGCTCACCGCCCCCGGCCTGGTCCTCCTCTTCCTCCTGCCGCGCGGCGGCGGCTGCGGCCTCGGCGCGGGCCAGCCGTTCCCGCTGCCGGGCCACCCGGCGGGACGCCTCGGCCGGCACCGGCTTCTTGCCCGCCCGGCCCCCCGCGGCCCGCTTGCGGTCCCACTCATCGACCAGCGCCTGCTGCCGGGCCACCTCGGCCTCCAGGGCGATCCGCGCCGCCTCCACCGCCACGGCCGCCGGCGGCCTGGTCACCGGCTTACCGGCGGCCTGCGCGTCCAGCCACGCCTGGCCGGCCGCCCGCCGCGCCGCCTCGGCGGCCTCCCGCTGCGCGGCGAAGTCCGCCAGGCACGCCCGCACCCGGGCCAGCCGCGACCGCCGATCGGCCCACCCCGGCGGCAGCGCCTGCCCGCCGAACAGGTCCTCGCCGGTCTCCGCCGCGTCCGGCTCATCGGCGGCCGCGGCCCCGGCCATGACCGCCGCGGCCAGCTTGCGCAGCCCGGCCTCGGTCCGGTTCGCCTCCTTCGACGCATTCGCCCCGATCTTGACCCCGTCCGCCGCCACCACGCTCAGCCGGCCCAGCCCGGCCGTCGCGCACACCCGCAGCACCGCGTAAAACACGTCCTCCATCGGCCCGCCCTCCCCGCAGGCCCGCTGCCGGAACCGGGAGATCGTCGTATGATCGGGCACCAGCCCGGCGCACGCCAGCCGGAAGGTGGCATCCACCCGGCACCGCGCCTCGACCGCCCGGGTCGACAGCACCCCGGACAAATACGCGTACGCCAGCAAGGTCAGCAGCATCACCGGGTGATACGCCCGCCGGCCCCGGGCGCTCTTCCGCGTCCCGCCCGCCAGCCGCGCCGCCAGCTCCGGGGTGCCCAGCTGCTCAACCGTGTCGATGACCAGCCAGACAACATGGTCCTTCGGCACCCAGTCACGCATATTCAGGGGCAGAAAGGCCGGCTGATCCCGGTCCACCGGAAGGTACCTGTGCGCCATAAACCCTGTTCTAGCAGGCCAAACACCAAAATCTATTTTGCAACACGCCCCCGGGCGCCGACGATCCGCCCGGCTAGCGGCGCGCAGACCGCCATCGTCACCGCCATCGGGAGCAGGTAGAGCCCGGCCGCCAGCGGGCTGAATCCCCGGACGTCCTGCAGGTACAAGGTATTGAGGAACAAGAAGCCGCCCATCGCCGCGAACGCGGTCACCGCGGTGGCCGTCGCCCCGGAGAATGGTGCGCTGCGGAAGAACCTGGGATCGATGAGCGGATCGGCGCGCCGGGGCTCCCAGGCCAGGAACATGATCTGCGCCGCCAGGGCGAGACCGAAGAAGAACAGGATCTTCGTCGATGACCATCCCGAGCCGGGGGCCTCGATGATCGCGTAGGTCAGCGAGGTCAGCAAGACGATGACCAGGACTTGGCCCACCGGGTCGGGCCGCCGGGGCCGGGCGGCCCGGGACTCAGGCACGAATAGCGCCGTCAGGACGATCGCGGCGATCCCGACCGGGATGTTGACCCAGAAGATTCCGCGCCAGCCGACCGAATCGACGAGCGCGCCTCCGGCCACCGGGCCTAGCGCCACGCTGAGGCCGAACACCCCGCCCCAGACGCCGATCGCCCGGGCGCGTTCGGCTGGATCGGTGAACGTGTTCGCGATGATGGACATCGCCACCGGGTTGAGCATCGAGCCGCCCACCGCCTGGATCATCCGGAAGGCGACGAGCCAGCCCAGGCCCGGGGCCAGGCTGCACAGCAGCGAACCGAGGGTGAACACGGCCAGGCCCGCCTGGAACGTCTTCCGGCGCCCGATCCGGTCCGCAGTCGACCCGGAGAACATCAGGAGACTCGCCAGCACCAGCGCGTACGCGTCAATCGTCCACTGCAGCCCGGATACGGACGCATGAAGCTGACGTCCGATCGACGGCAGCGCGACGTTCACGATCGTGCTGTCCAGGCCGACGATGAACAGGCTCATGCAGCAGATGCCCAGCACCAGCAGGCGGCGCTGGCGGCTCAGTTCGGCCACGGCGGCTCACCTCGCTGGCGCGGGACCACGCCCCGGATACTTGTGCTAATACAACTATTATTGGTTAGCAACCACATGACCCGTCGGCCTCTTCCCCAGCCACGGCCACGGCAACGAGATGTTCGTCACGGCCGATGAGCCAGACCGTCGTCCCGCCGGCCCCCTGGCGCCACCGGCAAGCAGGCTGAACCTGGTCTGCCAGGCGCCCAGTCTCAGACGTGGCGGGACTTCGACAGCCGGTTCGGACTGCCCATGAGTTTCTCTAGTGGCGCGGGCGTGATCTGTAGTGAGCGACGTAAAAAAACAGGAATGCCCGTATCAGCCGATAAATTGCACAGAGTGCGGAACCTAGCGGCAGCGAGTAGTGGTTTCCGGCAGGCCGGGTGCCGTGTCATGTCCTTCCCGGTCCGCAGCCGGTCACGATGTGCGAGCGCCGGGCGGCCCGGCGGCGGATTGCGCGGACGGCCCGTCCTCGGGGCCCGCAGGTACTGGCGCGCCGATCCGCTGCCTGACAGCCGGTCAGGGGACTGCTCCATGCCGTCTGTGCACAAACATGTGGATGACTTGTGCGCAACGCCGCCCAGCCTGTGCGTACGCGGTGGAAATGCTGGGGATTCCGCTGTCTGGTCAAACCGGGACAGGGCATTTACCAGGGAAAACACTATTCACATCCTGTGCAAACAAGGAAAACTGGAATTATCCACATGCCACTCCCGCAATAAATGATGAATTAGCTGAATATTTATCGCAGGTTTATGGCGTTGTAATTCAGCGTCGAAATCATGAAACTCTGACCCTAGAGATGATGAGCCCGAGCGCTTTTTGAGAGGGGAGCCCAAGCGCAACGGCGGCAAACGCCCCGGGATACACGTGGCGTTCGCTGACGGTAGGCCGGCATGTCCGGTTCCGGTCCGTCACAGCAGTCGGCCTGCCCGTGGTAGGCCGCGCCGACGCGATTGGAACCAGGCCCGTCTGGGAGGCGCACGGCCGCCCAGCCCGTCATTCCGCTGCGTTCCTGTCCATGGGCAGGTTACCCCCAGCTGCACGGCGCTTATCTCTGGCTCAACGGGAGGCATAACATGAAGATAAAGATCCGGCATCACGACGCTAGCGTGCCACAGGAGGACGGCTGGCCCCAGATGGGTGACTGGCTCGCCGAACTCGGCAGCGATAGCCAGGCTGAGCCGTCCGGCGATGGCCGCGCCGAACCAGAGAGCACCGATGATTTCTGGCGGGCAGCTCGCGCTGAGGCCGATGCTCGCGCTCAGGCCGATGCTCGCGCTGAGGCCGATGCTCGCGCTGAGGCCGATGCTCGCGCTGAGGCCGATGCTCGCGCTGAGGCCGATGCTCGCGCTGAGGCCGATGCTCGCGCTGAGGCCGATGCTCGCGCTGAGGCGCCTGAAGAGGCCGCCACGACGCCGACCGCAGTTATGGCAGCGCGTCTGAGATGGGGACCTGATCAGGTTACGATCACTCCTGATCCGGCACCGGCGGAACCACCGGAGGCGACGCAGCGCAACTGGACCCGGCCGTTGGAGGTCGCCCAGTGCTCCATGTGCGGCATCACGCTTCCGCTGGCCCTGATGGTGCCTGATGGCGGTCAGGCGTGCGCTGACGTCCGCTGGTACTGCAAGGACGCCATGTCGTGCACCCACCGCTGGACAACAGCCCAGATGTCGGGACCCGCGCAGACACCGGCGGCTCCCGACGATGCCGGGGAAGCGGCGCCTTATGAAGCGCCGGCGGAGCGGCCGGACTACATCGTCGAAGCGGCACCGTCCGGCGTGTAACCCGAGCGCAGCTGGGTGCGCCGCGGATCGCGGAAGCACATCCGCGAACGCCGGCAGTAGAGCCGGCACCGCGCAGCAGGTGCGCGTAGTCAGCGCTGCCGGGGTCGCATACGGCGCCAGCCAATCACGGCCAGTGCTGTCAGCACGAAGACGGTAACTGCCGCCCTGCCGGCGCTGAGCGCGACCACTGCCATGCCGAGGATGAGGATGCCCGCGACGTAGCGATCACGCTGGGAACCGCGGCGGTCCAGCCGCCGCACCTGACCGGACCAGGTTTCAACGTGACCCTTCTTCCGGTGCAGCCGACCGAGCTGGTGTCGGCTTAGCCGACGGTCCTGGTCGGCCCAGGTCCCGCCGCCGCGGACGCGCCGATTGTGCCGGGTGCCAGCATGACGGGGGTTCCCCCACTGGCTCATGATGTCCTCCTCGCGCAGGCTCCGAGCTCACCCCCTGCCCGCACGGGACGCGCCTAATCCCCTGCGCCTGGGCAGGGGAAGTTCGGCCCAGATGGTCTTGCCGTGCGGAGTCTGCCGGGTCCCCCAGCGCTGGGTGAGCTGAGAAACGAGGAGCAGGCCTCGGCCGCCCTCGTCGAAGGCGAGGGCGCGGCGGAGGTGCGGGGCGGTGCTGCTGCCGTCGGAGACCTCGCAGATGAGCGTCTGGTCCCGGATGAGACGGAGCTGGATCGGGCTCGCGGCGTACCGGATCGCGTTAGTTACCAGTTCGCTGACCACCAGCCCGGTGATGAAGGCCGCGTCGTCGAGCCCCCAGCAGGCGAGCCGCCCGGCCACCTGCTTGCGGGCGCCGGCGACGACAGCCGGATCCGCGGGCAGGTCCCACACGGCGACCTGGTCGCTGTCCAGCGCTCGCGTGCGGGCCACGAGCAGGGCAACGTCGTCTGCGGGACGGTCCGGCAGGACAGCCTTGAGGACGTTGTCGCAGGTGGTCTCCAGCGACTCTTCCTGATGGGTCAGTGCATGGCGCAGGCGTTCAAGCCCGAGGTCGATGTCGCGGTAGCGGGACTCGATGAGGCCGTCGGTGTAAAGGGCAAGAATGCTCCCCGCGGGCAGCTCGATCTCGGTGCTTTCGAAGGGCAGGCCGCCCAGGCCGAGCGGCGGGCCGACGGGGATATCGAGGAAACTGGCGGCGCCGTCAGGGGTGACGAGCACGGGCAGCGGATGGCCTGCGCTGGCTAGGCTGCACCGGCGGGAGACTGGATCGTAGACCGCATAGAGGCACGTGGCGCCGACATCGTTGTCCGCGTCGTCGCCATCATCGCTATCCGCGTCGGCAGAAAGCCGGCTGACCAGGTCATCAAGGCGGGTGAGGAGTTCGTCGGGAGGCAGGTCGACGTCGGCGAGCGTTCGTACGGCGGTCCGCAGCCGGCCCATAGTGGCCGAGGCGCGGATACCGTGGCCAACCACATCGCCGACGACGAGGGCAACGCGCGCTCCGGAGAGCGGAATCACATCGAACCAGTCCCCGCCCACGCCGACATTGGCGCTGGCGGGCAGGTAGCGACGGGCCACCTCCACCGCTGATTGCCGAGGGAGCCGTTGCGGCAGCAGGCTGCGCTGCAAGGCCAGGGCGGTGGTCCGCTCGCGGGTGTAGTGACGGGCATTGTCCAGAGACAGAGCGGCCATGGCGGTGAGTTCCTCCGCGAGCAGCACGTCGTCCGGCTCGAAAGGCTCCGGACGCTGGCCGCGGAGGAAGACCGCGACGCCGAGAGTCACCCCGCGGGCGCGTATCGGCACCGACAGGACCGAATGGATTCCGAACTTGCGGATCGTGGCGGCCCGGGCTGGGTTGTGGCCGGTCGACGAGATGAACATCGGATCGTCTACGCCGGTCAGTACGGCTTTGCCGGTGGCCAGGCAACGGGCGGACGGGAAGAAGTCCGGATGAACGTCGATGTCCCCCAGCTTGACGACGGCCTCCGGGACGCCCTCGACGATGGACTGATGGGCGACGCGCCGCAGCGCGACGGTGCCGGTGAGCGGCCCCGGGCTTGGCTCGTCGCCGCTCAGCACGGCGTCGAGCAGGTCTACGATCACTAGGTCGGCGAGCTGCGGTACCACCATGTCCGCCAGCTCCTGGGCGGTCCTGGTGACATCCAGGGTGGTGCCGATGCGCGTGCCTGCCTCGTTCAGCAAGGTCAGCCGCTGGCGGGCCTCGTATTGCTCACTGATGTCGAGCACGCCGATCCACACTGCCTGCGTCCGGCCGGCCTGGTCCTTCAGCGGAGAGACAGAGACCGACCAGGCGCGCTGGCGGGTCTCCCCCGGTACCCGGCGGTATGTCTCCCGGTGCTCCGGCTCGCACGCGTCGAGGACCCGGCGCATGTAGCGCTCCAGCGCGTCGTACTGCGGACCGGGCAGGACATCAGTCAGGCGGCGCCCGCGAAGCTCGTCTTCGGCAAGTCCGAACATCTGGCACATGCGGTCGTTGACGCGCAGGCACAGCAGATCCTTGTCGTGGATCGCCAGGGCGAATGGAGACTGGGTGAACGCCCAGTCCGTGAAGGACGCATCGGGCTGCGCGCGGCGTTCGGTGACGGTCATCAAGATCCACCGAAGGCTGCCGTCGCCGCCCCGGCTCGGATATGCCATCAGCTCAACGTCCACCCGGCCACCATCGGAGTGCCGCAACGAGACCCGGCCGATCCAGTCACGCTGCTCGGCCAGGCACCGCCAGGCCGACGGCGGCAGGTCCGATGCCAGCAACGTGGCGGCCAGCCGACCCGTCACATCTCCGGCGGCATACCCGAGCAACCGCCGGGCACCCGCGCTCCAGCCCAGGACGCGGCCTGCCCCGTCTACCACGGCCGTGGCCGTGTCGATCGCCGCGCCGGAGGCCTCGTTGCCGTCGGGAGGGATGCTGCTGTCGCCGTTCGTCGCCGCTCGCGCCGCCATCGTACGGAGCCCTCCCAAATCTCACCGCAGGTCAGAGAGGATAGCCGCCGACGGTGCGGACGCGAAAGCGTACGGACTAGGAATGTCCGGGTTTTGGGGTGGCGCATCGCACCCCAGACCAGTCTCTGCCGCCACCCAGCCATCGCCGCCTTGATCGACCATTCACCGGATTGAGTGCGCGACGCGGAGAGCCGGTCGGCTACCGCGAGGAAGGGCCGGGCCTCCCGGCGGTGGCCGAGGCGGAACAGGAATAAGCCGGTGGAGACCCGTCCACCCCCGCGGGCAGCGCCACCTTGGCGACCACCGGCCTGCCGTCGGCGGTGACAGCCTCGACGACGTACGTGGCGTTGCCGCCGCCGAGCGGACGGCCATAGCTGATCGACCAGTCCGCCGCCAAGCCGACCAGGATATCTGGCAGATCCTCCAGCCAGCGAGACCCGGCCGGGCCGAGGGCTCTGACGGAAGTCATCAGCCGCTCCGGCACGGCGACTGGGTCCATGAGGTCAGTGCGGACCACCCCTGCGGCCCGGACGGGCGGCCGCTGGCCGCGGCAGTTTATACGGCGTGGATGTCCCAGCCATGTCGTCCCAGCTGCGTGAATGGGACATCCACATCGTATGCCGCGGTGCTGATGATGCCAGCGGGGCAGGTGGTACAGCAGCGGACGACCCGCCGCACCGGGGGGCCCGGTAAGGGTGCGGGTTTCCGTTGCGGGGGACGGGTGAGGGTGCGGGTTTCCGTTGCGGGAGACGAGCGTCGTTTCAGCGCCGAGCCGAGGGCGCTGATCGGCCTGGTTCACGGTACTAACGGGAACTTGCGGGGTACGGCGCAGGCCGAGGATCACGCCGGCGAGGACGGTGAGGGCCGAGAGGAATTGAATCGTCGTGATGGTGCCCGTACCGACCAGTGCGACGGCGGCCAGCGAGGCGATGGGAATCAGCCCGTTGAACAGCCCGGTGCGGTCTACCCCGAGGCGTTTCATGGCCGCGTACCAGGCCATGAACACGACCGCGGTGACAGCGACCACGAGATAGGACAGCGCGGCAAGTTGGACCGAGGTGGGCGTGCGCAGTACCGGTGGTCCGCCGACGGCCCTGGCCACGGCGGCGGCGGCCAGCAGCAGGATGCCGGCCAGGCCGCAGGCATAGATCGTGACGGCGAGTGCGCCGAGCCGGGGCAGCACCGGTGCGGCCAGCAGGGATGAGCCCGCTGCACCGCCGAGCGCCCCGACCGACAGCAGCAGCCCGGTTCCGCTCCAGGTCAATCCGGTGGCGCCGCCGAACTGAGCCGCCGCGGATCCGGCGGTTACCACGGCTGCGGCGAGCAGGACCCGACGGGTGGGACGGTGGCCTGCGGCGACCGCGGCCGCGATGACGATGACCAGCGGAGCCGCTCCGATGACGACCCCGACACTGGCGGGATCGGCCACTCGGGTGGCCTCGATCAGCAGCACGCTGCACCCGGCCAGTCCGATGACGGCCAGCCCGGTCAGCCACGCCCATTCCCGGCCTGCCGGGCGAGGCAGGGGCTTGCGCCGCAGCCGCGCCCAGGTAGCCAGGAGAAGTCCTGCTACCAGATAACGGATTCCCTGACCGCCCAGAACCGGATAGCCGCCCAGCAGGCTGGACGCGGCTACGGACCCGCCGACCAGCAGCACCGACCCAGTCGCCAGCCCGACGCCGATGCGCTCTTGCCTGTTCAGATGACTCATGAAGACCAGCCTCGGACCGGGAGGACATTAGCGGAAGTGGCAAAATACAGGTGACACCATTAGGAGAACTGTTGATTGACGCGCATCGCCTGGCCGTGCTGCGGGAGGTCGCCCGCGCAGGCAGCTTCGCCAGGGCGGCTGCGGCACTGCACCACACGCCGTCGGCGGTGTCCCAGCAGATTGCCGCCCTCGAACGCGGCGCAGGCGCCGTGCTCGTGCAGCGCAGTACGCGCGGCGTCACCCTCACCGACGCCGGCCGGGTTCTGCTGGCCACCGCCGACGCGATCCACGCCGAGCTGCAGATAGCCGCACAGCAGCTGCGCGCCTTGCAGGCTGACGGGCCGCAAGCCCTGACCGTGGTCACGTTTCCCAGCGCCGGGGAGCCGTTGCTCGCGCCCGCGCTGACCGCGCTGACCGCCGGCGCCGGTCAGCCCGTGGAGGTCACGGTGATCGAGGCCGAGCCAGATGAGGCGCTGGGTTCGATCCGCGACGGCCAGGCTGATCTCGCACTCGTCTACCACTTCCACACTCCTCAGCCGCCGCGCGCCTGGTCGGCCGCCGCCGGACCGGGCATTTACGCCGCGCTCGTCGCTGACCACCTCCGGCTGCTGGTTCCCGCCGGCCATCCGCTAGCCAGCCGGCCGGCCGTCAGCCTGGCCGAGTTCGCCGGCGAACGATGGATTCACGGCTGGGGCGACACCGGCGGCGTCCTCGATATGCTCGCTGCCGTCAGCGGCTTCCATCCCCGCGTCGCCTGCCGCTCCAGCGACTACCGCTTCATGAGCGCCCTCGTCGGCGCCGGGGTCGGCGTGGCGCTCGTCCCCAGCCTCGCCCTCACCGGCCGCCCCGACGTGCGCGATCTCCAGATCACCCCCCAGCCCACTCGCTACGTCGGCACCTACCTCCCTAAGCGACACCGGCCAAACCCAGCCGCCGAACGACTGCTCGCAGCACTCCGTACTCACGCGCTCGTGACGTCGGGGACCCGGGCCGGACACCGCTGATCGAGGAAGACGGGCGAACCTGCTATCCCTGCGGCGCAGTCCTGAGACAATCCCGCTGAACGTGATCGTGATCGAGCGGCCCGGCGCGGCCAGGCCGTGGCCCGTGGTGTTCACGCGCTCCCGGTGCACTTACGTGACTTATGGTATGTGTCCGCTTCGCTGATCTTATGGCGTGGATGTCCCATTCATGTCGTTCTATGTGCATGGCTGGGACATTCACGCCGTATGGTCTGGTACGAGTGGTTCCGGAGTTACGGGAGCGCGCTCCGGCTTCCGCACCGCCACGCACGCGGCCGACCAGCGGCGCCAGGAACTCAGGCCGGGGCCCGCTGCGGTTGACGGTCGCTGGCGATCGCACCACGATAATGACGACTGTCACCTAGCAGAAGGGGACTCATGATCCTGATCAACATCAGAATGCAGATCCGGCCCGAGAAGATGGACGATTGGCTGGCGCTGGCGGACTCGTACGCCAGGGACGTCAACTCCGAGGACGGCTGCTTGTTCTTCCAGTTCGCCCGGAGCCTGACCGATGACAACGAGTTCGTCTGCATCGAGGGCTTCCAGGACGCCGAGGCCGGTGCCACGCACGTCAAGCAGCCCTACGTGAAGAAGTTCTTCGACACCGCACCCGATCTGGTGGCTACCCAGCCGCAGATCATCTACATCGACACTCCGCATGACGGCTTCGGCCCGATGGGCGAGATCAAGCCTCGCTGACCGGCTGCGACACGGGGACTGCCCGCGGCTGCATCAACTCAAGCCCCGGGCAGTCCACACAGCCAGGTGGGGCGAACAGGCAGTCTGCCATGGGGAGCGCCATCAGGCGTCGCCCTTCGCTCAGGCCGCTTTGCGCGGGTGCGTGAAGCCTCAGGCGTCCATCGCGGTTCCCTGTGCGACGGTAACGGAGCTAGCCGAGTGGTTCATGTCGAGAAGCTCTGACCGGCTCCGCTCACCAGGTGAAGGCCACGACAAGCGCGGCCCACGAAACCAGGAGACCACCATGCCGAAGTACCTGCTCCTCAAGCACTACCGTGGCGGCCCGGAGCCGCACCGTCCCGTGCCCCCGATGGACCAGTGGGCCCCCGAGGACGTGGAGGCGCATATGGCTTTCCTCAAGCACGTCAGCGAGTTGCTCGAGGAGAACGGCGAGTATGTCGACGCGCAGGCACTCACGCCGGCGCGCACCTGGGTGCGCTACGGCGGCCCGGATGCCGCGCCGGTCACCACCGACGGCCCGCTGCCCGAGACCAGCGATCTCGTAGCCGGCTGGTACATGATCGACGTCGAGTCGCATGAGCGCGCGGTCGAGCTCGCGGCCTACGTCTCCTCCGAGCCCGGCCCGGGCGGGAAGCCGCTGTACGAGTGGATCGACGTCCGGGAGGTCATGTCCGGGGCGCCATCGGACGACTGACCCGACGTGATCGACGAGCCGGTGCGACGGGTGGACGAGGGCACGCTGCGCGCCCTCGTCCCCCGGGTGCTTGCGGGCCTGGTCCGGCGGGGCGAGGACTTCGATGCCGCGGAGGACGCGCTGCAGGAGGCGTTGCTGGAGGCGCTGCGGGTGTGGCCCGAGCACCCGCCGCGCGACCCGCGCGCATGGCTGGCGACGGTCGCGACCCGGCGGCTCGTCGACGCCCGCCGCAGCGAGGCCGCCCGTCACCGCCGCGAGGAGGCGACGTACACCGAGCCGCGGCCAGCCGCTACCGAGGAGGGCGACGACACCCTTTTCCTGCTCTTCTGCTGTTGCCACCCCTACCTCGCGCCCGCCTCCCAGGTGGCGCTGACCTTGCGCGCCGTCGGCGGCCTCATCACGCGGGAGATCGCCGACGCCTTCTACGTGCCGGAGGCAACGATGGCGCAGCGGATCAGCCGGGCCAAGCGCGCCCTGCAGGGGCGCCGCCTCGACCAGCCCGGCGACCTCGCCGTCGTGCTCCGCGTGCTCTACCTCATCTACACGGCGGGCCACACGGGCCGGGTGAATCTGGCCGGCGAAGCGATCCGGCTCACCCGCCAGCTCACGCTCGCCACTGAGGAACCGGAGGCGCGCGGGCTGCTCGCACTGATGCTCCTGAACCACGCCCGCCTCCCGGCGCGGCTCGACTCAGAGGGTCGCATCGTCACGCTCGACCGACAGGACCGCGGCCTGTGGGACACCCGCGAGATCGCCGAGGGCGTGCGCGTCCTGCAGTCGGCGCTGGCCGTCCAGCGCCCAGGCCGCTACCAGATCGAGGCCGCCATCGCCGCCCTGCATGACGACGCGGCCAGCGCCGAGGAGACCGACTGGCCGCAGATCCTCGCCTGGTACGACGACCTCGTCGCCCTCACCGACGACCCGGTACGCCAGGACCCCGCCGCCGTGCTCGGCCGCGCGGTCGCGGTCGGCCACGTCCTCGGCGCGGCCGCCGGGCTGCGCGAGACCGAGCGGCTGCGCGAGGTGCTCGGCGAGCGGCACCGGTGGCACGCCGTCCGCGGCCACCTGCACGAGCTAGACGGCGACCCGCCCGCCGCCGCCACGGCGTACGTCGAGGCCGCCCGGCGCGCGACGAACGTCGCCGAGCGCGACCACCTGGTCCGTCAAGCCGCCCGCGCGCGGGCCGCCGGGCTACGCAGGAACAGTCGTCTCACTGAGCGTCGTCGATAGGCGTTCCCGCCAGCAGATTGGCCGCCACATGATGGGCTCTGGCGCACATAACGTGAACGCATCGCCTGGATCACGGGCGGGCCCCTGCCGCGCATCGCGTCGCCTGAGGATTGCGTGTCAGAACACCCCCCATGAGGGGTGTAACGTCACGCAATCATTGAGACGGC
This sequence comes from uncultured Actinomycetes bacterium, assembly GCA_963841585.1. Lineage (GTDB taxonomy): Bacteria > Actinomycetota > Actinomycetes > Streptosporangiales > Streptosporangiaceae > Palsa-504. The sequence continues at coordinate 473,289 of CAWJDK010000004.1, forward strand.
GCTGCTGATGTCCGGTTTGTCGTGTTCCGGCGGATCGGATGCGCCGTTACCATCACGAAATGTGGGCCAGAACGACATGATGCTCAAATAGTCACGTGGATGTTCTAAGCAGCCGGATCCGCCCCGGCGCGCTGCCCTCGACAATTCCGGCCACGGACTACCACACCGGCGGGGAGCCGTTCCGGATCGTGGCAGACCCTCCCGTACCGATCCCGGGCCGGACGGTGGCCGAACGGCGGGCCCGGGCGATCGAGGACCCCGCGGTTCAAGGCCTGCGGGCGGTGCTGTGCTCGGAACCACGCGGCCATGCGGACATGTACGGCGCGTTCATCGCGCCGCCCGACGACCAGGGCGCCGACCTGGGCGCGCTGTTCTGGCACAAAGACGGTTTCTCGACCGCCTGCGGGCACGGCACTATCGCGCTCGGGGTCTGGGCGGTGGAAACCAGCCGGGTCGCGGCCCCGGAGACCGGCAGCGTCGACGTGGTGATCGACGTGCCGTCCGGGCGCGTGACCGCACGGGTGCACCGCGAAGACGCGCGGGTGGTCGCCGTCGATTTCGTCAACGTCCCCAGCTGGGTGGTCGCCCGCGACGTGCCGGTGACCACCTCCCGCGGCGAGGTTCGCGTGATCGTGGCCTACGGCGGAGCGATCTACGCGACCCTGCCGGCCGCCCAGCTTGGCCTGACGGTCACACCGGAGCGCCTGGGTGACCTCATCGCGCTCGGCCGCGAGATCAAGTGGGCCCTCAACGACGCTGAGCAGGCCATACACCCGAACGACCCGCGCCTGAACGGTATCTACGGCACCATCTGGTTCGATGACCTGGGTGATGCCGCCGGGCAGGTGCACCAGCGCAACGTGACCGTCTTCGCCGACGGCGAGGTCGACCGGTCCCCGTGCGGCTCGGGCACCTGCGCCCGGCTCGCGGTCCTCGCCGCCGACGGCCGCTTGCCCGCCGGTACCGTGCTGCGGCACGACTCGATCATCGGCAGCACGTTCACCGGGACCGTGCTCGACACCGTCGACGTCGATGGACGCCCAGCGGTCATCCCCCAGGTCACCGGAATGGCGTACCGCACCGGCGAGCACGTGTTCTCGATCGACCCGGACGACCCGCTAGTCCCGGGATTCGCGCTGCGGTGAGATAACCGCAGCGGATCCTTGAGAGATCCGGTAGCTCATTGGCCCGAACGAGTCTGGTCTGCGCCTAGGAGGACGTGGCATGCGATCGCGGCGGCGGCGACCACGTTGAGCGAGTCGACCCCGGCGGCCAGGGCGCCCGGATGCATAGGGATGCGGACGGCCTGATCGGCCTCGTGCAGCCAGCGGGACGACAAGCCATCGCCTTCGGTGCCGAGCAGCAGCGCGGTCCGCTGACCAACGACAGGCGCGCCGATCGGCGCCGCCGTCTGGTCCGGCGTCAGCGCGAGCAGCCGGAACCCGGCGGCCCGCAGCCCGTGCAGGCCGTCGTGCCAGCCGGTCATGCGGGCGTAGGGAATGGCGAACACCGCGCCCATGGAGACCTTCACCGACCGCCGGTAGAGCGGGTCGGCGCACCGCGGCGACAAGAACACGGCATCCACGCCGAGCGCGGCGGCGCACCGGAAGATGGCCCCAACGTTGGCGTGGTCAACCAGGTCCTCTAGCACGATCACCCGGCGGGCCGCGGCGGCCAGCGCTGCGGCCTGCGGGAGCGGCTTGCGGTGCAAACAGGCCAGCGCCCCCCGGTGGACGCGGTACCCGGTGAGCCGCTCGGCGGTCTCGTCGGGGACGACGTACACCGGGGCGCCAGTCTCGGGCAGCGCCTGGAGGTCACCCAGCCTCCGCTCAGCCAGCATCATCGAGCGCACCAGGTAGCCAGCCGCCACAGCCCGGCTGATCACCTTCGTCCCCTCCGCGATGAACAGGCCCTGCGCGGACTCCAGGCTGGTACGCAGCTCCATATCAGTCAGCCGCAGGTAGTCCGCCAGCCGGGGATCCTCTGCATCGATTACGAGCTCGCGCATCCCCTAAGTCTCGGCCACCCCGGGCCTCACCTGCACGCGGCATAGATGAACACGGCGGAGGCCAGGCCGAAGGTGACCGTGCTTCGCTGGGCTGCGCTGGCTCCTGATCCCAACCAGGGCCGTTGGCTCCGTCGAAGGCCCGGGCGCTGGGCTGGCTCATCCGGAACCCGTCGAACACTTGGCTGTGCGTGTCGCCGTCGAAGTACCAGTCGAAGAGCATCGCCCCGTCGCCGAGTCCGCGCCCGGCACCGGGATCGCGGCCCGTGATGTACCCGTCGACCGACACCGCGTGGGCGCTGAAGGCCTTGCTCATTTCTGCGGTCCTCTGAAGTTCCTTTAAGAGACTCCGCGAGCGTAACACACGGAGTTCCGTTAGGGAACCCCAATTGCTACACTGGCTTCATGCAGCGCACGAACTTCGGCGGGATGGCGTGCTCGATCGCGCGTACGCTCGACGTCATCGGGGAGCCCTGGTCACCGCTGATCCTGCGTGACGTATGGGTCGGGCTCAGCCGATTCGACCAGATCCAGGCCGACCTCGGGATCTCACGCAAGGTCCTGACCGAACGGCTGAACCACCTCATGGACCAGGGCGTTCTCGACCGCCGTCCCTACGACCAGCGGCCGCGGTACGAGTACCACCTGACGGAGAAGGGCGCCGAGCTGGTCGACCTGCTCATGGTCATGACCATGTGGGGCGATAAGTGGCTCGCGGGCGAGGCCGGCCCGCCCGTGCGCTACCGCCACCACGCGTGCGGTGAAGTCAGCGGTGTCGACCTGCGCTGTGATCACTGCGGCGAGCCGATGCACGCAAACGACGTCGACCCGCTGCCCGGTCCCGGCGCAGCCGCATGACCGAGACAGGCCACAGCCGGCTTGGCAGTGCCGGGAGGCTTCACACCTGGCTCCCGCCGGATTCTCAGGCGGCGAGGTTAGCGTGACAGGGTGGATGAGCTGGCCGATTCCGGTGGCCTGGCCGGTGACCCGGCCGCGCTGAGGGCACGGCTGGCCGCCGACGGGTACGTGTTCCTGCGCGGGCTGCTACCCGCGGAGCGGGTTCGCGCTGCGGGTGAACTGGTCGCGGCCAGGCTGCGCGCGGGCGGCTGGACGGCGGCAGGATCGCCGGGCCCGGGCCGGGCTGAGCCGCGTAAGGCGCTGGCCGACCCGGCGTACCGCGGGGCCGTGATGAGCATGGCGTTCAACGCGCTGCCGTATCTGGCGCCGCTGCGCGGGACCGTACGCCGCATCCTCGGCGCGCAGGCGTTCTCCTACCCGGTGAAGGTGCTGCGCGCGGTCGGCCCGGAGGCTCCGGCGCAGCGACCCCGCGGCCGGTACATCCACTGCGACTACATGGGGTCAGGAGTCCAGGACATGCTGACCACCTGGATCCCGCTAGCCGAGGTCCCGGCCGCGCTCGGCGGTCTAGCCGTACGGCCCGGCGGCCACCTGGACCGGCCCCGGCGCCCGCGCCCGCTGGCTGGCACCGAGCCCGGCTGGGCCACCACGGACTACCGCCCGGGGGATGTCATCATCTTTCACTGCCTGACCCCGCACGCGGCCCTTCCCAACACCGTTCACCAGCTCCGGCTTTCCGCCGATTTCCGCTGGCAGCAGCCGAGCCATCCAGCGCCGGCGGAGATGATCCTGGGACCCGCGGGCCGGCGACCCGAGCTGTTCAGCCGGCTGCTGGGCCGCGAGCCCTGGTGGGAACCGGTCCCCGCGGGCCTGGCCCTCCGGCCGCGCGCCGAGCTGGCCGCCCATCCCCCGCGCCCATCACGGCTCTTCACAGCCGACCCCGCCTGGCAACGCTGGCAGCCCCTGCCCGGGCCAGTTCATTAACCCAGGCACACCGGGTACGGTAAGCGAGCTCACTGGCCATACGATCGCGTTGATGAGGGCATGACGATAACCGCCGGGCAGGGCCCGGACAGGCGGGAGGACGTGGTGGAGGCAGAACCGGAGCATCAGCTAGCTGACCCGCCTGCCACCTGGCAAGAGCACTGGTTCGACCACCGCCAGTTGCTCCGGCTCTACCACAGCGACGAACACTGCGCGATCTACCTGGACCCCGACGTGCGCCGGGCCGAGATCCGGTGGCTGCCCCGGTTCATCAATATGACCTGGCAGTACTCCAAGGCAACCTACGGCGAGGCGTTCGGGTCCGACCCGCGCATCTACTCCATCCACCACGCCGGGCGCCACGGCGGCGGCCACGCCGGCTACTACGTCAGCCCGGTCCACGACTATCACAACGTCAGCGACTGCGGGCTGGACACCTGGCGGGAGGGCAACACCCTGGCTCGCGAGCTGCCCGCTCATGAGATCGGGCATTCAGTGGAGAGCGCCAACAACGGCCTCCACGGCTCACCGGCGTATGAGATCTGGGGCGACAGCAAATGGGCCGAGTTCTACATCTATGACCTCTACACCGCGCTGGGCATGGACCGCGAGGCTAAGGGCGTCTACCGCCGGTTCACCGGCAACACCGACGATTTCCCTCGCCGGAGGACCCGCTGGTTCCGCGACTGGTTCTACCCGCTATGGCGGGACTGCGGGCGGGCACAGGTCATGAACAGGTTCTTCCTGGAGCTGGCCCGGCACTTCCCGCGCGACTCCGGCGGAACCTACACGCGGCGGATGAACTGGGGCGAATACGTCCACTTCACCAGCGGCGCCGCGGCCGCCGACATGAGCGGCCAGGCCGCCCGCGCCTTCGGCTGGCCCCGCGAGTGGGCCGTCCAGCTAGAGCAGGCCCGCGAGCAGTTCCCCGGCATCACCTACTGACATACCGGGCCTCGTGATCTGACCCGCCGGATCAAGCCCGCAGGCCCTTGAGGCCGTCGTAGGCGGTCATGATGACCTCCACTCCCCGGGTGTCACCCGCGGGTTCGCGCATCTGATTGTCACATACGCCACTGCCATGCGGTCGCCGGGTTCGACCATGACGAGTAGGCCGCCCCAGCCGCCCCACCCATAGGCGCTGCCGAACAGCCCGCAGCCCAGGCCGTATCGGACCTGCATGCCCAGGATGCGGTCCACGCCGTGGAACTGCTCCTCCCTCCCACGGTCGCAGCCCGCCTGCGTCAGCAGCGGCAGTCCACGCACCACTCCTCCGCAGGCCATCACCGACTGCACGAGCGCGACCGAGCGGGCGTTGCCGAATCCGCTCGCCGCGGGAATCTGCGCCCGGCGCCAGGCGACGCTGTTCCCGTCACGGACCCGGACAGCGGTGCCGGCGCCGGGGGGAGCGCTGCCGCCGGGCGCGCTGGCGGCATAGTCCTCATCCCGGGATGACGGCGGGATCGTGAGCGCCACCCGGTGGTCGTCCTCGGCGGGCAGAAGTCGGCACCCAGCGGTCCGGCCACCTCCCCTGCGAAGAAGTCGCCCAGGCTCCGGCCGGTGATCCGGCGTACGACCTCGCCCACGAGAAACCCCTGGGTGAGCGAGTGGTATCCGGCCGCGCTTCCCGGTTCCCATTGCGGAGCCTGGGCGGCCAGACGTGCCGTGGCGGACGGCCAATCATAGAGATCCTCGACCGGCCCGTCCCAGTCGGGCAGGCCCGCCGTGTGCGCGAGCAGGTGCCGCACCAGCATCTTTTCCTACCCGCTACGGCGAACCCGCCCCAGACGTCCACCACGGGCTCGCCGTCCACGAAGACCGCAACCGAGGCACCCGCGTCTCCGTCGTCCAGCAGTCCGGCCAGCGCGCTGGGCACGGCAGCGAACAGCTCATCGTATGAGCCCTGAATGTCAGCCATGCGCTGTATTCAGCGCGATTGCCCCGCCAGAAGCAATCGGATTTCTTGAATGAGCCCGGGCGGGTGGGCCGCCATCAGGGCAGATCCTGGGTCGGGATGCTCCACGCCGGGTTGCTGAGCGGCTGTCTGCGCCGGCGGCTGGTTTCCGCGGTGCGTGCGCAGCAGGCCCCAGCCCACGGTGGCGATCAGGAAGGCGGCGAAGATCACCCGCAAGGGCAGGCCGCCGACGCGCGATGCGATCTCAGCGCCGAGGGGGACGGTCAGCGCTCCGCACAAGCCCACGGCGGCGGCCTCACGCAGCCCGAGCGTGTGCGTCTTGCGGTGCGTGAGCGCCCCGATGACCCAGATGGGGATCAAAGCGAGCAGCGCAGTACCCTGAGCGACCTGCTGCACCAGACCGAATCCCAGCACGAGCGCGGGAACCAGGAAGGTGCCGCCTCCGCTGCCCAGCATGCCGCTGGCCAGGCCCGCGACCGTTCCCAGGGCACACAGCGTTAGCGCCGCGGGCACCTCCACGGCGACCTGGCGGATGCTGCCGCTGGGCAGTGCGACGAGCAGGCGGACCGCGGTCGCCAGCAGCACCAGATGGAACAGGACGCGCAGCACCGGCGCCCGCACCCGCGTCGCCAGCAAAGACCCCAGGATTACGCCCGCAGCTGCCCCTGGAACGATGGCGGATGCGGCCGGCTCGTCAACGTTATGGAGCCCCGCGTACGTCATCGCGGCCACGACGGAGATCGGAAGGACCGCAGCGATCGTGGTTCCGCTGGCAGCGGCGCGAGCCATCCCGATCCTCCGCGAGGTCAGCACGGGCACGATGACAACCCCGCCGGCCACCCCCAGCAGCCCGCACAAGACACCCGCCACGGCGCCCGCGACTCCCAGAACCACGGTGCGGCTGTCGAGCCGGCCGGGCCTGATCAGGGCCGTCAGGCCGACCCGGGAGCCCAGTGATGTCATCTGTGCCTCCGTCTGGCCGGGGTCGGCCGCGGAATGTGGTCTCAGGCAAGCCTGACCGATCCGGATTGCAGTTTCCCTGCAGCTAGCCGAATTCCGTCTGGGTCGGTGCCAGCGCAGGAGGCGTCATGAGGACCACGATTTCTGGGCCGGTTCGGCCTAGCGTCATGGCGTCGCCGGAACTCAGTGATGCCGCGAAGACGGCCTTTCCCCGACGTAGGTACGGTTCTTGCTCTGGAGGTCCCGGACGGTTAGACCGGCTCGTGACAGCGCGAATGCAGCGTGATTGCGGGATACGGCGGGGTGCTCAACGGTGACGCCCTCGTTGGGAAAGCGGCCGAAAACCACCTCGTTGTCTTCACGCAGCCGCATGGTCGTGGGTGCCTGGCCCGGGATGCGAAGCTCCAGCAGCGCTTGTCGCCTGCTTGGCCGGTCCAGCCGTACCTCGGCCATCATCATGGAGCTCATCGACGGCGTCTCACTGCGCGAGATCTTGGTCCATCAGGGCCGCAGCACAGCCGAGGCGGCGCTAGTGGTGCTGCAGGGCTCGTTGATGGGCTTGGCGGCGGCGCACCGTCGCGGTGTCGTTCACCGCGACATAAGCCAGAAAACGTACTGGTCAACGGTGGGGGCGTGAGCAAGCTGACCGATTTCGGCATCGCGGCTCGCGCCAGTGACCATCCCGTTCCGGCCGGCACCTACCGTTATGTGGCGCCCGAGCAGATCGCAGGTGCCCCGCCAGCCCGGTCGGCGATGTCTACGCGGCCACCGCCACGTTCTATGAGTGCCTCACCGGCGCTCCGCCTTTCAGCGGGACATCCGCCGAGCTGCTCCGCCAGCACCGCTCCGAGCCGGTGCCTCTAGATCCGGTGCCTGTACCGCTGCGGCCGCTCGTAGCCGCCGGGATGGCCAAAGATCCCCGGGACCGGCCAGCCGATGCGGCCATCCTGGTCACCGAACTCAGGACCGTGGCGTCTGGCGCTTACGGCCAGGACTGGGAGGTTCGCGGCCGGTCTCACCTAAGTGAATCGGCGCTGCTGCTGGCCGAGCTGTGGCCGGCCGCATACCACCGGCAGTAGAAGGCATAACTATCCAGCGGATCCGCCTGCTCCGCCATCTCAGCCCGACCAAGGCAGCCATTGCGGCCACTATCGCGGTCGTGGTCGCAGCGACAGGCACGGCCCTGGCAAACCACGCGGCCCCCAACGCCGTCGACGCCCTCGCCCATCCCGGGGACTCCGCAGGCCCCGACGCCGCTGACGCCTACGCCGATCCCGGGGACTACGCAGCCCCCGACGTCGCGGACTCCGACGCCCACCCCGATCTCGCCCACCTCGATCTCGCCGACTCCGACGCCCACGCCGACCCCGACCCCCACGCCGACTCCGCCTACGCCCGTCGGCTGACTGGCGTCGGGCGGCCACCCTTGGCGCCGACCTAACCCATTCGCATCTACCGCCCCACCGACCGGAGGCAACAAAGAGCACCGCAGTTGGAGCGCCGTTTGAGCTCACCGACCGGTGGCGCACGTGGATCGCGGAAAACGTCCTCCTCGAGGTCGGCGATCAGGCCATCCTCGATGTGCTGGTAGCGGAGGGATTGAGACCGGCACAGGCGCAGGCCGAGATCCAGGCCGTCCGGAAGGACGTGTACCTGGAGGCAGCTGCGCTTCGGCGACTATGTCGACCTGGTTACCCGCAGCGGCCCGACGAACGACATTTACCTGGTAGCCAACAATCACTTTCTGGACAGGCCTGGAACAGCCGCACTGTGGGCCCACTTCAGCTGCGATGAAAGGTTTCTCGGCGCTGCGGCCGCGGTCCGGCGCGTGTTCTTCTGGTTCGGCCCCGCCGGAACAGTGACGCCGCTTCACCATGACGTCTCCAACATCCTCCTAGTGCAGGTCCGCGGCACAAAGCACGTTACCCTGGTCCCTGCGTTGGAGTCGCACCTGGTGTACAACGACGTCGCCGTCTACAGCCCAGTCAACGCCGAGTTCCCGATGAACAGCGACATCCAAGGTTCAGCGCTGCGACCCGACTGACTGTGGACCTGCATGAGGGGGAAGCGCTCTTCATTCCCGTCGGGTGGCATTACGTGCGGAGCCTGGAGATATGCATCAGCCTCTCGTTCACGAACTTCGCGTTTCCTAACCATTTCGACTGGTCGTTCCCGAATATCGTGCGATAGACGGCAGTCCGCTGTGCGGGAGATCCGCGAAGGATTCACAGTCTTCCTGCCAGCCTGCGCCATACCCAGACGACCGCGAGGATGATCACCACGGGAACGATCAGCCACAAGAACACAAAGGGGCTGGTTCCCGGCGGGGGCTTGTATCCTGCCGCGAGGCACTGGCTGGGAGGGGGGACCCCGACGCTGAACCTGACGTCGAAGTGGGCTCCCCCCGCCGTCAGGATCACGTAGGCTTCCGCGGGACCTGCGTTCGGCGGGACCACCAGGGTCAGCGGGATGCTGGCAGCTTCCCCGGGGAGGATTTCCACCGGGGAGGCCTTGAGCCACGACATGGCATACCCCGGATTGGCCGAGTAGGTGACCTGCATCGGGGAATCCCCCGAGTTCTTCAGGTACAGGGGAGTCATCGGGTAGCTGTGCCCGGGAGAGGCTGAGCCCCGGATGCAGATCAACGGGTTCACGTCTTCCTCGCAGTCGGTTGCCCGGAACCCCACATCCCGGACTGCAACGCTCCCTACTGCTATATCCACTGGCGCGTGTCTGAGTCCATAGGGGGAAACCTGGGCGGAAGGTGGCCTTGGTGCAGGACTATAGGCCAATGGGCCATGAGCCGGCTGGCGCTGATTTCAGCACGCATGCGGATACGGCGGAGGTGAGCGTCGCCCTGCCGGACCCGGGCGGAGCTGAGCACGTTGCGTCCGGCAGCACGGGCGGGCGGTCAGCCTACCGGGCCGGACGCTCAGTAAACCGGCTGGTCAGATCGGCTGGCCTGCGACTGTGGCTGTTCGCCATTTCGCTTGGGTTGTTCATTGTCCGGTTCCTGGTGCCCACTCCAGTCGGCCAGGCAGACAACCATGACGGACCCCGGGTGATGTGCGATCTGGGCGTGTGGGCAGTTACCCATGGTTCCCCCCAGTGGTTCCGCTACGCCTACTTCGAATTCGCCCCATCGGCGAGTAGCTGCGCCCAGGCTGGCCGGTACCCGACATCGCAGCTCGTGCCGCTGGAACTGGCCCGGATCCTGACCTGGGTCGTAGGCCTCCCCGGCACCGTGAACCTGATCGCGCTAGGCCTGCTGAATTGCGCCATCGCCTCGTTCGGGATCGCAAGCCTGGCGACCGGCCTGCGACTGAGACTTTGGGCGCAGTTGACCGTAGCGGCAGCTGTGTGGCTGATCATGGCGGATGCGGCGTTCTTCGATTTCTACGCCAGTCCATTCAGCGAGCCTGCTGCCCTGATGGGCTTGTTGCTGGTCGCTGCCGGTATCGTGCACCTGGGCAGGGGGCGGCGCGAGACCGTGTTCGGGCTGGCTCTAGCCGGAGCCGGTGGTTTCCTCGCGATCTTGGCGAAACAGCAGTACCTAATCCTGGCCGTGCCGATCTGCCTGACTCTTGTGCTGGCCGGCGGCGGCAGGAACGGCGGGCGCGGGCTGCGCCAGTTCTGGACGGCCCGAACCAGGGCAGCCATCATGGTCGCCGCGCTCCTGGCGACGATGACCGCGGCCTATGCGTTGTGGGACCGGGCCAGCAACTACGCCACCTTGCTCCACCGCCAGCAGGTGGTGGATGTCGTCTTCAGTGAAATCGTAACCGCGCATGATGACCAGGCACGGGCTGACCTGCGCGCGCTCGGGCTGCCTCCTGCCTGGGCCAAGTACGCCGGCACCAACTCCTTTAGTACCGTCTCGGTCCGGAATGATCCGCTCTATCCGCGGTATGAGGCAAAACTGTCCGATGGCACCATCGCGTACTTCCTGCTCACCCATCCGCGCAGAATCGTCAGCATCGCGCAGCAGGCGGCTATCGATGCCCAGAAACTCCGGGTTACTTACCTGGGCGACTATGCGCCCAGCGCCGGTCATCCGCCTGGGGCGACGGAATCCCGGGTGGCCGTGCTCACCTGGCTGATACACCGGCTGCGGCAACACCTCGGCCTGCTGTGGTACGTACCGCTGTGGGAAATAATGGCGTTGATCGCGATCGCCGCATTGTTCGCGCCGCACGGCCAAGCCTGGCGCCGAGACGGCGCGGTCCTCGTTCTGTGTATGACAGGCTGCGCCATCGCAGCGTTCATTCCGGTCGCCTATTTCGACGGTATCTCAACGACCAGGCACATGGTCGGTATGAACATGGCCACGGCGCTCGCCTTCCCGATCAGCATCGCGCTGGTCATCTCGATCATGCACCAAGCCCTGACCCGCGCACGGCAGCGCTCCCAGCCCCACCGCAGCCGACCCGTGAAGTTAAGATCACCTTGTCTGTCCGACGGGACTAGAAGATCCGGCATGGTGGCGGGCTCGTGTCCGGCTGTGCTGCGGAGATGCTGACGAGGGAGACTGCCTTGGCTGAGTCCGGCGCGGCGCCTGCTGTCGCTGGCTACCATCACTTTTCGCCGACCGTCTCCGACGTGGAGGCCAGCGCGCAGTGGTAGAGCGGGTCTTCGGCATGGCCCCGGTGCCGGTCGCGTTCCCGCATTACGGCGGGGAGAAGAGCGGCTATGCGGGAGAGCGGACTGGTCAGGTCGCGTTCGTCCCGGAGACGGCCTCGGTGTAGTCACTGACGGGACAACCGGAGACTCCTGGAAGCTCGCCCCCGTTTAGAGTCTTAGCAGGGTGAGATTACCTGGCCGTGCACGCAAGACGCAGCACTCGGAACGATCCCGGGCCGCCGTCGGCAGGAGGTCGTGGCGTGACGCTGGTGCTGATCGGCCTGGTCGGCGGAATCATCACGGGCCTGTCCCCGTGTGTCCTGCCGGTGCTGCCCGTCGTCTTCCTCGGGGGCGGCAGTGCGAAGCCGGACGCTGAGCTGGCGCGGCGGCGGCCTTATCTCATCGTCCTGGGCCTGACGCTGAGCTTCGCGGTTTTTACCCTGTTCGGCAGCCTCATCCTGGCTAGCCGCCTACCTCATCGACGCGAGCGGCCAGATCCGGCACATCTCCATCGGCGAAGGCGACTACACCGGCGAGGAGCAGCTCATCCGCCAGCTGCTCAGCGCGGCGCACCCCGAGCTCGCGCTGCGCGCGGGCGACCGATGTCCCCGACACCACGCCTCTGACGTCTATCTCGACGTCGGAGGCACCGGCACGCTCACCGTCTCAGCCGGCGGCGCGAGCAAGACCATCCGCGTCTCCGGCGCCCCCGACATCTACACCGTCGCCACCGAGCGGCCCGCCCGGGACGGCACGGTGACCATCAGGCTCTCACCGGGATTGGAGGCCTACTCGTTCACCGTCGGCTGACCGAGATCGGCAGATGCTGCTACTTCTTCTGCTCGTCCATCCGGCTTACTTCGGCGGGGCGAATCCGAAGCTGGCCAGCACGGCCTGGCCCTGGGGTCCGAGCACGTAGCTGATGAACGCGGCCGCCGCGGCCGGGTTCGGCGCGTCCTTCAGCGCCGCGATCGGGTACTCGGTGGTGTCATTCTCACTCGCCGGGATGACCACCCCGGTGGCCTTGCCCGCGTTGGCCTTGACGTCGGTCACGTACACGATCCCCGCGTCCGCCTCCCCCAGCGTCACCTTGGTCACCACCCCGCCGACGTTGGTCTCCTCGCTGACCGGCTTGACCGTCACCCCGGCGTTCGTGAAGATCGCCGTGGCCACCTGCCCGCACGGCACCTTCGGCGCGCAGACCACCACCTTGACCCCGGGCCTGGCCAGGTCGCTGACCGACGTGATGTGCTCGGGATTGCCCTTCTCCACCATGATCTCGCCGGTGTTGGCGGCGAAGTCCTGCGGCGTGCCCGACGCCCCGCCGGCGTCGGTCACCGTCTTCATGTTCGACGGCGCGGCCGAGGCGAACACGTCGGCCGGCGCGCCCTGGGTGATCGAGGTCGCCAGCGAGGAACTCCCGTTGTAGTTGAACTTCACCGTCAGCCCCGGGTTCGCCGCCTCGAACTGATCGCCGATCTTGCTGAACGCATCGGTCAGCGACGTCGCCGCGAACACCACCAGCGAGCCCGTCGGCTTGGCCGCCGCGCTGCTGCCCGACGCCGCCGCCTTGGTACTGCTGCCGCCCGACGCCGCGCTGCTGCCCGACGACGAACTGCACGCCGCCGCCAGCAACGCGATCACCGCCAGCACCACGGCCAGCAGCGTGGCCCGCCGCCCGCGCGGCGCTAGACCCGGAACGCCGCCCGTCCGGACTGGTGAACTTGGGACCCTCGGGTCTCGCACTTACCCCCATGGAACCCTCCCTGGCTGAGTAGTCACAACGTGACTACCCAGCCCGCCAGCCACCTGCGACCGTCCGGATCACCCGGGGAGGGTGACATGGACTGCGGTCCGGGCCCGGCCGCGCCGCCCGCCTCGCGCGCGTGATCATGACTGCGTCCCACGTCATGGCCGTCCCGTCCGAGGGCTAGGGTCAGTTCCGCGACCACCGCGCCCGGAACCGGTCAGATCGTGATCGGCTGGTGCCATTGCTCGACGAAGCGCCGCAGTTGCCCACGTCCGCGCAAGCCGCACTTCGCGTAGATGTTGCCGAGGTGGTACTCCACGGCCTTGCGGCTGATAAACAGCTCGGCCGCAACCTCAGGGTTGGACAATCCCTTCCCGACCAGGTGGGCGACTTCGGTCTCCCGACTGGTCAAGACCAACGCGGGCTGCTTCTTGGACGGGCCGACGGGCAGCTGGCACGCCGCCAGCTCCTGTTCAGTCCGAGCGATGAACGGCGCGGCCCGCAAGCCCGAGAACAGCGCGTACGCCCGGCGCAGTCGCTCGACCGCGTCCCTCCTGTTGCCGGTGCGCCGCAGCAGCCGACCGTGGGCTAGCAGCAGCCGGGCTGTATAGACCGGGCTGCGGGTATCGGCGGTGTCCTCGCCGCGCTGGTAGATCTCCCGGGCCTGCTCCGGGGCACCCTTCAGCTCGGCCAGCCACCCGTCCAGCCAATCCAGGGCCGGCTGAAGGTAGCTGACCTGACCGTTATCGGCCCGTAGCTGCGCCAGCACAACGGCCGCCTTCGCAGCCTGGCCGGAGCCGATCAGGCCCTCGGCCAGCAGCGGCCGCCACAGCACCGCGTCCATCCGGCTGCGGCCGTCCAGCGCCGCATCATCAGCCCATGGGCCCAGCACCTCGGCCATGCCCAGGTAGTCACCGGTCGCCTGGCCCACCAGTGCCCGCGCCATCGCCGCGTACAGTCCCTCTTGCCTGTAGTCCACACTGGCCGCGGCCTCCTCGGCCAGCCGGGCATGCTCTTCGGCTTCCTCGGCCGCGCCTCGTCCGGCTGGCACGCAGCCCGCTGCCAGGTGCAGCAGCGGCAGTGCGTAGCGGCGGACACGGATCGCCGCGGCCGAGAGCCCTTGCTCGGCGGTAAGGAGCACGTCGTCCCAGGCGCCGGCGAGGTACTGGGCCAGCGCAAGGTAGCAGTGGGCGCGCAGGCCCGTGGTGAGAGTGGCCCCCTTGCGGGCCAGCTCGAGGCTGGCGGTCAGGTCGCGCACGGCCTCACCCAGATCTCCGGCCAGCAGCCGGAACACCCCTCGCAGCGCCAGGGCGTCGACCTCGACTGGGCTGACCCGGGCCGCATCGGCATCCAGGTGACTCAGTTCGGCCAGGGCCTCGTGCGGGCCGGCCGCCTCGCAGGCGCCGATCGCAATCAGGGTGCGGGTCTGGCTGGCAGCTGCCGCGTCGAGGCAGCCGGTGCCCAATGCCCACCGGCCGAAGGCCTGCACCTGCTCTCCGTCTCCCAGCAGCGTGTAGGTGCCGGCCAGCTTGTTGGCGATCACGGCGGCCAGCTCGCGGCTGTCCGGGTCGTCCCGCGCCTGGGCCAGCGCTTCGCTGAACCATAGCTGTGCCTCGGCCAGCTGGCCCGCCGAGAATGCCATCGTGCCCAGCACGCAATTGCGTAGCGGTGACGGCGCCGACTCCTCTACCACGTCGCGCAGGGCCAAGCCGCGGGACTCCTCGGCCAGCATCAGGTGCATCGCCGCGGTCAGCAGCCGCCTCTCCCGTTCGGCCCGGGCCGGGGAGATATCCGAGGCCCACCGCAGGTGCGTGGCGGCCCGCGCCAGGCGTCCGTCGGCCACCTCCTCGCCCGCTAGGCGCTCGAGCTCAGCGGCCAGGCCCTCATCCGGGTGGTCCAGCGCTGCCACCCGGTGCTCCCACGACGCCGACTGGCTGACCACCGAGGCGGCGCGCTCGTGCAGCACGCGGCGCCTGGTCGCGGTGATCCCCGCGTAGACGGCGTCCCGGACTAGCAGGTGCCGGATCTCGACGGGGCACGTCGGCTCCGCGGGCCACCAGTTCACCAGGCCGGCATTCACGGCCGGTTCAATCGCCGCGCTGGGCGAGTCGGCCTGCGCCGCCTGGCCCAGCTGGGCTAGCGGCACGCAGAGGTTCAGCACCGACAGCATCTCGACAATGACCCGGGTCTCTGGCGGCAGCACCCGCATGTAATCACCGACGGCAGCGGCCAGCGACCGGGGTAGCGCCAGCCGCCCCGGAGCCCGCGGATCAAGGCGGAACCCTTCACTCAGCACCGTGCGCAGGTACAACGCATGCCCGCCGGTGCCCCGGTACAGCCGCTGGACGGCCTCGCCGTCCAGCGGCCCGGCCGTAACCGCGGCCACAAGCGCCGCTACCTCATCCGGGCTCAGCCCGCCCAGCGGGATGTCCACCCGGTTCTCGGCACTCCGCAGCAGCTGCTGCGCCGCCTCGTCCAGCTGATCGCTGGGCCCGCGGTAGACCACCAGGGTCAGGACCGGGTCCACCGACAGCCGCCGCAGCATGAACGTTAGCGCCTCTACCGACCTGCCGTCCGCCCACTGCAAGTCATCGACCACGATCGCCACCGCCGCGGCGGCCTGCTGCTCTCCCACGACCTTCAGCAAGTGCGCGCCCACCGCGAACGCTGATTCAGGCGAGCCGGTCGCGCCCGCTGACAGCAACGTCGGGAAAGCTGCCCCGGCCGTCCTGAGCAGCTGGTCGACGATTCCGAAGTCCAGATCGGTCTCCGCCTGGTCAGCGCGAGCCGACAGCACCCTCAGGTCGAGGGCTCCGGCCAGGCACCGCCTCGCCAGGGCCGACTTCCCGACTCCCGGATCACCTTCGATGGACACCAGCCACGGCTCGCCCGTCTCCACCCGGGCGATCACCTCTGCGACACGCCCAAGCTCCGTCGCCCGGCCCACGAAAACATCAAGCGGTGGCTGCCCGTCCCGCACGCGCTCACCTCGCTCCTACCTGTGGTGTCGGCAACCCCAGACTAGTAAGAGCGTGACTACCGGCGAAACGGCACACCCGGGTTCGAACCGACCGGATCAGGCTTCGCCGCCGGCCATCTTGAGCAGCAAGCCGGCCACGACGTCACGGTGCGATACCGGCGTGCCCAGCATAACCTCTGCGGACTTGGCCCGCCGGTAGTACAGGTGCGCATCGTGTTCCCAGGTGAAGCCGATTCCCCCGTGAACCTGGATGTTCGACGCGGCGACGTGGAAGTAAGCCTCCGAGCAGTAGGCCTTGGCGAGGCTGGCGACCAGCGGCAGATCGGCGGCGCCGTCGGCAGCCGCCCAGGCCGCGCGATAGGCGGCGGACCTGGCGGACTCGACCTCGAGAAGCATGTCCGCACACATGTGCTTGATCGCCTGGAAGCTGCCGATCGCGCGGCCGAATTGATGCCGGACCTTCGCGTACTCCACCGCCATGTCCAGGCAGCGCTGCGCCCCGCCGACCTGCTCTGCGGCCAGCGCGACCATGCCACCGCGAACCGCCTGCGCCACGATCTCCACCGCCGCACCGGGCTGGCCCACCGGCCGGCCAGGGGTTCCGCTGAACGTGAGCACGGCTTGCTTACGGGTCATGTCGAGAGTCTGCATCGCCTGACCGGACAGGCCCGGCGCATCGCCGTGGACCGCGAACAGCGCAGGACCGTCATCGGACGAAGCGGCGACGAGGATCAGGTCCGCGATCGTCCCGTCCAGCACGAACGACTTGCTGCCGTCAAGCAGGTACCGGTCGCCGGCCCGGCGTGCGGTGACGCTGAAATCGTCCGGTGCCCATGAGCCGTCGTCTTCCGGCACGGCCAGCGTAGCGATCGTCTCGCCGGACGCTATCGAAGGCAGCAGATCCGCCTGCGCGGCCGCGTCGCCACTGGCTAGCAGCGCCCCGGCAGCGAGCACAGCGCTGGCCAGATACGGCGAGCACAGCAGCGTCGTGCCCATCTCCTCGCACACGATCAGCTGCTCCACCGGCCCGCAGCCAGCACCGCCGTACTTTTCCGGGATGATGATCCCGGCGAGCCCGAGCTGCCCGAGCTGCGCCCAGACCGCCGGATCGTACCCGGCCTCGGTCGCCATCAGCCGCCGTACCTCGCTGACCGGCGATTTCTCCGCCAGGAACCGCCGAACCATCTCACGCAGGTCTTGCTGCTCATCGGTAAAGACGAACGTTGTCATAGCGACCGGAGATCAGGCTGGCCCAGGAAGGCGAGCACCCGTCGGCTGAACAGGTCCGGCTGGTCGACGTTGCATACGTGGCCGGCATCCGGGATCACCGCGTGCGCGGCCCGGGGAAGTCGCGCCGCCATGTACTCGGCCGCACCGAGGTAGTCCTTGTCACGCGCGCCGACCAGCACCAGCGCCGGGACCGTAATCGACGGCAGCGCGTCGATCACGCGCGCATCGCGCTGGGTGAGCATGCCGCGGGCGGCGAGCGCCAGCCCGCGGGCCGAGTCGCGCTCGAGGCGCTCGGCCGCCGCGATGGCCCGGTCGTTCCACCGCTGCCGCGCTTCGTCGCGGCGGTAGCCAGGGCCGGTGTCACACAGCACCAGCCCGGCCACCCGGTCCGGGTGCGCGAGAAAGAACTCCAGCGACAGGAACCCGCCCAGGGACAGCCCGCCCGCCACCACGCGCCCGATCCCGCACGCGTCGAGCAGCGCGACCATGTCCGCCACGCAGGCCTCGGCCGAGTAACGCGCTGGGTCGTCCGGCGCGTCGCTGCTGCCGTGGCCACGCAGGTCCCACGTGATGACCAGCCGCGCGGCGGCGAGCGCCGCGATGTTCGGCTGCCACATCGCTGACGATGCGGAGAAGCCGTGGGTGAGCAGGAGCGGCGTGGCACCGTCCGGCGGCCCGAAGGCCTGGTAGTAGATGCGGACGCCGTTCTCGGTCCAGATAAGCCACCGGGCACCTCGCGGAAGGGCAGATTCCGGCTGGGATCGGGCTCCCTGGGCAGGCCGAGGATCCGCTCGCCGATGATCGTCCGCTGGATCTGGTCGGTGCCGCCGGCGATGGAAATGCCCGGCACGGACAGGAAGATCTCGGCGATTATCCCGTCCAGCGGCGAGCCGGGCCCTGCCAGCATGCCGTGCGGCCCGGCGATCAGCGCGTGCACCCGCGCCGCCTGGCGGGCGATGACGCTGCTGGCCAGCTTGCCCAGCGAGCCTTCCGGCCCGGGCGGCCGGCCCGCCGCCCGCGCGGCGGCGGCACGCTCGGCCGTCCAGCGCGCCGACCAGGCCAGCTCCACCAGCCGGGCGATCTCCTGGCGCACCAGCGGGTCGCCGGCCAGGCCGTGCGCGATCGCCTGGCCGGTAACCAGATCCGGCCGGCCCGCCCGCTGCGGGTACCACTTGTGCGGCTCGCTGGCCGCGGTCCGCTCCGCGATCGCCTCCCGCCAGGCCCGCCCGGCCGCCCCGGCTTTTTGGGGCGGCACCGGGCCGGGCCGGGACGCGGCGAGACGCCGCTCGTGCGCGAGGATCGACAGCGCGACCGTCCAGCCGCCGCCCAGCTCGCCGATCACGTGTCCGGCCGGGACCTTGGCCTGATCCAGGAACACCTCGTTGAACGAGGAATGCCCGTTCATCTGCCGCAGCGGGCGCACCTCGACCCCGGGCTGGCGCATCGGCAGCACGAAGCAGGTGATGCCACGGTGCTTGGGCACACTGGCGTCGGTCCGGGCCAGCAGCAGCCCGAAGTCCGCGGTCGCCGCTCCGGTCGACCAGACCTTCTGCCCCGTCACCAGCCACCCGCCGGCGGCCGCCTCGGCCCGGGTGGTCAGCCCGGCCAGGTCCGAGCCGGCTCCTGGCTCACTGAACAGCTGGCACCAGGTGATCTCGCCGGTGACGGTGCGCCGGACGAACCGTTCCCGGAGCGTATCGGTGCCGTGCTCGATGAGCACTGGCCCGGCCAGGCCCACGCCGACCCCTTCGGCCGGACCGGGCACTCCCGCGCCGGCCAGCTCCTGCGTCACCAGCGCCGCCAGGCCAGCCGGCAGCGACCGCCCGCACCAGCGGCGCGGCCAGGCCGGGCACGCCCACCCCGTGTCGGCCAGCAGCTCGCGCCATCGCACCAGGCTCAGCTCCGGATCCCAGCTGGCCTCGATCCACCGCCGCAGCTCTGCGAGCACGCCGGTCGCATCCGGAACGGCCATGGTCACCGCGCCTCGAATCGGGGAGGCCGCCGCTGCGCGGACGCGCGGATGCCCTCGGCGAAGTCCGCCGTCCGCCGCAGCCGGTCTTGCTCCGCCAGTTCCCGGTCCATCGCCGCCCGGGCCCGGTCCGCCAGCGTCCCGCGCATCGTCTCCCGGATCGACCGCACCGCGAGCGGGGCGCCGGAGGCGATCTCGGCGGCCAGCTCCTGCGCGGCCGCCCGCAGGGCTTGGGGGTCCGCCAGCCGGTCGGCCAGCCCGATCCTGGCCGCCTCCTCGCCGCCGACCCGGCGGCCGGTGCACAGCAGGTCCAGCGCGCGCTGCTCGCCGACGATCGCGGGCAGCGTGACCGTCAGCGCGAAGCCATGGTGCAGGCCGAGCCGGGCGAAGTTCGCGCAGAACCTGGCCTGCGGGCTGGCGACGCGGAAGTCGGCGGCGCAGGCCAGCCCGAGCCCGCCGCCTACCGCCGCACCCTGCACGGCGGCGACCACCGGCGTCCGCACCTCGAACAGCCGGGCCGCCGCGGCGTAAAGTTCCTTCGCGCCGCCCGTCCCGGTCCGCCCCGAACGGCCGGAGAAGTCCGCGCCCGCGCAGAAGTGCTTGCCGTCGGAGCACAGCACGGCCGCGCGGAACGCCGGCTGCTCGTCCAGCCACCCGCAGGCATCCGCGAGCGAGGCGATGAGCCCGGCGTCGAAGAAGTTGTCCGGCGGGCGCCCGATCTCCACCGTCGCCACGAGGTCGCCGCTCGGCCAGACGCTCACGTCACCGAACGTCTTCCTCGTCTCCGGCATAGATGTCGATGATACTGAGTTCCGGGCGCCCGGCTGTCGGCTCATCGGCGGCTGGCGTACTTCTCGGCCGCGCGGGCGAGGTCAGGCCGGGCGTCGAGGACGGGCCGCATCCGCCGCCACGCCTCTGCCTGCTTGGCCGGGATGTACTCAGTGGGCCAGTATCCCTCGTGCGGGCGGTAGCCTCTGAGCACCCGGCGGGCAACGGTGGCCTTGTGCACCTCGTCGACCCCGTCGGCGATGCCCATGGTGGGTGCCGACGCGTACATCGCCTGGATGGGCGTGAGGTCGGTGGTGCCTAGCGAGCCCAAGATGTGCAGCGCGTTGTAGGACACCTCGCGCAGCACCCTGGCCATGGTGAACTTCACCGCCGCGATGTCGGTACGGGCCTCGAGCGTCGAGGTCTGGTCGATCTTCCAGGCGGTCTCGAGCACGAACAGCCGGAGCATCCTGATCGCGGCGTAGGACTCGGCGATCTTCTCCTGCACCATCTGGTGTTCGGCGATGAGGCTGCCGTGCGACTCGCGGCTGAGTGCCCGCTCGCACATGATGTCGAAAGCGAGCTTGCACTGGGCGATGGTGCGCATCGCGTGGTGGATGCGGCCGCCGCCGAGGCGGCGCTGGGCGAGTACCTTGGCGCCGTTCTCCGGGCCGAGCAGGTGGTCCAGGGGTACCCGGACGTCGCGGTAGACGATGTGATTGTGGTTCCTCGGCTCCGGCATGATCTCGACGCCCGGGGTGGCGCGGGGCACCACGAACATGCCGTTGGTGCACATCACGAACAGCAGGTCGGCCACCCGTCCCGCCGAGGTGAACCACTTCTCACCGTTGATAACCCACTCATCGCCGTCCCGTTCGGCATGGGTCCTGAACAGATTCGGGTCACTGCCGCCCTGCGGCTCGGTCATCGAGAACGCCGAGAACATGTCCTGGTTGAGCAGCGGCTCGAGCCACCGCCTCTTCTGCTCCTCGGTGCCGTAGGCCGCGAGGATCTCCATGTTCCCGGTGTCGGGCGCCGAGGCGCCGAACATCGAGGGCGCTCCGGAGTAGCGGCCGATCACCTCGTTGAGCAGGGCCAGCCTGAGCTGCCCGAAGCCTGGGCCGCCCAGGTCCTTGTCGAGGAAGATCGCCCACAGGCCCTGGTCCTTGACCTCCTGCTGAAGCTCGCGGACGTACGCCTTCACCACCGGGTCCGGCCAGCGCACTGCGTGCGGGAATACGTAGTCGAGCGGCTCGACCTTCTCCTGGCAGAACCGCTCGACCCAGTCGAGCTTGCCCTGGAATTCAGGGTCGGTGGAGAAATCCCAAGCCATGCCTTACTCCTGTGCCTGGGGGAACGGGAAGAAATCTCTAAGCGCCGCTCCGATCTCAGCGCGGACCGGCGCACCGGAGATGACCATGCCGACCATGGTCACCGACGTGTGGGTGTGCCCGCGGGCCCGGGCGAGGCGGACCGGTACTCCGGCGGCCTCCAGGGCGCGCGCGTAGGCAACGCCCTCGTCGCGCAGCGGGTCAAAGTCCGCAGCGACGATGCAGGTTGGGGGCAGACCGTGCAGGTCGCCGCGCAGTGGGGCGGCGCGGGGGTCGCCGCGGTCGGCTGGATCGGCATAGTGATCCCAGAACCACCTCATCAGCGCCGTGGTGAGGACATACCCGTCGCCGTTTTCCCGGTAGGACAGCCCGGTCATGTCCGAGTCCACGACCGGGCATATCAGCACCTGCCCGGAGATGTGCGGGCCTCCGGCGTCGCGGGCCAGCTGGCACGCGACCGCGGCGATATTGGCCCCCGCGCTCCAGCCGGCGACGGCGAGCTGACCGGGGATGCCGCCTAGCTCGATGGCGTTGGCGTTCACCCACTGCACGGCTGCGAAGGCGTCCAGCGCGGCGGCGGGAAAGCGATCCTCGGGGGCGTGGCGGTAATTCACCGACACGACCACCGCGCCCGAACGCTCGCACAGGTCCCGGCAGAGCGGGTCGTCCGAATCCAGGTTGCCGAGCACCCAGCCACCGCCGTGGAAGTACACCACCAGGGGGCGCGGGCTCTCGGGTGGCCCCGCCGGGCGGTACAGCCGGTACGGCAGGTCCCCGGCCGGCCCGGGGATCACTCCGTCGGTGACCTCGCCCACCTCGGGACCCGGCGGGCGGGCGGCCGCGGTGGCCGCCAGCATGGCCCGCGCGTCGGCGGCCGACAGAGTGTCCATAGGCGGCAGGCCCATCGCGGCCACCAACTCCAGGATCATGGCGACATCGGGTTGCATGCGGCGGATTACTCCGTCCCGGCACCGGGGCCCGGCGGGGCCGGTCATCGTGAATCCGAGGTAGCCCTGCTCGACTATGTCGTCACACGCTTGCCGGTACGCGTTCACCCCGCCGATGTAGGGCAGGAACACGCGTGGCTTGCCGGGCACGTTGGCGCCCATGTACCAGGAGTTGGCGGTGGGATACAAGGTGATGGCGGCGCAGTCCTGGACGTGCTGGTTCCAGCCGGATTCGGCCAGCGCGGTCGGCTCGATCGTCTCGAGGCCTTCGTCGTGCATGTCCTGCAGGCACCCGGCCACCCAGTCGACGTGCTGCTCGATCGATACGGTCATGTTGGACAGGACGGAAGGGCTGCCGGGCCCGGTGAGCATGAAGAAATTCGGGAACCCGGCGGTCATGAGCCCCAGGTACGTCGACGGCCCGGCCGCCCACTTCTCGGTGAGGGACAAACCGTCCCGGCCCGTGACATCCGCGGCCTCCAGGGCGCCGGTCATGGCGTCAAAGCCGGTGGCGTACACGATGGCATCGAAGCCGAACGACCCGTCCGCTGTCTCGATGCCGTCCTCGGTGATGCTGACGATCGGCTGCTTACGCAGGTCGACGAGCTGGACGTGCGGCAGGTTGTAGGTCTCGAAGTAGCCGGTATCGAGGCATGGCCGCTTGGTCCCGAAGTAGTGGTCCTTCGGGCAGAGCGCCTCGGCGGTCCCGGGATCTTTCACGATCGAGCGGATCTTCTCGCGGATCATCTCGGCCACGATGTCGTTGGACGCCGGGTTCACGCCCTGGTCGGCGAAGACGTTGAGAATTCCGAACAGCGCGCCCTGGTCCCAGGCCGCCTCGAAGCGCTCCCGGCGGACCGCCTCGCTGGCGGTGACGCCGCGGACGTCGGTCGGCTCAACGGGAATCCCTCCCCGGGACCACCGGGCGGAATGCCGGTACCCGTCGCGGTCCTCGGCCAGTTGCTCCAGCGTGTCGGCCGGGGCGGGGCCGTTGTGCGCCGGGATCGAGAAGTTCGGGGTGCGCTGGAAGACCGTGAGCCGGCTGGCCTGGCGGGCGATGAGCGGGATGCACTGGATGCCGGACGAGCCGGTGCCGATGACCGCGACCCGCTGACCCGTGAAGTCGGCGCCCTCGTGAGGCCAGCGGCTAGTGAAGTAGACCTGGCCGGCAAAACGGCCGGCACCTTCGATGTCGGGTGACTTGGGCATGGAAAGGCAACCGGTGGCCATGATGTAGTACCGGCACCAGATTTCCTCCCCACGGCCGGTCGTCATCCTCCACCGGTTCACCGGCTCGTCCCAGCGAGCTGAGGTGACGGTGGCGGAAAACTCGATGTCAGAACGCAGCCCGTGGCGGTCGGCCACGAACCGGAGGTAGTCCAGGATCTCCGGCTGCGTGGCGTACTTCTCCGACCAGGTCCACTCCTTCTCCAGTTCCGGGTCGAAGCTGTAGGCGTAGTCCGTGGTGGGGACGTCACAGCGAGCCCCCGGATAGCGGTTCCAGTACCACGTCCCGCCGACATCACCCGCCGAGTCGAAGACCTTCACCGACAGACCGAGCTGGCGTAGCCGGTAGAGCATGTACAGGCCTGAGAAACCGGCGCCCACCACCACCGCGTCGAACTGCTCGGGGACCGAAGCCGGCTTGTTCACGAGACGCTCCCCGACAGGACCGGAACTGGGGAAACGCGGCTTCGATGGTGCCCCGGGGCCACGCTCATCCGCGCAGCGCGACAGATCTCCGCCCGCGACGCGCGGGCGTGGCGCCTAGCCGTCTCGCGTGCGGTCATCAACCACTCCCGCGCAGATCACATGCCGCCTTTGGAGAGCTTGCCGGGCTCTGCCGTTAACGCTAACTCAGTTACATGAGTGTGCACATGCATGCGGATCAGATTCTCCCTGGGAGGGCACGGCGAGCCCGGGACCTAACACCCTGTGACCCGGTGGGCGTGACCCGGTTGGCGCAACTGGGTTCGGGGTTACGAGCCTTCTGCGAGGACTGCCGGGACCGGCCGTGGCCTGCCTTCCGGGGCCCGGGGCCGGGGTCTGCCGTGGCCTGCCTTCCGGGGCCCGGGGTCCGCCGTGCCCTGCCTTCCGGGGCCCGGGGTCCGCCGTGCCCTGCCTTCCGGGACTGGACGTGTGCGGAGTGATCGCTGTGGCTATGGTGGCTGGCGATCCGACCTGGCGGCCGCTGTCCCAGCGGTTTATACGGCGTGGATGTCCCAGCCATGTTGTTCCAGCTGCATGAATGGGACATTCACATCGTATGTTTTGGTACGGACGATGCCAGCGGGGCAGGTGACGCAGCAGCGCACGATCCGCCGCAGCAGCCCCGCAACCACACCAGCCCCGCAACCACACCAGCCCCGCAACCACACCAGCCCGCAACCACACCAGCCCCGCAACCACACCAGGCCGGCAACTTCCGCCATCGAGATCGCTAGGGACGCCAGGCTGGCCCGGCGCGGGGGCGAACCGGTCCTGCGGGTTCACCTGTGCTCGCGTGAAGGAAAAAGTTACCGGATCAGGTTTAGCCGAAGGATGGGCAGGTAGGCGAGGAAAACCTTTGCATTGCTGCCAGAACGCGGACGATGCGTCATCGCGGGCGATGCGTCGGTGGAGAAGGACTTGCCTGCAATGTTCGTGCCTGCGGAAAGCGCCGCCGGTCAGAGGGGCCGCGGCAGGCATGGCGCTCCGGCCATCATGATCCCGGCATCGGCCCATTGCCGTTCCCGGGTGCCCGGTCGTGCGGGCGGCCGGTGGATCATCGCCCGGGCGGCGCTGAACACCATTCCCGGTCCTCTCCGCAAGGTGTCCGCGTCTAGCCGTCCGGCTCGCTGGCCGCCTGCTCGTTCGGTAGTACACCGCCTCCCGGCCGCCGTTGGCATGCTGCCGGACCGGCGTTCACGCGGTCGATTCTCGTGTCAACCGGTCGGCCGGATCCGCTGTCCCCGATTCGGTCGGCGGCCCGTCAAGGAGGAACGTCGATGAGCACGGAAGGGCACGCCATTTCCCGCCGGAGCCTGCTACGCGGCGCCGGCCTGCTTGGCCTGGGCGGCCTGGTGTCGGGCTGTGGCTCGGCGTTCGCGTCCGGCGTGGCAGGCATCGGCCCGCCGACGAACACGCTGTCGTACTGGAACCTGTTCGGCGGCGGCGACGGCGTCCGCATGCTGACAATGCAGCAGGGATATCAGAAGCAGCATCCGGGCATCAACCTGGACGCGGTGACGCTGGCGTGGGGCAATCCTTACTACACGAAGCTCTCGCTGGCCACGCTCGGGAGCAGGCCGCCGGACGTGGGAATCTCGCACCTGACCCGGGCGTCGATCCTGGCGCGCGCCGGCCTGCTGGAGCCGTTGAACGAAAGCGAGCTCGCCCCGTACGCGATCACCGGTGGCAACTTCACGCCAGCGGCGTGGAACAAGGCGCACACGGACGGAAGGCTATACGCGATCCCGCTGGACACGCACCCGTGGGTGATGTACTACAACACCGACATCTGCAAGAAGGCCGGGCTGCTCGATGCGAATGGCAGCCTGAAGAACCTCGATGGGCCGGACGCACTGACCCAGGCCCTCACAGCCGCGAAAAAGGTCACTGGAGCCTACGGCGGCGTCGTCAGCATCAACAACGACTCGGCCACCCCGTGGCGGTTTTTCTCCACGCTGTACTACCAGCTCGGCGGCAGCGTGCTCGCCCACGACGGGCAGAAGATCGTGCTCGACGACGCGAAGGCGGAAAAGGTGCTGTCGTTCTTGCAGAACCTCACCGTCAAGCAGGCACTCATGCCAACCAGCGTGGACTACGCCGGCGCGATCACCACGTTCGCCACCGGCAAGTCCGGATTCTTCTTCCAGGGCGACTGGGAAATCACCACGTTCGAGACCACCAAGTCACCGTTCAGCATGACCGCGTTCCCGAACGTCTACGGCGGCCGGTACGTGGTGCAGGCCGACTCGCACAGCTTCGTTCTGCCCAAGGACCCGGCGCGCACCGACGCCAAGCGCAAGGAGATCTTCGGTTTCGTCCGTTCCCTGCTCAACCAGAGCAGCACGTGGGCGCAGGGCGGCCACATCCCGGCCTGGCTGCCATTCCAGAAGAGCGCGGCCTACGACAAGCTCAAGCCGGCGTCGAATTACAAATGGGTGGCCAACTATGCGCGCTATGACGATCCGGGCTGGTACTCCGGTTCGGGTTCGGATTTCGAGAACATCATGGGCTTCGCCATCGCCGCAGTCCAAGCGGGCCAGATGAGCCCGGCCGCCGCGATCGCGGACATGAGAAGCAAGCTGGCCCTGTACGCGAACACGACGCCGCCGGTGTAATAGCGCGGCCCGGAGGTATGCGATGTCCATTCAGACTATTCCTGTCTACGCGGACGAACGGGTAAGAGGGACAACCAGTCCCAGCAAGCGTCGCGACGAAGGCCGCTCAGGCTGGGGGCTGACCGCCCCGTTCCTGATCTTCTACGTGCTGTTCCTGGTCGGACCGACGGTGTACGGCATCATCATGAGCTTCTTCAACAGCAGCCTGCAGCACAGCGGGCTCGGCGGCTTCGCCGGCCCGGACAACTACACGCAGGCGCTGACGAGCTCCGATTTCTGGCAGGCGATGTGGCACACCGTGCTATTCACGCTGATGACGACGCCGCCGCTGGTCGCCATCGCGCTCGTGCTGGCCATCTTCACCGACCGGCTCGCGCGCGGGCGCTGGTTCTTCCGGCTGGTGTTCTTCGCCCCCTACGTCGTTCCGTCGGCCGCCATGGCGCTGATCTGGACCTGGCTCTACACTCCGCAGATCGGGCTGTGGGACAGCTGGCTGAACGCCGTCGGCATCAGCAACCCGCCGAACTGGCTGGCCGACCCCAGCTGGGCGATGGCCTCGGTCGCGCTGGCGACCGTGTGGTGGACGCTGGGCTTCAACTTCGTGCTGTATCTCGCCGGGCTGCAGGAGATCCCCAGGAACCTGTACGAGGCGGCCGCGGTGGATGGGGCGAGCCGGTGGCACCAGATGCGCCGGATCACGATCCCGCTGCTGAACCGCACCACTGCGCTGGTGCTGGTGCTGCAGATCATCGCCTCGCTGAAGATCTTCGACCAGATCTTCCTGATGACCAGCGGCGGCCCGAACTATTCGACCAGGCCGGTACTGGAATACGTGTACGACATCGGCTTCACCGACTTCCGCACGGGCTACGCCGCTGCGGCGTCGATGCTGTACTTCCTGGTAATTCTCGCCGTCTCGCTGGTGTGGTTCTTCGTCTCCCGGCGTCAGCAGAAGGGGGCATGACCGATGACCGCTATCACTGCCGCCGGCCGCCACGCAGATGTGCGGGCCAAGAAGCGCGCCGTCGACTGGCGCGCGCGGTACTTCAACTGGTTCTGCGCGGCCGTGCTCCTGGTATTCGCCGCGATCTGGCTCATTCCGCTGCTCTGGGCGCTCGACACCTCGCTCAAACCGGACGGCGTGATCGCGGCCCAGCCGACCAGCTGGTGGAGCGGCACCTGGACGCTGCACGCGTATCAGGAGCTGTTCAACCTGGGCAACATCCAGACCTGGTATCTGAACAGCTTCGTGATCGCCCTGCTGTCGGCGGTATTCGCCGTGGTGGCGTGCTCGATGGCCGGCTTCGCCATAGCGCGGACGCGGTTCACGGGCCGGCGCATCATCTACGGCCTGATCGCGGCCGGCCTGCTGATCCCGCCGCAGGTGCTGATCGTCCCGATGTTCAATGAGTTCAACTTCGCGCACCTGCTCAACACCTACTGGGTGCAGGTGCTGCCCGCGGTGGCGGTGCCGATCGCGGTGGTCATCTTCGTGTCCTTCTTCAACGGCATTCCGGACGAGCTGGCTCAGGCGGCGCGGGTGGACGGCGCCAGCTGGTGGCGCATCTACCGGCGCATCTACATGCCGTTGAGCAAGCCGGCGATCTCCGCGGTGTTCATCTTCACGTTCGTATGGAAATGGAACGACTTCCTGTGGCCGCTGCTGACGCTGACCAATACCCGGATCATGACGCTGCCGGTCGGGCTGTCGCAGGTGTCCTCCGCCTTCGGCATCATGTACGCCGAGATCATGGCGTCAGCCGTACTGGGCGCGCTGCCGCTGATCGTGGTGTTCCTGCTGTTCCAGCGGCAGATCGTCGAGGGCATCGCCACCACCGGTATCAAGTAGAGGAGGCTCATGTCCGAAGCACGTATCACCGTTGACCCCGCGTTCCGGGTCGGCCCGGTCGACCCCAGGGTGTACGGCGCGTTCGTCGAGCATCTCGGCCGCTGCGTCTACACCGGCATCTACGAGCCAGGGCATCCGGCGGCGGATCATCACGGATTCCGGAAGGACGTCGCCGATCTGACCCGGGACCTCGGCGTGCCGATCATCCGCTATCCCGGCGGGAACTTCGTGTCCGGTTATCGGTGGGAGGACGGCATCGGCCCGGTGGAGGAACGGCCGGTAAGGCTGGACCTGGCCTGGCGCTCGATCGAGCCGAACGCGGTGGGCACGGACGAATTCTGTGCCTGGGCCCGCCGGGCCAGCTCGGAGCCGATGCTGGCGGTGAACCTGGGCACACGAGGCCCGGACGCCGCGGCGCGGCTGGTGGAATACTGCAACCATCCCGGCGGCACCTATTGGTCCGACTTGCGGGTGAAGAACGGCGTGGCCGAACCGCACGACGTGCGGGTCTGGTGCCTGGGCAACGAGATGGACGGCCACTGGCAGATCGGCCACAAGACGGCCGGCGAGTACGGCCGGGTCGCGGCGGAGACGGCCAAGGCGATGCGCCTGGTCGATCCGGCCGTCGAACTCGTCGCGTGCGGATCGTCGAACGCGCACATGCCGAGCTTCGGCGACTGGGAGGCGATCGTGCTCGGGCACTGCTACGAGCATGTCGATTACGTGTCGCTGCATTCGTACTACACCGAGCGCGAACACGACAGAGCGAGCTTCCTGGCGTGTGCCACCGACATGGACAACTTCATCGAGGCCGTCATCTCGACGGCCGATCACGTCCGGGCCAAAGGCCGGCACAAGAAGCGGATCAATCTGTCGTTCGACGAGTGGAACGTCTGGCACACGCTCGGCCAGAAGGCCGAAGGTGACTGGAAACCGGCGCCGCGGCTGATCGAGGATGAGTACGACCTGACCGACGCGGTCGTGGTCGGCAACCTGCTGATCAGCCTGCTCCGGCACGCCGACCGGGTGCGTATGGCGTGCCTGGCCCAGCTGGTGAACGCGATCGGGGCGATCCGGTCCGAGCCGGGCGGCCCGTCCTGGCGGCAGACGATATTCCACCCGTTCGCGCTGACCAGCAGGCACGGCCGGGGGACGGTGCTGCACACACCGATCGCTGCGCCGCAGTACCACACGCCGGCCTTCGGCAGGGTGCCGAAGGTCGACGCGGTTGCCGTGCTGTCGGACTCCGACTCCGGCGACGGGCTGACCCTGTTCGCGGTAAACCGCGACCAGCACGAGCCCCTGCCGGTCACGATCGACGTGCGCTCGCTGCCAGCGCTGCGCGTCGCGCACCACACCTATATCGGCGACGACCAGCCGTCCGCGGCCAACACCCAGGACGCGCCGGACCGGATCGTCCCGCAGGCCGGAGCTGACATCCGCGTGCAGGACGGCGTGCTGGACGTGATCCTGCCGGCGCTGTCCTGGAACATGCTGCGGATCGGCGGCGACGCAAAGTGACCGAACTCCAGGAGATCAAAAGGAGGATAAGGAGCGGCTGCACAAACCGCCTCCTGATTACCAATGGCGCAGATAATCCTTGACCGCGTGGAAAAGTCGTACGCGGGCGGAGTGAAGGCTGTCAACGACCTCAGCCTCGACATCAAAGACGGCGAGTTCATGGTGCTGGTCGGCCCGTCCGGGTGCGGCAAGTCGACCGCGCTGCGGTCCATCGCCGGGCTGGAGGAGATCACCGGAGGCACCATCTCGATCGGCGACCGGGTGGTCAACGACCTGCCGCCCAAGGACCGGGACATCGCGATGGTGTTCCAGAACTACGCGCTGTACCCGCACATGACGGTCGAGCAGAACCTGGCCTTCGGCCTGCAGCTGCGCAAGACCCCCAAACAGGAGATCCAGCGCCGGGTGAACGAGGCCGCCACGATGCTCGGCCTGGAGCCCTACCTCAAGCGCAAGCCGGGCGCGCTGTCCGGCGGGCAGCGGCAGCGGGTCGCGATGGGCCGGGCCATCGTCCGCGAGCCGCAGGCCTTCTTGATGGACGAGCCGCTGTCCAACCTGGACGCCAAGCTGCGCGTCTCCATGCGCGCCTCGCTGTCCCAGCTGCACGACCGGCTCGGCGTGACCACCGTCTACGTGACCCACGACCAGATCGAGGCCATGACCCTCGGCGACCGCGTGTGCGTCTTGCTGGACGGGCGGCTGCAGCAGGCCGACACGCCGCAGCACCTCTACGAGGCCCCGGTCAACCTGTTCGTGGCCGGGTTCATCGGCTCCCCTGCGATGAACTTCGTGACCGCGGACCTGGTCCGGGACGACGGCCCGGCGGTCACGTTCGGCGGCTATAAGCTCGCGGTGCCGGCCGAGACGCTCGAGGCCAAGCCGGGCCTGGCGGACTACTTCGGCCAGAAGGTCATCCTGGGCATCCGGCCGTCGGATTTCGAGGACGCCGCCGTCGCCGGCCGCCAGCGGGAGACCATGGCCGTGGTCGCGGGCGTGACCGAGGAGCTCGGCAGCGAGATCAACGTGATCTTCACCATCGACGCCCCGCACGTGGAGCACGCCAGCATCGCCGAGGCCGCCGAGGCCAGCGAGGACGAGGACGAGGCGACGGCCGCCCTGGCCGGCGGCAAGTCGCTGTGGACCGCGCGGGTCTCCAAGGAGAGCCGGGTCCGGCACGGCGGGCCGCTCGAGCTGGCCGTCGACACCCGCTACCTGCATTTCTTCGACCCGGGCAGCGGCCTGTCCATCGGCCACCCGAAGGCCGCCGCAGGCCCGGAGAATTCGTGAGTTCCGGAACCCACCTCGAACACCGCTTCACTGATCCCGCTGGCACCGGGGTATTCCGCGATGCGTTCCGGCTGGCCGCCGTCGGCATCGCGGACGTTGCTGGCGTCATCGCTGGGAATCCTCACGCTGGCCGTGGTGTTCGGCGGGAGTTCAGCGCTGAAGGTGAATCGGCCGCCGGATCGCTGCCAACGCGTGACGATGGGCCCGCGGACCTGCACGACCGCGCAGCCGGCCTCCGTTGCCGCGGCGAGCAGGGCGTGGTCTTCGGCGGTGCGCAACGTGGTCCGCGAGCACCTGGTGCACGTCGTCGCCGGATCGCGGGTAGTCGGCCACTGGATGGCGCCAGGGCACGGCGAGCAGGGTGCCCTCTGGCTCGAGGGCGGCAACCGCCTTCGTCAGGACCCGCTCCAGGTCGTGATCCCCGAAGTAGTACAGGAACTCGGAGAACACGATGAGGTCGAAGCGGCCGGCCGGCCAGCCGCGGGGCAGATCGCGCTGCTCGACCCGGACATGAGGCAGGTCTGCGGTGCGCCGGGCGGCTGCGGGGACCGCGGTGGCCGCCACATCGCAGGACAGCAGCGCAGCGCAGCGTCTGGTACATGGCGTCAAAGTAGGCCGGGGGCAGCGTCACCGGAATCGTCATCGCAGCAGCACCTCGTGAGGTCGGGTGAAGTGCGCCACGATTCCCGGCGGAAGCACCGGACCCGTGGCGCCCGCGCGGTCGGTCAGCTGGCTGGCGAAGGCATGGATCGCATCTGCCTTCAGCGCCGCGACATCCGCGGGCAGCCGTATCTGGCAGGCCCGCGGCCAGGGGACCCGGCGGTCAGCGGGTTTGGCCCAGTGCCACATCCAGATCGGATAGCTCAGCACCTGTCCCGCTGCCCGCCGGGCGGCGCGGCCCGCCGCTTCGTGGTCGGCGTGGGCGTCCCCTTCCCACGGCGCCAGGCACACCGCGAATCCGGCGCACAGCCCGCGCAGGCAGGCGGTCAGCTCATCCTCACGGCCGCTGAGTCCGGTGTCGGGGAGGCGCAGCCGGATAACCTCGATGTCCTGCACTCCCAGCACGTGCCGGGCGGCGACCGATTCAGCCGTCCTGATCCGGGCCATGGCCTCTGGATCGGCGGCCGGATGCGACGCTTCGCCGTCCGTGACGGCGATCAGGCGCAGCCTGGTCCTCGCGGCCGCGAGCATGGCCATCGTCCCGCCCACGCCCAGGATCTCGTCATCCGGATGAGCTGCGACGATCACGGCACTGGGCCAGACCAGCGGATCCGCGGCCGGAAGCTGGCTCAGCCCGGCCCAGGCCTGCCAGGTTTCCTCGGCGGTTCCGGGCAGGTCGATGCGGTTCGGCGCGGCCGGGGCAGCGCCCTGACTCACCATGCGGGACAGCGGCCGGCCAGGAGCGTGCCGAGCTCGGCCAGGTCGCGTTCGGCGTGATGCTGCCGCAGGTACACGGTGAGATCCGCGACCCGGCGCGAATGCGCCTCATCGTGGCTCAGCGGGCCGGCCCCGAGCGCGCGGCCCACCCGGTGCATGACCTCGGTGGCCGCGGCCTCGACCAGCGCGCGTAGGCGCAGAGCACGCAGGCGCCCGCCGCCCTCCTGGTCGGCAGGGTCAGCGTCGATCCCGGCGGCCGCCGCGTCCAGAGCCGACCGCGCGGTGTGCAGGGCGATGTCGACGGCGCCCAGGTGCGCCAGGGCATGCGGTCCCACCTCGCGCCCGGACGCGGCCGCCAGCAGCGTCCGTCCGACCCCGCGGGCCCCGCCGTACCAGCACGCTGCCACCCCTGCGCCGCCGTGCGCGAAGCCCGGCCGGTTACTATAACGGCCGGGCTCGCCGACCGGTTGCCCCAAGATGCTGGTGAACTCCACGTCGAGGGTGTCGCTGGCGGCCATGCCCGTGGCCGGCCACGAACCAGGAACGGGAGACAGATCGCGGGTACTGACCGCGAATAGCCGGTTCCCGTCCGGCGCCGCCGCGGTCACCAGCGCGTCGGTGCAGGAACATGCCCCGGAACAGTACTGCTTGGTCCCGTCCAGCCGCCAGCCATGACCGGTCCTGGTGGCCATCAGCCCGGGGCCGGGCGGTTGCGCGGCCCAGACCCCCCAGCGGCTCCCGGCTGGCGGCGGACTGGCGCCGAGCTCGGCCAGGATGGCGATGGCGTCAGTATGCCCTTCGGCCAGCCGGGCCAGGGAGAGATCTTCCTCCGCCAGCCCGGCCAGGACAGTCCAGCGCTCACGTGTCCGGCCGCTACCCGGCAACGGCAGGTCCAGCCGGCCCGACCGGACCGCCTGGGCGAAGGCCGCAGCGGTGGCGGCGCCGGGCCACGGGCTGACGTGTTCATCACCATCAAGCGCACCGGTTGTGGTGAGCGTCCGACCATAACTGATCATTTCCACCCCCTCGGGAGCTCCCTCGCTGCCCGCCGCCGGATCAGGCAAACATCCGGTGCCGCCCTGAGAGTGCATCAGCGCGTGCTGGTCAGCGGCGGCGCGCGAGCGGGAACGCAAACCACAGCAGGCCGAACATGCAGGTGACAAAGGCGGTGATCAGCCCGGCGGACAGGGCGCTGGTGACATAACCGGTCACCAGCAAGACGGCGGCCGACACAGCCAGGCCGACGGCAGCAAGTCCCGCGACCGCCATCACGTTAGCGGCCCGCACGAGGCTCTCCTTCTGGCCCCGGCGGAACACCAGGCGGTGATAGGCCACCGGTCCGAGCAGCAGCGCCGTGGCCACCGCAGCCAGTACGAGCGTGCCCAGGTACAGCTCCCGCTGACCCTGGCTGAGCCGGTCGAACCGGTTGGTGAACGGCAGCGAGAGCAGGAACCCGAAGAGAACCTGCACGCCCAGGCCGGCTACACGCAGTTCCTGCAGCAACTCGGCGAGATTGCGATCGTCCCGCTCCTCCTCGGATTCATCCCGCGGATCCGAAGCGTCCGCCGCTTCCATCGCGCCACCTCCCGGTACACGACGGCTGGCTACCCAGGCATTACACGGCCGAAACGAGACATCCAGCCGCTCACTCCCGGGCCGTGATCATCTATGCCGTGATCGCCTCAGCACCGCCGGGCCGTGTTTGAACCTGTCCTTGCCCGGTAGCCGAAAAGCCGCGGCGGGAAAGGAGACATCCATGGCGGCCAGCCTGGCTCAGCGGGTGACGCAGCCCGTTCGCTCATGGCGGCACACCGATTCCATGCAGGTCTCCGCCAATCCAGCTGATGTCGAGTCGTTTACCAGCCTGATTGCGGTGCCACATGCGGAGGAACCATGGCGCTGCGCCGGGGCCAGGAAGCGCTAGATAGCGCGCCCGGCGGCGCGCTCAGGCGCAGCGACCCCAGCCGTACGGGGATCCGGCGCCGGCGCTGCGGGCGCGGCTTCAGTTATCGAGGTCCGGACACGGCAGTAATCACCGATCCGCGGACGCTCGCCCGGATCAAGGCCCTGGTGATCCCGCCGGCCTGGGAGGACGTGTGGATCTGCGCTGATCCCGATGGCCATATCCAGGCCATCGGCACCGACGCGGCCGGACGGCGCCAGTACCGGTACCACGACCTGTGGCGCGAACAGCGGGACCAGGACAAGCACGACCGGGTCCGGGAGTTCGGCGCGGCCCTGCCGCGCATCCGCGAGGTCATCTGCCGGCACCTGGAAGGCCCGGGCCTGACCAGGGCCAGGGTCCTGGCGGCGGCGATCCGCCTGATCGATCTCGGCTTCTTCCGGCCGGGCGGGCAGGAGTACGCCGGGGAGAACGGCACCTTCGGGCTGGCCACCATCCGGAAGGAGCATGTGACGCTCAGCGGCGGCCAGCTGCTGTTCGAGTACCTGGCTAAAGGCGCGAAACATCGTGAGCAGGCCGTGGCCGAGGATCAGGTGTGCGCGGTCGTGCGGAGCCTGCGGCGGCGCCGCAGCGGCGGGGACCAGCTGCTGGCATACCGGAGCGGGCCGCGCTGGCACGAGGTCACCGCGGCGGACATCAACGACTACCTGCGCGAGGTATCCGGGGGTGACTACACCGCCAAGGACTTCCGTACCTGGCATGCGACCGTGCTGGCGGCCGTCGGCCTGGCGGTGTCCGAGGCCGCCAGCGGAAGGGATGCCGCCCGCAAGCGCGCCATCGCCCGCGTGGTCCGCGAGGTCGCCGGCTACCTGGGCAACACCCCCGCCGTAGCCAGGGCCTCTTATATCGATCCGCGCATCATCGAACTCTATGAGGACGGTGACACGATCGCTTCGGTACTTGGTGACCTGGGCAAGGACTGTGACTTCGGCGACCTCGCCACCCGGGGCCGCGCCGAGACCGCGGTCGTCAACCTCCTGGCCAGGCACAGCCAGCCCGGAACTACCTGAGGCCCGGTCCCGTCCAGCGCTCGCCGGGACTTAGGAAATACCGCTGGACGCAGCCGTCCCTCGACTCCCTGAAGGACGGGTCAGCGGCCAAGCGCCCGAACGAGCTGGGCTTTATTCATTGATGAACGGCCCTTGATGTTGCGGCGGCGGGCCTCAGAATAGAGCTGCTCATAAGTCGGGCCGCCCGCGCCATCGTGCGAGCGTAGCCCACCGCGCCGGGATGAGGATATGTCCTGCTTTGACGTGCGGCTCGCCGTCTTGGCCTCGCCCGACCTGGCGCGTTCCTTGTTCACCGTGCGCGCCGCGATCTCCTCGGCCCGCCCGGTGCTCTCGCCGCGCTTCTCGGCGCTGTCCTTGATGTGCTCGTATTGCCGTTCCCGCTTCGGGCTAGACCCTCTGGGCATGTCAGCTACCCTCCGTCACTGGCGCTCGGACGTGACTGGCGCTCGCACGTGACTGGCGCTCGCGCACGCCACGGCTGGCGTCCCTACCCAGGTCGGCCTGGTCCATTCCGGTGCCGGTGAAGTCTGACCGGGCAGCAGGGCAAATCCAGTCCGGGCGCTGGAGGTGCACGAGGCGCGCGCACTGATCGGCGGCCGCTGTCCTGGCCGTTTATACGGCGTGGATGTCCCAGCCATGTTGTTCCATCCGCCTGAATGGGACATTCACATCGTATGCCGCGGTGCTGATGATGCCAGCGGGGCAGAGCGCGGCGTGCTGCAGGACCGGCCAGAGACGCGATGTGAGAAGATCAGGGGCTCGCTGATCGCTCGCAAGCCGAAGGTGGCAGACACGTGGCACACAGGTTTCCGGCACTGATCGCGGCGCCCGCCACGGCCCCGGAGCGGATCTGGCTGACCGGGGCGCGGCTATTCGACGGCACCGGGGCGGCGCTGCGCGAGAACACGGCGATCCTGGTGGAGGACGGCGTCATCCGCCGGGTCGCGGACGACCGTGAGCGGTGCCCGGAGGGTGCCCACCCGCTGGACGTGGGCCGGCGGGTGCTGATGCCCGGGCTGACCGATGCGCACACCCACGCATCGGGCCGCGTGCCGCACACCGCTAAGGGAGCCGAGGAGCCGCTGCCGGGGATCACGGCGCACTTCCTGCAGGCCGAACTCCGCGACTACCTGCGCCTCGGGGTGACTACCATCCGGGTGGTCGGGTCGCAGGGGCTGCTGCCGCAGCAGGCCAGGCAGGCCATGCGCTACGGCGCGTTCCGCGGTCCCCGGCTGCTGACCTGCGGGAAGATCATCTCGGCCACGGCCCCGGGCGGGCGCTTCTACGGCGACATGTACCGCGAGGCCGACGGCCCCGACGACATCAGGCGCGCGGTCCGCGAGCAGATCCGCGCCGGGGCCGACTTCATCAAGGTGATGACGACCGGCGCCCGCTCCAACGAGCTGGAAGATCCCGACCCGCTCCAGCTCACCCACCCGGAGCTAGCGGCGGTCACCGACGAGGCGCACCGGATGGGCTTCCGGGTCGCCGGCCACGCCGAGGGCCTGGATGGCTGCGCGGCGGCGATCAGGCACGGCGTCGACAGCATCGAGCACGGCATGTACCTGCACCGGCGGCCGGACCTGCTGGAGGCGATGGCCGCCGCGGGCCAGGTGCTGGTGCCCACGCTGTCGGGGTACTACTGGATGGCGGGGTTGAGCGAGGAGGTCATCGACCCCGCTCATGCCAAGGCAGAGCCGGACATGCCGCAGGTGCTGACGGAACTGGCCCAGCGGAACATCGAGGAGGGTGCGGCCAGCATGCGGGCCGCGCGGCAGGCGGGCGTCAAGATCGCGCTCGGCAGCGACACGAGCCTGGCCGTCGGGCTCGAGATCCAGCGGATGATCCACCACGGCCTCACGCCGGCCGAGGCCGTGGTCGCCGCGACCAGGACCGCCGCCGAAGCGCTCGGGCTGGACGAGCACATCGGCACCGTGACCGAGGGCAAGCTGGCCGACCTGACGATCGTCGACGGCGACCCGCTGGCCGAGCCGCACCTGCTGTCCGATCCAGGCCGGATCTGGCTGGTCCTGCAGCTGGGCGCGCCCGTGGCCGGCCAGCTGCTCGCTAACCCGGCCCTGGCAGGCCAGCTCACGTGGCCGGATCG
This sequence comes from uncultured Actinomycetes bacterium, assembly GCA_963841585.1. Lineage (GTDB taxonomy): Bacteria > Actinomycetota > Actinomycetes > Streptosporangiales > Streptosporangiaceae > Palsa-504. The sequence goes on from CAWJDK010000004.1 coordinate 511,045, forward strand.
GCCAGCCGGAGCCAAACCAGCTGACATGACCGGCTGGGCCCAGGCGAGCCGAGACCACGCCTAGCGATCTTCGATGGCGGAAGGTACGGCCTGGTGCGGCCGATCGTGCGCTGCTGCACCGCCTGACCCGCTGGCATCATCAGCACCGCGGCATACGATGTGAATGTCCCATTCATGCAGCTGGAACCTACGACATGGCTGGGACATCCACGCCGTATGAAAGCTGGGGGCAGCGGCCGCCGGGCCGGATCGCGCTAGGCGCCCGCGAAGAAGCCGGCCAGGAGCGCCGCGAGGTGGGCCGGCGCCTCCTCGGCGATGTGGTGTCCGCAGTCGACGGACTGACCGCGCACATCGTCGGCCCAGTCACGCCAGATGGCGAGCGGGTCGCCGTAGAGGTCTTCCATGTCGTCCCGTTTAGCCCACAGGTAGAGCAGCGGGCAGCCGATCCGGCGGCCCGCGGCACGGTCCGCCTCGTCGTGCTGCCGGTCGATGCCCAGCCCGGCGCGGTAGTCCTCCATCATGGCGTGCACCGTGTCCGGATCGTGGATCGCCCGCCGGTAGTCCTGATAGGCCTCGGCCCCCATATGCTCGGCGGTGGCGGTGTACCAGGCCTCCGGGTCCGCGCTGATGAACCGCTCGGCGGGCTTGGCCGTCTGGCCGAAGAAGAACCAGTGGAACCAGCTGGCCGCGAACCTGGCGTCACAGCGGGCCAGGGCCTCGGCGATGGGTATCCCCTCCATCAGGCACAGCCGCTGCACCGAGCCCGGTGAATCGAGCGCCAGGCGCTGCGCCACGTAGGTACCGCGATCGTGCCCGGCCAGGCAGAAGCGCTCGTGCCCGAGCACACTCATCAGCTCGACGCAGTCGGCGGCCATCGCCCGCTTGGAGTACGGGGCGTGGTCGGGCGCGGTCGCGGGCTTGGAGGACTGGCCGTAGCCGCGCAAGTCCGGGCAGACCACGGTGAACCGTCCAGCCAGCCGGGGCGCGACCTTGGCCCAAGTCGCGTGCGTACGCGGATGACCGTGCAGCAGCAGGACCGGCGGCCCCGAGCCGCCGTGGCGCACCCGCAGCACGACGTCGCCGACGTCGATCCGGGCCAGCGTGAAACCCTCGAACATATCCGGCCGCTACCCGCCGGGCAGACGCTCATCACAGCGCCACGGATCTTCTCAGCGTCGGGTTCGGCGTCTGGCTGTATACGGCAACTACTGCCCCACCTGCGCCGCTGGCATCATCAGCACCGCGGCATACGATGTGAATGTCCCATTCATGCAGCTGGAACAACATGGCTGGGACATCCACGCCGTATAAACCGCCGGGCGTAGCGGCCCTCAGGCCGGATCAGGAGCCTCCACAGCCACAGGGATCTCTGTTTCCCCGCTAGGCCTGGTAACCAGCTGGCCACTGCTGAAGCGCCCACATGTTGCCGTCGGGGTCACTGAAATACGAGTAAAGGACGCCGCCCATATCCTCGACGTCGCTCAGCTCGATCCCCCGCTCGGTCAGAGCCGCCCGGCTCGCAGCCATGTCCGCCACGACGAGATGAAGGCCTTTGACCGAGCCTGGGACCATGTCGGTTATCGGGCCCATCCCCGTGCCGAAGACAATGGCGCAACTCGACCCGGGCGGGGTGAGCTGAACCACCCGCATCGTCTCCGTGACCTGGGTGTCGTGCAGATTCCCGAAGCCAGCCTGCTGGTAGAACGCCTTCGCCCTGTCAACATCTGAAACTGGAAGCGGGACAAGCTCCAAGCGCATGTCCGGTACCGCGGAAGTACCTGCCATCGATCCAACCTCCTTCCCCCCGCAGCCTACGACCATCATGTCCCGCTGCTCGTCGAGCGGCGGCCGGACCCCGTAGCGGACGGACTTGGCGGTGCCAAATCAACCGTTTTGTATAGATAAATGGCGGGTAAATGAGCTGCGTGCCTGCCCGCGCGCTATTTCATACCGCACCGCGCTGTGTGGAAATCAGGGAGCTGCCCACACCGCGGCCTGAGGCCGGCGAGGTCCTTGTCCGCACCGTGCGCTCTGGCATCAGCGGTGGCACCGAACGGCTGGTGTACCGCGGCGAGGTCCCGGCCGAGCTGGCGCTGGACGACACGATCGACGCGCTGGGCGGTACCTTCTCCTATCCCTTCGCCTACGGGTATGCGTGTGTTGGCGAAGTAGCGGAATCCGGCCAGGCGGTTTTCGCGTTCCATCCGCACCAGGACGTATTTGCGGCGCGGCCTGGTGAACTGATTCCGCTGCCTCCTTTCGATCCCGCGTCGGCAACATTGTTGCCGCTGGTGGAGACGGCGTTGCAGGTAACGCTCGACGCGGGGACCGGATATCGCGATCGGGTCATCGTGCTCGGGGCTGGCGTGCTCGGCCTGCTGACCGGCCTGCTGTTGCAGAGCGCAGGGTGGCGCCCGCTGATTGCCGAGCCGCAGGGGTGGCGCCGCACCATGGCCAGCAGCCTCGGGGTTACCACCGCAGCGCCGGAGGAACTGGCGAAAGAGCAGGTTCCGCTGGTCATCGACGCCAGCGGTAACCCGGATGCGCCAGCGTTGGCGCTGGACTTGCTGGCCCACGAGGGAACCCTGTTGATCGCGTCGTGGTTCGGCACCAAACCAGTGGTGCTGCCGCTCGGCGGCGCCTTTCACCGGCGGCGTCTGATCATCCGCAGCACCCAGGTTTCCACGGTGCCGGCTCGGCTGTCTGGGACCTGGACCCGGTCTCGGCGCCGCCGGGAGGCCGTTGAGCTGCTGCCCGAACTGCCGTTGGCCCAGCTGTGCACTCACGTCTTCGCCTTCGGTCACGCAGCCGAGGCGTTCCAAGCCGTGGATCAGGGGATACCCGGGTTGATGCATGCCGTTCTTGACTACGACAGGAGTACTGCCGGTGACCTGTGAGGTCGGGTTGAGCCGAAGCGTCCGTGCTTTCCACATCATGCCGGGACTGTCCGGGCCAGAGGGGCAACTGCATGATCATGACTACCGGATTGAGATCGTGGTGGATCGCGAGCAACTCGACGACCGGGGCATGGTCTGTGACCTGGATGTACTGGAAGCGGCGCTGACCGAGCTGACCAGCCGGGTCGAAGACCGCAACCTGGAGGAGATACGCCCAGCCGAGGCCGAGGCGGTCACAGTCGAGGTGTTCGCCCGCTGGGTGCATGACACCCTCTCGCCCGCCGTCGCTGCCGCAGGCGGCGAGACATTGGCGGTACGGGTGTGGGAGACAGCGGTCGCGTTTGGCGGATACCGTGAACGATGCTGACACCGGCCCGGGCGGCTGAACCGTTCTGCTGGCATCTTCGTGTCCTGTCATAGGAGCACACCACGCCGTCACCATCGCGGGGCAGCCGTATGACGCTGGGCTGGGATAACCCCACAGCAGATCCCACCACCACCATCCTGCTGCGGCACGGCGATACCCAGCTATCACCCGAACACCGCTTTAGCGGACTGCGCGACCTCCCGCTTAGCGCCAGCGGCACCCGGCAGGCCAAGGCCGCCGCCGGGCGCCTAGCTGCCGGTGCCCCGATCGACGCCGTGGTCAGCTCGCCGTTGCAGCGTGCCGTCGACACCGCCGCCATTGCGGCCGCCGAACTGGGCCTGACCGCAGTCGTCGATGGCGATCTGCGTGAAACCGACTTCGGTGACTGGGATGGCTTCACCCTGGCAGAAATCCAGCAGCGATGGCCCGCGGCCGCGGCCGCCTGGCGGCGCGACCCCGAACAGGCACCGCCGGGCGGGGAGAGCTTCGCCGACACCGCGTGCCGGGTGAACCGGGCCTGTGACCGGCTGCTGCGGGATCACGGCGGCCAGACCGTCCTGGTGGTCAGTCACGTGACCCCGATAAAGATCCTGCTGTGCCGGGCTCTCGGCGTCCCGCTTGGCACCCTCTACCGGCTGTATCTCGGCTCCGCGTGCATCAACGAGATCCAGTGGCACGGCGGCGGATTCGCCGCCGTCCATCGCGTCAACGACACCAGCCACCTTCCCTGACTCACCAGGCCCCGCTCACCGCGGCTGTTCAGGTGCTGCGGGTCCATGGGCCGACGCCGCTTAGGACGAGACCGTGCTGAAGGCGCCGAGGAACTGGTTGCGGAAGGCGTCCATTGGCTCGAGCGGAGCGGAGGGCCCAGGCAGCAGCCCGTCCTGCCAGTGCCAGGAAGCAATCTGCCTGAACACGGAAGGGTCGTGGGCGACGATCGAGGTCACCACGTCGTGGTTGGCCCCGGGGGGGCTGATAGGGCTAGCGGGCTGCTCGTCGCCGACCAGGATGAGCACGAGGTTCGGGTCGTTGAGCTCGGTGACCCATGATGTGAGGGCCTGCAGCGAGTACTCCATCGACGTGGCGAAGGCCTGGCGCTTCTTGCTGGCGCTGCCCGCGATGGAGAGCGGGGTCTCGCCGCGCGCGGGCATCGGGTCGAATATCGAGCCATTGCCGACCTTGTCCCAGGGCACCATGACCGGTAGCGGGGCCCAGGGCGTGTGCGAGGAGGTCAGGTCGATCTCGGCCATCACGGGCTTGTGGCCGGGGGTGAGTTCGAGCCGCTGGAACGCGGCCAGGGTGTACTGGTCGGGCATTGGGGAGTAGCTGAAGGTTGGGCCGCGGTAGCCGACGTTGCGCCGGTCGTAGGTCTTGTCGAAGTGGTAAAAGGACGTGCCGGCCCCGAAGTAGTAGTCGTCACCGGGGCTGTCGCTGACGGTGCGCCAGCCGGCCTTGTTGAAGGCGCCGCTGAGGGTGAACCGGCTGCTGGCGACCAGCTCGCCATACCGCTGTGTGGTATTGACCCACAGCCCCGCCAGCAGGGTTGAGTGGCCGAGTTGGCTGATCCCGCCGAAGCCCGGGGCGTTGAGCCAGGCGCTCTGCGTGGACCAGCCCGCGCGGGCCAGGGAGGCGGTGCTCTGGCGCAGGACGGCATCGATGCCGGCGGAGAAGCTCGTGCCCTGGACGGCGACCTGCCCGTAGCTTTCGACGAAGGCGATGACGACATCCTTGCCGCGCAATCCGCTGAGCAGGTCCGCAGCGGGGACGCTGGCTTCAGGGTCGGAGCGGTGGAGGACCTGCTCGAAACGACGCTGGTCGCCGAGCGCTGTCTGGGCGTTGCGCACCTGCGTGACGACCAGCCCGGCGGCGCTGGCCGAGGCGACCGGGGATCCCCGGAGGAGTTGCAGTGACAGGCCAGCGCACAGCGCCCAGACCGCTGTGAGGGCGGCGAGTGCGCGAAACGTAGCGCGGCGATGCCGGGCGGCCACGGTGGTGATGTGAATCGTTGATGCGATGATCGCGCCGATGAACAGGATGAGACCAAGCCAGAGCGCGACGAGCACGATGTTCGTCAGCGTGGCGCCGATCGAGTCGCGTACCACCGCGATGGCCGGGGAGATCTCGCCCCAGTCGAGAACCACATTGAAAGGCTGCCCGATCTCCGCGTTGAACGCTATGTTGAGAATGTTGACGACAGCGAGCAGGGCGAACAGGATTCCAGCGACGGCGGCCACGATCCGTCGCGTCCTGGCCGACAGCATCACCGCGACAGCAACCAGGGCCAGCCCCTCCACGGGGATGCGGACGAAGGCGGCGGGGGTGAGCCGGGAATCACGGTCGGGCGCGACGAGAGCACCCCACACGAGCACGACCGAAAGCGCGGTGATCGCGATCCGCAGAGCCCGGCGGGTGCGCGGGCCGGCGCCGGTCCGGTACAGCCAGATCACGTTGCGGCCGAACGACTCGGCCAGCAGCAGCAATGCGGCGGCGACCGCGATCATTCCGGTGCGGCGGTCGACCACTCCGGATGCGGCGACGGTGAGCACGATGCCCTGGACCGCGGCTACGACCTTGCCCCAGTACCGGGGTGGCAACGGCGCGGCCAGCCACGGGATCAGCCAGCCCGCTAGCAGCAGCGCGTAGCGAGCGGCGCCGATGGCCAGCACCCAGCTGCCGTAGTCCCGGGACACGACGATGCTGAGCAGCAGGATGAGGAAGGCGTCGACCTCGCCGTCGATGCGGCCGCCCAGCGGGGTGGCGGTGCCGGTCCGGCGCGCCACCTGCCCGTCTACCGCGTCGAGGGCCAGCGCGACGGCGGACAGGGTGACCAGCGCTGTGGTCGACACCGGCCGGCCGAACGAGTCGGCAACTAGGCCCGCGACCCCGGCGATCAGCAGCGCCCGGGTCACGGTGACCCAGTCGGCCGGGTGTATCGCCGGCTGGTCGCTGCGCATGCGGGCGGTGACGAGTAGCGCGGTCGCCGCCGTACCGGTGGCCAGCCCGGCGATCCAGCCGGCGACGCCGAGACCAGCCGTGGCGGACACGACGCCGAGCAGGGCGGCTGTGGCGAGCATCCCCAGGATCGTCGCGAGCCGGATCGTAGGCAGCGCGCTTTTGTCCGCGAGCGGAATCGTAAGCAGCGCACCTTCGTCCGCAGGCTGAATGGGACGCACCGCGCCTCCGTCTCCGTGGCCATGACCCGTCATCCTTCATAGGGACAACGGGCCCGCGGTCTCGCTGGTTCACCGTCCGGCCGCAGGCCAGCTAGGCTGCCGCAGCCGGACGGTGAACTATTTGCCCGGCCGGCCCGTGTAACCGGTGTGGCGCCATTGCACTCAGTTCCCGCCGGGATCGGACCGGCCGCCCGTCGCTTCGGCCCGTCGCTGCTGCGTCTGGCCGCCGGCGTCGCCGTGCTGTGGTTTCTCGGGCGCCAAGTGGGCGCGGCGCCGTTCGAGGACGGGCTGCGCGCGGTCACCGGGCAGGCGGTCGTGGCCGCCGTCACGCTCACGGCCCTGACCACGGTGTGTTCGGCCTGGCGGTGGCGGGTCGTCGCCCGGGCCCTGGGCGCTGACATTGACCTGCCCGTGGCGACCGGCGCCTACTACCGTTCCCTGTTCCTCAACTCCGTGCTCCCCGGCGGGATTCTCGGCGACGTGCACCGGGCGGTCACGCAGGGCCGGCGCGCCGGAGACGTTGCGCAGGGGGTGCGCGCGGTGGCGTGGGAGCGGCTGTGCGGTCAGGTCATCCAGGCCGTGGTGACCGCCGTCGTGCTGCTGACCCTGCCCTCGCCGGTTCGGCCCGTGCTGCCCTACGTTCTGGCGGGCATCGCGGGCATAGCCGGGTGCGCTGCGCTGGTCGTGGCTGTCGCCGCTCGCCACGGCCGATCGCGGCCGGCCCGCGCCGCCCGGGCCATTGCCGCTGACCTGCGTCACGGCCTGCTCGTCGCGGGCGTGTGGCCGCAGGTCACGCTGGCCTCGCTGCTGGTCGTCGCCGGACATACGGCCACGTTCGTCATCGCGGCCCGGGTTGCCGGCTGCACCGCACCCCTGGGCGAACTGATCGCGCTGCTGATGGTCGTCCAGATTGTGGGAGGGATCCCTTTGAGTGTAGCCGGGTGGGGGCCGCGGGAGGGTGGTGCCGCCTGGGCCTTCGCCGCAGCCGGGCTCGGCGCGGCCAACGGGGTCACGGTCGCCACTCTCTATGCGGTGCTCATGCTGGCCGCGGTTACCCCGGGCGCAGGCCTGCTGCTGGGGGACGCCGTTCGCCGCCGCCGCGGCCGAAGGCGCAGGCATATCGGACGCCGCGGCCGGGGACACCCGGGCGAGTCGAGGGGACCTGACCCGGCGCCGCTGCCGGGGCGCTCGGCTTGGCGCGAGGCCGAACGGCTCGTCCGGTGACCAGGGCGGTCCAGGCGGCAGCGATCCGCCGGCGTGTCTGCATCCCGCTGCGTTTGGCTGACGACTACTCAACCACGGCCACGGCCGTCACCTTTACCGGCCTGGCCGACGCGCAGCAGCACGTGGCCCTCGAGCTCGGCCAAGCCGCCGCGGCCCCCCTACCGCTGGTGCGCCTGCACAGCGAATGCCTCACCGGTGACGTGTTCGGCAGCCAGCGATGCGACTGCGGGCCGCAACTACGCGAAGCGATCGAGCGGATCACCAAACACGGCGGGTACGTGCTGTATCTGCGCCAGGAGGGGCGCGGCATCGGACTGTATGACAAGCTCGACGCCTACGCGCTGCAAGATCGTGGCCTGGATACGTACGACGCGAACCTCGCGCTCGGTCACCGGGCCGACGAGCGCGACTACACCAGCGCGGCCCAGATGCTGCACGCGCTCGGCGCCAGCCGTATCGCGCTGCTCAGCAACAACCCGGACAAGGGCGCTCAGCTGGCCCGCCTGGGCATCACGATCGTCAGGCAGGTGCCCACCGCCCTGCACCTTACCGAGACCAACGCCGCCTACCTGACCGCCAAGGCCCGGCGCGGCGGGCATGATCTGCTGTCGCGGAGCCTTGAACACGCCGCCGAACCGCACCTGCCCGCCGGGAGCTAGCCGCCGGGAGCTAGCCGGGTGCGGCCCACGAAATCAAGCTGGTGGGCAAGGTAGACCAGCTCACCAGAGGCCAGTTGCCGGCCGCGCACGGCCAGCCAGTCGGCCAGGTCGGCCGGTTCCATCCGATCGGGGCGACTCCGCAACGCGTCCTGGATCGTGCTAAGGATGCGGCGCAGGAAGTAAGCCTCATCGTCCGGGTAGTTCCCATCCGGGCCGGCGCTGACAACCCAGTCCGACGACCCCGCCGCCAGCGCGGGCGCCCCCGCAGCCCGCAGGTAGCGGAACAGGCGCCGGCCCGTTCGGCTCTCCCCGGCCGGTCGGCCGTAGCGAACGCGCTCATCCATGTCCCGGTGGTAGGCCTGCATGACCTGGTCGTCGTCGGGGCGGCCGGGCTCGAAGATGCTCTCGCCGTCGTAATTGATCGTGAACCAGTAGACTCCGCCGGGGACCAGCAACCGCAGCAATCCGGGCAGGACGGCCGGCACGTCCACCAGGTCCAGCACGGCGTTGGCGATCAGCACATCGGCCAGCGCCCCGTGAGCGGCCTCCAGGTAACTGCCGAGCTCGGCGTGAACCAGGCGCACCCGCAGACCACCCACCTGCAGCCCATCCGGCAGCAGGTCGCTGCGCAGGCCCCGCGCGGCCGCCCAATCGCACAGCCACCGGCGAGAATCATCCAGCAGCTGCCGATCCGCATCCAGCAGGATGTACTCGCCGGTGCCGACCACGCCCCAGTCCATCAGACGGGCCACCATCGTCCCCAGGCCGGCGCCGACCTCCAGCACCCGAGGCGCACCCGCGGGCATGAGGCGGCGCAACTCGGCCAGCACGTGCCGGTTAAGCGCCCGGTCGTCCACGGTCGTCTTCGCGGCCAGGTAACGGGCATAGCCCGAGGTCATCGAGGCTTCATCGGAGCTCGTCATGGCTTCTCGGCTACCATCGCGAACTTGCGCACCCGCCCGCTGCCGAGCCAGTCACTCCACAGCTGATGGGCCGTGATCAGCTCGGCGGTGGCCTGCGTCCCGATCTGGCCGGCGATCTGAGGTGAATCAGCTCGGTAACAGCCAAGCAGCTCCGTGGCTATCGCGCGGTGTGCGGAGCTGTGCTCCTGCCGCCAGGTCACAGCCAGCCCCGCGTCGCGCAGCACGCCCGTCAATTCCGCCAGTCCGATGGGCCAGACCGTATCGGCGGCGGGCATCCGGGCCCGCTCCTGCCGGGTGAGCGGCCTGCCTTCCTCGACCGTGAAAGCGAAACGCCCGCCCGGCTCCAGCACGCGCGCCACCTCAGCCGCCAAGGCATCCTTGTCCGGGAAGGCCAGCATCGTCTCCAGCAGGAATACCACCTCGAAGCGGCCCTCGGGCAGAGGCGGGAGCTGAGCCTGCTCAAAGCGGCAGGGAAGATTCCCGGCCAGCTGCCGGGCGATGGTCAGTGAGCTGGCGGAGTGATCGACACCCAGGTAGCGGCAGCCCGACTCCGCCGTGATCATCCGGCCGGGGCCGGCCACCCCGCAGCACAAGTCGAGCACCGAGACGCCGGGGCCGACCCGGGCCTGGTGAGCCAGCCTCCGCACCTCGGCCGCCCGCATGAAGCTCTCCTGGCCGACATACTCGCCCGCGGGGAACGCGGTCGCCCGGGCCCGCTCTAGCGCCGTCAGCACTGGTGCTCGTTGCTCCTGTCTCGGGTCGAACCGGGCCCGCCGCTTCCACGTATTACCTTGTGTCACGTATGACGGATCGGCGGCGGGTGTGGTTCAGCCCGGCCGCAAGGGGGAGGCTGACTCGGTGCGGCAGGCGCTCTGGAGGGCACCGTGCGGGTCCACGTAATAGCCCCCGCGGGGTTCGACGATCCCGGCCAGCCTACCGGCGGCAACATCTATGACCGGCGGGTGTGCGCCGGACTGGCCGAGGCCGGCTGGGAGGTGCTGGTCGCGACCGTCGCCGGGGCGTGGCCGGTACCCGGTTCGGGCACCCGCGCCGACCTGGCCCGCATCGTTTCCGCCATACCCGACGGCGAGGCCGTCCTGATCGACGGGCTCATCGCCTCGCCGACCGCCGCGCAGCTGCTGCCGCACACCGGGCGGATACGAATGACGGTGCTGCTGCACATGCCACTGGCCACCGCGGTCGACACGCACCACGATGCCAGCGCGGAGCGCTCCGAACAGGTCGTGCTCCGCGCGGCCGCAGGCGTGGTCGTCACCAGCGAATGGACCCGCCGGCAGGTCCTGGCCCGATACGCGATCCCGGCCTGCCGGGTGCACGTCGCCCGGCCGGGCGTCGACCGGGTCGCCGCCCGGGCCCGGCCCGTCCGCGGCCACCTGATCTGCGTCGGAGTCCTCGGTCGCCACAAGGGGCAGGACCTTCTCGTCGAGGCACTCGCCGACCTCGCTGACCGGGACTGGCACTGCGTGCTGGCCGGATCGCTCGACCGCGACCCGGACTTCGTCGAGCACGTGCAGACCCGTATCACGCGCCTCGGCTACGACCACCGCGTCCGGCTCAGGGGCGTCCTGACCGGCGCGGCGCTCAGCCACGCGTACCACACCGCCGACCTGCTCGTCGCACCGTCCCGCTCGGAGACCTACGGCATGACCGTCACCGAAGCGCTCGCCCACGGCCTGCCCGTCCTAGCTGCCGACGTCGGCGGGCTGCCCGAAGCGCTCGGCTCCACCGCCGATGGCGCCCGCCCCGGCCAGCTCATCCCGCCCGGCGATCCGGCTGCCCTCGCCGCCGCGCTCGGAGACTGGCTGGGCGACGAGCGCCACCGGCACCGGCTACGGGCCGCCGCACGACAGCGGCAGTCGACTCTGCGCGGCTGGGAACAGACCACACAAGAGATAGCTAACGCACTGACCGCCTGCGAACGATCAGGATGAAGGAGATGTCCGCCCGATGACATTCAGAACCGAGAGCCGTATAAAAATCGCCGGCAGCGTCCATGAGGTGCATGCGTATCTCTGTGACGTCGGACGCTGGCCGGAGTGGGCGCCGACGGTTCTCGAAGGCTGGGTCCGCGGAGGAGGTCCGCTCGAGCCTGGCTCGCGGGTGGAGCAGCGGGCGAAAGGGATACTCGGGACGAGTCGCCGCCGCAGCCAGGGGGTGACCCTGGTCGAGGCGCCCCACCACCTGGCGTTCGCCGGGCCAATGGGTACTTCCGCGGCACGCTGGGGAATGGAATTCGAGCCGGCGGACGGCGGGCAGACCGACGCCATGATGTGGATTGAGGTCGACCTCGCGGGCATCATGCGCGCGATTCCCGCCGGCATGCTCAAAAGCAGAATTCAGCGCGTCAGCGATATTGAGATGGTGGCGATCAAGGCTGCTGTCGAGTCCACTGCGCGGAGCACACCGTGACCCAGACCGACCGACCGCAAGAGCGCCTGATCGAGACCTACCGCAAGAAGGCAAAGCACTACGACATCACCTCCCGGCTCTACCCCGCGCCCGGCTATCCCCAGCGGACGCAACGCCTCCAGGCCGTGCGAGCGCTCCGCCTTCGCCCGGGTGACACCGTGGTCGACATGGCCTGTGGCACAGGCCTGAACTTCCCGCTGCTCGAGAAGGTGGTCGGTCGCGGCGGCCGGATCATCGGCGTCGATCTGACCGACGCGATGCTCGCCCGCGCCCAGGACCGGATAGAGACGAACGGCTGGAGCAATGTCAGCCTCGTGCAGGCCGACGCGGCCGGCTTCGACTTCCCAGCCGAGGTCAACGCGATCCTGTCCACGTACGCCATGACGCAGGTGCCTGAGTGCGCAGACGTCATCGCCCACGGCGCCAAGGCCCTGTGCGGAGGCGGACGCTGGGTCGTGCTGGATCTCAAAATTCCCGGCAACATGCCCGGGTGGCTAGCCCGGCTCGGAACCGCGACTGTACGGCCTTTCGCGTCCATAGATCAGTGGATCATGCGCCGTCCGTGGGAAGCGATCCGCACAGCCATGCAGGAAGAGCTGACCGATCCCTCCTGGACCGAGTTGTTCTTCGGAACCGCGTTCCTCGCTGCCGGGTCCCGCGACCCTGGAACCCTTTAGCTTCCCGGATGGGGCAGACGCGATGCCGCGCGGGCGCCTTGACGAACTTCGACCGCACGCCGGACATTCTCAACTGCGTCTTGGTAGATCGGTCCAGCTCAGGGGGCTCATATGGACGCGTACGCCGTTGAGCGCTCTCCTTCCTCGAACGACATGCACCGCCCTGCTGAGCCACACCTTCGTTCACCTGCAGCAGGACCAGGCGGCCCGCAGGTTCTTGATCGAGGACTTCAGCCGGCCGCTGCTGGCCTGCGAGGAGTACCTCCGGTGGGTGACGCCGGTGCAGGGTATGGCGCGGACCGTCACGAGAGACTGTGAGTTCGGTGGCCAGTCGCTGCGTCAGGACGACCGGGTCTGGATCTCGTGGGCGTCTGCCAACCTGGCCCCTGAGTTGTTCGACGGGCCGGAACAGATCACGCTCGATCGCTCGCCGAACCGGCATTCGGCCTTCGGCCTGGGCATCCATCGTTGCCTCGGCACCAACCTCGCGCGGGTGGTCTGGAGAATTGTGGTGGAGCGGGTACTCAGCCGCATGCCTGACTACGAGCTGGACCTGAGCGCCGCCGAGCGCTACCCGGGCATTGGCATCACGAACGGCTGGAAGTACACACCGGTGACATTCACACCCGGCTCCAAGGTAGGTGCCGAGCTCTGAGGTCCCCCGCTCATACGGCAGGGCCGCTGCTCCCCCGCCGTTTATACGATGTGGCCGCCGCCCTCGCCGTTTATACGGCGTGAATGTCCCATTCATGTCGTTCTAGCTGCATGAATGGGACATTCACATCGTATGCCACGGTGCTGATGATGCCAGCGGGACAGGTGACGCAGCAGCAGACTATCCGCCGCACCCAAGGCCGGTACCCTCCGCCATCGACGATCTCTAGTGACCCTGTACATCCTTGGTAGTGACACGGCGATGCTAGGGGCCGGCCGGGCCTCATCTCCATCTATCCCGTAGGCCGCCGAGATTGACGGTCCCGAACCGGAGCCGCTATCGCTGTGGTCTGGCGGGCCGGTTTCTTTCCGCGCTCGGCGCCGGGACCGAGTTGACCTGGTGCGGACGGCGGTCTTTATTCTGGACCAGTGGATGAGGTCTTGGGTACCGCTGCCGAGGCGATGCTCACCACTCCCGCACGACATGCCCTGTCTGCCACCGTCGGTGAGATCCGGGACTTCTTCGGTGACGATCATGTCCATGCCGCGCTGATCGTCAGCCCGGCCGGGCGCCTGGAGGCTGTCGTAGAACGTGACGACATCGCCGGGTGCCAGGCTCTTGATGCTGCCGCGGCGCCGCTGGGACGACTCGCAGGCCGCACGGTGCCGGCGGGGGCCAGCCTGGCTGATGTGCGCCGGGCGATGATCGCGACCGGGCGACGGCGGGCCGCTGTCACCACTGCCGACGGCCGACTTCTGGGCCTGTTGTGCCGGAAGGCTAGCCAGGCTGGATTCTGCTCTGACCAGGATGTTCGCGCCCGTGCCCTGGGTGAGGGCCGCCCTGCTGTCGTGGACAGCACCGGTAGTGGCTGACCTAGTGTTACGTGAGCGAATTATCTTGACCTCCGGTCATGGTGCGCGGACGATGGTTTATGCCATTGACTGTGAGGGTGGAGGTTCCGCCGCGAGATCGTGACGTGCTGGCCTCGTGGGTGAGGTCGCCGTCGATCCGGGCCGGACTGGCCCAGAGGGCCCGGATCGTGCTGCTGGCGGGAGACGGAATCGGGACAAACGAGATCGTGCGGCGGACCGGGGTGTCCAAGCCGACGGTGATCATGTGGAAGAAGCGGTACGCCGAGGAGGGCATCGGCGGGCTGGAAGACCGGCCCCGGCCGGGCAAGCCGCGGACCACCGACGATGTGGCCATCGTGCTGGCCACCCTCGAGCCGCCGCCCAGGCGGCTGGGAGTGACGCACTGGTCGTCCCGGCTGCTGGCCGCCGAGCTGGGCCTCTCCAACGTCAAGGTCGCGGACGTGTGGCGGGAATGGGGGCTGCAGCCGTGGCGGACCGAGAGCTTCAAGTTCTCCACCGACCCGCGCCTGGAGGCCAGGATCCGCGACGTCACCGGCCTGTACCTCAACCCCCCGGACAAGGCCGTCGTGCTGTGCGTGGACGAGAAACCCCAGGCCCAGGCGCTGGAACGGGCCGCGCCGGTGCTGCCGCTGCGCCCCGGGGTGCCGGAAAAGCGCAGCCATGATTACATCCGGCACGGCACCACCACGCTGTTCGCCGCGCTGGAGGCCGCCACCGGCAAGGTCACCGGCGCCGCTACCCCCGGCACCGGCACGAGGAATTCCTGACGTTCCTCAAGCAGGTCGCGAAGACTTATCCCCGGGTGCCGCTGCACATCGTCTGCGACAACTACGGCACCCACAACCACCCCGATGTGAGGGCCTGGCTGGGCAAGCACCCCAGGATCACCCTGCACTTCACGCCCACGTCCGGGTCGTGGCTGAACATGGTAGAGGTCTTCTTCGGCATCATCACCCGGCAGGCCATCCGCCGCGGCAGCTTCACCTCGGTCCAGGACCTCATCGCCGCCATCGAGGCCTTCATCGATGGCTGGAACGACCGCTGCCACCCGTTCACCTGGACCAAGACCGCCGACGAGATACTCCCGAAATGCCGCCCCGGTAAAAGAACCTCGTTCACACGACACTAGGCAATTAGCTAGTCAGCCGCTGACCCCCAATGGGGTGGCCATTCTTCTGCGCGTTCTGCTCACAAGGAGTTGCAGGTCGTTCCTTTAGGGTGCTCTATGTAACAGTTTCTTGCTCTGCGCAAATGTAGATTGCTCCTCCTTAAATGCGTGTTAATCGAGCTGGTCGATGAGAAGGTCCCGGCGCGGTGCACCGGTATCGGCGGCGTGGTACTTCATCGCGGCTGAGCTGGGGAAACGCGGGCCCTGCCGGGTTTCTGGCGCCTGGTGATCGGGCACATGCGCCTTTTCGGCATTGTGGCGCCGATGCGGCCGATGGATACTGCGGAGATATGCAGGCGATGGCCGGCCGTAGGGAGAATTCATGACTGCCACCGCGGATGAGAAGGCGACGCTAACCGTTCGCGGGGCGTGTCCGCATGATTGCCCGGACACCTGCGCCATGCTGGTTTCGGTGCGCGACGGGCGCGCGGTGGAGGTGCGCGGGGACCCGGAGCATCCGTTCACCCGCGGCGGGCTGTGCGTGAAGGTGAACAACTACATCGACAAGACCTACAGCCAGGACCGGGTCCTGTACCCGATGCGCCGCACCGGCCCGAAGGGCAGTGGCCAGTTCGGCCGGGTGTCCTGGGACGAGGCGCTGGACGAGATTGCCGGCCGGTTCCGCTCGGCGATCGCCGAGCACGGTCCGGAAACGGTCATGCCGGTCAGCTACCTGGGGACCGAAGGCATCCTGAACGGCCTCAACGTGGGAGACCCGTTCTTCAACAAGCTCGGCGCCACGATCACCGAACGGACCTACTGCGACTCTGGCGCCTGCACTGCCTACACGATGACGATCGGCGCCACCGCCGGCGTGGATCCTGAGAGCCTGGTGCACTCCCGCTACATCCTCATCTGGGCCTGCAACATGATCTCGACGAACCTGCACCTGTGGCCGTTCGTGGCCGAGGCGCAGCGCCGCGGCGCCAAGATCGTGGTGATCGACCCGGTTCGGCACCGGACCGCCTCGCACGCGGACTGGTACATCCCGATCCGCCCCGGCACTGACGGCGCGCTCGCGCTGGCCATGATGAACGTCATCATCGGCGAGGGACTCAGCGATGAGGACTACGTCCGCGACTACACCGTCGGCTACGACGAGCTGGCCGAGCGGGTGAAGCAGTACACCGCGGAATGGGCATCGGAGCAGACCGGCATCCCGGCCGACGACATCCGCACCCTGGCCCGGGAGTACGCCACCAGCCAGCCCTCGATGATCCGGATCGGGGTGGCCATCGAGCGGCATGCAGGCGGCGGGCAGACGGTCCGCTCGATCGCCTGCCTGCCCGCCCTGACCGGTGCCTGGCGCCAGGTCGGCGGCGGGCTGCTGCAGCTCCCGCTGTGGGCGTTCCCGGTGAACTGGCCCGCGCTGCTTCATCCCGAACTGGCAGCCCCGGGGACGCGGGTCGTCAACCAGTTCCTGCTGGGCCGGGCCCTGACCGGTGAGCTGAGCCTGGATCCGCCAGTCACCGCGCTGATGGTCTACAACTCCAACCCGCTGGTGGTCTGCCCCGAACAGGCCAAGGTGGCCGCGGGCTTGTCCCGTGAGGACCTGTTCACCGTGGTCAGCGACCATTTCCTGACCGACACCGCCCGCTACGCCGACCTCGTGCTTCCGGCCACTACCCAGCTGGAGCAGCACGACATCATGTTCTCCTGGGGCCACTTTTACGTCACCCTGAACACGCCGGCCATCGAGCCGGTCGGCGAGGCCATTCCCAACACCGAGCTGTTCCGGCGCCTGGCCGCCCGGATGGGATTCACCGAGGAGTGCTTCACCCGTACCGACGAGCAGATGATGGCCGAGGCGTTCGACTGGTCCGCGCCCGCCATGGGCGGCGTCAGCCTGGACTCGCTCCGGGCGACCGGTTGGGCCAGGCTCAACCTGCCACCTGCCGATCAGTACGCCCCGCACGCCGAGGGCAACTTCCCGACCCCGTCGGGCAAGGTGGAGTTCCGCTCCTCGGTCGCTGAGCAGGCCGGCAACTTCGTGCTCCCGCTGTTCCGGCAGGGCTCAAACGAGTACCAGCCAGGCGACGCCGTCGACCCGCTGCCGTACTATGTGCCGCCCCGCGAGACCGCCGATAGCGGCTACCGGCTGAACCTGATCTCCCCCAAGTCACACGCCTACCTCAACTCCAGCGCGGCCGACCAGCCCGCCCAGCGCCGCGTTCAAGGCGAGCAGGCAGTGACCATGCATCCGCACGACGCCGCCGAACGCGGCATCACCGACGGCCAGGACGTCCGGGTCTATAACGACCGCGGGCAGTTCATCGCGCAGGCACGGGTCACCGACGAGATCGCCCCCGGAGTGGTCATGGCGCCGATGGGCGCCTGGCCCAAGAACGCCAAAGGCCACGCCACCGTCAACGCAGTCAACCCGTTCGTATTTGCCGACCTGGGCAATGCCCCGACATTTTCCGACACCCGGGTCGCGATCGAACCAGCCTGACCCGACCCCTTTTGACGCGGCCGCGGTCGGCCGGGGGCAGGACTACCCACGGGCGCGCGGCCAGGCTAGACCAGGCCTTTGAGGCATTCCCGCAGGCGCTCCGGGCTGGCCAGCAGGAACAGACTGTGTAAGCGAGAGTGATTGACGCCTCCTTGCACCGGAGCCGACAGCAGCTCGCTGACCGTCACGAACGTGTATCCGCGGTCCGTCAAGGACGCTACCAGCCGGTCAAGCTGATTCATGAGGCTGACATCCGGCTCCCGTCCGCCGTCGTGAGTCAGCACGATGCTGCCGGGTGAGACCCGCCGCAAGATGGTGTCGACGTCGCCGTAAGGCTTACCGCCGGTGACATGCTGCGACCACAGCGTGACTCCGTAGCGAAGGCTCGCACACACCGCCAATCCGACGCTATCGATACGGCCATACGGCGGCCTGCACAACGTCGGCGTCCGGCCGGTCAGGTCCGCCAGCAGCTCGTGGGTGCGTTCCAGGCTCGCGCGAGCAAATGCCGCGCCGTGCTGGGTCAGGTCGTCGTGCGCCCAGGTGTGATTGCCCTGCTCGTGGCCCGCATCAGCAGTTTGCCTCACCAGGTCAGGAGCTGCCTGTGCCCGCTGGCCGACCCGGAAGAACGTCGCCTTCGCGGCGTGCCGCTGCAAGATCGCCAGCACCTGCGGCGTCCACTCACGGGTCGGGCCATCATCGACGGTGAGCGCGAGGAGCCTGGCAGACGGCGAGGTACGGAATATCACCGTGGCCGCATACGCCCCCGGCCCTGACGGCACCGAAGTCCGTGCCGTCGGTCCCTCGGCCGCAAACCCCGGCTCGGCCACCAAACCCCCGCCGACCGCGCTGCCGACGGTGAACAGACCGACCCCGCCGAGGAACCTGCGGCGATCCATGCGACGACCCACCGGCCTGACCTCTCTCCCCGCGGCCTGACGGCCGCCCTGCCTGCGGATTTGCCGTACCTGCCCACTAGCCGGGGCATGCAAGAAGGCTGACACGCCCCGCCGCCGTACGAAAGGCCTGCGGGGCGATCTCTCTCCACTTTCTCGAAGGCGGCCGGCCGCCGGAGCGTCCCGGGCGCGGCGGTTGTTCTTCTCTGGTCCTCCTTGACGGGATGACCGCCTGGATGCCGCGGCGAAGGTAAGCGCGGTTGGCCGCCGACGAGTATGCCTTGTCGGCCATCGCCGGGCCGGGCCGGGTCCGGGCCGGCCCGTACCACTGACCACCATCCGGTGATCATTCCACCGGTGCCCCTGCCGGGCATTGGCGGGCATCAGCGGTGCCAGCCGCTGCGATTCCTCATCAGTCAGGTCGTGCCGATCCAGGCGATCATTCACCTGCCCTGACTCACGCCAGCCAGCGCGTTCTGGCCCACATTTCGTGATGGTAACGGCGCATCCGATCCGCCGGAACATGACAAACCGGATATCAGCAGCGCCGTCTCAATGATTGCGTGACGTTACACCCCTCATGGGGGGTGTTCTGACACGCAATCCTCAGGCGACGCGATGCGCGGCAGCGGCCCGCCCGTGATCCAGGCGATGCGTTCACGTTATTTGCGCCAGAGCCAGCCAGCGTCCAATCGACGGGACACACCGCTAGTTCACGACGTGAAGAAGCGTCCGGGAGTGCTGCCGAATGCGTGATGAAACGCTTCGATGAACGCGCTCGGGTTGGACCAGCCGCAGGCGAGCGCCGTGCTGGTGACGGACGTGCCGGTAGCGAGCAGGACCAGCGCGTGCAGCAGCCGGAACTGGGTACGCCACTGCGGGAAGCTCATCCCGGCCTCCTGGCGGAACAGCCGGCTCAGGGTGCGCTCGCTGGCGCCGGCGGCGGCGCCGAACTCGGCCAGGGTGCGGGCATCGGCCGGGTCCTGGCGGAAGAACTCCGCGATCGCCCGCAGCCGGTCGTCGGCCAGGGCGGGCAGGAGCAGCGGGAGCTGGCCGACCCGGCGGACCTGGTCCAGCGCGACGCGTTCGAGGTCGGCGCGCTGGCGCGCGGTGTAGGCCGGGCCCGCGGAAGACGTCAGCTCCGCGATGATCTCGCGCAGCAGCCCGCTGACCGTGAGCACAGCCGGGTTGTCCAGCCCCAGCGGATCCACCGACGCGGGAAGGCCAGCGTGCGCATCTGGGTCGGCCCGTGTGCCTGGTGCGCGTGCGCCACCCGGGCCGGGATCCAGACGGCGCGCTGCGGCGGGACGATCCAGGTTCCCCGCGCGGTCGAGATCGCCAGCACCCCGCTGCTGGGGTACACGAGCTGCTGCATGTCGTGGTCGTGCCAGTCGATCGTGTCGCGGTGGCCCAGTTCCTGGTACGTGGGCCCAGTGAGCTCAAGCCGCGGCACGCCGGCCTCCTGGCGGGTTTCCGGCATAATCCTTCAGTTTAACGGTGGCGGGAGAGGGTTGTCGTCAGCAGGCTTGAATGCATGACCGTCACCCTGCAGCGACCGGAACAGAAGAGGACCACCTGGCAGCGGATGCGGCTGTGGGGCCTCGCCCACGCCGTCGATGACCTGTACCAGGGGCTTGTCCCGACCACCGTGCCGTACTTCGTGCTGGAACGGCACGACCGGTACGTCGCCGCCTCGGGCGTCACCCTGGCCGCCATGCTCGGCAGCTCGCTGCCGCAGCCGTTTTTCGGCGTGGTGGCGGACCGGCTGCGGGCGGGCTGGATGGCCGGCGCGGGGGGTCGGGCTCGCCGGGCTCGGGCTGAGCCTGGCCGGCGTGTTCCCGGCCTATGCCGCGACGTGGTGCATGATCCTGCTGTCCGGGCTGGGTGTGGCCATGTTCCATCCGGCGGCGGGCAAGGGCGCCCGGCAGGACGCGGACGCTAGCGCGGGCGCGATGAGCCTGTTCGCGGCGGGCGGGAGCGTCGGCTTCTTCCTCGCTCCCGCGCTGGCGACTCCGGCGCTGATCGCGATGGGCGTGAAGGCGACCGTTCTGTTCCTGCCGCCGTCCCGATGTCCTTCGTCCTGCTGCGCAAGCACCGCCGGGAGGCCAGCAGGAGCACCGCGACCCAACGCGAGGGGCGCGACCAATGGCGTCCCTTCGCCGCCCTGACGTGCATCGAGGTGCTGCGCTCGGCCGCGTTCTTCGGACTGAACACATTCCTCGAGCTGTACTGGATCCAGCACCTGAACGCATCCCGGGGCCTGACCGACGTCGCGCTCACCTGTTTCGTGGCCGGCGGGGTCGCCGGGACGCTGCTCGGCGGCCGCATCGCCGACCGCATCGGCACGGTCCGGACCATCCAGCTCGGCACGGCGGTCATCCTGCCGGCCCTCGGCGGCCTGCTGCTCGCGCCGGGAAGCATCGCGCCGCTCCCGTTCGCGCTAGCGCCGGTATCTCGCTGAACATCCCGTTCGCGGTCCTGGTGAAGCTCGGCCAGGACTACTTGCCCACCCGCCCGGGCACCGCGGCCGGCGTCACCCTAGGCGCGCACCGGGCGCCCGACGGCCTGCAGCACGCCGGTCACGGCAGGGCCCGGGACGGCCACGAGCACCACGTCGGCGCCCGCTACGGCGCCGGCGACCGGCGCCGCGTGCGCGCGCTCCCCCAGCTCGGCCGCCAGTGCCTGCGACCCGGCGGCGTGCCGTATCGCGAACGTGACGTCGTGGCCGACCGCGGGCCAAGAGCCCACCGAGTGCCGAGCCGACCTAGCCAGCTCCTAGAATCGCGATCTGCACCGCTCCTCCCGCCATCGCCGGGTCAGCGAGCTGTTCCAGTAAAGCCTCCCACAGGCAGGGCCGGGCTGAGCGCGAGCGCCATCGGAGCGTCGGCAGGGCATAATTCGGGGATGGCCGTGCATGTGGACGAATCGCTCGACGGGATCGACTGGGTTCAGGCCAAGGCGGATCTCGCGGCCGACGACTTCGACAACGGACGGTCCCCGCAAGCGCTGCGGGCGTCGTTCGAGCAATCTCAGCATGTCGCCATTGCCTGGGACGGCGACCGGATGGTCGGCATGGCACGGTTGCTCTCGGACGGCGTCTGCAACGCCTACCTGCTCGACGTCTGGACGATGTCGGCTTACCGCAGGCAGGGCATCGGCACCACGATGGTCAAGCAGCTGATGAGCCGCGTCCCCGGCCAGCACATCGGCCTGCAAACCGAGGATGCAGAAGCGTTCTACGCGTCCCTCGGGTACCACCACCAGCCGGTGTTCATGTCAGCCGTGGTGGGCGAATGGCTCGCCAACGAGGCGAACGCACGGTTACGGGCAAGAGCAGTCCAGTCCGATGTCCGCCGTCGCCTTCAGCCCGGACGGACGACGCATCGCGGCGGCGGGATGGGACGGTACGCGTCCGCGACGCCGTCACCGGGACAGAACAGCTGCGGCCGGACCACAGAAGCAGTGTGTCGGACGTAACGTTCAGCCACGACGGCACCATGCCAGTGAGCGGATCACAAGGTGGCGACGTCCGGGTCTTTGACACCAGAACCGGCGTGGAACTGAGCCGGATTCGTCACGGCCTCCGCCAGAACCGGTGGCTGAACGCGGTGGCGATCAGCGCCGACGGCTCGATGGTGGCCAGCGCGGCCGACGACGCCACTGTCCGGTTGCGGCCGCTCGGCGATGCCCTCGTGCTCCAGGCCGAGGAACGCATCACGCGATCATCTAGCCGCCTGGTCCATCGACGAGGCATCCATACCGCCGTTCATCGTCATCGAAGCCAGAAAGGCGCGTGACCGGACCGCCTGACCGGCCCGATGAGCAGGACCGCTCACAGCGAGAATCCGGGAGGATGAGCAAGCTCAGGGTTATGCTCGTGGAACGCGCGGGCAGCAGCCAGGGTGCGGATCCAGTCGTAGTAGACGCTCTTGCAGCGCAAGAGCTCGAACCCCAGGTCACGCAAGCGCGCGATCCCCGGCAGGTGAGCCCCGAACGGCGAGAACACCGCATCCTCGGCAATCACAACTCGATAGCCGGCTTCCTCAAGGCCAACCGCGGAGTGCGTTACGCACACGTCGGTCTCAAAGCCGGCCAGCAACGCGGTCCGTCGTCCTGTTGACCTGACCGCTGCCATGATCTCGGGGCAGTCGGCCAGCCCGAACACAGCCTTGGTAAACACCGGAGCGCTCGGCCGCAGCGGCGCAAGCACTGCCTCATCGGTCGGCCCGTTTATCTCCGGGTCTTCCTCCGTGATCACCGCCGGGATACCCAAGGCACGTGCCGCGGCCGCCAGCCAGGCCGCGCGGCGCGCAGCTTCCTCAGCGCACCGCCTGTCGTCCGCATCAAGACGTTCACCCCAAAAGCGCGGCTGCAGGTCAATTACCGCCAGCAGCGAGTCGTCACGCGCAACCAAAGGCATAACGAACCTTCCTCGTTGGCGGCGCGAGAGCCGCGACCACCCGGTCGCCGGCTCATAAGACAGGCCGATGGCCAGACAGGCAGCCACAGCACGGCCGCACAGGGCCACGGTTGGCTGGGCGAGCGTTCGTGAATCATCCGAGAAGGGTCATACAGCCGTTAACGGCTTGGCAAACGCGGGGAGTTCTTAGATTGGTCGTCCTGCGAGGGAATGGGGCTTGCAGCCGTGCGGGAACCGCAGGAAGTAGTCCTGATCCTCAGGTCCCATCTCCCAGAACGCCACGGCCTCGCGCTGATGCTGGTCACCGTCTTACCGGGCCAATGGCCCGACGCGTCAACGTCACGGATCATGTCCTCGGTCACTCTCCCCTGCTCCGGGTTGGTGTAGAAGATTTCGGAGCGATACTGCGAACCAACGGTGCCTTCATCAAGGTCGGCTCGGTGAACCTGGAAGAACACTTCCAGTAGTCCTCGATACGAGAGCCGCACGGGATCGAAGATCACCTCAACCACCTCGGCATGACCGATGTTGTTTTCCTCGGTCGGGTTGTCGTTCTCGCCACCCATGAATCCAGTCCGAGTGGAGATGACTCCTTCGGGATGGCGCAGCAGTTGCTGCATGGTCCAAGCGCAGCCTCCGGCGAGAACCGCAGTCTCGTTGTTGCCGCCCATCTCCAGCTCCCCACCATCGCAGGCACCTAGAGGCTACTTCTGGGCGTCCAAGCTGATCAATGGTCCCCGGCCCGCGGCATCGTCGGCCGCAGGCCTGAGAGCGCGGGACCGGGCAGGGCAGCGTCGTCCTAGCCCGACCGGCGCAGCCGGTACCACTGCGGCGCGGTCTTGTTCATCGGCCAGCCCAGGCCCGCGGAATCGGCCGGCTCGGCTGCGAGCATCTCCCAGCCCGCGAACGCGGTCTGGACCTCTTCGGGCGATGCGCCTTCGACCAGCCACCGCCACCGGCTCGGGCCGAAGCTCAGGAGCAGCACGGTGGCCTCAGGGTTGGCCAGCGCGCCGACACCCTCTGCCAGGGCCAGGCGCTGTCCGGCGTCCAGGCCCTGAAAACAGCCGATGTCGAGGAAGAAGTCGAACGTCCCCAGGTTCGCCGACGGCAGCCGCGTCACGTCGCCGACGACGTAGCTGAGCCCGGCTGCGCCCCGGCTCTTGGCTGCTGCCGCCTCGATGGCAGCCGACACGTAGTCGATGCCCACCGCCTCCCACCCCCGCCGAGCGAGCTCGGGGGTGTACAGACCGCGGCCGCAGCCCAGGTCGAGCGCCCGGCCCAGGGGACGGGAGCGCCCGGTCTCCTCACGATCCAGCATCCCGGCGATGCTTGCTGCCGCCGCTGTCGCGTAGCGCTCCCAGGGCGTGATCCCGAACCGGTACATGCGGGCGTAGTTCGTCATGGACGGACCTCCTGGCGCCACCCTGCCGTACCGCATCGTGGTCGGCGGGGACGGCGTGGCGGGCGGCGATCTGCACGTCACTAACGCGTACCGATGATCTCAGCTACCAGCTGGTGACCGTTCAGCCGGCGCCACTCGATCCAGGTCACCCAGATCTGCCGGCGCATCGACGGTGAGCGGAAGCTTGTCCGCTGGCACGCCGACTTCCCGCCGCGGATAGAGGCCGACCGGTCAGGAGCTCCTGCGGTCCAGGCGCTGCAACAGGTCGTGGGCGGCGAGTTCGACGTCCTTGTGCCGCCACTCGGCGGCCCGGTACTGACAGGCGATGATCCCCATCCGGTGCAGGCGGCGAAAGTCGCCGTACGCGAACGCGTACCGGGCCTTGGTCTGGCCGGCGGCGCCCTCGGTGAGCGCAAGGTGCCATCGGGCGTATTCGTCCCACGAGTGCGACTTGAGGAAGGCGTTCTGCTCACGGGCACGGGGCTGGACCTTTCCCCAGTCGCTGTCCAGCACGTACTGGCCGCCGTCAATGAGCCGCTGCGCCCACGCCACGCCCTCCGGGTTCACTGAATACGAAGCCACCCAGCCATCCTGCCCGAATACAGCGCGCCTACCCGTGCTGCGAACACCGCGCCAGGCGGCGCCGGACGCACTCACCGGGTCGATTCACCAGCATCACGGCTGACTTGATCACCTGATGGCAGCCACCCGGACTCACGCCGCGTAATCGGTACTCGTAATAGGCCAGGCGCGCACCGCCGACGATACTGCGCCGTGCCGGCCAGAGGTGGCGCCTGTCACCAGGGAACCGGGGTCCCGTCCCAGGAGAAGAACTCCCCGGTGGGCCCGTCGTCCGGCAGCAGCGCGGTCTTGGACGAGCGGTAGGCGGCATACCTGCCAGGCCAGTGCCGGGACTGCGGGTCGGTCGCCCAGGTCAGGGATCCGGTGCTGCTGGAGATGTTCACGATCCGGGGGGTGCGCGGACCGCCGCAGCGGGGAACGGTATCTTCTGTCGCGTTGCTTAACCTTCTGGCGAATGCGCGGCTGTAGAGTCCGCTGCATGCCCACCTTCGTCCTGCGCCTCATCGCTCCGCGCCCGAACTTCGCCCAGACCATGACCGACGCGGAGCGGGAGATCATGAATCGTCATGCCGCCCACTGGCGCCCGTACCTTGAACGTGGCGACATGGTGGTGTTCGGACCGATCCTCACTGACGATGATTCGTACGGCCTCGCCGTTGTCGAGGCCGATGACGAGCAGGCACTACGCGACTTCGCCGCGCAGGACCCGGTCGTGACAACCGGCACCGCGGCATTCGAACTCGGGCGGATGGTCGCGGGGCACGTCCGCGGACGCTGACCGGCGTCGCAATATCGCGCCTGGCGCGGCTGGTGCTTGGCCCGGGCCGACTGGGACGGCTATCTCGCACGACCCGCAGTGCTGGCGCACCGACGCGCTCTCAGCAGCGGCTCAGGCGAACAACGGTGAGTGCGGCCAACGGCGGCGCGCACGGGCGCCTTCGCGTCTCATCGCGTGCGAGCCTTCGACGTGTTCAGCTCCGCAGCCTGACGGATGAATGCCCGCAGCGCCGCTTCATTTACCATGTCCCCCTCACGGAAATCAACGGCGCGCACGGTGGCGCTGTCGAGCCGGGCGTTGAACACGTGCTTCGGGTCCTCCAACAGCGCGCCTTTCGGGAACGTGAGCCGGACCGCGCTCTTGAGTGCCTCACCGATGCAGATGTTCCCATCGCGCGACCAGACGGGGACGCCGATCGGCCGGGACGGCTTCTTCCACTTCACCTCCTCGACGATGGATGCGTCGGCGCTGAGGATCACCGCTCGCAGTCGTGCAAACGTGGTGCTCCGCCAGTCGCCGGATGCCTCGATGATGGCGTCGATGGCGCGCGACGCCGCCGGGTCCTGGCGTGGACTGCTCGTGCGCGGTGTCATCCTTGCCTCACTCCCCACGGGCCGCAGGGCTCGCTCACCGCATGCGCCAGGCGGATCATCACGGACTGATCAGCTTCCCGTTCCTCGAAAGGTCCGGGTCGGTGCACGCGGCCAGGTTGAAACAGCACGGTCGGCGCTTCCCGCTCTGCATCTTCGAGATGCTGACTTCGACGCGACGCTGGCGCGTGCCGGGATTCCGGGTCGCATTTACCCACCGGACCCATTCCCAGCGCGCCATCGGCGTGATGTCCTTCCACAGCTCCTGGATCTTGTCCGGCGCCGCAGCGAGGGCGGCCTGAAGATCACGTGGCACCTTTGGCTCCGGCCAGTCCTCGAGGGGCACGAGTTCGACCTTCGCGGTGTCCCCGGCGTGGAGCGCGGCGGCCCGCTGTTGCTTCGCGTCGATCCGCACCCAATGGCCGGACTCGCCGTCCGGTTCGGCGACGGTCTGACACGCGTGCCCGTTGACGGTCGCCTGGACCGCCACCTGGCCACGGGATGGCAGCTGGTTACTCGCCTTCTCCGGTAGCCGAAGGATGGTCGACCCGTCGATGGTGTACAAGGTCGCCTCGAAGCGGACTGCGGGCGCGGCCTTGGCGGGGCTCATAGCCAGCATTCTCTCATCAGTCGCCGCATAGGGCGCAGTCGCTCATCGGGGCGTGTGCTTCGTGGATAACTACGGGCCCGACGACGTATCCATGACCGGCGGGATGGCGGTGCCCGGCCACCCGCACACTGAGCTGCAGACTGCCTCCTGGTTGTTCACCGGCGAGGTCGAGCACCGCGACACGGCCGGCACCCGCGCGCTGGCCCGACCGGGGCAGCTGAACCTCATGACGGCCGGATCCGGCATCGCCCACTCGGGCGGAGGTGACCATGGCGGGCGGGCAGTCGCTCGAGGTCAAGCTCAACGCGGGCCACGAACACGGATTCTTGTGCGACACCGGCAGCCTGGCCGTGGGCGGCGCTATCCTCGGCCGCTGACATGCCGCCAACTCGATCGCCGCTTGCTTGTCGCCACCCGTCACCGGACGTGCCCAAGCCTCCGACCAGCGGCGGCGCCGGATCCGTCGGCACCGCTTTCGGCATGCGGAATGGGACGTTCTGCGCGCGAGGCAATCACCAACGAGACGACGGTGAAGTAGATCGTACTCGGCGATCTGGCTGTGTGACAGCACAGCCAACGTCACCTTCTGTGGTTGGTCCTGCCCCGGCTTCGCGCGCAGCCCGGCGATCGGCGCCGTTCATGAGGCTTCGCGCCGACATATACGCTCGCCCGGCGGGGTGCCTGCCCGCCTGTGTACCGCCCCAGGCCCGCGGCGGATGGTCCGCGGGCCTGCTCATCCGCCCGCGGTGACCAGGGCCTGGTCACCGATCGCGACCCGGACGCGCAGCCGTGCCTGGTGCAGTCGGCTTTTGAAGGCGGCCTGGCTGATCCCGGCGATCTCGGCGGCCTCCCGCGTGGAGAGTCCTTCAACGTCACGCAGCACGAGGGCGGTCCGCAGCGGGGGCGGCAACTCGGCCAGGGCCCGGCCCAGTGCCCGGCGCAGTTCGCTGTTCTCGGCCTGCCGGGATGGGTCGAGAGCAGCTGGCGCGGGCAGCTGCAGTTCGTCCACCCCGATCGCGACTCTCGCCGGGCGCCGCGATCTGCGCTCCAGCGCGCGGTTGGCCTCGTTGACCGCAATCCGGTACAGCCAGGTGAAGTAGCTGGACTGGCCGCGGAACCGGGTGATGCCCTGCCAGGCGCGGAGCATGACCTCTTGCGCCACGTCCTCGGCCTCGCTGCGGTCGCCGAGTAGCCGCAGCAGCAGCATGAACACGCGGTCGGCATAAGCTCCGGACAGTCGTTCAAAGGCGCCGACGTCCCCGGCCTGCGCCTGGGCGAGCAGGCTCGCCTCGGTATCCGCCAGCTCCGGGGCGTGCTCCACGTGATCGGGGGCGGGCCGGCCTTCCGGCGGCATCATGCCGTCTCGGGCTGCGCCGTCATCACGCGCGCGACGACGAGGGCTCGCCACCGGGCCCGCCGGATCGGACCCGGTCGAAGATCGTCTCTGGCGCGCGCATGCCCGCGAGCCCGCCGAAGCCCTGGACCGCGTAGACAAGGGCGCGCACCGCCCGGATGCCGCGCCCGCAATCCACGCAGCCCCGCGCGTGGCGGTCAAGGCGCCGCCGCGCGCGGGGTCGCAGGTCGCCCTCGACATAGTGGGATAGATGCCGCTGCGACCACTGGTGGTCATCGGTCCGGCCGGGTATGCCCATCATGTCTCCCTCCCGGCTCAGGGCTGGTGCTACCGCCTGTCACGGTAGTGGATCACCCCGAGCCGGGCCCGGCGTGGCCGGTCAGTTGTCGCCCTGCTCTTGGCTCGCGGTCACGGGTTCGAACGCCAGCGAGCACGAATTGATGCAGTACCGCTTACCGGTCGGCTTGGGGCCGTCGTTGAAGACGTGGCCAAGGTGGCCGCCGCAGCGGCGGCACACGACCTCGGTGCGCCGCATGAGCAGGCCGTTGTCCGGCCGCAACTCGACCGCCTCGGCGACCGCGGGCTGGTCGAAGCTCGGCCAGCCGGTGCCCGAGTTGAACTTGGCGTCCGAGCTGAACAGCCTGGCGCCACAGCCGGCGCACTGGTAGAAGCCGTCCTGGTGGTTGTGGACGTACGCACCGGTGAACGGCATCTCGGTGTGCGCCTTACGCAGCACGCGGTACTGCATTGGGGTCAATTCCTGGCGCCACTGCTCGTCGGGCTTGATGACCTCGCGGGTAGTGGTTGCCTCGGTGCTGGCGCGAGCCTTACGCATGGATCGGGTTCCTTTCCCTCTCGTCCCTCGCGTCCTTAGACCCGCGCCGCGCCGAAACGATTTTCCGGTCACGGCGTCAGCGGCGGCCGTGAGCCTGTCCTGGCCTAAGACCCGGTCCGCGTTTCGCGCTAGTGGTCCCGGGCGCGCGCGTAGGTAAGGTATGCGAGGCCCTCACCGAGGGTCCGCATCCCGGTCAGGCGCATCGGCCGCATGTCACTGGTCTGGACGAACAGGCGCTCGCCGTCACCGAGCACGACCGGGTAGACGGTCAGCCGCACCTCGTCAACGAGGTCATGTTCCATCAGCGTGTGCACGAGCCGGGCGCTGCCGTAGACGACGATGTCGCCGTCCAGCCGCTGCTTCAGCTCCGAGACCTCGGTCACCACGTCGCCCTTGAGCACCGCGCCCTTGAACCCCGTCGCGTTGCTCCAGCTTGGCTCGCTGAGAGTCGAGGACACGACGTACTTGGGCATGCTGTTCAGCCGTTCAGCCCACTCGCCATCACGGGATAGCCACAGCCCGGCGAACATCTCGTCGGTCCGTCGGCCCAGCAGCAGGGCCTCGGCGGCCAGCGCCTCCTCGGTCTCGACCTTGCCCCACTGCTCAAGGTCCTTGCCTCCGTACTGGCCCCACCAGCCGCCGTGCCTGAAGCCCTCGTCACCAACCGGGTCCTGGACGATTCCATCGAGCGAGACGTTCTCGCTGACGATGATCTTTCCCATTTCAGCTCTCCTTCTGGCTTGCATTTTCAGCTTCCACTTAGGCAGACACGTCCGTGCGAGGAATTGGGCGGGCACAGTACGCCCAGTTCGCCTCCCGGCCGGTGTCTGTACAGAGAGGGCACGGAAAGCGGGGCTGACGCTAAAGTGGGCCGGGTGGCAGCCGACCTGATCGCGCGGGCGCGGGCGGGCGACGGCGAGGCGTTCCGTGAACTGACCGAGCGGTATCGCCGTGAGCTGCAGGTGCACTGCTACCGGATGCTCGGATCCGTCCAGGATTCCGAAGACGCCGTGCAGGACACGCTGCTGGCGGCATGGCAGGGCCTCAGCGGATTCGAGGAACGCTCCTCGCTGCGCACCTGGCTGTACAAGATCGCCACCAACCGGTGCCTCAACCTGCTTCGCGCAGCCAAACGGCGACCCGCCAGGGAATGGAACGTTCCCGGCGTCGTTCCGCCCGAGCCGACCCGGCTCGGCGAGGTCACCTGGCTCGAGCCGTTTCCGGACTCATTCCTGGAGGGAATCGCTGGGACGCAGCCCAGCCCGGAGGCCCGTTACGACCAGGCAGAATCGATCTCCCTGGCCTTCGTGACCGCGCTGCAGATCCTGCCGCCGCGCCAGGTCACCGTGCTGATCTTGCGTGACGTGCTCGGATTCCACGCCACCGAGGTGGCCGGCATGCTGGACACGACCGTCGAATCGGTCACCAGCGCGCTCAAACGGGCACG
The DNA here is from genome assembly GCA_963841585.1 of uncultured Actinomycetes bacterium. Lineage (GTDB taxonomy): Bacteria > Actinomycetota > Actinomycetes > Streptosporangiales > Streptosporangiaceae > Palsa-504. The sequence goes on from CAWJDK010000004.1 coordinate 541,456, forward strand.
CGTCGGCCTGCAACGCCAGCGCCCTCCAGCCGGAGCACGGGAACCGCCGCCCGCCTCTGGTTCCGCCGCCGAGGACGCGATCACGGCGAAATTCATCGGCGCGTGGCAGGCCGCGGACGTCGACGCGCTGGTGGCTCTGCTGACCAGCGACGTCTTCATCTCGATGCCGCCGATTCCCTACGAATACGTGGGCCGGGACCTGGCGGCCAGCTTCTGCGGCAGCCTGTTCCGCGCGGGCCGCAGGTTCGACCTCGTACCGACGCGGGCCAACGGCCAGCCCGCGTTCGGCGCCTACCTGCGTGCCCCCGGCGGCACCCGCCGCGGCACCGGCCTGTACGTGCTGACCCTCACCGGCGACCGGATCTGCGCCATGACCAACTTCGATGCCAGCATGCTCCCGTGGTTCGGGCTACCGCCATCGCTGCCCGGCTGACAACGTTCACGGCTCTGCACTGCCTCGTGGTCCCGCGAATCGCCGGGCACGGCACCACCGTGCAGGACCTGGACACCACCGGTCCCGGCGACTGGCTCGGCACGGCCGAGCAGGCGCTCGCTGACCTGCGCAGCCGGTGCGCGACGGTGTTCGTCGCGGGGATCTCGCTGGGCGGGACCTACACGCTGGAACTCGCCCGCCGGCACCAGGACCTGGCCGGCGTGGTCGTGATGGCGGCACCGGTGCTCGACCTGGAGGCGCTCAACCCCATCGTCGAGGACCCCAACCGCCCGGCGGCCATTCCCGCTCCCTGGGCCACCGTCGGGGTGCTCATCAACGACCTCGGCGGCGGCGGCATCACCTACCTGGAGATGCCGCTCAACGCGCTCGAACGCGGCATGGGCCTGATCAAGCAGGTCCGCGAAGGGCTCAGCGAGGTCACAGCGCCGGCCCTGCTCATCTACGGAGATACCGACCAGATCGTCGACAAGGCCAACGGCCCCTTCGTCCTCGACCAGATCGCCTCCACCGACAAACGCCTGCTGCCCCTGCCCGACTCCTCCCATGAGCTGACCCTCGACGTCGACCGGGAACGCATCATGGTCGAGGTCTACGACTTCATCCGCGCACGAAGCTAACCCCCGCGCAGCCCTCCGCTGCTCCTGTGCCATGGCGGGTGATCGCCCTGGCCGTCTCGACTGGGCGGCACCAACCGCCCCGCCTAGCGGTGCCCCCGCCGGAGCGACTTCGCGTCGCGGGTCAGCGAACGCTGGGCATGCCACCGCACCGGCGTGTGCGCGCTCGCTCAGGCCGGGCCGAGCGTGTTCGAGATGAGGACCTTCGTGGCGGTGCCGGCATCCAGCGAGGTCTTGATGGCGAGCGCGGCATCAGCGATGCGGAACGTGTGGGAGACCATCTCGGCGAACCGGATCGTGCCGGCGTGGCGGGCCAGGAGGGCGATCGTACCGTCGTACGCCTGTAGGTCCTCGCCTCCGGTGCCCATCACGGTCAGGCTCCGGCCGCAGATGACGGCAGGGTTGAACGCTTCGGGTCCCATGTCGACGAACGCCCCGACCTCCAGGATGGTGCCCGCGTCCCGGACCAGCGATGCCGCCAGGGAGAAGGAGCCAGGGAATCCGGTGGCATTGACGACGACGTCCGCGCCCTCGCCGCCCGTCATGTCCAGCGTCTGAGCCCGAGCGGTGTCATCGGGGCCGTCGGCCGGGCTGCCGACGGCGACCGTACCGGCGTTCACCAATCGCCGGGCCAGGGCCAGTCGCCTGGCCGACTTGTCCACGGCGATCAGCCGGCCCGCGCCCATCAGCGCCGCCTTGACCAGGTGCGCCATGCCGAGCGAGCCCACGCCGACCACGGCCACCGTGTCGCCGGGCAGGAAACCGCCAGGCCGGCGAATGGCAGCGATCCGCTCCAGGCTGTGGGTGACGGCGAAGATCTCGGTCAGGACCGCGACCTCGGACGGCAGGCCCGGAGGCACGCGGAAGACGGGCGTCCGGGGCCTGAGGTAGAGGAACTCCGCCCAGCCGCCGAACAGATGCGGCGGCTCGGCGCACGACAGCGAGTTGCCGTAGTTCTCCAGGTTGCGGCACAGGTAGTAGGGGAAACCGCGCTGGCAGGTGCGGCACACCCCGCAGGCGCGGTTCGGCGCCGGCACCACCCTGTCACCGGCCCGCAGGGCCGTCCCGTCATGCGCGATGGCGCCCCCGGGCCCGATGGCCTCGACGATCCCGAGGTTCTCGTGCCCCTGGATGATGGGGAACGGTGTCGTCCGCTCCATCGCCGTGCCGGCGTACTGGACCGTCTCACCCCGGAAGGTGTGCTTGTCGGTGCCGCAGATACCCGATGCGATCATCCGCAGCAGGACGGCTCCCGGTTCAAGAGCAGCGGGAAACGGGTACTCCCGGATCTCTATCTGACCTGGCGCCACCAACGTCGCCGCCTGAACGCTGACCATGCCCGATCCCCTTCCCGCGCTTCCTGGGAGCCGGGAGCTAATGCTATGAGCCGGGATGCCCCAAGCGCCGTTCTTGGGCCAGAGTGGCGGTCAGGAGGTGTGGCGCAACAGTGCCGCCACGACGTCCGGCCACGTCACGCGCGGCACGCCCTGGCCGATGCCGGGCAGTGTGAGCAGAGTGGCGCCCGGGATCTCCGCGGCCAGCGCCACCCCGTTGCCGTGCGGGAAGAACGGATCCTCGTCTCCGTGCACCACCAGGGTCGGTACGGTGATCTCGCCGAGCCGTTCGCGCCACCGCGGCAGGCAGTCGATGGCCGCGAACATGCTGCCGAGATGGCTCGCACGCTGCGCCTTCGCCGTCCGGTCCGCTCGGTCGAAGACCGATCCGGCAGCCGCTCGTGCGTCCTGCTCGTCGAATCCCCGCGATCCGGACATCACTCGCGCGGAACCGATCATGTAGTCGACCACGCTGTCGCGATCGGTCCAGTCCGGCGCCGGACGCCCGAACAGCTCCCTCATCTCCGCCGCGTGGTCCGGCAAGTCGGGATCGACCGGACCGGGCGCGACCGGACGGGTGGAGACCAGCGTCAGCGACGCGATCTGGTCGGGATGGTCCAGCGCGAGCAACTGCGCGATGGAACCGCCGACGCCCACCCCGGCCACGTGCGTACGCCCCAGATCCAGCGCAACCAGCAGCTCAGACGCGTCGGTGACCAGGTCGCGTAGGTCGTAGGCGGGCGCGTCCGGGTCGGCGAACGTCGACTGGCCGGCGTCGCGCAGGTCATAGCGCACCACATACCGCCCGGCCAGCGCCGCGCACAGCTCCTCCGGCCAGCTCAGCATCGTGACGCCGACCAGCAGCACCGGCGGATCCGCCGGGTCCCCGAAGGTCTCCACGCACAACTCGACGCCGTTGACCTTGATCCGCTTCACGAGGGTCCTTCCGGGCTGGCGATGGCTGGTTCTCAGAGACGGACGATCTGGCGAGGCAAAACTCATCGGACCCTCCCACCGTCCACCAGCTCGCCGGCTACCGATGGGTGCAACCGATCTTCTCTCGTGACGGCTCAGCCGGCGGTGGCCGCACGGCCAGATTCGCACAGCGGCGAAGCTAACTGACGCCGAGCGCACCCGGTTCGGCGTCCCCGAGGCACGTAACTGAAGCAGATGCTGAGACGACAGCAGATTTCCGGGAAAAAGAGAAGCGTGATGGTTTAGAACTGGCTCACTCGAGCGCCGATGCCCATGAGCCTTAGGAGCGTGTCACCGAAGCGCACCGTCTGGCCGCCGGTCATCAATGCAAGACGGCTATGCGTGCTGGCTGCGGCCCTGGCCTAGCTGCAGAGACGCTCCGGATGAGTCGTTCTGGGCGCTGCTGCCGAAGCGATCACGTCTGCGCGGGTGCCGCCGGACGGCCCGCCGCGAAGGTAGGCTTGCCCTGTCTGACCTGCAGGTGCTGTGAAGGGAACCCGGTGGTAATGGCCGATGCCAGCGGTTCTGTAACCGGTCCGGGATACCTGCTGGACGACTCGTGGCCGCAGAGTCAGGGCCGCCCGGGAGATCTTGAGGGCTGGGGCGGATGCTCCGCGCAACAGCCGCCGTGCCGCCCGAGGACAGAGCCGCGACGCGTTATGAGGCTGCCAGGATGAGCGGGCAGGCAGCGGATTACCTGTTCGGCCAGTCGGCCGGGGAGGCCGAGCGCCTGCGGCTGCAGGCGCGGATGTTCGCGCCGTACACCGCGCGGTTCCTGCAGGACGCGGGTATCTCGCCCGGGATGAAGGTTCTCGACGTCGGGACCGGGGCTGGCGACGTGGCGTTGCTGGCGGCCGGCCTGGCCGGCCAGCAGGGGGCCGTCGTCGGGATCGATTTCAACGCGGAGCTGATCCGGGCGGCCCGGGCCAGAGCGGCGGCCGCTGGGATGGAGAATGTTTCATTCGCCGTCGGTGATGCGGCTTCGGCTGAGCTGGATCGCGACTTTGATGCTGTCGTGGGCCGGTGCGTGCTGTTCTTTGCCCGTGAGCCCGCCGTGCTGGTGCGCCGGCTGACGGGGTACGTCCGCGACGGCGGCATCATGGCGTTCCAGGAGCCCGCCAACGCGACGCTGGCGCCGATGTCCCTGCCGCACTCGCAGCTGCTGGAACGGCTGTGGACGTGGATCCTGGAGACCTACCGCCGCGCTGATATGGACCTGTATATGGGCTTGCGGCTGCGCAGCATCTTCGCCCAGGCCGGGCTCCCGGCACCTGAGATGCACCTCGACGCGGCCGCCGGCGGTGGCCCGGACTGGCCGGGGTATGAGTACATGGCGCGGCTGATCCGCACCATCCTGCCCCAGATCATCAAGCTCGGGGTGGCGACGGAGAAGGACGTGGGGATCGACACGCTGGCAGACCGGCTGCGCGCCGAGATCGGCGACGACGGCGCTGCTGTCACCTGGGGCTTCATCACCGCCTGGGCTCACCGCCAGGCCCGTCCCTGACGGCTAACGGCCCTGGCGGCACAGCGCCAACGCCGAACTGTCACGATCGCTCGGCAAGCAGAAGCCCTGCGGCAAGGGCGCACGCGGTGTCCGACGCGGGCCGCCGCCGTTGCCGCGGCATGTGAAGCGCAGCGGGCTGATCTGGCTGACGGCCGCAGTCGTGGCGGCCGGCGCGGCCGTCGCGGCATTCGCCGGCGGCCTGGGCCGCTGGGCGGTCGATGTCACGGTGATCGACGACGCCATCACCCGGCGCGTGGCCGGTGCGCCGGTTCCGGGATTCACCGCAGCCGCAAGCGTGATCGCTGAGGCGGGCGCGGCACTGGCGACGGTCATCGCGGGATTCCTGCTCCTGCTGGCGCTGATCGCGCTGGTGCTGGCCGGCCGGTGGCGGCGCCGCGGCGGCTGGGCCACGGCCGCGTTCGTCGCCGTGACCGGGCTGTCCCTGATGCGCCTGAGCGTGGCCGCGCCGACCGACGTGCTGCTCGGCGCGATCCTCGGCGTGAGCGTGCCGCTGCCGGGATGCGGCTGTTCGCCCCGGATGAATCGTTCCCGGTGGTCTACGGCGGCGCGCACGGCGCGCATCTTGACCTCGGCGGCGCCCGCGGCGAGGCGATCAGGCGCGCGCTGAAGGAGCAGATGAGCATCGACGTGGCCAGCATCGAGCCGTTCGGGCTAGCCGGCTCCAGAGCGGGAGTACCTGCTGCTCACCGAGTTCTTCGCCGGGTCGGCCGAGCTGGGTGAGGCCACGGTCGACGATACGGTCATCGATGACGGGCTGCTGATCATCCGCCGGATGTGGGACGCGGGACTCGCCCACCGCGACATCAAGCCGGCCAACCTGCTGGTCCGCGACGGCCGCCTGCTGCTGATCGACGTGGCGTTCGCCGAGGTACGCCCCACGCCGTGGCGGCAGGCGGTCGACCTGGCCCACATGATGCTGTGCCTGGCTCTGCGCAGCACCGCCGAGCGCGTCTACCAGCGCGCGCTGCAGTTCTTCACCCCGGCGGAGATCTCGGAGGCGTTCGCCGCAGCCCGCGGCCTCGCGCTGCCGTCCCAGCTCCGGCGCGCGATCCGGGCCAGCGGCGGCGAGCTGCACGAGGAGTTCCTCCAGCTGCTGCCCCGCCGGCCCGCCCCGGTCCGGGTTCAGCGCTGGAGCGCGAGCCGGGTGGGCGCCTTGACTGCCGTCCTCGTGACGGTGCTCCTGCTGGTCATCGCCCTGGCGAATGCCCTGATCAACACCGGCACCTCGGCGTCAGCCCTGCTTGTCACAAATATGGGTTGCCGCGTCCTGGAGCCGCTGCTGGCCGAGGCCCAGTCGGTGCCGACAGCCAGCGACGTGATGTGCATCCGGTCGCTGCCCCCCGGCTGGACCCTAGGCAGGGTCCAGGCGCTCCGCGGCACATCGGTCATCACGCTCGGCAACGACCGGGCCGGCGACGACGCGCTCCAGCCGACCCTGACCGCACACTGCACCGCCGGCCGGACCGCGGCGGCCCGGGCCCCCGAGCCGGGCATCAGGCAGCTGCGCGCCGCGGGCGGCAGTGCCCGGTTCGCGGCCACCTGGTACGACGTTTTCCCCGGCGGCTGCGTCACGATCGAACTGCGCCCGGCGACCCAGCAGCCAGCGGTAGACCAGAGCCTGGTCGCCCAGGTCCCGGTGATCGTCGGGTACGTCTCACGCGCGGCGTTGGCGGACGAGCTGGCCCAGCGCTCCGGGGGCCGGCTGCGGCTGAACTAGGGTGGTGCGGTGACAGGACCGGATCGACGTGACCCCGGTCAGGAGCGGATCCGCACGCAGATGTCACTGCGCGGTCGATTCTGGTTCGCGCACTATACGCGAGTATCCGCCGCTAGCGCGCGTCGAGGAACGGCGTGATCAGCGCAAGCACTTCGCTGGGCCGCCGGGTCACGCCGACGTGCGTGGTCCCGGGGAGCACGGCGAGTTGCGCGTCCGGCAGGAGTTCGAACATCTCCACCACGTCAGGCAGCGGTGAGAAGTCGCGGTCGCCGAAGATCAGCATGGCCGGCACGTGCAGGGATCGCAGCTCGTCGGTCCATCCGGGGAACTCGTGCACCATGGCCGAGGTCCTGGCCGCGAACTGGTCGAAATGCGCCGGGTCGGGAGCGACCGCGTCGTAGGCGTCGCGCATCGCCTGGAAGTCGGCTTGCGTCGGCATGCGGTCCTGGTCCAGGGGCGCGCTCTCCCGGCCCGGCGGGCGGTGGGCGTCTGCCGAGGCGACGATCAGCTTGCCAACCCGGGCGGGTGCGCCGAGCGCGATCGCGTACGCGACTAGGCCGCCGAGGCTGAAGCCGAACAGGTCGGCCTCGGTGATTCCCAGATGATCGAGCAGCGCGACGACGTCCCCGGCCAGCGCCTCGATCGTCATCGGGCGGCTGGTGTCGGCGGTGTGCCCGTGCCCTTGGAGCTCGACCGCGATCACCTGCCGGCTTGCCGCCAGCGGTTCGAGCAGCGGCCCGAAGTTGAGGTCGATCGTCAGTAGGCCGCCGTGGAGCAGCACGAGCGGCCTGCCGCTGCCGCGGATCTCGTAGTAGAGCTGCAGGCCGTTCACCGGTGCGTATGCCATGCCGATATGACGCTGCGCGGCCGGCGAACTCATCGCGAAGCGTTTCGGGACGAAGGTAACGCTGCGTCACATCCGCTGGGCTGCGTGCAGAACCCGGCCTGGACCGTCATGATGACCAGGCAGTCCATCTGCACACCAGGACAGATCGCCGGCGGCGCGCCGTTCTGGTTCAACTCGCCGACGGCGCCGCGCGCGACGGCGGTCATCGTCACGCTCAAGAACTCCGAGGTCATCGTGGGCCTGAAGCCGTGTCGTTCTACACCACCGAACTCCCGCAGTACGCGCTGATCGAGGCCGTCCCGGGACCAGGGCCTCGGCCGGCACGACCGGGTAGATGTACGTGCCGATCTGTGAGCTTCGCAAAAAGTCGACGATGTTGCCGCTCTGATCGAGGACTTCCTGGAGGTTACGTGGGTACCACGCCGGCTGGCGGACCGCAGGCACGCGGTCGTAACACAGCATTGACATCGTCCGTTTCGCGGCCGGGTCAGCGGGGATCGGCGGCCCGGATCCTGTCGTCGGCGGACAGGCCGTCCGTTAGGGACGGGCTGGTTGCCGACGCGGCGCTGCCCGCCAGCGCCGGGTTCCGGAGTTCTTCCAGCCGGCGCCGGGACGGCAGCAGCAGAACCGCTGCCAGCGCACCGATGCCGAACAGCACCGCGGACACCGTGAACGCCACGGTGTAGCCGTGCACCGCGGCCGTGGCCGGGGCTAGCGGTCCGGCGTGGTGCGCGGCCAGGTAGCTAGCTGTCGCCGTGAGCGCCACCGTGCTCAGGGCCGCGGTCCCGATCGAGCCGCCCACCTGCTGCATGGTGTTGACCAGTGCCGAGGCCACGCCTGAGTCCTGCCGGGCGACTCCGGCGGTGGCGGTGTTGATGGCGGGCGAGAAGATCATGCCGAAGCCCAGGCCCATGGCCACCAGCGCCGGCACGATGTCCGCCGCGTAGCTGGAGGTCACGGTGAGCTGGGTCAGGTACGTCATCCCGCCGCCGCCGAGGAGCATGCCGGTCACGATGAGGGCCCGCGGCCCGACCCGCGGCAGCAGCACGATGCTGGAGGTGTTCGAGGAGAGCAGGATGCAGGCGATCATCGGCAGGAAGGCCAGCCCGCTGGTCACCGGGCTGTAGCCCTTGACCTGCTGGAGGTAGTAGGTGAGGAACAGGAAGACCCCGAAGACCGCGATCCCGGTCAGCCCGACCGAGAGGTAGGAGCCGCCCCGGGCCCGGTCCAGGACCACCCGCAGCGGAAGCAGGGGATGACTGACCCGGCTCTCAGCAAATGCGAACCCGGCCAGCAGGATCACTCCGCCGGCGAGCGAGCCGATGGTCAGGGCGGCGGTCCAGCCGGCGGTCTCTGCGCGCGAGAACCCGAAGACGATCAGGAACAGCCCGGCCGAGGCGAGCACGGCTCCCGCCCAGTCCATCCGCGGACGGCGCTCCGGCCGGTTGCTCCGCATGTAAGCCAGGGCGCCGATCACGGCGATCGCGGCGAAGAACAGGTTGACGTACAGGCACCAGCGCCACGAGAAGTACTGGGTGAGGACGCCGCCGAGGATCAGGCCCACGGCACCGCCGCCAGCCGCGACGGACCCGAAGACGCCGAACGCCCGGCCGCGCTCACGCGGGTCGCGGAAGGTGCTGACCAGGGTGCCCAGGGCGGCGGGTGCGAGGATGGCGCCGAAGGCGCCCTGCAGCGTCCGGGCAGCCACCAGCATGCCGAACGAGGTGGCGGCGCCGCCGAGCGCCGAGGCGAGCGCGAACCCGGCCAGGCCGGTGATGAAGACACGCTTGCGGCTGAACATGTCGCCAAGCCGACCGCCGACCAGCAGCAAGCTGCCGAACGCCAGGGCGTACGCGGTCACCACCCACTGCCGGTCGCTGTTAGGAAATCCCAGCGCCTGCTGGGCCGACGGCAGGGCGATGTTCACCACGGTGGCGTCCAGCACCACCATGAGCTGAGCGACAGCCACGATGACCAGGACGAGCCAGCGATGGTCGTTCTCCGCGGGGCGCTGGCCGCCAGCGACAGGTGTTACCGATGACATGGTGAGCTATACCCCCAGGTGAGAAGCGAGAGTGGTGCCGGCAGTGATGGTCGCGCGGGGCTCGGCGATCATGCCGAGGCCGCCGCTGCGCCGGACGGGGCGGTCAGCGGCCGGGCCGCTTTGTCCAGGGTGTCGAGCAGGCGCAGGAAGGTTGCCCGGTCTTCCTGGCTCAGGGCGCCAAAGAGCTGCTTGAGCAGCCGCTCGCGCGTAGCGTACGCCACGTCCAGGCTGGCCTCGCCCGCGTCGGTGATGGCGACGAGCTTGGCCCGGCGGTCTGTGGCGTCCGGCCGGCGTTCGGCCAGGCCCAGGCGCTCCAGCGCGTCAACGATGTCGGTGATGGAGTGCGGGGACAGCCCGAAATCGGCCGCCAGCACGCTCTGCCGGGTTGGGCCTTGCTCGCGCAGCCGCATGAGCACCTTGGTCCGGGCCATGGACAGGCCGCATTCGCTCATCGCGTCATTAACGGTGCGGAACATCCGGTGATGGACCGCGAGGTACCGCTCGCCTACCTGCTCCGGCGTGATCATGGCTGCCCCTCCGACCTGACTGACGCTGCTGACCCGCCTCATCATGACGGGTGTCACGTTGATGAGTATTATAATGAGGTTCCTCATAGATCTATTCCCGGCCGTCGCCGCGCGTGTCGAGCGGGGCCCGCGCGTCGCCGCGCGAACCCCGGGTCAGTTCACAACGGCAGGACATCAACTGACTCCCCGGGTGACCGCATGCGCGCATTGACGAAGCGCTCGAGGCCAGATGACCGGCTAGGGCTGGACGACGAATGGACCACAGCTAGTGGCGATCGACTGCCATCGGCGGCTACCAGTGGCACGCGCTCAGCGACCTCAGCCTGAACGCGAACCGCCGATCTGGGCGGCAACCTGGATCGAGGTGCTGAACGGCGTTGGCCGGCGCCCTGCCTCCTGCCCTGCCATGCAGCCGGCCGTTACCGCCGGCTGAGGGTGACGTGGGTGACGCCGCTGGGGCTGTTCACGGCCTCAATCTGGAACCGGTCCTCGAGCCCCTCCAGACCGTCCCAGAGCCCCTCCCCGCGGCCCAGCACGATCGGCACCACGACAATGTGCGCGTAGTCGATCAGGCCGGCGGCCAGGAACTCGCGGACGGTGGACGGGCCGCCGCCGATGCGGACATCCCCGCCGGCGGCGGCCTGGCGCGCCTGCGCCAGCGCCTGGGCGGGGCTGGCGTCGAGGAAGTCAAACGTGGTACCGCCGTTCATCCGGACGGAGGGCCGCAGATGGTGGGTGAGAACAAAGACCGGGGTGTGGAACGGCGGGGTGTCTCCCCACCATCCGTTCCACTCCTGGTCCGGCCACGAGCCGTGGTGCGGGCCGAACTTGCCCCGGCCCATGATCTCGGCGCCGATGCCCGGTCCCCAGGCGCTGGCAAAAGCGTCGTCGATGCCGGTGCTGCCGCCGGGCTGGCCCTGCATGGCGCGGAAAGTACGAGTCGGGAAGAACCACTCGTGCAGCCGGGTTCCCGCATGCCCGAACGGAGCCTCCAGGCTCTGCCCCTCGCCGGTGCCGAACCCATCCAGCGACACCGAGAAGTTGTGCACCCGGACCTGCGACACGATGACCTCCTGGCAAGTTGCTTCACAGCGACCGGGACCGGTTGCCGCGGCCCGCCACCAGTGAGGACGACCCACCGGGCCCAAAGTCACCGCCAGCGCCTGGCCGCTGAGCATCATACCTGCGGATCACCAGGCGATTCTGCTCACGGTGCGTAACCGACCCTGGACTCAGATAAGGCATCGCCGCCGATATGGCCGGTGTCAGGGCGCTGGGCGTTTTGTGGCTGGCGCCTGTCAGGCAGTCCGCGGAACCGCGACGACGGCCGTGCCGCCGCGCCCGCTTCGTCCTCTCGGCCGGTCGAGGTCATTTCTTCTTGAGTGCCTCACGGCGGATCATCTGGAACAGGGTGGGCGCCCCTTCGGAGGTGGTGACCGCGGCCGCCTTGCGCACGAACCGGGTGTCGGTCGCCTGGTCGAGCATGCTGGCGGCAAGGCCCGCGCGGCTGGTGAAGATGCCGGGCGCTTGATCCTCGTGCAGCTCGTAGGCGGTCAGGCCGGGCGCGTCGAACAGTCCGGACGGGCGCATGATCGTCCACTCCAGATCGCAGCCGCGGACCAGATCCTCCATGCGGCGCATGTCGGCGTAGGTCGTCTTGCCGATCGTCGCGGTGACCAGCGGTTGAAGCACCCGGTTGAGCACGAATCCGCCATCGGCATGGTGATGCGGCTCGGTGGCGCTGGAGCTCACCACGATCAGGCGCTTGACCCCGTGCCGGGACATCGCGGCGATGATGTTGCCGACGCCCAGGCTGTAGATGGTGATCTGCTCGCGGGTGAACGGCACGCCCAGCGCCGATAGCACGACATCGGTGCCCTCGACGGCCCGGTCCACTGCTGGCGCATCGCGCACGTCCGCTTCGAGGACGGCCAGCCGGTCGTGCGCGATCGGGAACTGCGCCGGGCGGCGGGTCACCGCGGCCACATCATGGCCAGCAGCGAGCGCCTGCCCGGTCAGCAGCCGGCCGGTCTGGCCATTGGCTCCGAATATGACGATCCTCATGGCTGCTCCTTGCTGCAGGTAAGTACGTCTCCTGCCCCGCAACGACGGAGCAGCCGCCGGGAAAGTGACACGAGCGGCTCAGCGGGCCGCGGGGCCGAACCTCCTGGCGATGGCGTGCAGGTGGAAGATCCGCCCGCCTCGCTCATCGAGGCGGACCACCGCCAGGACGTGGCTGCCGCGGCGGGCGATCACGCCAGCTCGTCCTTCAACGGCGAAAGGCTCGAGGAAGACGCCTGCTGATGGGCCGAAGAAGAACAGGGCGCGCTCGGCGACCGCGGTAACGCCCCGGGTCGGCGGCAGCGGCGGCAGGCCCAGCACGGTGGCCAGCCCGGCAACGTCGGGGTCGAGCAGGCCGATCAACCCCCCCAGGTCACCTCCCTCGCACACGGAGATGAACCGCTCCGCCAGGTCAGCTGCTGCCCGCCCGCGGGATTCTGGCGGCAATACGCCGGTGCCGAACGAGCCGGAGCGGATCGACAGGCGCGCCCGCCGGGCCAGCTGACGGCACGCGGCCGGGGTCCGCCCGACCAGCTCGGCCACCGCGCCGAAGGGGAACCCGAAGACGTCATGCAGGATGAACGAGGTCCGCTCGGCCGGCGAGAGCCGGTCGACTACGACGGCTAGCGCCCGGCGTACCTCGTCATCGAGGGTAAGCCGGTCCGCCGGATCAACGCTGTCCTGACCGGCCTCAGGCAGTTCCGCGGTGGCTGTCGTGCGGCGGGCCTCGGCCGAGCCGAGCCGGTCCAGGCACAGCCGGCGGGTCACTACCACCAGCCATCCCCGGACATCGCCGATGTCATCGACACAGGCTCCTGCCAGCCGGGCGAACGCCTCCTGCACCACGTCCTCGGCCTCGGCCGGACGGCCAAGCATCCCAGCGGCGATCGCGAACAGATACCCGCGATCGGCCTGCCAGGCAGCCCGAACCCGCGCATCGCGCGATGACGACGGCCCCATCGCCTCCTCCAGGTCTTGCACTGTAAACACGACGATCCGAGCGCGCCAGTCGTGACAGACCGCCGCGAAATTGGACAGCCGCCGAGCGAGGCGCACGGTCCGGGTATCACCAGCGGCTCCTGGGCCGACCGGCGGCGCATCCCGCGTCGCTCTGACCGCTCGGTCACGTCAAGCGCGTAATCGGCGGTCCGCGCCATCTTCGGTAGCTGTCATCGTTCCAGTTCTGGCTAGTTGGCTCTATTCCGGTGCTGGTCGAGTCCGGCGAACATCACCGGACCGTCGTCCTGCGGGACTCGAGGATCACGGAACGTCCCCGGCCGGTGCTCCGGCTGCTGAGGCCAACTAGGCAGAACGACCAGCGGAAGACCCATGCAAAGCGAGGTTTCCCAGATTCCTCCGCTGATCCCGAAGCCTAGGGTGGGCGTGCGAGCCCGGTGAGGATCGGGCATCCTTAGCGGGTGGCCCGGCATCTGCGTCTTAGCGAGTTCCTGCTCGGAGTCGAGGGGATCGCGCTCATGCGTCATCTGTTCGACGACGATGCGCAGGCGGCGGCACGGCTTGCCGAGATCCGGCGCATCGCCTGCGACGGCGAGGCCGTCTACCAGCTGGGTGCTGATGTACCGATCGTGGACGTTGTCAGCGGCTACGCCCGCTGGTCGGAGACCTACGACAACCCCGGCAATCCGCTCATCCACCTCGAGCAGCCCGTCGTCTGGTCCATCCTCGACACCGTCGCGCCGGGTGCGGCCCTGGACGCGGCGTGCGGCACCGGCCGTCACGCGCGCCGCCTGGCCGAACTCGGTCATCACGTCATCGGGGTGGACGCGTCGCCGGCGATGCTGGAGAGGGCCAGGGCGGCGCTGCCCCAGGCCACCTTCCGTGACGGGGATCTCAGCGCGCTCCCGCTGGAGCCAGCCAGCGTCGATCTGGTGGTGTGTGCGCTGGCGCTTGAGCACGTCGCCGACCTCGGCAGGGCCATCGCCGAGCTGAGCCGGGTGCTGCGCCCCGGCGGGCACATGGTCCTGTCCGGCCTGCATCCCGCAGCCGCCGCACTCGGCGGAGCCGCATACTTCCAGGACGCCGCTGGTGGTGCTGGCGTCGTCCAAGGTTACGGTCATCTCCACGGCGACTACCTCAGCGCATTTCACCAGTCCCAGCTGGTGATCCGGCAGTGCCTTGAGCCGCGTATCGGGTCCGCCGAAGCGGCCATGCAAGGCCCCGCCACACAGTTCATCCCCGACGCCACCGCGGCCGCCTACGCCGGCCTGCCAGGCGCCCTCATCTGGGAACTCGTGCGCAGCTGACGCCGCACGGCCATCCCAGCCCTCTGTCGTTCACTGTCCGTGCTTTGCGCTGTGCTTTGCGCAAGCGGCGGACAGCCGCTGGTAGAACCAGACGGTCTGGTACCCGTCGGTGTACCGCGGAGTGAGTAGCTGCACGGCCAGATCGACGTAGGCGGTGCCCGCGTTGCGCAGGTCCGGCCAGCGCGAGCCGGCGAACTCGGCGCGGAGCTTCGGGTACTCGGTGGCGGGGACGTCTTGCGTGGCCAGCGGGTACGCGCAGGCGACCAGGCCGCTATCTCGCGGCGTACCTGAGTGGGTGCTGCCGAGCATGCCGATCAGCACGGCGGGGATCATGGCGGCGGTGCCGATCGCGCAGCGGCGGGAGCGGGTCGATAGATTCCTGGTCTTCGGCGGCCGGCGTGCGGCGAGGCGGTCGAACATGGCGAGAGTTTCCTATCTTCCTGGTCCGCGCGGGCGTGCGCGGCTGACTGGTTTCACGGTGTCCGGCGGCTTGTCTGATCACCACACATGCAGGCCCACACGACGGCCACATGACCGCCCACACGATCCGTGGGCTTTGGGTGGCACGAGATGGTGCGGGTGGCCGGGCCTGGTTTACCTTGGTGTAGGTCCTGTTGGCGTTGTGCCGGGTTGTGGTGCGGGTGGGATGAGGACCTGCGGAGGGGATGCCAGATCATGGCGGAGCCGCGTGTTCTGGGTTTCGGCGGCCTGGTGCGGCAGCTGCGGACCGAGGCCGGGCTGACCCAGGAGGAGCTGGCCGAGGCGGCGAGCCTGAGCCCGCGTTCGGTCAGTGACCTGGAGCGGGGCATCCACCGCACCGCCCGCAAGGACACCGCCGAGCTGCTGGCCGGCGCGCTCGGCCTGGCCGAGCCGGCCCGCCCCCTGTTCGTGGCGGCCGCCCGCGGTCGCGCACCGGCCGAAGAGGTGCTGGCAGCCCTGCGTGAAGCCGCGGCGCCAGAAGGCCCGGCGCCGGACGGCCCTTACCTGGGGCTCGTGCCGTTCGAGGAGCGGGACGCCCAGCTTTTTTACGGACGCGGCGAGCTGACGGATCAGCTGCTGCGACGGCTGGCGGAGCGGCCGGCCGGGGCGGGGATAGTGCTCGTGGCCGGCGAGTCGGGGTCAGGCAAGTCCTCGCTGCTGCGGGCGGGACTGCTGCCGCGGCTGGCCGCCGGAGCGCTGGGGCCGGGGTCGCAGCGGTGGCCGCGGCGGGTGATCCGGCCCAGCGGCAGCCCGTTGCGGGAGCTGGCGATGGCCCTGGGCGAGCTGGCGGGCGCGGATCCGGTGTCGGTGTACCGGTCGCTGCGCGCGGCGCCGGATGAGGCGCCGATGCTGGCCGGACAGGCTGCGCGGACCGCCACCGGACGCGGCGCGGACCCGGGACCGGACGGGCCAGCCGGCGCCTCAGCCGGTGCGCCGCCGCGCCTGGTCCTAGTGGTCGACCAGTTCGAGGAGTTGTTCACCGCGGGTGAGGACGGCGATGTCGACGCGGTGGAGCGGACGGCGTTCGTCACAGCGCTGCACGCGGCGGCCACGGTCCCGGCCGGGCCGCGCAGGCTTCCGCCGGCGCTGGTGGTCGCGGCGGTGCGTGCGGATTACCTGGGCCGCCTCATCGCGTACCCGCCGTTGAAGGCCGCGCTGGATGCCGGGCTGTTCACGGTCGGGCCGATGAGCGAGGCCGAGTTGCGGCTCGCGGTGACCGGGCCTGCCGCGGAGACGGGCCTGGTCGTGGAGGCCGCCGTGGTTGAGGCGGTGATCGCGGAGCTGCGCGATGAGGCCAGAGGCGGGTTGGGCAGCGGGGTGCTGCCGCTGATGTCCCAGGCGATGTCCGCCACCTGGGAACGCCGTGAAGGGAATGAGCTGACCCTGCGCGGCTACCGGCGTGCGGGCGGGGTCGCCGACGCGGTCAATCGCAGCGCCCAGGCCGCCTACGACGCCCTGACCGGCAGCCAGCGGGACGCGGCTCGCCTGGTGTTCACCCAACTGACCGTCATCACGGCGGATGGCCGGTTCGCGCGGCGCCGGTGCCGCAGGGCCGATCTGAGTCCCCCGGGCACGCAGATGGCCGCGGACATCGACGCGGTCATCGATGTCTTCAGCGCTCAGCGCTTGCTGGTTCTGGGAGAAGACAGCATCGAGATCGCCCACGACGCGCTGCTGGATGCCTGGAAACAGCTCCGGGACTGGCTGGGCGATGACCAGCTCGATCGGGCCCTGTACAGCCAGGTCATCACCGACGCGGCCTCCTGGGACAGCAACGGCCGGGATCCGGCCTACCTGTACCGGCCAGGGCGGCTGGCTACCATCGACGCCGCCGCCGCCCGCTGGCAGCGCGCGCCGGCCCGCTACCCTCCGCTGTCCGCCACCAGCGAGGCATTCTTCGGCGCCGCACATCATGCCGCGCGGCGCGCCACCCGGCGGCGGCGCGGCGTGATCGCCGGCCTGCTGGCCCTGACTGTGATTGCCATCAGCGCCGCCGGACTCGCCGTACGCGACGCCGCCGTCGCCTCCCGCCAAGCGGCGAACGCCGCCGTTCAGCACGCCATCGCCCTGTCTCGCCAGCTCGCGACCGAAAGCCTGGCCGCTGATCCGGCCCATCCGCTCACCGCACGGCGGCTGGCCGTGGCCGCCTGGCACGTCTACCCCACCGACCAGGCCGGCTCAGCTGTGGCGAGCTTGCTGATCGAACAGCAGCAACGCGGCATCCTGCCCGGTGATCCATCCGGCTATGGCCTGCTCAACGTGGCATTCAGCCCGGACGG
The DNA here is from genome assembly GCA_963841585.1 of uncultured Actinomycetes bacterium. Lineage (GTDB taxonomy): Bacteria > Actinomycetota > Actinomycetes > Streptosporangiales > Streptosporangiaceae > Palsa-504. The sequence continues at coordinate 558,580 of CAWJDK010000004.1, forward strand.
CACGCTGCTGGCCGCCGCCTACAGCAACGGCTATGCACGGTTGTGGAACCCGGCCACCGGGCAGCCCGTCGGCGCTCCCCTCCCGGCTGACCCTGGGAAGAAACTGCTGGGAGGAGTGGCGTTCAGCCCGGACGGCAAGCTGCTGGCCACCGGCGACGAGGACGGGTACGTTCGGCTGTGGGACCCGGCTACCCGGCAGCCTGTCGGCGCTCCCGTCCCGGCTGATACCGGCCCGGGAGGCAGCGTGATAGGGATGGCGTTCAGCCCGGACGGCAGGCTGCTGGCCACCGCCGGCGCCGACGGCACCGTGCGGCTGCTGAACGTAGCCGCTCACCGGGTCGTCGGCGCACCCCTCCTCGCCAGTACCAGCCCGCCCGACAGCGTGAACGGGGTGGCGTTCAGCCCCGACGGCAAGCTGCTGGCCACCGGCGACTATGACGGGTATGTGCGGCTCTGGGACCCGGCCACCCGGCAGGCTATCGGCGCTCCCTTCCTCGCTACCGCCAACGGCGGCGTGATCGGGGTGACGTTCAGCCCGGACGGCACGCTGCTGGCCACAGGCGACACCGATGGCACCGTGCGGCTGTGGAACCCGGCCACCCGGCAGGCCGTCGGCGCGCCCCTGCGAGCGCTCCCTGGACCCGGAAGCGGGTGCGGTGTGTGCGGCGTGGCGTTCAGCCCCGACGGCAAGCTGCTGGCCAGCGGCGACGAGGACGGGTATGTGCGGCTGTGGGACCCGGCCACCCAGCAGGCCGTTGGCTCTCCCTTCCTGGCGGCCACCTCGGGCGGCTTGAACGGGGTGACGTTCAGCCCGGACGGCGGGCTGCTGGCCGCCGCTGGCGGCGACGGCGCGGTGCGGCTGTGGAACCCGGTCACCCGGCAAGTTCCCCGCGCTCCCCTCCCGGCTGTCGCCGGCGGCGTAAACGGGGTGGCGTTCAGCACGGACGGCCGGCTGCTGGCCAGCGCCGGCGGCGACGGCACCGTGCGGACGTGGAATCTGGCCGCCCAGCGACTCGCTGCCGCCATCCCGGCCGAAACAGGGCCGGGGAGCAAGGTCGACGCGGTGGCGGTCAGCCCGGACGGCACGCTGCTGGCCAGCGCCGACGGCGATGGCACCGTGCGGCTGTGGAACCCGGTCAGCGGACAGGCTTCAGGCAGCTTTTCCGGACGGAACGCGGTGGCTTTCAGCCCGGACGGCACGCTGGCCGCTCCCGAGGTCGGGGGCACCGTGCAGACGTGGAACCTGGCCACCCGGCGGGCTGCCGGCGTTCCCCTCCCGGCTGACCCCGGAGGCAGCGTAACAGGCGTGGCGTTCAGCCCCGACGGCAAGCTGCTGGCCACCGCCGGCACGGACGGGCGCGTCCGGCTGTGGGACCTGAACACCCGGCGGGCTGCCGGCGCACCCCTCCCGGCTGACCCCGCGGGCAGCGTAACCGGCGTGGCGTTCAGCCCGGACGGCAGGCTCCTGGCCAGCGCGGACGGCGACGGCACCGTGCGGCTGTGGGACCCGGCCAGCGGGCAGGCCGTCGGCGCCCCCCTCCTCGCCGCTACCAGCGGGGGCGTGAACGCGGTGGCGTTCAGCCCGGACAGCAAGCTGCTGGCCGCCGCCTACAGCGACGGCTATGCGCGGTTGTGGAATCCGGTCACCGGGCAGGCCGTCGGCGCTCCCCTCCCGGCCAGCGCCGGCTCGGGGGGGAGCGTGTCCGGCGTGGCGTTCAGCCCGGACGGCAAGCTGCTGGCCAGCGCCGATGCGGACGGCACCGTACGGATCTGGCAAATGCCGCTTTTCGCCGACCCGTATGCAGCACTGTGTGCCGATGTCGGGCCACCAACAAGGGCAGACTGGGCGCATTACGCCCCGGGTGAACCGCAGCCCAGCGCCTGCTGATGACACAGGGCCTCCCGCCGGGCTGATCATCCCCGCCGGCGAGTCCGGTAAATGTCTACTCGGTCGAGGTCGAGAACGCCCTCGCGGCCCACCCCGCCATCGCCGAGATCGCCATCGTCGCCCGCAAGCACGAGGTATACGGCGAAACAGTGGTCGCTGTCGTCAACCCGCTCCCCGGCCAGGCCATCTCGCTGCAGGAGCTTCGCGACTTCGGGGCTGATCGGCTCTCCGGCTACAAGCTGCCGCGCGAGCTCATCCTGCGCGGCCTCCCCCGAACCCCGTCCGGGAAGGTGCTCAAGCACATGCTGCGCGCCGACCTGGAAAAAGACCCTCAAAAATGAGAAACAGGTAGGTCCGTCACGCCGCGATCGTGCTCAGGCCCGGTGCCGGGCCAATGCCATGTAGATGACCGTGTTGGCGTGTCTGGCGGGGGTTTGGAAAATTAGTTACGGTGGGTGACGGGCGAGGGCTGGCGGGGCGGGACACGCCATGCGTTGTGCCCGGGTTACGTGATTCCGGGAGGGGCTCCCGGTAGAAGAAGAGGTGCTTACGCCCTTCTTGTCCCCTGGAGCCCCTCGTGCCTTCATACCCTGTTTCGCCGCTGCTGGCCAGTGATGCCGCTGACGGGGTGGGGTGGCCGCCGGATCTGCCCGGCGGGGGGCTGGTCGCGATCCGGTTGGCTGACCTGGCCTGCCCGGTGCGGCGGGTGCTCCGCGAGGGGGACCGGACCGCGCTGACAGCCGCCGGCGCCGGCCGGATCCGCAGCGGGGACCTGGTGGTGTTCTGCAAGCCGGTCGTCATCGCGCCCGCGGTGGTCCGCCGCGACGGGCACGTGCAGGCCGGCGGGCACCCGGCGGATCACGCCCGGCTGGGGGTCCTGGAGCAGCAGCTGGATGAGATGACCGGGCAGCATGACACGATCGGCCAGGTGGCGGCGCGGGTGAAGCTGGCCGGGAAGGTCAAGGGCACCGCCCGGCGGTGCATGACCACCGCGCTGACGCTGCGGGCGGTGCTTTTGATGACGCTCATGCCGGAGGCGGATTACACGGCGCTGATGACGGCGCTGCTGGGCGACCTGGCGGGCGTGCCCTGGCATATCCCGTTCGCGGTGCCGACGGCGACGGTCCTGTCCACCTGGCGGGAGCAGCCGGCCCGGCGCCGGTCCTGCGGCTGCAGGAAATGACCCTGGCCGCGGCCGGGCACGAGGCCCGCGACGACTACCGGGCCGTGCCGGGCCTGGACCTGGACCTGGGCGCGGTGGACGGGACGCTGACCCGGACGCCGGATACGAAGGCGAACCGGGCCGCGTACGGGTCGGCCGGGACCGGGGATGACTCCTCGCCCTACCCGCAGCTGCGGGACCTGCTGGTCAGCGACGCGTACACCCGCACCACCCTCGCCGTGCTGACCGGCCCGTCCGGCGGGGACAAGGCCGAGGCCGAGCAGAAACTCCTGGACCGCGCGCTGGCTGAGTACCCGCGGGTGTTCACCAAGGGCCGGCTGTGGGTGCTTGATCGCAACTTCCCCGGCGTGGCCCGGATCAGCAGGCTCATCAAGGTCACCCACGTGCTGATCCGCCTCAAGAGCGACATCCCGGTCCGCAGGATCGGGCCGTTCCTGCCCGACGGGTCCTACCTGGCTGATGTCTGCGGCAGCGGCCAGTCCGTGCGGATGCGGGTGATCGAGTACCACGTCACCGTGGAGGGCCAGGACGTCCCGGAGATGTTCTGCCTGGTCACCGACCTGGAAGACTGGCGCGCCTACCCCGCGGCGGTGCTCGCCGGCGCGTACAAGTGGCGGTGGGACGGGTCGGAGACCGCGCTGCGGGAAGCCAAGTCCGCGATCCGCGGCGCCGGGCCCTCCACCGGGCCGATGTTCCGCTCCGGCTCCCCGGACCTGATCCGCCAGGAACACGCCGCATGGGTCACCGCCGTCGTACTGACCCGCGCGATCGCCCGCGCCGCCGCCGCGGCCGCCTCCCCGGCCGGCAAGGGCCGCCGCGCCGCCCAGCCCGCACATCCCCGTGAGATTTCCTTCACCGCCGCACGGCGCGCCGCGGTCGCCTCCATCCGGTACGGAACCGCCACCGCCAGCCTGTGCGCTGAGTCCGCCCGCGCCACCGCCCTGGCCGGCATCGCCGGGCACCGCGTCACCGTCGACCGCGACCGGCACCGCGCCCGCGAAACCAAGGCCCGCGGGGGCTTCCGCCACGCCCGCCGCGACATCACCACCCGCACCGCCACCGCCCAGATCAGCGTCTGCGGCTCCCTCGCCGCCTGACTCGCCCGGACCCTCAAAGCCCCGTACCAGCCCTCGCAGCAACCGCCGGACGTGGACCCGGCCGCCCGCCCGGCACGACAGCCGGGCTGCCAGCACGCACCCGAGGCGATATCACTCTCCGTAGAACATCACGACAAACTCATCAACATGCGCCTGAAGCCCGAACGCCCTGGGACTGTAATTTCAATGGTGTAACTCCTGAGACGGAAGGAGACACCAGTGACCGACGTGACAGAGGACCGGGACCAGGCCGGGGCCGAGCTCTCCGCGGCTGACGAGCAGGTCCTGCGCGAGCTTACCGAGCGAGCCCGGGCGGGCGGCCTGAAGCTTAGCGGCCCGGGCGGGCTGCTGGGCAAGCTGACCAAGATGGTGATCGAAGGTGCCCTGGAAGGCGAGCTGGACGATCACCTCGGGTATGGCAAGCACGAGCCGGAAGGCCGCGATGGCGGCAATTCCCGTAATGGCCGGCGGGCCAAGACGGTGCTTACCGATTCGGGGCCGGTGGAGATCTCGGTGCCGCGGGACCGGGATTCCAGTTTCGAGCCGAAAATTGTCGCTAAAAGGCAGCGGCGGCTGACCGGGGTCGATGAGATGGTGATTTCCCTGTCGGCGAAAGGGCTGACGCACGGGGAGATCGCCGCGCACCTGGCCGAGGTCTACGGCGCCGAGGTATCCAAGCAGACCATCACCACGATCACCGACCGGGTGATGGAAGGAATGGCGGAATGGCAGAGCCCGGCCTCTCGATCCGGTTTATGCCGTCGTGTTCATCGATGCGATTAACGTGAAGATCCGCGAGGGCCAGGTCGCGAACCGGCCCATCTACCTGGCGCTGGGCGTCACCGTGGACGGCGAGCGTGACGTGCTGGGGCTGTGGGCCGGGGAGCACGGCGACGGCGAGGGAGCCAAGTTCTGGCTGCGGGTCCTGTCCGAGATCAAGAACCGCGGCACCAGGGACGTGCTGATGGTGGTCTGCGACGGGCTGAAAGGCCTGCCGGACGCGGTCAATTCCGTGTGGGAGAAGACCATCGTGCAAACATGTATCGTGCATTTGCTGCGGAATTCGTTCAAGTATGCGTCGAAAAGGGACTGGGGCGTGATCGCGAAAGACCTCAAGCCCATTTACAATGCCGCGTCCGAATCCGAGGCGCTGGACCGGTTCGCCGAATTCTCCGGCAAGTGGGAGAAACGCTATCCCGCTATTATACGGCTCTGGGAGAACGCGTGGGCGGAATTCGTTCCTTTCCTGCAGTTCGACCGGGAAATACGGGCGGTGATCTGCACGACCAACGCGATCGAATCCATTAATGCCCGGCTGCGGCGGGCGGTGAACGCCCGGGGCCATTTCCCGACCGAGGCGGCCGCGTTGAAGTGCCTGTACCTGGCGATCAGGAGCCTGGACCCGACCGGCCGGGGCCGGAAGCGGTGGACGAACCGGTGGAAGGCCGCCCTGAACGCCTTCGACATCACCTTTGACGGCCGCCTGAGCGTGGGACGTAAGTAACAAAAGTGAAAGAAGTTACACCGTTAAGTTGACAGACCCAACGCCCTCTTCTACATGGCATTGGTGCCGGGCACGATAGCTGCCCGATCTGCGTGCCGTCAGGGGTCCCGGTCCGGGCGGGTCACCGGCGGCCGGGTTAGCCTGCGGTGGTGAGCGTGATCGGCTGGCTGCTCGATGGCGACCCTGCCATCCGCTGGCAGGTGCTACGCGATCTGACTGACGCTCCGGGCGGCGAGGTGGCGGGCGAGCGGGCCCGGGTGGAGTACGACGGCTGGGGTGCGCGTCTGCTCGGGGTCGAGGATCCCGGCGGGCTGTGGGATGGCGGCGCGTGCTTTCCGGCGTCCTGGGCCGGCGGTGAGCCGGGGCAGCCGTGGACGGCCACGATGCATACGCTGCAGACCCTGCTGATCCTCGGGCTTGACCCGGCGTCGGCCTCTGCCCGCCGGGCGATCGGGCTGGTGGCGGAGAACGGGCGGTGGGAGCACGCCGGGCAGCGGTTCTTCGACGGGGAGGTCGAGCCCTGCATCAACGGCAGGACGATCGAGACCGGGGCGTACTTCGGGGTGGACGTGGCGGCGGTCGTCGAGCGGATCCTGGCCGAGCAGCTCGCTGACGGCGGCTGGAACTGCGAGGCCGAGAGGGGATCGGTGCGGTCCTCCTTCGACACGACGATCAACGTGCTCGATGGTCTGGCCGGGTTCGAGCGCGCGGCCGGCGGGTCGGAGCAGGTGCGCACGGCCCGCGGCAGCGGTGAGGAGTACCTGCTTGAGCGCGGCCTGTTCCGCCGCATGAGCACGGGGGCGGTCGTTGAGCCGGCGTACCTGGAGTTCGCGTTCCCGTACTACTGGCACTACGACGTGCTGCGTGCGCTGGACTACTTCCGGCGGTCCGGTGCCGCCCCGGATCCCCGGATGGCGGAGGCGGTCGCGGTCGTGCAGTCCAGGCGGCAACCGGACGGCCGGTGGCTGCTGGACCGCATCCACCCCGGTCGCGTCCATTTCGATCTTGAGGGCGGCGTGGGCACGCCGAGCCGCTGGAACACCCTCCGCGCGCTGAGGGTGCTCCAGTGGTGGGACGGCATCGCCTGACGGCCGGATGACGAAGGGCGGGCGGCATGCTCGCGGCCCGCGGCCGGGTCAGGGTCACGCCCCGGCCGAACGCCTGCTGCCGGGAGCGAGATGATCACCCGTGTATTACCCGATGGGGAACCCGGTGATCTGACGCTGCTCACGCTCTGCCATCAGCGGTCCACCTAATGGACGCGCGCATTCCCGCCGTCAGGTACGCCTGCGGGCTCTGTCAGGCTACCCCGACGACGAGTACAGAACGGGCTGTTCCGTTGTCCGGGTGAGGCACTGAACGCGTTCGCTCGCCGTGATCTGGATCGCGGCGGAGCGATCGTCAGCTGGCGAGGGTCGAACAGATCAGCCCGTCAGCGCCTACGGCAGTCGGCGCGGTTCCGTCGAGGGCGATCGCGCCCGCCCTGAGCATCTGGGCCTCGAACACGGCCCGTCCGTTCCAGATCTCCCTCCGCGCAGCCTCGCTGCGGCCCGGCGGATGCTGCACGTCGTGCGCGGCGAGCCGGGTCTCCTGCGTCGGCCCATCGATTGGACCTGACCCGCTTTGACGGACATCCATCATCACGGGTTGGTCCCCGGAAGGATGTCCGATCCACGCGCCGGTATGGCGCGCCACGGGTCCATGCCGAGCTGCGCCACCAGGGCCGCCAACGCTCCCGTAAGCGCATCGGCCGGCTGATGCGCCAGCAGGGCCTGCGGCCGCGCGCCGAAACCGTGGACGAAGACCAGGATCTTGGACCCAAATGCAAGCTTCGATCGGATGAATGCAAGCTTCTAGGCGATAGGATTCTAGGCATGGGAGAAGGCATCCCGAACCACGGGCAGGCTCGCGTTGCTGGCCACGCCGCTCGGAACTGCGATCATGGCTCTGGCGCTGTCGGCCTGCGGGAGCTCGTCTGTGGCGAGCACACATGTGGCGAACAGCTCATCACTGGCCAGCAGTTCAACTTCGGTGAGCAGCCCCGCACCTGCCAGCACGGTCTCGCCTAGTCGCGCACCAATCCAGTGGCCGCCTCCGCCGGTCTCCGTAAAGCCGGCGGCGCCGGTGGACGGCAAACCTGTGGCCTCGTGGAAGGTGTACTGGGGTCAAAAGGCGCCAAAGTGGCCACCGGCAGATCTCGTAATCGAGATCTGGTATAAGAACCCAGGCCGCGCTAGCACATTCGGGGGACCTTCACAACCCCGATCCAACCAGGGCAGTCGGGTTCCAGCGGAAGGATCCCGCTCGATCGCAGCGGTGAAGTCACCTTCGTCCCCACGATCAATACCGGACTTCCGAAGATCATGAGCATACGATCTCGTGAATCTGCAGGCTGAACTGGGCAAACGCGAGTTGCCCGCAGGTCAGGCGTGTTACTACGGGCTGCTGTGTCCGCGGGTCAGGTGCCGGACGGGCTGAAGTCGAAGAACTTGGGTGGTTCGCGCAGGTCAAGGGCACCGAAGATGGCCTGCTGGCCGGGGGTGGCGGCGGACCGCTGGGCGACCCGGCCGTCGCGGGTGGCGAGAGTGACCAGGTGCATGCGGTCCAGCTCGTGGTGCAGGTTGCGCCAGGTCTCGCCGGCGGCGTTCTCGGCGACGCGGATCAACAGCAGCGCGAGCCAGCACAGCTGCACGTGGGCGCGGATGCGGTCTTCGCGGTGGTGGAACACCGGCCGCAGCCGCAGCGCGCCCTTCATGTCGCGCCAGCCGCGTTCAACCGCGATGAGCTGCTTGTATGCGGCGGCCAGGTCTTCGGGGGTGAGCGTGTGGTCGTTGGTGCGCAGCAGCCACTTGCCGTCCAGGTGCGCCTCGCGGGCGGCGGCGCCCCGGTCGACGCGCAGCAGCCCGTTCTTGGTGCGGCGCAGCAGCCGCCGCAGCCCCGGCTTGTCCTTCAGCGACCCGACGAGCTCGTCGCGCTGGCGGGGGCTCCACGCATCCGACCCGTCGATCAGGTCTACCAGGTGGGCGATCAGCCGGTCGCGGACGGCCCGGTCCCGCTCGGCCTGCTCGGGGTTGTGACAGACGGCGAACCGCTCGGCCCGCTCCCCGGCATCCTTGGCCGGCACCCAGGCCTCCTTGACCCGCAGGTTCCCGGCGACCTGGTGGTAGCGGCCCTGCCGGGCCAGCGCCGCGGCCGCCTCGGCGTTGGTGCCGCGCAGCTTCTCGGCGTGGATGTAGTGCCCGCCGCCGCGGGACAGGTACGCCCGGTTCGCCGCCGAGGCGAACCCCCGGTCGGCGACCCAGACCAGCCGGCGCAGGTTCCACGAGCCCAGGTCGTCCTTGACGGTGCGGATGATCTTCTGGTCCTGCTCGTTGCCGGGGAAGGTCCAGCAGCGCACCGGGATCCCGTCCCGGGTGACCGCCATCGCGATCACCACCTGCGGCAGGTCATCGCGGTGGTCCTTGGAGTGCCCCAGCCGGCGGTCGCCTTCTTCCTCCGGCGGCTTGTCCCCGTCCTCGTCCGCGCCGTCCCGGTCCGCAGCCTCGGCCAGATCGCCGGCCACTTCCATCTCCCAGTACGTGGAGGTGGTGTCCACGAACACGATGTCAACGTCGAGGTTAAGCAGGTGCGCCACCGAGGAGAAGATCTCCGCGGCGACCTCGGTCAGCGCGGCCAGCAGGAAGTCCATCGCCGCGTAGGCGGCGTCGTCGCTGAACCCGCCGCAGCCCTCGATGAACACCCGCTCGGCCACCCACCGGGTCGCCGCCAGCTTCGAGCCCGGCTCGCATGCCCGCTGGGCGACCAGAGCGAAGATCACCCGCTCGGCCGCGTCCCCGTCCAGCCGGCGCCCGGCCGCGGCCCGCCGGATCGCCGTGCCGATCTCCAGCCGGTCCCACAGCCGGCCCAGCACCCACGCCGCGCCCATCCGGCGGGAGTCGATCACCTCCACCTCGCCGGCCGCCGCGGCCGCGGTCGCCGTGCCCGGGTCCAGGAACCGGGAGATGGACGCGACCAGCCGGGCCAGCGCCGCCCGGTCCACCTTGTCGGCCCGGCCGAAGCTGTGGATCACCGTGGCGACCGGGCTGCCGGTGCGCGGGTGCCGCTCGTTGTGCGCCAGCTGCAGGTACGACACCACGGTGCCGTCCTTGTTCACCCGCCGGGCCTCACGAAGGTACACACCTACACGATACGATCGCAATCCCTGCCAGGGCGTGCGACACGCCCGTAAACGTGTGCCTACACCCAAACAACGTTTCCAGACACTCGCATCGAGGTGACCAGCGCAAACGGTGTCGATCACGGCCTCATGTGCTCATGATCTTCGGAAGTCCGGCAATAAGGCTGACGGAAACGTAATCTGGGCCCCGGACCCTGTGACCATCAATGTGCCGCCCGTGCCATAGGTCCGCGGCATCGCCTACCCGGACGGCCGGCTGCGTCGACGTCGTTGTACCACCCTCGCCGGGCCGGCAAAACTGCTGTCCGGGCCGCTGGCGGATTGCCCTGCGCGGAATCGGCGCTCGGTTCGTTCATCCCCTGGAGCGCTAGTCGCACAGCGTGAATACCACTGGTCACGGCCGTCGCGCGATATCCGCCGATCTGGGCGGTTCGGGCGCGGCGATGTCCTGCGCTCGCGGCCGCTCGTAACAGGCGATTCTGTGGCGACATCCCATCATGCCCAGCCGCTGCCCATCTGAAGGGCGGGCGGATCGCGCGATCCCGGCGAGGTGGTCGCGGCAGGACTGGTTACCTTGGTCCCTGCCGCCCGGGACCAACGCCTGCGGAACCGCCGCACGGCAGCGCTAACGTGAAGATTGCTCAAGGGAAGGGAACCCGGAGGGAAACCGAAGGGGGAACCGGAACCAGAGCAACGGCCGAAGGGAACAAACCGGAGAACGCCGGACGAAGGGGAACCAGAAGAAGGCGGACGAAGGGGAGGGACCCGGCGGGCAAACGGGAAACCGGAGGAAAGCCCGCGGGGGAAACCGGAGGACGTGAGGTGAGGCCCCAAACCACCCGGTGAGAGTCCGGGGATTTGGGGCCGCACGCACCTACGATGCCGCTGACAGAGTCCTGGCTGGCAGGTCCGCGCGAACTGCGCATAGTCGTCCACCAGCTTTCTGGCGGGCAACGGCTATCTGTCAGTCGTGCGCCTCAGACGCTGCACTCCCCGAGAGCACCCGCCCTGCGCCCTCTGCAGTCTGCTGATCGCAGACCGCAGTTGACTCGGCAGTCATGGCTGCTCGCGTGTCCGCCGTAGCTGGGGAGCGACACCGAGGCCTGACGGCCTGACCGCTGATGGAGCACGGAATCGGATGCTCCGCACGTCCGAGATGGCGGTGCGGCAACGCCCGCAGATGCCGCTGATGGTGCGGCAAATCTCCTTGTGCCCGGGATTAGCGTGCCCGGGATTGGCCGCTCTGCCTTCCTGGGGGAAGTGATTTCAGAGGGGGGTGAGCGGCTGCCCTGTTCAGCACCCCCCTGGCTATCCGCCGTGGGAGGCGGCAGCCATGACCCTGCTTACGCTGACCACAGTCGGGTTTGCGTCCAGCAGTCATCTCTCAACCGGTGTGCTGGTCTTCACCGCCGGGCTGGCCTTCCTCGGCGTCGGCCTGTTCTTCGTCATCCTGGGCCTGGCCGCGACCGCGATCGTGGAAGGCCGGATGAGCCTGTTTTCGCGGAGCCGCCGGATGCGCCGGCGCCTTGATGAACTACGCGGACACTTCATCGTCTGCGCCTACGGCCGGGTCGGCCGGTCCATCGCCCGGGAGCTGGAGGCCGGCGGCGTGCCGTTCGTCGTCGTGGACAGCAAGGCCGAACTGGAGCCGGACCTGGAACGCGACGGGCGGTGCTACCTGATCGGCGATGCGTCGGACGAGGCGGTGCTGCGCGAGGCTGGGATCGAACGAGCCCAGGGGCTGATTTGCGCCGTGGACTCGGACGCGGAGAACGTCTTCATCACCATCGTAGCCCGCTCGCTCAGCCCCGATCTGCTCATCGTGGCCCGGGCCGCCCGGGAGCAGTCAGCCGACCGGTTGTACCGAGCGGGCGCTACCCATGTGGTCTCACCGTATGTGACCAGTGGAAGGCGGATGGCGAATCTGGCCGTCAGGCCTCACGTGGTGGAGTTCTTCGATCTCGCACGCGCCGGCCAGCCCGACCTGCGGCTGGAGGAGCTGGCGATCACCGAAGGGTCCCCGCTGGCAGGCCGGAGCCTGCGGGAGCTGCGCGGGCCGGCGGTGCCATTGCTGGTCCGCCACCCCGACGGCCAGCTGATCGCCAACCCTGCCCGCGAGCTCCAGCTACAGCCCGGCGACGTGCTAGTCGTCTTTGGTGAGGTCAGCGACCTGAACCCGCTCGACCGCGACTAGGACACCGGCACTTCATCAGGACCCGTCACCTATGCCTGATCGCCGCTCACCTCATCGTGCCCGACAGGCCAGCCCGCCGGGCCAGGTGACCCGAAGCCGCTCGTAATCGGCGCTCCGAAATGCTCCTGGGAGAGGGCGCCGCGCCGGTCGAGTAACTCCAGGTGAGGCTGAGTCATCAGCCGAATCCGGGCTTACCGGATCCGGGCTTATAGGTGGTCGGTCGGCGACGTGGGTGCGGCGGCTAGCGTTAGCGGACGATGCTCAGCGCGAGCTTGCGGTTGCCGCCGTTCTGCCTGACCAGAGCGAACCACAGCGGCAGCAGGGCATCGACGGTCGCCGTCGCGGTCGCGTCGCCGACGAAGGCCGGCTCGAGCCCGACGGCGCTGATGAGTTCTTCGGCCGCCGCCCGCGCGTCGGGATCGGCGGCGAAGAAGAGGTTCGCGCCGGGCACCGGGTTGGCGAAGTTCTCCCAGCCCAGCGAGTTGAACGCGCGCACATACCGCGCCGATGGCGCGGCGTCCGCGATCAACACCCAGCTGTCGAACTCCGGTGCGCCCATCCGGTTCACCGCGTCGATCACCACCTTGCCCGCGAGCGCTGCGCCCTGCTCGCTCACGACGTCCGGCACGGCCTGCCCAGGGACGGCCAGCAGTACCACGTCGGCGTCTTTCAGCGCGTCGCCGATGCTTCGCACCGGCGCCCCGCCTGGGCCCTTGCCGGAGCCATCCCGGGCTCCGTAGACCACGTCATGCCCGGCCGCGCGCCACTTGCTCCCGAGCGTTCCGCCGATGTGGCCCTTGCCGATCACCGCTATCCTCATGCCAGCCAGCAACCAGTGTGACGCCCGTCTCATTCCCGTGCCGCGCCACGCCAGCGGGCGGGGCGTTCGGGTGTAGGGCCCTAGGCGAAGGGAGGTGGCAGGCCTGGCACACATTGTCGTGCGGATCATCGAGCTGCTGGTGTGCATCGGGCTGGCCGCCGCGGCGACCGCCATCTTCGTGGTTGCGGTGATCACGGTGGTTCACGGCCTACGCATGGCGGGGCGGCAGCGGTGAGCCGACACATCGGCACCCGCGGCCACAGTCATCCGGCCGCCGTCTAGCTGTGCTGCACACCTATCCCGGCCGTGATCGGACGATGCCCGCCGGTGTCGCCCCCTTAGCCGGGCCGTCAGCACCAAATCCCGGACACCGCGACCCGGGTCGGCGCCGTCTGACTCGGGACACGGCGGTCTTACCCGCTGGGCCAGCACGTAGGCCCGGCCTGGTCTCCGGGCGTAATGAAGACGCACGTGCGACCTGTGGCGCGGGCCGCTGCACAACGCAGATCATGACGGTGATTTCGTAGTCGTCATTGACGCCCGCCCTGGGATGAGCGTCGTCTGGAGCGCCAAGGGAGCGTAGGTACGCGATGTGCTGCTCAAGCTCGGCCAGGGTCGCGCCGTTAGCAAAAGCCTGCTGAACTTGGCGTGCGTTTATATCTTCGGATCGCACGGTCATCACCTCCGCAGAGCCATCTTGGCTGCCGCATCATGCGCCTGGCGGCGCGGCTTGTCAGAGCCGAAAGGGCCCTTACGTCACCGGCTTCCTCAGCGTGTCCCTACTGGCTGCATTGAGACGGTGATCAGCCTTCTCCTGGTGGACTTCAGGCGCTTGGTGAGAACTTCCGCGACTCGCCGGGTCACCTCGTAACCGAGCGCCGGGTCCGAGGAACACCATGCCCGTACCGTCCGCGCGTCGAATTCGAAGGTCTCCACCGGGCTGGCGGCCACGGCGCCGAAGGCCCACATGAACGGCGGGAACAGCCACGACCAGCCCACCAGCTGACCTATGCCGATGCTGTCGATCGGCACCGGACCCTGCCCTGGAACCTCGACGTCCACAGTTACGTGACCCGACTGAATCAGCCAGAAGCAGGTGGCGTGACCTCCGTCCTCGAAGAACCGGTGCCCGGCTGGGAAGGTGACGTCCGAGGCGGCCCGGGCGAGCAGGGTCAGGTGGTCCGGGGACACGCCGTGCAGGAAGGGGTGGGCGGCCAAAGTCGCTGCAGTAACCTCGGTCATGGCTATCACCGCCAGGTTGTCGTCCAAGTAGGCTCACGCTGATCCCGCTGCCGTCAGACGGCCAGGGACGGAGGTCACCTTCGACCGGGACCAAGGGCTACCGCCGAGTCGCGGACGCAGAACCAGCAAATATGGTCGGCTGGCCGCTGACTCAATTGGCCCGTTACGGCATGGCGGACCGCGTTCCCCGACCTGCGCTTCGAGATCCAGGAGGAGATTGTTCACGACAACAAGGTGGTGCACCGAGGGGTAATGCGCGGCACGCACCTGGGCGGGTTCCAGCAGGGGGTCGGGCCCGGCCGGATCATGGGGACCATGGCGCCGACGGGCCGGTCGTTCGAAGCCGACCAGATCACATCTACCGCGTCGCGGGCGGCAAGATCGTCGAGCATTCCGCGAGCCGCAACGATCTGCTGCTCCTGAACCAGCTCGGGCTGGTATCAGGCACGCAGCCGATCACGGAGGCGACCTGGCGGAAGCCGGTAACTCCCGGTGCGGCGCCAGGCCGCTGAGCTGACCGCGAGCCCGCAGCATCCGCCCGCCGGGGCGGCGGGTCCCGCTTGAGCCGGCCGGCCCGGCAACGCGGCGGGCCCGCCATAGCCAGCTGCCTGGCATCTCAGCGGCTGGGTTGCAGGCACCTGGCAGAATGGATGGCGTGACGAGCAGGGGGAAACCTCTGCCATATCCGGCGGCAGCGCAGCGGCGACCGGGGCACGCTGATGGGGACCGGGTACCACCGGACCATGGAGTACGTGCAGGCCCGCCTGGAGCAGCTCGGCTCGATGACGTCCGGCCGCCCATATGGCGATCTTCCAGAACCTCGGGCCCGAGGGAGCGCGGATCGGGGAGCTGGCCGAGCGGGCCAAGCTGACCAACCAATTGGTCGGCTACCTGGTGGACTACCTCGAAGAACACGGCTACGTGGAACGACGGCCCCGACCCTGCCAACAGGCGCTCCACCCTGGTGTGCTTCTCCGAGCGGGGATGGGATGAGGCCGACGCCTGCGCGAAAATCCTCGGCCAGCTCGATGAGGAGCTCACCACACGGATGGGCAGGGAACGGCTGGAGCAGCTGCAGGCGCTGCTCGCCGAGCCGACAGCAGCGCTCCAGGCGGGCACATCAGTCGTGTAGGCCCCACGCGGCAGACCCCAGTCCCGGCGCCACCGGGTGCCGTCCAGCAGCCGCCGCGTCGCGCCGCAAACGTATCCGTGCAGCCGGCACCACACGTGGTCAATAGCGCGGCAGGCCTGGACAGCCAGAACAGGACAATCTGCGCGCTGCAATCCGCGCAGCCCGCACCGATCTTAACCGAGCGGAATCGGCGATCCGGCGCGACACGGGCCGATAACCTGATCGCGTTGCCGAGTCGATGTGGACTTGGCTGGGTCCGGGTCTGGTGGTCCGCCGGGGAAGGTACGGTCAGGCCTGGCCAGCGCCTGGTTGAGGTGCCATCAGCTCGACCAGCTTGTGCAGCCCGCGCAGCGGGCGCACCATGCCGTGAAGCTGACCAGTTTCCCCTCGGCATTCCAGCGCAAGATGTCCACGCCCTGGACGTAGACGCCCCCGAGGTCGGCCTCGAACTCCAGCACCGCGCTGGCCTGGTCATGCCACTGGCTGACATAACGCAAGGACGGGCCCAGGGCCGTCAGTGCCGCGCCGAGGTACCTGGCCGTGAGCACCTTGCCCTCCTGCGGAGCGAACACCGCCGGGGACCGGAATACCACGTCGTCAGCCAGCAGATCATCCAGCAGGCCCGGTCCTTCGACGTCACCACGGCATGCCAGCGGCGCAGCGCTGCAGGCTGATCAGGCATGGACGTACTCAAGTCCATCCGGCCGGGGCCGTCAAGGCCAGGCTGCCGCTCCGGCCGGCGATCCGTCCGAGGCCGCTTTCAGATCGTCACGGACTGCAGGTGGCACTGCCCGCTGCTTGAGGTACGCTATCCGCCGATATGCACACTTGTAGTGATGGATAAGTAGGCTGCTCAAGACGTGCCCGAAAGATCGTTCTGTCGCTGCCCTGGCCGTTGGCCCCGTCAAGCGGTGGCCGCAAAGACGCGGTCGGCTCACACGGTGATGACAAGCTTTCCCCTGGCGTGTTCTTGTTCGAGGCAGCGGATGGCGTCGGCAGCCTCGCTCAGCGGCTAGATCCGGTCGATGACCGGCGTGACCCTTCCGGCTGGAGAAGCTCCCGCAGGACGGCCAGGGGCCGAGTGGTCAGAGGTTCACGTCGTCTCGCCCTGGCCAGTCCTTTCCGGGATTTGCGCGGCGACGTCGGCCGGCGCATACGGATACTTCCGCTGGATCAGGGCGTTCAGGCGGTCCCGGTCCGGGGCGAGCAGGGCCTTGACGCCTTCCGCGCTCACCTCCGCGACGATGACGTGGCCAACCTCGTCGTGGACGTCGCTGAAGAGGCCATGCGTTTTCATCTTCTGGGCCTGGTAACGATTGTCGTCGGTCGGGCTGACGTAGTGGACCGACCAGATCTTGTAGCGGTGAACCAGGAACAGGTGGTTCAGCGTCATCAGGCGCTTCTTGCGCAGGGCGCTATCGAAGGTGTTCTGGTCCCGGACCGAGAGCATGTTGCGCCCCCGGCGATCCACGATCACGTCGAAGATGATGTTGGCGACCTTTTCCCCGCTTGTGTCAGACAAGGTGAGCTCAAGCAACTCCGAGCCCGCCGTGTGCGGCCGCAGTCCGACTCGCAGCGAGCCCGGGATCTGGTGGTGCTTCGTCCACATCGCGAGCCATTCCTCGAGCAGCTTGTTCGGCACCTCGGTCTGGACCAGGTGCTGGTGCTGCGTCGAGCCCTTGCCCATCGCTTTAGTGGCCGCCGTGCCGCCCGAAGAAGCCATGAGCGCCGCATCCAACCGCGGCCCACCCACGAGCGTCTGGGGCGTCCGGTAGGGCGATTCGACCAGGCGGAACTTTCGCTGCAGCCGGGCCAGGGACAGCATGCCGTCCTGCTTGAGCGCGGTGGCGAACTCCTCCGCCGCCAGGCCGTCGATCTGATGTCCGCCGTAGGTGATGAAGTTGAAGACGAACCCCAGCTTGCCGAGCTCCTGCGGGAACCGCCTCATTTCCTCCTCGCTCATCCCGGTGGTGTCCCAGTTGAACGATGGCGACAGATTGTACGCGAGCATCTTGGAGGGAAACTCGGCGTGGATGGCCTCGGCGAAGCGCCGGGCGTCGGCCAGGTTCGCGGTCTTGGTCTCCATCCACAGGAGGTCGGCGAACGGGGCGACAGCAAGCGATCTGGCGACCGCGTACTCGATTCCGCCCTGCATCTGGTAGTAGCCCTCGGTGGTCTTGGAGGCCTCGCAATCCCAGATGATGTCGATGCCCATCGATTTGGCCTTAGCCCGGGCGGCGTGGAACGACGTCCGGTTCGCGAAGGCCAGCCACTCGTCGGCGCTCACGTCGAAGCGCTCACCCTCTTTGGCGCGGAACTCGATCACGTCCGCGACCGCCTGGGGATAGCTCGTCAGGTCTGCCTCGGACTGCCACGCCCCCAAGTACGACGTCTCTACACTGTCCAGCAGTGCCTCGACCGACGATCCGTCGGCCTGCTGGAACGCCTTCGCGCTGTTTTCGAGCATGCGCATCACGCCCGTCCGCGTGAGCCAGGCGCTGGCCTCGTCGTACTCCGCAGCGGAGATCTTGTACAGCAGATGACCGCGCGCGTCGTCGACGCCCAGCTCGCGGAGCTTCCTCAAGAGGGCGAGGTAGCCGACCTTGTAGGTCGGCAGTTCAGCGTTGGTGGCGCCCAGGATGAACGGCTGATCGCGCTCGTCCCCGCGTCCCTCCAGGAACGTGGCCGCTTCGGCGTCGGTTCGGGCCACGATGAGACCGGGCACCTTCATGACGTCGAGCTGGAAGCGGGCGGCGTTCAGCCGCTTGATCTGCTCGTCCACGCCGACGAGCACCTTGCCCCCTTGGTGCCCGCACTTCTTGGCGCCCGGCTTCTGGTCCTCGATGTGATAGCCCGGGACCCCGACCTCCACGAAACGGCGGACCAGATTCCGGACGTGCGCGTCGCCGCCGTGTCCGGTGTCGGCGTCGGCGATGATGAATGGCCGATAGTCGATCTCCGGGGAGGCAGCCCGCTGCGCCTCGCTCAGGCGCGAGCGGGCGAAGCGCTGGTTCCGGTCCGCCGTGAGCAGGGCCCGCACGATCGGCGCGGCCTCATCCGGCACCTGGGAGAGCGGATAGCTGGCCAGGTCGGGTCCCGGGTCCTCCGTCACCGATCCCCTGGCCGACGTGGCCCAGCCGCCCAGATAGATGCCCTCGATACCCATCCGCTTCAGGGCCACCGCCTGACCGGGCGAATAGGGACCAAAGGTAGTGATCTGCCTGCGCTCGGCGAAGAGCTGCCGGAGCCGATCGTAAAACTGCTCGGCCGCCATTCTCGCCACTGTGTAGTCGGTGGGAATGGTGCCCTGTTGCTCCACCACCTGACGCGCGGAATACAAACGCGTGATGCCCTCGAACCGAGGGCTTGCAAGCCATCTTGCGGTCTCGCCGATCTCCGACTCGAACGAGCTCACGGCTGGCTTCTCGGCCACTTCCGGATCGAATGACCTCATGACTGGCTCCTGCCGCTCCTACGCTGAGGCGCTTCTCGCGACCTCGAAACCTAGATCCTGTGTGATCCGAGTGCCGTCCCGGCCGGCGACCCGTATCTGTCCCCATCAGATCCGGCTGCGGGCACACCAGGTAGAGGCGAAGGTCCCAGGCCCACCGGGCTAATGCGCTGAAGCAGGTCATCCGGCTGACCCGCTGCGCCGCCTAGGCACGCCGAGCGCCATCGCCGATGTGGTGGCCCCGCTCGCCAGCCCCGATGCCCGCTGGCTCACCGAGCAGATCACCAAGGCGATCGGCAGCCTGACGTAATTGCCCGATCGGTGATCATCCGGGCCGGCGAGCAGAACCGGCTCCCCCGGACGGCGCCGCTGAGCTGCGAAGAACGAATACCAGGCCCTCCGAATCGGCAGGGCAACAGGTCCGGCCTGAGATCGGATCACGCTTAGCACCTGGGCCTGGTCAGCGCTGAGTGCGCAAGTAGCCGCCGTTATCTGGAAGAGTGCCTTCGGCCCGGCCTGCTGGAGGCGCCCAGATCAGGTTGATCTGCGTGCGTTCGCGCGTCCGGCCTGGCCGCAGCCCGGGGGTGGCAGTCAGTTTCGCCGTGAGTTGAGTGGTCATCTGACTGGCTCGCCGGGCCAGGTCCTGGGCCCGCGTTTCCTCCGGTCGTGACGGTCTGCCCGTTGTTGAGGGCGCTGTCAACAAGGCGTCAGCCAGATGACAACGACGCTGGGTTTTCCTGTTTCTGCGCGGCCGACCGGCGGCCGCCGGAAGCAGAGGACCACTGTTATGAGGACGCGACGAGACCTGGTGAGCGGGATAGCCGCCGCCGTGCTGGGGCTGACTGCCTGCGGGATGGCAGCTGGCTGTTCGGGCGGGACGTCGGCCGGGCATGGGGCCGCGGTATCAGCGGGGTATGCCCCGGCTGGCACCTGGGTAACCGAGCAGGGGGACATCGCCCGGGTCAAGCGGCACATCGTGTGGGGCGGGGAGCCCGCCGGGGCGCAGCGGCCGCAGGCGGCCCCGTCAAGGGTCACCGATCAGCAGGCCCTGGCCAAGGTCAAGCGGGATGTGGTGCTGCGCGCCGGGCTGCAGGCCCGGGGCAGTTAAGCGCCCGCGCGGTGCCGGTCGCGGCACGGGCGGCAGGGGGATCCGCCGGGGGGCGGGTCCCCCGCAACCGGGTGTGACGGCCAGCCCACGGTTCACGGTTTCAGCGTGGCGCGTTGCCCGGGGAGGCTGGCGAGCATGGCGCGGGTCCGCTCGGCCAGTGGCGCCATCCGCCGGTCCTGGTAAAACTGCAGTGCCTGGCGCAGGCTGTCCCCGGCCTGGTCGAGCGCACCGGCAAGCCGCGCCACCTCGGCCTTGGCCACCAGGAACTCAGCCCGTTCCGGAGCCTCGCTCGTCGCCGGGACCAGTGCCACCGCCTCCTCGGCCAGCCGGATGGCGGCGCGGAACTGTCCGCGCCGGGCGAGCAGCTTGGCCCGGGTTGCCCGCCACCGGCCCTGGGCGTCGAAGTCGCCGGCCCCGGCCAGCGCCTCGCCTTCTCCGGCCAGCCGCAGCGCCTCGTCGAAACGCCCCTGCGCGTAGGCGGCCTCGGCCAGCAACGTAACGATGTTTGCCCGGCTCCCGCGTTCGCCCAGCGCGTGGAGGGCCTCATACCCTTCCCGCAGGATCTGCTCGGCCGCCGCGGGATCCCCGGCCATCAGCTCGATCCGCCCGGCCCCCTGGGCGCACCGCGCCCAGTGGAGTTTCGCCCCGGCCGCAGTGAATATGGACTGGACCCGACGGCAGGCCGAGCGGGCCTCGGCGAACCGGCCAGCGTAGCCGTAAGTCAGCGAGAGCGGCTCGAGGATCACCGCCTCGTCCCATGGGTCGCCGGAGGCCGCTTCCAGCATTCCCTCGGCCCGGCCGACCGCCACGTCGAACGGGATGGGCAGGTCCCAGAGGGTAGCCGCCAGCCAGGTTCTCGACTCCTGCTCCGCACGGTGGTTGCCGCTTAGCCGGGCGCAGGCGACGGCGCGCTGGAGTGGTTGTTCGGCTGCCAGGGCGTCGCCACCGTGGAACCGCATCTTGCCTATCAGCAGCAGCGCCTCGGCCAAGCCGTCCGGGTCGTCGTCGGATTCCAGCGCCGCTGCGACCTCCTCGCCCACCTCGATGGCCCGGGCGAGGTTCCCGTCCTGCGTAGCCTGGATGTCCGCCTGCAGGACCCGGATCCGGGACCGTACCGAGGACAGGCTCGGATCCGCCGCGGCAATCTGCAAGCCCCGGGCCAGAGCGGTCTGGGCCCGCTCCAGGTCGCCAGCCGCATACAGCACTGCTCCCAGCAACCGGTGCAGGTCGGCGCGCAGCCGCGGGTCGGCCGGGCCGGCGGCGAGGGCGCGTTCCAGCCAGCCTCGTCCCTCCTGGAACAACCCGCGGGCCAGCCAGAACCCGCCCAGCGCCCGGGCCAGCCGCGGCCCGGATTCGTCGCCTGCGGCCAGGGCATGGCCGAGGACGGCGCGGAAGTTGTCCTGCTCGCGGACCAGAACCGGCAGCTCGCGTTCCCGCTCGACCAGCCGCAGGAACGTCTCGGCGTGCCGGTCCCGGGCCTGGCCGGCCTCGCCGGCCTGGGCCAGCCGGCCGGCGGCGTACTGGCGGATGGTCTCCAGCATCCGGTAGCGGGTGCCGCGGGCGGCGGGCTCGGCGACTACCAGCGACTTGCCCGCCAGCAGGTCAACCAGGTCCAGCGCGGCCGCCTGGTCCCCGCCGCAGCACACCGCAGCCGCCTCGGCCAGGCCGGACCCGCCCGCGAACACCGACAGCGCCCGGAAACCGTGGCGCTCGGGCTCGGTGAGCAGGTCATAGCTCCAGCCGATCGCGGCCGCCAGCGCCTGGTGCCGCGGGTCCGCGGCCGGCCGCGGGGAGGCCAGGAACCGGAACAGGTCGGCCAGGCGCGCCTCGGTCTCCTCCGCCGACAGGACCCCCGCCCGCGCGGCGGCCAGCTCGATCGCCAGCGGCAGCCCGTCCACAGCCCGGCAGATCCGGGCCGCCACCGCCACCGGCGCCGCCACCGCGCCCGGCCGGGCCAGCGCGCTGCGGGCCAGGAACAACCGCACCGCCGGCGCCGCCGCCAGCACCTGCGGATCGGCCCCTTCCGGCGGCACCGCCAGCGGCGGCAGCGGGAAGACGGCCTCGCCGGGCACGCCGAGCGGCTCCCGGCTGGTCGCCAGCACCCGCAGCCCCGGGCAGCCGCCCAGCAGGTCCGCCGCCAGATCGGCGCACCCGCCGGGCAGATGCTCGCAGTTATCCAGCACCAGCAGCAGCTCTGCCGAGCGCAGCCGGTACCGCAGCGCCTCCAGCACTGGCGTCTCGCCGGTCTGCCGCACCCCCAGGGCCGCCATCACCTGGTACGGCACCAGCCCCGGATCGGTGAGGCCGGCCAGGCCGGCTAGCCAGGCCCCGTCGCCGAAACGGCCTGCCGCGGTCGCGGCGAACTCCACCGCCAGCCGGGTCTTCCCGGCCCCGCCCGCTCCGGTCACGGTGACCAGCCGCGCCTCGGCGACCAGCCCGTCCAGCGCGGCCAGCTCCTGCTCCCGGCCCACGAAGCTGGTCAGCCGGGCCGGCAGGTTGTGCTGGGCGCGGCGCGGCGCCGCGGCCGGGACCTGCTGCCGCAGCACCGCCCGCTCCAGGGCCCGCAGTTCCTCACCGGGCTCGATCCCCAGCTCACCGGCCAGCACCGCGCGGGCTCGCCGGTAGGCGGCCAGCGCATCGCCCTGCCGCCCGCACCGGTACAGCGCCAGCACCAGCAGCCGCCACAGCCGCTCCCGCACCGGGTACTCCCCGGCCAGCCCCTCCAGCTCCCCGGCCGCCTCCGCCGCCAGCCCCAGCTCGACATCGGCCTCGATCCGGCCCTCCACCGCCACCAGCCGCAGCTCCTCGAGCCGGGCGCCCTCCCGCGCCAGCACCGGCACCTCGGCCACGTCCGCGAGCGCGCGGCCCCGCCACAGCCCCAGCGCCTCCCGGAACCGGGCAGCCGCGGAAGCCGCCTCGCCGTGCTCCAGCGCCTCCCGGCCCGCCGCCGCCAGCCGCTCGAACCGGGCCGCGTCCACCTGATCAGGCCCCGCTGCCAGCGCGTACCCGCCGCCCCGCGCGACCAGCGCCGCATCCGGACCGGTCAGCGTCCGCAGCCGGGACAGATGCGACCGCAGCGTCCCGGCCGCCCCCGGCGGCGGAGAGCTCTCCCCACAGCTCCTCAGCCAGCCGCTCGGCCGGGACCACCCGCCCCCCGGCCACCAGCAGCAACGCCAGCACCGCCCGCCGCCGCGGCCCGGCCAGCGCCAGCTCCCGGCCATCCCGGACCGCCTGCACCGGCCCCAGAACGCGGAACTCCAGCACCGGGCCTCCCACCCCCAAATGCGAGGACTCATCGCCTCGCACAGCTCCATCGTCGGCCACCGGAACACCCCGTGACAACCAGCCAGCCCAGCCGACCAGCCGCTCACAGCAGGAAAAGCCGCAAAGGCGCGAAGCATTACCGGGACAGGAGATACCTGCCGGCGACAGAATCAGACAATCTGCATGCCGCCACCAGGACGCCCCATTGATCATCACCCGCGCCGAGCCGGCGTTATACGGGTGATGGCGCGGAAGGAAGGCGCCCTTCAGCCGATAGGACCGAGGTAGGTCCAGTGCCTGTCGTGCCGGACGAACCTGCTGGTCTCCGCGAGGACGCCACGCTGCCCTTGCTGGACGTACATGGCACGGAACTGCACGGTGCCGGTGGCGTCGAAGAGCCCGCCGTCGCGCGTTTCCAGGACAACGAGGCGGGTCCACCGCAGGGCCGGGTCGAGGCTGAGGGTGCGCGGGCGGCGTGACGGGTGCCAGGTACGCAGGAGGTAACCGGCGTCCCCGACGGCGAATGCGCTGTAGCGGGAGCGCATCAGCGACTCAGCGGTCGGCGCCGGCGCGCCTGCGTGGAGCCGCCCGCAGCACGACGCATAGTCCTCCCCCAGCCCGCACGGGCACGCCAGTCCGTCCATGCGGGCATTCTCGCAAGGGCATATCGATGGCCGGGACAACAGGTGCCCGGGCGCGGGCGAATCTGAAGTAAGCTGCGCCGAGCCCGAGGCTGGAGAGGCGCCGAAGGCTTGCCGGCCAGGCCGGGCGGTCCGAGGATCTCGCCATGGCCAGGGCCGTTACCGGGCCCCTTGCCGCTCCTGATCACGGAGACGTGCACACTGGACTACCGCCAGGCGGCAGCACGGGGTGACGACGCGTGATTCAGGTAACGAGCGTGAACCGCCGTTCGGTACGGCTGACGGCTCATAGCCGATCATCAGCCAGGGCACACCGATCAGGTCGATCTGTGCACCGATGTCGTCCGGATCTGGCGATGACAGCACGTTTCTCCGACGGAGGCGAGGTCCGCGTCAAGTACCCGGCGCGATCAGCGGTCAGGCAGGCACGGGCCGCTCAACGCCGGCATAGCGATGGGGACCACGGCGGCGAGTTCAGGGCGGCGGGCGGCATGGCGACTAGCGTGCGCCCATACCGCGGATGGAGCCGACCTCGATCGTCATGATCATCCGCGTCTCGGGGCGTCCGCTGAAGTTCGGATACGGCCGGCCGAGGTACTTGCCGGAAATCTCGTCGATGTTCTGCGCGCCGCCCTCGGTCGTGGTCGCGATAACGCGGCCGCGCACCGCGAAGTAGCGCCTGGTGTTGCCGGGATCAACGACGTTCACCGCCACGCGCGGGTCACGGGCGACGTTCCGCGCCTTCTGCGAGTGGTCCGGGGTGTTGATCAGGATGTGCTCGCCATCGGTACTGACCCAGGTCTGGGTGAGCTGCGGCGAGCCGTCGGGCATGATGGTCGCCACGAAGCACAGGCTCGGGCGGCCGAGCAGGTCAAGCAATTCATCCGGCAGCGGTACGGGCACGGGGACTCTCCTCCAGGCTTGGGCCGGGTCATCCGCCGACGGTAGCGGACCGCGGTCGCGCCGGGCGGACCGAGGTCGGCCGACTCGGTCCGTTCGCTGCCGAACTGGTGGTGCTCCGCGGCGCCAACGCCCCGACGCGCTGCCCCGCCCCGAACACGGTCTCGGCGCCGGGATCAGCCAGCGATACGGTCCAGGCCGCACCTTGGCCGAGGTACCGGAGGCGTGGCGCCCCTATTTCACCCGGGCCGCCGTCCACCTGCGCGGGCTGCACGAGCAGCGCCGGGCGAGATCGGCCGGTCGCCGAGCCTGGCCCCGCCTGGACGCGCTCAGTGAGCGTACCTTGAATCGCTGAACTGCGCTAACCGCCGTTCAGCGCGCTGGCGTCCTCCGGTTTAACGCGGGTCTTGGAGGCTCTGAACTGGGTGATCGCAGCGGCTGCCGGCAGGCTGTTACTGGATGTGCGCAGCAACCTCATGGTCGGCGACGCGCTCGTCCCGGGAGTTAATAAAGCCAGCCCATCCCGGGTGAGCTCCGGGGTGCGTAGCTCGATCCGGCCGGGGCCGGCCAGGAAGAGGCCGAACGCCACGGTGCTGGCGTCGTCGGGGATCGGCGCGGTGATCTCGTGGGTGGTCCAGTCGCCGGAGCCTTCGAGGGTGACGATGTGGTTGGCCGGGTCGGCCAGGGCGGCCTGCATGGTGAAGGGCCCGTGGAGGTCGCGCGGCCTCATGACGCGCAGGAACACCCCGGCGATGCCCGTGCCCTGCGGGGTACGGAACTGGCCGCGGAAGGTGACCGCGGCGCCGCGGTAGTCGTCGGCGTAGATCTCCTGGGCCAGCCAGGCGAAGCCTTCGGGCTGCGGCACGGCCGCGGACAGCACCGCGGTCCCGTGGCCGGCGGCGGCGGAGTAGTCCAGCCAGTGGGCCTGCACGGTGTTCGCGGTGAAGCTGCCGCCGAGCACCCAGTGGTCCAGGCCGGCGGCGAAATCCAGGTTGCGCGGCTCGTACCGCGGCCGCAGGTCGATACGCAGGTCACGCGCCGTCTGCTCGGGCATCGGGCCGTCCCGGCCGGCCCGGCCGGCACCGCCAGCCGGTCCATGACCGCGTCGGCGACCCGGATCCGCGCGCCCGAGATGATAGCCATGGCCAGGCCGTCGAGCAGCCGCGCGGTGACCTGCTCGGGGCCGGCCGGGGTGGCCAGCTCGATCCGGGCCACGGTCACCTCCGGGCCCAGCTCGTCGACGTCCACCGCGGTCACCCGGGTCCCGGCCGCGTGCAGCAGCCGGTCGGTCAGCTCGTCCGGGCTTGACCCGGGACGCGCGTCGCCGGTGAACCGGTGGCTGTCCCGGCCGAGCAGCCAGATCGGCAAGTCCCGGCGGCCAGCGTCGTCGGCCAGCACGATGACGTGGGTCGGGACCCGGTCCGGCACCGGGCCGGGCGGGATGCGGCGCTCGATGCGCGCGACGCGGACGGTGGCCATGGGCGTCCTCCCGGAGGCGGGAACGAGGTCGGGGCGGTGCTCGGCGAGGTAGGCGCGCAGCTTAAGGCGGGCCTTGTGCAGGCTGGCCCGGGCCGCGCCGGGTGCCTCGGCGACCTGCCCGGCGGGCACGTCGGCGTAGTAGTGCAGGGTGACGGCGCGCCGCTGCCCGGCGGGCAGGCTGGCCACGGCGGCGCGCAGCGTGGCGGCGCGGTCCAGGTCCTCGGCCGAGGGCAGGCCGCCGGCCGAGGCCGGGTGCAGCGGCTCGGGCCAGTCCGCCAGCAGCGTGACCGGGGCGCGGCGGTGCAGGCTGCGGCAGACGTTGACTACGATGCCGGCCAGCCAGCCGGCGAACCGGTCCGGATCCCGCAGCCGGTCCAGGGCCACGAACGCCTGCAGGAACGATTCCTGCACGATGTCATCCACGTCACCGGGATCCGGGGCCAGCTGCCAGGCCCGGGCGCGGACCATCGGCTGGTGCCGCTCGACCAGCAGCCGGAACGCCGCCGGGTCACCGCCGCGGGCCAGCCGGGCCAGGTCGCCGTCGGCGACGTCCGCGCTCACGGCTCTCCCGCAGCGGCCGGCTCGGCGGCTGGAGGATCAGTGCGCAGGTCCGGGTTCCGCAGCGCGATCCGGCCCGACCCGGTCAGGCCGATGCCGAACCGGATAAGGTCGGCATCCGCGGGGATCCGCGCCGTGATCTCATGCCCGGTCCAGGGGCAGCGGCCGGAGATGGTCAGGCCGTGGTCCTCGCGGGCCCGCCCCACGCGCCACCAGTGCCGGATGATCTCCAGGCGGAGCCCGGCCTGTTCGGTGAGGGGATCGGCGCGGATCTCGGCGCTGAAGGTCACGGTGGCGCCGCGGTAGTCGTCGGCGTAGATGGCTTGCACCAGGGCAGCGGACCCGGCGGGCCGCGGGACCGAGGAAGACAGGACCGCGGAACCTGCCTCGGCGGCGGCCGCGTAGTCCGGCTCTGTGTCCGAGCGCGGCCCGGCGTCGAGGTCCCAGTAGTCCAGGCCCGCGGCAAAGTCCAGGTTGCGCGGCTCGTAACGGGGGCGGCGGCCGGGCAGCGCGGCCATCGGCCAGCCCGGCAGCCCGCGGCCGGGCCGGGCCCGGGCGCCGAGCGGCACGCGGTCCAGGAACGGGGTGAGCAGGTCATCGCCCGGCACCGGGACGGCCAGCCGGTCCATCACCGGGTCGGCCAGCCGGACCGGGACGCCCGCGGCGGCGGCCAGCGCCAGGCCCAGCCCGAGGCCGGCGGTGACCTGCCGGGTTCCGGCCGGGCCGGCCAGCCCGATCCGCGCCACGGTGACCTCCGGGCTCAGCTCGGCGGCGTCGCCCTGGGTCACGTCGATGTCCACCCCGGTCACCCGGGCGCGCGCAGCACCGAGCAGCCGGGTGGTGAGTTCCTGCGGCACGCCGGCGTCGATGACCTGATCGGCGGGCAGGCCGGCCACTTCGAGGAGATGCGACAGGTCCCCGGCGTCCTGCATCCAGATCGACACGGCACGGTGACCCGCGTCATCGGCAAGAACGACCAGGTAACCGACGGTCTGGAAGCCACCGCTGGCCAGCCTCCCGGGCCGGGGCTCAGCGTGCGCGATGCGGAGAGTCGTCACACTCATAAGTGTCCGCCGCGCGGCCCGGTGTTACCCAGCGCGGACCGCGGCTCAGCGGTGTCCATCCCCGGCATGGTCGCCCGAACCGGGCCAGATGATTTGCATGCGAACAGAACCGAACGTCCTGCACGTAGCGCTCAGCGCATCACGCGCGATCCCGCCCAATGCCGATTCGGCGCTCGGTTCTCTCACCCTCAGGAACATCGGTCGCGCAGCGTGACAATCGCTGGTCAGGGCCGTCGTGTGAGATCCGCCCGATCTGCACAGACGGCGACTTTGTGGCGATCACCAGTCGAGGTGCTCCGATCGGGTTGTTCTGCTCGAATGAGTTGCCGCGAGAGTAGCCCGAACGACGTAGCACTACCGGCTCAATGCTTGACCGCGCTCGATCGCGGGAGCTGCGAGGCGTCGGCGGCGGCGGGCGGCCCCTCGCGACGTTCAACTGGCCGGGACAGACGGGTCGGGGATCGGCACCTTCCGAACGGTCAGAACAGTGGCGCTAGCTCAGCGCGTAGGACCGACGACCCAGTCAGGGGGTCGTTCGGCCCTGCCGACGGCTGGCCAGATTGCGCGTCAATGGTTCATCGGCCGCGTGTCGGACGTGGGCGCATAACGAAGCCGCGCCGATGGTCGCTGGTCGCGGCGCTTGTGTGGGAGGTGGCCACATGAGGATTCTCTAGCACAGCCCAGCGAGGCTGGGACTGGACGGGCTTCCGGGCGGGGGAACCGCCGCGGGCTTGGGAGGGACCAAGGCTGATCACTGGATCGGCATGTGGTCGGCCCGGGTGCTCGCCGCCTTCGGGGTCGCCTATGCCGTGACCATGGTGTGCGGGTGATGCGTTATGGAACGCTTGGGTGCGCAGGATCTGAGCATGGTGTTGCCGGAGGAGTTCGGCTGGCCGCAGGACATCGGGGCGCTGGGCTGGAGCACCCCGGCTTTGGTTGAGGCTCAGCTTTGCGGCTGACCGCCTGTCAGCCTTGTAATTTTTCTGCTTGTTGACGTAGTTGAACAAGTGTCCGCTTGTGTCCGGTGGTGGCTGTCGTGTTACAGTATCCCTCCTTTCCTGGTACCCGGTGCAGGGCCGGCCAGCGGCCGCCTCGTGCGGGCGGGAGGGCGCCGCGGCCTGACCGGGGCAGCCCTGTGGGCTGCCGCTTTTGCTGGCACTGTGGCCCGCCAGAGGTCTCCGGGGTCAACGGCGGCCGCAGGCCGTCGCGCGCCAGCGCGATGCGCAGCACCGTTGAGGCCGGAGGGGGCGGGCCGGTACCATCGCGGCGCCCGCACCCCGGCGCGGCAGCCCATTTCAGGGACATCCGGGCGGCGCAGCCGCCTCCTTCTCATTGTTCTTCCTTGCCGTGTGCGGCGTGCCAGGCAGCCTCGGCCTCGGCCGGGGTCACATCCCCGATCGCGGAGTGGATCCGCCGGCTGTTGAACCAGTGCAGGTATCCGGCGGTCTCCATCTCCACGTGGGCCAGGTCCCGCCACGGCCCGCGGCGGGCGATCAGCTCGGTCTTGTACAGCCCGATAGCGCTCTCCATCAGGGCGTTATCTCGCGTCGTCAACTACGCCCGATCCCGCTGCTGCGCAGCGAGTGGTGCGGGTGACCCACCCGTTTCACCCGTGGGCGGGGCGGGAGTTCGTGTTCGTGGCGGTCCGCCAGACCTGGGCCGAGGACCGGGTGTTCTTCCTCGATGAGGAGGCCGGGCAGCATTCGCTTCCGGTGGGCTGGACCGATGCGGCCGGGCCGGACGTGTTCGTGACGGTGGCGGCGGGCCGGTGTCCGTTCAAGGTGGCGGACCTGCTGGCCCTGGCGCGGCTGGCGGAGGGCTGCCGGCCCGCTCCCCGGTGACCGGGGTGTAAAGCGGATTCTGCCGTACTCGTTAAGCGGATTATGCCGGACTCGATGCGAATCCTGATCAGGTACGCGGCATGTTCCGAAGTTTCTGCAGTACATGTTGCATACCGGCCCGGGATGGCGTAATCTTGCCCGGCATAATTCTTCTTACATCCGTGTGATTCCCGGGAGGCGGCATGGCACGACGGCGGCGAGACGATCCGAAACAGGCGGCGCTGCGCGAGGCGCGCTGCCTGAACCCGCGGCCGGAGGCGGTGGCCGATGCGGCGTTCACCGCCGGCCCGGAGTTCTTCGACGCCCGCGACCTGGTGCAGGTCAAGTACGAGATGGTGCGCCGGGTGCGGGCCGAGGGCCAGCCGGTGACCGCGGCAGCGGCGGCATTCGGGTTCTCCCGGCCGTCGTACTACCAGGCGGCCGCCGCGGTCGACGCCGGGGGGCTGGCCGGGCTGGTCCCGGCCCGGCCCGGACCGAGGCGGGCGCACAAGCTCACCGGCGAGGTCATCGCCTTCGCCCGCCAGCTCCGCGACGCCGACCCGTCGCTGCGCAGCGCGGACCTGGCCGCCGCGATCGCGGGCCGGTTCGGCATCACCGTGCATCCGCGCTCGGTGGAACGGGCGCTGGCCCGGGCCGCCGCCCCCAAAAGCGCCGCAGGCCACGGAGCGCAGCGGTGAGCGCCCCGGCGGCCAGCCCGGTGACGTCACCCGGTATGAGCAGCTGCGCGCGCAGGTGCCCGGCGGGCAGCCGGGCGGCTGGCGGCAGGGCCTGGGCGTGCTGCACAACCGCGGGGTCGCGGCCTGGCTGGCCGCATGGGAGCAGCTGCCCGCCCCGGCACCGGCCCAGCCCCCGGGCCCGCCGCCTGCCCGGCGCCAGGCAGCGGCGAGCAGCTGGTCGCGGCGCTGGCCGCGATGGCGCTGTCCTGCCTGGCCGCGCGGGGGTGAGCCGCGGTGAGCGCCGAAGCGGTGAAGGTGACCGCCAGCCAGCTGGCCCGCAACGCCTACTTGTATATCCGCCAGTCCACGCTCAAGCAGGTCCTGCACAACACCGAATCCGCGGTCCGCCAGTACGACCTGCGCGGCAAGGCGATCAGCCTCGGCTGGGACGCCAGCCAGATCATCGTCATCGACATCGACCAGGGCCAGTCCGGCGCGTCCGCCGCGGACCGGGAAGGGTTCCAGCAGCTGGTCGCCGAGGTGTCGCTGGGCCGGGCCGGGATCGTGCTCGGCCTGGAGTGCTCCCGGCTGGCCCGCAACAACGCCGACTGGCACCAGCTGCTCGAGCTGTGCGCCATGACCGGCACCCTGATCTGCGACGAAGACGGGCTCTACGACCCGCGCGACTTTAACGACAGACTCATCCTGGGCATGAAAGGGCAGATCAGCGAGTATGAGCTGCATTTCATCCGGGCCCGGCTGCGCGGCGGGCAGCTGTCCGCGGCCCGGCGCGGCGAGCTGCGGATGGGCCTGCCGGTCGGGCTGGCCTACGACGCCGCCGGGCATGTCGTGCTCGACCCCGACGCCGGGGTGCAGCAGGCGCTCCGCCATCTGTTCGCGGTCTTCGCCCGCACCGGCTCGGCCCGCGCCGTGGTCGCCGCCTTCGCCGATGACAAATTGCTGTTCCCGGTACGGATCGGCACCGGGCCGCGCAAGGGCGAGCTGGCCTGGATGCCGCTGGCCCACTGGCGGGTGCTACGCACCCTGCACAACCCCCGTTACGCCGGCGCGTTCGTCTACGGCCGCCGCCGCGGGACCATCAGCGCCAACGGCAAGAACAGCTGCCAGCCGCTGCCCCGGGACCAGTGGACCGCGCTGATCCCCGGCGCCCACCCCGGATACATCACCTGGGAGACCTACGAGGCCAACCAGCAGACCCTGGCCGGCAACGCCGCCGCCCGCGGCGCCGACCGGGCCGCCGGCCCGGCCCGGGAAGGCACCGCGCTGCTGCAGGGCCTGGCCGTCTGCGGCCGGTGCGGGCGGCGGATGACCATCCGCTACCACGCCCGCGGCGGCACCGAGGTCCCGGACTACCAGTGCATGCGCGAGTGCATCGATAACGCCGGGCCGCGCTGCCAGACCATCCCCGGCGGCGCCGCCGACGCCGCCGTCTGGAGCACCCCGGGTTTGGTGGAGACTCGATTCTCCCCAGATGCTCTGGTCTGGGTGGCCGTTGTCTTCCACGGTACCGCCGCCTGGCGGAACCACGGTCTGATCATTTTTCCGCTTTTGTTTTATCGAACATCTGTCCAGCTGTGCCGTCCAGCTGCCCAGCCAGATGGCGGGCTCCGCCCGCCATGCCGCCCGCCGGCGGCCTGGGCATCTCCTCGTCGGGCAACCCGCTTTGCGCCGCGGGTTCCCCGGGCTGGGCGAGGGTGACGCGCAGCGTCATCGCCTGCGACGCCGGAGGCGCCCTTGACCTGGGCGGGGGTTCCGTGGCACCCGTCCCGCGGCCGGCGGGGAGATGCCCGCCCGCCGCCGCACCCGTCCTGACCTGCCGGGCCATCTCTGAGGAGGGCCGGGGTCCGGGGCGGAGCCCCCGGCGGGTGCGGGCGGAGCCCGCCTGGGTAATGAGCGGCGGCCATGGCCGCCTCCTTCGTCCTTCCGGCGGGGCCTGCTGCCCGGCCCGCGGGCGGGGACCTGGCCGAGCGTGCCGTCGCGCCAGGCCTGCTCGTACCCGGCGGGCGGGCGGCCGGCGGTGCGCCGCATTACCCGCGCGGTGTTGTACCAGCTGGCCCATTCGCTGGTGGCGGCCTCGACCTGGGCGGGGGTTTCCCATGGCCCCAGGTGGTCGATGACCTCGGTCTTGTACAGCCCGACGATGCTCTCGGCCAGCGCGTTATCGTAAGAATCCCCGGCCGTCCCGACCGACGGCGCGATGCCCGCCGCGGCCAGCTCGGCGCCGTACCGGATCGACAGGTACTCGCTGCCGGCGTCGCTGTGGTGGATCAGCCCGGCCACCCTCACGCCCTGGCGGGCCCGGTAGGTGACCGCCATCACCAGCGCGTCCAGCACCAGGCCTGTGCTGTGGTGCGCGGCGGTGCGCCACCCGGGGATCAGCCGGGCGAACGCGTCGATGACCAGCGCGGTATAGGCGGTGCCCGCCCGGGTGGGCACGAAGGTGAAGTCGACCACCCACAGCCGGTCCGGCGCATCCGGCGCGAAATCGCGGTTCACCAGGTCGGCCGGCCGCTGCTGGGACGGGTCGGGCACCGTGGTCCGCGGCTTCTTCCACCCGCCGCGGCGCACCCCGCGCAACCCGAGTTTGCGCATCAGCCGCTCCACGGTGCACCGGGCCGCCGCGATGCCCTCGCGGTTCAGCTGGTCCCACACCTTCCAGGCGCCGTACCGCTCGCCGCTGTCCTTATAGACCCGCAGGATCTGCTTCTCCAGCGCGGCATCGCGCACCGCCCGGGCCGGCGGCGGCCGCGCCCGGGCCGCGTAGTACCCCGACGGCGAGATCGCCACGCCGGCCTGGCGCAGCGCCCGGCAGATCGGCTCGACCCCGAACTGGTCCCGGCAGGCCTCGATGAAGGCCACCACCAGGGTTACCGGTGGCCGAGCTCGGCCGCGAAAAAAGCGCTCGCCGTGCGCAAGATCGCGTTGACCCGGCGAAGCTCAGCGTTCTCCCGCTCCAGCGCCCGGATCCGCGCCGCATCCGCCGACGCGGTCCCCGGCCGCAGCCCCCGGTCGACCTGCGCCTGCTTGGCCCAGCCGCGCAGCGTGTCCGGTTTGATCCCCAGCTCGCCGCCCACCTTCCGGCAGGCCGCCGTCACGCTGGCGTCCTGATCCTTGACCAGGTCCAGCACCAGCCGGACCGCCCGGTCACGCAGCTCGTCCGGATACTTCCGTGCTGCTCCCATCGTCCCACTCTCCCGTGGATTGGGAGCCTCCACAAAACCCGGGGCGATTCAGTCAGCCAGCTGCTGCTCGACACCCTCACCCCGCTGGCCCTCGAGGTCGCCCTCACCGTCCAGGCCGAGATCGAGGCCCGCGCCGCCGACGCCGACGCCATGCGAGCCAGCCACGTCGAACGCGCCCGGCACCGCGCCGACCTGGCCCGCCGCCGCTACCTCGCCGTCGACCCCGGCAACCGGCTGGTCGCCGGGACCCTGGAAGCCGACTGGAACCAGGCGCTGCGCGCCCTGCAAGCCGCCCAGGACGACTACGACAACGCCAGCACCGTCGCGGCCACGCTCACCGAGACCGACAAGGCCCGCATCCGGGCGCTGGCCTCCGACTTCCCCGCCTTGTGGTCCGACCCGGTCACCCCGCAGCGCGAGCGCAAGCGCATGGCCCGGCTGCTCCTCGACGACGTCACCATGACCAAGACCGACCGCATCCACCTGCACGTCCGGTTCCGCGGCGGCCAGACCACCAGCCTGGACGTCCCCATCCCGCCGCCCGCCTGGCAGCTCCGCCAGACCAGCCCGGATACCCTCGCCCTGCTCAACCAGCTGCTCGACGAGCACACCGACGCCGAGACCGCCGCCGCGCTGAACGCCGCCGGGCACCGCTCCGGCGAAGGCAAGCCCTTCACCGGACGGATCGTGCTCGAGCTACGCCGCAACCGCCACCTGCCCAGCCACGCCGACCGGCTGCGCGCCCGCGGCCTGCTCACCATGACCGAGACCGCCGCGCGCCTCGGCGTGCACATCTCCACCATCAAGGCCTGGCGCCGCGCCGGGCTGCTGACCGCCCGCAAGGCCAACGACAAGAACATCCCGCTGTTCGACCCGCCCGACCCCGCCGACCCCCGGCTGGTCAAACGCCAGGGCAGCAAGCTCACCCGGCGAGTTCACACCGCAACAACACCAGGAGGTGCAGTATGAAACCCACGCCTTATCCAGCGCGTCCCCAACTGAGCCGATGGACGGGACGATGCCCTCGGCGGCCAGGTGCGCGGTGAACGCGATGGCGGTGTACTGCGACCCGGCGTCGGAGTGGTGCACCAGGCCCGCGCCGACCCGGTGCCCGCCGTGGTCCCGGTGCCACAGCGCCATGTCCAGCGCATCCAGCACCAGCTTGGCCCGCTTGTGCCGGGCGGCCGCCCAGCCGGCGAACAGGCGGGAGAAGACGTCCGCCACGAACGCCACGTAGACCGTGCCGGCCAGCGTGGCCACATGGGTGAAGTCCGCCACCCACCGCCGGTCCGGCGCCGGCGCGGTGAAGTCCCGGTTCAGCAGGTCCGCTGCCCGCTCGTGCCCGGGTTCCTTCCCCGCGATCGTGGTGCGGACCATGCGGCCGCGGCGCGCGCCCCGCAGCCCGTTCTCCCGCATGACCCGCTCCACGGTGCACCGCGCCACCGGGATCCCGCGGCGGTTCAGCTCCAGCCACGTCTTGCGGGCGCCGTACACCACCTCATAATCCGCGCGCATCCGCGCGATCTCAGCCAGGATCTGCGCGTCCCGCACGGCGCGGGCCGGCGGTGGCCGCTTCACGGCCGCGTAATAGGTGCCCGGGGCGATCTGCCAGCCGCTCCCGGTCAGCACGCGGCAGACCGGCTCGACCCCGAACGCGTCCTTGTGCTTGCTGATGAACATCACGAGCACCGCGGTGGCCGGCCGAGCTCGGCCGCGAAAAAAGCCGAGGCCGCCTTGAGGATCTCATTCGCCCGCCGCAGCTCGGCCACCTCCTGCTTGAGCGCCTTGATCTCCGCCTTCTCCTCCGTCGTCAGTCCCGGCCGCTCCCCGGCGTCGACCTGGGCCCGGCGCAGCCACTTGCGCACCGTCTCCGGCGACCCGATCCCCAGCCGGGCCGCCACCGCCTTGATCGCGGCGTACTCGTTGCCGTAGTTCCCGCGGACCTCCCCGACCATCCGCACAGCCCGCTCCTTCATCTCCTGCGGGTACGGAGTCCTGCCTGCCATGACCCGATCGTCCTCTCGATCGAGCCTCTACAAAACCCTGCGGGTACTCAGTCACGTCACGATCAGGGCCGGCATGCGGCCAGCTGTCATGAGGTTGACCCCGGTGTCCGGGCGAGCCGTTCGGCCCGCTGCTTGACGGTCAGGAGCATCTTGCGCTCCATCACCCACGAGCCGGGCTCGATAACCGGGTAGGCGAGCTTGTCCTTCCACGGCAAGGCGGCGGCATCGAACCGGTTGCGGCTGATCAGCCGGGTGTGCCCGCCCGCCGGCCGCAGTTCGAACGACCACACCCACGCGTGATTGCTGGAGCGGACAACCATCGCCCGTTCAGGCTCGAGCCGCTCCACCCGCATCGCATACCCGGGCATCGGGATCTCATCACCCACCTGCAGGTGCTGAAACTCGGGGATGATGCGGTCGCTGTTGCGGATGTCGATGCCGAGCCGGCGCTCGATCCAGTCGTAGGTGTAGGCCCCACTGCGGCCGGGCCCCATTTGCACCAGCCACGGCCAGACGGCTGATGGTGGCGCGTCGATTTCCACCGCGCGGGTGGCCACGATGTCCGGGTCAGGCATCAGCTCATCGCCAGCGACCTCGCCGCCTGCCTCCTGCGCGGTGGCGCCCCAATGCAGGTGCCAGTCGCGCAGGAACCCGAAGTACACCAGCACGGCCCCGCCCACGAGCATCACGGCGGCGCCTACCCGCCTACGCAGCACTTCCACCTCCACTTGTTCCTGGCCGGGACCACCGTGCCGGGCCGCCCTGCCGCGGGCCGCCTCGGCCATGAGCACCACCCTCGGCGGCGTCAGGTCGGCACCATCGCGTATTCCTCGATGAGGAACCACGATCCCTTACCGAGTGACATCTCGTTGCGCCAGAGGATGACATCCGGGTCGGAGACATCCCAGGGGAGGCGCAGCCGCGGCGCGGCCCCCTCCCGGGACTCGAACACCAGGCGGTCACCCTCGATCCGCCCGTGGTACACCTCGGCGTGGCCGTAGTTGTCGGTCATCACGGCCCGGTACTCGCCGTGCTCGGGAGACCAGCCCGACACCCAGTGCAGCTGCCACTTCAGCACGAACGTGCCATCTGGCAGGAACTGGTCCTGCTCACAATCCAGGACGATCCAGCGCCCGTCCTGGATGGTCTGGACCTTCCCCCGTCCCACCCCGGCCATCGCCGGCGTGCCCGGGCCCATCCCGCCCTCGTGGATCGTCCCGTTCCAGGTGACGTCCCGGTAGAAGCGGGCCAGCGCCGCCATCTCCGAGCCCACGCCGACCGGCTGAGGGACGGCCGCCGCCACACGTGCGCCCATCGGGCCGTGTTCGTCGCCTCTTGCGGTCATCTTTGGACCCTCCGTCCGGATGCGAGCTGTTCGGCCCGCTGCTTGATGCCCAGCAGGCACTTGCGCATCATGAACGGGTCACCGATCTCCATCAAGATCAGCTCGGGCACGATGGTAGGCCTAGTCCAGGCGTAACGGCTGCGCAGCCGGGTGATCGCCCAGTCCCGTCCGGTTCCAGCTGCCACAGCCAGGTGCCGCCGCCTTTCTGCCAGAGCATCAGCTTGCCAGGCTCGAGCCGGGCCACCCGGTAGGCGGTGTAGGGCGTGGTCTTGCCGCCCATGGGCACCCAGTCACCCACCGCAAGCTGCTGGAGCTGCGGGAGGATCTGCCGGGCGCTGGGCCGGCCAAGGTTATCCAGAAGGTCATAGCTGTAAAAGCCGGCCCGGTTCCGGCCCCACTGCACCAGCCACGGCCAGATGTCCTCCGGCGCTGCGGCGATGGTGACCGCCCGGGTGGCGTTCAGCTGCGGCCGCGGGCACAGCTCATCGCCGGCCATCGGCCGGCGGCTTCCTCACCGGTGGCGCCCCAGTTGAAGGCGCGGGGACGGACCCAGCGGAGATACAGGCCCAGCGCCACAGCGGCGCCCAGGCCGGCTGCTGCGGCGTTCCTCATGGTCCGCTACCCACCAGGGAGACGAGGGTCGCTCCCAGGCCATGGCCCCAGCCCCCGTAGCGGCCGCCGCGAGCGAGCCGATCTCTGGCGGCCACTGCCCAGCCGCCCGGCTTGGCCGAACGTGCCGGCCGTGGCCGCACCGATGACCGGGTCATGGCTGCGTCCTGGGCAGGTGCCAGGCGAGCCCCAGGACGATCACGCCGACAGCCGCGAACACCGCCTCCAGCGGCTGGAACCCGATCCAGGCCAGCTCGGCGGCCTCGAAGCAGACCAGCCCGGCGCCGGCGGCTGTCGACAGCTCGCGGGCATGCCGGCGGCCGCGCCACTGCCGCCACCCGGCCAGCAGAAAACCGCCACCGACCAGCCCGGCCAGCAGCACGCCAGGTATCCGCCAGTCGCTGAACGGAGTACCAGCCAGCACCGCCGGGTCCGCCCCCAGCAGCGACCCATCCGGGGCAGCCGCCAGCAGCACACCCCCAGCCAGACCCGCAGCCCCGGTCACCAGCTCCAAGCTGACCAGCGCTCGCCTGGCCACACTAGATCGCTGCAGGGCGGACGATCGGCCATGGCTACCAGCCCGCAGTGCGTTGCTCATACCCCGACACTGCAGGGCTCTGATAACCCTGGTCAGGGCCGAAAGTCCCACCCAAGGCCCTCATCCACATGCTTCCACCACCGCACCGGGCTGCCGTCCGCGTCTGTGCTGGCATGCCGGAGCGGCTTGTCCGGTGGGCGCCTAGGCTGGATACCGGCCGGCCGGGGGCATGGACGAGAGGGTTCCCGATGACCTACAACGGCGTCGCCCGGAGGCCGGGTGAGCTCGTGTTCCCGGCGCCCCGCCTGTCGTTCGCGTGCGAGCTGGACCCCGCCCGCCTGGTAGAGCTGTTCGCTGATGCTGCGGTCATCGACGACCTGCTGGCACTCGACGCGCGGGTGGCGCTGATGTGCTCGGACTTCAGCGACGAACGCGCCGGGGTGGTGCGGCAGCTGAACGCCGCGGGGGTACCGGTGACCGGGATCCCGCTGCTGCCGCTGGCCGACGGCTACTACTTCACCGCCGACAACGCCGGCCAGGCCGCAGACCGCTATCAGCAGTGGGTGGCGTGGACCCGTCGGCACGAGCTGGTGTGGGACGGTGTCGGCCTGGACATCGAGCCGGACGCCCGCATCTACCTGCAGATCATGAACGGCCCGTGGGGACTGCTGCCGATGCTGGCGCCCCGGCTGCTGGACCGGGCGCGGCCGGCCCGGGCCAAGGCCGCCTACCAAGAGCTCGTGGAACAGATCCACACCGACGGATGGCAGGTGGAGAACTACCAGTTCCCGCTGATCGCCGACGAACGGCAGGCCGGCTCGGCCCTGCTGCAGCGGCTGGCCCTGGTGGACGCGGCCACCGACCGCGAGGTGTGGATGCTGTACTCCTCGTTCCTGCGCGCGCTCGGGCCCGGGCTGATCTGGGCCTACGGCCCCCAGGCGCAGGCGATCGCGGTGGGCACCACCGGCGGCGGCCCCGACATCCCCGGCTCGCCGCAGATGCCATCCCTGACCTGGGAACAGCTCGCGGGGGACCTGCGCCTGGCCCGGCACTTCTGCGACCGGATCCTGATCCACAGCCTGGAAGGATGCGTCTGGCAAGGCATCCTGCCCCGGCTCCGGTCATTCGAATGGGCCGACGCCGACGGGCCGCCAGACGGCGCGCGCGCCGCCGCCACCCTGCGCCGGGCCCTGCGCACAGTCTTGTGGGCCAGCGCGCATCCCTGGCCCGTGCTGGGCATCACCGCCGCCGCAGCCTGGCTCACCTGGCGCCGGCGCCGCAAATGACGTTCCGCCGCGAAATGAACGTTGCCCGTTCCGGATGCATTGCCCTGACCGTAGCGTTCCGACACTGGTCACTGATAGTGGCGATGACCGGCCGGTCTTGAGCTCAAAGTGACGGCTTCGCCAAGCTGCACGCTCACGATGGCGTCGCGGGCGCGCGGAAGGGCGCCGCTACGACCGTGGTCACGATCGGTGGCGCGATATGCCCGTGGCGAGTGAGGCGTAACACGCAGCGCCTGCTGATGCGGTCATGTCGTCCCCTTCAGGCGTGTCGCTTGAGATTCGGTGCACCGGCGGCTCTTGCCCGGTCTGGCAACGTAGGCACCAGGCCCCGCAACGGCCGGCGTGGCCTTGGCCGGCCGCGGAAGACCCGGACATCGCCCTCCCCTGGTTCAAGCGCCCATCGCAGGGTGGCGATTAGACGGGTCTGCTGTTCCCGGGGCAGGCCGGACCGCGCGGGGGGAGCTCCTTGCGGGTTGAAGTGGGTTGCCGGACAGGCCGGTGCGCCTGCTGGCCGGCTTTTCGCCCGACGCCAGGGTGAGGTGCGGGCCGGTTGCGAGGTGTAAGTGGGTGGTGATCAGCTCCGCCGCGTGGCGGGGGCCGGCGAGCCAGGAGGCGTCTCCGCCGGGCATCTGGTAGAGCCTGGCGCGGTGAATCTGGTCGATCGAGGGCCGTGCCCGCTCGATGGACAGGTACGGGTCGTCGGGTCCGAGGATGAAGAGCGTGGGTGTCGTGATCTGGGTGATCTGCGCCTGATCTCGCGGAATGGCGGGGCGGAGTCGGCCTGCCCTGCGACGCGCTGACGGCAACCGGGACGCCGCCGCGGGCGACAGGCCGTCAGGCGACCTCGGCGCCGAGCTGACGGAGGAAGCTTAGGTTGTCGGTCCTCACGAATTCCTCGACGAGCCGTCCGCGCTCATCGAACCTGAACATGCTCATGAGGTCCCAGACGACCCGTGCTCCGTTCGGCTCGAGCTTTCCCGCGGGTGAGTGGGTGAACGGGCGCGTGAAGGTGCCCTCGATCCTGGTCTGACAGGCGATGAGATCGCCCTCGGCGACGATGATTCCCCGGCGGATGGTCCGGTCCTCGAAGGCGACGCGGATCGACTGAAAGTACTCGGTGAGCCCTGCGTAGTCGCTGTCGAATCCGTCGGGTCCGTGGAACGCGAAGTTCTCGGTGTCGAAGTACGAGTCGGCCTCCTGCTGGCTCTCGCCGGAGATCTCTAGTTCTCCGGCCCGCACCAAGCGCGCCACCAGCTCGTCTCGGGTGTTTCTGTGGGTCATGTCGTCTCCCTTTCTTGCATTCCCTTTCCCTCACCTTGTCAGGGGCAGAGGTATCGCACAAGCGACTGTTACTGAGGGCAGCCATGCGGAATGCTCATACCTTGAGTAGACTGGCC
The DNA here is from genome assembly GCA_963841585.1 of uncultured Actinomycetes bacterium. Classification (GTDB taxonomy): domain Bacteria; phylum Actinomycetota; class Actinomycetes; order Streptosporangiales; family Streptosporangiaceae; genus Palsa-504. Next base: position 599,163 of record CAWJDK010000004.1, read on the forward strand.
CGGTGACGGATCTGACGCTGACGGGCCTGCGCGTCGTCCTCGAGGTGGCCCGCACCGGATCGTTCAGCGCGGCCGCCGAGCGGCTCGGCTACACGCAGTCCGCCGTGTCGCGCCAGGTCGCCGTGACCGAGAAGGCCGTGGGTACGCCGCTCTTCGCGCGGCACGCACGAGGGACTCGCCCGACACCGGCCGGTGAGGCGCTGGCCCGTCACGCCGGCAAGGTGCTGGACGAAATCGCGGCCGCCACGCAGGAACTGGCGGGCATGCGCGATCGTCTGGCCGGCCGCCTGGTCGTCGCGGGCTTCCCGGCGGCCACCGCGGCGCTGCTCCCGCGCGCCATAGCCAGGCTGACAGCCGTGCATCCTGGTCTCAAAGTACAGCTCACCGAAGCCCCCACACCGGCGCAGCTGGCGGCGATGCGCCGCGGGCGAACGGAAGTCGCCGTCGTCGCGACCGGCGACGGACTGCCGGAGTACGACCTCGAGGGCCTGCGCCTGACCGCGCTGCGCAGCGCCCGCGGCGCCGGGGTCGCGGTCGCAGAATCACACCCCTTCGCCGTCCGGGAACGGATCGAACCCGACGAGCTCGCAGACCAGGGGTGGGTCGTCGGGTCCCGTTCCGGCGACGCCCCCGAGTTCGGCGCATGGCCCGGCATCGTCGAGCCAAGGATCACCTTCACAGCCCGCGACTGGCCCACGCGGCTGGGGCTCGTCGCCGCCGGTCTCGGGATCGCCCTGGTGCCCGGCATCGCCGCCCAGGCGGTGCCGCGCGGCGTGCGCTGGATCCCGGTCCATGACGACACCGGAGGGCTCCGGCGGACCGTCTGGGCGGCGACCAATGACAGCCCGAGCGCAGCCGCGGCCGCTATGGTCCACGCCTTGGAGGAGGAGGCCAGTTCCCAGGCGCGAGACAGCACACAGGATCGGCCTCATCTGGCGACGTCACCGTGAGGGCCCGGCCCGGCCAGCAGGCGGGCGTAGCTCCGAATCCGCCGACCGCCATCGAGACGACAAGCACGACCGACAGGCGAGGGACGAGAGGGCGCTGCCAACGCAGCCAGTCGGCGGTCAAGGTGATGGTCACCGTGGCGTTCTGGCTCACATTTCGTGATGGTAACGGCGCATCCGATCCGCCGGAACATGACAAACCGGATATCAGCAGCGCCGTCTCAATGATTGCGTGACGTTACACCCCTCATGGGGGGTGTTCTGACACGCAATCCTCAGGCGACGCGATGTGCGGCAGTGGCCCGCCCGTGATCCAGGCGATGCGTACACGTTATGTGCGCCAGAGCCCACCGTGGCGCTCTTCTCTCCCACCATCTGCGGCCGCTCCCACTGGCCAGCCAGCGGGGTCGTGCCGCCACCGTGGGCGCGCCGGCGCTCGTGGTCGGCCGCCTGGCCTGTCCCTATGCCGACTGATGCCCGATGCTCAATGTCAAGTGGTCACGAAACTTGTGCAGGCTACAGTCCTGAAGATTCACGTCGCGGAAGCGCTGACCCTCGCGGTGAACTGCTCCACTGCCTGGCTGACCGCAGCGGACCGGATGGACTCGAACAGGTCGAAGTCGTGGTGCGCACCGGGTAGCTCGGCGTAGATGACAGGGCGGCTCGACACCGCGCGTACCCGCTCTACGAAGGCGCGCACGTCCGACACCGGGATCCACATGTCCTTCTCGCCGTGCACTACGAGCATGGGCGGCATGTCGCCGCCCGGCGCGAGGTCGCCGTAGTAGCCGTAGCGGCAGATCAGGCCCGCGATGCCGGTCTCGCCCTCGCATACCGCCCGGATCGCCAGGTTCGCACCGGACGAACTGCCGGCGACGAACAGCGTGCCGGGCTCGGCGCCATACTCGGTGGCGTGGGCCCGTACCCAGGCGATCGCGTCGCGCGCGTCGGCCACCTGGTCGGCGAGCGTCGCGTGCGGCTGTAGCCGGTAGTCCGCGCTCACGCAGATGAAACCGCGCCGGCTGGTCAGGTGCCGGATAAGCGGCCGCGCTTCGCGGGCCTTGTTGCCGGAGGAGAAGCGGCCGCCATGGAAGTGCAGCAGGATCGGCGCGCTGGGCGGCCGGTCGCGGCGGTAGTACACGTCCAGCGTGCGGCGCGGCCCGTCGCCGTAGGCCAGGCCGCGCACCCGGACCACGCTGCGCCGGCCCTGGAAGAACGGGGCGCGCAGTATGCGGCCCCACGGCCGCCTCGGCCTGCCGGCGTTGCGCAGCGCCGTGTGCGCGCGCAGCGCGCGGCGCACCACGACCATCAGGCCGGCTAGCGCGAGCAGCGCGACTGCGGCGGCGGCGGCGCCGCCCGGCGAGCCGAGATCGCCGTCGACCAGCGCGAGCACGGTCGAGGCGATCAGCAGATACGCCACGATGAACGGCAGCTCGCTGGCGAGCAGCGCGGGGATAGCGGAGAACGAGCCGAGCCTGGGCCACCCGGTGAGTGCGCACACCACGCCCCAGGAAAAGAGCGCGACCGGAATCCAGTACCCGATTGGCATCAGGAACCACCCGCGATGCGGCGCCACACATGCGCCTGCCGCTGGCCGACCGCGGTCGCCTGGGCGCCGAGCGCCTCCCTGACCCGTCCGGCTTTCCTGGGTGACCTGTAGGTTCCGGTCACCTTGTGCTCCTTCTCAGCATCGGACATACCTGGACATTATCGGGGCGGCGATGCGACGGGCGTCACCGAAAGTGGGGCCTGCCGGGGCACAGACCAACATCAGCCCCTGCCCCAGGCCCTCGTCGAGTCGTTCCGCCAAGCGCGGGCGGGCACGGAACCTGGCCGCGGGCACGTACAGCTTAGTTTCCAGCACCAGATCCCGTTCGGCTGCCGCAACCGCCGATGTGGCCGCTGCGAGTTTCTTAGTCACCGCTGACCTGCGCGCTCACCACCTCCAGCGATCCGTCGTGCCGCTGCTTGCCAAAACCCATCGCAGCCCCAGTAAATTAAATCGTATCACGATATAATTACTGTGCACCGGTCGTGCCCCGGCCGCGCTGGTCGATTTTGTCCGGCGCACCGAGGGCCTTACCCTCTGCGGGCGAGGTGTCCCCTGCCCCCGATGAGCCGGGCGGCGGCACCAGGGGCAGCCTAGCCTGTCGCGGTCGGTGCGCGATCGGCGTACCCCATCGGGTGCCGTGACAGCTCAGGCGCTGTGTGCGCGGTTGAAAACAGTGGCAGCCGGGAAGGGCATTGTGATTGAAGTCGGCAAGCCAAGCCCATAGGTGCCGCCCATGCCAGGTGCTCCAGTCCTGCTGGTCGTCGATGACGACCCGCGGGCGCGCGGCGTGGTGGAGGGGGAGCTGCGCAAGCGGTACGGGGCCGACTACCAGGTCATCTGCGTTGGGTCCGCCGATGATCCGCCCGGTCTGCTCGCCAGGCTTCGCGACGACCAGCGCCTGGTCGCCATCGTGGTGGCGGGCGAGTCGGTGTCGCCGCTGACCGGGACAGAGCTGCTGGCGCGGGTCCGTGAGTTCCATGGCACGGCCAAGCGTCTCCTGCTGATCGAGGGGGGATACGGGCCGCCTCCGGAGCCGATCCTGCAGGCTATCGCGCTCGGCCACATCGACGCCTATGCCGGCAGGCCGGCGATGGTGCCAGACGAGGAGTTCCACCTGACGGTCACCGAGCTGCTGGAGCAGTGGGCCAGGTCGAACCTTCGCAGGCCCGAAGTCATGCGGGTGGTGGGCGAGGAGCGGTCCGCCCGCTCGCACGAGATCCGGGACCTGCTGAGCCGCAACGTCGTCCCGTTCGGCTTCTACCCTGAAGACGCCGGGCCGGGAAGGGCACTGCTGGAACAGGCCGGCGCCACCGCGGCGGCGCTCCCGGTGATCATCATGTTCGACGGGCGGGTGCTGGAGAATCCGTCGAACACTCAGATCGCCGAGGCCATCGGGGTCCGGACCCGCCCGGGCGCCGGCCTGTACGACGTAGCGGTGATCGGTGCCGGGCCAGCCGGCCGGCGGCCGCGGTTTACGGGGCGTCCGAGGGCCTGTCCACGGTGGTGCTGGAGCCAGCGGCCATCGGCGGCCAGGCCGGCACGAGCTCGGATATCCGCAACTACCTGGGCTTCCCGACCGGGGTGAGCGGCGAGGATCTCGCAGTGCGGGCCTACACGCAGGCCTGGAATTTCGGCGCCGAATACGTCTACGGGAACCCGGCAGCCGGCCTGCGCGCCCAGGGGCGGGAGCGCGTGGTGACGGTCGCCGGCGGGGACGAGGTTCGCAGCCGGACCGTCATCATCGCCACCGGCGTGTCATACCGGCGGCTCGGCATCCCCTCGCTCGACGCGCTGACCGGCGCTGGCGTGTTCTACGGCGCCGCCACCTCCGAGGCCAAGGCGATGAAGGACCGGGAGGTGTTCGTGGTAGGCGGCGCGAATTCCGCGGGCCAGGCCGCGGTCCACCTCGCCAGGTACGCCGCCAGGGTGACAATGCTGGTCCGGGGCCAGTCGCTGGCCGAGAGCATGTCCGAGTACCTGATCAAAGAGATCACCAGCACACCCGACATCGCCGTACGGCACAACGCCGTCGTGACGGGCGGCACCGGGACATGTTCCCTGGAGCGCCTGACTATCCAGGACCAGGCGTCCGGGGTGACCCAGACCGTTCCGGCCGCGGCACTATTCGTGCTGATCGGGGCCGAGCCCCGCACCCAGTGGCTGCCGGACGACATCCAGCGTGACCGGTGGGGGTTCGTAGTCACCGGGACCGATCTCATGTCGGGCGGCCACCCTCCGGAGAGCTGGCCGCTCCAGCGTCCCCCCATGCTCCTGGAGTCCAGCCTGCCCGGGGTCTTCGCGGCCGGCGACGTCCGCTGCGGATCGGTAAAGCGGGTAGCGTCGGCGGTCGGCGAGGGCTCAGTCGCAATCCGCCTGATCCACGACTACCTACGCGGCAACCGCAACTGACCTGATGTGGTCGCTGCCGGGCCGTTGACCCTGATCGCCCCGTCCAAGGTTGACCAGGCGCACCCCACCACGGCGTCGCCGAGACCGAGCTCACCGGAACCCTGATACCCAGATCAGCTGCGCAGTCAAGTCCGCCGATTTCACCTTCCGCTCACCTCGCTGAAGGCGGCCCCTGAGCACGACATAACCCTGCGGGTAGCCATGGACGCACATCGGCCGAACCGTCAAATGCCATCACGCTGACCCTGCAAGCAGACCAGATACGGCACAGGTATCCGGAGCGGCCATCTCCGTGCGGCAGCCAAGGCCGTGCAGCAAGAAACCGGCAACGCCGCGCTCGCGGGAGAAGCGGAGCCGCAGCAGCCAGCACTCCATGGGCCCGGTGGTCCAGTATGTGACCTAGCACGGTCACATACCCACCCTGCCGTCGATGCGCTCCCGCAGCAGGTCGGCGTGGCCCATGTGGCGGGCGTACTCCTCGATCATGTGGACCAGCACCTCCCGCAGTGACACCTGGCCTTGGTGCCCGCCGCGGCCGACGTAGGGCCTGGTGAGGCCCAGGTCGCTGGCTTCACCAACCAAACGCTCGGCGAAAGCGACCTCGGCCCTCCAGTTCTCCCAGGCCAGCGCCACCGCGGCCGGATCGGCCACGGCGCCGCTGAAGGCCCGGTCCTGGTCGTCGCCGGCGCTCTGCCGGTAGCGAGCCGGAGCATCCTCGCCCGCCATCACCTGGCGGAACCAGTACCGTTCGGCGTCCGAGAGGTGACGCACCAGGCCGAGCAGCGAGAGGTCGGACGGCTCGACCGAACGGCGGGCCATGGCATCGGCATCGAGGCCTGCGCACTTGAGCTCCAAGGTGAGCCGGTAGTCGTGCAGGTACCCGGCGAGCACGGTGCGTTCGTCACCGTGATGGACGAAAATGCCGCCGATCCCCCGCGGATCCGCATCCGGGCCGACGAACATGTCCTGCCAGCCGAACTGCCGCTCAGTTTCGTCGCCAGGCCATTGCGCTGTGGCTGTCATCTTGAACATCATGGCTGACCGGGCCGTCCTTCTTCTAGGGGAGCGAGGTGCCCGGTTTGCCGGGGAAGCCCAGGTCCCAAATTCACTTGGGCGCACCGAATAGGGTGATCGGCTCTGGCCACGGCTCAGGAGGGCCGTCATGCGCATGAGTGCCGAATCGGCGTTATGCGCGTATTGCAACCAATCAGTTCCAATTTGTTGGTTGCAGTCTGGTACCGTCACCTACCCGAAGCGTAACTGGATAGGAGGCGTTGCCTGATTTCTCTTCTGCAGCGCGTTGCGGCATTCGTGTCTTCGTGCGAGTGCGGTTCAGTACGGGTGGTCGGGATGTGCCTGGTTGTATGCCGTGATCGCCTGCTCCGGGATGCTGCTGTCGGCGCCGGTCTCGAAGCCTGCGTTCAGCGCCCAGTTCCGGACTTCCGCTGTGCTGGCCTGCCACCGCGAGCTGCTGATCTCGCCGTGTGGCTCGCTGGCCCGGGCTAGCCGGATCGCTTCGGCGATGAGCTCGGCGGAGCGCCGCGTCCGCTTCATGGCGAGTTCGGCGAATACGGCGCGGGAAAGCTCACCGGCGGCCCGGCCGGGCCGCTGGCGTTCCAGGGCGCGCACGGTTTCAGTGAGTTCTTCGAGTCTGAAGGCGCCGGCCGGGTTATCGAACAGGCCCAGCTGAGGGCGCGCTGGACGTGATGGCATGCGGCTACGGTAACCGGCGGCCCTGTCAGCGCGGTGCCGCATCGTAACTGGCGTGCTGGCGCGAACGGCTACGTGGTGCCGGGGATCCAGGGGTGTCCCTGGGCTGCCTGGGTGAGCACGTCGAGCCAGCCGATGCCGTGGCGGGTAGCGGTGGCCAGGTAGGAGCGGATGGCGCAGAAGGTCTCGGCGCCGTGCATGGAGCGCATGCAGCCGGAGACCTTGATGCGCAGCTTGCTCATCCTGATGACCTGCTCGGCTTCATTGTTGCCGGCCGGAACCCGCAGGTCATGGGCGAACCGGAGATAGTCACCGGCGCGGTCGCGCATCCGGGTTGCCAGGGCATGCCGTTTTCGTTGCAGCTTGCTGCGGCGGGCGGCGTTCAGGACGATCCCGGCGTCCGCGGCGCCGCGGAACCAGCGGCCGTGCTTTTCCAGGACTTCCGCGTCGATCACATCGTGCCCGGCAGCGCGGGCGGCATCGGCGGCCTGCTTCAGCTCCGCCAGCGCGTCGATGGCCTGCCGCGCCCAGATCACGTCGTCCGCGGTGCCGGTCTCGGGGACCGCGGTCAGCTCCCGGAGCAGGTGAGCTTTATGCCGATATCGGCATAATGTCCATTACCCCAACACCGTCGTTATGCCGATACCGGGCGGGGCGGTGCAGGCTGGCGGCGGTGGCCGGGTCCGGGATATCGGCATAATCTCGCGCTCTGAATCGCCCCGGGTTTTGTGGAGGCTCCCAATCCACGGGAGAGTGGGACGATGGGAGCAGCACGGAAGTATCCGGACGAGCTGCGTGACCGGGCGGTCCGGCTGGTGCTGGACCTGGTCAAGGATCAGGACGCCAGCGTGACGGCGGCTTGCCGGAAGGTGGGCGGCGAGCTGGGGATCAAACCGGACACGCTGCGCGGCTGGGCCAAGCAGGCGCAGGTCGACCGGGGGCTGCGGCCCGGGACCGCGTCGGCGGATGCGGCGCGGATCCGGGCGCTGGAGCGGGAGAACGCTGAGCTTCGCCGGGTCAACGCGATCTTGCGCACGGCGAGCGCTTTTTTCGCGGCCGAGCTCGGCCACCGGTAGTCCTGGTGGTGGCCTTCATCGAGGCCTGCCGGGACCAGTTCGGGGTCGAGCGGCCTGCCGGGCGCTGCGCCAGGCGGCGTGCGCATCTCGCCGTCGGGGTACTACGCGGCCCGGGCGCGGCCGCCGCCGGCCCGGGCGGTGCGCGATGCCGCGCTGGAGAAGCAGATCCTGCGGGTCTATAAGGACAGCGGCGAGCGGTACGGCGCCTGGAAGGTGTGGGACCAGCTGAACCGCGAGGGCATCGCGGCGGCCCGGTGCACCGTGGAGCGGCTGATGCGCAAACTCGGGTTGCGCGGGGTGCGCCGCGGCGGGTGGAAGAAGCCGCGGACCACGGTGCCCGACCCGTCCCAGCAGCGGCCGGCCGACCTGGTGAACCGCGATTTCGCGCCGGATGCGCCGGACCGGCTGTGGGTGGTCGACTTCACCTTCGTGCCCACCGGGCGGGCACCGCCTATACCGCGCTGGTCATCGACGCGTTCGCCCGGCTGATCCCCGGGTGGCGCACCGCCGCGCACCACAGCACAGGCCTGGTGCTGGACGCGCTGGTGATGGCGGTCACCTACCGGGCCCGCCAGGGCGTGAGGGTGGCCGGGCTGATCCACCACAGCGACGCCGGCAGCGAGTACCTGTCGATCCGGTACGGCGCCGAGCTGGCCGCGGCGGGCATCGCGCCGTCGGTCGGGACGGCCGGGGATTCTTACGATAACGCGCTGGCCGAGAGCATCGTCGGGCTGTACAAGACCGAGGTCATCGACCACCTGGGGCCATGGGAAACCCCCGCCCAGGTCGAGGCCGCCACCAGCGAATGGGCCAGCTGGTACAACACCGCGCGGGTAATGCGGCGCACCGCCGCCAGCCGCCGGCCGGGTACGAGCAGGCCTGGCGCGACGGCACGCTCGGCCAGGTCCCCGCCCGCGGGCCGGGCAGCAGGCCCCGCCGGAAGGACGAAGGAGGCGGCCATGGCCGCCGCTCATTACCCAGGCGGGCTCCGCCCGCACCCGCCGGGGGCTCCGCCCCGGCCCCGGCCCTCCTCAGAGATGGCCCGGCAGGTCAGGACGGGTGCGGCGGCGGGCGGGCATCTCCCCGCCGGCCTCGGGACGGGTGCCACGGAACCCCCGCCCAGGTCAAGGGCGCCTCCGGCGTCGCAGGCGATGACGCTGCGCGTCACCCTCGCCCAGCCCGGGGAACCCGCGGCGCAAAGCGGGTTGCCCGACGAGGAGATGCCCAGGCCGCCGGCGGGCGGCATGGCGGGCGGAGCCCGCCATCTGGCTGGGCAGCTGGACGGCACAGCTGGACAGATGTTCGATAAAACAAAAGCGGAAAAATGATCAGACCGTGGTTCCGCCAGGCGGCGGTACCGTGGAAGACAACGGCCACCAAGACCAGAGCATCTGGGGAGAATCGAGTCTCCACCAAACCCGGGGTGCTCCACTCTGCGGCGTGACGCTGTCCTCTCCGGCGATCGAGAGGACAGGAAGATGGATGTGCTGTATCGGGTCCGGATGGCGGGCCCGCTGGCTCCGTATGCCAGAGGCCTGGCCGGTGAGCTGGCCCGGCTGGGCTTTACGGAGCTGTCCGCGCGGGGCCAGCTCGGGCTGGCCGCGCACCTGAGCCGGTGGCTGGAGGCCGCCGGGCTGGGAACGGCGGAGCTGACCGGTCCGACGGTGGAGGCGTACCTGGCGGCACGCCGTGCCAGCGGGTATACGGCGTACCTGACGCCGAAGGCCCTGGCGCCGCTGCTGGGCTACCTGCGCGCGCTGGGCGTGGCTCCTGATGCTGAGCTCGCCGCACCGCGGGACCGGGCGGAAGAGATGCTTGAGCAGTACCGCTGCTACCTGCTGGGCGAGCGCGGCCTTCAGGTCAAGGTAGCCCGTGGTTACCTGGACATGGTCCGCCCGTTCGTGGCGGGCTGCGCCCCGGAGGCAACGCCGATCCGGGGCGGCTGGCGGCTGCGATGTGACGGCGTTCCTGACCGCCGAGTCCCGGAGGCTGGCGCGAAGACGGCTCAGCGGCTGGCCACGGCGCTGCGGACGCTGCTGCGGTTCTGGCACGTGGAAGGCCTGATCAGCGGGCCGCTGGACCGGGCGGTGCCCAAGGTCGCCACCGCCGGCCGGGGCTTCCCGGGGGCCTGGAACAGGTGCAGGTGCAGGCCCTGCTGTCATGGTGACCGCCAGGCCGCCGCTGGGCGCCGGGACCTGGCGATGCTGGTCCTGCTGGCCCGGCTCGGGCTGCGGGCAGGCGAGGTCGCGGGCTTGGCCTGGACGACATCGACTGGCGGCGCGGCGAGATCTACGATCTGCGGCAAGGGAAACCGCTGTGACTGGCTCCCGCTGCGAGCTGACGCGGGCGAGGCGATCGTGGAGTGGCTGCAGCACAGGCTGGCCATTCACGGCGCTAGACCGCAGCGTGTTCACCCGGATCAAGGCGCTGATCAGGGCCTTACCTCGGGCGGGGTGACCCAGGCGGTGGCCGCCGCTGCCCGGCGGGCCGGGCTGGGCACGATCTACGCGCACCGGCTGCGGCACAGCGCCGCTACCGCCAGGTTGCACGCCGGGGTGGCCATCCCGTCATCGCCGTGTGGCTCGGCCACGGATCGGTCACCACCACGCAGATTTACCTGCAAGCCGACATGGCCCTCAAGCAGCAAGCACTCGACCGGACCACGCCGCCCGCCGCCGCCCCAGGCCGCTACCGGCCTCCCGACCAGCTCCTCGCGTTCCTCGAAGCCCTGTGATTATGCCGATGTCCGGACCCGGCCACCGCCGCCAGCCTGCACCGTCGCCCAGGTATCGGCATAACAACGGTGTCGGGGTAATGAGCACCGCACAGGGCGTGCCCGGCCACGCCGTCGTAGCCGTCGTAGGGCGCCCAGGCTCATGGCAGGCAATCGCGGCAAGGCCGGCGGAAACCCGGCCACATACATTCCCTGGCTGCCGCGCTTGCCGTGCACGGTGACCAGCACGTACTTGCCGGAGGAAGCCGAGTGCACCCAGGCCAGCCTCCCCGCCACCCGGAACCCGGTCTCGTCGAAGTGCGCGACGTCAGCGGCGATCAGCGCCTGGACGATGGCATCAATCGCCGGCGCGATGATCCCGGCGACCTTGGCCGCCATCCCGGCGATCAGCCCGGGGACGGCTCGCCGGCGAACATCTCGCCCAGCGCAGCGGCCGCCCGGTCCCGGGACAGGAACTGGCCATGCCACAGATAGGCGGCCATGGCAGCGGCCCGCGGCCCGTACTGCACCGGCGCATTCACCCCATCCGGCGCCGGGCCCTTGGCCCGCGCCCCGCAGCCCGGGCACTCCCGCTCGATCATCTGATGCTCGGTGACCTCCGCCTTCACCGGCGGGATCTCGGTCACCTGCAGCCGCTCCATCCCGGTTACCCGTGCTCCGCCCAGGCCCGCCCCGCAGCTACCGCAGCAGCCCGGCTCGTGCCGGATCACGTGATCGGGATGATCGGTCAGGCTCATCGTCGCGCCCGGCTGCCCCTTCGCAGGCCGGGCTGCGGCCAGTCTTCTTCCGCAGCGACTCCGGGGCGGGCTTGCCCAGCCCGTCCGAGGAGGGCGGCCGGGAGGAATTCTTCGAGTTCTGCTTCACCCGGGCGGCCAGGTCAGCCACCTCCCGCCGCAGCTGCTCCACCTGTTCCCGCAGCTCCCCGGCCTCAGCCGCCTGCACCCGAAGCTCCGCGATCAGCTCATCGCGTCCGGCGATCAGCTCCCGCAGCCGGGCGTTCGCGGCCCGCAGCCCGGCAACCGTCTCCGCCCGAGCGGCCGCCCTCACCGGGCACAAGGGGCGTATCGGGCACACGCCGCACTCCACCACCACCGGCCCTCCGTCATCAAGACAACACGCCGACTTCCCGGCCAGCGTCAATCACCGGAATCGCAAGACCGCCCGGTCGAAAGAGACCTATCTAGTTACGGCGAGGAAATCCTTATCGTTGCGCAGGAATTCCGGCTCGTACAAGACTGAAATCCGGCACGCCTGTCATGATGCCCGTCCGCTCATGCCGCGGACAGCTGCGACACGAGGTCGCACGTTGTGAGTAGTCCGTCGAACTGGAGGTTCGACTTGATGTCGAAGACGTGACTCCGGTCAGTGTCCAGGACCGGTCCCCGCCCCGGCGTGCGTGGTCAGTAATGACCGGGTGCGAAGCCCGGGGGAAAGTTCAAGGGCCCCCGCGCCGAGCGGGGGCTACAGGTGAGGGGAAGACCGAAAGGGTGAATACCAGTGAACTACCGCGGATGCCTCGTTACGGCAACTCCCCGCGTCGGGTCGTGCTGGCGGAGATGATAAGGTTCAAGCCGCTGAGAATCGGCAGGCGGCGACCGAGGACTGTCCGACGGTCGTCTTGGACCCCGCCGCTCCCGGGGTACAGGTGGCGCCCAACCGGTGGTCTATCTCATGCGTGTGGAACGTGGAAACCCCGTCAGGTCCATCACGCCCGCACCGGCGTGGTGGTAGGCCAACCGCAAGGGAGGCGGAATCCCGGGGCGGGAACAGGACACCCAAGAAGCGAAATACAGGCAGCCGAAAGGAAACAGGAAAGCGGAGCCATCTGTCACCGGTATCTCCAGCCGGCGGGCATCTGTATAACTGGCCGGATACCGGGCCTGGTGCCCGGCCGCGAAAGCGGGCTGACGTGTGGTGGGTGAGCCTTTGAAGAAGAACGTGCTGGAACCACCGGAACCGAAGGGCAAGTTGGACGCCGAGACGGTGAACGGACCGGAGGACGAGACCCTCGGCTGGGACGCCATCGTGTGGCCCGTGCATGAGGAGAACGTACGGCGGCTACGGCAAAGAATCTTCAAGGCGACGAAGGAGCAGGATCTGGCCACGGTCAGGAACCTGCAGAGGATGATGCTGCGGAGCTGGTCGAACACGCTGGTCAGCGTGCAGCAGGTAACGCGGTGCAACGCTGGTCGGGAACACCGGGGGTAGACGGACAGGGCGCGCTGACCGCCCGGGCCAGGATGATTTTTTTTTTTTTTTTTTTTTTTTTTTTTTTTTTTTTAAAAAAAAAAAAAAAAAAAAAAAAAAAAAAAAAAAAAAAAAAAAAAAAAAAAAAAAAAAAAAAAAAAAAAAAAAAAAAAAAAAAAAAAAAAAAAAAAAAAGGGCAGGCGATCGAACCGAGGGGCCCGCTTGCCGCGCCGCGACCGAGGGGGGAACGCGCGGGCCGGAGAAAGCAGCGGGCGGTGGCAGAAATTGGGGGGGGGGGGGGGGGGGGGGGGGGGGGGGGGGGGGGGGGGGGGGGGGGGGGGGGGGGGGGGGGGGGGGGGGGGGGGGGGGGGGGGGGGGGGGGGGGGGGGGGGGGGGGGGGGGGGGGGGGGGGGGGGGGGGGGGGGGGGGGGGGGGGGGGGGGGGGGGGGGGGGGGGGGGGGAAAAAAAAAAAAAAAAAAAAAAAAAAAAAAAAAAAAAAAAAAAAAAAAAAAAAAAAAAAAAAAAAAAAAAAAAAAAAAAAAAAAAAAAAAAAAAAAAAAAAAAAAAAAAAAAAAAAAAAAAAAAAAAAAGGGCCGAGGAGATGATCCCCCTATGCCGGACACCGGCCGTGAGGGGGAAGCCTGGCGGGGCGCGCAGCGCGGCCGGGAGACTAAAAAGGGGGGGCCTGAAAAAAAGGGCGGCCAAAGGGCGGATGTGCTGCTCTTTTTTGGCTTCTTCCTGGGCTGGCCGGTGGCGCCTGCGCGGGTCGGGCCACCTCGCCGGCTGGGCGAGTGTCGCTGGATCAAGCGCGGTAAAATCGCCCGGCCAGCTAAGCTGGGCGACCTGAGCGGTGTCAAGGCGGTAGCCTTCAACGCCCAATCGTTTTTTTTTTTTTTTTTTTTTTTTTTTTTTTTTTTTTTTTTTTTTTTTTTTTTTTTTTTTTTTTTTTTTTTTTTTTTTTTTTTTTTTTTTTTTTTTTTTTTTTTTTTTTTTTTTTTTTTTTTTTTTTTTTTTTTTTTTTTTTTTTTTTTTTTTTTTTTTTTTTTTTTTTTTTTTTTTTTTTTTTTTAAAAAAAAAAAAAAAAAAAAAAAAAAAAAAAAAAAAAAAAAAAAAAAAAAAAAAAAAAAAAAAAAAAAAAAAAAAAAAAAAAAAAAAAAAAAAAAAAAAAAAAAAAAAAAAAAAAAAAAAAAAAAAAAAAAAAAAAAAAAAAAAAAAAAAAAAAAAAAAAAAAAATTTTTTTTTTTTTTTTTTTTTTTTTTTTTTTTTTTTTTTTTTTTTTTTTTTTTTTTTTTTTTTTTTTTTTTTTTTTTTTTTTTTTTTTTTTTTTTTTTTTTTTTTTTTTTTTTTTTTTTTTTTTTTTTTTTTTTTTTTTTTTTTTTTTTTTTTTTTTTTTTTTTTTTTTTTTTTTTTTTTTTTTTTTTTTTTTTTTTTTTTTTTTTTTTTTTTTTTTTTTTTTTTTTTTTTTTTTTTTTTTTAAAAAAAAAAAAAAAAAAAAAAAAAAAAAAAAAAAAAAAAAAAAAAAAAAAAAAAAAAAAAAAAAAAAAAAAAAAAAAAAAAAAAAAAAAAAAAAAAAAAAAAAAAAAAAAAAAAAAAAAAAAAAGGGGCCGTCATCATGTGGGCGTAAAGAGGGTGCGTACATACTCGGACCCGGGTTCCCTCTATTCCCGGCTGGGTCTGTCCGGTTTTCCTCGTCTGGCTCGCCGCGGCGGACGGTCCTGCACGTGACGGAGAGCCGCGGGGCGGTCCGGGCCGCCTGTAGCGGTCCGCTGTGCTTCAGGCGGGGACCAGCTGCCAGGGCGGCCCTTGATGCCGACGGGGGGCCGATAAATAAAAAAAAAATTTTTTTTTTTTTTTTTTTTTTTTTAAAAAAAAAAAAAAAAAAAAAAAAAAAAAAAAAAAAAAAAAAAATTGTCAAGAGGGGCGCCCAGCACCTGTCCAGGGCGGGGAGGCCAGGACCGTCGGGGCCGAGGGGCCCAGTTCGGGAGAGACATCGGCGGCAGAATGCTTGCCAGGCAAACCCAGTACCCGGATAAAAAAAAAAAGGGGGGGGGGGGGGGGGGGGGGGGGGGGGGGGGGTGGATCAAATCAGATCCGCCCGGCTGTTCGCGGAGGGCTCCAGCTATTTTTTTTTTTTTTTTTTTTTTTTTTTTTTTTTTTTTTTTTTTTTTTTTTTTTTTTTTTTTTTTTTTTTTTTTTTTTTTTTTTTTTTTTTTTTTTTTTTTTTTTTTTTTTTTTTTTTTTTTTTTTTTTTTTTTTTTTTTTTTTTTTTTTTTTTTTTTTTTTTTTTTTTTTTTTTTTTTTTTTTTTTTTTTTTTTTTTTTTTTTTTTTTTTTTTTTTTTTTTTTTTTAAAAAAAAAAAAAAAAAAAAAAAAAAAAAAAAAATTTTTTTAAAAAAAAAATTTCCAACATGACTTGCCGGTCGATCTGGGACCAGATCTGGGTTCTGGCGGCAACACTGGTTGTGGCCAGCGCCTTGGTGAACCTGTCGTTGATCGCAGGGTCGTTGAGTTCGCTGATATTGGTGTTGGCGACGGGTGTGGTAACTGCGCCTGCGGTCAGGTAGTGCAGGAAGCCGAATCGGTCTGGCCAGTCCGGCGCCCAGCCGCTGATGACTGAGTCCGAGGTGGTGCTGGTGCACGTAGTCCGGCACGCCGGCGAAGTCGGAGAAGTATTTGGCCGATGGATACCCCTGCAGCGTCACGTTGATCCCGGCGCGGGCGAGGGCTTGCTGCTCCCCGGCGGCGGCGTTTTTCTCCCATGGCCGGGCGGTATGAAAAGCGGTGGCGGTGCTGAAGCCGTCGGGCTGGCCCAGCAGGCCGCCAAAACCTGTGGCTCGTCTTAGCCACGTCACCGTGTGGTTTGGCGGTCGCCTCGTAGAGGTCGAATTTCTTGTAACCGGTCAGGTAGGGGGGCAGTATCGTGCTGGCGATGTTCCCGCCGGCGACCGGGCCGCCGTAGGCGGTCTGGAAGATGACCTTTGTCCGCTGCGTATTCCACGGCCCGCCTGGAGTGCAGGTTGTCCAGCGGCTTCACCTTGGTGTTGATCTGTAGGTCGAACAAGCCTAGGTTGGTGAGCTTCTCGGTGTTTTTCTTCAGCGATGCGCTGGCCAGGATCTGGGCCCGGGCCGCCGTCCCGACGCCGGTCCCGGACAGGTCGAGGTGGGCGAAGTTGTGGATGAGGTTCTGGTCGATGCGGTCGGCGTTGACGTTCAGGTTGACCACGATCTTGTCGGCGAGCTGGCTGCGGTTGGGGTCGGTGGCCGGGTCCCAGTGCGGGTTCTTCACCAGGGTGAGCTGCTTGTCCGGCTGGTAGCTCTGGAACTTGTAGGGGCCGGTGGAGGCTGGGGTGCAGCTGGTAGCTGGCTCCGGTGTCAGCGGCTGCCGGCACTGGCACCGTCTGCGGTAGCGCCGCCACGTAGTCGAAGTCTGGGAACGGCTGTTGCAGGTGGAAGACGATTGCGGCCGGATCGGGTGTGTCGACCGAGGTCAGGCCTAGCTTGCCGGGCGTCTTGTCCTTGTAGGGGCCGGGATAGCCGGGGTCCTTCAGCAGCACGGTGAAGTAGCTTGGCCCGTAAGGCAGCAGGTACCTGGCGTAGCTGCGCTCGATGGCGTACTTGACGTCCTGGCTGGTGACGGTGGCGCCGGACTCGTATCTGATGCCGTGTTTGAGGTGATAGGTCCAGGTCAGGCCGTTGCCGCTGACTTCTCCCAAGCTGGTGGCCAGGTCAGGCACGAGCTGCATGCCAGCGGCGCCGGGCGCGGATTTGTAGGTCACAAGTGCCCGGCCGTAAAGCCGGAGGAGATTCCAGACCTCCGCGTGGTAGGTGTTGCCGGGATCGGTCAAGTCAGGGACGGTGCTGCAGTCCAAGACGACGGTCCCGCCCTTGTGGCTGGACGCATTGGCCACGGCGTTGAGTGCAGCGTTGTATCCGCCGGAGGTTTCCCAGGAGCTTGGTTTGCTGCCGCTGCAGGCCGCAAAGGCGAGGAGCACTGCGGCTCCGGCCGCCAACGGCATTGAGTTACTTCGCTTCATCTAACCACCTGCGTAGACGCGGATGGTAGTGCCCGGCGGCGGCAGCGATAGTAGAGGTAGACTTCGGTGGCGGTGCCTGACTGCACGTCTTCCCGCCTCGGGCTTGCTGTCCCACCATCTTCGCCGCGGGATTCACCGCAGGCCACCCCGGGCCGCGGACCCGGCGCGACGCAGCCGCCGAGGGTCATGAGCAGCCGTGCAGCGCCGGAGCGCGACGCGCCAGGCAGCCGCTGGCGCGTCGCGCTGCACTTCATCGTCCACGGCGCATTCCTGATCAGTCGGCCCGCGCGGTAACGCTCCGCCGTGCCGCCAGGCCTGGTCCAGATGCACCGCTCCGCCGTGCCGCCCAGGCCCGGTCGGCTAGCACCGCGGCGACGCCGGCGACCAATGCGGCACCCGCCGCGATCAGGACGATCTGCCAGCCGGGCATGCCCCCGGTGACGACGGTAACGCTTGCAGGCTGTGTCCCCGCACCTGGCCCGCCGCCTGGGTCCGGGATGGTCGCCGCGCGGCCGGCGCGGCAACGGCGAGGGTGAGCAGGGTGCCGCCGAGCGCGGCCATGACGCCGAGGCAACGGTAGATGCGATTCATCGAGGTCTCCGGAACAGGTGAGGATCGATCTGGCGTACGGCCCCCACACGGCCGCCGCCTCCGCGTGTTGCGGGCTGATTCCACTTTTGCCAGCGGCAGCGGAAACCACCACGAAGGAGACCCACAGGAGACCCACGTGATCGGGCTGTGGGGCGGCTGGCAAGTAAGCTGGTGGCAGAGTCCTGGGCCTGGGTCGGGAGCGGCGGACGTGGCGTCGGCGACCGGACTCGGGGAGGGGTGGACGGCCGGTGACGGAGGGGTCTGCAGCAGGGTTTCGGGCCGCTGCTGCGGCAGCTTGGAGCACCCCGGCTTTGGTTGAGGCTCAGCTTTGCGGCTGACCGCCTGTCAGCCTTGTAATTTTTCTGCTTGTTAACGTAGTTGAACAAGTGTCCGCTTGTGTCCGGTGGTGGCTGTCGTGTTCGAGTATCCCTCCTTTCCTGGTACCCGGTGCAGGGCCGGCCAGCGGCCGCCTCGTGCGGGCGGGAGAGCGCCGCGGCCTGACCGGGGCAGCCCTGCGGGCTGCCGCTTTTGCTGGCCCTGTGGCCCGCCAGAGGTCTCCGGGGTCAACGGCGGCCGCAGGCCGTCGCGCGCCAGCGCGATGCGCAGCACCGTTGAGGCCGGAGGGGGCGGGCCGGTACCATCGCGGCGCCCGCACCCGGCGCGGCAGCCCATTTCAGGGACATCCGGGCGGCGCAGCCGCCTCCTTCTCATTGTTCTTCCTTTGCCGTGTGCGGCGTGCCAGGCAGCCTCGGCCTCGGCCGGGGTCACATCCCGATCGCGGAGTGGATCCGCCAGGCTGTTGAACCAGTGTAGGTATCCCGGCGGTCTCCATCTCCACATGGGCCAGGTCCCGCCACGGCCCGCGGCGGGCGATCAGCTCGGTCTTGTACAGCCCGATAGCGCTCTCCATCAGGGCGTTATCCAGCGCGTCCCCAACTGAGCCGATGGACGGGACGATGCCCTCGGCGGCCAGGTGCGCGGTGAACGCGATGGCGGTGTACTGCGACCCGGCGTCGGAGTGGTGCACCAGGCCCGCGCCGACCCGGTGCCCGCCGTGGTCCCGGTGCCACAGCGCCATGTCCAGCGCATCCAGCACCAGCTTGGCCCGCTTCTGCCGGGCGGCCACCCGCCGGCGAACAGGCGGGAGAAGACGTCCGCCACGAACGCCACGTAGACCGTGCCGGCCAGCGTGGCCACATGGGTGAAGTCCGCCACCCACCGCCGGTCCAGCGCCGGCGCGGTGAAGTCCCGGTTCAGCAGGTCCGCTGCCCGCTCGTGCCCGGGTCCCTTCCCCGCGATCGTGGTGCGGACCATGCGGCCGCGGCGCGCGCCCCGCAGCCCGTTCTCCCGCATGACCCGCTCCACGGTGCACCGCGCCACCGGGATCCCGCGGCGGTTCAGCTCCAGCCACGTCTTGCGGGCGCCGTGCACCGCCTCATGATCCGCGCGCATCCGCGCGATCTCAGCCAGGATCTGCGCGACCCACACGGCGCGGGCAGGCGGCGGCCGCTTCACGGCCGCGTAATAGGTGCCCGGGGCGATCTGCCTGCCGCTCCCGGTCAGCACGCGGCAGACCGGCTCGACCCCGAACGCGTCCTTGTGCTTGCTGATGAACATCACGAGCACCGCGGTGGCCGGCCGAGCTCGCCGCGAAAAAAGCCGAGGCCGCCTTGAGGATCTCATTCGCCCGCCGCAGCTCGGCCACCTCCTGCTTGAGCGCCATGATCTCCGCCTTCTCCTCCGTCGTCAGTACCGGCCGCTCCCGGCGTCGACCTGGGCCCGGCGCAGCCACTTGCGCACCGTCTCCGGCGACCCGATCCCCAGCCGGGCCGCCACCGCCTTGATCGCGGCGTACTCGTTGCCGTAGTTCCCGCGGACCTCCCCGACCATCCGCACAGCCCGCTCCTTCATCTCCTGCGGGTACGGAGTCCTGCCTGCCATGACCCGATCGTCCTCTCGATCGAGCCTCTACAAAACCCGGGGCGATTCAGCTACGCGACGAGGCCGGGCTGACGCAGGAGGAGCTGGCGGAGGCGGCGAGCCTTTCCGCGCGGTCAATCAGCGACCTGGAACGAGGGATCAACGCCACCGCCCGCAGGCAGACGGCCCGGCTGCTGGCTGATGCTCTGGGCCTGACCGGACCGCAGCGCGCTCATTTCGAAGCCACCGCCCACGGGCGCAGCCGTGAGGTTCGTCGGCAGGCGGCCCAGCACGGCGGGGCGGCTCGGCGGCGGCCACGACCCGGACGCTGCCACGTGACATCTCCGGGTTCACTGGCCGGGCTGCTGAGCTCGCACGCCTGATGGCCGGACTGGCCGATACGGCAGCCACGGGCGGGGTGGTGGGGATCCATGCCATCGGGGGGATGGCCGGGATCGGCAAGACCACCCTGGCGGTGCACGCGGCACACCGGCTCGCCGGACGCTTTCCCGATGGGCAGATCTTCCTGCCGCTCCATGCGCATACCCCGGGGCAGCGGCCGGTGGATCCGGCCGATGCGCTGGCTAGCTTGCTGCGGGCGGCCGGGCTCGGCCCGGACACGGTCCCGGCTGGGCTGGATGCGCGGGCCGGGTGCTGGCGGGATTACCTGGCCGGCAAGAAGGTCCTGCTGGTGCTCGATGACGCCACCGGGCACGAGCAGGTGCGGCCGCTGCTGCCCGGCACCGCTGGGAGCCTGATCCTGATCACCAGCCGGCGGCGGCTGACGGCGCTGGAGGACGCCGCGGTGATCAGCCTGGACACCATGCCACGAGATGAGGCCGCGCAACTCCTGGCCCGCCTCGCTTCCCGCCCGGACGTAGGTCCCGCGGACAGCGGGATGGCTGAGATTGCCCGGCTGTGCGGGTACCTGCCGCTGGCGATCGGGATGCTGGCCCGCCAGCTGCACCATCACCCGGCCTGGACCCCGGCGGGCCTGGCCGCCGAGCTGGCCACGGCCCGGGACCGGCTGGAGCTGATGAACGCCGAGAACCTGTCGGTCGCCGCCGCGTTCAACCTGTCCTATCGGGACCTGACGGCCGGGCAGCGGCGGCTGTTCCGCCGGCTCGGCCTGCAACCGGGCCCCGACATTGACGCCCACGCCGCCGCCGCGCTGGCCGGCACCAGCCTGGCCACCGCCCGGCGGCAGCTGCGCGCCCTCTATGACCACCACCTGATCAGCGAGCCCGCCGCTAGCCGGTACCGGCTGCACGACCTGCTCCGCGAGCACGCCCAGGGGCTGGCCGCTACCGACGGCCACCTCACCCGGGAGGCCGCCATCGCCCGGCTCCTGGACTACTACCTGCACACCGCGCTGGCCGCCGATAAACACATCCCGAGCAAGAACAAGAGCCCCGCCGCCACGGTACTGCCCGCCGTCCGGCCGCGATGCCCCCGCCGGTATCCACGCCACGACAGGCCGCCGCCTGGCTGGAGCGCGAGCGCGCCAACCTGCACGCGGCCACCGGCTATGCGGCTACCAATGAGCTGCTCGTACACGCCATGCTGATTCCCGCCGCGATGGCCTCCTTCCTCGGCGTTCGGCACTACCGGGACCAGGCCCTCACCTTGCATCAGACCGCCCTGGCCGCCGCACGGCGGGCCGGTGACCAGCCTGGCCAGGGTCGGGCCCTGAACTGGGTCGCCAGCGCGCAGATCGATACCAGCGACTTCTCAGCTGCCGAGGCCACGTTGCAGGAGTCGCTGGCGCTGCACCGCGACCTGGGTGACCGCGGCGGCCAGGCCGACGCCCTCAACGCACTCGGGAGGGTGTACTGGCCGACTGGCGACTACCCGGCCGCGATCAGCTGCCTCCAGCAGGCGCTCGAACTGTTTCGCGGCCTCGGCCACCCGCGCGGCCAGGCGCAAGCCCTCAACGGGCTGGGCGCCGTGCTGTGCATTACAGGGGACTACCCAGCTGCCGCGGCGTGCCACGAGCAGGCACTGGCGCTGTTCGGTGACATAGGCCATCAGCATGGTCAGAGCGAGGCCCTGACCCACCTAGCCGTCGTACAGCGGCTCACCGGCGACTACCCGGCCGCCGCCGCCAACGTGCGGCTGGCCGAGGCACTGCACCGCGACCTCGACGACCGCTACAAGCAGGCCTGGACCCGCACCGAACTCGGGGTCCTGCAGCGGCTGGCCGGCGACTGTGCCGCTGCTGTTGCCAGCCAGCAGCAAGCGCTGGAACAGTGGCGTGCCATCGCAGACCACTCCGGCCAGGCTCGTTCACTCAACGAACTCGGCCTCGTGCAGCAGCTGACCGGTGACTACCCGGCCGCTGAAACCAGCCACCTGCAGGCGCTGACGCTGTACCGGAACCTCGGTCGGCGGCAGGAACAAGCCGAAGCGCTCAACAGCCTCGGAGAACTGTCGTCCCGCTGCGCCGCCAGCCAGCAAGCCCGCAGCTATCACGACCAGGCGCTGGCCCTCGCCCGCGACGTCGGCGCGCCGCTCGAAGAAGCACGTGCCCTAGAAGGAATCGGTCGCTGCTGCCTCCAGGACGGCGACGATCATCAAGGCATCACCCACCTGCAGCAGGCGCTCACCATCTACCTGCGCATCGGGGCCTCTGGCGCCGAGCGCGTCCAGCAGGCCCTCGTGGATCATCACGTGACGACAGCCTGAGAGCAACCTGCTCCTAATAAGCCGCCGCGCAAGTAGCCGCCGATAGGTGCGGTTTTCGGGTAGCTCCCCTGACGGTCCCAGCCCGCGCATAAGGATCGTTATGGAGGTCTGGCCGGTTGGGGCAGCTGGCGAGGATAGGCTCTGCGGCGAGGCGGGAATGACCGCCGGCTGGGACAGGTTGGGGATGCCGGGACCGCCGCCCGCGCCGTTGGGTGTGAAGCTGGTGAGCCGCGCCAGGTCCCGGGCGACAACTGGCTGGATGGAAGGACACCGCTCGTGAGCGACTGGAACACCAAGATCATCGAGGAGTTCCGGGCGAATGGAGGCGCCGTAGGCGGCCAGTTCGCCGGCGCCCCGCTGCTGCTGTTGCACACCGTGGGAGCCAGGAGCGGCCAGCGGCGGGTCAACCCGGTGATGTACCAGAAGGTCGACGGCGGCTACGCCGTCTTCGCCAGCAAGGCAGGCGCGCCGGTCAACCCTGACTGGTATCACAACCTTCTGGCGCAGCCGCAGGTGACAGCGGAGATCGGGACCCAAACCGTGGAGCTGGTCGCCCGTGTGGCCGGCGAGGACGAGCGGGAGCGCATCTGGGCTGCGCAGAAGGCCGCCTACCCGGGGTTTGCTGATTACGAGCGGAAGACGACCCGCCAGATCCCGGTCATCGTGCTTGAGCCCGCCCGGTTATGAGGTGGCGCGCCTTCGCGGTGCGCGCCAAGCGGCTGCGAGCGGTGCCCGGGCCGGGCCAGATCCGGCATGTTCGGCTAGTGGCACTTCCGACGATCAAGGGCGCACCCGGTCGCGGTATGCGCGAGCCAGCACGCTCACGTGACCGGGTTTGCCGTTGCACTCGACGACGGTCAGGCCCTGGTCCTGGACGAGACGAGGGAGGGAGTCCGTGTCGTAGAAGCGGACGACGCCGGGCACGAGCTGATAGCACGCTGCGCGCAGCCGCCAGTACAGGTTCTGGGACGTGAGCGACGTGCTGTCGCGGGTGGGAGCGGTGATCAGCAGGTGCCCGCCCGGCCGGAGGCAGCGCCGGATCTCGGCGATGAAGGCCGCGGGATGCGGGAGGTGCTGGACGACGAGGATCGCGAGGACACCTCCCAGCGACGCGTCCGCGAAGCGGAGCGGCGCGCTGACGTCGTGCACGTCGAACGTCGCGCCGGCCTTGTCGTGAGCGGCTCGTGTCCGCGCGACCTGGACCATGCGCGGTGACCCGTCGACACCGACGACGTCATAACCGCGCCGCGCGAGTGCGAGCGCGTGCGCGCCAGGCCCGCAGCCGAGGTCGGCCACTGGTCCGGGCGGTGCGACCACGGTCGCGAGCTGATCGGCGATCCGCTTGACCAGCTCGCGATGCTCCGGCTCGTCGCGTCGCCGCTCCCAGGCCGCGCTCTCGCGGTCGTACATGAACCGGAAGAACCAGCGCGGGGCAGTCATGGCAGCGACGCTACGGCTGGCCGATGTCCGGCTTCTAGCCGGGGTGACGCTCGTGGTCCCGAGGTGCCTGATTAGGAGGTGGCAGGTACAGAACGCAACGCCGGGCGACGAGCAGCGGTCGAAGCGCACGACGCCATATCGGCGGCATTGTGTGCGTCGCCAAAATGAAGGCGCTGTCACGGAGCGTGAGACTGCTCGGTGGGACCGTGCTACAGGAGGATCGATCGGGCGCCGTCTTCCGGGTCAGCCAGGGCAACGGAGAGTGCGTGCGGGTCGGCGGATCAGGCCACCAAAGGCTGGCTCGGGCAGAACGCCTACATCGACGCCGCCCACCGGGTCCACGCCCGGGTCGAGGACGCCATCTGCACCGGCAGGCAGGCCTGGACACTTCCCGTCCTTTGACTACCAGGTCAACGCCGCGTGGCTGACCGCCGCGATGACCGGGCGGATCCTGCTCGCCTGGCTGAAACTGCTGGCCCTGGACGGCGACCTGGCCAAAGTCCGGAACGGGCCACCAGCAGCAGGTTTATGTGCCGGGCTGCGAGGGCCCGGGCGATGTACCGCCTGATGCCGTGTGAGGCGCCGGTGACGATGGCGTTGCGCGGGCGGGAAGACGTGTAGCTCAGGCACTGCCGCCGGTCTCTTGCCTTGCCGCCGCCCGGAAGCTACCATCCATATAGATGGTGATAAGATGTCTAATGGATGGCGGACGGATGGCCGCAGATGGCGAGAAGACCGAGAAGATCACCATCAACCTAGGCTTGGTCGACCTGGGACAGATCGACCTGCTGGTCCAGGAAGGCTTCTACACCAACCGCACCGATTTCATCCGCGCGGCCATCCGCGCCCAGCTCGCCGCCCGGGGCGAGACGCTCGACCAGACCGCGGCCCGGCGCACTCTCACTCTCGGCAGCAGTTACTACACCCGTCGCGACCTGGAGGAACTCCGCGACGCCGGGCAGATGATCCATATCCGGGTACTGGGGCTGGCGAGCATCGCCGCCGATGTCTCTCCCGAACTGGCCCTGGCCACGGTCGCCTCCGTGGAGGTGCTGGGCGCCTTCCGGGCCCCCCCGGCGGTCAAGGCCGCCCTGGCAGCTCGTACCGCCTGAGCCGCCAGCGACCGCTACGGCGGCCCGGACCGCCGCTCTCCGTCACGTGCAGGCCGTCCCGGCCGGCAAGCCAGCGGAGACAACCACCAGAAGGGATACCGGTATGTACGCACGCCAGATGACGGCGATGGCGGAGGCTACCCGCTTGACCCGCCAGGGTCGCCTGGCCGAGGCGACCGCGCTGATCCAGCAGACGCTGGCCGGCCAGGCGGCCCGACCGGCGCAGGCGCCACCGGCCGGCCAGGAGACCGGCGGCACATCCGGCCGCCAGCCCAGTCCCCGGCCAGCGCTGCGCGCCGCCAGGCTTCCCCTCCGCGCCGTCCCCGGCAGGGATCCCTCGGGCCTGCACCGCCTGCTCCGGCCCGCGTCCCCGGTCGCGGCGCCGCAGCCGGGCCGGTTCGACGCCTGCTCCTACACCAACGCGGCCGGCACCCGTGCCTACCGGCTGTACGTTCCCGCCAGCGGCGCCGGCATATCGCTGCCGCTGATCGTGATGCTGCACGGCGGCACCCAAGACGCCGTGACCTTCGCCGCCGCCACCGGCATGAACCACCTCGCCGAGCGGCAGAAGTTCCTCGTCGCCTACCCTGAACAGCCCCGCTCGGCGAACGCGGGCCGTTACTGGAACTGGTTCGACCCTGACCACCAGCGCCGGGACGCCGGCGAGCCGTCGCTGATCGCCGGGATCACCGCCCAGGTCACCGGCCGCTGCGGGGCAGACGCCAGCCGGGTGTATGTGGCCGGGTTCTCCGCCGGGGGCGCGATGGCCGCGGTGATGGCCGCGACCTACCCCGATCTGTACGCCGCCGCCGGCGTGCACTCCGGGCTGGCCTACGCCGCCGCTGCTGACCTGGCGTCCGCGCTGCAGGCCATGAGGCACGGCCCGCCGCACGCGGCCCGGCCCCCGGCCCCGTCCCGCCGCGTGCCGCTGATCGTCTTCCATGGTGACCAGGATGCGATCGTCGCCCCCGCCAACGCCGCAGGCCTCATCGGCCACGTCCTGACGGCCGCCAGCCCGGACCGGCACCCGGGCGCCCGGCCGGCCACGGCGACCAGCGGGCAGGTGCCCGGCGGCCATGCCTACACCCGCACCTGCTACCAGGACCCCGCGGGCGCGACCCTGGCCGAATGCTGGATCATTCACCAGGGCGGGCATGCCTGGTCCGGTGGTGTCCCGCATGCGTCCTACACCGACGCACACGGCCCGGACGCCAGCTCCGAGTTCATCCGTTTCTTCGCCGAGCACCCCGCCACACCGCCAGCCCGCTGACCGGAACCGGCCCGCAACCCAGCGGCCAGGCCAGTCATCTCCAGGCGCATGCCCAGCGGTACGCAAATGCATCCCGGTCCGTTTGCGCCCGACTAAACCTAACGTGCGGAGCCCAGGGCCAGGCCAGGACCGCCAGCGGCTCGCCACGGCATCCTGGAGCACCCCGGGTTTGGTGGAGACTCGATTCTCCCCAGATGCTCTGGTCTGGGTGGCCGTTGTCTTCCACGGTACCGCCGCCTGGCGGAACCACGGTCTGATCATTTTTCCGCTTTTGTTTTATCGAACATCTGTCCAGCTGTGCCGTCCAGCTGCCCAGCCAGATGGCGGGCTCCGCCCGCCATGCCGCCCGCCGGCGGCCTGGGCATCTCCTCGTCGGGCAACCCGCTTTGCGCCGCGGGTTCCCCGGGCTGGGCGAGGGTGACGCGCAGCGTCATCGCCTGCGACGCCGGAGGCGCCCTTGACCTGGGCGGGGGTTCCGTGGCACCCGTCCCGAGGCCGGCGGGGAGATGCCCGCCCGCCGCCGCACCCGTCCTGACCTGCCGGGCCATCTCTGAGGAGGGCCGGGGTCCGGGGCGGAGCCCCCGGCGGGTGCGGGCGGAGCCCGCCTGGGTAATGAGCGGCGGCCATGGCCGCCTCCTTCGTCCTTCCGGCGGGGCCTGCTGCCCGGCCCGCGGGCGGGGACCTGGCCGAGCGTGCCGTCGCGCCA
This sequence comes from uncultured Actinomycetes bacterium, assembly GCA_963841585.1. Taxonomy (GTDB): domain Bacteria; phylum Actinomycetota; class Actinomycetes; order Streptosporangiales; family Streptosporangiaceae; genus Palsa-504. The sequence continues at coordinate 625,535 of CAWJDK010000004.1, forward strand.
GGCCTGCTCGTACCCGGCCGGCGGCCGGCCGGCGGTGCGCCGCATTACCCGCGCGGTGTTGTACCAGCTGGCCCATTCGCTGGTGGCGGCCTCGACCTGGGCGGGGGTTTCCCATGGCCCCAGGTGGTCGATGACCTCGGTCTTGTACAGCCCGACGATGCTCTCGGCCAGCGCGTTATCGTAAGAATCCCCGGCCGTCCCGACCGACGGCGCGATGCCCGCCGCGGCCAGCTCGGCGCCGTACCGGATCGACAGGTACTCGCTGCCGGCGTCGCTGTGGTGGATCAGCCCGGCCACCCTCACGCCCTGGCGGGCCCGGTAGGTGACCGCCATCACCAGCGCGTCCAGCACCAGGCCTGTGCTGTGGTGCGCGGCGGTGCGCCACCCGGGGATCAGCCGGGCGAACGCGTCGATGACCAGCGCGGTATAGGCGGTGCCCGCCCGGGTGGGCACGAAGGTGAAGTCGACCACCCACAGCCGGTCCGGCGCATCCGGCGCGAAATCGCGGTTCACCAGGTCGGCCGGCCGCTGCTGGGACGGGTCGGGCACCGTGGTCCGCGGCTTCTTCCACCCGCCGCGGCGCACCCCGCGCAACCCGAGTTTGCGCATCAGCCGCTCCACGGTGCACCGGGCCGCCGCGATGCCCTCGCGGTTCAGCTGGTCCCACACCTTCCAGGCGCCGTACCGCTCGCCGCTGTCCTTATAGACCCGCAGGATCTGCTTCTCCAGCGCGGCATCGCGCACCGCCCGGGCCGGCGGCGGCCGCGCCCGGGCCGCGTAGTACCCCGACGGCGAGATGCGCACGCCGGCCTGGCGCAGCGCCCGGCAGGCCGGCTCGACCCCGAACTGGTCCCGGCAGGCCTCGATGAAGGCCACCACCAGGACTACCGGTGGCCGAGCTCGGCCGCGAAAAAAGCGCTCGCCGTGCGCAAGATCGCGTTGACCCGGCGAAGCTCAGCGTTCTCCCGCTCCAGCGCCCGGATCCGCGCCGCATCCGCCGACGCGGTCCCGGGCCGCAGCCCCCGGTCGACCTGCGCCTGCTTGGCCCAGCCGCGCAGCGTGTCCGGTTTGATCCCCAGCTCGCCGCCCACCTTCCGGCAAGCCGCCGTCACGCTGGCGTCCTGATCCTTGACCAGGTCCAGCACCAGCCGGACCGCCCGGTCACGCAGCTCGTCCGGATACTTCCGTGCTGCTCCCATCGTCCCACTCTCCCGTGGATTGGGAGCCTCCACAAAACCCGGGGCGATTCATCCGGCTGCCACCAGCGGGCAGATCCACCCCTGCTCGAGCTCAATAACGGCACAGCCGGGACCGCCGCGGCTGCGTATTCCCCCAACGCGCGTTGCGCCGCGCAGGGGTTTGCCCTAGCAGGCCACCCGTGTAACCGCCGATATACGGGTGATCATCGCTACATTTTTCGATCCAATATGCGGAGATGATCACCCGGGTATCACTCGACATACAGCGAATGTCCGGGGGCCCGCTCAGCGGGTATGCACTCTCCGTCGTAGGCACCGTCTGGGTGGGCGAGGGCTTCGCTTCGGCGAAATTCCGTCTTGACGTCCGCAGTCGGCACTTACAGCGTCCTGGAGATCGGCCTCGCAGCAGCCGCCTCCGGCAGCGCGTGCCACGGTATCGCAAGTGCCGCCTCCTGCCGTGGTACCACCGCCCGGTCCCCTACTACGACGCTGGGGATAGGGTTAGGCGCGAGGAAGTAGCACACGGACATCGGGACGGGCGCCATGGCTTATGACGACGCGACAGACAGCCAGCAGGCCGGAAACTGGCCCCAGGTACGGTCTGGGCCGCTGGTGGCCGGCGGGATCCTGATCGGGATCGGCGCGGTGGTGGCGATGGTCGGCGTGGCCGTCGCGGGAACGCACCTGGCCGCGGCCACCCGAGCCTGGATCAAGGAGCTGGAGACTCCGCCTGGCCAGCTGGCCCGGCTTCGGTGGGAGCAGGCCAAGGCCGCCGCGGCATCCGGTACGGCTACCTGGCGGGACCACCCGAACGCCAAGGTCGGCCTGGCCCGCCGGTCCTCCTCCGACTGATCAGGCTGGGTCGGGCGAGAGCCTGGCCTCGGCGTTAGCCAGTGCGGCATTCGATGAGCCCATCGGATGCCGCTCGGCCGTACGCCTGCGTCCTTGCTTCATCGCTTCCGCAGGCCGGGGCCAGCGGGTTCCTGCTCAAGGGTGCCGGGTCAGGGATGTGGCCGTAGTCCGTCAGCCACGACGGTGAGCAGCCGGTCAGCCAGGGCCCGGCTCGCTGCGCCGGGGGGTGCGTCGTTGATGCTGCGGAGCAGTCCCTTGAGCAGGATGATGATGTCCGGAGTGGTGATGCCGGGGCGGACCGCGCCGCTTGCTGGGCGCGGCGCAACAGCGTGTCGAGGGCCGCGTGCAGGTCATCTTGCAGCGGGCGAGATCGTCCGCTACGACGACTATAGGGACCCGATCGCCCTCGCCCGCCTGCTCGACCGCACCCGAGAACTCGCCACCGCCCTCAGCAGCACCTGACCGGCCGCCGTTCCGAGGCTGGTCCCTGCATGTATCCACGGCCCGGCACCTTGCCTCGCGGACCGGCACCTGCCCGAACCGGTCGCCATCCGCCTCGGCGACGACACACTCGATCCGCGCCATAACCCACTGATCTGAACGGAGCAGCACCACCGATCGAGTACCTCACACGCAGTAAATATCCGGCGATCAGGACGCTTGTACTCCGGAACGTCGGTCACGCTGCGTGAGGATCGCCGGTCGTGACCGCCGCATGGGATCCGTCGGTGTCGACGAAGAGCGAGTGACCGGCGCATGATGACCTGCCTGGTCGGATCATCCGGGCCAGTGGCACGGCCATCAGGTCTGGATGGCGCTGCCTGCATTGCTTCCAGCCGACGGGCGGCGGCCAGCAGAACCCGATCCCGGCTGGTGTTCCGCCTCGGAACATCAACCTCGCTGTCGGGAACCTTGTCAGCGATGTCATGGCCGCCGGGGCGACCTTGATTAAGCAGCAGACCAGATGACGGCGGCAATACGCTCGTGTGGGGCTGTGAGTGAGTGAAGGAGCAGTGGATGAGCGGGGTGGAGGTTCCCGGAGGCGTCGCGCGTCATCGTTTCGAGCTGCGATCGCCAGAGGAGATCGTGCCGGGCTATCTGTGGACGGCGGCGGGTGGCCACGGCCGGCGCCCGCTCGTGCTGCTCGGTCATGGTGCCACCGCCAGCAAGGACACCCCCGGGGTCACCGCGCTGGCCATGCGGCTCGTCGCGGAGTTGGGTTACGCCGTAGCCGCTATCGACTTTCCGAATCACGGCGAGCGGCGGCCTGAGGAGGAAAGGCCGGTGCCCGCAGCCCAGGTTCGATCGGCCATGGGGCTGGTCGCATGGCGCCAGCGCAACACCCGAGCTACTGAGCAGGCGATATGCGATCTCCGTGCGACAGTCGACTTCGCGTGCGAGCGGAGCGACGTCAACCCGGACCGTGTCGGATACATCGGGCTGTCCATGGGAACTCGGTTCGGCGTCCCGTTCGTGGCGGTCGAACCCGGGTGAAGGCGGCCGTGTTCGGGCTCTTCGGCTGGTCGGCGGATCTGCGCCGGCCGGACGAGGAGGGTCTGGCCGAACGATCGCCGGCGTTCGCAGCGGCCGCGAGGACCATCCGGGCGCCAGCTCTGTTCCTGCTCCAGTGGGACGACGAGCTGTTCCCCAGGCAAGACGGTCTCGCGCTTTACGACCTGCTGGGCTCGCCGGAGAAGACTCTGCACGCCAACCCTGGCGGGCACATCGCGTTGCCACGAGCCGAGGTAGCCGACGTCATCCAGTTCGTCAGGCGGCATCTGTCCGGGACCGGCTTAACGGCCAAGGCGGCGGCCTCGGCATCGCCAGTGGCCCGCGGGTAGTGTTCGCCGACCGGGGCCGCGCGGGAAAGCCTTTCAGCAGGTTCATGCAGCCGCCAGGCGGACAGCCCAGCTGGGGATGACAATTGCCGCAAGGCCGTTACGGACCGCAACCTCAACGTGAGCGCGAACCGCCGTTATGCTCGGCAAGCTGATGCCAAGGTGGCCGTCCGGCGCCCGCGCCGGAATGGAGGATATGCACGCGGCTGGCCTTATCGCCTGTGCCGCGTGATAGGCAAGGCGCATGAAGGTCGTTGTTACCACGCCCAGCGGGCATGTCGGATCGCGGGTGGTGCGGCTGCTCATCCAGGCCGGGGTACGGCCCACCCTGCTTGCCCGTCACCCCGGCCGGCTTGACTCGGCCGTGCGCGAGCACGCGGACACGGTTGAAGCCGACTTGGGGGACGCCGCGGCCGTCGTGCGGGCGACCCGGGATGCGGACGCCTTGTTCTGGCTGGAGCCGCAAACGGCTGACCCGGGCGCCGATCCTGTCGCCAGGTACACCATGCTGGGTGCCACTGCGGCCCGCGCGGTGACGGAGAACGGTATCGGCCGCACGGTCTTCCTCAGCAGCGTCGGGGCGGAGATGCGCTCCGGAGCGGGCGAGATCGACGGGATGGCCCGGACTGAGGAGCAGCTCGACGCCACTGGCGCGACAGTGTTGCACCTGCGATACGGGATGTTCTTCACCAATCTGCTGTGGGAGCTCGATTCGATCCGCGACGGCGTGCTGCGAGCGTCGATGCCGTTGGACTACGCGCAGCCGTGGGTGGACCCGCGCGACATCGGCGAGATCGCCGCGGGCAGGCCCTACGAGAGCCTTGAGCCGGATGAGCTCGATGAGCTCATGGCTACCCTCGAGCCGCTCGCCACGCTGCTACTCGCTGCCCAGGACTAGGACGAAGGCTCTGGTGGTTCAGTTCGGCTGAACCCGCGCCCGGTGGCGCTATGAAACCACGACCCGCCTGACGCCGGATTCCCGCGAGGACATCCGCGAGATAGCAGAGCTGACATCGGACAACCAGCTCCTCAGGATCGCGCGGTCTCCCGAGGTGCCGGTGTCACTGGAGAATCTTCGTCACGTGGATCCGCAAACCCGCATTGTCATCGGCTACCGACTCGATGTCACCCCGGCCGAGAGTCCACGGCTGCGCCGCAGGCTAGCACTTACGCCTGAGCCCGGGATCACGCTGCACTTTGACGAGGTCGTCTTTCCTGATAACCCGGGAAGGTACTGGGGTGCTATGCGGTTCTCCCGCAGTCTACGTTCAGGTGCTTAGCGAGCTGCCTAGCGGCTGCATAGGAGCACCCGCGCTCGCAGCTTCCGGCTCGCCGCTGCCTACCCAGGCGAAATCCAGTTGCCGTCGATAGCCCCGGGTCAATACGGTCGGGGTATGTGCTGATGAGCCGCCTGTCAGCTGGGCGAGACCATCGCTGCGCTGTACCAGCTGCCGCCACCGGTGATCAGGAACCGGTGGCCTGCGGGCTGGCCAGCTTTCGTGGCCGGGTCATGCGCCAGCACCTGCTGACCGCCCAGAGCCGGACAGGGCCCGGCGGCTGTTCGGGGTTGACTGGCTTCGAGCCCGCCATGCGCGGGGAGCGCGAGTACGGGTTCGCCGGCGTCGGGGGTTTCGCTGCCGACGGCAATAGCCGGTTCGTAGCCCCGGACACTGACCGCCTGCGGCTACCACCCGACCAGCCCGGCGCGGCCCTGCGCCGCCGGCTACTCGCCTGGGGCATCATGCACCGGTACAGCAACCTCACGTGGCGGATGCGGCGCGGCGAGCGGCGGCGCGCAGTCGTCATCTACGGGCCAACGTCGTCTGGCAAGACCGCGCTGTCACTCGACGTCTGCGAGGCCGCCTCCGGGCGTGGCCTGCGCCCGGTCGTGCTGAATGCCGACTCACGGCAGGTCTATGCCGGCATGGACATCGGCACGAGCAAAATCAAGCCGTCGCAGATGCGAGGGTTCGAGCACCGCTTGCTGGACGTGGCCGAGCCGCCGTCGAAGCTGTCGCTGGAGACGTACGCACATATGGCGCGAGACGAGCTCGCCTCACTCGCCGCGTCCGAGGATGCCGTGCCGGTCCTCGTCGGCGGCACGGGCGTGTACGTCCAGGCCCTGCTGGATGGCTGGGACCTGACCGGGACGGGAACGCTCCGGCGGTCGCTCGAGCGCGACTTCCCGCGCGGCGACGTCACGGGCTCCTACCACGTGCTCGCACGGCTCGCGCCCGAGGTAGCCCGGCGCGTGCACCCCCACAACTACGAGGCGATCCTCAACGCCCTGGTGCGCCGTATGGCCGGCGAGGCGGGCAACGAGGCGGCCACGCCGTTTGCATTCGCGGTATACGGCATCGACCGGGGGGAAGCCGAGACCGACCGGCGGATCGAGACGACGTTGGATGCCCAGATCCGCGACGGGCTGCTGGAGGAGATTGCCGAACTCGACCACCGGTACCAGCTCGTCGAGCAGGCTCGCCGGCCAGATGGCCGACGCAACGTGGTGTCGGAGACGCACGGATATCGCGAGTTCATCCGCCTGGCCGCATCGACCGGGAAGGCAATCGCCGAGCTCGACGGCGCCGACCTTGCTGCCGCCCGAGCCGAAGCGCTCGGCCACATCCGGGCGTACTCCAGACGGCAGCGGTCGTGGTTCCGCAAACTTGGCGCGTCGCCGGTCGACCATCGATCAGCGGTGAAAACCATAGTGTCGCGCCTGCAGTAACCGCGCCAGAAACCGGAAATATCGGTTGCTCAAGAACAAACCTCGACCTGTTTACGCCGAAGTAAATAGTCGGCGGTCTGGAGTATTTCTCCAGTGGTAGATCATCACTTCTGGTCGCGCCGGTGCCGGCCGGGATGTCATGGCTGGGGTATTGTCGCGCAGGCGCGGGTGGGGAAGCTTGCGAAGCCTGCGAGCGGGATCGGGGCTGCGGTGAACCGGTACCCGGTCGGGCGGAGCTGGCCGAGTCCGGTGAGGTGCTCGACGACCGGGATGCCGGCCGGGAGCAGGATCGAGTGGGCCGGGCGGCGCCCGCCGCCTTGAATGTCATCGACGCTGACCGAGTCGATACCGACGAGCCGGGCGCCGCGCTCGGCCAGCCCGCGAGCGCCCGCTTCGGGCAGGTAGGGGGCGTCGGCGGCATAGCCGACGTGGCACTCATGCGCCCATGATCCATGACAGCGTCCATGCGGCATGAACGGGCCGGCGCCACCCCGGCTTTGGTCAACCTATAAACGGGCGTTTTCGCTTGAGCTCTTCGCGAGCGATCGAGCGACGGTGGACGGCGTCGGGCCCGTCGACAATGCGCAGGCTGCGGGCCCAGGCGTAGAAATACGCGAGCGGCGTGTCGTCGCTGACGCCCATGCCGCCGAACACCTCGATCGCCCGGTCGATCACCGCGGTCGCCATCGCCGGCGCGGCTACCTTGATCGCCGCGATCTCGGTGCGGGCCCCTTTGGCGCCGTGCTTGTCAATCAGCCAGGCTGTCTTATATACCAGCAGCCGGGCCTGGTCGATGTCGATACGGGACTGGGCGATCAGCTCCCGCACCACACCCTGGTGGGACAGCTGCTGGCCGAACGCCACCCGCGACTTCGCGCGATCCACCATGAGCCCCAGGGCACGTTCGGCCATCCCGATAGCACGCATGGCATGGTGAACTCGGCCCGGACCGAGTCGGGCCTGGGCGATCATGAATCCATCTCCCTCGGCAGCCAGCATGTTCGACGCTGGCACCCGCACGTCGCGGAACACGATTTCGGAGTGCCCGTGCTGGTCCTGGTAGCCAAAGATGGGCAACTGCCGCTCGATTGTCATCCCCGGAGCGTCCCGCGGCACGAGGATCATCGACTGTTGCCGGTGGGTGTCCGCTGCCGGGTCGGTCTTGCCCATCACGATGAAGACCTGGCACCGTGGATCGGCGGCCCCGCTGATCCACCACTTGCGGCCGTTGATCACATAGTCGTCACCGTCACGGACCATCCGGGTGGTGATGTTCGTTGCATCCGAGGACGCCACGTCCGGTTCGGTCATCGCGAACGCCGACCGGATCTCCCCGGAGAGCAACGGCTCGAGCCATTGCTGCTTCTGCTCCGGTGTCGCGAACAGGTGCAGCGTTTCCATGTTGCCGGTGTCCGGGGCCTGGCAGTTGATGGCCTCCGGTGCGATCACTGGCGACCATCCCGAGATCTCCGCGACCGCGGCGTAGTCCAGGTTCGACAATCCTGATATGTCGGGCAGGAAGAGGTTCCATAGATCCCGCTTCTTCGCCGACGCCTTCAGCCGCTCCAGCACCGGGGGATGCGCATGCGGGTCGTGGCTTGCCCGCCACTGCTCGTACTCCTTCTCTGCGGGGAATACCTCCTCCCGCATGAACCCCCACATCCGGGCGCACACGTCCTCCGCCCCAGGCGACAGCCCGAAGTCCATTGCTTAATCCTCCTCGAGCCTGCTGAGGCCTTCTTCGGCGATCTTCAGGACCTCTTGGTCGATGTTGCCGAAATCCTGCCCGGCCATCGAGCCCGCCGCCACCCGCGCGGCAATGCCCTGAGCGATCACGGCGAACTTGAAATGCGCAAAGGCATCGTAGAAGGCGATGTCGTCCAGTTGTGCACCGGTCCGCCGTGCGTAGCGTTCCGCGAGATGGGCCCTTCCCGGGAAGCCCGGGTTCCGCGTCACCGCAGGAGTCAGTGCCGGCTTGTCCTCTCCCGGTTCGCGCCAGTAGAACAGCAGCAGTCCGAGGTCGGTCAGCGGGTCGCCCAGTGTGGACAGCTCCCAGTCCAGGACGGCAGCCACCCGCGACGGGTCGGCCGGGGCCATCAAGCAGTTGTCGAGCCGGTAGTCACCGTGCACGATCGACTCCCGCTGGCTTTCCGGCCGTCGTCTCGTCAGCCGACCACTGAGTTCATCGACCGCCTTCACCTCGTGGGTCTTGGTCTTCTCCCACTGGCCGTTCCAGCGCCGGATCTGCCGTTCCAGGTAGCCATGCGGCCGTCCGTAATCACCCAGCCCGATCGCCTGGGGGTCAACCGCATGCAGATCGGCAAGTACGTCGACCAACGCGTCCGCCAGCGCCAGCTTCTCCGCCGACGTCTCGGCGTACCCGTCCGGCATCTGGTCACGGATGACGTGACCGGGCACCTTGTCCATCACGTAGAACGGCACGCCCAGCAGATCCCCGCTGGCCTCCTGCAATACGACCCTGGGGACCGGCACCGACGTGCCTGCCAGCGCTCGCTGGATCCGCGCCTCACGGCCCATGTCATGGGCGCTCGGCAGCAGCTCGCCCGACGGGGGCCGGCGCAGGATCACCGTGCCGGCCTCGCTCGTAACCTCGAACGTCAGGTTCGACTTGCCCCCGGCGATGAGCGTGGCGTCCAGCGAACGCCACCGCCCATCACCTGTCGCTTCGGCCAGTGCCGGACCCAACTGGCCCGGCCGCACGAGGTCGGCGGTGCTCACGAGTTCGAATCACGCAACTCGCGCCGCAGGATCTTCCCGGTCGTGGTCTTCGGCAGGTCCTCGGCGAACTCGATCGAACGCGGGTATTTGTACGCCGCCATCTGCTGCTTGCAGAACCCGATCAGCTCTTCCTCGGTGACGGCCGCACCCGGCTTGAGTGAAACGTAGGCCTTCACCGTCTCGCCGCGGTACTCATCCGGAACACCGACGACGGCGGCCTCCCGCACCGCCGGGTGGCCGTAGAGCACGTCCTCTACCTCACGGGGCCACACCTTGTAACCAGCCGCGTTGATCATGTCCTTCTTGCGGTCCACCAGGTAGAACCAGCCGTCGGGGTCCATGAACCCGACGTCGCCAGTGCGCAACTCACCGCCGGGCAGGCTTTCCGCGGTCGCCTCAGGTTTGTTCCAGTAGCCGGGGACGACCTGCGGACCCGAGGTGGCGATCTCGCCAATCTGGCCAACAGGAACTTCCTTGCCCGCCTCATCGAGGATCCGGACCACGGTGTTGAACACCGGCACACCCACCGACAGCGCCCCCGTGTTCGGGTCCACCGGCGCCTTCTGGGGGACTGTAAGTTAAACGGTGTAACTTCCGAGACGGAAGGAGACACCAGTGACTGACGTGACAGAGGACCGGGGCCAGGCCGGGGCGGAGCTATCGGCGGCCGATGAGCAGGTCCTACGCGAGCTTACCGAGCGGGCCCGGACCGGCGGGCTGAAGCTGACCGGCGAGGGCGGCCTGCTGGGGCGGCTGACCAAGATGGTCGTGGAGGGCGCGCTCGAGGGCGAGCTGGACGATCACCTCGGCTACGGTAAGCACGACCCGGAAGGCCGCGACGGCGGCAATTCCCGTAACGGCCGCCGGGCCAAGACGGTGCTCACCGACACCGGGCCGGTGGAAATCAGCGTGCCGCGGGACCGGGATTCCAGCTTCGAGCCGAAAATCGTCGCCAAAAGGCAGCGGCGGCTGTCCGGAGTCGATGAGATAGTCATTTCCCTGTCGGCGAAAGGGCTCACCCACGGGGAGATCGCCGCGCACCTGGCCGAGGTCTACGGCGCCGAGGTGTCGAAGCAGACCATTACCACGATTACCGACCGGGTCATGGACGGCCTGGCCGACTGGCAGAGCCGGCCCCTCGACGCGGTTTACGCGGTGATCTTCATCGACGCCATTAACGTGAAGATCCGCGAGGGCCAGGTCGCCAACCGGCCCATCTACCTGGCGCTGGGCGTCACCGTGGACGGTGAGCGCGATGTCCTGGGCCTGTGGGCTGGGGAGCACGGCGACGGGGAAGGGGCGAAGTACTGGATGCGGGTCTGCTCAGAGATCAAGAACCGCGGCACCAGGGACGTGCTGATGGTGATCTGCGACGGCCTCAAAGGCCTGCCCGACGCGGTGAATGCCGTCTGGGAGAAGGCCATCGTGCAAACATGTATCGTCCATCTCCTGCGGAATTCCTTCAAGTACGCATCGAAAAGGGACTGGGCGCAGATCGCGAAAGACCTCAAGCCCGTTTACACCGCCGCGTCCGAATCCGAGGCGCTCGACCGGTTCGCCGAATTCTCCGGGAAATGGGAGAAGCGCTACCCGGCCATCATCCGGCTCTGGGAGAACGCCTGGGCGGAATTCGTGCCGTTCCTGCGGTTCGACCGGGAAATAAGGACGGTCATCTGCACCACGAACGCGATCGAGTCGATCAACGCCCGGCTGCGGCGCGCGGTGAACGCCCGCGGCCACTTCCCAACCGAGCAGGCGGCCATGAAGTGCCTGTACCTGGCGATCATGAGCCTGGACCCGACCGGGAAGGGCCGCAAGCGGTGGACCAACCGGTGGAAGGCCGCCCTGAACGCCTTCGACATCACCTTCGACGGCCGCCTCAGCGCGGGACGCAAGTAACAACAGAGGAAGAAGTTACACCGTTAACTTGACAGACCCCCTTCTGGCCCAGAGGCACCGCGTGCGACGGCGAGTTGGTCTCGGTCAGACCGTAGATGTTGTGGATGTAGAGGCCGGTCTTGTCCATGAACTGGTCGGTGATCGCGGGCGCGATCGGCGCGCCTCCGGAGTAGATCATCCGGAAAGAGGACCAGTCTTCCCTGGCTACTCCCTCCAGCCCCGAAAGGTTGATGAACACCGTGATCGAACCGACGGTGAACGTGGGCTGGTGCTCGCGGATCGTGTCGATGACCACCCCCGGTTCGAACCGGTGGTTGATCACCAGCGGACACCCCGCGAGTAGGGCGACCCCCATATGGCCGATCAGGCCGGTGATATGGAACAGGGGCGCGACCCCGAGTACGGAGTCCTCGGCGGTGAAGCCCATCCAGTCCCGGTACGTCTGGGAATTGAACACCATCGTGCCGTGGGTGCACATCGCGCCCTTCGGTACCCCGGTCGTCCCCGAGGTGTAGCACAGCACGGCCACGTCGTCGGGACCCGGATCGACGGGCGCCGGCTTGCGACCGTCGTTCTGGCTGAAGATCTCCTCAAGGTCCAGCGTCCCCTCCGGACGCAGCCGCTGCACGCCGGCGAACAGCCGCTCGTCGTTGCGGGACTGCCCGTCGAGCGGGGAGCAGGTGATCACCGTCCCGACCGCGGTCTCACCGGTCGCGATGACCTCCTGAGCCACCGATTCGTACAGGTCGTCAAGGCACAGCAGTGCACTGGCACCGGAGTCGGCGAGCAGGTATTTCAGCTCGCGGCCCTTGTTCATCGGGTTGATCACCACAGCCGCACCGCCGGCCTTCCAGGCTGCCAGCAGCGCGATGACGAACGCCGGGTTGTTCTGCACGTAGACCGCGAGCCTGTCCCCGGCGGCGAACCCGCTGGCGGCCAGGGCCACCGCGAGCGAGTCCGAACGCGCGTCCAGGCCGGCCATGGTGAGCACGCCGTCGAAGTACTTGATCACCGCGCTGTCCGGTGCCTGCGCCACCTTCGCGTTGAACATGTCGAGCATGGTCCGGTAGTCCGGTGTGATGTCCGTCGGCAATCCCTGGCCGTAGAGGTGCAACCACGGTCGTTCGGTATATGTCGTCATTTGATCACTAGGGGGTTGACGGGCGAGCCGCTCGCCTGGTTCACCTTCAGCGGGGCCGCCGTGTACAGGAAGGTGTACTGGCCGTCCTCAGCACTGTGGGCGGCCAGTTTCTCCAGGTCGCAGATCTCGGTCAACGCGACGCCGAGGTTGCGCATCAGCGCGCAGTGCAACGGAAGCGCAATGCCGTTGTTCGGGTCGGTCGTCACCTCGTTGGCGATGGTGTCGGTGACGAGGTTCGGGATCTCCATATCTTGGAACCACTGCACGAGCCCTGGGCTGTATACCAGGCCCGGTTCGCAGAAGCCCTCGTAGAACTTCTCGCCCTGGTCGAAGAAAAGCTTGAGGAAGTTCGTACGGATGACCAGGATGTCGCGCTTCTCGATCTTGACGCCCTGGGCTTCAGCACACGCCACCAGGTCCTCGTGCGTGAAGGTCTCGGCCTTGTCGAGGTTCTCCTTGCCACGGAAGCGGGCGATGTCTAGCAGGATGCCCCGTCCGACGACACCGCGCTCCGCGATCGGAGCCACGCTGGCCTTGTCCAGTCCGCCAACCGTGCTGCGCGCGTCGTATCCATTCCAGAGCTGGCCGCCGTACCAGACGTGGCCGAGCGCGTCGTACTGAGTCGAGCCCTGGAGAAACGCGCTGATCTTGTCATCTGCATAGTGCAGGCCACCGGGGAACTGCGGAGCGCCGTCGCCGTCCCATGAGGATTCGTCCAAGATCATTGTCTTCTCGGCCGCTGTCCGCCCGGGCCAAACCGGGTCGCCTTTGGGGTCGCCGATCAGCCGCTGCAGAGTGAACACGGTGCCGGACTTGACGTGGTGCACCCCGCGGAAGACTTCCTCTGCGGTGAGGTAGTTCAGCGCGCCAACCTCGTCCTCCTCCCCCCACTTGCCCCAGTTCTTCGGGGCTTCCCTGAGGACTTCATCCATGGTCGGGACGTCAGTCATCCAAGCAGTTCCTTTCCTAGCGGAACGAACAGAGCGCTCGCTCGGTGATTCATGGCAGGATTGAGGCCGCCGTTACCCCCGTCGTCAGCTTCACCAAGGCCACTGCCCATATCCGTGGTTGCCAAACCCCTTCATGGTGTTCAGGTACTCTGAACACCATGAAGAATGCATCCGAGCCCGTTGCGGTTACGCCGAACACGGGAGAAGCCGTGCGCCTGCTGCGAACCGCGCGGGGAGTCTCGGTGCGAGGGCTCGCCGCCCGAATAGGAGTCAGCCCGGCAACCATCAGTGCCATCGAGAACGGCAAGACCGGTATCTCGGTCCAGCGGCTACACCAAATCGCAACGGCACTCGCCGTACCTGCAGCGTTGCTCGTCGAGGATCCGGCCGCCCCGCCGCAACCGCGGAACGCGGGGGCGTCCTCGGTCCAATTCGCCACCGGAAACTGGCGCGACTTCGCTCCCCTGCCGATCGACCCCGTGCTAGCCGGGGCGATCAAGGCGTTCGTCGTGACCGGCTACCACGGGGCAAGCATGCGGTCGATCGCGCAGTTCGCCAACATGAGCGTGCCAGGCGTATACCACCACTACCCCAGCAAACAGGACTTGCTGGTAAAGATCCTCGACATCACGATGATGGATCTCCTCTGGCGGCTGCAGCGCGCACGCGACGACGGGAGCGATCCGATCGAGAGGGTCGCGCTAGTGGTAGAAGCGCTCGCTCTCTTCCACACCAGGCGAAGCGACCTCTCCTTCATCGGCGCCAGCGAGATGCGCAGCCTCGAACCCCATCACTACCGCCGGATAGCCAGGCTCCGCGACGGTGTCCAGGATCTACTGGACACGGAGATCGCAGCGGCCATCACAGCGGGTGATCTCGCCGTCAACCATCGGCACGATGCGGGGAAGGCGATAGCGACAATGTGCACGGCGCTAGTGCAATGGTTTCAACCCGGCGGACGTACTACCCCGGAGCAGATCGCCAAGGAATACGCACAGTTCGCACTGCGCCTTCTGGGATACAACGCTATGAGCCAGCCTCGATCTCGTAGTCTGGCTGGCCCCGTCGAGGGTGGCGGTAGATTCAGGTCATGAAGAAGGTCCTTGAGCTCCTAGTCTGTTTCCTCCACCCCATCGCGGTGGTCCTCATCTGGATCGACCTGGCCACCCGCCGCGACACCGGGGGCGGGGCGAAGCTGGCATGGGCTCTGTTCAGCCTTATCCCGCTCGTGCCGTTCCTCTACGTGCTAACGGGTGGCGACCTATGGTGAGGCCCAGAGCTGAGCTGGGAAGAGACCCGGCCCTCATAGAGCGGGACCTCACCGTGAACCATTACGAGGTCGCAGGTACCGAGTAAGCTGCGGTTCCCTGGCCCTTGCAGCTCTGTAGGCTTCATCGGCTGAGCTCCTCGCCGTCACCGGCACCCGATCACAACTTCCGCGCGTACGCGGTGGGTGACCTGCGTATTTCTTCTCGCACGATCTGCCTGATATCGGCGCGACGGGCACGGCGCCAGGTTATGGCCACCAAGAAGAAGGCCACTAGCGCCAGGAATGCGCAGACGATAGCGGTGTGAACTGACACCTGGGTCGCCCGGTATTCGACCGGGATGCCCGCCATTGAATTGACCGCAGACACGACAGGCCTGGCGAAACCGAACGGGCTGCCCGGCGCGCTCAGATGGGCGGTCGCACGCTGGCTCGGCGCCAGCCAGCGCAGATCGGTGAAGTGCAGCAGCGAACAGATGGTCACCATGGCCGCAGAAAACGTCAGTGCCATGGCGCCACTGCGGACGACCAGGGAAGGCGCCGGCCGTGGCAGGTGTTTCCTGGCCGCGGCCAAGAGCGGCACCGCGAGGCCGATCACCGTGGCGAGCGTTATCAGCCAGACGCGGTACTCCGCGACGAGCCAGGTCCAGTCGTTTAGGTGCACCAGTGCCCATCGCGCCGCGCCCGAACTCATCAGTTCCTCCTTGACCGTTGTAAGATCCAGCCGGTCTCAGCTACCCGGCATCTTGCCATGTAATGCGTCCGGGCCTCCTTCCCTGGCTAGGCCGACCTCCTGGTGTATGGGGCCAACGACGCCGAAGTCACTCACGCTCGCACAATAGGTATCTGCAGCCATCACGTCTCTCCAGTTAGGGACATACCAGAGTGATTGATCCGCACACGCCGCCGAATCTTTTACCTTGAGCTGACACTAGGCGCTCGCGTCACGCGGCCCTCGGCGGTGCGGTCACGCCAACGCGCCGCGGCGGGCGAGCGGCCGCAGTAGTGTGCCGGCGTGCGCGGTGGCTGCCGCTGTCAGCGTGGTCCTTCCTGGGAAGGGGCGCCGGCGACCAGGTCCCGCAACCGGTTCCAGCGCTCCTCGTGACGGTGATCGTAGCGGCGCGCGGCCCGCCCGGCCCGCCGCGGCCGACCGACGTAGCGGTGCGCCGCCCACCACGATTCCGGTTTGGCCAACCTGATGGCGCCGACAAGGGCAACGACACCGATGAAGACACCGATGACGCCAGTCACGATCTTTCCCTTGAGCAGGCATATCACGCCGAGCAGGAGATTGACCGCGATCACGGAGACCGACGACCACCATGCCGCCGTCCCTACCCGGCCGGTCACGAAACTGGCCCCGCCGATGAGCGTTCCGGTTATCACCAGCACGCAGAAGATCGCGTCGACCGATTTTCGACCCTCGCTGGTCCAGTAGACGTCATCCAGGTGCAGCCAGAGCGCGAATTCGTCGACGGTCAGGCCAACGCCTACCCCGAAGACGGCCGCAGCGGCATCGAGCGCGGCACCCTTGGGCATCTCGGACACCAGGATGATGCCCGTACCGATGATGATCAATATGCCGAAGACCTGGTGATGAATGTGATTGCCCGCGATCTGGACATTGCCCAGTCCTGCCCTAGCGCCACTGCCTGACCGGATCAGCCGGGTCACGGTTCGAGCGGTAAGGAAGGTAACCAGAATCGCCAGGAACATCCACATCATGGGCCGCAGAGAAGATCCGCCGTTGCCGACCGTGATCTTCACCCCAGAAGTGAGCGAGGAAACGGTGCTGGCAGCGTTGACTCCCACGGCATCCTCCTGCGCCTACCGCCTGACGCTTGGAGTCTACGCAGCGTGTGGTCAGGACGGGGCCAGCCTCAGCGATCCGCTGACGCTCGCGGAATACGTCACGCAATGCCCGAAGATCTCGGTGCGGTAGTGAGTCAGCGTGACAGCGAACGTGCCAGTTCCGTGGCCGCCTGACCCGAAACCGACGCCGCCCAGAACGCCGGTCACGGCATATCGCCGACTGACGCACCCGGTGAAACCGGAGAGCTGCCTGACCGTACCTCCGGTGAATTCGCCGTTGATCGTGGTGAGCGTTCCGGCCCGGCGGGTGGCCAGGTGAAAGTCACCGCCGGTGACGACGGCAGAGGTGCCGAGCGGCGTGTGGTCCACGGTTACCGACCAGGCGCCGGGCAACGCGCCCGACGCGATGCCGGCGAAGCGGCCCTGGGTCGATGTCGCCGCGTACTCAAGCCCGCTGATCGAATCCGAGGACGTTGTTGCCGCTACCGCGGAAACGGGGCTGATAAACAGTGCCGCAGCGGCCGCGATCGGGACCATCCAGCCAAGCCATCGCATGATCTACCATCCTTCGAGTCGGACTGTGCGCAGGACTCCGAGGTCTCAATGGTATGAAAACCGCCGGTGCGTCAGCGGGGTCCGCGACGGCAAAAGCATGAGGACTCGATCGGCACGTCCGCCAGGGCCGCGGAGAGCCGCAGTTGCTGCTCGACGATCTGTGCCTCGCTCTGCTTGCCCAGCCGGACCAGGCACTCGTGAAAACCGTGCAGGCTCCATACGTTGCCGGGGTGCTGGCAGGCGCGCGGCAACGTGTCGTCGAAGCCCAGGTCGGCCCGGTAGACGGCCTCCGCCTCAGTCACCCGGCCCTGCTCAAGCAGCAGCGCGCCATACGCGTGCCGGGTCGGCTGCATCCACCCCCACGGCTCATCGTAAGGCAGGCCGTCATCGAGCTCGATCGCCCGCCGCAGGTGGGCGAAAGCGGCCTCGATGTTGCCCTTCCGGTACTCGAGCTCACCATCGAGCATGGCCGCGGCGATGGCCAGGATGTCACTGCAGGTGTTGTTGAACAGGGTCCGGGTCGCGGGCACGGCGGCCCGGGCGCGAGCGAAGAGCTCCCTTTCGGCCTCGGCCTCCCCGACCCGGCCTAGCGCGGCATCGGCGACCCCGCGGGCGTAGCGCAGCATCGCGGTCGTGACGCAGTACAGCGCAGAGTCGGACGGCATCGGCAGGTCCAGGATGTCCTGCCAACGGCCGAACCTGATCAGCACGTGCACCCGCATGGCCAGGAAGCCCTCCAGCCAGTCGGCCATCGGCGGCGACTCGGTCCGCAGCAGGTCCTCCGGTATCGAGGTTTCCAGCTGCCCAGCGCCCTCAAGGGCGACCTCGGACTGGCCGAGGAATATCGCGCCGTAGATCTTGAAGTGGTAGTTGTGCGACCGGTAGAGGGTGTAGAAGTTCATCGCGCCGTTCCGCGCCAGGTACTTCTCGTCGGCCGCGATCGCCTCGAGGTTGGAGGCCACCACTCGGCCGTAGTCGCCACATAGCACGTCCAGGTGGGTTGGCATGTGGTGCAGGTGCCCGGCGTCCGGCACCAGCCCGCGCAGATGCTCGGCCGCCCGGCGGGCCCGCTCAGGGTACGGCGACATCTCCATCAAATGGATGTACATATGCAGCACCCCAGGGTGCGCCCGCCCGGCCGCGGACCGCAGCGCCTGGTCCAATACCGCCTGGGCCTGCCCGGTACGCGCCCCGGTGGCCGGGTCGCCAGTCCGCAGATCCCACAGCTGCCAGGGGGTCAGGTTCATCAGCGCGTCCGCGTACAGCGCCGCAACGTCCAGGTCGGCGGGGAACTCCTGGTAGACGCCGCCCATCGCGTCGGCGTACTTCTCGTTCCAGACCTGCCGCTCCCCCGGCAGTTCTTCCTGCGCGTACCGCCACCGCAGCGCGCCGATCAGCGCGCGCTCCACCGGGGCCGCCGACGGCGCCAGCTCCCCGGCACGGGTCACGGCCGCGTGTGCCCGGGTGACGGTCGAGCGCAGGTCATCGTCGTCGAAGGCCTCCCACGGCTTGTTGTAGTTCGGCCCGAGCGCGTAGCCCACACCCCAGTACGCCATGGCGCAGTCCGGATCGTGCCGCAGCGCCTGCTCGAAGCAGTACACGGCCTCTTCATGGTTGAAGCCATAGGTCCAGACGAGCCCGCGATCAAACCAGGCCTGTGCCTCCGGCGACGAGGTGGTCACTGGCCGCGAGTGGCGGCCGAGATCGTAGTACTCCATGCCGTCCTCCCGCCTGGGCCGGATGAGGTCAGTTGTCATGACGATGCTAACTGCGGACGGCTGGCGAGGAGCCGCGGCTCGCGGACACGACGGACCGCCGCGGAGCGATCCGCGGCGCCGAGCTTGGCGTAGATGCTGCGGATGTGCGTGCTGACCGTGTTCGGCGAGACCGACAGCTCGCCGGCGATCTCAGACCTGGGCAGGTTCGTCGGAAGATACCGCAGCACCCTGAGCTCGTCCGTCAGCGGCGGTGCGGACTGGTCCTTGGCCACCAGCGATGCGCCGTGCACGAGGTCGAGGATGTCGGCGAGCAGCGCGGCGTGCGCTGTCTCATGGCGCGGCAGCGCCCGCCCTGGCCACCCTCCCGTGCTCTTCGGGCGGACGCCATGAAACCGGGCTTTCAGGGCGTTAGGACGCACTGGGACCAGGGTTTCATGACGTTCCGTGCGTCAGTCACCGCTCCAGCAACCAAGAATCACCGCCGCCGCATCAAGGGCTACCGTGTCACGAGAACTCGGCGGCGACCCTACCGTTCCATGCAATCCGGAAATATCCACCAAAAGGATCTTCCAGTCCTTGCGCACCACGACCGATCCGTCGCCTACCACGAAAGCACCTTGGCCGAGCCCTTTGACCGGAGCTGTCTTGTGCAGAGTCTTGGCCAGCTCGTCAAAGTAAGCGTACGTCTGGGTCCAGCTGGAAAGCTCCTTCACCGAGAGCACCATGGTGCCCTCGCTGTAACGGTAGCCGCAGGAATAGAGATGATCAGCCCAGGTCGGGGCGGTCATTGCGGCCTTGGCTCCCACTACCTCGGCGATCTCTCCGGCTGCCTCCTTGGCACATACCATGCGGGAAATCGCCGAGGGTGACTTGCCTGCCGGCTTCGGTGATTCGGCCGATGTATCGACGCTGCTGCAGCCGGCAACCCCTAGCACGACGGCCAGGACGGCTAGGCCAAGGCGTGCTCTGCGCTGCTTTCTTGCTCTTCTCATGAGATAGTGCGCTTGACGTCAAATGACTCGATCCGGCCCGCGACACGGGCGGAAACGTGGAAGATCCACGTACCGGAAGTGAGCAGCGCGTAGCTCACGTAATGGTTCGACGCGATACGCAGGTGCCGGAGCAGTTGCGGCGGCCGGTCACCGAGTGCCCCGGTGACCTCGACAGCGCCTATGGTCGTGCGCGCGTGCGGTGGGTAGATGAACACGTGCAGCTCGTTGAGTCCTGGTGCGCCGGGATTGAGGTAAACCTCCGCGCTCCCGCCCAGGGCCAGGCTAACCGTCGAGATGTCTGGGAGCTCGCGGGAGCAGGGAGTGGCCCCGGGCGGGCGAGACGGCCTGGCCGACGACCGTGAGTGCGGCGAATAGCACGACCGGGAGCGCCACCGACAGGCCGACGCCCCAGAGCCCGCGGAGGATCCGCGGGCTTCGCACGTCGGCCAGGCCCGGTCGTCCGAAGCGGGCAAGGCGGAGGCTGTTGGCCACGACGAGCAGGCTGGACAGGCCCATGGCAAGGGCGGCCACGAGCGGGTCGATGAGCCCAGCGGCGGCCAGCGGTAGCGCAGCGAGGTTGTAGCCGATGGCCCAGCCGAAGTTCTGCACCATCACCGCGTAGGTCGCTTGCGCCAGGGTGACCGCGGCCGGCACGCCGTTCAGATCGCTGCCGAGCAGCGCGACATCGCTGTTCGCCAGCGCCGCTTCTGACCCGCTGCCGATCGCGCACCCGACCGAGGCCGCTGCGAGCGCCGGAGCGTCGTTCACGCCGTCGCCAACCATGAGGACGCTGCGCGACCTGCTGCGCTCGGCACCAAGCGCCGCGACCTTGCCGGCCGGACTCAAGGCGGCCTGGACGTCATCGATGCCGAGCTCGGCACCGGCCGTCACCACCGCGGGCTGGCTGTCCCCGCTGAGGATCGCCGTCCTCATCCCCATCTCGTGCAGGCGGCGGATGCTCGGCTTGGCTTCCGGACGAAGCGGGGTGGTGACCGCGATCGCCCCCAGGATATCGCCGCCGCGCTCGACGACCACCACCGTTTCACCCCGCGCATAGCGGGCCGCGATGGCCGTCGACAGTGGTTCTGGCAGGTCAGGATGCTCCAGACGGCTCACCCGCACCAATTGCCCGTCAACCACCCCGGCCACGCCCACTCCGGGAAGGACCTGGACATCTGACCCGCGAACGGGCGAGCCGCTCGCGGCCATGATCGCCAGGGCGATGGGATGGTCGCTCTCGGCTTCGACCGCCGCGGCCGCGGCGAGCAGCTCGTCCTGGCCGTTGCCGGGCAGAGCCATCACGTCGGTGACAACGGCGCGGCGCTCAGTCAGTGTCCCCGTCTTATCGAACGCGACGGTGTCCACCCTGGAGAGACGTTCGAGCGCGTCGCCGGTGCGGACGAAGATCCCGAGCGCCGAGGCTCTCCCGCAGCCGACCATCATCGCCATCGGCGCGGCCAGGCCCATCGCGCACGGGCAGGCGACGAGCAGTACGGACAGGGCACTCAGCACCGCCGTATCGTGGTTCCCCCGGCCGAACCACCACACCGCGAACGTCGCGAGGGCGAGCAGGAGTACGGCTGGGACGAACACCCGGCTTACCCGGTCCGCCAATCGCTGCAGCGGTGCCTTGTCACGCTGAGCTTCCTCGACCAGGCGTTGAAGGCGTGAGAGCACCGACTCCGAGGCCAGGGCCTCGACGCGCACGACGAGCGCCTCCCGTCCGTTCCGCGTGCCGCCCGTGACCTGGCTACCGGGTCCGCGGTCGACCGGCAAAGGTTCGCCGGTAAGCATAGATTCGTCGACGGCTGACCACCCGCTCACGACGCTCCCGTCGAGAGGAATCGCCTCATTTGGCCGCACCCGCACCAGCGCCCCCACCGGCACACTCTCGGGCGCGACAAGATCACCGCGCTCGCTGTCTGGATCGGTGACCACCCGGGCCATGGGCGGACGCAGCGAAAGCAGCGAGTGCATGGCACCTACCGCGCGGCGGCGTGCGCGGGCCTCGGCGGCGCGTCCGCTGACCAAGACGGCGACAATAAGCGGCGCCATGGCGTAGTGCAGTCGTCCCGCGAACGCGCCGCCGCCACTGTCGACGTGGATATGGCGGCCCCCGACGGCAATGACTTCCACGGCCTGCACGGCGACCGCGGCGAGCGTGCCTAGGGCGATCAGGGTGTCCATGCTCACTGCGCCATGACGCAGCAGGCGAGCGGCGTTGCGGAGGAACGGCCAGCCGCCGGCGAACTCGACGATGACGGCCAGGACGAGGACGGTCCATCCCGGACCCGCGGTCTGGGGCAGGAGGAGCGACACCAGCAACGCGGCGATCGCCAGCGGCCAGGAGATGATCGCACGCAGCACCCACCGGTCGCTGTGCTGCCGGCGAACGGATCCGGCGGCGGCATCGACCGCCTCGGCGCTGTAGCCGACGTCGGCGACGGTCTGGCAGAGCTCGCCGGCGCTAATCGCTGAACCGTCGTAGGAGACGAACGCCCGGGCCGTGGCCAGGTTGACCGAAGCACTGGCCACGCCCGGCACGCGGCCGAGCGCCTGCTCGATCCGCGCCGCGCATGCGCCGCAGTGCATGCCGCCGAGCTCAAGCTCGGCGGTGGCGAAAGGAACGTCCCTTGCCTGCGCCGGCGGTGTCGTCTGCGGCGAAGTGGTCAGCACTGCGACCCCGGCTCCTGAAGGTCTGGAACTGCTCAGCTACTACGGACGGGATATCTCCCTAGTGAAAGGTAAGGGTTTGCACGGTGGGGGTGGAGGCGTTGTGTCCGGGCTGGGATGCGCCGTCGATGGCGTACAGGGTGTTGCCGACCGCTGCGACGGCCATCCCGTGCCGGGCTTCGGCGAGGTCGGGCAGGGTGGACCAGGTCGAGCTGGCCAGGTCATAAGCCCAGACGGTGCTGAACACGGTGCCGATGCTCTCGCCGCCGACGACGATCAGCCGGCCGCCGATGATCGCCGCGCCGGCGTCGCTGACCTTGCCCGGCGCGTTCTTCAGCTCGATCCACCGGTTAGCGGCCGGGTCGAAGCGCTGCACCGCCGCGGTGTTGGAGGTGACCTCCAGCCTGCGCCCGCCGACGGCGTACAGGTACGTGCCGTCCGACGCGACCGCCAGGTGATCGCCCGGAACCGGGATGCCGGCCGCGTCGTGCCAGCTGGTGCCGTCGAAAATCTCGGTGGGGATGACCTCCGCCGGGGACGTGCCGGCGGTCCGCCCGCCGACCACGACGATCTTGTTCCCCACCACCGCCGCCGCGCCGGCGCCCCGCGCATGATGCAGTCCAGGCCCGTCAACCCAGGCGGTCAGGTTCTGGTTCAGGTGGAACACCTGGGCGGAGGCGACCCCGATGATCTCGCTGCCCCGCGGCTGGAACCCGCCGATCACCCACACCGTGTTCTGGTACGACACCATCATCGCGTGATGCAACGGGACCGGCAGATTCGGGCCCGCGCTCCACGCGCCGATCGTCGGGTCGTAAAACTCGGTCTTCGCCGTGGCATCTTGCGCGTCGGTCAAACCGCCCGCCACCCAGATCCGGCCACTCTGATCCACCGCCGCACCCACCTGCTGGGTTGCGTACAGCGAATTAGTGCCCAGCTGCCAACTCGCGGCAGGCTGAGAGGGCCCGGTGGGCACGGTGAGGGTTTGCACGGTGGGGGTGGAGGCGTTGTGTCCGGGCTGGGATGCGCCGTCGATGGCGTACAGGGTGTTGCCGATCGCCGCGACGGCCATCCCGTGCCGGGGTTCGGCGAGGTCGGGCAGGGTGGACCAGGTCGAGCTGGCCAGGTCATAAGCCCAGACGGTGCTGAACACGGTGCCGATGCTCTCGCCGCCGACGACGATCAGCCGGCCGCCGATGATCGCCGCGCCGGCGTCGCTGACCTTGCCCGGCGCGTTCTTCAGCTCGATCCACCGGTTAGCGGCCGGGTCGAAGCGCTGCACCGCCGCGGTGTTGGAGGTGACCTCCAGCCTGCGCCCGCCGACGGCGTACAGGTACGTGCCGTCCGACGCGACCGCCAGGTGATCGCCCGGAACCGGGATGCCGGCCGCGTCGTGCCAGCTGGTGCCGTCGAAAATCTCGGTGGGGATGACCTCCGCCGGGGACGTGCCGGCGGTCCGCCCGCCGACCACGACGATCTTGTTCCCCACCACCGCCGCCGCGCCGGCGCCCCGCGCATGATGCAGTCCAGGCCCGTCAACCCAGGCGGTCAGGTTCTGGTTCAGGTGCAGCACCTGGGCGGAGGCGACCCCGATGATCTCGCTGCCCCGCGGCTGGAACCCGCCGATCACCCACACCGTGTTCTGGTACGACACCATCATCGCGTGATGCAACGGGACCGGCAGATTCGGGCCCGCGCTCCACGCGCCGGTCGTCGGGTCGTAAAACTCGGTCTTCGCCGTGGCATCTTGCGCGTCGGTCAGACCGCCCGCCACCCAGATCCGGCCATTCAGCACCGCCGCACCCACCTGCTGGGTTGCGTACAGCGAATCACCACTCAACTCCCAGCCAGGCTGCGCAGCGGTCTTCAGGCCGATGTTGAGGTGTACCGGCACCCACCAGTTCCACACGTCCGTGTGCACCGGTCCGTACGCGTACCCCAGCATGTTGCCGTCGTTCTGGGTCCACACCATGTACTCCTGGCCCTGGGTGTAGTTGCAGAACACCCGGCCCGCGGCCTGGGCGTCCTTCACCAGGCCCGTGGTCATCTGGGCGACCGTGTACATACTGGTGTGCTGGGGCAGGCGGTTCCAGCCGACCTCGCCGTCGATGGCCTGGGAGCCGCAGTTGCTGAAGTTCTGCTTGAACTGGCCGGAGTTCAGCGATGAGACCTTGGCCGTGTACGCCGCGTACAGGGCCGTCAGGCTCGGGTAGGTCTGGAAGACGGCCGTGGTGATGCCAGCCGCTGGACCGGTGCAGGTCACATGGGTCCGGTTGTCCTGCGTGCAGGCCGAGGGCGGCAGCAGGCCCGTGGCCTGGCTGCCCTGGTTCGCCAGGGTGAGGGCTTTCATCAGCGCACCGGGCGGCGGCGTGTGCAACGTTGTCCCCGAGGTGCTCAGGCCGATCCAGGTGCCCAGGCCCGCGACGACCAGGACCGCCGCCGCCAGCACGGCGATCCAGCGCGGCTGCCGGTACCAGCGCGGCCCCCGCGGCCCCCCCGGCTCGCGCGGCGACGGCGGCGCGCCGGCGGGCCGATCGGGCTCGGCCGGCCCCGCGGCGCCGTATTCCCGGCGGTGGGAGGCGACGGTCCCGCCGGAGTGGCCCGCACCGGCCCGGCCCGCGGCGGGCTGGCCGTAACCGGCCTGATCGGCGCTGGGCTGGCTGCTCCAGGACTGACCCACCGCCCCGGCGGCCGCCGCCGGCGCGACGGGATCTACGCCGGGTGCGGGCGGATGCGGCCGGCTGGCCACGTTGCTCCAGGAGAACGGCTCCGGCGGCCTCCCCGCCCGGCTGCCCGGCAGGGGGCCGGTCTGCGGCCCGGCGGTCGTGACGCCGTAGGAAAGGGAGGACTCCGTGCCCGTCCCGAAGATGCCCAGGGCTATCCGGGCGGCTTCGATGAACTCGCGGCAGCTTCCGTAGCGCTCGTCCGGGCGCTTGGCCAGCACCCGGCCGAACACCTCATCGACCTCCGGCGGCAGATCCGGCCGCAGCACCGTCGGCATGGTGGGCGTCTCCTCCACGTGCGCCCAGATGATCGCCGCGTCCAGGTCCTTCTCGAACGGCACCCGCCCGGTCAGGCACTCATACAGCACGCACCCCAGCGAGTACTGATCCGCCAGCCCCAGCACCGACATCCCCCGGATCTGCTCCGGCGCCACGTAATCGATCGTCCCCAGGAACTGCCCCGTCGACGTCAGCCCGCTCCGCGACATCGCGTGCTTGGTGATGCCGAAGTCCGCCAGGTACACGTGATCGGGATCGGCCTCATCGCTGCCCCGCTCGATCAGCAGGTTCCCCGGCTTGACGTCCCGGTGCACCAGCCCCCGGCGGTGCGCCGCATCCAGCGCCCGCGCGGCCTGGCCCAACAGGAACAACGCGGTGGCGGGCAGGATCCGGCCGCGCTTCTTGATCATCTGCCGCAGGTCGGTCCCGGACACGTACCGCATCGCGATGTACAGCAGGTCGTCCTGGGAGCCCATGTCGTAGATCGGGATCACGTTCGGGTGGTTCAGCGAGGCGGCGATCCGGGACTCCTCCAGGAACCGGGCCCGGAACACATCATCGGCGGCCAGCTCCGGCGCCAGCACCTTCAGCGCGATGACGCTGCTCAGCCGCAGGTTCTCCGCCTGGTAGACCACGCTCATCCCGCCACGGCCGAGCACCGCGCGCGTCCGGTAGCCCGCGAACTCGTCTCCCACCAAGGGCAGCCCAGTCATCACGCGCTCCCTCCCCCGCCACCCCCGCCGCGGTCTCGATGCCGATGACGATTCCCCTTGACGGCCTTCGCCGAGAATGGGCTTCTAGCTAGATGTACTGGCAGAATCATCGGTCGTCAACGCTTGGATGAAAACCGAAATACGAACTCTATGATGGAACATCACGGACCGGTTTGGAACATATTGGTGGGCCGGCAACGTACCGAGGAAGATGCTGGCAGCCGTCCGCGGACCAGACCGGGTAACGCTCGCCTCAGGACGGTGGCTGGCACCCAGGCCCGTTCGGTCAAAAAAAGATTTCTGATTCTCCGAACGGACCAGCATGTTATCTTTTCGTGACACAGAGTTGCGATCCTCGGCCGGCAACCTGACGCCCGTGTCACATTCCGGGCGCCGCGGCTAGCCATGGACGGGCTGGTCGTGCAGGACCTGGTTGATGGCCGCGATGATCACCTGGGCCGCGCCGTCCACGGCCTGCGCCGCCGGGCTGGCCGGGTCGCGGAGCTTGGCGGCGATCTGGGCCGCGGACAGGCCGGCCAGTACCTGCGGGTTGTACTGCGCGCCGGCCAGGATGTACCGGTTGCCGATGTCGAGGAAGGGGACCGCGCCGGACTGGTCGGCGCTGTTGACGTACGGCGGCACGTCGTAGCGGCCGATGAGCTGGCGATCCAGCGTGGTGGGGGCCTGCAGCGGGGCCCGGCGTTGTCGGTCAGCTCGGTGGTCCGCAGGGCCAGCTCGGTCCTGGCGCTCATCTTCGCGTTCCTGCTCATCGACTACTGCGTCTGGGACCTCGACCAGCTTTCCGGTCCCGGAGTTACCGGGCACTACAGCATCGCGCCCACCAGCATCCAGCCGACCGAGCCCGCGCTGGCCGGTGTCTCCGCCGTGGCCGGCGTCCCCGCCGTGGCCGACCCGACGTCGGTGGTCACCGCGACCGGTCGACCGGCCCCATGGACGGCCCCCCTGGGTGACTATCAGCTGCCGGATCGCCATGGGCGTCACCATGGCGTTCATGCTGATCATCATGATCTAGCGCGCCTACAGGCCGAAGGCGCCGCCTTCGATGAGGATGAGCAGGCCGATGGTGATCAGGACCACGGGTAGCAGGATGTGACCCCACTGGCTGAGGGGTCTGGCGATGACCGGGCGGGTGGCGATAAACCGGCCCGCCGCGCACCAGACGGCGACGAGGACCAGGAAGACCAGGCAGTACACGATCGTCCCGCTGGTGCCGACATTGGTGAAGACGGGCACGTAGACGCCGATGTTGTCGCCGCCGTTGCCGAAGGTGGTGGTGGCGACCTTGAGGACCGCGGGGCCGCCCTGGCTGGGTTCGGCCTGCTCGCCGTCGTCGCCGCGCGTGCTGTTTCGCCATATTTTCCAGGCGTCCCGCAGGCCGATGGCGATCGGGAGCAGGCCGAGGTAGGGCAGGGCTTCCGCGGGAAGAAAGCTGGCACCGAACGTGAGGCCGATGCCCACGGCGAGGATCGCGGTGAAGGCGAGGTACTGGCCGGCCACCACCTTGGCAGCCGAGCCGCGCTGCCCGGCACCGTGGGCGAAGAACAGCGACAAGATCACGATGTCGTCGAAGTTGGTGACGGCGAACAGCCCGGCCGCTTGCGCGATGACGCCCGAGGTCATGGATGGATGCTAGGCGCTGCCTGCGAGCACGGCTTAGCCGCCGGGCGGCACGGCGCCGGGCTCTCGTCGCTGCCGGCCCCGCGAGACCGCGCCCAGGATCACCCTGGCCCCGAGCCCGAGAATGATCAGGTCGATGATCATCTGCCCGGTGACCACCAGCCGGGCCACGGCGGCGGTGGCGGTGATGTCGCCGAACCCGACAGTGGCGAACACGGTGACGGTGAAGTACAGCGCGTCGGTGTGGTTCAGCGGCTGGCTGAAGCTGCGGGCCGACAGGGCGGCCATCACCAGGTAGGTGCTGGCGAATAGCAGCAGGAACAGCGGGACCGTGACGGCCAGGGCCTCCAGCGCCCGCAGCCCCGGGTACCGTGAGCCGCTGATGGCGTGGACCTGGAAGGCCACCAGCCCAATGAGCGCCACCAGCCCGATCACCAGCGCCGTGACGGCGAACCACCGGTCCGAGTGATCCAGCGGCAGCAGATAGTAGATGGCCACCAGGACGGCGGTAGAAACCGCCGCCCGCAGCAAAGACCGCATGATCCTGCCCAGCGGGGGCCTAGCCTCCCGCGGGCCGTCAGGCGGTGCGCCTGTGCTCTCAGTCATGGGGAGAGGCTAGGCCAACACCGCAAGCCCGCTCAGACACGGGCAGTCAGCCATCTATGTGAGGGTGAACTGAGGAGTGAAACCTGCCTGGATCAGATCGGTGCCGGCCGTCTGCAGGCTGAACATCGTGCCGATGGCTGTGTCGATGCTGAAACCGCTCGTCCAGCACTCTTCCGACATCACCGAGATTGGTTACCCACGACGAAGCCAGCGGCCAGCGGAAACTGCGGCCAAGACGCGACGGCGCGACGAGCTCAGCGAACCGGTGCACAACGACCGCCCGACCTCCGCAATCACAACGGCATCATCCGGTGGCCGGCAGCTGGATGTAAACGGCGCCCATATCATCCCTATCCAGATTCGAATATCTGTACTATTCTGTTCGCATGCATCGCACTACTTGCCGGAACCAGATCGCGATCAGACGCGCAGGCAGGTACGTCAGGCCCTCTGCCCCCGACGTCTCTCGCCGGGCCTAGGAAAGGCGGCGCTGATGAAGACCCTTCCTTCCAGGATCACCATGCACCTGCGCCCAGTGGTCAGGCGCCTGACCATCTTGTGGATAGTCGCGGTCGTGCTGGCCGCGACGATGACCATCAGCGCGTCCTACCATGCACGTCTGGCGACCGGCGCCTGCTGGCTGGCACTGGCCGCGCTGTCCGTCTACGCGCTTGACGTCCTCAAGCACCTGCGGCCATAGCGACATCCGGCCGCCGGCGCTGCCGCCGAGGTCCGAGGCAACACCGGCGCGGCCGTGGCCTGAATGGCTACCTGCCGCGGTGTCGTCGCCGTCGTGTACGTACGTTGTGCTGTATGACAGACGCTTTGATCCGCCGGGCCGGACACGCCGATCTAGCTGCGATCGTCCAACTGCGTCATGAATGGACCCGAGAAGAGCACGGGGAGATTGAAGACCCGGACTTCGAGGAGAATCTCGTAGCCTGGTTCGCGCGGGAGTGGTCACGCCGGATTATGTGGCTGGCTGAGGATGGTGGCGGCCCCGTCGGCATGATGAACTTGGCCATCTACGAGCGGATGCCGCGGCCGGGGCGTGCGCTAAGCCGCTGGGGATACCTCGGCAACGTATTCATACGCGCCGAATACCGTAATCG
>CAWJDK010000005.1:0-281404 GCA_963841585.1 uncultured Actinomycetes bacterium
AGGCCGCGGCCGCGCAGCAGCGCGTCCGCCATCCGGGCGGTCGAGGTCTTGCCGTTGGTGCCGGTGATGTGGATGACGGGGCAAGCCCGCTGGGGATCGCCGAGCAGCCCAACCAGTTCGGCCATCCGGTCCAGGGCGAGGTCCACGGAATGCTCCGGCCTGCGGGAGATGATCTCCCGCTCGACCTCGCGCATCCGCGCTTCGATGTCCATCTTGCCAGCCTACGTGCTGGCCCCGGGGGGTACGGGGGGGCGGGGAGCCCCCCCGTGAGCGGGGGGGTCTCGGGGGGTCGTCCCCCCGGCTAGCAGAGCTAGCCTCTGCTCAAGCCGGGCGATGTCGGCTTGGGCTGTCTCGAGGCGCTGGCGGGTCTTGTCGACTACGGCGGGGGGTGCCTTGGCGGTGAAGTTGGCGTTGGCCAGCTTCCGTTCCGCCTGCTCTGCCTCGGCCCTGGCCGCCGCCAGATCCTTCTCCATCCGGCGGCGCTCGGCCGCGACGTCGATGACGCCAGCCACGTCGAGTTCGGCCGTGATGCCCTCGACCTCGATCGACGCCGACGCGGTAAATCCGTCCGCGACGGGCGGAACGGGGTCGAGCCGCAGCAGCCACCGGATCCGCTCCTCATGCCCGGCCAGTGGCGTGGCCTCGATGCCGGCCAGCCGGGCCGCCACCCGCTGGCTGGGCCGCAGGCCCTGATCCGAACGGAACCGGCGGATCTCGGTCACCAGCCGCATCATCGAGGTGATCTCCGCCTCGGCCTCGCGATCGGCAAACGTAAACGCCGGCCAGGCGGCCACCACGACCGAGTCCTCGCCGGTCAGCGCGGTCCAGAGCTCTTCGGTAACGAACGGCATGACCGGGTGCAGCAACCGCAGCAGCTGGTCGAGCACGAAGCCGAGCACCCGCCGGGTGGTCTCGGCGGCGGCTTGGTCACCAGAGGCCAGCGGCACCTTGGCCATCTCCAGGTACCAGTCGCAGACCTCATCCCAGGCGAAGTGGTACAGCACGTCGCAGACCTTGCCGAACTCGAACGACTCGAACAGCTGGTCGGTCTCGGCGATCACCGCGGACAGCCGGGACAGGATCCACCGGTCAGGGACCGAGAAGGAGGCAGGATCGGGTGCGGAGCCGGGCACATGCGCGCCGTTGATCAGGGCGAACCGGACGGCGTTCCACAGCTTGTTGCAGAAGTTGCGGGAACCCGCCGCCCACTCCTCGCTGATCGCGATGTCGCTGCCCGGGTTGGCCCCGCGGGCCAGCGTGAGCCTGGTCGCATCGGCGCCGAACCTGTCCACCCAGTCCAGCGGGTCCACCGTGTTCCCACGCGACTTGGACATCTTCTTGCCGAACTGGTCACGGACCAGCCCGTGCAGCACCACCACGCGGAACGGCACGGCGTCGTCGGGAGCCTGGTCTCGCATCGCGTACAGGCCGAACATCATCATCCGCACGACCCAGAAGAACAGGATGTCGTAGCCGGTGACCAGCACGCTGTTCGGGTAGAAGGTGCGCAGGTCCGGCGGGTCCTCGGGCCAGCCCAGGGTGGAGAACGGCCACAGCGCCGAGGAGAACCAGGTGTCCAGCACGTCGGGGTCCTGGGTCCAGCCCGGCGGTGGCTCCTCGCCGGGGCCGACGCAGACCACCTGCCCGTTCGGCCCGTAAAAAACCGGAATACGGTGGCCCCACCACAGCTGGCGGCTGATGCACCAGTCGTGCATGTCGTCCACCCAGCTGAAGTACCTGGCGTTCATCTCCGGCGGGTGCAGCCGGACCCGGCCGTCGCGGACCGCGTCGCCCGCGGCCCCGGCCAGCGGGCCCACCCGGACGAACCACTGCAACGACTGCCGCGGCTCGACGGTGGTGCCGCACCGGCTGCAGTGCCCGACCGCGTGCACGTAGGGCCGCTTCTCGGCCACGATCCGGCCCTGCTCGCGCAGCGCGCGCACCACGGCCGGCCTGGCCTCGAACCGGTCCAGGCCCTGGAACGGGCCGTGCGCGATGATCACGCCGTGCTCGTCCATGATGGTCAGGCTGGGCAAGTCGTGGCGGCGGCCGATCTCGAAGTCGTTCGGGTCGTGGGCCGGGGTCACCTTGACCGCGCCGGTACCGAAGGCGGGGTCGACGTGCTCGTCAGCGACCACCGGGATCCGCCGGCCGGTCAGCGGCAGCTCCACCGTCTTGCCGATCAGGTGCGTGTAGCGCGCGTCGTCCGGGTGCACCGCGACCGCGGTGTCGCCGAGCATGGTCTCGGCCCGGGTGGTAGCGACCACGATCGACTCGTCGGCCTGGCCGTGGCCCACACTGCCGTAGCGGATGGAGACGAGCTCGCCGTCGTCGTCGCTGTGGTCGACCTCGATGTCGCTCAAGGCGGTGAGGCAGCGCGGGCACCAGTTGATGATCCGTTCGGCCCGGTAGATCAGGCCGTCGTCGAAGAGCCGCTTGAAGATCGTCTGCACCGCGCGAGACAGGCCCTCGTCCATGGTGAACCGCTCGCGCGACCAGTCCACGCTGTCGCCGAGCCGCCGCATCTGGCCCAGGATCCGGCCCCCGGACTCGGCCTTCCACCGCCAGACCCGCTCGACGAAGGCCTCGCGGCCCAGGTCATGGCGGCTCAGCCCGTCCTTGGCCAGCTCGCGCTCCACCACGTTCTGGGTGGCGATCCCGGCGTGGTCCATACCCGGCAGCCACAGCGTGTTATAGCCCTGCATCCGGCGCCGCCGGACCAGCGCGTCGATCAGCGTGTGGTCCAGGGCGTGGCCGATGTGCAGGGAACCGGTGACGTTCGGCGGCGGGATGACGATGGTGTACGCGGGAGCGGCGGAGTTCGCGTCCGCGGTGAAGTAACCTGCCTTCTCCCAGCGTTCGTAGCGCGGCCCTTCGACCTCGGCGGGCGCGTACTGGGGAGGCAGCTCGGTGGGACCTGGTCTGCTCACGACAGGTGAGTCTATTGGGCGCGGACCTCCACCGCGTCCCTCAGCTTGACCGCGAGCTTGCCCGGGCCGCTGACCTTGGCCGGCTGCCCGTGGCTGTAGAACTCGACCACGCCCATCGTCGTCGTCGTGGCCCACACGCACTCGCTGGCCGACGTGCCGTTCGAGGTGGTGTAGCCGCACACCATCTGCCCGCCGTGTGCACCCGCCTTCACGACGCGGGTGGACGTCAGGTTCGAGCGGACGAGCTTGATCACGTTCGCCGGGTTGAAGGTGCCGTCGTAGCCGACGAAGACCATGCCCTTGTAGCTCGCCGAGGTCAGCGACGAGGACGCTCCCATGTCGTAGATCCCGACCACCGACGTGGTTACCTTGCCAGCCCCGGCGGACGCCAGCTTGTTCGTGATCGGCGCCGACTGGCGCTTCATCGTGACGGAGACCTGGCTGACCGCCTGCTTGTTCAGCTGGTACTTGCCGACGTTTCCGGCCAGCTTGAAGGCATAGTGCGGCCCGGCTGGGCTCGTGGCGCTGGGGGTGGGCGTGCCGCTCGCGGCCGTGCTCCCGCTGTTGCTGGTCACGTGGATGACGAGGAACACGATCGCCGCCACGCCGATCACGGCCGCGGCCAGGTACAGGACCATCCGCGTCACGCTGGGCCGCTGCGGTGACCCCGAGCGTGACCGGGGCCCGCGGCCAGGCGCGGCCGGGCCGTCCTCGCCGAACCCCGGTCCGGCTGGCGCCTCGAAGCCCGGCTGGGCGTAGCCGTCGGGCGCGTTCCCGTCCTGGCCGTAGGCAGCCGGAGTGTAGGCATCCGGAGTGTAGCTGTCCTGGCTGTAGCCGTCCTGGCGGGTGCCGCCCGGGGTGTACCCGTTCTGGCTGTAGGCGTCCGGGGTGTAGGCGTCCGGGCTGTAGGCGTCCGGGGGCGTCAGGGCTGTAGCCGTCCTGGCTGTAGCCGTCCTGGCGGGTGCCGCCCGGGGCGAG
The DNA here is from genome assembly GCA_963841585.1 of uncultured Actinomycetes bacterium. Lineage (GTDB taxonomy): Bacteria > Actinomycetota > Actinomycetes > Streptosporangiales > Streptosporangiaceae > Palsa-504. The sequence goes on from CAWJDK010000005.1 coordinate 3,909, forward strand.
ACCTGCCTGGCCGTAGCCGTTGTCCGGGTAGCCATTCTGGCCGTAACCGGGCTGGGCATAGGCGTCCTGGCCATAGCCGTTCTGCGCATAGCCGTTCTGCGCATAGCCGTCTCCTGCGCATAGCCGTTCTGGGCATAGCCGTTCTGCCCGAAGCCGCCCTCACCGGAGGCGTTCGGCGGGTAGTCGGAGGGTTCGGCGCCCGGCTGCGAGTACGCCTCGGCCTGGTAGTCCTGATCGGCTCGGCCGTGCCTGCCGAACCCGCCGGGCGGGAGTCCACCCGGTTCGGACGCCGGCCCGTAATCCTGCTGTCCGTAGCCCTGATCGGCCCCGTAGCCCTGATCGGCCCCGTAGCCCTGATCGGCCCCGTAGCCCTGATCGGCCCCGTAGCCCTGATCGGCGCCTAGCCCTGATCAGCGCTGTAGCCTGATCGGCGCCGTAGCCCTGATCAGCGCCGTAGCCATGACCGGCGGCCGGCTGGCCCTGGCGGTAGTCCTGGCCCGGCTGGGCCGGCGACCGGGAGCCGAGCGGGTCGCCGTAACCTGGCGGGTCGCCGTAGCCCGGCTGGCGATCCGAGTCGGACCATCCCGAACGGACTGGCTCTTCGCCGCCGTACTGGCGGTATGCCCCGCCGGTGCCCTCGCCGTTGCTCATGGCACCGGGCGGGCCCGAGCCGGGCGAGGCCTGCGAGACCTGGGCACCAGGGCCGAGCGCACGCCGGGGGCCGGGGTTGTACGCGCCCCGGGGTCCGGAGTTCAGCGGGTCCTCCGTCGGCGAGCCGAGCGGGCGCTGCGGACCGGACCCGGGCGGGCCGAACGGGCCAGGCGAAGTAAGCGGGTTCGGAGCAGTCTGCGGCCCCTGAGGCAATGGCGCGCTGAGCGGATCCGAGCCGAAGCTGCCCGGTGCTCCCGGACCGAATGCGGGGTCGTCCGCCGGGCGCTGTCCGTAGCGGACCATCTGCCCGCCGCCGGGCGCCGAGCCATAGCCGGACTGCGGGATGGTGTCCTGTCCGTAACCCGGTCCCGCGCCGTAACCGGGTTGCTGTCCGTAGCCTGCGTCCTGCCCGTAGCTCGGCCCCTGGTCGAATCCAGACGTCGCCGGGTCATAGTTCTGTGCCTGCTCGTAGCCGGGCAGCCCCCTGCGGCCGACGCGCGATCTGCCGTCGCCGCCGCGCATAGTGCTGTATCCGCCGGTCGACTCGCCCTGCTGATAGCCCTGCTCGCCGGGCCCGTCAGATTCGTCGGGCTTCCGGCGCGAGTCCCAGCTGCCCGTGGGGGCATCCCAACTACTCATCTGCGCTCAATTCCCCGTCGCTACGGAAGACGGCTGCCTTGTCAGCGTGCGTGCGAGATCTGCCGTGAGCGGGAACCCCGCGAGATACCGGCAGTACTCAGTGAGGCTACATGCGGATAACGATGACTATGGGCAATACGCCCAAAGTTGACACCGAGTGGACTAGACCTCTACCGTCCGAATCCGCAGGCCGGGCCGTGGCAGCCGAACACCTGTGCTTAAGGGACTTCGGCGGCGTCAGGCTGACTTCTCGCGCGGGGTGCGGCGCGTGACGTCCCGGGGGACGATGGTCGGGTTGACGTTCTCGAGCACGGCCTCGCGCGTGATCACCACGCGCTCCACGTCCTTGCGGCTCGGCACCTCATACATCACCGACTGCAGGACCTCTTCCATGATGGCACGCAGGCCGCGGGCGCCGGTGCCGCGCAGGTTCGCCTGGTCGGCGATGGCCTCCAGCGAGTCGGGGGTGAACTCCAGGTCCACGCCGTCCAGCTCGAACAGCCGCCGGTACTGCTTGACCAGGGCGTTGCGCGGCTCGGTGAGGATCTGGATGAGTGCATCCCGGTCGAGGTTGTGCACGCTCGTGATGACGGGGAGGCGGCCGACGAACTCCGGGATCATCCCGAACTTCAGCAGGTCCTCCGGCATCACCTCACCGAACTGGTCGGTGTTGGCGTTCCTGACCCGCAGGACGGCGTTGAAGCCCATCCCGTTGTGACCCGAGCGCTGCTCGATGATCTTCTCCAGGCCGGCAAACGCCCCGCCGCAGATGAACAGCACGTTCGTGGTGTCGATCTGGATGAATTCCTGGTGCGGGTGCTTGCGCCCGCCCTGCGGCGGCACAGAGGCGGTGGTGCCCTCGAGGATCTTCAGCAGCGCCTGCTGGACCCCCTCGCCGGAGACGTCCCTGGTGATCGACGGGTTCTCGCTCTTGCGCGCGATCTTGTCAATCTCATCGATGTAGATGATGCCGGTTTCGGCCTTCTTGACGTCGTAGTCCGCCGCTTGGATCAGCTTGAGCAGGATGTTCTCGACGTCCTCGCCGACGTAGCCGGCCTCGGTCAGGGCGGTCGCGTCGGCGATCGCGAACGGCACGTTGAGCAGCCGGGCCAGCGTCTGGGCGAGCAGCGTCTTGCCCGAACCGGTCGGGCCGAGCAGCAAGATGTTGGACTTGGCCAGCTCGACGCCCTCGTCACCCGGCCGGTCGTCGCCGGACTGGACGCGCTTGTAGTGGTTGTACACGGCCACCGACAGGGCTTTCTTGGCCTTGTCCTGGCCGATCACGTACGCGTCGAGGAACTCGTAGATCTCCCGCGGCTTGGGCAGGCTGTCCCATTTAAACTCGGCGGGCTCGGCGAGCTCTTCCTCGATGATCTCGTTGCAGAGATCGATGCACTCGTCGCATATGTACACGCCCGGCCCGGCGATGAGCTTCTTGACCTGCTTCTGACTCTTACCGCAGAACGAGCACTTCAGCAGGTCCCCACCGTCACCGATGCGTGCCACCCAGATACTCCTTTACATGGTGCCGCCGTGACGGCCGTAGCGGCCGCCCCGGGCGGACATGTCCGCGAGGCCGTCAAGCGCTTGCATATCGACGGTACCGCCTACTGGGGCCCGATGGACACCATCAAACCCCCTCAACGGCCCAGGAGGGAAGAGCTGAATTCTCCCGGTTAAGACGACACTACCTCGACGGCGCGCTCGCTGCCCCTCTTGATCGTGGTCAGGACCTCGTCGACGATGCCGTACTCCTTGGCCTCATCGGCGGTGAGGAACTTGTCTCGCTCGATGTCGCGGCGGACCTTCTCCTCGTCCTGGCCGGTGTGCCTGGCCAGGATGACCTCCATGGCCGTGCGCATCCGCAGGATCTCCCTGGCCTGGATCTCCATGTCACTGGACTGGCCGTAGCCGCCTTCGGTGGCCGGCTGGTGGATGAGGATCCTGGAGTTAGGCAGCGCCATCCGCTTGCCGTTGGTCCCCGCGGCCAGCAGCACCGCGGCGGCGGAGGCGGCCTGGCCGATGCAGCAGATCTGGATGTCGGGCTGGATGAACTGCATCGTGTCGTAGATCGCCATCATCGACGTCATCGACCCGCCGGGCGAGTTGATGTACATGGTGATGTCACGATCGGGGTCGATGGCTTCCAGCGTCAGCAGCTGGGCCATGACGTCGTTCGCCGAGGCGTCGTCGATCTGCACGCCCAGGAAGATGATTCGCTCCTCGAACAGCTTGTTGTACGGGTTCATCTCCTTGATCCCGTACGAGGTGCGCTCCACGAAGGACGGCAGCACGTACCTGGACTGCGGGCTCCGCAAGCTGTGCTCGCTCACGTTCGGCTCCTTTGGGTTAATCATGACACGACGCCGGCGGTGGGCACCTCGACCGCGCTGCGGATGACCTGGTCGACGAAGCCGTACTCCTTGGCTTCCTCGGCGGTGAACCAGCGGTCCCGGTCCGCGTCCCTCTCGATCTGCTCGATGGGCTGCCCGGTGTGGAAAGCGGTCCGCTCGAACAGCGTCCGCTTGATGTACAGCATCTGCTCCGCCTGGATCCTGATGTCCGACGCCGTCCCGCCGATCCCTCCGGACGGCTGGTGCATCAGGATCTGCGCGTGCGGGAGGGCGTACCGCTTACCGGGCGCACCCGCCGTAAGCAGGAACTGTCCCATAGACGCGGCCATTCCCATTGCGTACGTGGCCACGTCGTTGGGCACGTACTGCATCATGTCGTAGATGGCCATCCCCGCGTAGACCGAGCCGCCCGGGGAGTTGATGTAAATGCTGATGTCGTTCTTGCTGTCCTCGGAGGCGAGCAGCGCGAGCTCGGCGCAGATGCGGTTGGCGATGTCGTCGTCGACCTGCTGGCCGAGGAAGATGATGCGATGCCGCAGCAGTCGCTGAAACAGCTGGTCCCCGAACGGCATGAGAGGGGGCTCCGCAGCGGCCGCGATCGAGGGCGGCGGCGGGGTCCACAGGGGCTGAGTCACGCTTATTCACCTGCTCCAGTCGGTGGAGGTGTCATTGATTGGACGATAACGCCGCGGCGGAACCCGATCGTCCCGCACGGCGCGCTGTTCGCTACTGGCGCACCTCGTGGCGGCCCGGATGGGCGTGCCGGGACGCAGGGCGTGCCCAAGGGGGGCCTGGGGGGAAAGGTCCGCCCCCGGGAGCGGGGGTTGGGGTCGGCCCCGGCTAGCAGGGCGGTCAGGCCTCGTCGGTTTCGGTCGCGGCCAGGACCTCATCCTCGTCCGCGGCCAGGACCTCATCCTCGTCCGCGGCCTCCTCTGCGGGCGTCAGGGGCGTGTTAAGGGCGGCGGCGATGTCGACCGGGTTCCCCGACTTGTCGGTCACCTTGACCCGCTCGGCGATCAGGTTCATCGCCTTTCCCCGCAGCACCTCCGCGGCCGCGAAGCTGAGCTGGTTGTTGTCGGCAAGCTGCTGGGCCAGCCGATCGGGCGGCACGCCCATCTGCTGGGCCTGCTGGGTCACGTACGCTGACAGCTCCGCCTGGTCGACGCCGAGGTTCTCGGCGCGGGCCAGCTGGTCGAGGAGCAGGCTGACCTTGACTGCGCGCCGGGCGCGCTGCTCATTGTCCGTCTCGAACTGCTGCTCGGTCTGGTTCGTCATCTCCAGGTAGCCGTCCAGGCTGGCGCCCGCCCGGGAGAGCTGGTTCTCGATCGACTCCCTGTTGTGCTTGGCCTCCTCGGCCACCACGCTCTCCGGCAGCGGGATGTCCACCTGCTCGAGCACGGCATCCAGGGCGAGGTCACGTGCCTGGACCACCTGCCGCATGGCCTTGTCCCGCTCCAGCTGCGCTCTGGTGTCGGCGCGCAGCTCGCCGAGCGTGTCGAACTCGCTGGCCATCTGGGCGAAATCGTCGTCCAAGCCCGGGACTTCCTTGGCCTTGACGCTGTGCACGGTCACCGTCACGTCGGCGTCCTGGCCGACGAACTCGCCGCCCGGCCAGCTCGGTGGAAAAGGTCTTCGACTCCCCCGCCGTCATGCCGATCAGCGCCTGGTCCAGGCCGTCCAGCAGGGACTCGCTGCCGACCGGGTAGGACAGGCCGCTGGCCTGCGCATCCTCGACGGGCTTGTCGTCCACCGAGGCGGACAGGTCGATGGAGACATGGTCGCCCTCGGCGACCGGCCGCTGCACGCCCTTCAGCGAGGCGAACCGGTCCTGCAGCATGGCCAGCCGCTCGGCGACCTCGTCCGGGCTGACGAGCGTGTCGTCCACGGTGACGGACAGGCTGGACAGGTCGGGCAGATCGAACTTGGGCCGGATGTCGACCTCGACGGTGAAGGTCAGCTCCTTGCCGTCGTCCAGGTTCGTGATCTCGACCTCGGGCTGGCCGAGCGCGTGGACGTCCCCGTCGGCGACCGCCTTGGCGTACAGGTCGGGGATCGCGTCGTTGACCGCCTGGCTAAGCACGACGTCGCGGCCGACGCGCCGGTCGATGACCGGCGGCGGGACGCGGCCCGGCCGGAAGCCCGGGATGCGGACCTGGCGGCCGACCTCGCGGTAGGCCTTGTCGAGGCTGGGCTTCAGCTCATCAAACGGCACCTCGACGCTCAGCCGGACTCGGGTCGGGCTCAGCTCTTCGACGTCAGTCTTCACGTCCGCGTCACTCCGGGATTGTGGATGGTAACTCAGCGGTGTGATCGCATGGATCGCGTGGATCGCTGAGAAGTCTAAGCCGCCAGTCTAGGGGCTAGCGAACCTTCACGACGCGCACCGGCTCTTCGTCGTCCCGTCGGCGGTTGTCCCCGATGAACAGGTTCAGCACCCAGCTCACCAGCCCGACGATGATCGCCCCCCAGAACGCGGCCCAGAACCCGGACACGTGGAAGGGCAGCGACAGCTTGCCCGCGATCCAGCTGGTCAGCCACAGCAGCAGCCCGTTCACGACGAACGCGATCAGGCCGAGCGTGAGCACGTAGAACGCGCAGCCGACCACCTTGATCAGCGGCTTGAGCGTGGCATTGATGATGCCGAAGATCAGGGCCACCGCGAGCAGCGTGCCAGCCTTCGACCAGCCGCTGGCGGCAGGCAGCGTTATTCCGGGCACCACCCAGGTGGCGACGCCCAGGGCGGCGGCGGAGACCAGCACCCGAAGCAGGAATCTCATGGTCCAGATATTACGTGAGTCATCGGCTCTAGGAACCGATCGGGCGACACGACAGGGCACGGTGGCGAGCCTTCGGTGACCCTGATACCCAGGCCCGGGCCAGCGTGATGCCCCGGCGAGCAGGGGACGGAGTGCTGGCAGGTGAGGTGCCGCGTGGTCAGCTGGCCGGGGATGCGCTCCCCGGATCCCCCCGGAAGATGCGCCGGTAGGCGTTGGGAGTGGTGCCACGCCAGGCGCGGAAGTGATGGCGCAGGGCGGTCGCGTTGCCGAAGCCGGCCCGGTCGGCGATCGCGTCTACCGTCTCGTCGCTCTCCTCGAGGAGCTGCTGGGCCAGCAGGATGCGCTGCCCGGTCAGCCAGCGCTGCGGCGTCGTGCCGGTGTCCTGCACGAAGCGCCGGGCGAAGGTCCGCTCGGACATGTTCGTCCGGGCGGCCAGGTGGCGCACGGTCAGCGGCTGGTCCAGGTGCGCGCGCAGCCACTCGAGCAGGTCCCGCAGCGCGCCATCGCAGGAGGGGGCGACCGGCTGATCGACGTACTGCGCCTGGCCGCCGTCGCGATGCGGCGGCACCACCATGCGCCGGGCGATGCCGTTGGCAATCCGCGACCCCTGCTCCTTCCTGACCAGGTAGAGGCACGCGTCGATGCCGGCCGCCGTGCCCGCGCTCGTGATCACCGGGTCGTCGTCGACGTACAGGACGTCGGGATCGACCTTGGCCGCCGGGTACCGCCGGGCCAGTTCCTCGGCGTTGCGCCAGTGCGTGGTGCAGCGGCGGCCGTCCAGCAGGCCGGCCTCACCCAGGATGAAGGCGCCGCTGCACACGCTCAGCACCCGGGTGCCGCGGTCCACCGCCCGGCGCAGGGCTTCCAGCAGCTCCTCGGGGAAGGGGCGGGACAAAGGCGGTCCCCCGGCTGGCCGGTTTCCCGGGGCCGCGAAGATGCAGAGCCGGTCGTCGTCGACCGCGGGCAGGGCGATCAGGTCCGCCTCCTCCAGTCGCTCCAGCCCGCAGGGAGGGTCGATGGTGAAGTCGTTGTGCGCGCGCACCGGCGGCGGTTCGCCGGCCACGACGGACAGCTCATAGGACGGCAGCCGGTCGTCGGCCCGGTCGACGCCGAACACCTCGCAGATCGTGCCGAACTCGAACGGGAGGAAGCCGTTGACGACCACGACGGCGACGTTGCGCAGCACGATCCCGAGTATGCCAAACGAGTTGGCAGGATGTCATCTAACGATGGCATTACTGCCACTAGCCAGCCTGCGCCGTGGACGGCATGCTGGAAATATGGACGCTTTCAGCACTTCCGCGGCAGGCCAGCGTGCGTCCTGGATTGCCAGGTTCGCCCGCCAGGCCAGCTACGTGTTCGACGAGATCAACTGGGCCAACAAGCGGATGACCGCACTGATGCTCTCGTACGGCGTCGACTCCGACCTCGCGCCGGACACCTTCGCCGAATTCCTGCTCCGTTCGCGGGTCACCGTCTTCCATGAGCCGACGGCCCGCCGCCGCGGCCCGGGCCACCAGGTTAGCTAGCCATACGCACCCGGCTGGATGGGGCGCTTACCGGGTGACTACGGCGAGCATCCGGCGCAGGTAGTCCGCCCAGGCGGCGTCGCCCGCCATCCGGACCGCGTCGCCGGGGGCCCGGCCCCACAGCCAGCGCAGCACGTTTCCGGCCGGGCCGTCGATGACGGCCTTGGGGTGGTCGCTGGCGCCGTCCTCCACCACTATCTCGCGTGGCGACGGGCGGACCGTCCACGCCGCCTGGCCCGCGGCGACCGTGATCTCGCCCGGGCCGGCCAGGTGCTCGCCCTCCATCTCGGCGAAGTCCTCCGGCCAGGTGACCGAGCCGTAGGCCAGCATCCGCTTGAGCACCTCATCGACGCCGTCGGCCGCGAGGTCGTCGGGCACGGGGGTGACGGGCAGGCCGGCCGCCAGTTCGGCGTCGATCCGGTGGATCACCGTCTCAAGGGCCATCCTGCGGATCCAGAACGCCACCGTCTGATCGGGGCCGTACCAGGTCGGCGCGGGCTGGCCGGGCCCGCGGGTGCGGAATTCGGCGCGCAGCGCGCCGTAGGCCCGGCCGAGCGCGGCCAGCGGCGCCTCGGCGGCCAGCGACGGAGGCGGCCACTCCTCCGGCTCCTCCCCGGTGCGCATCAGCGCCACCTTGTGCAGGTACACCTGTGCGACGTGACGCACCAGGTCGGCCACTGTCCAGCCGGGGCAGCTCGGCACGTTCGCGGTGAGCTCGGCGGCCGAGGCTGCGTCCCTCAGGTCGCCGTAGTCCGCGGCCAGGCACTGCAGATACCGGGAAGCCTCCATGCCGGTACTCTGCCACGGCTGGTGGCGGCGGAGGGGCAGTCACCCCGGGCCCGTTCGGCAAGAAAATGGGCCGTGTCTGGCGGACGGCTGGCCGGGTTGAGTGGCTGGTCGGGCTGGCCGGATTCGAACCGGCGACCTCCGCGACCCAAACGCGGCGCGCTAGCCAAACTGCGCTACAGCCCGTACCTGGCTGAGTGTAGCCGTATGCCGGGCATGATCGCCGACCATGCGGGCGGTAGCGGCACCTATCGCGTGGACGGCAGCTGGCTGTCGCGGCGGGAGCCTCGGCCGGAGCGGGGTGCGACACGGGCGGGTGCGGCCGGGGCAGGTGCGGCGCCGGCCGTGATGAAGGCATGGACGGCCGGCAGTCGGCGGCTGACCTGGTAGACCTGTGCCATGCCCAGGCTGACCTTGACCGGGACTAACATCGACGCGCCCGACGCCAACGCGCTCGCCGACTTCTACCGCCGGCTGCTCGGCTGGACGACGCGCACGGAAGAGCCTGGCTGGGTGGTTATCCAGCCGGGTGGCGGCGGTGGCGGCACGCTGAGCTTCCAGAACCGAGTCGAGCTACGTCCATCCCGTCTGGCCGGCCGGGCCCGGCGACCAGCAGATGATGATGCACCTGGAGATTGCGGTCGACGACCTCGAGGCGAGCGTCGCGCATGCGGTCGCGCAGGGCGCGACGCTGGCCGACTTCCAGCCGCAGGAGGACGTGCGGGTCTGCCTCGACCCCGCGGGACACCCTTTCTGCTTGTTCCTGCGCTGACAGCGGCGTTGCGCGGTGACTTGAGTTACCGGAATCCCTACGCTTAATGCCTGGTCGCCAGCGTGACTCCCCCTGAGCGAGGCAGCTACATGAGCAAGCACGGACCGGCGAGGGCGGTTCTTGCTGGCGCGGTCATCGTGGCCCTGGCCGGATGTGCCCTGGCTGGGTGCAGCGGCGTGCCCGCGGGCACCAGGCCCGAGGTGCCGAGCCCCGGCGGAAATACGGCGCCGGCGGCCGGGAGCCGCAGCGGCACCAACGCGACCAGCAGCGCCGGCGCGACCAGCAGCGGCGTCGGCGCGAGCGGCCAGGTTCCCGGCACGTCGCCGCCCGCCACGCAGCAGGGCGTGCCGGCGACAGGGTTCGCGCGGGCCAACTCGGTTCCGTTCCCGGTCGCCGTGGGCAACACGTGGGTCTACCAGACGAGCGCCGGCGGCCAGACCGGCCGCACCACGAACAAGATCGTCGGGGCGGGGCCAGGCTCGGCGGGGTACCGGGTCACGGTGTCCTCGACCACCGACGTCGGCGGGTCGGTCAGCACCGTCACGCCCGTCTACACCTTCTACCCGGACGGGACGATCGGCTATCCGGTCCCTTGGGCCAGCGGCGTGCCGGTGGCCGGCGGCAGCATCCGCTGGCCGGACGTCACGCGCCTGGCCTCCGGCCAGGTCTACCACTCCGTACTGCAGGTCCAGGGCGTGAATGCGGACGTTGCCGTGCAGGGCGCGGGCACGGTGCCGGTCAGCGTCCCGGCGGGCTCCTACCGCGCCAGCGTGGTGAAGACGACCATCACCGCAGCTGGGCAAACCGTCCAGGTGACCGTCTGGATTGCGCAGGGCACCGGCCCGGTGAAAACCGAGGTGGTGACCCGCGCGCCGGGCGGCACCGGGTTCACCACGAGCGAGCTGCTGTCCTTCACCAAGGCTGTCGGCGTCGTGGGCGTCGGTAGCTGAACACAGGCGGGCGGGCCGCCGGGGCGGCGGAGACCCAGCCCGTTCGGGAGGAAGGTGGCTAGCGGGATTCCTCCGAACGGTCCTGCGCCCACAGCGTATGGAACGTGCCTTCGCGGTCCGTACGGCGGTACGTGTGCGCGCCGAAGAAGTCGCGCAGTCCCTGGACCAGGGCGGCAGGCAGGCGTTCGGCCCGCAGCGCGTCGTAGTAGGCCAGGGCGGCGGAGAAGCCGGGGACGGGGATGCCGAGGCGGACCGCGGTGCCGACCACGGCGCGCCAGGCGTCCTGGGCCGCGGCGAGATCCTTGCCGAACTCCTCGTCGACCAGCAGCGTCGGCAGCTCCGGGTTGTTCTGGTAGGCGGCCCTGATGCGGTCCAGGAACACAGCCCGGATGATGCAGCCGCCGCGCCAGATCGTCGCGATCTGGCCCAGGTCCAGGTTCCAGCCGTACTCCTGGCCGCCGACGGCCATCATGTGCCAGCCCTGCGCGTAGGAGACCAGCTTCGACGCGTACAAGGCCTGCTCGACCTGGTCGGCGAACGCAGCGGCCTCGGTGGGCGTCGGCTTGGGCCCGGGCAGGCCGCGCGCCGCACGGCGTAGGTCGGCGTGACCGGACAGCGAGCGGGCGAAAACGGCCTCGGCGATGCCGCTCACCGGCACGCCCAGGTCGAGCGCGTCCTGGACGGTCCAGCGGCCAGTCCCTTTCTGTTCGGCCTGGTCGAGCACGATGTCGACGAAGGGCTGGTTCGTGCTGGCGTCGGTGTGGGCCAGGACCTCGGCGGTGATCTCGATCAGGTAAGAGTCCAGGCGGCCTTGGTTCCAGGTCCTGAAGGTCTCGGCGATCTGCGCGGGCGCCAGGCCGACGCCGTGCCGGAGCAGGTCGTACGCCTCGGCGATGAGCTGCATGTCGGCGTACTCGATGCCGTTGTGCACCATCTTGACGAAGTGGCCGGCGCCGTCCGGGCCGATGTGCGTGCAGCACGGGGTGCCGTCCACGTGCGCGCTGATCGTCTCCAGCATCGGGCCGAGGGACTGGTAGGACTCCGCGGATCCGCCGGGCATGATGGACGGGCCGTTCAGCGCGCCCTCCTCGCCGCCGGATACGCCCATGCCGACGAAGTGCAGGCCTTGTTGTCTTAGCTTGGCTTCGCGGCGCCGGGTGTCACCGAAGTGGGCGTTGCCGCCGTCGATGATCATGTCGCCGGGCTCGAGCAGCGGGGCGAACTCGTCGATCACCGCGTCGGTGGCCGGGCCCGCGTTGACCATGATGACCAGCCGGCGGGGGCGCTCGAGCGCGCGTGCGAACTCCTCCGCGGTCTCGGCCGGGACGAAATTCCCCTCGTGGCCGAACTGACCGACCATGGCGGTGGTACGGGAGGTGGTCCGGTTGTGCAGGGCCACGGTGTATCCATGCCGGGCGAAGTTGCGGGCCAGGTTCCGGCCCATCACGCCAAGGCCGGTCACGCCGATCTGCGCCGTTGCTTGCACCATATGCTGCGCGTCTCCTCTGTTGCCTAAGACACTGTGCTCCCGTTGTCCGGTAACGGCCACTATGCCACCTCAGGCCCGGCGGGCTCGGCGGGCCCGGCGGGCTCGGCGGGCCCGGCGGGCTCGGCGGGCTCGGCGGGCTCGGCGGCAACTTCCTCGGGGGCCGGCGCATCTGCCCAGCGTCAGCTGGCCTTGACTGAAGCCCGGAGCCGGCGCGCCGCCCAGGTCAGCCGTTTGTGATGAGTCGCCGTTTCTGATGATCGGTGGACGAGGGGGCGCCGTGAGACGGTACGCTACCGATGTCGGCCGGCGGTTCGGCGGTCGTTGCGGGCGTAGCTCAATGGTAGAGCTCCAGCCTTCCAAGCTGGCTATGTGGGTTCGATTCCCGTCGCCCGCTCTCTTGTGATGTCGCAAGACATCGAGGACACGGGACTGTAATTTTAACGGTGTAACTCCAGAGACGGAGGAGACACCAGATGACTGACGTGACAGAGGATCGGGACCAGGCCGGGCCGGAGCTCTCGGCGGCCGATGAGCAGGTGCTGCGCGAGCTGACCGAGCGGGCCCGGACCGGCGGGCTGAAGCTGACCGGCGAGGGCGGCCTGCTGGGCAGGCTGACCAAGATGGTCATCGAGGGCGCCCTGGAAGGCGAGCTGGACGATCACCTCGGCTACGGCAAGCACGACCCGGAAGGCCGCGACGGCGGCAATTCCCGTAACGGCCGCCGCGCCAAGACCGTGCTCACCGACACCGGGCCGGTGGAGATTTCCGTGCCGAGGGACCGGGATTCCAGTTTCGAGCCGAAAATCGTCGCCAAAAGGCAGCGCAGGCTGACCGGGGTCGATGAGATGGTGATTTCCCTGTCGGCGAAAGGGCTGACCCACGGGGAGATCGCCGCGCACCTGGCCGGGGTGTACGGCGCGGAGGTCTCCAAGCAGACGATCACGGCGATCACCGACCGGGTGATGGACGGCCTGGCGGAATGGCAGAGCCGGCCATTGGACCCGGTGTACGCGGTGATCTTCATCGACGCCATTAACGTGAAGATCCGCGAGGGCCAGGTCGCGAACCGGCCCGTCTACCTGGCGCTGGGCGTCACCGTGGACGGCGAGCGCGACGTCCTGGGCCTGTGGGCCGGGGAGCACGGCGACGGCGAGGGAGCCAAGTACTGGCTGCGGGTCTGCTCGGAGATCAAGAACCGCGGCACCCGGGACGTGTGCATGCTGGTCTGCGACGGGCTGAAAGGGCTGCCGGACGAGTCAATGCGGTGTGGGAGAAGACCATCGTGCAAACGTGCATCGTGCATCTCCTGCGGAATTCGTTCAAGTACGCGTCGAAGAGGGACTGGGCGCAGATCGCGAAAGACCTCAAGCCGGTGTACACTGCCTCTTCTGAATCTGAGGCGCTCGACCGGTTCGCCGAGTTCTCCGGGAAATGGGAGAAGCGCTATCCGGCCATCATCCGGCTGTGGGAGAACGCGTGGGCGGAATTCGTCCCGTTCCTGGCTTTCGACCGGGAAATAAGGACGGTCATCTGCACCACGAATGCCATCGAGTCGATCAATGCCCGGCTGCGGCGGGCGGTGAACGCCCGCGGTCACTTCCCGACCGAGCAGGCGGCCATGAAGTGCCTGTACCTGGCGATCATGAGCCTGGACCCGACCGGGCGGGGCCGCCAGCGGTGGACCAACCGGTGGAAGGCCGCCCTGAACGCCTTCGACATCACCTTCGACGGCCGCCTCAGCGCGGGACGCAAGTAACAACAGAGGAAGAAGTTACACCGTTAACTTGACGGACCCGAGGACACCGCGAACCCACGTAAGGGTCGCGGTGTTTTCTTTGGCCAGCCGGAGGGGCGGCCGGTGGGCTGGTAGTCCCTGGCCGGGTTGAGGGTGAGTTCGCGCAGAAGTTCGCCGGTGTCGGCGTTGATGACGCGGATGTGCAGGTCCTGGACCAGGAGCAGGACGCGCGTTCCGGCGTGGGGGCGTCCGATGCCGATGTGGTGGAGCCGTCCGTTGTGCCGGAGGGTGACGAGCCCGGTCGCGTCGATGCGGTCGGTGCGGACGCGGTCGTGGGTGTCGGCGGTCCGGTCGCCCGGGCTGGCCTTCGGCCGGGCCGCGTAGGCGGCTGCCGGGGTGGCGTGGCCCGCGAGTGAGCGGTGCGGGCGGCGGGTGTTGTAGACGTCGGCGAAGGCGTGGAGCAGGGCCTGGAGCTCGGTGAGGGTAGCGGGCTGGCGGGGCTGGGCGCGGAGCCAGTTCTTCATGGTCTGCTGGAAGCGTTCGACCTTGCCCTGGGTCTGGGGGTGGTTCGGCTTGCCGTTCTTCTGCTTGACGCCGAGGCGGCGCAGCTCGTGCTCCAGGGCGTTGCGGCCGCCCTTGCCGCCGGACAGGCGGGTGGTGAAGACCATGCCGTTGTCAGTGAGGGTGGAGGCGGGGATCCCGTGCTGCCCGCAGGCGGCGCGGAAGGCCAGCAGGACCGCGGGCCCGGTGACCCGGTGGTGCGCGGTCAGGGAGAGCGCGTATCGGGAGTGGTCGTCGAGCCAGGTCAGGATCTCGGTATCGGTGCCGTTGACGAGGGGGTAGTGCGTGAAGTCGGACTGCCAGCACTCGTTGGGCATCTCGGCGGCGAACCGGATGTAGGACGACTTCGGGCGTTTGGACGGGTCGGGAATGACCAGGCCGTTGCGGGACAGGCAGCGGCTGACGGTCGCCGGGGAGACCTTCAGCTGGTGGTGCTGTTCCAGGTGCCAGGCGATGGTCTGCGGCCCGGCGTCGAGTCCCTGCCCGGCCAGTTCCTTGCGCAGCCGGACGATGAGCTCGACGGTGCCGGGGCTGGTCGCTGAGGGCGAGGTCTTCGGCCGCCGGGACCGCGGCTCGAACGCAGCCTCGCCCTCGGCCTCGTAGCGGGCCAGCAGCTTGTAGATCCAGGAGCGGGCGACTCCGTAGGCCTTCGCTACTTCGCTGACCTGGCGCTTCTCAACGGTGACGGCGGTGATAACCAGCCGGGCCTGTGACATCCCGGCAGCGTCTGACCAGCCAGATCACCGGCGACGGAGGCGCACCGTAAGTGTCCTCGATGTCTTGAGACACCCTGTCCTCGATGTCCTGAACCTAGACACCGTCGCCCGCTCTCTCGTTCTCTTCGCAGGTCAGCAGCCGCCCCGCTCCCCCGCGGTCTGACCGGGGCCGATGTGTGGCCCGGTGCTCGTGCCACATACGTGCCACACCGATGGCCGATCATGTCTCCCCTGGCTGCCTGTGCTGGCCTGATCCGGCTTGTCCGAGGCCTGGCGGATAAGGTCCCCGAGGGCCAGGGCAATGACCCGATCCCGGTCCCTAGTCGCGTGCAAGTACATCGTCGCGGCGCGGACACTGGAGTGACCGAGCCGGGCCATCAGTTCCTTCAGGCTCGCGCCGGTAGCGGCGGAGAGCGTGCCGCCAGTAAGGCGGAGATCATGAAAATGCAAGTCCGGTAGGTTCACAGCCATGCGGGCGCTGCGCCAGATGGGCCGGAAGTTCGACCGCCTCAACCGGCCGCCCTTCGGCCCGACGAAGACATAACCGCGCTCCCCCGGCTCAGCGAACTGTTCCAGGTGCCAGCGCAGCTCGGGTACCAGCTCGGCGGGAAACGCGACGGTACGGCGTCCGACCCGAGATTTCGGCGTCTCCGGCCGCAGGCTTCCCTGGTCCGGCTCGGCCAGTGTTTCAACGACACGGACCTCGCACGCGGCCAGATCGATGTTCTCGCGCCGGAGCCCGGCCAGCTCACCCCACCGCAGGTCCGCGAACGTGGCCAGCAGGACCAGCGCCCGGTACCGGACGGGCACCTTGCTGGCGATCGTGAAGACCACCGGCAATGGCACGATCTCCCGCTCGTGTGAGTCTTCTTTGCCAGCCCCGTCGATACTGCACGGGTTCCTCCGGACGATGCGGTCCTGGTCGGCCGCCGTGGTGAGATGGCATGCAGCAGCCGGTAAGCCTTCGCCACCGTTACTGGTCCGAACGGGCGCTGTGCTGTCTTCCCCGCCTCCAGGCGTTCCTTGCGCCAGCGGCGGACAGCGGCCTCATCGATCTCCCCTATCGCCATCGTCCCGAAGGTGGGCAGCAGATGATTGCCGAGCAGGCCCCGGTACAGCTCCAATGTGCGAACCTTCAGCACCCGGTCCCGTAGCCACTGCTCCGCATAATCGGCGAAGTCCTGCCGCGCCATCTCCGGTGCGATCCAGTCGCCACGGGCAAGCTCAGCTTGCATAAGGCTCAGCCACAGCGCCGCGTCGGTTTTCCGCCCGAAGGTAGACGGAGCCGAGCGCATCCGCCCATCCGGCCCCCGGTACCGCGCCTGATAACGGCCCGATGGTAGCTTGCGAATGTTGCCGAAATGTCTGCTCTTTCGCCCTGGCATCAGGCCACCCGCGCGTGGGCAGATGTCACCGGAGGGACACGCCCGGCATTAGTGAACTCGGCCAGGGCAGCTTCGCTAACGCGCACATGACGGCCGAGCTTGTGAAACTCGATCCGTCGGTCCGCGATCAGGCGCCGGACGAACCGCGGCTCGGTCCCGAGCCGCCGGGCTACCTCGTTCACATCGAGCAGCGGTGCTGTCGCTTCTGCCTGGGCCATCATGCCGCCTTTCCCGCTGCCGAACGATCACTGTCCGGAGGCATAGCCGCTCGGCGCCTGGCCTCGTTGAGTGCGGCTTGCCATCGGGCGCGGTCGGCGACGGCATACAGCAGCCGCCGCGCATGGTCCATGTGATCCGGGTCGGACGGGGCGACTGCCTCCCAGGCGTACCGGGCCGGGTCGGTTGCCGGAACATCGAGCGTCTTGAGGAGCCAGTCCTTGGGTTCGGCGCGGTGGTCGGCCAGCGTCTTGCAGGACCACTTGCGGGACACCAGGACCCGCCGCCCGGCATAGCCGAGGTGATCAGCATCGTGGGCTTTGCCCTTGCACCGGCCCGGGACCAATCCGGGCCGGGCGTTCTTGGGCTGGATGCCGTACCGCAGCCAGTTGGCGCACCGCGGCGAGCATGGCTGATACCGCATCGCCTCAGCCAGCCGCACGGCGTGAGCCCGTCCGGCCTCGGTGTCGGCCTGATGGCAGTCGCCCACCTGCTAGAGCGCCGGTCAAGTAGCGGTTGAGTTTCTTTCGTGTGACCGGTTGACGGTCGTCGAGTGTGCTATTTCCTGTTCGTAGCGGGTAGTGAAGGATCGGCTACGAGTCAGGGAGGAAGCATGGTACGTCCGGTCGTGTGGCAGCCGCCTGCGGAGCCCTCGCCGGCGGAGCAGGCGGTGATCACGGCGGTGCGGCGGGCGAGGCTGTTCGTGTTCTTGCGGCTGCACCGTCATGAGCTGTTCGATGAGCCGTTCCAGGCCGAGCTGGCGGAGACCTACGTGGACAGCCCGAAGGGCCAGCCGCCGGCGCCGCCTGCGCAGCTGGCGCTGGCGACGATCCTGCAGGCCTATACCGGGGTCTCCGATGATGAGGTGATCGAGGCGACGGTGATGGACCGGCGCTGGCAGCTGGTCCTGGACTGCATGAATGCCGGGGAGCCGCCGTTTGCCAAGGGGACCCTGGCGGGGTTCCGCAAGCGGCTGATGGAGAAGGACCTGGACCGGCGGCTAATCGAGCGGACGGTGGAGCTGGCCGCGCGGACTGGCGGGTTCGGCGCGCGGGCGCTGCGGGCGGCGCTGGATCCATCCCCGCTGTGGGGCGCGGGCCGGGTGGAGGACACCTTTAACCTGGTGGGACACGCCCTGCGCAAGGCCCTGGGCGTGATCGCGGTGCTGCAGGGGCGGGGGCAGGCCGCAGGGACCGCGGTGCTGGCGGCGCAGGCGGGCGTGCCGCAGCTGGCCGCCTCCAGCTTGAAGGCCGCGCTGGATGTGGACTGGGATGATCCGGCTGCCCGGGATGCGGCTCTGGCCCAGGTCCTGGGGTTTCTTGATCAGGTCGGGGCGTTCGTCGCCGGGCTAGGCGGGCGATGAGGCCGCGGCGAGGCAGTGGCGGTGGCCCGGCAGGTGCGCGACCAGGACGTGGATCTGACCGGGCCGGCGCTGTCGCTGCGCCGCGGGGTGGCTAAAGACCGGCGGATCAGCGTGGAGGACGGCCAGATGCGGCACGGCCGCAAGTCCCGCTCGGTGCTGTTCGACGGCTACAAGCGGCACGTGCTGCGTGACCTGGATACCGGGCTGGTGCCGGCCGTGGGCATCACGGCGGCCAACGCGCCGGAGGCCAGCGTCACCGGCGCCATCGCCGCCGACCTGGGGGCGGCCGGGTGGCACCTGTCCGAGCTGCACATCGACCGGGCTTACCTGGCCTCGGCCCTGGTCCGCGACCGCGGCCCGGACCTGGCGATCTTCTGCAAGGCCTGGCGGGTCCGCAACACCGGCGGCCGGTTCGCCAAGGACCAGTTCACCCTCGACTTCGCCGCCGGACGGCTGACCTGCCCCGCCGGGGTCACCATGCCGTTCGAGCCCGGCAAGACCGTCCGCTTCCCGCCGGACACCTGCGCCGCGTGCCCGCTGCGAGCACGCTGCACCGCCAGCAGCCACGGGCGCAGCGTGTCCATCCATCCCGACGAGGCGCTGCTGGCCGAGCTGCGCCAGCCGCCAGCAGACCCCGGAAGGACGCGCCAAGCTGCGCGAACGCATCCAGGTCGAGCACGCCCTCGCGCACGTCGGCCAATGGCAGGGCCGCCGCGCCCGCTACCTGGGCACCCGCAAGAACCTGTTCGACCTGCGCCGCGTCGCCGTCGTCCACAACCTCCACGTCATCGCCCGCCAGCCCGTCACCGACGGTTACCAGCTCGCCGCCTGACAGCGACCCGACCGGCGTCTGGTGAGGTACTTGGTCAGGTACCCGATACACCGGCCCGCGTCCTTCGATCCGGCGAGCACGCCCCGGGCGTCGAACCGGACCCCGAACCGGGCCACGTGCCACGGCTCATCCTCGTCCCCGAGGGCGTCGAGTGCCTGGTCCCAGCTGGGCAGGATTTCCCCGGTAGCCGGATCAAGATAGCCGCCGGTCGCCTCGTCCCAGATGGGCAGCTCATCGCCCTCGGCGACGGCCAGGCCGCCGCCTTCGGCGGCGGTGACGGCATCGCGGGCGAGCCGCTCGGCCATCGGCCGGTAGGCCGTTTCCCCCGCCAGCGCCCGGGTGAACTCCTCGAGGTTAAGCGACTACATGCCCGCGAGCCAGTCCAGGCCGTCGGCGTCGAAGGGCGCCGGGGCTGACCGCGCTAGCGCAGCGCGTGACCCGGTCGCCCATGCGCGCAGCGCAGGCCAGGGCGTGCGGGCCGCCGCCAGAGGCCCCCCATGCCGCGAACCGGTCCCAGCCGAGATGATCGGCCAGGACAGCCAGATCGTTGGCAACCGACGCGATGCTGCGGCCCGGCAGCCGGGTAGACGCGCCGTAACCGGGCCGGTCCGCCACCAGCAGCCGGATTCCCAGCTCATCGACGGGCACCAGCCGATCCGGGGCAAGGAACATCGTGCCGGGCGTCCCGTAGAAGAACACGACCGGGACCCCATCTCCAGGCCCGTACAGGCAATAGCCCAGATTCCGCCCGCCGGACACGCCGATGGTTTGCGGATGGTATCCGCTCAGCAGCGCCTCACCCATTTTCGCTCCCTCAACGTGCGGCAGCCGGACGTACAGCGGCAAAGTACAGCAACGCAGCCGCACAAGTGTTGACCATGACGAACGGCCACGGACTAGCCTGCCAGGAACGATAGCCACACGTGCAGGAGCGCCGCTAGTTCGGGACGAAGAGGCCGCGGTACCCACTGCGTCGCCCTGATCGAGCCGAGGAACGGCCGGCGGCGGCCACTCACGAGGCAATCGGTGTCCTCGCTGACAGTGTTCTCGGCCCAGACCTGCGGCCCCTGTTTACGTCTGGGCGCGAGGATGCCTCCACTGGCGCACCGGACATATCGTTGAGGATCGGGCCAGTTGCAGGGAGCAACACGCCGGACCGGCCTTGACCTCGGCGTTCGGCTGGGGAGACGATGATCCTGGGTTTGGTAGCAACCAAAGGGGGTGCGAGCATGCCGACCTATGTGTCTTTGATCCACTGGACCGACCAAGGCGTCAAGAACTTCAAGGACAGCACGAGCCGCGCGGCGGATTTCACTAAGCTCGCCGAGAGCTCAGGTGGCAGGGTCCGTGAACTGCTGTGGACAGTGGGCGAGTATGACATCGTGACAGTTGTCGAGTTTCCCGACGATGAAACAGCGACGGCCGCCCTGCTCCGGGTCAGCTCGCTGGGCAACATCCGCTCCAACACGCTACGGGCCTTCAACGCCGAAGAGATAGGGGCCATCATCGGGAGGGCGGGCTGACCCTGACCCACTACAGGCCATGACCGCCAGGCCATGCGGGCCATTAGCCACGGTGAACAGCGGGCAACCACGGCTACTGAGGAGTATCGAAACCTCCAGCTCAGCGGCCCCGACGTCCGTACGCCATACACCTTGCAAGCTGGCTATGTGGGTTCAATTCCTGTCGCGCGCTCCATTTCACTGGAGCTCACTGGGCCTTTCGCTTCGTTGGCTCCTGGTGTCGTCTACTGACTCTCGTGGCCTTTGTTCCGGTGTTTCCTGCTCGTACCATTCCTAGCCCGATGCTTGCGCCCGTCCACCGAAATGAGGAAGCTGGAGCGGAGGAGTGCGGCGCGGAACTGAAATCGCCCGAGCGGCGCGCACCCGCGGCGTGCTTCACGGTCGACCGGTTCGGTGAAATGAGGGACGCGGCATGCCTACGGACACTATCGACGTGGCCACAGCGGTCACCTACGGGCCGTTCATTCAGGCCGCTGAGGCGCAGTACAGCAGCAATCCTAGCCAGGTCAGCCCGGCTTCGATAACGAACATGCCCGCCGGTTACACGCTGGTGCGCACCATCCAGATGACCGACTTCTTCGGTCCGGAACGGTCGCGGGTCTTCTACGGGTACGTGGCGGTGGGCGGTGATCCCGCCATTGCGGTGGTCGCGTTGCGCGGCACGGAATCGACCATGGAATGGTGGGATGATTTCCACTGGGATATGGTGCCGTTTACGCAGATCCCCAACGGCGGGAACGTCGCCCAGGGTTTTTACGACATCTACACCAGCATCGGCACGATGGCCCCGGGTCAGGAGGGCACGTCGGCGCCGGGCGCCGTCGCTGCCGAGGTAGCCCAGGCGGCCACCAGCGGTCTGGCAGCCGGCCTTGATCCTGCCTCGCTGCCGCTTGTGGTGACCGGCCACAGCCTCGGCGGCGCGCTGGCCACACTGCTGGTCACGGACCTGAACGCGACCACGGCGCTCAAGCCGCAGGCGTGGACGTTTGCCTCGCCGCGAGTGGGCGATGCGACCTTCGCCGCACGCTACGGCGGGCTGAGCACCGTGTCCTGGCGGATCTACAACCAGGTCGACGTCGTCCCGTACTTCCCCATAGATACCTCGGATAACTACCAGCCCGTCACCACCGGGTACGCGATCAATTCGCTGGGGCAGGCGAAGTGGAGCCTGAGCTGCGCGCATTCCCTGAATACCTACATGCACATGCTGTCGCCTGCCACCGTGCCGCTGGATCAGGCCTGCAGGTAACGTCCGGCCGGCCTGGTGCGGCTGATCGTTCGCTGCTGCTGTACCAGCTGCCCCGCTTACATCATCCGTACCGCGGCATACGATGTGAATGTCCCATTCATGAGGGCGGATTCAACTGGTGGTTGCAACGGTTTCCTGGTTGGAGGTCGTTGTGGTTGTGGTGGTGAGGTGGCGTCCGGGGTTGCCGCGGGTGGTGCGGGAGCGGTTCTGGGAGCTGGTGCGGTCGGGGGTGTCGCCGCGGGATGCGGGGGTGGCGGTGGGGAGCCGGGAGGCTGCGGGGCGGTGGTTCCGGGCGGCTGGGGGGGTGAAGGGGAACGGGCCGGGGCCGGTGTCGGGGCGGTACCTGTCGCTGGCGGACCGGGAGGAGATCGCGATCGGGCTGGTGCGGGGTGAGTCGTACCGGGTGATCGGGGCGCGGCTGTGCCCGCCGCGGCCGGCGTTGGCGATCAGCCGGGAGGTGGCGCGGAACGGGCCGGCCGGGCGGTACCGGGCGGTGCGGGCGCAGGGGCTGGCTGAGCAGCGGGCGCGGCGGCCGAAGACGGCGAAGCTGGCCGGCAATGATGAGCTGCGGGAGTGGGTGCAGGCCAGGCTGGGGAAGAACTGGTCCCCGGAGCAGATCAGCGCGGCGCTGGCGGGCGAGTTCGGGGACAGGCCGGAGATGCGGGTGTCGCACGAGACGATCTACCAGTCGATTTACGTGCAGGGCCGGGGTGCGCTGCGGCGCGAGCTGGCCAGGTCGCTGCGGACCGGGCGGGCGCTGCGCAAGCCGCGGCGCACCGGCGGCGAGCGGCGCGGGATGATCCCGGGCATGGTGATGATCAGCGAGCGGCCGGCCGAGGCCGATGACCGGGCGGTGCCCGGGCACTGGGAGGGCGACCTGATCATGGGCGCGCGGAACGCCTCGGCGATCGGCACCCTGGTCGAGCGCACCACCCGGTTCGTGCTGCTGCTGCACCTGCCGCACGGGCATGACCCGGCCTCGGTCGCGGCGGCGATGACCGAGACGATGGGCGGGCTGCCCGCGGCGCTGCGCCGGTCGCTGACCTGGGACCAGGGCAAGGAGATGGGCTATCACGCCCAGATCAGCCTGGCCGCCGGCCTGGACATCTACGTCTGTGATCCGCACTCGCCGTGGCAGCGGGGCAGCAACGAGAACACCAACGGGCTGCTGCGCCAGTACTTCCCCAAGGGCACCGGCCTGTCCGCGCACAGCCGGGAGCACCTGGACCAGGTTGCCGCCGAGCTGAACGCCCGGCCGCGCAAGACCCTGGGCTGGAAGACCCCCGCCCGGGCGCTGGATGAGTTCCTGGCCGCCGCGGCCTGACCACCCGGGCAAGCACGATGGAGGCGGCTGGCGCCGCCGCTCACCCCCCGGGGGCGCGCGCAGGATACGGGGCCGCCCCTCCGGCCTCCAGGCTGCTCCGCACCGCCTGCGGCGGCGGCCCTGCGGGCTGGCCTGGCCCGGAGACCGCTGCGGCCCCTCGGCGGCAGCAACCACGGGCCAGGCCAGGGCCTGCCCCCGCCGCGCACGGCACCCGCAGCGACTTGCCGGCCGCGTATGGTTGGCCCGGAAACAGTCATCTACCGGCACTGTTGCAACGACCGTTGAGCCCGGGCAGCTGGAACTACATGGCTGGGACATCCACGCCGTATGAACGGTCGCGGGTAGCGGCCGCCGGGCCGGATCACGAGCCACCACCGCCATAGCGATCACTCCGTAGACGTCCAGCCCCCGGAAGGCGAGCCCAGGGCAAACCCCTGCTCAGCCTCCTTTGGGAGAGCCTGTTGCGGGCCCACTACGCGGCACCTACCGTAACCCCGGCGATCAGGTTCTGACCATGACGTGTCAGGCTGTGGCCTGGCGAGACGGACGGCGCAGAGCGGCCGGCGCGGTACCAACCCCCGGCGGCGGAAGGTGGCATGCAGTGAACGGACGCACGCAGGAGCACGTGGCGCCTTACATGGCCGTGGGGCTCTCCACCGTGGTGCACGGCATCGGCAGCCGCCAGGACATCGAGCGCAACCTGCAGATCGTGGAGGACGGGATCCACGCGGCCGTGTCGATCATCGGTATCAACATGCCGGTGCGGCTGATCGCCCTCGCCGAGGGCGCCCTGACCGGGTTCACGGACGAGATCTTCGATATCCCGCACGTCACCGCAGCGCGCGATCTGTTCATCGACATCCCTGGTCCCGAGACAGACCGGCTCGCCTCGCTCGCCCGGCAATACGACACCTACATCGTGGCTCAGTGCAAGGCGCGCTGGCCCGAGGTCATCGACGAGCGCTTCTTCAACACCCTGTTCGTCATCTCCCGGCAGGGTGAGATCGTCCACAAGGCGGCTAAGAATCACCTGTGGTGCCGCGAGCGCTCGTGCGTCCCGCACGACGTCTACGACCGCTGGGTGGAGCTGTTCGGCGACGGGATCGACGCGTTCTACCCGGTGCTGCGCACCGCCGACATCGGCAATATCGGCACGATCTGCTGCTCCGACGGAGAGTACCCCGAGGCGGTGCGCGCGCTCGCGTTCAACGGCGCCGAGGTTGTCTACCGCCCGAGCGAGGCGGTGCCGATGACCCAGATGGGGATGGAGCCCGGCGGGACATGGCTGTTGCAGAACCGGGCGCATGCGCATTTCAACAACGTCTACATGGTCTGCCCGAATGTCGGCCCGGTCTATGTGCACCCGAAGATGGAGCACCCGTATGACATCGCGGGCGGCAACTCTCATATTGTCGATTACCAGGGGAACGTGCTCGGGCATACCGCATCGGGTGCTAATACGTTCGTGGCCGGGATCATCGACATCGAGGCCCTCCGTCAGTTCCGCACGATGAATCTCAACTCCAACTGGATAAAGGACCTGCGGACGGAGATCTTCCGGCGCATGTACGAGGAGCCGGTCCACCCGAAGAACCTCTGGCTGAACGCTGAACCACTGCAGCACGCCGACGTCGACGAGATCTACCGGGCGAACATCGACCGGCTCGTCGCCCGGGGAAGCTTCACCCGGCCGGCCGAGGCCTTTCCCGGGGCGCGGTACATTGCGCCTACGGAATTCCCCGACGAGGCCGACTGGGAACACGTCCGGAGCCTGTGGTCCCCGCCCGCGGAAGAATAGCGAGCTGGTCAACCACCAGTTGCCACGACCTTTAGCGTCGGGGTTACGGCTTTCTCCGGCTCGGCCGGGGCCTGTCTTCGGGGCTGGGCGGAGGCGGAGTGATTGCCGTGGCTGTGGTGGCTCCTGATCCGGCCGGGCCGCCGCTGCACCCGGCCGTTTATACGGCGTGGATGTCCCAGCCATGTCGTTCCAGCTGGGCTGCATGAATGGGACATTCACATCGTGTGCCGCGGTACGGATGGTGACCGTCACGGCGGCCCGAATCACCGGCACCGCGTCCGGCGGCGCCCAGGATCGAGCCCTAGCGCCCTCACGGGCCGTGCAGCAGGTTACCGGCGGGAGCGTCGCGGACCGAACTTGACCCAGGCCAGGACGCCGATGACCACCAGCAGCAGCCATGGGGAGAACAAGACGTGCACAGCGAAGCCGAGAACAGTCAGGGCCACGATGGCGATGAGGACGAGGGCGATGATCGCAAGCATGGTGATCGGTCTCCATTGTTGTCGCAGTGGTTGTGCTGATGTCTTAAGGCTGCCGCCGCAGGCGGCCCGCGTCGATCGGGATCAGCCCTGGTCCGACCCTGAGATGCAGCCGGCAAGCGTCAGGGTCAACCCTGGGCTTGGGATCTTAAACCGCGGAGGTTACCCCGGCGTGGTGCGGCGACGTTGCCGACCTGGCGCCGCGGATCGCGCGCTGCTTGGTATTGCGCCACCTGCCCCGCTGGCATCATCAGCACCGCGGCATACGATGTGAATGTCCCATTCATGCAGGGCGGATTCAACATGGCTGGGACATCCACGCCGTATAAACCGCCGGCGGCGGGGGGGGCCGGGCGGGGGCGGGGGGCCGGGCGGAGGCGGCGGCGGCCGGGCGAGGGCGCCGGCGAAAAGGGGTCATGAAGGTCGTTTAGGGTTTCCAGAACTCAGGGTGGCGAACTTAACCGCAGCCTGGGTGCCGCATATGAGAATTGCGTAAAGAATGGGCGATGTGGCGTATCTATGACAGCCAATAACCGCTGCTGCGGGACAATGGCGGGACCGACGGCAGGGAGCATCCTGCTGGGGTCGAGCGCAATCCAGCTCACCCCGTTGCCGCTCATCGCGGCGAAGCCCGCTATCGGGCATGCTCGTAGTATGCGGGCTTACTTTTGCGGAACTCGCGGCTCGACGCCTGTCAACGGCGCCGAGCAACTACGCTACGGCGGGCATACCTCATGCATCGGACTTGCCCATGACGATGAGCCGCCCACGGTCGTGCTGGATGCGGGCACAGGATTGCAGCGGCTGCCGCTCCTGCTACGCGGCCACGCGTTCCGCGGCACGATGCTGCTCAGCCACCTGCACTGGGATCACACGCATGGCATGCCGTTTTTTAGTAGCGGCACGCTCCCCGGCAGCCGGGTCGACGTGTATCTTCCCGAGCAGGGAATGGAACCGGAAGAATTGCTGGCACCAGGCCTCCTGACATAGCGGCTCGGTTACAGGATGTCGCTGGGCTGCTGATCTGGTTATTTTCTTTGTTCGGTCGTGTCGGTGCGCGTTCTGGCGGCGTTGGTCCGCAATAATAAATGAAAGGTTTGATGCCGCTGGCGAGGGTGGGATGATGGCCCGGATGCTGACCCAGGTGCCGTTGCCGCTGCTGCCCGGGGACGCGGCGGAGATCGCCCCGGGCGTGGGCATGGTGACCGGCCCGGACGGCAGCGGGGTGATGTGGGTGCATGGGCTGGCCACGTTCGCGTGGGATGCGGGGGATGAGGCCGGGCGGCGGCTGGCGGCGGTGCAGTGTGGAAGCTGAAGGCCGCGACCCAGGCGCAGGTCGCGGAGGCGTTCGGGGTGATCCCGGTGAGCGTGTGGCGGTGGGAGAAAGCTCTGGCGGCCGGCGGGGTCGCGGGCCTGGTCCCGGACCGCAAGGGCCCGCGGCGGGCCTCGAAGCTGACCCCCGCCGTGGTGGCGCGGATCCGGGAACTGGACGGGCAGGGCCTGGGCAAGGCCAGGATCGCCGCCGCGACCGGGGTGTCGGAATCGTCGGTCCGTAATGTGCTGCGCCCGGCCGGGGGCGATCGGTCCCGGACAGGGCGCTGTCGCTGGGCCGGCCGATGATCCAGCTGCGGCCGGGGAGGAGACCGCGGGCGGGCAGCGGGAGACGCTGCCGGTGCTGCCTGACCCGGTGGCGCGGGACGGCGAGCGGGTGCTGGCCCGGTTCGGGCTGCTGGGCGAAGGCGCCGCCCCGCTGTTCACGCCCGGTGCCCGCTATCCGCTGGCCGGGCTGCTGCTGGCGCTGCCCGCGCTGGAGGCCACCGGGCTGCTGGAGTGCGCCCGGGCCACCTACGGCCGGGTGCGGAACGGGTTTTACGGGCTGGAGGTGATGCTGGTCGTGCTGGTGTTCCTGGCGCTGCTGCGGGAGCCGCGGGCCGAGGGCGCGACCCGGGTCTCGCCGGCCGCGCTGGGCCGGGTGCGGCCTGGACCGGGCGCCGGAGGTCAAGACGATCCGCCGCAAGCTCGCCGGGCTGGCAGGGGCCGGGAAAGCCGCGGAGCTGATCATGGCGCTGGCCCGCCATCACGCCGCCATCCGGCCGGCCGCGCTCGGGTTCCTCTACGCCGACGGGCACGCCCGCGCGTACTTCGGCACCCGCGCATGTGCAGAAAATGCACGTGGCCCGGCTGAAGTTCCCCGGCCCGGCGACCGAGGAGACCTGGGTCACCGACGCTGCTGGCGACCCGGTGTTCATGGTCATCGCCGAGCCGTCCAGTCACTGGCCGGGCAGCTGCGCGGCCTGCTCCCGCAGCTGCGCCAGGTCGCGGGGGAAGGACGGCGGGTGACGGTGTGCTTCGACCGGGGCGGCTGGTCACCGGCGCTGTTCGCCGACATCACCGGCGCGGGGTTCGACCTGCTCACCTACCGCAAAGGCCCGGTCGCTGACCTGCCCGGCTCCGCGTTCACCACGGTCGCCTGCACCGATGACCGCGGCCGCAGCCACGAGTACGAGCTAGCCGACACCACGGTCGCGCTGGAGATCGGCGAGGGCCCGCACAAGGGCGAGCACGTCACGCTGCGGCAGGTCACCCGCCGCGAGCCCGCCTCCGGCGGGTCCGCCCGGCAGGTGCACACCCTGACTTCCCGCACGGACGTGCCCGCCGGTGAGGTGTGCTGGCGGATGAGCTCACGGTGGCGGGAGGAGAACTACTTCCGTTACGCGCGCACCCATTTCGCCCTCGACGCGCTCGACTCCTACGCCGCGGTCCCCGACGACCCGGACCGCCTGGTGCCCAGCCCGGCGAAGAAAGCCGCCGCCGCGCGGGTGCGCCGGGCTGAGGCCGCGATCGGCGCGGCCGAAGCCAGCCGGGACGCCAGCCTGCTCAAGCTGCGCAGCCCCGCCCCCGGCCACGCCGCGCTCCTGACTAACCAGCAGGTTAACGAGCTCAACGCCCCCGTCCGGGCTGCCTATGACGAGCTGGAAGCGGCCGAGGCAGCCGCCGCGGCCACCCCCGCCCGGGTCCGGCTCGGTGACCTTGCCCCGGACATGGTCCGGCTGGACGCCGAGACCAAGCAGATCACCCGCGCCATCCGGATGGCGGCCTATAACGCCGAGACCATCCTCGCCCGCGCCCTGGACGGGCACTACGCCCGCGCCCGCGACGAGGCATACGCCCTCATCCGCGAGGCCCTGGCCACCTCCGGCGACATCACCCCGCCCCGGCCAGCTGCTCATCCGGCTCGACCCGCTCACCGCCCCCCGGCGCACCCAGGCGCTGGCCGCCCTCTGCGACCAGCTCAACCAGGCCGGATGCACCTATCCCGGCACCGATCTCGCTCCTGCGCTACGAGGTCAAGCTCCATTCCGGCCCTGCATGATCTTTTGCCCCATGTCCGGAGTCCTGGGCACGGGTGATCTCGCCTCCGCATTTCCCGATCCGGCCCAAGCAGCTCGGCGATGGCTGGACCTTCAACGCCATTGAGCCCGGGCACTATGAATTCGAGGGCTTCTCCGTGGACGCGCTGGAGATCCCGCACAAAGGCGGCCGCACGTTCGGCTACCGGGTCAGCGATGGTTCCGGCACGCTGGCTTACCTTCCGGACCATAGCCGATCTCCCTCGGTCCCGGTCCGGACGGCACCGGTGTCTTTCACGAAGCAGCCATCATGCTGACCCAGGACGCCGACCTGCTCGTGCACGATTCCCAGCACACGACGGCTGAGCTGCCGCGGCTGGGATTTCTCGGTCATCGGCTATTGAGTATGCTGCCGCCCTGGCGCAGCGCGCCAACGCCAGGCAATTCGCGCTATTCCACCACGACCCATGGCGCACCGATGCCGAAATCGACGCTCTGGTGGCCCTGTACGCGACGGCACCCGTCCAGGTTTTTGCCGCCCACGACGGCATGGTCGTGAACCTGCCGTAACCTGTGCGCAATCCCGCTACGAGCTGGCTGGCGTCGAGCGCAGGCGTTCGGCGAGCTGGCGTGCTCTTTGGGCCGAGACGACGTTTCCCTTCCGTTCGAAGAGCATGGCGGCTTGCTCGCTGAAAGCCGCTGCGTCGGGCGGGGCTCCGGCCAGCTCCCGGACCTCGGCGAAGTCCAGCAGTCCGTGGCCCTGCAAGTCAAGCTGGTCGGAGGTCTCGATGAGCGCTGTCGCCGCCGAGAGCAACGACTCGGCCTCCTCGATCTCTCCTTGCCTAGCCCTGAGCTTCCCGCGTACGCAGCGCCAGAGGAACTGGGACGCGACGTCGTCCGGGGAGGCGAGCTGCTCGCAGATCCCGGCGAACTCGGCCGACTCGTCGTAGCGCCCCTGCCGGTACAGGCAATCGGCCAGGAGGCCGGCCGTGGTGGAAATGTAGTTGCGCTCGCCCATCTCATCGAGGCGCTTGTAGTCCACCCGCAGTTCCGACTCGGCGGCGGCCAGGTCCCCCGCCAGGTACTCGACAATAGACGAGTGAAGCGACGTGAGGGCCGCAGGCAGCGCGCAGCCAAGTTCCTCGAGCGAGATCCGGCTCCGGCGGTAGAGCAGGCGCGCTCGCTCGAAATTCCCCCGCATCGCCTCGAGCTGGCTGATCGCGACCTCGGCGAGCGCACTGGCCCTGCGGTCGTCCTGCGCCCGGGCCAGCACCTGCTCGCAGGTGGCGATGGCCTCGGGGACCGGCATCGGACCGTAGAGGGCAGAGATCGCCAGCGAGCCGAGGAAACGGCGGGCGGTCACCTCGTCGCCGGCGGCGGTCGCATGCCAGATCGTGCGCTCGGTGGCCATGGCCGCGTCACCGTAGCGGGCTCCCGTCCAGTGGACGTAGGTGAGCAGCCGGAAGGCCCGCACCAGAGCACGGTCATCGCCCATCGCCTCAAGCTCGGGAATCTCCTGTTCCACGAGCTCAACCATGCTCTCGTGCCGGCCGATGCTCTGCTGCAGTGCGTGCGCGTCAGTCGTATAGCGCAGCTGCAGGAGGGCGAGCGCCGCCGCCCGGGCGATCCCCATCTCGTCGGCGGCAAGCGCCCGGTCCACGGCCTCAGTGAGTACCGACTCGGCCCGCTCAAGCTCGCCGATATCGACGGCTGCCTCACCGGCGTCGAGGAGGAGCAGAGCGCGCGCGGGATCTTGCTCGCCGAGCAGCGCGGCGGCCCGCTGCAACAGGTTCGCCGCCGCCGGCACGTCGCCGCGGACCAAGGCGCGACCACCGGCGGAGGCTAGATGGCGCGACGCCGCGGCGCCGAGCCGCCGCCCGGCGTCGTCGATGGGTCCGAGCTCCGCCCGGTAGAGACGGGACTGCTCGAGGTGATAGCCGAGGATCTCTTCGTATTCAGCGACCCGGGATCCGACCATGACAGCGAGCCAGGCAGCGAAGCGCTCGTGCAGCCCGGCCCGGGTACGCTTGAGCAGCCGCGCGTACGCCGCGTCGCGGATGAGGATGTGGCTGAAGTGGAAGTCATCGGCCGCGCCCGCCTCGGCCCGGCGGATGAGCTTTTTGCGGCATAGCGCGGCAAGCGGAGGCCCGAGATCGGTCCGGTCATCGTCCTCCTGCACCAGGACCGTCACCGCGTCGCTGGAGAACTCCAGGCCGATTACCGAGGCCGATTCCACGACCCTGCGCTCGGCCACCCCGAGGCGGTCGAGGCGGGCACCCAGCAAGGACGAGACATTTCCCGGAACCGAGATAGCCTTGGCGGACCCAGAGAAGACCCAGCGGCCCGCCTGCTGACGCAAGCTTCCGGCGTCGACCAGCATGGAGAGCATCTGCTCGATGAACAGGGGGTTGCCGTCGCCCAGCGTGAGGATCCGCCGCTCGAGCGACTCGGGCAGGCTCGTCCCACCGAGGAGGTTTCGCACCACTAGGCCGCTCTCCTCCCGGGAGAGTTCCCCGAGCTCGATCTGAGATGCCGCCCTTCGCCCGGCCGCGAATCTCGGACGGTCTTCGCGGAACTCGTGACGGGCCGTGCAGACCAGCAGGAGCGGCACGCTGAGCGAGGCGTCGAGGATGTCCTCGATGAGGTCGAGGAAGGTTGCCTCCGCCCAGTGGATGTCGTCGAAGACCACCACGAGCGGGGTACGGCGGGCCAGTTCCTCGAGGGCCACCCGAACCCCCCAGAACAGCTCGTCCTTTCCGTACGGGTCCTGCGAGAGGCCCATGCCCGACTCAATGCGAGTGGTCGCGTCGGCCAGTTGCTCGCCGAAGCAGGACTTGAGCTTGATGCGGGCGTCCTCCTCGCTGTCCTCCGGCACGATCCCCGCCGCCTGCCGCAGCACCTCGGCGAGCGGCCAGAACGTGATGCCGTCGCCGTAGGACAGGCAGCGGCCCCGCAGCACCGTCGCCTCGTCGGCGAGGCGTCGCACCAACTCCTCGATGAGGCGGCTCTTGCCGACGCCGGCCTCGCCAAGCACCGTGACGAGCCGAACCTCGGGTCCGGCGACCGACCGGCGGAACTCCGCGTCGAGGGCCGCGATCTCGCGGGATCGGCCGACGAGTGGCTGGTCGGCCGACCTCGTGCTCCTCGCGTCGGCGGTAACAGAGACCAACCGGTAGGCCGGGACAGGTTCCGGCTTGCCCTTCAGCGTCAACGGCTCGACTGGCATGACCTCGACAGATTCTCGTACCAGCCGGTAGGTGGACTCGCCGATCAAGACCTCCCCGACGGGAGCAACCTGCTCGAGACGGGCGGCGACATTAACCGTGTCGCCGGTGGCCAGGCGCTGGGATCCGCCGGTGTCGCCGGTCACGACTTCGCCGGTGTTGACGCCGGTCCGATTCTCGAGAGTGACCCCGAACCCGGCCCGGAGGGTGACATTGAGCTCCTCCAGCGCCTCGCGCATGTCGGCGGCCGCGCGCACGGCCCGCAGCGCGTCGTCCTCGTGCATCCGGGGCAGGCCGAAGATCGCCATGATCGCATCGCCGATGTACTTCTCGATCGTCCCGCCGTGGCGCTCGAGGACTGGCTTCATCGCCGAGAAATACAGCGCGAGCACCTCTCGCACCGCCTCGCTGTCGAGTTGGTCAGCTAGCTCCGTCGAGCCCTTCAGATCGCAGAAGACAATGGTGACGGTCTTGCGGACCTCCTGGGGCGGAGGCTGAGCGACGAGGACCGTGCCGCAGTAGCCGCAGAGCCGGAATCGGTCGGGGTTCTCCTCGCCGCAGCCCGGGCACGTCTGCACCATCTCAGCCTACGTCGGCGCCCTCTCCCTGGTCATCGTGACTTCAGCTGGCCGGCATGCTCAGGACGACCGCCGGACGGCCGCCTGCGCCGGGGGCGGCGGCCCGGGGACAGGTCACCCGTGCCCGAATGGATCCCCGATAGCCACGAAGGTCAGCGTGATCGCGCCATCCTTCGTCCGGTGCCTGGACTTGAGGCAGGGAAACGGATGATGACGATTGAACAGGAAACAGGGCAGCAGCAGTCCCGTGTAGTTGGTCTCGCCGCCGATGACGGTCGTCCCGCGGGTGCCCGGGATCACCGGGAAGCGCGTCTGTGATGCGTAGCAGAGCTGCCAGCGGAAGAGCGGGCGATGCACCGATTCGGCGA
Organism: uncultured Actinomycetes bacterium; assembly: GCA_963841585.1. Lineage (GTDB taxonomy): Bacteria > Actinomycetota > Actinomycetes > Streptosporangiales > Streptosporangiaceae > Palsa-504. The sequence continues at coordinate 36,557 of CAWJDK010000005.1, forward strand.
CCGACTTCGAGATGGTGAGGGTGACGATGGCCGGGGCGTTCGCGACGCCTGCTCCCGAGGAGTTGAGGACGCCGAAGGCGGCCACGTCCGACACCGCGGTGTAGTGGCTGCACGAGAAGCTGACGCCGCCAAGGCCGAGCGTCGCGAAGTTTCCTGGCGATGACGCCGCGAGCGACGCGGCCGTGGTCGGCGTCGACTGCGACGCTGTGCAGGAACCGGTGCTGCAGGCCTGGATCTGACCGCTGACCGTGAAGAAGGCCGAGGTTGCCGCGGTGAAACCGGACGCGCTCGCAACCAGGTCATACCCGGCGCCTGCCTTGTTGATCTTCAGGTTCCCGAAGTGGGCGACGCCGTGTGAGCTGGTGACCGTGGTGGTACCGGCCAGGGTGCCGCCACCCGAGTTGGTCTCGATCGAGATCGTGACCCGGGTCCTGCTGGCCGAGAAGTTCGCCGGGCTGACCGGGGCGTTGCTCGCGTTGCGGAGTTGCACGGCGAGCGGGGAGCCGCTCGAGTTGAACCCGGTGAGGATCTTGGAGTTCACCGCCGTCTGGGCCGGCTGTCCGGTGAAGGCGAGGCTGCACTTTCCGGTGACCGACACGGCGAGCGGCGCGGACCTCCAACGGACCTCGTTGGTCTCCCCCAGGCTGTCGGTACCGGAGACCCCCCAGATCTCTGAGCTCTTCACCACGCAGGGAGACAGCGCGGTGACGTTGACGGTAAAGGTGGTCCCGGTGCGTTTATACGGCAAATTCAGCGTGACCGAGGAGCCTGGCAGTGCCGAGACCGAGGTCCCGCTCGGGCCGGAAGCACCGGTGATGACGAACTGTCCAGGCGCGGTAAAGGTGAGGCGGCGAAGCGTCTCGTGCGGGTCGTTGTTCGTCACGCGGAAGGCATAGTTCTTGCCCGTCCCTGCGCCGGCGGTCGCCGGAGCGGCGGCTGGAGTGACGATGTAGCAGTCGGAGCAGATCGTGCTCGCGGTTCCCGCCTGAGCAGGCACCGCGAAGAAGGCGATACCGGCGACGACTGCCCCCGCACCGGACATGAGCCTGAAACCAAAGAAACGTGACCTGCGGTTCATGGCAGACACGGCCCCCTTTCTGTCGGAACGCGCATCGTCGCCGATGGCGCAGCACAACTCCACACGGTCCCTTATTGTGAGACTTAGCAGTCCAGGGGGACTCTCGGCAAGCATTCAGCCTGTTCCAGGACCGCGTCACAGCCGGCTGCTCCACCACCGAGCTCGGTGCAGATAGCGTGCAGAAGGTTGCCTGTTGCTGTTTGTGATGCTGTAACCAGGGCGTAGCCGCCTGGCTGGGGTGAACTACGCGTTCAGGCCGCCGATCGGCGAGCAGCATGATCAGTGCTGGTCAGCGAGTAGGAGGCCGAGGAGGTTACCGATGGGTGAGGACCCCGGCGGCCTGCGGGTACCGTCCGCGCTGGCTCGAGAGGGTTCGCCTATGATGCTCGCCGACGGGCTTTCCGCGGGGTCGGCCGGGGCCTGCCTTCTGGGCTGGGCATCGGCGGAGTGATCGCTGTGGCTGCAGTGGTGCCTGGTCCGGCCCGGCGGCCGCTGCCCGACCGTTTATACGGCGTGGATGTCCCAGCCATGTCGCTGGAGCTGCATGAATGGGACATCCGCATCGTATGTTTTGGTACGGACGGTGCCAGCGGGGCAGGTGGCGCAGCAGCGCACGATCCGCCGCGCCAGGCCGGCACCTTCCGTCATCGAGATCTCCAGGCGGACATGTGGCCACGATGTTCTTGGCGGTCTCGATCTTGCCGTGGCCCATGCGGCAGCACGCCTGGTCAGCCGGCCTGCAGCCGGGTAGAGACAACTTCCTCCGCGTTCTCCACGCTCTCCGGGTTGCCGGTCACGGCGGCCAGGAACTCCTCACGGGCGAGGGTCCTGGCTTCCAGGCGGCTCAGGGCGGTGACGGTGGCTGTCCTGGGGATCCGTCGCAGCAGGGCAATCTCCCCGAACGATTCACCCGCACCCATCTCTCTCAGCTGCTTGCCGTCCTTGGAGGCGCCCGCCCGGCCCTCTGCGATTATGTAGAAGCGCTCGCCGGGCTCCCCATCCCTGATTATCACGTCGCCCGGTTGGTAGGTCGCCGACTGCAACTCGCTGGTCAGGTGCTCCACTATCGCGAAGGGCAGCGGATGGAAGAACGGCACCCGGCGCAGCAGGGCCAAGTCTGGGCCGGGGGCCGAGATCCTGCCGTCGATGGCCGTCAGCCTGGGCAGGAACACAACGGCCGACACCACGGGAAGCAGGCCGGTCGCTATCAGCGTGCCGCGAGCTCCCCACACATCGATGAGCAACGGCGTGACCGCGGAACCGAGCCCCATCGACAGCAACAGCACGCCTCGCCGCACTCCCAGCGCACGTCCCATCAAACGAGGCGGGATTACCTGCTGCAGCGAGCTGTATACGCCGACATCGCCGAAGACGTTGGCTACCCCGATCACCCCGAACATCAGGTACGGCCAGTACGGCGCGTGGGCGAATGCGAGCAGGATCATCGGCACTCCCCATCCCGCGACCCCGCCACCGAAGCTGCGTGCCACTCTCTTGCCGCGTACGAGCAGGACCGCGAGCGGCCCGATGAGGAGACCTCCCACGCCGAGCAGCGCGGTAAGCCAGCCGACGGCGGCCGAGCCCAGGCCGAACAGCTCCAGGGCGATGACGACCGTAAGAACGTTGAGAACTCCGCGGGCGAACGTCTGGGCGGCAGCGGGGACGAATAGGGCCACTGCATCACGGTGCCGAACCCCGGCATCGAAACCCGCAACCATGTCGAGCTTGAGTTGCTTGAGGCCCCTGGTGGCCTGCGCTGGCGCCCCAGATGAGAGCGGCCGGACACCCGTGAGCAGCAAGCCCGCGGCCGCGGTCAGTCCGCAGGCAACGAGCATGGCGGACTGCGCCGTACCGATCGCGAGCAGGCCTGCGGCGATAGCCGGCCCGCCGACCATGGCCGCCGACTGCAGCACGCTTGCGGCCGTATTCGCGCTCGTCAGCTCGTCGGGAGTGCGAGCCAGCCAGGGCAGCAGGGCTGCTTGCACCTGGCGGAACGCACTGGCGAGCCCGCCCTCCAGTCCTGCCAGCACGACGACCAGAACGCCTTGCCCGCCACCGCTCATCGCGGCAGCGGCCACGCCGAGCAGCAGCACCCTCGGTACGACGGTGGCGATCAGCAACCGCTCACGCCGGACGCGGTCGGACCCGCTAGTGACCGCCGGCACGAGGAGCGCGCCCGGCAGCGCCTTGAGCAATCCGAGTACTGCGACAAGTCCGGCGCCGCCCGCGCGGTACGCGTATACCGATGCGGCTGTGAATGCCGCCAGGTCACCGGCGTAGGACAGGCCCCAGGCCGTCAGCAGCAACAGGATCGGCCTGCTACGGGCGAGCCACATGTACTGCCTCAAGGCCAATCCCTTATGGTCGAGCGGCTCCGGTAACCGACAGAAACCCCGGGCCGACCGTCAGCAGTGAGTCTGGCCCGCAGTCAGGCTTGCGTCAAGATCGACATCAGCGGCGACGTTGGGTGTCAAACATGCCCGTCGGGGTGCCAGTGACATACAGCCATGGCCCGGTCCCGCTCGTACCGGGTAGTTGCGCTGGACGAGCGGTCACGGGCTTTCGGCGGGGTTAGCCGGGGCTCGCCTTCCGGGGATGGGCATCTGCGGAGTGATCGCCGTGGCTGTGGTGGCTCCTGATCCCGCCTGGGACCGCTGCCCCGGCCGATCATACGGCGTGGATGTCCCAGCCATGTCGCTGGAGCTGCATGAATGGGACATTCACATCGTATGCCGCGGTACGGATGATGCCAGCGGGGCAGCTGGCGCAGCAGCGGACGATCCGCCGCACCAGGCCTGCAGCTTCCGCCATTGACGCCCTCCCGGCCGCCGAACAGACACCATGTGCCGATCGGATGAAGGCAAGCGCATAGGTGCAGCTGTTGATCTTGCGCCGAATTGGCAAGCTGGAGACGGGACGCTCTTCTCCGCGCGGGGTAGTCAGCCCCATCTCAGGGCGAGGTTCATCCTGCGTTATGGCCGGCGGCTTGGCTGCCTGCTTGTTCCGGTGATGGAACTGCCCCCGGGCGGGTATTTCGTCCGTGGACCGTGCGCGCGTCGGTGGGTAGCGTGGTGCGGGGAAGGGCAGGGGAGGTGCGGCATGACCGGTACCGGGAGCACGGCGTCGGCGGGAGCCGGAGAGGATCTGCTGGGGCGGCATCGGGGTGAGACGGTGCTGATCACCGGCGCCTCGTCGGGGATCGGGCGGGAGCTGGCCCGGCAGTTCGCCGGCGATGGCGCGGACCTGGTGCTCGTCGCCCGCAGCGAGGACAGGTTGCTGGAGCTGGCCGGGGAACTCACCGCGGGATCGGGGGTCACGGTGGAGGTGGTGCCCGCTGACCTGAGCCAGCCCGGCAGTCCTGACCAGATCGTGCAGACGCTGGCGCAGCGGCATATCTGCGTGGACGTGCTAGTGAACAACGCCGGCTTCGGGGCCCGCGGTCCGGTCGCCGGGATCGGCGTCGGGCGGCAGCTGGACATGATCGAGGTCAACGTGGCGGCGCTGACGCGGCTGACCGCCCTGCTGCTGCCCGGCATGCTGGAACGGCGCCGCGGAGGAATCTTGAATGTGGCCTCCACGGCCGCGTTTCAGCCGGGTCCGAACTCGGCGGTGTACTACGCCACGAAGGCGTACGTGCTGTCGTTCACCGAGGCCCTGGCCGAGGAAGTCCGCGGCTCGGGAGTGCGGGTTTCCTGTCTGGCGCCGGGTCCGACGGAGACGGGGTTCGCGGCGCAGGCCGGCGCGGCGGGGAGCCGGCTGTTCCGGAGGGGCGTGATGGACGCCGCCCGCGTCGCCCGGGCCGGGCACGATGGCTTGCGGCGGGGTAAAACCCTGGTCATTCCCGGCCTGCGTAACCGCGCCCTCGCGGTTGGCGCGCGCCTGTCCCCGCGCATCCTCGTCACCAAGATCTCCGGCTACATGCAGGCATAGCCGACCAACCAGCGGGTTCGCGGTCAGCCACGCTCCGTCCGGGATCATGCGATCGTCGTGGTCTTCTCTGTCATCGTGCCGGGCGCATCTGAGCGGACGCCGTGGCCGGCGTGATCGGCGGCGATGCCGTCCGGGACCACGACGATGATCACCGGCACCAGCAGGGCGATAGCCAGGAGCTCGCGGAACGGGCCTTCGGACTGATAGGCCACGAAGAACTCAGTGCCGACGATGAAGCCGAGCCAGACCGCGATGTTCCAGCTCAGCGCCAGCCAGACCGCCCTTAGGCCGACCGTTCCGCCGCGGAACCTCAGCAGGGCGCGCCCGAACAGGAACGCGCCGAAGCCTTCGGCCAGGGCCGCCACCAGGACGGCGGCCTTATCCGTCCAGGCCGGCCAGGAGTAGATCTTGGTGATCGATGCGATATAAGCCGCGTTCCCCGAATTCAGGAACGTCCAGTGGACATCGCCCGCGGAAGCGATGAAGTTGACGGCGTTGGTCACGGCGACCATGGTGAAGTAGACGGCTCCGGCCGCGAGCACTAGCCGCTTCAGGAGCAGGCCGGGCTGGGCCAGTACGCCGGATCGGAATCTGTGCGCGACCGCAGCCAGCGATATTTTCCTGGCCGCGGGAGCAGCGGGCTGCCCTTCGCGGGGCTGCATGGTCATGTGAGATCGTCCCCTTCTCAGCTCAGGTGCTCGTGCGGTAGCACCACTATCGGCTGACCGTGACCCCCAGGTCACTGGGGAAGATCCCTAGTCGGGCGCGCTGCGGCAGGGCTGGCCAGGATCGCATCCGGCGTTACTCGAGCGGCTGGCGGGCGATGCCGGCCGGGTCGCGCCCGCCCAGCAGCCAGCCCAGGACTGTCGCGGCAATCGGCATGCCGACCAGGATCACCAGCAGGTTGGTCACTGGGAAGCTGGAACACGTACCCGATCACGCGCCGCCGCAGCCGCGCCTTGGCGTTGCGGGATAGGCTGCGGACCGGCTGTCCGCCGATCAGTACCTCGCCGGACGTCGGCTCCTCCAGGGTTCCCGCGATGGTCAGCAGCGTGCTCTTGCCCGAGCCGCTGGGTCCCATCACCGCGACCATCGCGCCCTCGTCTGCGGTCAGGCTGACCTGGTGCAGGGCGTGCACCTCGGCACTGCCCTGCCCGTATGACTTGGATACCCCGCGTAGCTCCAGCATGCTCATCCCCGTTGTCTCGCTTCCCGCCGGTGCCGTGGCAGCGGCGCTCGTGTTGGGTTCTGCGGGCTCGCGCGAGTGACGCGGGCTTCGGCGGCGTCCAGCCACTTGATGACCGAGTTGAGCCGCAACAGCTCGGCGTCGACGGCCAGCAGCATGCTCAGGTCGCTCCGGGTGTCGTCTTCCTTGATCCGGGTCCACTGCTGCATCAGCTCGACCAGGTAACGCCGGTGGGCCTGGATCACCGCGTGCACGTCGGCGCTGGGCACGTGCAGCGCCACCAGCACCTTCATCGCCAGCTCGTCGCGCGGCGGCGAGCTCAGGTCGGGCGGCGTGCGCAGCCAGCTGGCTAGCTCCTGCTCGCCTTCGGCGGTGATCCGGAAGCCCTTTGGGTGGACCCAGCTATACCACGTGCGCACCGCTCCGCCGTGCCGCCCAGGCCCGGTCCACATCAGCTGCCCGGCGAGCCGGATGGTTCGTGCGATGCGCGTGCCTTCCTGACCAATCCGGGGAACGTTACCGGCTGCGGGATAGCCGGCGCCTGAAGCGGCCCGGCGGCCCGGCGGAACCTTTCGATGCGGGGAGGAACGATGACAACGGCAGGACCAGCGGCTCAGGCCAGCACGACGGTGAACGCGCAGGACGCGCGGGTCTTCTCGCTCGGTCAGCAGGCCAGCGGGGCGCAAGCGCACGCCGTGGTGCCGGGACTGGGGAATGTGACGGCGACCACGGTCACGCTTCAGCAAGGCAGCTCGGCTCAGGAGCTCCTGGTGGTCATCCAGGGCCTGAACCTGACCACAGCCATGCCGACGGTGGTGCTGGTCCAGCCCCGCCAGTCGGTGAACCAGAACCAGGGCTTCTCCGACGAGTTCGTGACCCAGGTCATCACCACGTCCAAGACCGAGATCCGGGTCCTGGTCCGGCGGGTCGACACTAATTCGGGGTGGGGGCAGCGCCTGCGCCTGGACCTCTTCATCGTTGACTAGCGATCGGCCCTGGGGGCAGGCCTGACTACCGGGCCAGGGCGCCCATTGGGTCCCAGGCCGGCAACACGATCGGCTCGGCATCTAGAGCGCTCTGCAGGTCGGCGGGAAGCGCGCAGCTGCGGGCGGCGATCTCGAAGACGTACTGGCTGAACCAGGAATCGCTCATCGTGTAGAAGCCGTCCTGGCCACGGTCGGAGCCCCAGCTGTTCTCCACGCGCCAGCGCCGGGTCACCCCGTCCAGCACATCGACTCCGGTGAAGAGCATCGCGTGCGTCATCGCGCTTTCGTGGTACGCGAGGCGGTCGGCCTTATCCAGGTCGAACGCGGTGTCATAGACAGACGGCAGGTCGTAGAGCCCGGTGTCCCAGAACGCGTATTCGTTGCTCATCATCTTGCCGACGTCGCAGCCGAACCAGACGGGCTCACCGCCCTGGACCGTGGCCGCCGCGACGTCCTTGATGACCTGCATGCCGACGTTGAGGTAGACGACCGGCGGGCCGCCGATGACGTTGCCCAGGTACTCGACGGTGAAGGTCCGGCCGAGCGGGCTGGACGGCCGGGGGTCGTTGACCAGGCAGACATACTCGCTGACCGGCAGGTCTACGTACTTGGTGACGAACTCCTGCGGGGTGAGAATGCCGTCCCGGCAGAACTTCTTGTCCTTGTCCGTCCACTGCCAGTCGAAGCGCTCCGGTGGCGTACCCAGATGGATGCACAGGATCCGGTAGACGACGTCCATGATCTCGGCCTTGGCCGCGCGCGCGGCCTCAAGACCCCCGGCCGTAGCTGCGCGGACTGTCCGCGCGCCGCGGCGAAGCTGATAGCGCAGGATCGAGTTCATCCGGGCCGTGTCCGACGAGCTCTGCGTCTCCGGCATGCAGCCCTTCGGGACCAGGCCGTGCTTGGCCACCAGAGCGGCGAACATGTTCCACTGGCCGCCGTCACTGGCCGCCGACTCCAGCAGGTAGGCGACCGTGCGGTCGTCCAGGTCGCGGTTTGCCGTCTCGATGATCGCCTCGAGGAAGTAATTGGCGCGCTCGAGCTTGTCCCAGAACGTCACGTAGTTCTGCGAGAACTCGAACTCCTTGAGCCCGCTCTTGCGCATCACGCCGACACGCAGGAGGTTCAGCCCGGCAAACAGCCAGCAGCGGCCGCTCCGCTCCTGGTTCGTGACCTTCCAGTCGTCCAGCGTCGTCGACACGGAGTGGTCGATCCTGCTGACGATCTCCCGGTTGATGGCGACGTCGTCGACGGTCACCCGGGTCACGGCATTCTGGGCGAGCCGGTAGATCGGGTTGGCCGAGAAATCCTTGCGCAGTCGTTCCAGATCACCGACAGCGAGCCTGCCATCCACCACAGCATCCTCCCGCATCGTTCCCGCCTGTTTCCAGGTTAGATCCCGACGCCGCCCAGCTCGTCTGGTACGCCAGCGTGAGGGCGTCAGCTGGCCGGGGTAGCCGCTATCACGGACTCGATGCGCGCGAGGCTTATGGCCGGTTCCGGGCGGAAGCCCGCCCCGGCGAGCAGCCGCGCATACTCTGGCTCGGTGCGCCCGCCGCCGGGGACGATGGTGAGCAGGCGGATGTCCAGGTCCTTCGCGAGGTGCGGCGAGTCGTCGTCGGGAATGATGGCCTCGACTAGCAGTAGCCGGCCATCATCGGGGATCGCGGCGCGGACGGCGCGCAGGATGGCGAGGGCCTGCTCGTCATTCCAGTTGTGGATGACGTGCGCCAGCAGGTAGCAGCCTGCGCCTGACGGCAGCGGGTCGGTGAAGAAGTCGCACGCCACGACGTCGCAGCGATCCGCGAGGCCGTTGGCGGCCAGGTGCGTCCTGGCCCCGGAAAGGGCTCGGTCGAGCTCGGTCACAGTGCCGCGCAGGCCGCGGTATGCCTGCAGGATGGCAGTAATGAACCCGCCATGCCCGCCGCCGACATCCACCACCGTGCCCAGCTCGTCGAAGTCGATCGCCTGCGCCAGTGCGCTGGCGACCGGGGCGTAGTTGCCCTTAACCAGGGCGTCGAACCCGGCGGCGGTCGCCGGCTGCGTGGCAAGGTAGCCGTACAAGCCGCCGTACTTGTCGATGAGGGGCGCCTGGCCGGTGCATAGTGTCTCGGTGATGTCGCCGAGCGCATTCCAGATCTCGGGATCGGCGTTGAACCCGAAGCCGGCGAACGCCCACCCGTCCATCGCCGCCCGGCACGCATCGGTCAGGTCGTATCGCTGCGGGCCCGCCGAGCGGAGCAATCCGGTCGCCGCCACGCAGCGGAGCACGCGCCGTAGGATCTCGGCGTTGGCGCCGCACCGTTCGGCCAGCTCGTCGATGGTCAGCGGACCCGCTGCCAGCCACTCGAAGGCGCCGATGCTGAGCAACCCCCTGATGGCGGTGAACCGCCAGGTCGCCCGCGTGGTCTCGAGCAGGATCCGGGTGCCGGCGGCGGCCGATGCCTCGGTTGCGTGATCGACGGTCATGACCCCAACGATCACCGCCGGGATCCGCCGGCCGGTACCCCACGTTTGAGGGGTATTCACCGCGTGGCGACTGTGCGTAACCTACGGTCATGGGCACCCATACGGCGCGGGACCGGGCGCGTGCGGCCCTGGTCAGCCTCGCTGGGGGAACGCCCGACAGCGAATCCTTCCGCCATGAGGCCATCGCCATCCTGCATCACGCGATCGGCGTTGACGGGTGGGGCTGGCTGCTGACCGATCCCGGTGCCCGGCTGCCCGTCCACGTTTCCGGTGAGAACCGGGTCGTTAACCAGGCCCTGCGCCGCTTCTTCCGGATGCTGCCGCAAGCCTGGAACGAGCCAGGCGGTCCGGGGAGCCGACCTGCCCGGCAGGGGTTCGCGACTAGCGGGCCGGTCACCACGCTCGCCGCCGTGACCGGGGGGGACCTGCGTCGCGACCTGAGCTGGCGCGAGGTGTGGGGTCCCGCGGGCGTCGGTGACAAGATGCGTGTCCAGCTCAATGCGGACCGAACGTGCTGGGCGCTTGTGCATCTGCACCGGGACAGCTCATGCAAGCACTACAGCGAAGAGGACGTCGAGTTCGCCGAGGCTGTGGCACCGCTGCTTGCCCCCCGGATCCGGGCCGACCTGCGCGCCCCGGGCCTTCGCGACGCTGACCCCGCCCCGGAGCCGGGGACGATCATCCTGGACCAGGACCAGTCCATGGTCGCCGCCACCGAGCAGGCCTGGCGCTGGATCGAGCGCCTGGGAGCTCCCGGGCCCAACCCCGCCGAGCCGCTGCCCCCTCACGTCTACGTCCTCGCCGCGCACGTGGCTGCCTCACCGCAACGGCGGCCCGCCCGGGTCCGCGCCCGGGCAGCGGACGGTACCTGGATGGTCATCCGGGCCGCGGCGCTCACCACCAGCTCTCAGGCCGCGGCCGGCTACGCCGTTACCCTGGAGGCCGCCCCGGCCGACGACCTCGCACCGCTGCTCATGCGGGCCTGGGGACTCACCCACCGCGAACGGGAGGTGGCCCGGCTGGTCATCGACGGACGGTCCACCGAGGACATCGCGACGGCGCTGTTCATCTCCGTGCACACCGTCCGCGACCACCTCAAGACGATGTTCGGCAAGGTCGGTGTCAGCCGCCGACAGGACCTGGCCGCCACCCTCACGGGAAGGACACCCACCGAGGCCGATGGCGCCCCATGATCGCCGTCGGACGGCGCGGCTTTCACGATGGTGCACCTGGTGATGAGACTGCGGGCCGCCATGCCGGTGGCGGGGAGCGGCGCGTGAACCGCCATGCCGGTGGCGGGGAGCGGTGCGTGATTGGATAGGCTCGAAGCCATGACCGCCGTCTTCGTCCGATGGAGCGACGGAGACCCCGGCCGTTCGGCATGGGGTCTTGGCTGCGCTCGACCGCCCGGCGGCCAGCCGGCTGGGGCTGGATGACGGTGCCCATGTCGGGCTCTGCGGGCAGGCGCTTGCCTTACGTGTGGCTATTCGCTGCAGAGTGATCGCTGTGGCTATGGTGGCAGGCGATCCGGCCCGGCGGCCGCTGCCTCGGGCGATTTATACGGCGTGGATGTCCCAGCCATGTCGTTCCAGCTGCATGAATGGGACATTCACATCGTATGCCGCGGTACGGATGATGCCAGCGGGGCAGGTGACGCAGCAACGTGATTCCCGCGTCCCGTCGGCGGGCGCTTATTGACAGCTAAACTAACTTCATGTCAGTGTAACTGGCATGAAGCCTGCCGGGACCTACCATTCCCCGCTGCGCGCGTCGCAGGCGGCCGCCACGCGCGAGCGGATCGTGGCGGCCTGCGTAGCGCTGATGCGCCAGGGCGCCGACCTGACCTATGCGTCGGTCGCCGCCGCGGCCGGGGTTCAGGAGCGGACGGTGTACCGGCACTTCCCGAAGAAGGAGGACCTCGAGGTCGCGCTGTGGGACTGGATCATCCAGCGCCTCACCCATGCCGACTTCGCCGCCCGGGACGAGGAGCAGCTCGTCACGGCGATGCGGGAGTCCTTCGCCGGGTTCGGCACCGACGCGCCCCTCATCCAGGCGATGCTCCACTCGCCTCAGGGCCTGGATGTGCGCCGCCGCCAGCAGCCAGTCCGGCGCGCGATGTTCCAGGCCTGCATCGACAGCGCGGTCCCCGGCCTGGCGCCGCCGGACCGCGACCGCGCCGCCGCGGTGCTGCAGGTGCTCTACTCGGCCGTGTCATGGGACCTGCTGCGGACCTTCTGGGATATGGACTCCGCCGAGGCCGCCGAAGCCATCGAACTGGGCATCCGCTGCTTCCTCAGCGGACTTCCCCCGCACGCCGGCCGCCGGGCCGCCGGCCATCGCACCGGATCACATTCCACCGGGAGGGACTCATGACACACAGCGCCACCACCGGCCGCGGCGCGGCCAGGACCGCCGACGGCGAGGGAGAGGCCTACTGGTTCTACGGCGCCGAGGCCGTCCTGCGCTCACCCGACGGCGTGCTGCCGGTCATCATCGAGCACCACGTCGGTCCCGGCGCAGCCGCGCCGCTGCATCTGCATCATCACGTCAACGACAGCTTCTACCTCCTGCGCGGGCAACTGGCCATGCGCTGCGGTGACGATACCTTCGTGGCCAGCGCGGCCGGTGACGAACGACTCTGGCAGCCCGTCTCGTTCCGGGGCCGGCCGCTCCCCCGGGCCCGGGATCAACGGTCAGCGGCGGCCCAGCCGACCACGCCAACTATGTGCAGCACCAGGACCCGAGCGAAGGGCTGGTCCTGGTACTGCGGGTAGCGCCCCGCCAGCCGGGCGGCCAGGGCGGCCGCCCGGCTGGCGGCGCTGTCGCCCTGCCAGCGCAGCTCGGCTCGCACCCACCACAGCCGTGACCAGTCGCTGTGGTCCCAGTGCTCGACCAGCAGGGTGGCCCGCGGATCCGCTTCCAGGTTCCGTTCCCGCTGTAGTCGTAGTGACGCTTTCGGCTTCACCCGGTCGATGGGCACGCCCACGTAGCCGTCGTCGTCCACCGCGTACGCGACGGGCACGGCGTCTACGCCCCGCTCGGCGTGCACGGTGCACAGGATCCCGTGGTCGTGCGACTCAAGCCTGGCCCGGGCCTCGTGATCCGCGAGCCTCATCGCAGTAGACCGGTAGCCATGGACATGGGGTGTGCATCACTACCCTTCGCGGCGTGACGGAGGAGTGATCTCCGCGGTGCGATGATAGTTCGTCGAAGGCCGGCGCCGACAGGTGCATTGAGCGGCGGCCCTACCGGCGTTACGCTGGCTTCGTTGTGGGGGAGTTGAGCTTGCAGGATCTCGCCTTCATCGTCGAGCGAAGGACGCTGCGATGAACCCGGCAGCGTGGGTCGAGCGCCACGCCGCCCGACGGCCCGACGACCCGGCGCTGGCGGATGGCGATCGTGTGTGCGCCAGCTGGGCCGAGTTCGCCGCCCGGACGGCCGGTGCGGCCGCCAGCCTGCGCGATCACTTCGGCCTGTCACCCGGGGACCGGATAGCGATCGTGATGCGCAACCGGCCGGAGTACCTCGAGGCGCTGTACGCCGTCTGGCACGCCGGCCTCGTGGCCGTGCCGGTCAACGCTCGGCTCCACCGCGATGAGATCGCGTACATCCTCGACCACAGCGAGTCCGCCGTCGCCGTGACCGATGCCGGCCACGCCGGCGACGTCGAGTCGCTGGTCGGCACCGTCGCTTCGCTCAAGGCGGCCGTGGTCGCGCCCGGCGAGCGGTGGGACCGGCTCACGGCGTCATCGCCGGCCCGGCTCGTCGGCCGGCGGCCGGAGGACCCGGCCTGGCTGTTCTATACGAGCGGCACCACCGGGAGGCCCAAGGGAGCCACGCTCACGCACCGCAGCCTGCTGATGGCGACGCTCAGCTACTTCGCGGACATCGACCCGGTGATGCCGCAGGACAGCGTCCTGCACGCCGCGCCGCTGTCCCACGGTGCGGGACTCTACGGGCTGCCCCACGTGGCCCGGGGGGCAGTGAGCGTCGTGCCGCGGTCCGGCGGCGTCGATGGCGACGAGATCGCCGCCCTCCTGGGGCGCTGGCCGGGGATGTCGTTCTTCGCGGCACCCACCATGGTGAAGCGGCTGGCCGGTGACCGGGCCATCGCCGACGCCGACCTCTCCCACCTGAAGACGATCATCTACGGCGGCGCGCCGATGTACCTGGCCGACCTCGAGGACGCGCTCGCCGTGTTCGGTCCCCGCCTGGCCCAGATCTACGGGCAGGGCGAGGCGCCGATGACGATCACCGCCCTGTCCAAGGCGGACCACGCCGACCGGACTCATCCTCGATGGCGTGACCACATGCAGAGCGTCGGCGTCCCCCGGACCGACGTCGAGGTCCGCGTCGTCGACGACGGCCGCGAACTCCCTGCCGGCGAGGCCGGTGAGGTCGTGGTCCGGGGCAACGTGGTCATGACCGGCTACTGGAACTCACCTGACGCCACCGCCGAGGCTCTGCGGGAAGGCTGGCTGTACACCGGCGACATCGGCAGCTTCGACGCCGACGGGTACCTGACGCTGCGGGACCGGTCCAAGGACCTGATCATCAGCGGGGGCATGAACATCTACCCCCGGGAGGTCGAGGAGGCGCTGCTCCGGCACCCCGGCGTCAGGGCCGCCGCCGTCGTCGGCCGGCCCGACGCGAAGTGGGGCGAGGCGGTCGTGGCCTTCGTCGTGGCCGCCGACCGCGTCACCCAGCCGTCGGCCGAGGATCTCGACCGGACCTGCCTCGACCGGATCGCACGGTTCAAGCGACCCAAGGACTACCGGTTCGTCGATGCCCTGCCGACCAACAACTACGGCAAGGTCGTCAAGCGGGAGCTGCGCGACCGGCTCCGGGCCGAAACGGCCGGCGGAGGCTCGCTTTGAGACTCGATCCTGGGCGGGCAGCCGCCAAGCTTGACGAAGATAGGGAACGTTCACGTCCGCTGGGCCGCCCTCCGAGGCCCTGTAATCCTCCGCCCTACCTGCGCCGCAGGCGCGGGGACGGGCCGAGGCGTACTAGTCAACCGCAGCGCTGGCCGGGCCAGGCCACGAACGCACCTGAGGAGGCCCTCTCATGAAACTCGCTCTCTACCTGCCAAACTTCCGTAACAAGGTGACCGTCAAGGAGCTCGAAGATCTCACCAGCCTCGCCGAGGAGCTCGACTTCGACTCCGTCTGGACGCTCGACCGGATCGTCGTTCCCGAGGCCTCCGACCGCGTGGAACTCCAGTACTCGTTCGGCATGATGCCCGAGTTCCCCAAGGCGCTGCCGGTGTCCTCCCGCGGTGAGTGGTTCCAGGGCTGGCCGCTGATCCCCTGGCTGGCCGCCAAGACGTCGAAGGTGCGGATCGGCATGAGCATCTGCGACACGCCGTACCGTGCGCCCGGTGTCCTCGCCGCGGAGCTCGCCACGGTGGACCACCTCTCGAACGGCAGGCTCAACGTGGGCGTGGGGGCCGGCTGGATGCCCGAGGAGTTCGCGGCCGCGAGCGCCTCGCACATCTTCCCCAAGCGGCACAAGCAGCTGCGCGAGACGATCGAGGTCATGCAGGGCATCTGGACGAACGATGTGTTCGAGTACCACGGCGAGTTCGCCGACTTCGACCGGTGCGGGTTCGGCTGGAAGCCGGTGCAGAAGCCGCACCCGCCGATCTACTTCAGCGGGCTCAGGGACCCGGCGCGCTCGGCGAGCCGCGTCTCGAAGTACAACCTCGCCGGCTGGATCGGGATCCAGGACACCCCGGAGGAGCTCCAGCAGTGGCGCGGTGCCATTCAGCAGGAGCTCGGCAAGCTCGAGAGCTCGCGGTCGATCGACGATCTCGATATCGGCAGCATGATCTGGTTCACGATCACGGACCAGGAGTCGGATCAAACGCCGCTAGGGAAGGGCAGCAATATCCTGGTGGGCACCGCTGCGCAGGTCACCGACAACCTCAAGCGGCTGAAGGAGGCCGGGCTGAACCTGCTGCTCATCTGGCCGCCGTTCGCGGACGTGCCGGTTTCGAAGACGCTCGATGACCTCAAGCGGCTGAAGGAGGAGATCATGCCGAAGGTCGAGGCCATCTAACTCCCCCAGCGCCGTATCCTGGCCAGATGCTGGCTGGGACGATGAAGGCGCCGGCGCTGCGCAGCACGGCGGATCCGGCGGGCGAGGCCTTCCGGCGGAACGAGGCCGAGCACGCTGCCCTGGCCGCAGAGCTGCGGAAGCGGCTGGAGGTGGCGGGCCGGGGGGGATCGCAGCGGGCCCGTTCTCGTCATGCCGAACGGGGCAAGCTGCTGCCCCGGGACCGGGTGGACGCGCTGGTTGATCCGGGGTCGCCGTTCCTCGAGCTGTCCCCGCTGGCGGCCAACGGCATGTACGGCGACGAGGCTCCGGCGGCCGGGCTCATCGCCGGCGTGGGGCGGGTCAGCGGCCGGGAGTGCGTGATCATCGCCAACGACGCCACGGTCAAGGGCGGCACCTACTACCCGATGACGGTCCGCAAGCACCTGCGCGCCCAGGAGGTCGCGCTGTACAACCATCTGCCCTGCGCCTACCTGGTCGACTCCGGCGGCGCGTTCCTGCCCATGCAGGACGAGGTGTTCCCGGACCGGGAGCATTTCGGCCGGATCTTCTACAACCAGGCCACCATGTCGGCGCGGGGTATCCCGCAGATCTCGGCGGTGCTGGGCTCCTGCACGGCGGGCGGCGCCTACGTCCCGGCCATGAGCGACGAGACGGTGATCGTGCGGAACCAGGGCACGATCTTCCTCGGCGGGCCGCCGCTGGTCAAGGCGGCTACCGGGGAGGTGGTCACGGCCGAGGAGCTGGGCGGCGGCGAGCTGCACGCGCGTACCTCCGGGGTGGTCGACCACCTGGCCGAGGATGACGCGCACGCGCTGCGCATCGTCCGCTCGATCGTGGCCACGCTGGCGCCGCGGCCGCCGGTCCCGTGGGACGTCACCGCGAGCGAGGAGCCGGTCGTCGATCCGGCCGGCCTGTACGGCGTGGTCCCGGCCGACTGGCGCACGCCGTACGACGTGCGCGAGGTCATCGCGCGGATCGTGGACGGCAGCCGGTTCGCCGAGTTCAAGGCGGGGTACGGCCCCACCCTGGTGACCGGGTTTGCGCATATCCACGGGCACCCGGCCGGCGTGGTGGCTAACAACGGCATCCTGTTCAGCGAGTCGGCCCTCAAGGGCGCGCACTTCATCGAGCTGTGCGACCAGCGTCAGGTGCCGCTGGTGTTCTTGCAGAACATCACCGGGTTCATGGTCGGCCGCCAGTACGAGGCGGGCGGCATCGCCAAGCACGGGGCCAAGATGGTGACCGCGGTGGCCTGCGCCCGGGTGCCGAAGTTCACGGTGATCATCGGCGGGTCGTTCGGCGCCGGGAACTACGCGATGTGCGGCCGGGCCTACTCGCCCCGGTTCTTGTGGATGTGGCCGAACGCGCGGATCTCGGTCATGGGCGGCGACCAGGCGGCCAACGTGCTGGCCACGGTGCGCCGCGATCAGCTCGAGGCGGCCGGGCAGCAGTGGGCCGCCGCGGCCGAGGAGGAGTTCAAGCGGCCGGTCCGCGACCAGTACGAGCAGCAGGGCAACCCGTACTACTCCACCGCGCGGCTGTGGGACGACGGCATCATCGACCCGCTGGATACCCGGCGGGTGCTGGGGCTGGCCCTGTCGGCGGCGGCGAACGCGCCGCTGGAACCGGTCCGCTACGGGATTTTCCGGATGTGAGGCGCTTGTTCAACACCGTCCTGATCGCCAACCGCGGCGAGATCGCGGTCCGCATCAGCCGCACCCTGCGGGCCATGGGCATTCGCAGCGTGGCGGTGTACAGCGACGCGGACGCCGGGGCCCGGCACGTGCGCGAGGCCGATGATGCGGTGCGGCTCGGTCCGGCCCCGGCGGCCGAGAGCTACCTTCATATCGGGCGGATCCTGGCCGCGGCTAGCCGGGCCGGCGCCCAAGCCGTGCACCCGGGCTACGGGTTCCTGTCAGAAAACGCCTCGTTCGCCCGCGCTTGCGCCGGTGCCCGGCTGGTCTTCATCGGGCCGCCACCGGAGGCCATCGAGGCGATGGGCGACAAGATCGCGGCCAAGGCCACGGTGGCGGCGGCCGGCGTGCCGGTCGTCCCCGGTGCCGGCGCGCCCGGAATGTCCGACGATGACCTGGCTCTGGCCGTGACGGAGATCGGCTTCCCCCTGCTGATCAAGCCGTCGGCGGGGGGCGGCGGCAAGGGAATGCGGCTCGTTTCCTCGGCGGCCGAGCTTGGTCCTGCGCTGGAGGGGGCGCGGCGGGAGGCGCTGGCCGCGTTCGGCGACGGAACGCTCCTGGCCGAACGGTACATCTCCGGACCTCGGCACATCGAGATCCAGATCATGGCGGACAGCCACGGCCACGTTATCCACCTGGGCGAGCGCGAGTGCAGCCTGCAGCGGCGGCACCAGAAGATCATCGAGGAGGCGCCCTCGCCGCTGCTGGACGCCGGCCACCGCGCCGCCATGGGCGCCGCGGCCGTCGAGGCGGCCCGCAGCGTCGGCTACGTCGGTGCCGGGACGGTGGAGTTCATCGTCTCCGGCGGGGCGCCGGACGACTTTTTCTTCCTGGAGATGAACACCAGGCTCCAGGTCGAACACCCGGTGACCGAGCTGGTCACCGGCTTGGACCTGGTCGAACTCCAGGTCCGGGTCGCGGCGGGCGAGTCGCTGCCGCTGCGACAGGAGGAGGTGGCGCTGACTGGCCAGGCCGTAGAGGCCCGCGTCTACGCCGAGGACCCGGACCGCGGCTTCCTGCCCACCGGCGGAACCGTCCTGGCCCTGCGCGAGCCGTCGTTGCCGCATGTGCGGGTGGACTCCGGCCTGGCCGAGGGCACCACGGTAAGCAGCGCCTATGACCCCATGCTGGCCAAGGTCATCGCGCACGGCCCGGACCGCGCCACCGCGCTGCGCCGACTGGACGCGGCCCTGGCCGGGACCATCGTGCTGGGCATCACCACGAACGTCTCTTACCTGAGGACGCTGCTGCGCCACCCCGACGTGGCCGCCGGCCGGCTCGACACCGGGCTGGCGGAACGAGCCGTCTCCGCTCCTGCCGCTTCCCGGGTACCCGAGGACGTCTTGGCCGCCGCGGCCCTCGCCCGCCTGCTGCTGCTGGAGCCGGCCGGGGCGGCGTCCAGCCCGTGGGACATTCCGGACGGCTGGCGCGTGGGCGGGCCGGCCTGGACTACTGTGCGCCTGACCAGCGGTACCGGCGATCCGGTGCCGGTCCGGGTCCGCGGCCGGGCCCGCGCCGCCGATGTCGCCGTCGGCAACACGGACCCGATGCCCGCGAGCGCGGAGTTCGACGCCGGCGACCTGGTTATCACGTACGGCGGGGAGAACCGGCGCTACGCCTACGCCCATGCCGGGGCGGACGGCCCAGGGAACGGCCGGGCCACGGCCTGGCTGGGCCGGGATGGTCACGCCTGGGCGCTGACCGAGGAGGAGCCGCTGGCCACAGGGCCTGCCCACGCAGACGGCAGCGACGGAGTCGTCCGCAGCCCGATGCCGGGCACCGTGCTGGCGGTCAAGGCCACTCGCGGCGAGCGGGTGCGGTCCGGTCAGCCCTTGCTGATCGTCGAGGCGATGAAGATGGAGCACACGGTCAGCGCGCCGGCCGATGGCGTGCTCACGGAGCTGACCGCGCTGGTCGGCCAGCAGGTCGCCCTGGACGAGACCCTGGCCGTGATCTCCCCCGACGGAGAAACCAGCTGAGGCACGATCGTAGCGTCCGCTCGAAAGGAACGCCTTCATATCGGCTGCGAAAGTACGCCAGCCTGGTCGGCCCTATTGTCCAGCGCCGGTTAGGATCCGGCCGCGGCGGGCTTCGGCCCGGTCGTGCTCAGGCTGCCGATTTTGCTCAGCAGGCCAAACCAGAACTGGGCGCCAGGGACAATCGCGATGACCATGATGAGGAAGCCAATGAGCACGAGCACCAGCTGCCAGCCGGAATTGCCGTGCCGGCTGAAGATTCCGCGCTGATCCAGCCAGTTGCACGGTGCGCTGGGCTCGGTGCAGTCGCGGACGGTGCCCCATCCGATTGGCAGGCCAGCCGCGGCGGCCGCCGATAGCTGTCCCTCGAGATTCGCCAGGCATTCCGACCGGCTCTCGGTGGCGGAACAGGACGTGACTTTCGCCGCTACGGTACTGACCGCTGAGCTGACCGCGCTCTCGGTGTAGAGCGTGCGTCCGATGGTCAGCGCGTTGATGTTGAGCAGCACGACCAGGATCGCCCCGGCCGCCAGCGTGATCTTGGCGACATGCCGCTTGTACCAGCCGGATACGCGGTCCATGTGATCGTCGTACCAGCGCTCGAGCCCGGTGCGGAACTGGCCTATGTCGTTGCCGGCGTTCTTGACCAGGGCCAGAAGTGACTGCCTGAGCGGCGAGTCGGGCAGCGCCTGCACGTTCGTCCGGATGATGTCCATCGACGTCTGCCCGGCCGCATCGGGCACCACCAGGTCGACGACGGCTTCGGCGAATGATTTCGAGGAAATGTAGGAGGGAAGGCTCCGGCGCTGCTCCCACAGGCTCCCGGCCCGCCGGTCCGCCGTCATCTTAGGCAGGTGGCCCTCCTTTCCAGCCGGGGCCAGGGTGAGTCGCCGACTGGAAATCTGGCCGGTCATCCCCTGGCTGCTCAGGATCGGGCCGCCGAGCAGCGCGCCGGTCGCGGATGGCGGCTGCGCGGGGGCGGCCGGGGCCTGGCCGCTCCGCATCATGTCCTGCATTTCGTGGTAGGCGTTGTTCGCCTGGCTTAGATCCGTACTCACGTTGCACTGTCGACCAGCTCGCGCAGGCCGGTAAGTAGGTAAGCCCCCCGCAGCCCCAGCCAGCGCGATATCAGCTCAGTGACCGCCGAGGCGAGCGCGGCCGTGACACCGAACACAAAAGTCAGCCCGATGACCAGGTCGATGATTCCTGAAGATGGCACCGCCAGTCCCCCCTTTGGCCGTGACTCTCACAATGCCTGCCGCCGATCGTCCTACTTCCGCCCGCAGCGTGAAGCACATTTCGCGAAGATTCTCCACTGAGCACCGACCTGGGGTTCCGGTGCGCGCCGCACGTAAAGATGTTTCCGCGGAAACGCCTCGTGCAGATATTCAGAAGCCGTTTTATACGGCGTGGATGTCCCAGTCATGTCGTTCCAGCTGCACATGACTGGTACATCCACATCGTACGCCGTGGTGCCGATGATGCCAGCGGAGCAGGTGGTGCTGGTCGGCGTGCTTCGTGACGAAGCCGGGTTTCGATGCTCAGGTGCGCATCGCTCAGGTGCGCATCAGCGGAACCGGCTGGTTGCCGAGGATGCCGTCGCGGAAGCCGGGGGAATAGGCCAGGTGGAACCCGCGGGTGGGCACCGTCGCGCCGAGTTGCGCGTACAGTCCGGCGGCGGACAGGGTCGCCCGCCATACCAGCGCGTACTCCCGTGGCGGTGTCAGTTTCCGCAATGCGGGGGCGAAACGCGGGTCGGTGAAATGGGCCATGAGCCCGCGCAGCCAGGAACGTGAGTAGGTGAACGTGTCGGCGCCCGCCGTGGCGACGATGGGGTGCAGTACCTCGACAACCAGGCGCGGATCCAGCTCAAGGCCCGGGGCAAGCGCACCGACCCGGCGGGCCAGCCGCAGCGCCGTCGGCCCGTCCCCGGCGAGCACCGCCGCGGCGAGCTGTCCGAACGGTGCCGGGATGCCGTCGGGCACAGCGGCGACGGCGCCGAAGTCCAGCATGCCCAGCCGACCGCCGGGCAGCAGCAGGAAATTGCCTGGGTGCAGGTCAGCGTGCATCCAGCCGGTGCACGCCGCCGGCGCGTAAACGGCGTGCCCGAGCAGCCGGGCGGCCAGGTCCGCCGCGTCGCCTGGGCTGAGCTCACGCCACCCCTCCGGAAGCAGGTCCATGCGCCCGTCGAGCAGCGTGGACAGGCTGACTCCATCCAGCCAGCCGGTGATGAGCACCCGGGGTGTCGCCGCGTACACGGCCGGGACCTTGACCCAGGTCCGGCCCGGCGGCTCACGGACCCCGGCGGCACGGGCCTCGGCGATGCCCTCCGGGACACGATCGGCGAACGCGGCCGCTACCTCGCGCTGGACCCGGCCCTCGCGGACGTAGTCGAGCTCCTCGACGATCCGCAGCGCGAGCTCATCGGCCAGCCCGGTCACGTTCAGCCGGGTAAGCCGGGCCATCATCCGGGCCAGCAGCCGGGCCTGCCGCAGGTCGGAGCGCAGCGCCTGGCCCACGCCCGGGTACTGCACCTTGACCGCCACCTCGATGATCCGGCCGTGGTCATCGCGCCACCGTCCGCGGTGCACCTGGCCGATCGAAGCTGCCGCCGATGGCGTATCGCCGCATGCCACCAGCCGGTCCCGCCAGCCTGGTCCGTAGGCCGCGCCCAGATCGGCCGCGATGACCCGGTGCGCGGCCTCGGCTGGCATAGGCGGCGCCCCGTCGGTGAGCCGCCGGAGCGCAGATCGGTACGGTGCCGCGACCTCCTCCGGCATCGCCGCCTCGAACACCGACATCGCCTGCCCCAGCTTGGCTGCCCCGCCCTTGAGCTCGCCCAGGGTGCCGAACAGCTGCTCAGCGGTGCGGGCCGCAACCTGGTCGACGGTCACCCGGGACAGCCGGGTAGCGACGGCGGCCGTTCTCGCGGCGTGGCGCAACGGCAACGCTGCCAGCCGGCCGGTGCGCCGCAGTCCGCCGGCCGGAAGGACCGGCCGCTCCAGCTGCCCCCCGGCCGGGGCTGGCCGCAGGCGTCCCTCGGTCATCCCGGCCCCCTCCTCGGGAGGTTGGCCCTCTGCTTCTGCGATATTTCCCGGTCGTGGCATGGCTCGCTCCTGATCCTGATCCGTTATCTACTAATACGTGTAGTAGAAGCGAAGCGTTCAACCTCTGGCCGGGCCAGCGCGAGCAGGCACTCGGCCCGGCGGGCCGGCCGGGTGGGCGCTGGGCCGGTGCCCGGGGGGAAGGTGCACGTGCCTCGTCACCGGCGTTAGGGTGTCAGGCGTCGATACCAAGACAGGCCAGTAACAGGACCCCGAACGGACCTGGTTCCGCTACCACCACCTATTCGCGGATCTGCTCCGGCTGGAGCTGCGCCGGACGCTGGCCGAGCACGTGCCGACGCTGCACCGGCGGGCCGCGGCCTGGTTCAGCGAGCATGGCGAGGTGGTCGAGGCCATCCGGCCGCGGCCGGCTGGCCGACGTTCTCGAACAGGTCACGTTCCTCGACTCGCCGGTGACCGGGCAGTCGGACGAGGACATCGCGCTCAGCAGCGACCTGCGCGCCGTGGCGCTGATGAACCTGGGGATCCTCGAGGCGTGGTCCCTGGCGCTTCCGGACGCCGAACGCCACCTGCTCCAGGGCGCCGCCCTGGCCCGCGAGTTCGGCCGCCCCTACCTTGAAGTCAGCAGAGTCTGCGCTGCTAGCCGGGCTGGCCCACCGGGAACTCGGCGACCAGCGTGCGGCGGACAGCCCCCCGTTCCGGGGGGTCCCCGGGGGGTCGCCCCCCGGGGACTAGCAGAGCCGCTGAGTCCGGGCGAGCTCAGGGTGCTGCGGTATCTCCCGACGAACCTGTCCCGGATAGAGATCGCCCGCGACCTGTCCGTCTCACCGAACACCGTCAGCACGCACATCCGCAGCATCTACGCCAAGCTCGGTGTGGGTGACCGTTCGTCGGCGGTGCAGCGCGCGCGGCAACTGCGGTTGCTAGCGGCCGGCCGCCCTACTCGGCCGGGATGACGATATCCCGCTTCTGGATCTTGCCGGTCGGGCCCTTGGGCAGCGCGTCCATGATCCACACGCGGCGCGGGTACTTGTACGCCGCGACCTGGCCCTTAACGTAGTCGCGCAGCTCCTCGGCGGTGACGGCGGCACCCGGCTTGAGGGCCACCGCGGCACCGACCTCCTCGCCCAGGGCCGGATGCGGCAGGCCGATCACGGCGGCCTCGGCGACGGCCGGATGCTCGTAGAGCACCTCCTCGATCTCCCGCGGGTAGACGTTGTAGCCGCCGCGGATGATCAGGTCCTTCTTCCGGTCCACGATGTAGAAGTAGCCGTCCTCGTCGACCCGGGCCAGGTCACCGGTGTGGAACCAGCCGTCGCGGACGGCCTCGGCGGTGGCCTCGGGGCGGTGCCAGTAGCCCTTCATCACGTTCGGCCCGCGGATCACGATCTCGCCCACCTCGCCCTGCGGGGCCTCGTGGTCTTCGTTGTCCACGACGCGCATCTGCACGTCCCTGATGGGCGTGCCGATCGAACCGGGCTTCTGCTCCCGGTCGGGATGGTTGAACGAGGCGACCGGCGAGGTCTCGGACAGGCCGTATCCCTCCAGCACCGGGACGCCGAACGCCTCCTCGAACCCGCGCAGCACCTCGACCGGCAGGGCCGCGCCGCCGGAGATGCACATCCGCAGCGCGCAGATGTCGTAGTCCGCGCGGTCCGGGGCGTGCAGCAGCGCCACGTACATGGTCGGGACGCCTTCGAAGACGGTGACCTTGTGATCGGCGACGACCCGCAGGGCATGCCCGGCGTCGAACCGTGGCAGCAGGGTCAGGCACGCTCCGGATGCCACCGCCACGTTGAGCGCGACCGTCTGCCCGAACACGTGGAACAGCGGAAGCCCGCCGAAGATGACATCGTCCGGGCCCGCGCGGACGATGTCCGTGCACGCTACCTCGGTGTTGCTGCGGAGGTTGCCGTGGGTGAGCTCGGCGCCCTTCGGGTGGCCGGTCGTGCCGGACGTGTAGAGGATCACCGCGGTGTCCTCCTCGCCCGCGTCCGCGACCCCGTAGTCGGGGGCGACCGAGGCCAGCAGGTCGGGGAAGCTGCCCCCGTCCACGACGATGGATTCCGCCTCGGCCTGCTCCGCACCGCCGCGGGCCTGGTCCGCGAACGCGTGCCAGGCGAACATGAGCCGGGCCCCTGAGTCACCGAGGTAATAGGCGACCTCCCGCGCCTTGAGCAGCGGGTTCATCGGGACGACCACGCCGCCGACGCGGAGTATGCCGTAGTAGACCACGGGGACCTCGGCGACGTTCGGCATCATGATCCCGACCCGATCGCCGGGCTTGAGGCCGCGCTCGTGCAGCAGCCCGGCCACCCGGGCACTCGCCTCGTCCAGGGCCCGGTAGGTCATCGCCGCGTTGTCCACCCGCACGGCGACCCGTCCGGCGTGGTTACGGGTGGTGTTCGTCAGGTTCTGGGCCAGGTTCGTCACCTGATCATTGTCCGGCCGCAGGCCCCGGACGGTCCAGGGTCCCCGGTATCAAGCCTGTCTCCGGGCGTTGGTACGACGGCACAACCGTTGGGCCGACGGGCCGAGGTGGCGGCGCATCCTCGTGCCGCCAGCACGTTATCGCCGGGTTCGGCGCGGCCTAGCGTCGTGGGTACCAGCGCGAAAGGGGGCAGGATGGACACCATCCGGCGCTACTCCATGCTTATCGGCGGGGACTGGGTCGACGCGGACGAGCGGTTCGAGATCCGCAGCCCGGCCACCGAGGAGCTGGTGGCCAGCGTGGCGAAGGGGGCCGCGAGCACGCCGACCGGGCGGTCGCGGCGGCCGCGGCCGCGCACGCCGATGGCCGGTGGCGCCGGAAGCCGCCACAGAGCGGGCGGCGGTGCTCGGCGCGATCGCGGACCGGCTCAGCGAGCGGGTCGACGACCTAGCCGCCCTCGAGGCGCTGGAGAACGGCGCGACGGTCCGCCAGGCCGGGGCCTTCCAGATCGGCTTCTCAATCGCCCACCTGCGCTACTTCGCCGACCTGGCCCGCAGCTATGCCTACGAGCGGCCGGGCCCGCTGCTGAGGGTACCCAGGCTGGCCAGCGGCATCGTCCGCCGCCGAAAGCGGCCTGATCCGGCTGGACCGGACGCTGTTCACCGCAACCCAGTACCCGGCCGACTACGGCTTCGTGCCCGAAACGCTCGGCGAGGACGGCGACCCGCTCGACGCGCTGGTACTGGTCCTGGAGCCGACATTCCCGGGCTGCCTGATCCGCAGCCGCCCGATCTGCATGTTCCGGATGACCGACGAGAAGGGCGGCGACGACAAGATCCTCTGCGTGCCCGCGGGCGACCCGCGCCAGGAGTACCTGCGCGAGCTCGATCATCTGCCCGAATTCGACCGGCTGGAGATCGAGCACTTCTTCCTGATCTACAAAGAGCTGGAGCCGGGCAAGAGCGTCGAGGGCGCGTCCTGGGCCGACCAGGCTGAAGCGGAACGTGATACCAGGGCCCGTTCGGGAATCCTATGATCCGAACGGTCCATGGTGCCGCGCCCCGTACCCGCCTCGAGGAGGGCAGCGATGACGCTAACGGGTAAGACCTTGTTCATCTCCGGCGGTAGCCGTGGCATCGGCCTGGCGATCGCGATGCGGGCGGCGCCGGACGGCGCCAACGTCGCGCTGATCGCCAAGACGGCCGAGCCGCATCCCAGGCTGGAGGGGACGGTGTTCACCGCGGCCGCGCAGATCGAGGCGGCGGGCGGCCAGGCGCTGCCGGTGGTCGGCGACATCCGCGACGAGGCCCAGGTCGTGCGGGCCGTCGCGCAGGCCGCCGAGCGGTTTGGCGGGATCGACGTGTGCGTCAACAACGCCTCGGCGATCAACCTGTCCGGCACCGAGGCGCTGGACATCAGGCGTTACGACCTGATGCAGTCGATCAACACCCGCGGCACGTTCGTGGTCAGCCGGGCCTGCATCCCGCACCTGAAGCGTTCCGCGAACCCGCACATCCTGACCTTGTCCCCGCCGGTCAGCATCGAGCCGCGGTGGCTCGGCCCGCATGTCGGCTACACGATCGCCAAGTACGGGATGACGATGTGCGCCCTGGGTTTCGCCGCCGAGTTCGCCGATGACGGCATCGCCTCCAACGCGCTGTGGCCGCGGACGCTGATCGCCACCGCCGCGGTGCGGAACCTGCTCGGCGGCGACGAGGCGATGGCCCGGGCCCGCAAGCCCGAACTGTACGCCGACGCGGCGTACGCGGTGATCACCCGGCCGAGCCGGGATTGCACCGGTAACGCGTTCCTGTGCGAGGACGTGCTGGCCGCCGAGGGCGTGACCGATCTCGACCGGTACGCCTACCAGCCCGGCGCCGAGCCGCAGGTCGACCTGTTCGTCGACCACGCCTGAGCAGCCTGGCGGTCACGGCTGGCGGCTCCGGCTCGTGGCCGCTGCTGGCGGCCACGGCTGGCGGCCTGCCTGCCACGGCTGGCGGCCACGCCGGGTGTCAGCAGGCGCGGGTAGGTTTCTATCACTCCGGCACCGCCCGTGCCACCTGTTTAGCTTGTAGACGTGCCCGTGTAGCCGCGCGAGCGCGAAAGCGCACTCCCGTCACCCCGGCACCACCGGTACCAAAACATAAGGCGTGAATGTCCCATTCATGCACATAGAACGACATGAATGGGACATCCACGTCATAAGATCCGGAGAGGCGGGCGGGGGGCTCGCTGGGTTCTCGGCGGCACCGGGATCTCAGAGCATCGCTTTCTGGGGTTGGGTGGACACCACGATGACTGTGGTGGTGTCGGCGGTCAGGGCCGTCTTGAATTCCTGCTCCAGTTCCTCGGCGGTCGCGACGTCGGCGGCGCGGCTGCCGAATCCGCGCGCCACACTGGCGATGCCGAGCCCGGGCAGGTCCAGTCCCGGAACCCCCGACGTGTCCTCCAGCACCGCGAACGACTTGAGGATGGAGTACTCGTTGTTGCGCATGACCACGTAGACGATCGGCAACGGCTCGGGCACACGTGCTTCTCCGGCTGGGTGCTCAGGGAACTGGCGCAGCAGGCCGGTGACGCCGGGCTGATCAGCGCGGCCGCACTGGGCATGTCCAGGGTCGTGGCCGGCTATATCGACCAGGTATCGGAGGCGATGGTCGCGGCTTATTCGCGCGAACGCGAGGAGTGGCTGCGGAACCGCAGCGCCGCGCGGGGCGCGCTGATCCGGGACCTGCTGTCGGGTGAGCGGGTCGACGTGGGCGCCGCAGAGGCGATCCTGGGCTACCGGCTGCGCCAGTACCACGTGGGCGTGGTCTGCTGGGCGAACGACGCCGCGGGTACCGCTGACGAGATCACCCGGCGGGCGCACGCGATCAGCCAGGTGGCGGGGAAGGCGGACTGTACCGGCGACCCGGTGTTCCTGCCCCGCGACATATCCTGCGCGTGGGCCTGGCTGCCGCTGGGGATCCGGGACACGTTCGACGCCGCAGGGCCCGATGCGGATGGCGACATCCATTTCGCGTTCGGCGACCCCGCCAGGGACATCACCGGGTTCCGGCTCACCCACCGGCAGGCCGTCGCGGCCAGGCGGTCGCGCTCGCCGCGGGCACTCTCCCGTCACGGGGGGTGACGTTCGGCGAGGTTGCGCCCGTGGCGATGATGCTCGGCTCCGCCGACCTGCTCCGGGCAACACGGTCCAGTACCGGATCCGCAAGGCCGAGGAAAGCCTCGGCCGCCCCGTCGGCGACAACCGCCACGACATCGAACTCGCACTACGGGCCAGCCAGTGGCTCGGCTCCTCCGTGCTGCGGCCGGCCGCGGCTGGTCCTATGTGAAGGCCCCGACGCCGGTGATGGCACGGCCGACGATGAGAGTCTGCATGGTCTCGGTGCCCTCGAAGGTGTGGATCGCCTCCATGTCCACCATGTGCCGCATGACCTGGTAGTCGAGCAGGATGCCGTTGCCGCCGAGCATGTCACGCGCCTCGGCGGTTATCACGCGGGCCTTGCGGGTGTTGTGCATCTTGGCCAGCCCGGCCACGGTGGGGGTCAGCCGGCCGGCTTCGGCCAGGCGGCCGATCTGCAGGCAGTACAGCTGCATCGCGGTCAGGTCTGCCAGCATCGATACCAGCCGCTGCTGGATGATCTGGAAGCTGACCAGCGGCTCGCCGAACTGGCGCCGCTCCTGCGCGTACCGCAGGGCAGCCTCGTAGGCGGCGGTGGCGTGGCCGAGCGCCCCCCAGGCGCAGGTGCTCCGGGTGGTGGCCAGGACCCGGGTGGTGTCCTTGAACGAGCGCGCCCCGGGCAGCCGGTTCCCGGCCGGCACCCGTACGTTCTCCAGGGTGATCTCGGCCTGCCAGACCGAGCGCAGCGACACCTTCCCCTCGATGACCTGAGCCTGGTAGCCCGGTGATCCCTTCTCCACGACGAACGCGTTGACCTGGCCGTCCTCGGTGTTGCGGGCCCAGACGACGACCAGGTCGGCGACGCTGCCCAGGCCGATCCACCGCTTGCGGCCGTTCAGCACCCAGCCGTCGCCGTCCGGGCGGGCCGAGGTTTCCAGTGCGACCGAATCCGAGCCGTGGTCCGGTTCGGTCAGGGCGAACGCGCCGAGCTTGTCCATGGCCGCCATGGCGGGTAGCCAGCGCTCCTTCTGCTCCTCCGACCCGCACATCGCGATCGTGATCATGGCCAGGCCCGCGTGCACGCCGAGCATCACGCCGAGGCTGCCGTCGCCGCGGTGCAGTTCCATGGTGACCAGCCCGCACGCCATCGGGCTCATCCCGGCGCACCCGTAGCCCTGGATGTCCTCGCCGACGATGCCGAGCTCGGGCAGGCGCTTGACCAGCGGCCAGCAGATCTCGGCTCGTTCCCAGTACGGGCCGACGACGGGCACGACCTCCTCGTCGACGAATCGCCGGACGGTGATGAAGTGCGACCATTGCTCGTCAGTGAACTGCTCACGGACGGAGAAGAAGTCCGTCCCGAGGGACTCTCCGAGATGCTCGCTAGCCACCTGCGCCATCGTCAGCTCCTTCCGGACCTAGGAACGCTTCCACGACGGGAGCGATGCCTTCTGCGTCGGCGGCCAGCTCGAGATGGCCGCCGTGATAGATGTGCAGCTGGCTGCGCGGTATCAGCCGGTGCATGATCCGCGCGTTGACCAGCGGGATGACCGGGTCGTCGTCACCGGCCAGGATCAGCACGGGCGGCCGCAGCCTCGGCAGCAGCGGCAGGCTGGTCCAGCCGAGGCTGGAGAGCAGCTGGTAGTAGTAACCTCGGGCCGGGCCCAGGCGGGTGGTGGCGTGCAGCAGGTCCCGGGCCAGGGCCGGGTCGCGGCGCGCGCTGCCCCCGTACAGCTCGCCGGCGATGCGGGCCGCGTATCCCGGGTCCCGGTGTCGTCGTGGCGTGAGCATGCGCAGCAGGATGCGCGGATGCGCGGGCACCATCAGCGACCCCGTCCCGGTCGATACCAGCACCAGGCGCCGCACCCGGTCCGGGCGGCTCAGTGCGAACTGCTGCGCGAGCCCGCCGCCCCAGGAGATGCCCAGGACATCGGCCTGCTGATAGCCGAGCTGGTCGAGCAGGCCGGCCAGCAGCGACGGCAGCGTGGCCAGGTGGTAGGGAATGACCGGGGCCGGCGAGCCGCCGATGCCCGGCATGTCGAACCGGATGACCGGCCGCCGCGGATCGAGCGCGTCGACGAACGGCTGGAACAGCTCCAGGCTCGCCCCGACGCCGTTGCACAGTAGCAGCGGCGGCCAGCCCGGATTCCCCTCCCGCACCGCGACCCGCATGGCCCGGCCGCCGATCGTCAGGATCCTCATCTGCTCAGCCGCGGCCACCGGCCGCAGCCGCCACCTGACGACCTGACCGAGGCCGGCTCCCAGGCGGCCGCTTCGTCCGGCCGGAGCGGGAAGGGGCGGGTCAATGGTCATAGACGTATGTTCCGGGCGCGTCGCAGATCGGCGCCAGCCCGCCGCCGCCCCGTTCCCCGGGCGCGGCCTTCTCCTCGCCGCCCCGTTCGGCCAGCCAGTCCGCGTAGTCCGGCCACCAGGACCCGTGGCAGGTCTCCGCACGGCGCAGCCACTCCTGGGGGTCCTCCGGGCATTCCTTGGCCATCTGGTATCGGGCCTTGCCGTTGCCGGGCGGGTTGACCATCGCGGCGACGTGCCCGCTGGTGGACAGCGCGAACCGCTGGTGGCCGGAGAGCAGCTGGGTGGTCCGGTAACAGCTCTGCCAGGGGCAGATGTGGTCGGTGATCCCGGCGACCACGTAGGCGTCCCGGTCGACCGCGGCCAGGTCCACCGGTGAGCCGAGCATAGTCGCGCCACCCGGCCTGACCAGCGCGTTATCCGCGCCCAGCTGGAGGAAGTCCCGGTGCAGGCCCGCGGTCATCCGGGTGGTGTCCGCGTTCCAGAACAGGATGTCGAACGGCGGCGGCTTCCGGCCGAGCAGGTAGTTGTTGACCCAGTAGTTCCAGATCAGGTCGTTCGGCCGCAGCCAGGCGAACACCTCGGCCAGGGACCGGCCGTCCAGGTAGCCGCGGGCGCGGGACGCGGACGCGGCCAGCCGTGCGGTCCGCTCGTCGATGACCGCGCTGGCCAGGCCCGCATGAGCCTGGTCCAGCACGGTGACCATGAGGGTGAACGCGGCGATCCGGTCCTGCTGGCCGATGTGCGCCAGGTGCGCGGCCACCATCGCGGCGACAATGCCGCCGGAGCAGGTCCCGGCGAGCGCAATCTGCTCGCTCCCGGTGATGCGCGTGGCCGCGTCCATGGCGTCCAGGATGGCCTGCCCGTACGTGTTGAGATCCCATTGCGCGTGCCGGGCGTCCGGGTTGCGCCAGGAGATCATGAACACCTGCAGACCGCGGCCGACCAGGTACTCCACCATGCTGCGGCCGGGCGCCAGGTCCATCACGTAGAACTTGTTGATCACCGGCGGGACGATCAGCAGCGGCACCTGCCGTACCGCGGGCGTGGCCGGACGGTACTGGATCAGCTCGAATTCGGGGGTCCGCAGGATCACCGACCCGGGCGTGACGGCCAGGTCCACGCCCACCTGGTAGGCGTCCGGCTCGACCATTGATGGCACCCGCGGCGGGACGGCCATGTCGGCGGCGAAATGCCGCAGGCCCGTCAGGGCGCTCCGGCCGCCGGTATCGATGGCGGCCTTCACCGCGGCCGGGTTCAGCAGGGGGTTGTTGCTCGGGGCCAGCGCGTCGATCAGGTTGGTGAGCAGGAACCCGACCCGTTCGGAGTCGGCCTCGTCCAATCCGGCCTCGGCGACCACGCCTTCAGCGGCCTGAGCGGCGGCCAGGTAAGCCTGCATCGCACGGCGCAGCAGCGGGTTGCCCGACCAGCCCGGGTCGGCGAACCGGCGGTCGCGGCGGGATGGCTGTACCTGCGAGCGGCCCACGGCGATGCGGGCCAGTTCGCCGGCCAGCTGCGTCCCCCGCCCGGCGACCAGCCGCGGCCTAGCCGCCAGCGCGGCGGCCAGGCGCAGGCCGGAGCCGCCCGGGTTGATCCGGCGCAGCATGCCGGTGGCCGCATCGGCGAGCAGCAGGTCCAGCGGAGCCGCCGTGGCGTCGGCAGCGGCGGACCTCGTCGTATCGGTGTCAGCAGTCATTACCAGCCGATCGTAGGCTGCCGGGCACGCTCTTCCAATGGTCGCCCGTCACGAACCGCCGACCAGGCGTGGTTCTGCGGGCACAGGGCTTCCTGGATACGGCGTGGATGTCCCAGCCATGTCGCTGGAGCTGCATGAATGGGACATCCACATCGAATGATCTGGTACGGGTAATGCCAGAGTGACTGAAGTCCGCTTTCGCGCTCGCGCAGCCTCCCGCCAACCCGACCTGGGAATCGTCAAGTGATGCGAGAGGTGTCGATGCGCGACATGATGCGGTCAGCGACCAGGCCGAGGCGTCGTAGTTGCTCGGGCGACAACACGTCGATGACGAGCGATCGCACGTGGGCGACGTGTCCGGGCGCGGCGTCGGCGAGCGTCCGGAAGCCCTCGTCGGTCAGGATGGCATTGGTGAAACGCCCGTCTGAAGGATCGGGTTCGCGGCGCACCAGGCCCCGCCCCTCGAGACGCTTGACCAGGTGCGACAGCCGCGACAGCGACGCGTTGGTGACCTCGGCCAGCGAGCTCATCCGCATGGTCCACTCGGGACGATTGGAGAGCATGGCCAGGACCTGGTACTCCACCATCCCCAGGTTCGCGTCACGCTGCAGCTGCTGATCGATCGACCAGGGAAGCCAGGTCATCAACCGGACTACCGACAGCCAGGAGTCCACTTCGGCGGCGGTCAGCCACTTCACCGGTGGCTGGTCGGCTCCCGCGCGGGCTCCTTCGGTCATAGCCCCCAGGATAACGGTCACTGGATGATTCAAGTGATCACTGCGCTCCGGCGCGGCGCCTGCCCGCCAGGTGGTCAGCGGCTGGGCTCAGGGCATGACCACGAGTTTGCATGCTGGCCCGGTCTTGAGGTGCTCCCAGGTCAGGCTGATGTCATCCAGCCGTGTCTGCTCCAGGTCCAAGGTTTCGGCGAATTACCGCTGCTCGCATTGGTTCCTCGGTCGCGGGGACTGGTGGGCCCGAAGGTACCGGCCGTCACGGTGACCGACTGTCACCTGATTCCGGCGATTTGCGTTCGCCGTGAGCTGATGGACCTCACCCAGCTCGGCGCGATCGGTAGCCTCAGCACTGCGCTCCAGCATCTGATGGCACACCTAAATCACTAGACGATTCAAGTGATCTACTGAGCCCCATGCGCCTTCCTATCGTCGAAACCTGGCATGCGGCGCCGACTAGCAGGGTCGTGAACGCCCCGACACCCACGCATTCGCTTGACTGTTCAAGTCATTTAGGTTAGGTTTCAGTTGAACCAACAAGTCCGGGCTTGGAAAGGCAGGAGGCTGTCCGGCCATGAAAGTAGTACTCACCGGCGCAACCGGATTCATCGGATCTCATGTACTCGCGGATCTGTACAAGCACGGCCACGAGGTGACCGCGCTCGTCCGCGACGACACCCAGGCGGCTACCGTCGCCGCCCGCGGCGCCACGCCGGCCGTGGTCGATCTCTACGACCGGGCTGCCGTCGCCAGGCTGCTCGGCCATGCGGACGGGGCCATCCACACGGCCAGCCCCGGCGACGGCACCAGCGCAAACCTAGACTCCGCCGTGGTCGATGCGGTGATCGACGCGTTCGCCGGCACGGGCCAGCCCTACCTCCAGATCAGCGGTCTGTGGATTTACGGATCCAACCGATCCATCACCGAGGCGTCCGCGTTCCACGCGCCCGCGCTGGTGTCGTGGAAGGAGCCGATCGAACGCCGGGTGCTGGGCGCGCCCGGCCTGCGCGGCGTCGTGATTGTCTCCAGCGTCGCCTACGGCGACGGCGGGGGCGGGATTCCCGGGCTGCTTCTCGGCTCGCCCCGCGACGACGCCGGCAACCTGATCATGCTGGGCACGGGCCAGCAGCACTGGTCCACCGTGCACGTCGCCGACCTGGCGGACTTCTTCAGGCGTGTCCTGGAAGAGGACGCGGCGCGCGGCCGCTACGTCGTCGGCAACGGAGTCAACCCCACCGTGACCGAGCTGACGGAGGCAGCCGCCGTCGCCGTCGGCGCCCCGGGAGCGGTCCCCGGTTCCGACGACGAAGCCCGCGGCCGTCTGGGCGACTACTTCGCGGAGGTCCTGCTGCTCGATCAGGGCACCGACGCGGCCAGGGCCCGAGCAGAACTCGGCTGGTATCCGGCCCATCCGTCGCTGGTCGACGAGTTCCGCCACGGCAGTTACCGCACGTAGGAGTTACCGCAAGTAAGAGCACCGAGATACCCGCGGGCCGGAAAGTGGTCTCCCGTGGCAGCCGCCTCAGTGGGGCATGCCTGGCGGAGTATGTAAGAATCCGCAGGTGGATATGGACGGTCCCGGGGTGGCCGAGCTGGTGGCAGACGTCGCGGCGGCGGTGAGCCGCCGCGCCGCCGCCGTCTCCGGGGATGTCTATGAGGTGATCCTGCGGGAGATCCCGGAGCTACGCGACGACAAATCGGTGCTGGCGCTGCTTACCTCGAGCGTCCACAGCAACATCGGCACCTGCCTGCAGATCATGCAGCACCAGATCGACCTGAACGCGGTGCAAGCGCCGGCCGCGTCCTTGGAATACGCACGGCGCCGGGCGCAGCGCGGCACGCCGCTGACCGCGCTGCTGCGCGCCTACCGGCTCGGGCACACCCGCTTCTCCGACTGGCTCCTCAAGGAGCTGGCGCAGCAGACAAATGACGCCCAGATGATCACCGCCGCCACGCTGAACATGTCCAAGGTCGTCGCGGGGTATGTCGACCAGACCTCCGAAGAGATCGTCGCGGCCTACACGCGCGAACGGGAAAACTGGCTGCGGAACCGCAGTACCGCGCGAGCCGCCCGGATCCGGGACCTGCTGGCGGGTGAGCGGATCAATGCGAACGCGACGGAGGCCGTCCTGGGCTACCGGCTGCGCCAGTACCACGTGGGCGTGGTCTGCTGGGCCAATGATACGGCGGCCGCCGCCGACAACATCACCCGGCTGGAGCACGCGATCAGCCAGGTAGCGGGGAAGGCGGGCTGTACCGGCGATCCGGTATTCCTGCCCCGCGACGTCTCCAGCGCCTGGGCCTGGCTGCCGCTCGGCATCCGGGACACCCTCGACACCGCAGCCGCCAGCACCGCCGGCGCCGACAGCGACATCCACTTCGCCTTCGGCGACCCCGCCAAAGGAACCACCGGATTCCGGCTCACCCACCGCCAGGCCACCGCCGCCCAGGCCGTCGCGCTCGCCGCCGGCACCAACCCGCCCCGCGCCGTCACCTTCGGCCAGGTCGCCCCCGTAGCCATGATGCTCGGCTCCCCCGGCCTGCTCCGCCCCTGGGTCCTCGCCACCCTCGGCGGCCTGGCCGCCGACGACGAACACCACGCCCGGCTCCGCGAAACCCTCCTCGTCTTCCTGCACACCGGCGGCAGCTACAAAACCACCGCCGAACACCTCACCCTGCACAAGAACACCGTCCAGTACCGCATCCGCAAAGCCGAGGAAAGCCTCGGCCGCCCCGTCACCGACAACCGCCACGACATCGAACTCGCACTACGAGCCAGCCACTGGCTTGGCTCCTCCGTGCTGCGGCCCGGAGCGGCACCGGCGACCTGAGGTCACGGGCTCCCGAGCGGGGCGACCGGTGGTGTCTCCGCGGGCTCGAAGGCGGCGGAGAACAGGTAGCTGGTCGCCAGGCTGCGGTACGGCCGCCAGCTCGAGCCGGACCGCGAGTCACCGGAACCAGGTAACGGCTGCTCGCCGTAGGACCATGACCCGCGAGCACCGTTCGGCCGCGCCGATGATCGTCTCGTTCCGCCTTGCGGTCCTAGGGTGAGACGCCCTGGCGCAGCGCTTCACGGACGATGTCCACACGGCCCCTCGCGCCGAGCTTGGCCAGGATGTGCGAGATATAGGTCTGGACGGTCCGCCGGGACAAGAACATGCCCCGGGCGATGTCCGACGTCGAATCGCCCCTGGCCACCAGGGCGGCGATCTTGACCTCGGTCGGGGTGAGCGCCTCCCAGCCGGAGGCCGCCCGCTGGCCGCGCTGCCCGCGCACGCCGCGCCTGATGCCGTAGGCACGAAGCCGGCCCTCGGCCCGCCGGATATCCCAGCGAGCCTGCAGGCCCTCGTAGCGGCTGACCGCCTCGTTCAGCGCGGCCCTGGCCTCCTCTTCCCGGCCGCGTTCGGCCTGCACGGCCGCCAGGTCCTCCAGTGCGGCGGGCAGTTCCACCGCCGGCCCCGCGCTGCGGAAGTGCACGACAGCTTCCTCGAGCGGGTCCGGATCGGACGCAAGGAGTCCGAGACATCGCAGGCTGGCCGCGACCGCCCTGGCCGGGTAGGTCTCAGCCTCGGCCTCGGCCCGGCAGGCCCGCGTCGCGGCCTGCGCCATCTGCCGGTCGCCCGCGGTGAGCGCGAGCCGGACCAGGTCCGGTAGCCACTGGTGGATCAGGGTCATCTCCCCGTCGCGCCGCGGCAGCATCGCGGCTAGCCCCAGCATGGCCTGGTGCGCATCTCCGCTCTGTTCAAGCGCGAGCGCGTGCGCGGCGACCAGGAAATCCTGGTTCTCCCGGTCGGCGACTGTCTGGATGGGCAGAGCCAGGCCCTGGCGCAGCTGCTGGTCAGCCAGCGTGCGCTCTTCCCGGCGACCGGCAATGAGCGCGGACACGCCGTGCCACAGCAGCGCAGACCAGCGCTCGCGCAGAAAGGAATACGTCAGCCCGGGAGCATCGGTATCGTCCGGGCCCAGCTCGGCCAGCGCGTCGTCCCACTGGCCGAGCCAGTACCGAAGTACCGCCGCGGTGACCCATGTCGCACGATCCGGGTCGCCGCTTCGCTGCGAGGCCTCGCGGGCCTGCCGGAGGGTCAGCTCGGCCTCCGGCCAGCGGTCGAGGTTCTGCAGCGTGAAGATACGGTCGTCAAGGGCGAACGAGCGCAGATCGGCGTGATCAGGATCGTCGCCGAGCACGCGCAGCGCCCGGTCGATGTAGTCGAGCGCGGCCGCATGATCACGCCTGATGGAACGGGTCAGCCACAGATCGGTCAGGGCGTGCGCGGTAGCGAACGCATCGCCAGCCTGCTCGGCGGCGGTCAGGGCCTGGATTGCGGTCGCGTCGGCCGTGTCCAGGTCGCCGGTGGCCGCCCGCTGCAGCATCGCCAGCAAGGCCAGCATCCGGGCCCGCCACTCGCCGGGCAGGTCAGCCGAGGCGAGTGCCTGCCGCATGGTCGTTATCGCGTCGTCGTTGCGGCCGGCGCTGACCTGTGCGCGCGTTAGCACCCAGTATGTCTCGGCTCGCCGCACCGGTTCGGTCATTACCGTCAGCGCCCGGATGGCCTGCCCGGCCGCCTCCTGATGGGACCCGGCCGCGAGCAGAGCCCACACCAGGCTGGTCATGAGCCCGGCCCAGGCCTCGTCGCCACTGGGCGTCTCATCAAGCGCCCGCCGCAGCAGCTCGGCTCCGAGCTGCGGGGCCCGGACGGCCAGCGCGGGCCCGGATTCGATGAGCCACTGACGGACCCAGGCCTCACCCGGCCACTTCGCGGCGGACAGCTGCTGCGCGACGCTCAATGCATCCGCGCCCGTGGCCGCGAGTCCCCGGGCCGCCTCGGCGTGCAGCGCCGTACGCAGCGCGGCCGGCATGCTCTCGTCGAGCGCCTGCTGGATCAGCAGATGACGGAACGCCAGGTCCGGGCCGGAGCCGATCAGGATGCCCGCCGCCACCGCCTCCTGGACGCCGGCCGCGAGGTCCGACGCTGGCCTGCGAAGCACCACGGCCAGATCGGTAACCGTGAACCTCCCGCCGAGCAGCGCTGCGATCCGCAGCATCTGCGCTGTCTCATCCGACACCGAGCTGAGCCGGTCATTCAGCACGGCGGCCAGCGACGCCGGCAGCCGTTCCCGGGCGGCGGAAACCTCGGCGGCAGCGGGGCCGATCTCCAGTGCCTGCTCGCGCACCATGGCGTCGACCAGCTCGCGCACGTACAGCGGGTTGCCGGCGGCCTGCGCTGTCAACTCCCGCAGTGCATCCCCCGGCGGGGATCCAAGCATCGCCGTCACCAGGGCAGTCACGTCGGTCTCGGTCATCGGCCCCAGCGTGACTGCCGCACCCCCGCGGCGGACCACGGCCGCCTTGAGCTCCCGCACCTCCGCCCGGCGCGGAGTCGGCCGGCACGTACCTATCAGCAGCAGCCGCAACTGGTCGATAGAGGAGACGAGCTGATGCCAGGCGATCAGCGACGCGTCGTCGGCCCACTGGATGTCGTCCAGGACGAGAATCGTGGGGGCGGCCGCACAGAGCTCGTCTACCAGGGCCACCAGCACCTCGATGCCGGTAGCCGACGCATCGCCGTCCGCAAACAGTCCGTGCCGCAGGCCGCGGAGCCGGCCGGCGGCCTGCGCACGCCGCGGGTCCGGCGAGCCCGGGCGCACCCGAAGGCAGTCCAGCATCGCGCCTAGCGGCAGCCGCTCGGTGAGCTTGCCCGCAGTCCCCCACCCGATATCCCAGCCCGGGTCGCCGCCTGCCGCCAGGGCCTCGGCGACCAGAGACGACTTGCCGATGCCGGGTTCGCCCTCGACCCAGACCGCGGCTCCCTCACCACGGCCGAGGGCCTCGACAGCAGCACCGAGGACCGCGAGCTCCGGCTCGCGGCCCACCCACTGCGGCGGCCGGTCAACAGACCACATTGGAGTAACGTATGTCCTGCCCTGGACCGATGCCAGGCAGATCGAGCCGTCCCTGCCGGATCCCGGGACGTCCGTACGGTCCGATCCGATCGAGCGGCCCCGGCCGGGTCTAGCCCGTGGGGTTCGTGCGCTCCCGATGCACTGACGTGACTGGTGGTATCGTGCCCGCTTCCCCGCGCTTATGGCGTGAATGTCCCATTCATGTCGTTCTATGTGCATGAATGGGACATCCACGCCGTATGTTTTGGTATGGGCGGTGCCGGAGTTACGAAAGTTACGGGGGTGCGCTCCGGAATCCGCGCTGCCCCTTCACGCGGCGGGCAAGCTACAAGGCCCCTTGACTGATTAGACCTGTCTGTCTAGTATCGCTAATATACAGACCTGTCTACTCAATAGGGTGGTAACCAGACATGACGATGCACGACAGCGCCGGGCCGGAAGCCGACGTCGCGCAGGCAGCACAGGTCCGGCAGCGGGCCGAACGGGTGGCGAGTGCGCAGATCCCGCAGCGGGCCGAACGGGTGGCGAGTGCGCAGATCCCGCAGCGGGCCGAATGGGTCGCGAGTGCGCAGATCCCGCAGCGGGCCGAACGGGTGGCGAGTGCGCAGGTCCGGCCGCGGGCCGAACGGGTGGCGAGTGCGCAGGTCCTGCCGGTCCGCCTTCCGGCCAGCGACAACGCCGCGGCCCTCCCGCCTGACCCGTTCGCGCGCCGCCCCTGGCTGCGCGGGCGCGGCGCATCGGCGGCTGTCCGGGGGCGGCGGTCGACGGCTGTCCGGTCGGCCGGCCGTCTTCCTGCTGGCCTCGCTGATCGTGGCGCTTCTGGCCTCCTCGGCCGCGCCCACCCCGCTGTACGCGGTCTACCAGGCTCAATGGCACTTCACGCCGATCACCACCACGGTGGTGTTCGGGGTGTACGCGCTGGCGGTGCTGGCCGCCCTGCTGACCCTGGGCAAGCTGTCGGACCACGTTGGACGCCTGGCCGGTGCTGCTGACCGCGATCGCCGTGCACGCGGGCTCGCTGGTGATCTTCGCCACGGCCACCGGGGTGCCGGCGCTGCTATCCGCCCGGGTGGTCCAGGGCCTGTCCACCGGCGCGGCCCTGGGTGCGATCGGCGCGGCCATGCTGGACATGGACCGCGAACTCGGCACCTTCGCCAACGCGGTGGCGCCGGGCATGGGCAGCGCCAGCGGCGCGATCCTGTCCGCACTGGCGATCCGCTTCCTGCCTGACCCCACGCACCTCATCTACCTGGCCCTGATTGGCGTGCTCGCCTTGCAGGCAACCGCGATCGCCGCGATGCGCGAGACAGTCAGCCGCGCACCGGGCGCGCTGGCCAGCCTGCGGCCGGAGATCACGCTGCCGCGGGCGCTGCGGGCCCCGGTGCTGACCGCCGTGCCCGTGCTGTTCGCGGTGTGGGCGCTGGCCGGGCTGTACGGCGCGCTCGGCCCGGCGCTGGTGCACACGCTGACCGGCTCGGGCAACGTAGTGCTGGGCAGCCTGAGCCTGTTCGTGCTGGCCGGCTCGGCCGTCATCGCGATCATCGCGCTGCGCCGGGCCGCGGCTCGGACGGTGATGCTGGCCGGCATCGCGGCCCTGATCACCGGTGTGATCGTGACCGTGCTGGCCGTGAGCCTGGGCTCCGTAGCGGTCTTCTTCGTGGGCTCGGCGATCGCCGGCGCCGGGTTCGGCAGCGGTTTCCAGGGCGGTATCCGCCTCGTGGTCCCGCTGGCCGCCGCGCACCAGCGGGCCGGGCTGGTCTCGCTGCTCTACGTGGTGTCTTACCTCGGGCTGGGCGTGCCCGCCGTGCTGGCCGGCTTCGGCGTGGTACACGGCGGAGGGCTGGTCGTCACCACCCGCTACTACGGTGCCGCGGTGATCGTGCTGGCCGCGCTGGCCCTGTTCGGCCTGCTGAAGAACCGGCCCGCCCCGCAGAGCCGCGCCGCGAAGCCGGCCGCCGCCCCGGTCCAGGGCGTACGATAGACAAGTCTGTCTAGGAAGGTGGTGGCCATCACCATGGCCGTCAAGGAAGCCGGCACCGTCCGCCGGTCGGCGCGCGAGCGGCTGCTGGCCGCGGCCGACGAGCTGTTCTACAACGAGGGCGTGCACACGGTCGGCATCGACCGCATCATCGAGCAGGCCGGCGTGGCCAAGGCCTCGCTGTACAACACCTTCGGCAGCAAGGACGAGCTGGTCCGGGCCTACCTGGATACCCGCCACGCCAGCGTCACCCGGCGCATCACGCAGGCGGTCGAGCGCTACGACACCCCGCGCGAGCGCTTGCTGGCCGTGTTCGAAGGTCAGGGGGAGCTGTTCGCCCAGCCGGACTACCGGGGCTGCGCGTTTGCCCGGGCCAGCGCGGAATCTCATCCCGGCGACCTGGCTGAGCAGGCTGCCGAGGCCTACCGCCGGTGGGTCCGGGCCCTGCTGACCGAGCTGGCCGCGCAGGCCGGCGTGCCCGAGCCCGAGGTCCTGGCCCGCCAGCTGCACCTGCTCTACGACGGCAGCGGGCAGTCCGCGCGGATGGACCACGACCCCGCCGCGGCCGCCGTGGCCCGAGCCGCCGCAGCCACCCTGCTCGACGCCGCCCTGGCCCGCGGCACGGCGGCCCGCCGGTTCAATTGATCAGGTCTCGGTGTAGATGGCGGCCAGGTCGTCCTCGGCGTGCCCGTCGGCGGCGGTGCGGCGCCAGCGTGGCAGCAGCGCCCTGGTGAGCGTGAGCTCTGCGCCGCTGGCCTGTGCGGGGTGAGCCGGCGTCACGCCGCGGGGTGATTCAGCGCCCGCGCGGAGAAGGGGCCAGCAGCCCGAGGGCGCGGGCCTGTTCGACGGCCTCGTGGCGGCGGTGCACGCCGAGCTTGTCGTACAGGTGGCGCAGGTGGGTCTTGACGGTGTTCACCGACAGGTACAGTTCCCCGGCGATCTCCGGCGCCGACAGCGTGGTCGGCAGGTAACGCAGCACCCGCATCTCACCGTGGCTGAGCGGCTCCAGCAGCCGGGGCGGCGGCCCCGGGTGCGGCGCGGAGCCACCGAGTGCGGTGAGGATCTCCGAGATCAGCGCGGCGTGCGCTGTGCCGAGCCGACGGTGCCGGTCGAGCAGCCCCGGCGCGGGGTCGAGCAGGAACGGGAACAGCAGGCCTTCCGGCGTGGCCAGGTCGAGAGCGCGCTCCAGGGCGCGCCGGGCGGCGGCCGCGTCGCCGAGCGCGTCGCGGGCGATGGCCTCCAGCAGCCAGGCCTGAACCGCCCAGAGGCTGGCGTGCACCAGCGGCACAGAGCCGTCGAGGACGGGCGCCAGGGCGGCCGTCGCCGCCATCGGATCGTCCTGGGCGAGCCCGAGCACCGCAACGGCATTGCGCATCGGTCCGCTGTCGCGCTCCGGCTCGCCCATCCCGGCCAGGGCCTGCTCGGCGCGCTGCGTCCGGCCCAGCCGCACGAGCGTCTGACAGCGTGTGCGAGCGCAGCCGGCCGCCCAGCGTGTGCTCGGTGACGAGCAGCCCGGCCAGCCGTTCGGCGGCCTGGAACGAGCTCAGCGCGGCTTCGGGACGGCCGCTGATCAGGTCCAGCAGCCCGCGAGCGTAGCGGAGCCGCATCCCGGCTGCCGGTTCGATCTCGGCCCGCACGGTGCGCTCGGCTTGCTCGAGCGCTCGCTCGCCCTCCTCGAGCTGGCCCTGGGCGATCAGCGCGAAACCCAGCGCCAGATGGGCGACCCCGACGACCGGCTCCTCGGTCCAGCCGTGCCGCCCGGCCAGCTCGATCGCCTGCCTGCTGCGCTGGGCCCCCAGCGGGAAGGATCGCCAGCTGGCCAGCTGCGCCCAGGACGAAAGGCCGGTGACCTCGAGGTAGGGCCGGCCGATCCGCTGGGCCAGGGCGACACCCTGCTCCAGGTGCCGGTCCGCCTCGTCGAAGCGAGCGGTCCACAGCTCGACGATCCCGAGGTTGATCAGGGCCAGCGCTCGCAGGTCCTCGCCCAGCCCGAGGCGGGCCGGGTCGGCGGCGCCGGCGGGTTCCAGCAGCCGGTGCGCTTCCTCGGCCACCGCCGGGAGGTCCGCGCGCCGGCGGGCCAGCCGCATGCGCACGACTGCGAGGACGACCTGCGCGCGGCCGCGCCTATCCGGAGGTACCGAGGCTACTTTCTCGGTAGCGAGAGCCACGTACCGTTCGGCCTCCTCCAAAGACCCCCGCCCGACCTCGACGCCGGCCCAGCGCGCGGCCAGTTCCGCATCCCCGGCGATCACGCCGGCCGGGAACGCCGCCAGCAGCTTGTGCGCGGTGTCCCCCAGCCCGTTGAGCCCGAGGCCGACCCAGTGATCCGACAGCGCGCTGGCGGCCAGACCCCAGTCCTGCGCCCGCTGAGCGTGCCGGACCGCCTCGACCGGGTACCCGTGGTCGGCGTACCACCCGGCGGCGGCGGCGTGCAGCGCGGGAAGTTCGGCCGGCGACGCTGCCGCGCAGCTCCAGTTGCAGCAGGTCGGCGAACAGCTGGTGATAGCGGAACCAGGACCGCCGCGCGTCCAGCGAGACCACGAACGTGTTGGCCCGCTCGAGCTGCTGCAAGAGCCGCTCCCCGCCCGAGCCCCCGGTGAGCAGGTCGGCCAGTTCGCCGCTCACCCGGTCCAGTACCGAGGTCCGCAGCAGCAGCCGCCGGACCTCCTGCGGCTGCCGGTCGAGCACCTCGGCCAGCAGGTACTCCGCCACGGTCCGCTCGCTGCCGGAAAACTCGACCGCGAACCGGTCCGGGTCCGGATGGCCGG
Organism: uncultured Actinomycetes bacterium; assembly: GCA_963841585.1. GTDB lineage: Bacteria > Actinomycetota > Actinomycetes > Streptosporangiales > Streptosporangiaceae > Palsa-504. The sequence goes on from CAWJDK010000005.1 coordinate 79,940, forward strand.
CCAGCGACAGCGCCGCCAGCCGCAGCCCGGCCGCCCAGCCCTCGGTCCGCTCGTACAGCAACGCGAGGGCCGGGCCGGACAGCTCAATCCCGGCCGTTTCGAACAGCGCCCGCGCCTCCTGGCGGGTGAAGCGCGTCGGCGCGCGGATCTCGGTGAGTCCCCCGCCAGCCGCAACCGGTGCAGGCCCAACCGCAGGTCATGGCGGGTGGCGAGGACGAATCGCAGCTCCGGCGGGGCGCGCATGATCAGCAGCTCCAGCTGGCTCACCGCCTCGGCCGAGCGCAGCTCGTGCAGGTCATCGATCACCAGCCAGACCCGGTCCGGCAGCACGGCGAGATCGGCCAGCAGCCGTTCGACGACCGTCCAGCCGTCCAGATCGGGTGCGGCCATCAGGGGCCGAACCAGCTTTGACCCGGCCGCCGTTTCCCGCAGCGCGCCGAGCACGGACAGCCAGAACTGCTGCGGGTCACGTTCCTCGCCCTGTACCGGTACCCGCGCGGCCCGTCCCGCCAGGTCCGCCTCGGCGATCCAGGACGCCAGCAGGAGCGTCTTCCCGCTTCCGGCCGGCGCCGACACCTCGGTCACGCGCCCCGCCTCGTCGAGCCGCGCGAAAAGCCCCGGGCGGGAGACGATCCCGTTCAGGACAGCGGAAGCGGCTGGAGTACCGGCGCTCCCGGACCGGTCGGCAGGCCCCACGACGCCTCCTTGGGCAGGCCCCGCGACCACACTACGCCTCCGGCGGTTCGATCACGGGTCGCTCGTGAATCACCTTGCCGTGTGACGCCCGCTCACCCTGCCGGACGTAAGGCTGGCCAACGATCAGCGCAGACGAAAAGAAAGCTGGACCTCAGATGAGTCCCACCCTCACGGATACCCGCCGGGAGCGGCCGGCGACCAGGCTGGCGAAACCGGCACCCCGGGTCGCCTTCTGGCTGCTGGCCCTGGTGTTCGCCGCCACCATGCTCGGTACCACGCTGCCGACCCCGCTATATGTCATCTACCAGGCTCGGTGGCATTTCTCCGCGGCCATGGTGACGGTGACCTTCGCCGTATACGCGGCCGGGGTGCTGGCCGCCCTGCTGCTGGCCGGGCGGTCCTCGGACCAGGCCGGGCGCAAGCCGGTGCTGGCCGCGGCCCTCGGTGCCAGCGCGGTCAGCACGGCCGTGTTCATCCTGGCCCCCGACCTGGCCGCGCTCATCGCCGCCCGGATCGTGTCCGGGCTGTCGGCGGGCCTGATGACCGGCACGGCGACCGCGGCGCTCACCGAACTGGCCCCGGCCTCGGCCAGCCGCCGGGCGTCCCTGGTGGCCACCGCCGCGAACATGGGCGGCCTGGGGCTGGGCCCGCTCATCGCCGGGCTGTTCGCCCAGTACGCGCCCCACCCCACCACGCTGGTGTTCGAGGTATACCTGGCGGTGCTCGCGGCCGCGGGCCTGGGCCTGCTGGTCATCCCCGAAACGGTCAGCCCGCGGCGGCGGCCGGCGCTGCGCCTGGCTGGCCTGGGCATCCCCGAGCGGGGCCGGAGCGAGTTCATCGCCGCGGCCGTGGCCGGGTTCGCCGCCTTCTCCCTGCTCGGCCTGTTCGCCGCGCTGGCGCCCAGCTTCCTCGGGGGCGTTCTGCACGAGAACAACCACGCCGTCCAGGGTGCCGTCGTGTTCCTGCTGTTCGCGGTGGGGACCATCACCCAGCTCCTGCTGTCCCGGTTCCCCAGCCGCCCCGTCGTGCTGGCCGGCCTGGGCCTGTTCCTGGCCGCACTGGCCCTGATCGTCGCCGCGCTCGCCCAGGCCGCGCTGGCGTTGTTCCTGGCCGGGACGGTGGTAGCGGGGATCGCGGTCGGCGCCATCTTCCTGGGCAGCCTGGCCGCGGCCAGCCGGCTGGCCCCGCCTGGCCGGCGCGGCCAGATCGTCTCCACCTACTTCGTGGCGTGCTACTGCGGCCTGATCGTCCCGGTGGTCGGCGTCGGGGTCGCCTCCGGGTTCATCGGGATCTTCCCGGCGGTGCTCGCGCTCTCGATCCTGCTCGCCGTCCTGTGCCTGCTCGCCCTCGCCACCGGCCGGATCACATCGCACGAAAGGACCATGCCATGAGCGCCACCACCGCGCTTGACAAGATTGCGCTACCACGCGGCGCCGGCGAATCATTCCTGCTCACGCGGGTCCAGCCCGCGCTGAGCGGCCTGATGGACGGGTCACTGTCGACCCTGGCGCCCATCTTCGCCGTGGTGCTGGCCACCCACCGCCCGCTGACCGCGTTCTTCACCGGCGCGGCGACCGCCCTGGGCGCGGGCGTGAGCATGGCCTTCTCCGAGGGCCTGTCCGACACCGGCGACCTCACCGGGCGCGGCCGCCCCATGCTGCGCGGCGCAATCACAGGCGGCGGGACCTTCGCCGGCGGCATCTTCCACACCCTCCCGTTCCTCATCCCCGGCTACGGCGCCGCCGTCGCCGCGGCGATAGCCGTAGTCGCCACCGAACTGCTCGTCCTGGCCTGGCTGCGCCACAAGTTCTTCCAGACCGGCTTCGCCCGGTCGTTCCTGGCGATCACCGTCGGCGGGGCCATCATCGCCGTGCTCAGCGCCGCCCTGGGCGCCGCCGCCGGAAGCTGACTATCCATCAACGATCACCAACGACAAAGGAGAACCACCATGAGTACCTCTCTGCCCACCACCCGGCTTGGCTGGACCGGCATGCACCTTAGCCGGGTCGGCTTCGGCGCCTGGGCTATCGGCGGAGGCGACTGGGCCTACGCCTGGGGCAACCAGGACGACGCCGCATCCGTCGCCGCCATCCGCCACGCCGTCGAGTCCGGGATCAACTGGATCGACACCGCCGCCGTTTACGGCCTCGGGCACTCCGAGGAAGTGGTGGCGGCCGCCCTGGACGGCCTCCCGGAGGCGGACCGGCCCTACGTCTTCACCAAGGGCGGCCTGGTCTGGGACCCGGCCGACCGCTCCGCTGCGCCCCGCCGGGTCGGCGACCCGGCCAGCCTGCGGGCCGAGGTCGAAGCCTCGCTTCGCCGCCTGCGGGTGGAACGGATCGACCTCTACCAGATGCACTGGCCCGCCGCGGACGGCACCCCGGTGGAGGAGTACTGGCAGGTATTCACCGACCTCAAGCGCCAAGGGCAAGATCCGTGCGGCCGGATTGTCCAACCACGACATCTGCCAGCTCGAGGCGGCCCAGGGCGTCGGGAACGTGGACGCCATCCAGCCGCCGTTCAACCTGATCCACCGCGACGCGGCCGACGACGTGCTGCTCTGGGCCCGCGAGCACGAAACCGGGGTGATCGTCTACAGCCCGATGGCCTCGGGCCTGCTCGCCGGCGCCTTCACGGCCGAACGGGCGGCCAGCCTGCTGCCCGGCGACTGGCGGCACGGCCACCCCGACTTCGCCGGGCCCGCCCTGCCGGCCAACCTGGCCCTGGCGGCGGCCCTGCGGCCGATCGCCGAACGCCATGGGGTGACGCCTGCGGCCATAGCCGTCGCCTGGACGCTCTCCTCCCCGGGCGTGACCGGGGCCATCGTCAGGGCCCGGTCACCCCGCCAGGTCGAAGGCTGGCTACCGGCGGCGACGCTGGAACTGAAGGAGGACGACCTGGCCGACATCGCGGCCGCCATCCGCACCACCGGGGCCGGGACCGGGCCTGTGTCACCCCCGGTCGCTGATGGGGTTCAGTAGGTCCCGGCTGGCCTGTTCGGCGCGGCGGCAAGCGTCGGCGCAGATCCGGCAGTGCTCGTGCATGCGGGCGTGCCGTTCGCACTCTGTCGCCGCAGCTCTTGCAGATGGCCACGCACGACTCCAGGAGCGGCCTGGACACGTCGGGGTCGTACCCGGACGGACGGCTGGTGATCCCGGCGGCCGCCGCGCAGACATCGGCGCAGTCCAGGCACAGCCGGATGCAGGTGACCATCTCGGCCACATCATGCTCGCCCAGGTCAGCGTCGGTGTCGGCGATGCAGGCCTGGGCGCAGTCGTTGAGCGCGTCGATAGCGGCGGCCCGCAGCCCGGGGTCGACGGGAGACGAGACTGGATTGACGTCCAGCAGCAGCCTGGCGTAGCTCATCAGGATCGCGGCGCCACGTCCAGCCTGCGGGCCAGGGCGGGATAGCGTCGCTCCCTCCTTCGGATAGAGGCGCAATTCGGATATGCCCGCGGCGACCTGAGCGGGCACATCCCCGGACATGGCCCAGAGTGCCGCCCGCCCGGTGATTCACATCGTCACGGCCGGGACTCCCCCGGTCAAGGCGGGGTCCGTCGCTTCGATGGCGGAAGGTACCGGCCTGGTGCAGGTGCCGGCCTGGTGCGGTGCCTGGCCTGATGCAGGTGCCGGCCCGGTGCGGCGGATCGTGCGCTGCTGTTGTGCCACCTGCCCCGCCGGCATCATCAGCCCCGCGGCATACGATGTGAATGTCCCATTCATGCAGCTGGAACCGACATGGCTGGGACATCCACGCCGTATAAACGGCGCCGGGCAGCGGCCGGCCGGGGCGGGGCAGCGGCCGCCGGGGCGGATCAGGAGCCACCACAGCCACAGCGATCACGCCGCCGCTGTCGCGGGTGCCTCTTGGCCCGGGAGCTGTCCGTGGCGGGGTCTGAGGATGGCCGCCTGAGGACAGCTGCGTTACGCTGTCCTGGATCCTCCTCCATGGGAGGTGCCGTGATGGCATGGCCGGAGAACCAAGAGGCAGTAGTTGCTGCCGGCCGCGGCCACCTGCGGGCGTCGCACGCCGACCGCGAGCGGACAGTCGGCACGCTCAAAGCCGCGTTCGTGCAGGGCCGGCTGACCAGGGGCGAGTTCGACACGCGGATCGGCCGGGCGCTCACCTCACGTACCTGCGCGGAACTGGCCGCAGTCGTGGCCGACCTGCCCGCCGCCCGGCCGCCGGCCCGGCCGCCCCGGCGGCAGGTGAGCAACGCAGCCAGATGGGGTACGTCCGGATTGTTCACGCCGGCCCTTCTCGCCGTCGCTTTTGCGTTGGCTCCGCTGCGCGGTGACGGCGGGTATGAGGCCGCGGGTTTCGTGATCGCACTGGTCTACTTCGTGTTCTGGCTGTCCGTCGGGGCCGACATGCTCTGGCAATGGCACTGTGCGTGTTTGCCCACGGCAACACTGTGCGTCCGGTGCGCGCACACCGCCGCCTCCCACCGCGCGCGAGCATCCTGCTCAGTCAGGCCGGGTCCGGTTTCCTTGTGGGGACGCTGCGCGTGTGCAGGCTATGTTCCGCCAGGGCTAGCACCACAGGCGGCCGACCTGGACCGTCTGGCAGCTACCGGGTAAGACCAGAGGCGCCCGCCGGACCGTCATCTGCTCGGCCTCCAGTGCCCGGCGCAGCGCGATGGCCTCGGCGGAATCGCCCTGCCGTTCCTCCTCCGCAGCCGCCAGGACATCCCGGGCGACGAAGATCGGCGCGGGCACGAGAGCGACCAGGTTCAGCGCGTCGCTTGGCCGCGCGTCGACCAGTCCCACGCCCGCCGTACTCTCCACCTCCACGGTGGCGCAGTAGGCCGTCCCGCCGACGGGCACCGGCATGAGCCGGTCGATCCTTACCTGCCGGATCCGGCCGCCCAAGGCGCGCAGCAAGCCAGCGGCGAACTGCGGACTCATCGGCCGGGCGAACTCCATCCCGGTGAGAGTGCAGGACAAGCTGAACCCCTCGGTCTCGCCGATCTGGATCTGCAGGTGCCGGCCCTCCGACACTCCGTCCAGCACGACAATGCAGGAGAAATCACCTTCCGCCGATCCGATCCCGACGACCTTACCGAGGCGCATCTCCACGAAACCGGAATCTGTGACCGTAGGCATGACGACCCCTTTCCTCCGGTGCTCGAGACCATCTATGCTCGCGCGTCCCCGGTGGCAAACACTGGAGCCTGCCGGAGTTCGGGCGGCTGCTGGCCGATACGGGATTCACCGATGTCAGCGTGACCGCCAACGACCGGGATGACCGCCGGCCTGGACCGGACAGCCGGGTCTGGACCATCCACGCCGCCCGGCCGCGTTAGCCGGGGTCCGGCCTGCTGTCCCGGGGCCTGGCCGGCCATGGGCGACTTTCGCGGCATTCAGGCGGTCTTCACCCGCGATATGCTGAACGAGTTCGGATGCGGCGGTCGCTTAGGAGCTGTCATGTCACTTGCCGCACGCATACTCGTCGCCCGCGCCCAGGCCACCAGCCGCAGGGCCGCCCGTAGGCGACGTACCGAACTCGAACGCGAGCTGGCCGGGTACGCGACCGTGGCCGATCGATGTGACCTCGAGGCGGCGCTCGACCGGTATCCGGACGGCGTCACCCATGAGCTGCGGTCCATCCTCGCCCGTCAGTACATGACAGCCGAGGAGACGCGATTCCCCGCCATCGGGCGCAACTAGCTCCCGGCTGCCTATCGGCTGGGGAGCGATCGCGGGGCGGCTGACGGGCGCCGAAATTTTCCGGGTCGGCGTCAGATTGGGTAGTGGGTGGGTTCGGTGGTGCAGGTGCGCCCGGACGGGGTGGGGCGGGCAGCTCCCGGCCGGCCAGGCCCGCGTTGCCGGACTCCTCGGCCCAGCGTTCCACCCGGGCCTGCCTGGCCGCCTGCTCCCGACGCTCCCTCCCGCGAAGCCGTCGCTGGCCTGGTCAGCGAACCGGGCAAGCTCGGGGCCGCCGGGCATGGTGTCGGATAGCATGCCGGAGGCGAACTGGGCGTCCGGGCCGGGATGCTCGCCGGGGAAGATCTGCTCCGACCCGGGCTGGCCCGGGCCGCGGCGGCTGGCCGTGGCCGCGATCGCACCAGCGCGGCCGTCGTACCCGTCCGGCGGCGGCCTGCGCCGCGTGGGCTCGGTCCTCGGCGGCCTCGTCGCGGTCGGTCAGGACCTCGGCGTAGTCGTACTCCTCTTCCCAGTCCTCCTCATCGTCCCGCCAGGGCTCGTCCGGATCATCCGCAGAAACCGGTTCCGGGGCATGAACCATCATCCGTTCGGGACGGGGTTTTAGATATCAAACATAATAGCGAATTTCTTCCATGATCAAAGGTAAGATACCTGAATTCGAATAATGCGTTAAGTGGCTCGCATGGCTCGAGTGGCAGGCGGGGACGGGGCGGGAGGCGGAGGGGCGGAGGTGCCCTGGGAGGATGGCGTGACTGTGGTTTCACGGAAGGGATCGCTGGATGAGCCGGGTCGTTGTCATCGGGGCCACCGGGCATATCGGCACCTACCTGGTGCCGCGGCTGGTGCGCGGCGGGCACGAGGTAATCGCCATGAGCCGCGGTGCGCGGGATCCGTATCATGCGAGCCCCCAGTGGGGTTCAGTCACCAGGGTGACGGTGGATCGTGATGTGGAGGATGAGGCGGGGAGGTTCGGCGGCCGGGTCGCGGCGCTGCGGCCGGATGTCGTCATCGACCTGATCTGCTTCACCGCCGCCTCGGCGCGTCAGCTCACCGACGCGCTGCGCGCCTCCCGGCCGTTGCTCATCCACTGCGGAACCATCTGGGTCCACGGGCCCGCGCTGCGAGTTCCCGTGACGGAGGACGAGCCACGGACGGCCTACGGCGAATACGGCACCGGCAAGGCGGAGATCGAGGCGCTGCTGCACCGCGAGACGCTGGCCGGGGGCGTGCCCGCGGTGGTGCTGCACCCGGGCCACATCAGCGGGCCCGGGTGGCCGGTCATCACGCCGGCCGGCAACCTGGACCCGGCCGTCTGGACCCGGCTGGCCACCGGGCAGCCGCTCGCGCTGCCCGATAACGGGCTCGGCGTGCTGCACCACGTGCACGCGGACGACGTGGCGCAGGCCTTCGAGCGGGCGATGTCCCGCCCGGCCGCGATCGGGTCCAGCTTCCACGTGGTGGCCGAGCAGGCGATGACCTTGCGCGGGCTGGCGGCGGGGGTGGCGGGGTGGTTCGGCCGGGAACCGGTGCTGGAGTTCACGGACTGGGCCGGGTTCGAGCGCCGGGCGGGTGCCGAGCACGCCGGCGCGACCCGCGAGCACACCATGCGCAGCATCAGCGCGAGCATCGACCGGGCCAGGGAGGTGCTCGGGTACGCGCCGCGGTACAGCACGCTGCAAGCCTTGCACGAGGCGCTGGCCTGGCTGGTGGCTAACGGCCAGGCCGACGTGGGCGGGCAGCACTTCTAGCGGCGGGTAAGCGAGGCGGGGTAACGGGACGGGGGTAACGCGGGTAAGGGGACGGGGGGTGACCAGACGTCAGAACGCGCGGACGGCGGCGGCGTGACTGACCGCCACGGAGTGCGTGACACACCTAGTCCCGTCGAGCATGTGCAGCAGGAAGCTGGTCGGGTCGGCGACGTAGCCGGGGGGTTCGGCGTCGTGCAGGCGCAGCGCCGCCTGCCGGTAGGTGCTGGGCGCCGTGGTCATCAGGGTGCCCGCGAACAGGGCGGAGGTGTCGCGGTGCACGTGCCCGGCGAGCACCCGGACGACATGCGGGTGCTTCTCGATGACCTCGGCCAGGCCGGGCGCGTCGTCCAGGATCATGCCGTCGAGGAACGGGATCCCCACCGGGACCGGCGGGTGGTGCAGGCACACGAAGGCGGGTACGTCGCGGCGGGCGCCGAGCGTCTGGTCGATCCAGGCGAGCTGCGCGGGGCCGAGGCATCCGGCCGGGCTGCCCTGCACCCAGGAGTTGGCGATCACCAGGGTGGCCTCCGGATACTCCACCGCGTAGGAAGGCGACACGCCGTTGCCGAGGAACGGCGTGTCGCCGAACCTGGCGATCAGGGCGGCCGGGTCGTCGTGGTTACCCGGCATGAGGTACACGGGTACCGGGCACCGCCGCAGGATGTCGCGCAGCGTGGCGTATTCGTCCGGGTGCCCGGTGTCGGCCAGGTCGCCGGTAATGACCACGCAGTCCGGCCGCGGCTCGACCGACAGCAGGCGGCCGATCGCGTCGGCCAGGCCGGCCGCGGGCTGGGCGGCGAAGGGACCCCGCATCACGTGGGGGTCGCTGAGGTGGGCGATTCGCATGAGCCTGAAGGTAGCAAGTGCGCCTGGCATCATGGCACGCATGATCGGACGACTGCACCACCTGGTAATCGACTGCCCCGACCCGCTGGCCCTCGCCACTTTCTACGCCGAACTCCTGGGCCAGCCCATCACCTACGGCGGCGACGACTTCGTCGTGGTGTCGGCCGACGACACCACGTCCGGCCTGGCCTTCCAGCTCGCGCCCGATCACCAGCCGCCGACCTGGCCCGACCCGGCCCGGCCACAGCAGATGCACCTGGACGTGATGGTGGAGGACGTGGCCGCGGCCGGTCCCCGCGTACTGGCCCTCGGCGCGACCAGGCTCGGCGGCGCCGGCGTCTACGCCGATCCGGCAGGCCATCCGTTCTGCCTGATCCCGCGGCCGAAGTGGGCACCGCCCATCCCGGACTAGACGGGCAGGATGTCGCCCGTCTCGAGCAGCGTCTTGAGGTCGGACAGGATCCGCGGCCAGCCTTGCGAGACGTTCGGGAGGATGGCGCTGCCCGGGTCGAAGTCGTCATGGATGACGGTCAGCCTGACCATCTCTCCGGCCGGCTCGATGTCGAAGGTCACTTTGGAACGCCGCTCGCCGGCGAACCGGGCCCGGTCTTCCTCGCTGATGCCGTAGGCGGCCGCCCACTCCGGGGTGAAGGTGTGCCAGGTGAAAGACAGCCGCCGGTACGGGTCGGACTCGAGCACGACCTGGGCGGGATCGGTGATGGTCACCCCGCGCTGGTCGAGTTCCACGGTCATGGCCGATCCGGTGCGCCAGTCGGTATCAAACGCGACACCCCAGTAGCGGCGGGTGAACGCGGGATCGGTCAGCGCCTGCCAGAGCCGTTCCGGGGTGGTGTTGATGTAGGTCGTGTAGACGAATTCCGGCTTGCTCATTGCGGTGCCCTCCAGGGCCTTCTTCAGATCCGACAGGGCGGCGACGCGCGGCCGGTCGTAGCGGCCGATCCAGCGTTCGGCGATCTCGCTGATCGGCACGGCGTTCAGGTAGTGCAGCTTCTCCCGGCCGCGCCAGACGGTGGTGATGAGATTGGCGTCCTCCAGGATGGCCAGGTGCTTGCTCACCGACTGCCTGGCCATGTCCAGCCCGGCGCACAGCTCGCCCAGGGTTTGCCCGGTCCGCTGGTTCAGGTTGTCCAGCAGGCTGCGCCTGCTCGGATCGGCGAGCGCCCGGAATACCTCGTCCAAGCCACCTCCATCGGCACGGCCCGCGGGCGGACCGGTGAGAATATATGCAACCGTTCGGCTGCATGTCAATCTCTCCGGTGCGGGGCGGCCATGCTCGGGGTGTAGCTAGGGCGCGGGACGGCAGGCGGCTGGGGCGGGACGGCGGGCGGCAAGCGGACTTTCCTCACTCTGGCACCGCTCGTACCAGAACATACGATGTGAATGTCCCATTCATGCAGCTGGGACGACATGGCTGGGACATTCACGTCGTATCCGCAGGCCGGACCGGAGCAGCCGGAGGCGCCACCGTGCCGTGGCGGCTGGCCGGTGACCAGGCAGCCCCCATGGCCCGTTCGGGATCTGGTTTATTTCACCAGGGGGTTGCCGAGCGGAACCCTCTTCCCGCCGGTGCCGGCCTGGGCGGCGTCGTAGAAGAGGTACACCCCGAGCGCGGCGAACACCAGCACGACGTAGCCGGCGGTCTTCAGCAGGCCGGTCGACGGCACCCCCAGCGGCGACGCGGTGGCGAAGGCGAGCAGCAGGAGCAGCAGGGCCAGGTCGACGAGCACGAACACCGCGGTGAACGCGGCCGGCAGCCGCAGCGTGGACAGGGTCAGCATGATGATGGCAACCAGCCAGGCGACCAGGAACAGCTTCACGGTGGCGAGTACCGCGGTGGCGGTGATGGCGAACCAGTTGTGATCGAGGCCGAGAACGAGTGCCCCGTAGCTCAGCCAGAAGGTGCCGAAGATGCCGAAGACGGCCGCCACTGCACTCTGGCCGACTGCGGCGGCCCAGACCGCGGCCAGCAGCAAGCCCAGGGCCGTGGCCGCGAGGATGATCGCCAGGGGGGCGCCGAGGACGCCGACCGGAACCACGCCGACAAGCCCCAGGCCGAGCGCGACGGAGCCGACGATGAAGCTCGACAGGCCCAGCATGGCCGGGTCGCCGGCCAATGGTCCGACCACGGGCGCCGCGGCGGGTGCCTCGGGCACGGCGGCTGGCCTACCAGATTCGCCGGCAGTTGCATCGACAGTGGCCATCAGTTCGCTCCTTCATCTAGAGCGTCCGCTTATGCGGGCATAATGCATCCATACGCCCATGACCAGGCACATGTGTTCTCAGTTTGAATCAAGGGTGGGCCAGAGGGGCTAGCGGAGCCGCTAAGCGCCGGAGGCCACGATCCCGTACTCATGGATTTTGCGGTAGATGGTGGCGCGCGACATGCCCAGCGCCTCGGCCGCCCGGACCTTGTTGCCGTCGTGATCCTGCAGGCTCTGCACGATCGCGTCCCGCTCGATCGACTCCAGTGGGGACAGCAGCCTGCGGCTCACCGTCCAGCACTCCGGGGGCAGGTCGCGCGGCATGATCACGCCGGCCCGGCGGCGCTGCACGACCTGCTTGAGGACTTGCCAGAGCTGTTCGGCGTTGCCCGGCCAGTTGTGCCGGAGCAGCAGCTGCATCGCCTCCGGCGAGCACGTCAGCCGGCCCTGCTGGCCGAGCCGGGCGAGGAAGAACGGCACCAGCTCGTGCAGGTCCTCGATGTGGTGGCGCAGCGGCGGCAGCTCCACCGTGCCGTGGAAGAACCGCAGCAGCCTGGTCAGGTCGACACTGGCCTGCTTGCGGTTCAGCGTCATCGCCACCCGGAGTTCCTTGTGCCGCTTGGCCGTCCTGGCCTCCTGCAGCGCGCTGGCCAGCGCGTGCACCTGCTTGGCGTTCAGCGCGTCCACGTGCCTGATGACCAGCATGCCTGAGCCGTCGAGCAGTTCGCCGCGGGCCTTGATGGCCCAGTCCTGGCCGGCCGTAGCCGCGTCGAGCACGTGGAATGGAGCAGCGGGGTTGCGCCGCTGGTGCACGGCCCGGGCCAGGGTCAGCTTGCCGATGCCGCCCTCGCCCTCCAGGGTCAGCCACTCGGACGCGTCGTACAGGGTCTCCGCTTCGCGGCACGCCCGCAGCCACAGCACGCCGCTGCCCACCAGGCCCGGCAGGTACATGGCGGTCCTCGGGGCCGGCACCTCGGCCGTGGACACGACCGCGGCCGGCGACGTGAGCTTGACGTGCACGACGCCGTCGGGCACCGGGCCGTCGCCGATACGGCGGCAGAAGATCCGCGCCATCGAGCCGCTGGGCAGGTCGACCGAGACCGCGCCGGGCTGCTGCCTGGACAGCGCCTCAGTGGCGTGGCCGAGCAGCGCGGCCTGGTCGCCCGGGTCGAGCACGCGGCGAGCGTGGTCGTTCAGCATGGTCACGTCGTTGCCGATCGCCAGCACGATGCCGCCGGTGTGACGGCAGGCCCGCATGTACTCCTGGAGCAGGTGGTAGTCCCGCTGGCTGCGCGCGTTCATCAGGGCGTGGGTGATCTGGTCGGCCGTCGACTTCACCAGCGAGATCATCAGCGGGTCGGCGTCCTTGCGCCAGCACGTCAGGTCGATCACGCCGACGGTCTTGCCGGATACCGGGTCGTGGATCGGCACTCCGGCGCAGCCGAAGATCTCCAGGTTCTCCGCGTAGTGCTCGTGACCGAAGACGTGGGCCGGGCCGCCGGACTCCAGCGCGGTGCCGATGCCGTTGGTGCCGACCCGTTCCTCGGCGTAGCTGAAGCCGGGTGCGAGCATGACTCTGTCGAGGCGGCGTTCGAGATCGTGGTCCGCCGTCAGCCGGGTCAGCACTACCCCGTCGGCGTCGGTCAGGATGATGCTGATCGGCTGGCCTTCCAGCTGCTCATGCAGCTGCCGGAGCACCGGGTCGGCGGCGCGGGCCAGCGTGCCCTTCACGTCCGGGTCATGCAGGTAGCTCAGGTCGATGTGATCGGCGGCCACGTTCCACTGCCGGGACCGCCACCAGGACGCGAGGATCGGTTTGCGCACCGCGGCGGGATCCACCGCCTCGGCGGCGAGGAAACGGTCTCTGGCCTCGGCCAGCCTGTCCTTTGACACCGGTGGTGTTGATGCGTGTGCCATGTCGCCTCCCCCACCCAATCTCGCTCCGGCCGGAGGCCTAGCCTGCGCGGGTCAACTTGGGTTTACTCGCCTCTTACAAAGTAAACCTCTTGTTGCCAGGCACTGTCTCAAGTTGAGACCCCCGATTCTGGCCAGTCGGCGTTGTGTCGGTGCATGGACGGCGACGGCGAGACCACCGATCCCGAGACCTTCAACCCCTGGAGCATCGTCAATCTCGTCTTTCACCATCTGGTGAGCGAGGGACTGCATCCGGTCCTCGGCGAAGCGGGCGATCCAGGCGCCCCCGCGGCGGAGCTGCTGCGGGCGCTTGGCATCACGCCGGCCGCGGAGGGGAGCCGTCAGGCCTCGGAACAGACCAAACGTGACCTGGAGATGATCCGCGCCGCGTTCGACGTGTCTCATGTTGAGAGCTCATGACCTTGGGTTTCGGGTTGTGATGCAGGACACAAGGACTTTCGGGGCCCCAGGCCGCCCTGAACCGCCGCCAGATGGCGGCAGCTTGGTATGGCCGAGGCCCGGACCCCGGAACCCGCCGAGAAAGGGGTGACGATGAGTCGCCAGAGTGTGGCCAGGGCGCACCAGAAGATCCAGGAGCTGGCCTGGGAGCCCAAGTACCACGAGCCGGTCTCGCAATACGGGACTGACTACACCTTCCGCAAGGCGGCAAAGAAGGACCCGCTCAAGCAGGTGTTGCGGTCCTACTTCCCGATGCAGGAGGAAAAAGACCACCGCGTCTACGGCGCCGAGGACGGTGCGATCCGCGGCAACATGTTCCGGCAGGTGCAGGAGCGCTGGCTGGAATGGCAGAAGCTGTTCCTGAGCATCATCCCGCTGCCCGAGATTTCGGCCGCGCGGGCGATGCCGCTGCTGTTCCGCACGGTCCCCAACCCGGAACTGCACAACGGCCAGGCGATCCAGATGATCGACGAGGTACGGCACTCGACGATCCAGCAGAACCTGAAGCGCCTGTACATGCAGAACTACATCGACCCGGCAGGCTTCAACAACAGCCTGCGTAACTTCCACGACGACTACTGCGGCACGATCGGCCGGCAGTTCGCGGAGGGCTTCATCACCGGTGACGCCATCACCGCGGCGTCGATCTACCTCACCATCGTCGCGGAGACCGCGTTCACGAACACGCTGTTCGTGGCCATGCCGGCCGAGGCGGCCGCCAACGGCGACTACCTGCTGCCGACGGTGTTCCACTCGGTGCAGTCCGACGAGTCGCGGCACATCTCCAACGGTTACGCCACGCTGCTGATGGCGCTGGCCGACGAGGAGAACCACCAGCTGCTCGAGCGCGACCTGCGGTACGCCTGGTGGAACAACCACCGGGTGGTGGACGCGGCCATCGGCACGTTCATCGAGTACGGCACCAAGGACCGGCGCAAGGAGCGCGAGTCCTACGCCGAGATGTGGCGCCGGTGGATCTACGACGACTACTACCGCAGCTACCTCGTGCCGCTGGAGAAGTACGGCCTGGTCATCCCGCACGACCTCATCGAGGAAGCCTGGAACCAGATCTGGAACAAGGGCTACGTCCACGAGGTCGCGCAGTTCTTCGCCACCGGCTGGCTGGCGAACTACTGGCGGATCGACGGCATGACCGACGAAGACTTCGAGTGGTTCGAGTACAAGTACCCGGGCTGGTACGACAAGTACGGCAAGTGGTGGGAGAACTACAGCCGGCTGTCGGAGCCGAACGGGCACCACCCGATCGTGGCCGAGGACGTCGACTACTGGTACCCGCAGCGGTGCTGGACCTGCATGGTCCCGTGCCTGGTCCGCGAGGACATGGTGTACGCGGAGGTCGACGGGGTGGTACGGACGTACTGCCACGAGGAGTGCCGCTGGACCGACGTGGAGGCGTTCCGGCCGACCTTCCAGGGCCGGGCCACGCCGAACATGGGCCAGCTCATCGGCCACCGCGAATGGGAGACCCTGTACCACGGCTGGAACTGGGCCGACGTGGTGTCCGACATGGGCTTCGTGCGCGACGACGGCAAGACGATGGTGGCGCAGCCGCACCTCAAGCTGGGCGACCAGAAGAAGATGTGGACGCTTGACCACCTGCGCCGGATGGGCCCGCTACAGAGCCCCAACGTCCTGTTCAACGAGATGAGCCCGGAGGAGCGGGCCGCCTTCCACGCCAGGTACATCAAGGGCGGCCCCGCCGGCCGGTTCCCTAAGGAAGACGCCTGACGGCTAAGGCCTGACGGCTGACCTGCGAGGGAGCCGCACGTCCGCGATTTCGTGCGGCTCCCTTCGCGTATCGCGTCCGGCAACACCCGGAAGGAGTCATGGGAGACAGGCACGTCGTCCGGTTCGAGCCGGTCGGAATCGAGGTCGAGCTCGACGAGGACCAGACGGTCCTGCGCGGCGCGGCCGAGCAGGGCATCATGCTCATGCACGGCTGCAAGGAGGGGCAATGCTCCGCCTGCAAGTCGTTCCTCCTCGACGGCGAGGACGTGGAGCTCGACAGCTACTCGACGTTCGCGCTGCCCG
Organism: uncultured Actinomycetes bacterium; assembly: GCA_963841585.1. Classification (GTDB taxonomy): domain Bacteria; phylum Actinomycetota; class Actinomycetes; order Streptosporangiales; family Streptosporangiaceae; genus Palsa-504. The sequence goes on from CAWJDK010000005.1 coordinate 95,544, forward strand.
ACTACGAGCGAGAGGAGGGCTTCACGCTGCTCTGCCGGGCGCACGTCTACGAGGACGTGACGATCGAGCTGCTGAACTTCGACGAGGACATGATCAGGTCCGGGCTGCCGATCAAGGAGGCCGCGGCCGAGGTCGTCGCCAGCACCCCGGTCACGCACGACATGCGGCACCTGGTGCTCAAACTGGTGGATACGGACGACTTCAAGTTCTTTCCCGGGCAATACGTGGATATCGCGGTCCCGGAGACGGATGAGACCCGGTCGTTCTCGATGGCCAACACATCGGCCAGGGAAAGCGGACAGCTCGAGTTCATCATCAAGATCTACCCGGATGGCCTGTTCTCCCACTTCCTCGACACCAAGCTGCGAGTCGGCGACCGGCTCAACCTGACCGGACCGTTCGGCGTCTTCACCTTGCGCGACGCCCCCGACACCGACCTGATTTTCGTCGGCGGCGGGGCGGGGATGGCGCCGATCCTGTGCCTGCTCCGGTCGATGGCCGAACGTGGCATAGACCGCAAGGCCGTGTACTACTACGGCGCGCGCCGCCGCGGAGATCTCTGCTTCGAAGACGAACTGAGGGCGCTGGAGCAAGCACTGCCCGATTTCCGCTACGTTCCCGCACTGTCCGAGGAGGAATGGGACGGCGAGACCGGCCTGATCACCGAGGTCCTCGCCGCCAAAGAAGGCAACCTGGGCCGCGCCCATGCCTACGTGTGCGGTCCGCCGCCCATGGTCGAGGCGGCGGTGCCGTTGCTCACCAGGCTCGGGGTGCCGGAGAAGCACGTCTACTGGGACAAGTTCACGACCACTGGGGAACCGTCTCCCTAACGTGAAAGGCAAGGACTATGACAGAGGCTCAGCAACGCAGCGTCCCGAAGGTAGCCTTTACCGACGCGGAGGCAGGTGCGAAGGAATTCCCCGACTCCACCGCCCGGCGCTACAACTACTACGTCCCGGCCAAGCGCAAGCAGACCCACTACGAGGACGTCACCGTCGAGGTCCAGCCGGACCCGAGGCACTACCTGAGCCAGGGCTGGCTGTACGGGTTCTCCGACGGCCGCGGCGGCTACCCGCTCGACTGGACGGCGCTCAAGGCCTGGGGCTCTGACCGGCCCGAACCCAAGCGCTTCCCCGGCTCGGGCGGCAAGGGCTACGACTGGCCCGCGCTGGGCTGGCACGAGTTCCGCGACCCGAACGAGGAGTGGGAACTCACCCTCTACCGGTACAACGCCAACGTGGTGCGGCAGCTCAACCAGAACATCCAGAACGCCCAGCAGGCCAAGGCGTTCGACGTGTGGAACCGGAACTGGGTGCGGTTCGTGGAGCGCAACCTCGGCGCCTGGATGCACGTCGATCACGGCCTCGGGCTCTACCTCTTCGCGAACGCGAACCGCCGGGCCCCGACCAACATGCACAACAACGCGATCTCGGTGAACAGCATGCACCGGATCCGTTCGGCCCAGGACCTGGCGCTGTACAACCTCACGCTGTCCGAGGAGATCGACGGCTTCGACGGCACCGCCCACCTGGAGACCTGGAACGAGGACCCGGCGTGGCAGGGGGTGCGGGAGACCGCCGAGCAGCTGACCGCCATCGACGACTGGTGTGAGGCCATCTTCGCCGCCAACGTGGTGTTCGAGCCGCTGGTGGGCGAGCTGTTCCGGAGCCACCTGGTGATGCACGCCGCGCCGCGCAACGGCGACTTCGTGACGCCGACGGTGGTCGGCGCCGAGGAGTACGACTTCGCCGAGCGCGACCTGCGCTACACCGTCCCGATGTTCCAGCTGCTGACCAACGACCGGGAGTTCGCCGACCACAACCGGACACTGCTGATGCAGTGGATGTCGGTCTGGGTGCCACGCGCCATCGCGGCCGCGCGGGCCATGCAGCCGCTATGGTCGCAGCCGGAAGCCAAGCCGCCTCGCTTCGAGGACGGCCTGGACGGTGTCAAGAACCGCTTCGCAGGCATCGTGACCGACCTCAACCTGGACGTCCCGAAGGAGCTCGCGCAATGACCACGGTCGCCGACAGCCCGTTCAAGTCCGACAGCACGCCGTCCAACAAGTGCGGCTTCACCCTGATGAACAATCAGGTGGGCGAGATCGTCGCCGCGGTGATGGCGACCAAGCCGAACGTCACCGTGATGAACCTGCCGTCCATGATGCGCGTCGACGCGATCGGCCGGATGGACGTGATCTACGACGAGATCTCCGAGGCGGCCGGCGAGGAGCCCGGCTGGTTCAACGCCGCCGAGTTCGAGGAGAGCATGTCCACGCACTACGGCCGCATGATCCACGAGGACGACCGGACCATCATGTTCGCCAACCCTGAGGACGCGGCCGAGTTCATCGGCTTCGACCTGGTCGCCCGGTCCTAACCCACCAAGGCCCCGCGCGGCGCGGGCTAGACAAGTCCCGTGCCGCGCGGGTACGAACAGAAATGTGGTAATTGCTCCCGTGGCACTGAGCCGGTGATCGTCGGCTCAGTGCCATGACCAGCTCTGAAGAAGGAGGCGCCTTGTACGAGCACAACGGCGAGAAGTACTTCATCGTCGATTCGCACATGCATTACTGGAATGCCGCCCCGGACAACTGGGTTCCCGGCGCCGAGCAGTACGCCAAGGGCTGGATCGAATGCTTCCACGCGTACCAGGGCCTCGGGCCGCCGGAGACGCACTGGACGATCGAGCACTTCCAGAAGTACTCCGAGGACGACCTCATGAAGGACGTCTTCGAGGACGGGCACGTCGACATGGCCATCTTCCAGCCGACGGACCTGAAGGAGTGGTACAAGGAGGGCTTCAACACCACCGAGCGCAACGCCGAGATGGGGAAGAAGCACCCGGGCAAGTTCATCACCAACACCAACTTCGACCCGCGCGACGGTGACCTGGGCCTGGAGGAGCTCAAGCGCAACGTCGAGACGTACGGCTGCAAGGGCGTCAAGCTCTACACCGCGGAGTGGAACAACGGCTCGCGCGGGTACAAGCTGAGCGACCCCGGCGCGTACCGCTTCCTGGAGGCCGCGCAGAACCTGGGCATCAAGAACGTCCACGTGCACAAGGGCCCGACGATCTGGCCGCTGGACAAGGACGCCTTCGACGTGTCCGACATCGACCACTGCGCGACCGACTTCCCCGAGCTCAACTTCATCATCGAGCACGTGGGCCTGCCGCGGATCGAGGACTTCTGCTTCATGGCCACCCAGGAGCCGAACGTATACGCCGGCCTGTCCGTGGTCATCGGCGGCCTCATGCACGCCCTGCCGAACTTCTTCGCCAAGGTCATGGGCGAGCTGCTGTTCTGGGTCGGCGAGGACAAGATGACGTTCGGCAGCGACTACGGCATCTGGGAGCCGAAGTGGCAGGTCGAGGGCTTCGTCAACTGGGAGATGCCGGACCGCGAGCAGTTCTCCGACTACCCGAGGCTGGGTGTCGCGGGCAAGAAGAAGATCCTCGGCCTGAACGCGGCCAGGCTCTACGGTATCGAGGTGCCCGCCGAGTTCCAGCTGCCCGCCGAGGCGGGCACGCCGGGCGCCCAGGACGACGCGCAGCTGGTCGCGGGGGCATGAGCTCTACCGCTCTGCTCAAAGCGCTGGAGACGGTGCGCGACCCAGAACTCGACGAGCCGATCACCTCGCTCGGGTTCGTTGCGTCGTGCGCCGTCTCCGCGGCCGGTGACGCGCAGGTGCGGCTGCGGCTGCCCACCTACTTCTGCGCGCCCAACTTCGCCTACCTGATGGTCGCCGACGCCTACGACGCGGTATCGGCGCTGCCGGGCGTGCGGCACGTCGAGGTGGTCCTGGAGGATCACTTCGCCTCCGACGTGATCAACGACGGCGTGGCCGCGCAGGCCGGCTTCGTCCAGACCTTCGACGGGGAGGCGGTCAGCGAGCTGCACGGGCTCCGGGCCGCCTTCCTGCGTAAGGCGGTGATGGCCGGCACCGATCAGGTCTGCAGGCCGCTGCTGGCGGCAGGCAAGGATCCGGCGGCACTGCTCGCGATGACACTCGGCGAGGTGCCGCCTTCTCGCGCGCTCGACCGGCTCCGCTCGCGCCGGAGCGACCTGGGCCTGCCGGCCAGCGACGATGCCCCGCTGCTGATAGAGCCGGTCACCGGTGCACCGGTGACCGAGACGGATCTGCCGCTGCATCTGCGGAAGGCCAAGGCCACCCAGATAAACATCGAAGCGAACTCTGGCATATGCCGGGGCATGCTGCGGCATAGATACAACAACACCCACGGACAAGGAGAGACGGTCCCGGCTGCGGACTCGGACTCCTGAACATATCGAGCAGGTCGAGGAGGACCCATGAAGGCCGTCCGGTTGCATAAATTCCACACCCAGCCGGTCATCGACGACGTACCCGAGCCGACGATCAGCGGGCCGCTCGACGTCATCGTGAAGATCGGCGGTGCCGGCGTCTGCCGGACCGACCTGCACATCATCGAAGGCCAGTGGGACGCCGCCATGGGCACCCCGCTGCCCTACATCCTCGGCCACGAGAACGCGGGCTGGGTGCACGAGATCGGCTCGGCGGTCACCAACGTGGCCGTCGGCGACACGGTCATCTTGCACCCCACCCCGACCGACGGGCTCTGCCATGCCTGCCGGGCCGGCGACGACATGCACTGCGAGAACAGCGAGTTCCCCGGCCTGTCCCGGGACGGCGGCATGGCCGAGTACCTGCTGACCTCGGCCCGGGCCTGCATCAAGCTGAACCCGACGACGCAGCCCAAGGACGTCGCGGCCCTCGCCGACGCCGGCATCACCGCCTACCATGCGGTGCGCAAGGCCCTCCCGCTGCTCTACCCGGGCACCACCTGCGTGGTCATCGGCGCGGGCGGCCTGGGCCATATCGGCATCCAGTGCCTGGCCGAGCTGACCGGCACGACCATCATCGTGGTGGACCGCAACCCGGACGCGCTGAAGCTGGCGTCCGAGCTGGGCGCGCACCACGCCGTGGTGGGCGACGGCTCGCAGGTCAACGCGGTGAAGGACCTGACCGGCGGGCAGGGCGCGCACGTGGTGCTCGACTTCGTGGCCGAGCAGGGCGCCGAGATGGACGGCTGGAACATGACCCGGCCGGCCGGCTCGTACTACGTGATCGGCTACGGCGGCACGCTGACCATCCCGACCCTGGACATCATCTCCACCGAGCGCAACATCATCGGGAACATCGTCGGCACCTACAACGACCTGGTCGAGCTGATGGCCCTGGCCCAGGCGGGCAAGGTCACGCTGCACACCAAGACCTACCCGCTCGACGCCGCGCCCGACGCGTTCGCCGACCTCGACGCTGGCCGGGTACGCGGCCGCGCCATCCTCGTCCCCTGAACGGAGCCTAAGTCATGGCCAAAGAACTGCGCTTCGGCGCTGAAGCTCGCGGCCTGCTGCTGGCTGGCGTCGACCAGCTGGCCGAAGCCGTCAAATCGACTCTCGGCCCCAAGGGGCGCAACGTCATCCTGGAGAAGATCACCGGGTCGCCCGTGGTCACCAACGACGGCGTGACGATCGCGCGGGAGATCCACCTGAAGGACCAGTTCGAGAACATGGGCGCTCAGCTGGTCAAGGAAGCCGCCATCAAGACCAACGACATCGTGGGCGACGGCACCACCACCGCCACGGTGATCGCCCAGGCCGTCGTCCGGGAGGGCATGGAGGCCATCGGCAAGGGCGGCAACCCGGTGCTGGTCAAGCGGGGCGTCGACCTGGCCGTCGGACGCCTGGTCGAGTACCTGCACGGCGTGGCCCACCCGGTCGAGACTGAGGAGGACTACGCCCGGGTCGCCGCGATCTCCGCCAACGACGACGACGCGGTGGGCGCCGTGATCGCCAAGGCGCTGTTCACCGTGGGCGACGGCGGCATCGTCACCGTGGAGGAGAATGCGGCTCCCGGGATGACCGTGGACTTCGTCGAGGGCTTCCAGTTCGACAACGGCTACCTGTCGCCGTACATGGTGACCAACCCGGCGGCCCTCGAGGCGATCGTCGACGACCCCTACATCCTGCTGTGCAGCGAGAAGATCACCAAGGTGCAGCAGCTGATGCCGATCCTCGACAAGATCATGCGGGCGCCCCGTCCGCTGATCCTGATCGCGGAGACCGTCGAGGGCACCGCGCTGAGCATGCTCGTGCATAATCACGTGAACCGGACCTTCCAGTGCGTCGCGGTGCGGGCACCCGGGTTCGGCGACCGCAGGCTGCACAAGCTGGAGGACATCGCCGCGCTGACCGGCGGCGCCGTGTTCAGCAAGCACTCCGGCTTCACGCTGGAGACGATGACGCTGGATCAGCTCGGCCGGGCCTCCCAGGTGCGGGTTACCGCCGACAACACCACGATCATCGGCGGCGGCGGCGACAGGGACGCGATCGAGTTCCGGCTCAACCAGATGCGGGCCGAGCTCGAGCGGGCTACCTTCGGGGTCGACGAGGACGTGCTGAGCGAACGGATCGGCGCGCTGTCCGGCAAGGTGGCCGTGATCGGGGTCGGTGCCGCGACCCCGGCCGAGCTCAAGGAACTGCAGCACCGGGTCGAGGACGCGCTGTCCGCCACGCGGGCCGCGATGGCCGAGGGCATCGTGGCCGGCGGCGGTGCCGCGCTGCTGCACGCCGAGGGCGTGCTGGACGGTCTCGACGTCACCGGCGACTACGCCACCGGCGTGGACATCGTCCGGCGGGCGCTGGGCGAGCCGGCCTACTTCATCGCATCCAACGCCGGGTACCAGGCGGCGGAGGTCGTCGCCCAGACCAGGACGATGGGCCCGGACGAAGGGTTCGACGCGCTGTCGGGCCGCCACGGCAACATGGTGGAGATGGGCATCATCGACCCGCTCCGGGTGGTCCGCTCGGCGCTGCAGAATGGCGCGTCCGTGGCGGGCCTGCTGCTCACGACCAACACCTTGGTGGCCGAGGAGCAGACGCCGTGGGGCGGCAGCGCGGCGCTGATGACCGAGTTCGGGTCGCTGGACGAGGGCCTGCACCAGCCGTCGCCTGACTCGAGCACCCCGCAGTCGCTCGGCCTCGGCCCCTCGGTCGGCTGAGGGGCCAGCTGATCCTCATTGGCTGACACGGTCCCGCTCGACCGCCAGGTGACGCTGGGCGAGGATGCCCTGCCGGGCGAGACTCGCATCATCGAGGCGGCCGAGCGGGCGCTGTCAGGCGAACAACGCGGGGTCCGGGCGGTGCTGCCGTTCCTGGGCCCCGCGTTCATCGCGGCGGTCGCGTACGTCGACCCAGGCAACTTCGCCACCAACATGGCGGGCGGCGCGCAGTTCGGCTACACGCTGCTCTGGGTGGTGCTGGCGGCCAACCTGATGGCCATGCTGATCCAGTCGCTGAGCGCCAAGCTGGGCATCGCCACCGGACGCAGCCTGCCCGAGATCTGCCGCGACCGGCTGCCGTTCCGCGTCGTGGTGCTGCTGTGGCTGCAGGCCGAGGCGATCGCGATGGCGACCGATCTGGCCGAGTTCGTCGGCGCGGCCCTTGGCCTGCACATGGTCTTCGGGCTGTCCATGTGGGTCTGCGCGCTGCTGACCGGCGCGGCCGCGTTCATCATCCTCGGCCTGCAGGTCTGGGGGTTCCGCCGCCTCGAGGCGGCGATCACCGGCTTCGTGGCGGTGATCGTGTTCGCGTTCGGCCTCACGCTGCTGCGGAGCCACCCGTCGACGGCCGGGGTGGTGCACGGCCTGTTCGTGCCGCAGTTCGCCGGCGGCGACTCGGTCCTGCTCGCGGTCAGCATCATCGGCGCCACCGTGATGCCGCACGTGATCTACCTGCATTCCTCGCTGACGCAAAAGCGGATCGTCGGCGCCAACCCGGGGGCCAAGCGCAAGATCTTCCGGTTCGAGATCGTCGACATCACGATCGCGATGGGACTCGCCGGGATCATCAACGTGGCCATGCTGGCCACGGCGGCGGCGGTGTTCCACGCGCGCGGTCTTTTCGGCGCGGGCAGCGACCTGGAGCAGGTCTTCGCGGGCCTGAACCAGTACCTGGGCGGGCACAGCGGGCTGATCTTCGGGATCGCTCTGCTCGCCTCGGGGATCGCCTCCTCCTGCGTCGGCACCATGTCCGGCCAGGTGGTCATGCAGGGCTTCCTGCACCGGCAGATCCCGGTCTTCGCCCGCCGCGCCATCACCATGATCCCGGCGCTGATCGTGATCGGCGTCGGCTACGACCCGTCCAAGGCCCTGGTCCTGAGCCAGGTCTTCCTCTCCTTCGGCATCCCGTTCGCGCTGGTCCCGCTGCTGTTCTTCACCAGCAGCCGCACGCTCATGGGCCGGCTGGTGAACCGGCGGCTGGTAGTGGCGGCCGCGAGCGTGATCACGGCGCTGATCATCGGGCTGAACGTGTACCTGCTTGTCTCGGCGTGACTTTAGTAGCCTGCTGCTTATGAGTCCGGTCTCCCGCGGCTTCCACCGCAAGCGCCAGGCGGACCCGGCCGACCGAGTCCCGCCTGGGCAGTACGTCACCAAGGACTTCCCGGTCCTCTCGGCGGGTCCGACGCCGCACACGTCGCTGGCGACGTGGACGTTCTCGATTTCCGGCGGCCGCGAAACCAGGAGCTGGACATGGGAGGAGTTCCGAGCCCTGCCCGCCGAGAAGCTGACCACCGACATCCACTGCGTGACCCGCTGGTCCAAGCTGGACACCACCTGGGAGGGCGTGTCGCTCGACGTGCTGCTGGCGGCGGTGGAGTACGACGCCCGCTACGTGCTGGCCTTCAGCGACGGGGGCTACACCACCAACCTGCCGGTGGCCGACCTGCTCGGCGGGAAGGCCTGGGTGGCCTTCGGCTACGGCGGCGGCCCGCTCGGGGCGGAGCACGGCGGGCCCGCCCGGCTGCTGGTCCCGCACCTGTACTTCTGGAAGAGCGCCAAGTGGGTGCGCGGGCTGCAGATCCGCGACACCGACGTGCCGGGCTTCTGGGAGAACTACGGCTACAACATGTACGGAGACCCATGGCGGGAACAGCGGTACGCGGGCGACTGAACACCTGGCAGACCGCGACGGTCGGCCCGGTCACGGACGAGACGCCCAAGGTTCGCACGCTGCGGCTCGAGGTGCCGGACTGGCCCGGGCCCGCTGCTGGCCAACACAGGGCTGGGCAGCACGTGGACATCCGGCTGACCGCCGAGGACGGTTACCAGGCCGAACGGGCCTACTCCATCGCCTCGGCGCCGGGCGAGCCGCTCGCCATCACGGTGGAGCGGCTGGACGACGGCGAGGTCTCTCCCTACCTGACCGAAGAGGCGCGGACCGGGGACCAGCTCGAGGTCCGCGGGCCGATCGGCGGCTACTTCGTCTGGGAGCCCGGCTCCGGCTCCGGCGGGCCGCTGCTGCTGGCGGCCGGCGGTTCGGGTGTCGTGCCGCTGCGGGCCATCGTGCGGGAGCGCTCCCGGGCGGGGAGCTCGGTGCCGGTCCGGCTGCTGTACTCCTCGCGCAGCTGGGAGGACGTGATCTACTCCAGCGAGCTTGGCCTCCCGCCCGGCGGCGTCGAGGTGATCTACACGCTGACCAGGACCCAGCCGCGGATGTGGCAGGGCTACGCCCGGCGGGTGGACGAGCAGATGCTGGCCGAGGTGGCCTGGCCGGGCGGCGGAGCGGCCGCTGGCCTACGTCTGCGGGCCGACGAACTTCGTGGAGTCAGTCGCGGCCGGCCTGGTCGGGCTGGGCTATCCGGCGGAACGGGTCAAGACCGAACGGTTCGGAGCGACGGGACAGTGAGCATGGATGACGATGCTGCGGTGGACGGAAACGCGGTCGGCGGGCTGCTGATCGAGGTGTTCGGCACCGAGATGACCACCGCGGTGGGGACTTGCGCGAACTGCGGCGCGGTCGGCCAGGTGGCCGAGTTCGCGGTGTACCGCCCCGGGCTCGGCACCGTGGTCCGCTGCCGCTCGTGCGAGAACGTGCTGATGGTGTTCGTCTCGCTGCGCGGGATCACCTGCGTGGATCTGGAGGGCCTGGCCAGCCTGAGCTAGGGCCCGAGCTAGGGCCCGGGCCGGACGTCCATTTTTCGCCTGGCTCACCCTGGCCGGCGGAGCCCTCTGCCTGGCCGGCGTGGCCGTGTCCCGCTCCCGGTCCGCCCGGAGGGCGACGCCCGCACCGCCGGTCGTGATGACCGCCGAAGGCCAGCCCCGCTGACGTCGCGGCCTTGCGGCGTGGATGCCGCGTTCATGTTGTTATGGCGCACGGCCGACCCCGGCGTCGGTCGCCCTATGTGGTGCTCCTGTGCTCAAGGGAGGCTATCGTGACCGGTGATACGAGGTCCCGGGCGCCGGGCCGCGCGGTTTATACGGCGTGAATGTCCCAGCCATGTCGTTCCAGCTGCATGAATGGGACATTCACATCGTATGATCTGGTACGGATGGTGTTAGAGTTACTGAGGTTCTGGTTGATCCTAGGAACGGGCTAGGTGCGTCGATGTGCCTGAACCGGCGGGGTGCGTCGATGCGCCGGCCTGGGCGCGCGTAGCGGGTCGGGGCGCCACAGCCGATGGACCCTTGTTCAGCTGGAGCGGTAACGCTGGCACGATGGGCGGCATGGAACACACCAAGCTGTCCCGGACCGACGCCTCGGCGGCCGTTACCGGCCTCGGCTGGCGGTACGTCCTGGGTGAATTCAGGACCGAGGTCCAGACTGGGTCGCTGCCGCTGGCGGCCGACGTGGCGGGCCGGGCGGCGGCGGTGCCCGGCGCCGAGGGCCACCTGCGGATGGACATACGCGCCGACCGGGTGGTCTTCTCCCTGCAGACCGCGGCGGTGGCCTGGGTGACGACGCGTGACGTGGAGCTGGCCCGGCAGATCTCAGCGGTGGCGCAGGAGTTCCGGCTGACCACGCGGCCGGGCCGGGTCCAGGTGATCGAGATCGGCATCGACGCGATGGACATCCCCGGGATCAGGCCGTTCTGGAAGGCGGTGCTGGGCTACGTCGACGAGCCCGGCCGGGGCGGTCCTGGGGACGGCCTGATCGACCCGCTCGGGCAGGGGCCGGCGGTCTGGTTCCAGCAAATGGACGCGCCGCGGCCGCAGCGCAACCGGATCCACTTCGACGTCTCGGTGGCGCACGATCAGGCGCACCAGCGCATCCAGGATACGATCGCGGCAGGCGGCCGGGTCATGTCCGACGCGGAGGCGCCCGCGTTCTGGGTGCTGGCCGACCCGGAGGGCAACGAAGCCTGCATCACCACCTGGCAGGGCCGGGACTAGGCGGAGGTGGCCCTCGGGACCTTCGGGGGCTGCTGGACCTCGGACCAGAGGGCGCGGTAAGCGCGGGCGGCGACACTGCGGGGGGCGAACGCGGCCACCGGCGCCCGCTCCACGGACATGCGCTCGATCATGGAGAGCGCGGGGATGGGGGTGGCCGCCACCCCGGACCGTTCGGCCTGAAGGTCCCTCGTGATTTCCTGGTGCAGCTTCTTACGGCGATCAACCATCGAGAAGAACGCCCGGACCTGCGGACGATGACCGTTGAAGCCGGCCACGAACTCGGTGAGCTGGTCGAGCGTGCGCACCGACAGCGTGGTGGGGATCAGCGGCACCAGCAGCACATCGGCGGCGTGCATGACGTTCTCCGAGACCAGCGAGATGCTCGGCGGGCAGTCCAGGAATACGTGGTCGTACTCGGCGGCCAGCGGCTTGAGCAGCCGGCCGAGCTTGCGGGTGGGGTTGGCGCCAGCCCCCGTCTTGCCCGCCATGTCGAGGAGCAGGTCCATGTTGCGGTAGGTGAAGTCGGCGGGAAGCAGGTCCAGGCGGTCGAAGTCGGTGCCCTTGATCGCGTCGTCGAGGGGCTTGGTGCCCCGGATGAGCGCCTTGCCGCCGCCCTTGACCCGCGGCTTGATGCGGAACAGGAAGCTGGCTGCGCCCTGCGGGTCCAGATCCCAGAGCAGGGTCCGGTAGCCATCGGCGGCGGACAGGTAAGCCAGGTTGACGGCCGCGGTCGTCTTGCCGACGCCGCCCTTGATGTTGTAGGTAGCGAAGATCTTCACGGACGGCTCTCGAGCAGGATGCGGACGCGCTCCCGGCCTGCCGGGCCGGCGAACCTGCCGAACCTGGCGGCGAACTCCGCGCGGGCCTCGGCCTGGCTGAGCGTCAGTTTCGCGGCGATTTCACCCATGGCCAGCAGCGTAGCGGCCGGAGCCGCCCGCTCGGCCAGCATCGCGTCAGCCAGCGTGTGGATCTCGTGGCGCTGCACCTCGCTGTCCTGGAACTCGCCGAGGCAGTCCTGGAGCTGCTTGAGATCGCTTACGACCTTCCGGTACGCGACCGGGTCGTGCAGCGGCGCGAAGAACTCCAGCAGGTAGCGCAGCTCCTTGGCCCGCTTGCGCAGGTCATGAAGGGATTCGGGGGCCGAGGCGGGGGTGATCGCGCTGCCCTGCGCGACGATCCGCTGGAACGAGCGCCTGGTGGTGGACCGGGCCAGGGCGGCCGCGGTGGGACGACGCCGCCTGGGACCGTCCACGTCGCGGATCTCGAGCAGCGCCTTGCGCCAGTCCTGGACGATGGCGCGGAACCGCGGCCCGCGCAGCGCGGCGGCCAGCCGCCGGAACTCGCGGACGCGGCGCCGGGCCAGGAAAGCGCGCAGCGGCTCCAGGTCGGCCGGGGACGCGGCGACCAGCTGTTCGGTCATCGCGTCGAAGCCGAGCAGGTGGACATCCAGGTCCCTGACCGGCGTGGTCACGTCGCCGAGCCACTTGAACTCCACCTTGTAGTGCTCGGCCAGGTCGGCGGGCAGCACCCCGCCGAGGAGCTTGATCGCGGACCGGGTGCGACGGACCGCGACGCGGAAGTCATGCAGGAACTCGGTGTCGATGTCGCGGAGCACCCCGGGAACGTTCAGCTCCATGGTATCGAGCAGCCGCAGCAGCAGCCGGGCCGCCGCGACCGGCGCCGGCATGGTGGCGGTGATCTCGGCGTCCACGCCGCTGGTGTAGTCGGCGGGGTGGCGGCCGAGCGCGGTCAGCGCCGTGGTGAACAGGGATTGGCTGGCGTGCGAGACGCCAGGCACCCCGGCCAGCAGCGCCGCCGCCCGGCGCGCCTGGCCGGGGTAGCCGCGGACCTCGGCCACGGCCAGCCGCGGCGGGAGCTCGGCGGTGGTGTCGGCCGCTGTGTCTCCGGGGGGCGCGGTGACCGTCACGTGCTCGGCACACCAGCCGGGCCACGGTCTTGCCGTCGGCGTTGAGCAGCCGGGCGACGCTGACCGTGCTGACCGCCTTGAGGATGGGCAACAGCGCTCTGGGGCTGGTCAGCACCATGATCCGGTCCCGGACGGGTCCGTCGGGGAGGTCCTCGGCCAGGCCGGGACGTCTCGGCCACCGGGTCACCGGCTGTTCCGCCTGTGGCGTGCCGTCGGCCCTGCTCAGCAGCAGCCGGCCACCCCGTCGGGCCTGCTCGAACTGGAGCGTCAGGCCGGCTTTGTACAGCCGCCAGTCGAAGGTGTCGAGCCAGGTCCGGCGGTGCGTGCCGCTGCCGGCCGCGCCGGGCTGCTCCGTCACCGTAAACGCCTGCGACAACGCGCTGTGCACCGCGGCGAGGGTGGAATCCTCCTCGGCGGGTGTGTCAGCGACGAATTCCCGCAGGCTAGCCGCTGTCACGTGGCGCCTCCTTCAGGCAATGCTACCGCCCACCTCCCCAAACCCCTGTATACGTTCCCGGCCGTTTTTTTGGCGAATCGTTACCCCGCCGGCCAGACGAGCCCGGTCGTGGCGAGAATGTCCGCCGGGCGCGGCATACCGGCCTGGGCGCCGGGCCGGGTAGCGGCGGTGGCGCCCGCCGCTGCGGCCGCGCGGACCGCTTCGGCCGCCGGGATGCCTGCGGCCAGGGCGACGGCGAGCGCGCCGACGAACGTGTCCCCGGCACCGACGGTGTCCACCGCCGCGACCTGGAACGCGCCGATCCTGGCCGTCGCCTCCGGGCCGGCCAGGGCGGCACCGTGCGCGCCCGCGGTGACCACGGCGTGCCGCGCGCCCACGGTGATGAGGTCGGCGGCGGCCTGGCCCGCCTCGGCCAGGCCGCTGACCGGCCGGCCGAGCACGGCGGCCGCCTCGGTTTCGTTCACCACCAGCCAGTCCACGCCGACCGCGACGACGGCGGCGGCGTCCGGCGGGGCCGGGGCCAGGTTGAGGATACAGCGAGGTGGCGTGGCCAGGGCAGCCTGGGCCAGGGCGGCCTGGGCCAGGGCCGCCCTGATCGCGGGCAGCGGGATCTCGGCGCAGATGACCAGGATGTCGCCACGGCCTGCGGCCGCTGCGACTTGTTCGTCGCCGACCTCGTGGTTGGCGCCGGGCGCGACCGTGATGATGTTCTCACCCGCGGTGTCGACCGAGATCATGGCCAGCCCGGTCGGGGCGTCCGCGGTGACGCGGACGCCGTCGGCGTTTATTCCCTCGTCGCGCAGGGCGGCCAGCAGCCGGCGGCCGAAGTCGTCGTGTCCGACACAGCCCGCCATCCGCACGGCGGCGCCGAGCCTGGCCGCCGCCACCGCCTGGTTGGCGCCCTTGCCGCCGGGCGTGAACCGGGCCGCCGAGCCGAGCACGGTCGCGCCGGGTTCGGGCAGCCGCGGCACGGTGACGGAGATATCCATGTTCAGGCTGCCCAGGACGGTAACCTGCGGACGGTTTCGCATGCCCGCACGCTAGCGCGTCGGGCGCGAGCATGGCAGGGCCGGAAAGATTGGCCCGGGAATCTGGCCCTAACGCTGGGGCGCGCGGGCTTTTACACTCGGCGTGTGCCTTATCAGTTCCGCCAAGTGGACGTCTTCACCGATACCCCGTATTTCGGCAACCCGGTCGCGGTCGTGCTCGGCGCGGACGGGCTCTCCGGCGAGCAGATGCAGCTGTTCGCGCGCTGGACGAACCTGTCGGAGACCACGTTCGTGCTGGCGCCGCGGGCCAGCGGCGCCGACTACCTGGTCCGGATCTTCACGCCGACCAGCGAGCTGCCGTTCGCCGGGCATCCCACGCTGGGCACCTGTCACGCGTGGCTGGAGGCTGGCGGCCGCCCGGCCGACCCGGAGGCCATCGTGCAGGAATGCGGAGCCGGGCTGATCACGGTCCGGCGGACTGACGCGGGCCTGGCGTTCGCGGCGCCGCCGCTGGTGCGCAGCGGCCCGGTGGAGGAGCCGGTGGCCGAGCGGGTCGCGCGGGCGCTGAACATCGCGCGATCCGACATCGTCGAGATCACCTGGGCGGACAACGGCCCCGGCTGGGTGGCCGTCCTGCTGGCCAGCGCCGAGGCGGTGCTGGCGGTCCGGCCGGACGCGGTGGACCTCGACATCGGCGTGGCCGGCCCCTACCCGGACGGCTCGCCCGAGGCGCTCGAGGTGCGCGCGTTCAGCCCGCAGATCAGCTCGATCGAGGACCCGGTCACCGGCAGCCTGAACGCATCGCTCGGGCAGTGGCTGCTGGCCGCCGGCCGGGTCACCGCGCCGTACGTGGCCAGCCAGGGCACCGCGATGGGCCGCCGTGGCCGGGTCCACGTCTCCCGCGACGCCGACGGCCAGGTATGGGTCGGCGGGGGCACGGTGACCTGCGTCAGTGGCACGGTGGAGCGGTAGAGCCCGGAGTGTATTTCGCGCGGCAGCGGGCCTCTCAGCTGGGCAAGGAGGCCCTGCCGACGTTCGTCAACGGGCTGCCGGTGACGGCTGCCCTGTGCTGCTGCCGGGTGACGTCGTGGCCTTCCCCGGCGTGACCGCGCGGTTCGAACATCACGCGGGGGTGGCCGGGGTGTGAAACCCGGCCGTCTCATGCCCGGTCTCGGTCCGGGTCCGGGTGCCGGTCCGGGTCCGGGCTCCGGCGGGTGCCGCGGCGGCGGGCCGGGGCGGTCACCGGAGCCAGCGGCAGCCGGGACGGCGGCTTGATCTCTTCCAGCCGCAGGTAGGTCACCAGCCGGGTGCCGCCGCGGGTGGCCAGGCCGGCCAGCACGCCCTGCAGTTCGGCCACGTCGCGCGCGACCACGGTGAGGATGTAGTCGGTCTCGCCGGCCACGTTGACGGCGGCGATGATCTGCGGCAGGGACCTGATCAGGTCGTCGAACACGCGGCTGGACCGCGGGTCGTGCCGGGCCAGCGTGGCCGTGACGTACACCTGCAGCGGGAAGCCCGCCGCGGCCGGGTCGACGTCGGCGCGGATCACCCGGATGACGCCCGACTCCTTCAGCCGCCGCACCCGGTGCAGGGTCGCGGCCGGCGACAGCCCGGCCAGCCGGGCGAGCTCGACGTTGGTCCGGTCCGCGTCCTCCTGCAGCGCCGTCAGCAGCAAGACGTCAACTTCGTCAAGTGAAACAGCCATAATACAAAATTATATCTCGTAAATTACGTCTAACGACGAATGTTGTATAACTACCGGCGAGTATGGATACATGAACACCAACCGCCGTCACGCCGTGGCAGCCCTCATCGCGGCCGGGCTGCTGTGGGGCACCACCGTGCCGCTGACCAAGCTGGCCCTGGAGTGGCTGTCGCCGGGCTGGCTCAGCGCCGTGCGCTTCGGCCTGGCCGCCGCGGTCTTGCTGGCCGTGGCCCGTCGGCGCAGCCACGGGACCGCCCTGCGGAATGCGTTCACGCCCGCGGTGCTGGCCGCGGGCGCGCTCGGGTACGGCGGTTCGGTCGTGGTGCAGAACGCCGGCATCAGCCGGACCAGCGTCACCCACGCGGCCCTGCTGATCGGGGCGGTGCCGGTGCTGGTCGCGATCATCGCCGCGGTCTGGCACCGGACCGTGGCGCGGCCGGTGGCCTGGTTCGGCTTCGCGGTATCGCTCGGCGGCGTCGCCCTGGTCACCACGGGCAGCGGAGGCGGCGGCGCGACGCTGGCCGGCGACGGCCTGGTGCTGGTGTCGCTGCTCCTGTCGGCCACGGTCACGGTGGCCCAGGCTCGGCTGCTGACCGGCCGCGACCCGGTCGCGGTCACCGCCGTGCAGTTCCTGGGAGCGGCGCTGGGCTCGCTTCCGGTCGCCGTGGTGACCGAGGGCAGGCCGGCTGCGCCGGCCGACGCCGGCGTGCTGCTGGCCGTGGTCGCGCTGGCACTGGCCGGGACGCTGGCGCCGTTCACCCTGTTCGCGTTCGGCCAGACCCGGGTGTCCGCCGAGGTCGCCGGGGCGTTCCTCAACCTCGAGCCGCTGGTCGGCGCCATCGCGGGCGCCGTGGTGTTCGCGGACCCGGTCGGGCCCGCGCAGGCCGCCGGCGGACTGGCCATCCTGGCGGGCATCGCGCTGAGCAGCCTGCCGCTGCTGGCCGGCCGCCGCATGGCCCGCCGCGCGGCGCTGGTCACGGGTGCGGGCGCTGGGGCCGGCGCTTGAGCCGGCGCTGGGGCTGGCGTTGGGGCCGACGCTGGGGCCGGGCGCGTGGGCGCGGGAGTTGGCCTGGACATGGGCGCCGGGCGTGTCGGTGCAGACATGCCCCGGCGGACGAGGCCTCCCTCACCGGAGCCTGCCGTGGCGGAAGCCCGGGTCAATGGTTGTGGCGCCCAGCCCAATAGATTCGGTAGAACGCCACGACCACTGAATTCCGGGAAGCGTCACGGCGGTCGAAATGGGGTATTTGTGGCGGTTCGCGGGAGCAAGTTCGGGAGACGCCCGCGCGGGACGCGGACGGGCGGGACGCGGCCGGTCGGGAGGCGCCCGCGCGGGACGCAGACGGGCGGGACGCGGCCAGGGCACGCCGGACCGGAGGGGACCCGTCCCGGCGGGCGGCGCCTCCGGGCAAAGACCGGTGGGCGGATTCCGGCGCGGGCTACCGCAGGTACGGGCCCAGCAAGGTCAGGTCAGCGGGCGACAGCCGGTCGCGGGCGGTCTTGGCCTGGTGCCAGTAGGGGTAGATCAGCGGCGGGGCGCTGACCTGGTCGAGCTGGGCCCGCTCGTCGTCGCTGAGGACCAGGGCGGCGGCGGCCAGGTTGTCGGCCAGCTGCTCGTCGGTCCGCGCTCCGATCACCACCGAGGTCACGGCCGGCTTGCCCAGGGTGTAGGCCAGGGCCACCTGGGCCGACGATACGCCGTGCTGCTCGGCGATCTTGACCAGCACCTCGATGGTGTCGTGCAGCCCCTCCTGGTCGTAGACCGGCGGCTCGCCCCAGTCGCTGAGCTGCCGCGAGCCTGTCGGCGCCTCGTGGCCCCTGCGGTACTTGCCGGATAGCAGGCCGCCCGCCAGCGGACTCCAGACCAGCACGCCCAGGCCTTGGTCGACCGCGAGCGGGATCAGCTCGTACTCGGCCTCGCGGGCCTGCAGGGAGTAATAGATCTGCTGGCTGACGAACCGGGGCAGGCCCATCCGTTCGGCCGTGCCGAGCGCCTTCATCAGCTGCCAGGCCGCGTAGTTGGACGCGCCGACATAGCGGACCTTGCCCGCCTGGACGAGCAAGTCCAGCGCCTGCAGGGTCTCCTCGAGAGGGGTCTGGCCGTCCCACTCGTGCACCTGGTACAGGTCGACGTAGTCCGTGCCGAGGCGGCGCAGGCTGGCCTCGCAGCCGGAGATGACGTGGTGGCGGGAAAGGCCGGCGTCGTTCGGCCCCCGGCCCATCGGCATCCGGACCTTGGTGGCCAGCAGCGCCGCATCGCGACGGCCCTTGAGGACCTCGCCCACGATCTCCTCGGCCAGGCCAGCCGAGTAGACGTCGGCCGTGTCGATGAGGTTGACCCCGGCCTCCAGGCACATATCCACCTGACGTCGGGCCTGATCCACGCCGGTCGACCCCACGCTGGCGAACCCGCCGCGGCCGCCGAACGTCATCGTGCCCAGGGTGAGCGCGGAGATCCGCAGGCCCGACGTGCCTAGTGCGCGATATTCCATGGATCCGACCCTACGGGCCGGGCGCTAGTCGCGTGCCGCCGGGCCAGCTCACGGTAGACGGCCGGGTTGGTTTCCACCCACTCCCTGGCCCGCCCTTTGACCTCGCCGGCTACCCGGGCCGGGACGCCCACCGCGATCATCCCGTCCGGAACGACCATCCCGGGCGGCACGGTAGCGCCCGCCGCGACCAGGGCGCGGCGGCCGACGACGACGCCGTCGAGCACCCTGGCGCCGTTGCCCACCAGCGCTTCGGTGCCGATGACGCAACCGTGGACCACGCACAGGTGGCCGACGGTGGCCCCATCCCCGACCTCGGTCACCGGGTCAGTGCCGCCGTGCAGTACCGAACCGTCCTGGACGTTGGCGCCGCGCCGGACGAGGATCGGGCCGAAGTCGGCGCGGAGCACGGCGCCGTACCAGACGGAGGCTTCGGCCTCGACCCGGACGTCCCCGACCAGGGTAGCCGTGGGGGCGATCCAGGCCTGGGGACTGACCTGCGGCTCGCGGCCTTCGAAGGCGAATAGTGGCATCCGCCCATGATGCACCCGGGGCCGGGCGGGAGCGGAGCACGGCCGGGCGCGGGACGGGCAGTCCGCACGGTCCCGCTGACCCCACCAGGCCCGCCCGAACCCTTCTAGTCCGACAGCTCCAGCGTGAGCCGAACGCGCGCCATCGTTGACGGCTTCATGACGCGTGGATGTCGCTTTCGTGTCGTTCTCACGAGCTGGCGCCTAGCTGATGGCGGGGGACGGCGCGTGTCCCGGCCGCGCCTTTTGAAGCCTCTGGTGCTCCAGCGTTTCTGGGGCATTCCTGTGACCGGTGATTCCGGGCCGGGGTCCCGGTCCGGCTCCGCGGATACGATGATCTGGTACCGGGCGGCGCCAGAGTGACGGAAGCCGCCGCTTCGGCCCGCGGGCGACCGGCTGCGGCCGTATAGTCTGGGCCGGCCGCGGCAGAGTGCGGCCGGCCGCGGCAGAGTGCGGCCGGGCGGGGGCGAAGGGCGGCCGGGCGGGGCGGGCGGGCTTTAGGCCTGTGGCTGGGAGATGTTGACCAGCCAGTCGATGCCGAACTGGTCGACGCACATGCCGAACTCATCGCCCCAGACCTGCTTCTGCATCGGCATGCTGACGGATCCGCCGGCCGACAGCTGCTCGAAGTAGCCGCGCAGGGCGTCGCCGTCGTCACCGGACAGGCTCACCGAGAACCCGGCCGGGGCGTGGTACTCCATGTGGCTGGGGACGTCGGCGGCCATGATCGTGTAACCGGCGGCGGTCTCCAGCTGCCCGTGCATGATCTTGCTGCCGTCGGGCGCCTCCGCCATGCCGAAATCGGCGAATGTGCTGAGCGTAAGCTCACCGCCGAAAACGCTGCGGTAAAACTCCAGCGCCTGCCGGGCGGTGCCGTTGAAGTTGAGATATGGGTTCAGCCGGGAGGCCATTGTCTTCTCCCCGAAGTCTCGTCGTCGAGCGGGATGTACTCCCCCTCCGGCCGACGCTACCAGGATGCCGGGCTAGCTCTCGGCCAGGGCGGCGATGATGTCGCGGACCTGATCGGGCCGCAGGGCGCGGGTGGCGTCGCCCACGTGGAGCTCGACCCGCTGCAGGCCGGGGTCGGCGGTGGGCGGGCCTGCGGCCAGGTCCAGATGCGCTGCTCGGCGGCCAACTGGCCGGCCGCCGCGGCGAAGCCCTCTGGCGTCGTGCTCAGCAGCAGGTGCATCAGGCCGACCTGGGGCGGATCCGGTACCACCCGCACGCCTGGGGCCTCGCGGAGCGCGACCGCGATCTCGCGGGCGTGGCTGAGGTACTCCGGCATCAGCGGCAGCCTGCGGCGCAGGCAGCTCAGCGCCGAGGCGGCGCCAGGCCACAGGCCGTACAGGGTGCCGCCCATCCGCTTGCGCCACTCGCTGACACGTAGACGGTGTCGAACAGCGTCGCGATCTCGGCCGGCGGCCTGCCGTACCCCGCGGCTGACTCCCACAGCCGGGCGCCATCCAGGTGGGCGGCGGCCCCGCGGTCGCTGGCCCATTCGGTCTGCGCCCGCAGGTCGTCCCAGTCCGGCTGCTGCCCGCCGAGGTCGCGCTGCGGCAGCTCGATCAGCAGTGCCCCGGGAGGTTCGGCGATCGCGGTCAGGTCATCGAAGGTCATCAGCCGGACCGGATCGCCGGGCGGGCGGCCGGTCAGGCCGTGCAGGCGCTGGAAGGCCCGGTCGCGCAGGGAGGCCTGCTCTCGGGGGTCGGTCATGCCCCATTATTGATTGGGCCGGACCCGCGGGCTGCGATACGGTCCGGCCATGGACGAGGAGGACGGCTACTTCCCCGAGCGGGTCGCGGCGACGTACGACGACTCGTCGGACGGCATGTTCGATCCGGCCTTCATCGAGACCGTGGCCGGGGTGCTGGCCGGGCTGGCGGGCGGCGGGCGGGCGCTGGAGCTGGGCATCGGGACCGGCCGGATCGCGCTGCCGCTGGCCCGCCGCGGCGTGGCGGTGCACGGCATTGACCTGTCCCGGGCCATGGTGGCCCGGCTGCGCGCCAAGCCGGGCGGGGACGCCATCGGCGTCACCATCGGGGACTTCGCGACGACCCGGGCGGACCGCACGTTCTCCCTCGCCTACCTGGTCTTCAACACGATCAACAACCTGACCACGCAGGACGAGCAGGTGGCCTGCTTCCGCAACGCCGCGGCGCACCTGGAACCGGGCGGCTGCTTCGTCGTCGAGGTCGGAGTCCCGGAACTGCGCAGGCTGCCGCCCGGGCAGACCGTGCTGCCGTGGCAGGTGACGCCGACGCACTGGGCGTTCGACATCTACGACACGGCTACCCAGGCGATGAGCTCGAACTACATCACGGTCAGCGGCGGCCGCGGCGAGTTCCGCTCGATCCCGTTCCGGTACGTGTGGCCGTCCGAACTCGACCTGATGGCGCAGCTGGCCGGGATGCGGCTGCGCGACCGGTGGGAGGACTGGAACCGGCGGCCCTTCACCGGCGACAGCCGGCAGCACGTTTCGGTCTGGGAGAAGGCCTAAGACCGGCCGCGTTCCCAGTTCGGCTTGCGCTTTTCCAGGAAGGCCCGCATCCCTTCCTGCGCGTCGGGCAGCTGGCTGGTCGCGGCCATGACCTCGATGGCGTAGGCGTAGGCCTTGGGCTGATCCAGGTCGATCTGCGCGTATAGCGCCTGCTTGCCGATGCCCTTGCTGTCGGCCGATCCTCGGGTCACCCGCTCGAGCAGGTGCTGCACGGCGGAGTCCAGCTGGGCCGCGGGCACCACCCGGTTGACCAGGCCCCAGTCCAGCGCGGTGCGCGCGTCGATGACGTCCCCCGACATGGCCAGCTCGGCGGCCCGCTTCCGGCCGACGTTCCTGGCGATGGCCACCATCGGGGTGTGGCAGAACCATCCGCCCTTGCCGCCGGGCGCGGCGAAGCCGGCGTCCTCGCTGGCCACGGCCAGGTCGGCGGTGGCCACCAGCTGGCAGCCGGCCGCCGTGGCCAGCCCGTGCACCCGGGCCACCACCGGCTGCGGCACGTGCTGGATCAGGGTCATCAGGTCGGTGCAGGTGCTCAGCAGCGCTCGCATGTACGGCAGGTCGGCGCCGGCCATGTCGGCGAAGTCGTGGCCGGCGCTGAACACCGGGCCGTGGCCGGCCAGCACGATGCCGAGGGCGTCACTGTTCCCGAGCTCGCCGAACGCCGTGATCAGCTCGCGCATGTGCTCCAGGGACAGGGCGTTGCGGCGCTGCGGCCGGTTCATCGTGACGGTGGCGAAGTCGCCGGAGCGCTCCACTCCGATGTGCTCGAAACCCATGAGACTAAGGTAAGACGAGACAGATCCCGCCGTGAAGGAGCAGCGCGATGACGCGTACGCCGCAGGAAGTTTTCCAGCACCACGCCGAGGCCCTGGGCACGGGTGACCTGGACGGGATCGTCGAGGATTACACCGACGACGCCGTCTTCATCACCCCGGACGGCGTCAAGCGGGGCAAGGACGGCATCCGCGAGGCGTTCACCAAGATGCTGGCCGACGTGCCCAACGCGGACTGGGCGCTGCCGACGCAGATCTACGACGGCGACGTGCTCTTCCTCGAGTGGACCGCGACCTCGGCCGCGACCAAGGTCGAGGACGGGATCGACACGTTCATCTTCCGGGACGGGCAGATCCGGCTGCAGACGGTTCGGTATACGCTGCAGCGCACGAGCTGAGGCTGAGCGGGTAAGCCAGGCCCGTTCGGCCTCATCGGTCAGCTAGCGGCGCGGGCCGGTACCGGCCTGGCGGCGCGCCAGGCCACGGCGGTGGCGATCAGCGCGGCCAGCGCCGCGGTGAACATCGCGGCGCGGTCGCCGGAGACCCCGATGCCGCCGCTGACGCTCACCGCGACGGCCGGCAGCAGGGCCGCGCCCACCGCGGCGCCGATCTGGCGGCTGGTGTTGATCATGCCGCCGACCAGGCCCTGGTCGGCGTCGGCCATGCCGCGGCTGGCCAGCACGGTCGAGCCGAGCGCGGTGCCCGCGGTGCCGAAGCCGATCAGCGTGACCACGAACAGGACCGGGCTGTAGGCGGTCGCGGGCAGCCGGGTCAGCACCAGGAAGCCGGCCGCGGCGGCGGCCGCGGTCAGCACCAGCAGGCGCCGGACGCCCATCCTGCCCGCCAGCCGCGGCCCGACCACGCCCGCGGCGAAGCCGACCACCCCCTGCGGGGCGATGATCAGGCCGGTGAGCAGCGGCGACTCGCCCAGCACCTGCTGCAGGTAGAGGGAGAGCACCAGCATCTCGCCGCCGTTCCACAGGCCGAGCAGGAAGGCCAGCGTGGTCCCGTCGCGCAGCCCCTTGCGGTGCAGCAGGGCGGGCTTGATCAGCGGTGCCGGGTGCCTGTTCTCGGCTTTCATGAAGACGGCCGCGGCCGCGGCGGCTGTGACGGCGGCCGCGATGACCAGCGGCGAGGTCCAGCCAAGCGCCACGCCCTGGGACACCGCGAAGACGGCGAGGGTGACCGCGCCCGTGATCAGCAGCGCGCCGCGGATGTCCAGCCGGATCCCGTGTCTTGCTGCTGCGGCCCGGTCCCTTTGACCGAGGACGGCCGGCGACAGGGCGGCGGCGATCAGGCCGACCGGCACGTTGACCAGGAACACCGCACGCCAGCTGGTGAGCTGCACCAGCACCCCGCCGAGCACCTGGCCGGCCACGAAGCCCACGGAGGAGACCGCGCCGTACAGGCCGATGGCGCGAGTACGCTCCGGGCCCTCGGGGAAGCCGGTGGTGATGAGGGACAGCGCGGCCGGGGCGACGATTGCGGCGCCCGCGCCCTGCACGACGCGCGCCGCGATCAGCAGCATGGGGTCCCTGGCCAGGCCGCCGGCCAGGCTGGCCAGGGCGAATGCGACTAGGCCGATCACGAACATGCGGCGCCGGCCGAGCAGGTCAGCGGCCCGGCCGCCGAGGATCAACAGGCCGCCGAACGAGATGGCGTATCCCGTCACGATCCACTGGACTGCATCGGCGGGCATCCCGAGCTCCCGCTCGATCGAGGGCAGCGCGACGTTCACGATACTGAAATCGAGCACGACCATAAACGCGGCGACGAGGATGAGGGCCAGCTGCAGCGGCTGGCGGCGGGGAGGGTTCGGCGTGGGGGCGGACGTTGCTGTGATGGGTCGCGGACGGTTAGAAGGGGCGGTGACGGGCATGATTCCAATCAGATACGTTACGGATCGTTTCGGATATCTTCATGGTATAACCAGCCGATGAGCAGTGAAATTCCGGGAGGTGCTGGGGGTGCCGCGCCGCGTGGTGACGCCCCGGGGGATGCCGCGGGTGCCGCCCCGGGCGGTGTCCCGGGTGCCGCGGGTGCCGCGCCGCGCGGGCGGCCCCGGAGCCAGGAGGCGGACCGCGCGATCCTGACCGCGACCCTGGAACTGCTGGCCGAACGCGGGCTGGACGCGATGTCGATCGAGGAGGTGGCCGCCCGGGCCGGGGTCGGCAAGACGACGATCTACCGGCGCTGGACGTCCAAGGGCCTGCTCGCGCTGGACGCGTTCGTCGCCTCGTTCCGCGAGGAGCAGGCGCAGCCCGATACCGGCACGCTGCGCGGCGACATGCTCTCGGCGCTGCACGCGTGGGTGCGGGCGGTCACCCAGACGCCGATGGGGCCGATGCTGTCCGGGCTGATCGCCGAGGCGCAGCATGACCCCGAGCTGCGCGGGGCCTGGCGGGACCGGGTGCTCGAGCCGCTGCGCGAACAGCACCGGGTCATGCTGGACCGGGCCATCGCCCGCGGCGAGATCGCCGCCTCGGTAGACCGGGACGTGGTGCTCGACCTGTTCTTCGGCGCGGCCGAACACCGGCTGCTGCTCGGCCACCTGCCGATGACCGGCGAGTTCATCGCCGAGGTAGTGGACGTGATCCTGAACGGCGTCGCGCGGCCGGGGCGCCCGGATCGCACAGGCCGCTCCGGGCGGGCGTCCGGGTAGGGAAGCTGTTCGGCTGGCTGACCGCGGCGGGTCTGCTGGTGGCCGTGACGGGATGGCCGCGGCGGGTTTGCGGGCGGCGGCGGCGGGTTTGCGGGCGGCGGCGGCGGGTTTGCGGGCGGCGGCGGCGGGTTTGCGGGCTGGCCGCGTCGGGACGGTGCGGGAGTGAAGCTTTCGTCACTCTGGCCCCGTCCGTACCAGGCAATAAGGCGTGGATGTCCCATTCATGCAGCTAGAGCGACTTGAATGTGGCATTCAAGTCGTATGAGTGGGGCGGCGCGGCGGCTGAGCGTGGCGGCGCGGCGGCTGAGCGGAGCGGCGCGGCGGCTGAGCGGAGCGGCCCGGTAGTGGGCATGTACCACGCCTCACGGCAGCATCACAGGAGCGGCAGCGCAAGGAACCCGGGCGCCGCTCTATGGAAGCAGGGCTTCGGCCTCGATCTCGACCAGCCAGGAGGGATCGAGCAGGCCGGCCACGATCACCGCGGTGGCGGCAGGCCGGACCGCGGCGAAGACCTCGCCGTGAGCACGTGCGACCTCCTCCCAGTGCTCCGCGGCGGTCAGGTACATGCGGGTGCGGATCACGTGCTCCAGGCTGGCTCCGGCCTTGGCCAGGGCCTCGCCGATCAGGTCCAGGCAGAGCCTGGCCTGGGCGTACGGGCCTGCCGGGCTCGGGCCGCCGCCCGGCGGCACCGGCGCGGTGCCGGCCACCAGGACTCGGTCCCCGGCCACCACGGCACGGGAGAAGCCGAACACCGGCTCGTACGGGGAGTGCCCGCTGATGCGCTGACGCTGCACGCCACGCATTGTCTCACCTGGGGTGGCGTCCGGAATCCGGTGTAAAGGGACGGGCGCGGTTCCAGTTCATGGTGATGTTAGGCGATAGCGCTGACATTCTCGCGGCGTTCGTCGTCCTGGGCGGATGCGCGTCAGCTTTGCAGGTGACTGACGGGTAACTCGCTGTCGTCGACGTTGGGTGGCCGGTCAGGGGGGAGTCAGGCTGTGGCTGTCTGGTTGGGGGGTCGTTGCCAGATCTGTTCCCGCTGGCTGCTGGCCAGCCCGGAACATTCGTGCCGCGCATCCTCGGCACAAGGCACCGTCGATCATTGTCCCTTCTACGGCCGCCGGTGCTGTTAGTTAGCCGTGCTGGCGGGGTTGGACGAGTCCGGCTTCGTAGGCGGCGACGACGGCCTGGACCCGGTCGCGGCAGCCCAGCTTCATCAAGATGTTGCCGACATAAGTCTTGATGGTGGCTTCGCCGAGGAACAGCTGGCTGGCGATTTCGCGGTTGGACAGGCCGCGGGCAACCTGGATGAGAACCTCGGTCTCCCGGGGGGTCAGGTCGGGCAGCGCGCGCGGCGCGCTCTGGGGAGGCCGCCGGGCGAATTCGGTGATCAGCCGCCGGGTCACCGAGGGGGCCAGCAGCGCGTCGCCGCGGGCGACGGTGGCGATGCCCGCGATGAGCGTGTCGGGCGGGGAGTCTTTCAGCAGGAATCCGCTGGCCCCCGCCCGCAGCGCCTCGAAGACGTATTCATCAAGGTCATAGGTGGTCAGCACGAGCACCTGGACCCTGGTGGACCGGGTCAGCCGGCGGGTCGCCTCGATCCCGTCGAGCCGCGGCATCCGGATGTCCATCAAGACGACGTCGGGTGCCAGCTCGGCGGCCCGGGCTACCGCCTGCGCGCCGTCGGCGGCTTCCCCGACGACGGTGATGGTGTCCTCGGCGTCCAGGAGCTTGCGGAACCCGGCCCGGACAAGTTCCTGGTCATCAGCGATGAGCACCCGGATCGTCACAGCGCCGCCTGGTCGCCGGCCTCGACGGGCAGCCTGGCGTGAACCTGGAATCCGCCGCCGTCGCGGTAGCCGGCCTGCACCGTCCCGCCGTAGACGGAGACGCGTTCGCGCATCCCGACCAGGCCGAAGCCGCCGGGTGAGGCTGCCGCGGCGGGCGTCCCGTCGTCGGTCACGTCGATGTCCAGGCAGCGGCCCAGGCAGCGAAGCGAGATCTGCACCCGGTGCGCGGCGGCGTGCTTGAGCACGTTGGTCAGGGCCTCCTGGACGATCCGGTAGGCGGTCAGGTCCAGCCCGCGGGGCAGGACGGCCAGGTCGCCGTCGGTGCGCACGTCGACCTCGACCCCCGCCTCGCGGACCTCGGCTATCAGGTCGCCGAGTTCTCCCAGGCCCGGCTGGGGTGCCAGGGACAGCTCGCCGTCGCTCTTGCGGAGCAGGCCCAGCAGGCGGCGTAGCTCGGTCATGGCCTGCCGCCCGGCCTGCTCGATCGATTCGAGTGTCTCCGCGGTGGAGTCGCGGCCCGGCCCGAGCACCCGCCGCTCGGCCGCGGCCTGGACCACGATGACGCTCAGGCTGTGCGCGATGACATCGTGCAGTTCCCGGGCGATCCTGGACCGTTCGGCGGCCACCGCCCGGGCGGCCAGGGCGTCCTGCTCGCGCTCCAGCCGTTCGGCCCGGTCTTGCTGGCCCGAGGCATGCCGCCGGTGCGCATGCACCATCCGCCCGAGCGCGAAGATCAGGATGTAGAACACCACGGCGGGCAGCACGTTCCCGGTGCCCTGCCCGGCCAGTTCCCCCTGACCTCCCCGGCCAGGAACAGGCCGCCGGCGATCGAGGCGGCCACCCACAGGCGCCGGCCGTCGACCCGGCTGGCCAGCGCGAACACGGCCACCAGCATCGCCAGCCAGGGCTCAACAGGAGGCTGGGCCTTCGCGCTGAACATGACCAGGAGATAGGCGGCTGCGGCGACGGTGACCACGATCGCGACCGTCGCCGGCGCCCGGAACCGCCAGCACAGCGGGACCGTGACCAGCAGCAGGAAAACCGTGTGCGCCGCGACCGGACCGGGGAACGTCACGGTGCCCCCCGAATTGGAGGACATGCTCCCGTTCTGCGCCAGGTCGACCGCGCCGAAGACCAGGATGGCTAGCGGCACCAGCCACCAGGAAACGGCCGACCATAGCCGCAGTACGCGGTTCATGCCTGGACCATACGCCCGCCCGCGCCTAGGCGCCTCCCCCTGCCAGCGGAGCGCGGCGCGGCTGACATCAGCCCTGTGGCGGAGCCGGGCCGTCTGCCCGTTCCGCCCGCGGGAGGACCGAGAAACCCGCTGCAGCCGGAGGCGTCGCGATAGTTCCGGTTCGTAGCGTTCTGGCCAGACCGCACGGCCGTCCGGGCCGCGGCACTTCCCCAAGGAGGCGGGACATGACCACCATTCGCAGGCGCACCGCGGCTGCTGCGCTCGCCGTGGCCGCCATCGGCGGCACCATCGTGGCGATCACGGCAGCGGCGGCTCCGGCATCGGCCGGAACGACGATCTCCTTCACCCAGGTCGGCGTCAGCGACCGGACCTTCAACCTCGGGTCAGGACACGGATTCGCCGTCGGCTACGTCGAACTGGTCGCCAGTAAGCTGATGCAAGGCGGCAGGCAGATCGGCCACGACGGGCAAAGCTACACCGTCACCCGGCTCGGCGACGGCTCGGCCGACGAGCTGGTCTCGGCCGTCGAGGTCCTCGCCCGCGGCCAGATCGACCTGTCCGGGCTGGTCACCTCCACTCCGGCCGGACCGGGCACCTTCCGGCTCGCGGTCACCGGAGGCACCGGGAACTACCAGGACGCCCGAGGCTACGCCACCGTCGTGCCAGGCAACACCCCGACGGTCACCATCCACCTCACGCCGTGACTGGTGAGTCCCACTGGGCTGCGCCCGGCCAGACCCGGCCGGGCACAGCCCGCCTGTATCAGTGGCGAACCCGTCGGACATGAGGGAGCGACCGACGAGGTAGGCACTCACGGCCGGTCGTCCTGCGCTGATACAAGACCAGCAGCTGGCGGGAACAGCTCTGGCAGCGACCCCGCAACCAGACAGCCACCGTCCGACCCGGCCCTGACCGGCCACCCAACGTCGACCCCAGTAAGTTACCTGCCAGTCACCTACAAAGCTGCCGCGCATCCCCAGTCCTGGCTGGCGGCTGCGGTGCGTGGCCGGAGCTGGCGGGGCGGGTCGAGCAGCGAGCGGCGCAGGTCCTGGAGCAGCCGGAGCCCGTCGGCCGTCATGGTCAGCCCGCGCCAGCCGCGGGATGCCCTGTCCAGGACAGCCCAGACCAGGGTGAGGCAGGAGGTCTCGCCTGGGAACCGCCCGATGACCTTGGTGCGGCGGCGGGTCTCGCCGAAGGTCCGCTCGATGAAGTTCGAGTGCCGGATGCGGTGGTGGTGCTCAGCGGGGAACCGCAGGTAGGCGGTCAGGCCCTCGCGGTCGGTGAGCAGGCATTTCATCGCCGGGTAGGTCGCCGAGTACCGGTCTGCCATCTCGGTGATCCGGTGACCGACGAGCTCGACGAGCCGAAGCCCGGGCTGTGTCTTCAGGCCTTCGGTGTCGAAGACGGCCCAGTAGGCGTCCTTGACCTCGGCCTGCATCCCGGCGGGGACCTTGGCCAGGACGTTCCGCGCGCGATGCACGATGAGACAGCGCTGACGCAGCGCCTTGGGGAAGGCCTGCTCGATCGCGGCGATCAGGCCTGGCGCGCCGTCGCTGATGACCAGCAGCGGGGAGGGCAGGCCGCGGTCCTTGAGATCAGCCAGGAAGTCGTGCCAGGCGTCGGCGGACTCGCCGCTGCCCGGCGCCAAGCCGATGAACGCGGGCTTGCCGCCGGTGGTGATGCCCCAGGCAGCCAGCACCGGCTCGGCCGGGGAGCCAGGGTGCATCCGGAAGAAGCTGGCATCCAGGAGCAGGTAGTCCAGCGTGACGCCGTCCAGGCGGCGCCGCGCCCAGGTCTCGTACTCGTCCTTGACCTGCTGGCAGATGGCCGACACGGTGGACTTGGAAACCGCAGCCTGGTCACCGAGCGCCTCGGCGAGCGTGGCCTCGACGTCGCGGACCGACAGGCCGCGCACGAACGAGGCGATCACCAGCGACTCCAGCGCGTTCGTCTTGGTGACGTGACTGCCGAACAGGCGGGACGCGAACGCCCCGGCAGTGCCGCGCAGCTTGGGCCGGCCGAGGGTCACCGGCCCGGCGGTGGTCTTGACGGTCACCTCCCGGTACCCCGTTGCGGGACCCCGGCCGGGCGTCCTGGCAGGCCGCGGCCCTCTGGTAGCGGCCACGGCCGAGGAACTCGGTAATGTCGGCCTCCAGCGCGGCCTGCATCAGTAGCTGCGCGCCAAGCCGGGCGACATCCTCCAGGATCTCCGGCAGCGGCCTGCCCGAGGCAAACAACTCGCCGATGTGGCCGCGGACGCGGTCGGTAGCAGATACTCGGTGTGGCATGGGCGTAGGTCCTTCCCTTCGATGACTTGGCGGTCTTGGAGGGAACCTACGCCCGTCTTGTCATTTACACCGAGATTCGGACGTCACCCTCACCTGGCCCGGGTAGGGACATGTGGCGACAGCCTATAGTTGCGTTATATCTTGTTATGTGACTTAAGGAGAGCATGATGAGTGAGATCGAACGGCAGGTCCGGGGCTGGTGGGACCGTTTGCTGGCGTGGCTGCGGGGCGCCCAGAACGGCGACGCGGCCCGCAAGGCGCGGGAGACCCTGCAGGACGTGCGCACCAGCGACGCGGGCCAGCGGGCCGAGTCCGCCCTGCGGGACCTGCGGGACAGCGACGCGACCCGCAAGGCCAAGGAGGCCATCCGCGACCTGCGGGACAGCGAAGCGGTCGGCAAGGCCCGCGACGCCGCCAAGGACATGGTGCGGGACCTGCGCGAGGGCGACGCCGGGCGCAAGGCCAAGGAAGCCCTGCGCGATCTGCGGGACAGTGCGTCGGGCCGCAGCAAGTCCTGACCCGCCCCAAAACCACCCCGGCCCCGTCCTGACCTCCCGGGACGCCGCCTGTCCGCATGCCCCCGGGCTACCGCCGTTGCTGTGCTACGGCTACTCTGAGGTGCAGGGAATCCGGGCGGCGGAAGACGATGCATGTCGCTGTCGGGGGCGCCGAGGTGACATTACCGTCACTCGCCCGGCACGGATGTGAACGTTAACGTCGGTCCTGGCTGGCCGTAGAGCCCCCGCGGCGCGGGCGGCAAAGGGAGGCACGGCGTGACGTCGTCACCGGGTGAGAAGGCGCGAAGCCAGGTGAGGGCGCCCGCCACGGCAGGCAATCTGTCCCGGCCACCGGTGATGGCCGACGTGGCCCGGCTGGCCGGGGTGTCGCACCAGACCGTCTCGCGCGTCCTGAATGAGCACCCGAACGTTCGCCCACTGACCAGGGAGCGAGTGCTCGCCGCCATCCGCGAGCTCGCCTACCGACCGAACGCCGCGGCCAGGACGCTGGTCACCCGGCGCACCCACACGCTCGGCGTGATCACCGCCGACACCATGCTCTACGGTCCCACCTCGATGCTCTACGGGTTCGAGCGGGCGGCGCACGACGCCTATTTCGTCTCGGTGGCCAGCCTGCCCGCCCTGGACCGGCGGTCCATGCTGGACGCGGTGGACCGGTTCCTCGGCCAGGGCATCGAGGGCATCATCGTCATCGCTACGGTGGACACCGCGGTGGCCGCGCTGGCGCACGTGCCGTCCGAGGTGCCGCTGGTGGCGGTGGGCTGCGGCACCCGCGCCTCGGTGACCTCGGTGGCCATCGACAACGCGGCCGGCGCCGCCGCGGCGACCCGGCACCTGCTCGGCCTGGGGCACCAGACCGTCTACCACGTCGCCGGGCCGCTGTACTGCCTGGACGCCAAGGAACGCGTCGACGGCTGGCGGCAGACGTTGCGCGAGGCGGGCGCGGGCGAGCCCGCCGTGCTGGCCGGCGACTGGTCCGCTAGCTCGGGCTACGAGCTCGGCGGCAAGCTGGCCGCGACCGAGCCCGGTCTCAGCGCCATCTTCTGCGGCAACGACACGATGGCGCTCGGCGTCATCAGGGCGCTGACCGAGCGTGGGCTGCGGGTGCCCGGCGACGTCAGCGTGATCGGCTTCGACGACGTGCCCGAGGCTGGTTACTACCTGCCGCCGCTGACCACCGTGCGGCAGGACTTCAGCGTGCTGGGCCGGCAGGCGCTGAGTACGCTGGCCGACCGGATGTCCGGCGCGATCCCGGCCGGGCGCAGGGTCCGGGTGGCGCCGGAGCTGATCGTCCGGGCGAGCGCCGCCGATCCGGGCTGAGCTGGCCGGGTCCGGCTGGAGTGACAGAACTGGCTGAGCTGGTCCGGTCCGGCTGGTGTGACAGGACTGGCTGGGACGGCCGGAGCACCCGGTTGAGTTGGGCTGGGGGCGGCAAGAATGCAGGCAGGGAACGTACGATAAGGCGGACAGATGGATGTTAGCGCTAACAAGGACGGCGGCAACGACGCCTATGTGATCGGCGTCGACTTCGGCACGCTGTCGGCCCGGGCCCTGGTGGTCCGGGTGAGCGACGGCACCGAGGCGGGTACCGCTGTGAGCGAGTACCCGCACGGCGCGATCGACCGTTCGCTGGACGGGCACGGCGAGCTGCCGCCGGACTGGGCGCTGCAGGACCCGGCCGACTGGACCCTGGCGCTGGGCGAGGCCGTCCCGGCCGCGGTCAGGGACGCGGGCGTCGACCCGGCCCAGGTGATCGGCATCGCCACCGACTTCACCGCGTCCACATGCATGCCGGTCCTGGCCGACGGCACGCCGCTGTGCCAGCTGCCCGGGCTGGCCGCTCGCCCGCACGCCTATCCCAAGCTGTGGAAGCACCACGCCGCCCAGCCGCACGCGGACCGGATCAACGCGGTCGCGCACGAGCGCGGCGAGAAGTGGATCAACCGCTACGGCGGCAAGATCTCCTCGGAGTGGCAGTTCGCCAAGGCGCTGCAGCTGCTGGACGAGGACCCCGGGCTGTACCAGCGGGCCGACCGGTGGATCGAGGCCGCCGACTGGATCATCTGGCAGCTGTGCGGGACCGAGACCAGGAACGCGTGCACGGCCGGGTACAAGGGCATCTACCAGGACGGCGGTTACCCCTCCCGGGAGTACCTGGCCGCGCTGGACCCGCGCTTCGCCTCCTTCGCCGAGGACAAGCTGGCCCACCCGATCTCCCCGCTCGGCGCCCGGGCCGGTGAGCTGGCCCCGGCCGCGGCGGCACTGACCGGCCTGCCAGCGGGAATCGCGGTGGCCATCGGCAACGTGGACGCTCATGTCACCGTGCCCGCGGCCGGCCCGGTCGCGCCGGGCAAGATGGTGGCGATCATGGGCACCTCGACCTGCCATGTGATGAACGGCGCCGAGCTGGCCGAGGTGCCCGGCATGTGCGGGGTGGTCGACGGCGGCATCGTGGCCGGGCTGTGGGGCTACGAGGCGGGGCAGAGCGGGGTCGGCGACATCTTCGCCTGGTTCACCGCCAACGGGGTGCCGGGCGAGTTCGCCGAGGAGGCCAGGCGGCAGGGCGTTCCGCTGCAGCAGCTGCTGGATGAGCAGGCTGGTGGCCTGCCGGCCGGATCACATGGGCTGATCGCGCTGGACTGGGAGGGTGGCAACCGTTCGGTCCTGGTGGACGGCAGGCTGTCCGGCGTCATCGTGGGCCTGACGCTGGCCACCACCGCGCCGGAAATCTACCGGGCGCTGCTCGAATCGACCGCGTTCGGTACCCGGATGATCATGGACACGTTCCGAGCTTCCGGCGTGCCGGTGACCGAGCTGGTGGTGGCGGGCGGACTGATCAAGAGCAAGCCGCTGATGCAGATCTACGCGGACATCACCCGGCGCCCGCTCAGCGTCATCGGGTCCGGCCAGGGGCCGGCGCTCGGCTCGGCCATCCACGCGGCGGTGGTCGCGGGCGCCTACCCGGACGTACCGGCCGCGGCCGGCGCCATGGGCCGGATCAACTCCGACGTCTACCAGCCAGATTCGGCCCGCGCCGATGTGTACGACGAGCTCTACGCGGAATACGTGCGGCTGCACGACTACTTCGGCCGGGGCGAGAACAAGGCCATGTACCGGCTGCGGGCGATCAGGGACCGCGTCCTGTCCGAGCGGTCCGAACCAGGGAAGCGAGAGGCGGCAGACCGGTGACGCCCGCGCCGATGACGGCCACCCAGGCCAGGACACCCGGGAGGACAGCATGAACAGGTCGGTAACAGCCGTGCTCCGCGACGAGGTGCTCCACGCCAACCAGGCGATCCCGCGGGCGCGGCTCGCCACCCTGACGTGGGGCAACGTCAGCGGCATCGACCGCGACGCCGGCGTCTATGTCATCAAGCCCTCGGGCGTGTCCTATGACGACCTGACCGCCGAGCAGCTCGTCGTGGTCGACCTCGAGGACGGGCGGGTAGTGGACGGGCACCTGAGGCCCTCCGTCGACAGCGAAACCCACCGCAGGCTCTACCTGGCGTTTCCTGACGTCGGCGGCATCACCCACACCCACTCACCGTCCGCGGTCGCGTTCGCGCAGGCCAAGCGCGACATCCCCATACTCGGCACCACACACGCCGACACCTTCAACGGGCCGATCCGCTGTACGCGGGATCTCACCGAGGCTCAGTGCGCCACCGACTACGAGTACAACACCGGCCAGGCCATCGTCGACTTGTTCGATTCCCTCGGCGACGATCCGGCGGAAGTTCCTGGTGCGCTGGCGGCCAGCCACGGCCCGTTCGTGTGGGGTAACTCTGCCGGAGCGTCGCTGAAGAACGCGATCATCTGCGAGGCGGTCGCGCAGATTGCTATCCAAACGCTGTCGCTGAACCCGCTCGCCGATGCCCCGCGTTATCTGCTCGAGCGCCACTTCCGCCGCAAGCACGGACCGGACGCGTACTACGGAAACCCCCAGCCAGCCGGCCCGGGGAAGAGCCGGCCGAAGGAGCATAGCGCCGATGACCACACCGACCGCCCAGGACGACTTCGAGGTCTGGTTCCTGACGGGAAGCCAGCATCTGTACGGGGAGGAGACGCTCCGCCAGGTGGCGGAGCAGTCGCGCGGCATCGCCGCCATGCTCTCCGAAGCCCAGGCCATTCGGGTAAAGCTCGCCTGGAAGCCGGTCCTCACCGATCACGATGCGATCCGCAGGACGGTCCTGGAGGCGAACGCTGACGACCGGGTGGTCGGCCTGATGGCGTGGATGCACACGTTCAGCCCGGCGAAGATGTGGATCGCCGGGCTCAGCGCCCTGGACAAGCCGCTACTGCACCTGCACACGCAGGCCAATGTCGCGCTGCCGTGGGCGACGATCGATTTCGACTTCATGAACCTGAACCAGGCCGCGCACGGCGACCGGGAGTTCGGCTACGTGCTGACCAGGCTGTCCGTGCCGCGTAAGACCGTTGCGGGGCATGTCTCCGATCCACGGGTCGTCGAGCAGGTCGCGACCTGGACCCGGGCGGCGGCCGGGTGGGCGGCAACGCGGTCGCTGCAGCTCGCGCGGTTCGGCGACAACATGCGGTACGTGGCCGTCACCGAAGGCGACAAGACCGAGGCGGAAGCCATTTTCGGCGTCCAGGTCAACACCTGGGGCGTCAACGACCTGGTGGCCGCGGTGGACGCCGCCGCCCCGGCAGACGTCGACGCGCTGGTGGAGGAGTACGAGGACAGCTACGACGTCGCGCCCGAGCTCCGGCGCGGAAAGGAGCGCCATCAGTCGCTGCGCGACGGCGCCGCGATCGAGCTCGGGCTCCGGTTCTTCCTCGACGCCGGCGGGTTCGGGGCCTTCACGACCAACTTCGAGGACCTGGGCGGGCTGAAGCAGCTGCCCGGCCTCGCGGTGCAGCGGCTGATGGCAGACGGCTACGGATTCGGCGCCGAAGGGGACTGGAAGACGGCGGTCCTGGTCCGGGCGGCTAAGGTCATGGGCACCGGCCTGCCCGGCGGCGCGTCGCTGATGGAGGACTACACCTATGACCTAACTCCGGGCCGCGAGTGCATCCTCGGTGCGCACATGCTCGAGGTATGCCCGTCGCTCACGTCGGCCAAGCCGCGGCTGGAGATCCATCCGCTGTCCATCGGCGGCCGCGAGGACCCGGTCCGCCTCGTCTTCACCGCGGATCCCCGGCCGGGCGTCGTCGTCGCGCTGTCCGACATGCGCGACCGCTTCCGGCTCGTGGCCAACGTCGTTGAGGTGATCCCGCCCGCCGAGCCGCTCCCCCGGCTTCCGGTCGGGCGTGCGGTGTGGCGACCGGAGCCCGACTTTCAGACGTCCGTGACCTCCTGGCTCCAGGCAGGCGCAGCGCATCACACGTGCATGTCCACGGCGGTGAGCATCGAGGCGTTCGCGGACTACGCGCGGATGGCCGGCACTGAACTGCTGGTCATCGACGAGACAACCACAACACGAGAGTTCGAGAACCGGATCCGCGCGAACGCGGCCTACTACCGGCTGGCACGCGGAATCTGACGCGAACCCGGGGATCGCTGGCGGATAACGGCAGTGAACATCTTCGATACCACTTGACCGGATGAGCGGGAAGGATCTAGCGTCGAGAGCGAACGTTCGCTCAGATGCGTGCGGCATGACAGGGCGGACACCAGGACCTGGCGGAAGGACGCGATGTCCCGGCGGCGCTACGTGTCGATCAAGGAAGTCGCGGCCCGCGCCGGGGTCAGCTTCCAGACGGCGAGCAAGGTCCTCAACGGCGGCGACGTACGCGTTTCGGTCGAGACCGAGGAGCGGATCCTGGCCGCCGCGGCCGATCTCGGGTACCGGCCGAACACGATCGCCCGCAGCCTGGTCCAGCGGGCCACCGCCACCGTCGGCCTGGTCGCGAGCGACGCCACCGACGTGGCCATCGCCCAGGCCTCGGTGGCCGCCGAACAGGCCGCCCGCGAGAACGGGCACTCCGTTCTGGTCGGCCACCTGGCGGCGGGCGGCGCGGACGCGGCCGACATCGTGCGGACGCTGATCGAGCGCCGGGTGGACGGCATCATCGCCGCCGCGCCCGAGGTCGAGGAGGACACCGAGGTCGCGGAGCTGCTCCGGCGGTACGTGCCGTCAGTCAGCCTGCAGGCGGTGCCGGGCGGCGGCGTCCCGCTGGTGGGGTCCAACTACCGGGAGACCGGACGGCTGGCCGCCACCCACCTGATCGGGCTCGGGCACACCTGTATCGGAACCGTCACGGGCACATTCCGGCGGCGGGTCACCCGGAGCCGGCTGCACGGCTACGAGGACGTGCTGCGCAGCGCGGGCCTGGAGCCGGGCGAGGACCTGGTGGCCGAGGGCGACTGGACGCCGCGGGGCGGCGCCACCGCGACCCGGCTGCTGCTCGAACGCTCGCCCGGGCTCAGCGCGATCTTCGTGCACAGCGACGTGATGGCGATCGGCGTGTTGTCCGCGCTGTGGCAGGCCGACCGCCGGGTACCCGCGGACGTCGCGGTGGTGAGCTGCGATGACATCCCGTTCGCAGAATTCCTGACGCCGCCGCTGAGCACCGTACGCATCCCGCTGGCGGAGACCGGGCGGCAGGCGGTCGACGTGCTGCTGCGGAGCATCGCCGGCGAGCAGGTACCCGAGCGGACGCCGCCGTTGCCAGTGGAGCTGATCGTCCGCGATTCCTGCGGGGGGCGGGCCAGGCGGTTACCGGTCCCCGGTGCCGTCGATCTCCCCTGGGAGAACGGTCGTGTGGTTCGCGGTGACCTGCTCGCTAGAAGCGCGGTGATCTGGTCGCCGGGTTAGTGGTGATCAGGCCGGTACGGCGGCGGTGGCCTGGCCGGAAAACCAGTTGCCCCGGCCGGAGACGGTGTGGCAACCTGCAGCCGACCGGGCCGGTGCGGCCGGGCTGAACGAAGGGAGGCGCCAGGTGTCTACGACCGTCGCGGGCGTGTTCACGCCCGCCCCCCTGACCGCTCAGCTGAGGAGCACCACCCGTGCACGACTTTTCTTCACGCAGTGGAGAGTTCAGAACCCGCCGCGGTAAGTGGCGTTTCGATGACGACGAGCCCACCTCGGTCAAGCGCGCCCGGCGCCGGGCTCTGCCGTCGATCGAGGAATTCGACGCGACCGACGGCCTGCCCGAAGGCGACCGCTGGTCCACCTGGGACCAGTCGATCCCGACCCAGCGCGGCCCCCGGCCGCACCCCGGCTGGCTGGTCACCGACCTAGGCGCCGTCGACACCGAGCTCGGCATCCTGAAAACGGGCAAGGAAGCCGACGTCTTCCTGATCAGGCGCGGCGTACCGGGAGGACGGTCCTGCCTGCTCGCCGCCAAGCGCTACCGCGACGCCGGACACCGGATGTTCCACCGGGACAGTGGCTACCTAGAAGGGCGCCGGGTCAGGGAGTCCCGGGTCAACCGGGCCGTGGCGAGCCGCAGCGCGTTCGGGCGCCAGGCCATCGCCGGCCAGTGGGCGCACGCCGAGTTCGGCGCGCTGTCCCGGCTGTACGCGGCCGGGATACCCGTCCCCTATCCGGCGCAGATCCTGGACACCGAGTTGCTGCTCGAGTTCATCGGCTCGGCGGACGAGACGGCCGCCCCGCGACTGGCCGAGACCCGGCCTGATCCGGCCGAACTGGCCAGGCTCTGGGACCAGCTGGTTCAGGCACTCGTCGCCCTGGCCAAGGACGGCCTGGCTCACGGCGACCTGTCCGCGTACAACCTGCTCGTCCAGGACGGGCGGCTGGTGATGATCGATCTGCCGCAAGTGGTCGACGTGATCGCGAACCCGCGCGGCGCCTGGTACCTCACCCGCGACGCGGAGAACATCGGCCGC
This sequence comes from uncultured Actinomycetes bacterium, assembly GCA_963841585.1. Lineage (GTDB taxonomy): Bacteria > Actinomycetota > Actinomycetes > Streptosporangiales > Streptosporangiaceae > Palsa-504. The sequence goes on from CAWJDK010000005.1 coordinate 134,394, forward strand.
TGGTTCACGGCGCGCGGCCTGAGCGGAGGCGACCCTGAACCCGCGGACCTGCCCGGCCTGCTCCGTCGCGAAGCCAGGCTGTGAGCAGCTCGATCACGAATAGCGCCACCGTGTGGTCGGCCGAGGCGGTGCGGAAGGTGCCGCGGGGCTCCAGAGAACCCGAAGGGCACCGGCTCACCATCCAGGCCAAGCCTGGCTCGTTCTGCTGCTCCCTCCATGGCCATGGATGCCGCGTTGATGTCGTTCCCGCATCGTGCCGTCTGGCATGAGTGGGCGACTGGTCGGCGAGCCGACACCGCTCCTGGTGCTGAAGAGTTCTGTTGATACTGCAGTGACTCGTGTGTGGTTGTAAGGCCGGACCGGACGGCACTTCATACGATTGAATGCCTCATTCATGTCGCTAGAACGACATGAATGAGGCATTCACGCCTTATAGTCTGGTGCTGGCGTGACTGAAGTTGCTAAAGTGCGCCCTGGTTCCCGCGGGATTCCTGGCCGCAGAGGCACATGCGGCCAGGCCCGGCTGACGGCAGACCGGCTGAGGGCAGGCCGGCTGAGGGCAGGCCGGCTGAGGGCAGGCCGGCTGAGGGCAGGCCGGCTGAGGGCAGGCCAGCTAAACGCAGGTCGACTGAGGGCAGGCCGGCTGAGGGCAGGCCAGCTGAAGGTCAGTTGCCGCGCGCGGCCCGGATCGACTCGCGCAGCGAGCCCACCGTGGCCAGCACGGCCGAAGGCTCGTAGCCGCAGTGCGCCATGCAGTTGGCGCAGCGCGGGTCCTTGCCCCGCCCGTAGGAGTCCCAGTCGGTGGTCTCGATGAGCTCGGAGTACGTCTTCACGTACCCGTCCGACATCAGGTAGCAGGGCTTCTGCCAGCCGAGCAGCGAGTAGGAGGGAATCCCCCACGCGGTGCAGCCGAAGTCGGTCTTGCCCTCGAGGAAGTCCAGGAACAGCGGCGTGTGGTTCAGCCGCCACTTCTTCCGCCGGCCGTCCGCGAACGCCTTGCGGAACAGCTGCCGGGTTTCCTCGACGCCGAGGAAGTGCTCCTGGTCCGGCGCCTTCTCGTAGGCGTAGGCCGGAGAGATCTGCATCTCGTCGATGCCGAGGTCGTCGTTCAGGTAACTGAGCACGTCGATGACCGTCTGCGGGGTGTCGGTGTTGAAGACCGTGGTGTTCGTGTTCACCTTGAAGCCGCGTTCCTTGGCCAGCTTGATCGCGGCCACCGCCTCGTCGAACACGCCGTCCTTGCAGACCGACTCGTCGTGCCGCTCGCGCAGCCCGTCGATGTGCACCACCCAGGCGAAGTAGGGCGACGGCTTGAACTTGTCGATCTTCTTCGGCAGCAGCAGCGCGTTGGTGCAGAGGAAGACGAACTTCTTGCGCTTGATCAGCTCGTTGACGATCACGTCGATCTGCGGGTGCATCAGCGGCTCGCCGCCGGCGATAGACACCATCGGGGCGCCGCTCTCCTCGACGGCGCCGATCGCCTGCTCGACCGGCATCCGCTGCTTGAGGATGGTGTGCGGCTGCTGGATCTTGCCGCAGCCGGCGCACTTCAGGTTGCAGGCGAACAGCGGCTCGAGCTCGACGAGCAGCGGGAACTTCTTCTTGCCAGCCAGCTTCTGACGCATCAGGTAGGACCCGACACGCAGGGACTGACGTAGTGGCATGGGCATTATTGCCTAACCTCCTTGGGCAGGCCGAACCGGATTGATTCCGTGGTCGTCACTCGCTCGGAGACGGACAGGGGGCCTAGCCCTGAGAGCGCCGAAATGATCTCCTCCACCACGGCAGGAGGGGCGGAGGCTCCGGCGGTCAAGCCGATGGTCGATACCCCCGTAAGCCAGCCGAGCTGGATGTCCGCCGCACTGTCGATCAGGTGCGCCGGCGTACCGGCCCGCTCGCAGGTCTCCACCAACCGGACCGAGTTGGAGGAGTTCGCCGAGCCGGCCACGAGCACCAGGTCGGAATCGGCGGCGACAGCCCGCACCGCGGCCTGCCGGTTGGTCGTTGCGTAGCAGATGTCGTCGCTGCCGGGCGCGCGCATCGCGGGGAACCGCTCGCGCAGCGCGCTCGATACTTCCGCGGCCTCGTCGACCGACAGCGTGGTCTGCATCAGGTAGGCGACGCGCTCGGAGTCGCGCGGTCGCAGCTTCGCCACGTCTTCCGGGGTCTGCACCAGGACGGTGGCGTCCGGCGCCTCGCCCAGGGTGCCCTCGACCTCCTCGTGGCCCGCGTGGCCGATCAGCGCGACCGTGTACCCATCCGCGGCGAACCGGCGGGCCTCCGCGTGCACCTTGGAGACCAGCGGGCAGGTCGCATCGATCACGGCCAGCCCGCGCCGGGACGCCTCGGTCCGGACCGCGGGCGACACGCCGTGCGCGGAGAACACCACGGTGGCCCCGTCGGGCACCTGGTCGAGCTCGTCGACGAACACCGCGCCGCGGTCTTCGAGCTCGCCCACCACGCGGGTGTTGTGCACGATCTGCTTGCGTACGTAGACCGGCTTGCCCTGGAGCTCGAGCGCCCGCTCGACGATCTCGATGGCCCGCTCCACGCCGGCGCAGAACGACCGCGGCCCGGCCAGCAGCACCTGGCGCGATCCGCAGGCCGCCGCCCACCGCTCGGCCACGGGAGCGGCGGCGCGCAGCGCGTGCAGTGCGGCCAGCCCGCCGGAGACGATGCCCGCCACCGGGTGGACTGGCGTGTCGGACACGGCCCGGATCACCGCCACCGGGCGGTCCCCCGCCGCGGCGGCGAGCGGCGCCGACTCCATGTCGGCGAGCAGCGTGCCGTCGGCGGCCAGTCCGGCCCGTTCGGACCGGCGGACCAGGTGGTCCACGGTGGTGATGGGGCCGGCGCGGGCGGTCAGCCCGGCCCGGCGCAGCTCGCCGGCCAGCAGCGGAGCGGACGGGCAGGTGGTCACGCCCACCTCGGTGCCGACGACCAGGTTGCCGGGGGCGAGGCCGGCGGTCAGCCCGCCACCGACCCCCATTACGACCAGCTGGCCGAACGAGGTGGCTTTCAGCTCACCCGCACGGTCAGCCGCCCGCCTGGTGCCATAGCCGGTGCGGACCACCAACGGAGGATCAGAACTAGCCCGCAGCCCGCGCCGGATCGCCCGGGCCTCGATGCGCATGGGGGCACAGATGATCGCGTCGGTCATGTGTCGCCTCCGTGTACGTACCTGCCGAGTGCGCTGACCGGGAAGGCCAGCCGGTACAGGTGGTAGTTGATGTAGAAGTCGCCGGGGAAGCCGGTGCCGGTGTACCAGGGCTCGTCCCAGGTGCCGTCTTCCCGCTGCGTCTCGGCGAGCCAGCGGATGCCGCGCTCGGTCGCGGCGCTGTCCCTCTCCCCCGCCGCGAGCAAGGCGAGCAACGCCCAGGCGGTCTGCGACGCGGTGGACTCGCCCCGGCCACCAAGCGCCTGGTCGTCGTAGGAGCGCAGGTCCTCGCCCCAGCCGCCGTCCGGGTTCTGGTGCTGCTCGAGCCAGGCCACGGCGCGGCGGATGGCCGGCTTGCCCGGCTTCACCCCCGCCGCGATCAGCGCGGGGACCACGGCGCCGGTGCCGTAGAGGTAGTTCGCGCCCCAGCGGCCGAACCAGGATCCGTCGCTCTCCTGCGCCCGCAGCAGCCAGACCACGCCGCGGCGCGCGGCCGGGTCGGCGGCCCGCCCCTCCGCGGCGAATGCCTCCACGATGTGGGCGGTCACGTCGGCCGAGGGCGGGTCGATAACCGCGCCGAAGTCGCAGAATGGCAGCTTGTTGACGAGCTTGCGGGTGCTGTCCGCGTCGAACGCGCCCCAGCCGCCGTCCTTGGACTGCATCCCGGCCAGCCAGGTCAGGCCGCGCTCGATGGCGCCACGGCTCGGTGTCGCCGTCCGGCGCAGCGCCAGGACCACCTCGGCGGTGTCGTCGGTGTCCGGGTAATTGTCGTTGTCGAACTCGAACGCCCAGCCGCCGACGGCCGTATCCGGCCGACGCACCTGCCAGTCGCCGGGGCCGCGGATCTCCTCGCTGAGCACCCACCTGGCCGCGCGGTTCAGCGACGGATCGTCGGGCGGCAGGCCGGCGTCGGCCAGCGCGGTCATGGTCAGCACGGTGTCCCAGACCGGGGACTGGCACGCCTCCAGCCGGCGCACCGGGCCGTCAGGAGTGTCCTCGGTGATGGTGAAGCGGTCAAGACCGCGTAGCCCGCGCTGCACGATGGGGTGCGAGGTTTCGTAGCCCAGCAGGTTCAGCGCCATCAGCGAGTACACCCAGGGCGGCTGGATGCCGCCCCAGCAGCCGTCCCGCTCCTGCCGGGCGATGATCCACTCGGCGCAGCGGCGCAGCGCGGCCCGCCTAATCGACTTTACCGGTCGGTAAAGGAAAGGGGGACGGCGGCGGAAGGACCGGTCGAGAGCGTGCAGGGCCGTGTCGAGGCCGTTGAAGAAGCGGGCCCACGGATCCGTAGGGCTGGTCGTGCCGCCGATCGGCCGCGCGTCGAGGTCGCGGCGCGGGCGGGGGGCGCGGCCGTGCGGGCCGCCGGTCTTGAGCTCATCGATGGACAAGCCGATGGGGCGGGACGGGCGGAACGACTGGACCACGGCCAGTGCCACGATGGTCTGCCGGGCCCAGCAGCCCCAGTCGTAGATGTTGAGCGGGAACCAGGACGGCAGGTAGATCAGCTCGGGCGGGATGACCGGCAGGTCGTCCCATGACCACGCGCCGGACAGGGCCAGCCAGATTCTGGTGAACACCCGGCTCGCCTCGACGCCGCCCTGCTCGACGATCCAGTCGCGGGCCAGCTTCAGGTGCGGCGCGTCCGGCTCGTCGCCGGCCAGCCGCAGCGCCAGGTAGGCCTCCACGGTGGTGGACAGGTCAGCGGGGCCGCCGTAGAAGTTGGCCCAGGTGCCGTCGTCCCGCTGCTGGGACCGGATCCAGCGGCCCGCCGCCGCGATCACGGCGTCGTCGTGCAGACCGAGGAACTCGCGCAGCAGCAGGTCCTCGGCGTCCATGGTCACGTTGGTCTCGAGCTCGCCCTGCCACCATCCCAAATTCCCGTCGGCGTGCTGCAGGCCGAGCAGGTGGTCGCGAGCCTTGTCCAGCGTTTCGCGGGCCAGGTCCATCACCATGTGCGGGCCGTGATGAACTCGGCGATCGCGGTCAGTTCGGCCCGGACTTCGGCGGGCAGGTCGATGTCGGCCAGGCTGGCGTTGGCCGCGGCGAGCTGGGCGTCGGCCTCGGACTCGGCCCAGTCCTTGCCGCCCGCCGCGACCACCAGGTCGGCCGCGCGGACCAGGTTGTCCTCGGTCAGCGCCTCGGGGCTGGTGAGCAGGGCGCGCAATCCGGCCGCCGCCCGCGTGCCGCTATTCAGCGCGGCCACCACCGGCAGGGACTTCTTCCTGGCGCGCAGGTCGGCGCGGACCGGCTTGCCGGTGATCTCGGGCGCGCCCCAGATGCCGAGCAGGTCGTCGGTGAGCTGGAAGGCCAGCCCGACGTGCGCGCCGAACCCGGCCAGGCCCATGGCCAGCGCGGGCGGCGCGCCCAGGTGCACCGCGCCGATGCTGCAGGCGCACGCCATCAGCGCGGCGGTCTTGTCGCCTGCCATGTCCAGGCACTCGGGCAGGGTCACGTCATCGCGCTTCTCGAAGGCCAGGTCCGAGCCCTGTCCGCCGATCAGCCGCAGCACCGCCGCGGACAGGCAGCGGGCCGCCCACGCGCCCCTCAGGGTGTCGTCCTCGAGCAGCAGGTCCTGGGCCAGCGCGAGCAGTCCGTCCCCGGCCAGGATGGCCGCGCCGACGCCGAACACGGTCCAGGCCGTCGGGCGGTGCCGGCGCTCGGCGTCGTTGTCCATGATGTCGTCGTGCAGCAGGGAGAAGTTGTGCACGAGCTCGACCGCCACCGCGGCGGTGACGCCGCGCTCGGGCGGCGCGCCCGCGGCGCGGGCGGACAGCAGGGCGAGCGCGGGCCGCAGCGCCTTGCCGCTGCTGCTGCGGATCGGGTTACCCGCGGCGTCTGCGAAGCCGAGGTGGTAGGCCGCGACGGCGCGCACGTCCGGGGTGAGCCGGGCGATCGCGGCTTCCATCGCGGGGCCGACCAGGTCTCGGGCCAGGGCCACGCCTTCGGGCATTACAGCAGTCACTTAGGTACCCCTATCGTTGAGAGGGAGGCTCTGAGCTGGGCTGCCGCAGTCAGGCCGCTGCGTACGGCGCCCTCCATCGTGTCCGGCCAGCCGGTGTCGGTCCACGCGCCGGCCAGCACCAGGCCCGGCCGGGCGGTCGCGGCCTTCGGCCGCAGTGCGCCGCTGCCCGGTACCTGGCGGAACGTGGCCCGCCGTTCGCGGGTGACGAAGAATTCGGTGACCCGGGCGTCGCGCGCGGCCGGGAACAGTTCGGCCAGCGCGGGCAGGAACTGCTCGCGCAGGTTCGCGGCCGGGGTGTCCGCGTACTGGTCCGCGGCCGACAGCGAGATGGCCAGGTACTGCTGCCCCGGACGGTCCGTCCCGCCGTGGTTAAGACCGGAGATGCGAGTACGGTCGAAGACCCACTGGACCGGGGAGTCGATGGCGGCGACGAACGGCAGGTCCATGACCGGCCGGTCGTAGATCACGTGCACGTTGACGATGGGCGAGGCGCCCAGGCCGGACCAGCCCGCGACCGTCTTCTCCGGCAGCGCACCCGCCGGGATCAGCGGCGCGGCCTTCTCGTGCGGGACGGCCAGGACCACCGCGTCGGCGGTCAGCTCGTCCTCGGTCTCCGGGCCCAGCCGGACCCGGTATCCGCCGCCGTCCGCGGGCTCGATGGCGGTCACCTTGGCCCCCAGGCTGACCCGGGCGCCCAGCTTGGCCAGCAGGTTCGCGCCCGCGTCGCCGTGCAGCTCGCCCAGCGGGAGCGCAGGGACGCCGATGTCGGCCGCGTTGTTCTTGCCGAGCAGGCCGGTCTTCACCACCACGGCGGCCAGCGCCAGCGAGGCGTCGTCGCCGGCGATGTTAAGCGCCGAGACGGAGAACAGGTCCCACAGCGCCCGGCGGGTCCGCTCGTCCTGCCCCCGGCGGGCGAGCCAGTCCCCGAACCGCTGCGTATCAGCCGCCGGATCGGCCGGGTCGACGAAGCGCATGGCCAGTGCGGGGCGAGCCACCGAGGCCCGTTCGGTAAGAGACAGAAACGGATACCGGCCCAGCGCGGGCAGCATATGCAGCGGGCCAGGCAGCGCGGTCCGCCGGAGCTTCGCCCGGCGCGGCCGGCCGTTGGCGCCCGGCGCCAGGACGGTCACGTCGAACCGGTCCTGCAGGGTGGTGTGCTCGGTCATGCCGAGCCTGGCCAGCAGGCCGCGGTAGGCCGAGCAGCAGCCGAGGAAGACGTGCTGGCCGGTGTCGACGGTCAGGCCGTCCCGGCTGAACGAGCACGTCGCGCCGCCGAGTCTGGGCCTGGCCTCGAGCAGGGTAACGTCGGCGCCCGATTCGGCGAGCGCGATAGCGGCGGTGATTCCAGCCAGCCCCCCGCCGATCACCGCGACTGCGAAACTCATTGGATCCTTCCCGCCAGGGCGCGCACCGCGACCATGGCTTTCTCCCCCGTGGACAAGGAAACCCGGCTGTTCAGGACGGCGCCGGGCTGCGCCGCGATCCGCTCGAGCAGCTGGCGGTAGATGCCGGCCATGGCGCCGGTGCAGGCCGCGCTGCGCCGGTCGAGCATCGGCAGCAGCTGCCAGCCGGTGGCGTACCAGTCCCGCGCCCGTTCGGCCTCGAACTCCACCAGCCTGGTGAACTGGGACGGGTTCGGCGCGTCCAGGTCGACGTCGAACTTGGCCAGATCCTCGGCGGGCAGGTAGACCCGCCCGTTCTGGTGGTCCTCCCGAATATCGCGCAGGATGTTGGTCAGCTGGAGGGCGACGCCGAGCGAGTCGGCCAGGCGGGCCGCCTCGTCCAGATCGTGGCTGGTGCCGAAGATACCCAGCGACAGGCGGCCGATCGAGCCCGCCACGCAGCGGCAGTAATAGTGCAGATCCTCGAACGTCTCGTAGCGGGTGCCGCGCACGTCGGCCACGCAGCCGTCGATGAGCTCGCCGAAGGCCTCCACCGGGACCGGGAAGTCGCGCTCGACGTCGGCCAGGGCGAGCAGCACGGGATCGTCGTGTCCGTTACCGTCACCGCTGTTCCCGTCAACGCTGTTCCCGTCGAGGTTGAGGACCTCCTGCCGGGCGGCTTCCAGGTCGGCGATCTTCCGCTCTGGGGGCAAGGCCCCGTCGCCGATGTCGTCGATACGCCGCGCGAACGCGTAGATGACGGCAAGCCCGCGCCGCTTGGCGGGCGGCAGCAGCCTGATGCCGTAGGCGAAGTTCCTCGCCTGCGACCAGGTGATCCGCTCGCACTCGCGGTACGCCTCGGTGAGGTCCACTAGCGCCTGCTCACCTCCCTCTCAGGTACGCCTTGGCCAGTTCCGCTGCCAGCCGCGGCTTGCGGCCCCGCGGGGTTCCCCTCAGCACGTCGTAGTGCTGTCGCCTGATGGCGGCCAGCGCCGCCCGTCCGCCGGCCAGGTAACCCGCGACCGCCAGCCTGGCCGAGCCACGCAGCGCGCCGACCAGCGGCGCGCCCTGGTCGAGCAGGCGCGACGCGCGGTCGGTCTCGAAAACCATCAGCTGCCGCACGGCTTCGTTCGCCGCCGGGGCGGCCAGGTCAGCCTCGCTGCAGCCGAACCGCTCCAGGTCCTCACCCGGCAGGTAGATCCGCCCCTGGCCGAGGTCCTCGGCCACGTCCTGCCAGTGCTCGGCCAGTTGCAGGGCCGTGCAGATGTTATCGGAGAGGGCGATGCGTTCGCCGGTAGCGACGCCGAAGATGTAGAGCACGATCCGGCCAACGGGATTGGCGGACAGCTCGCAGTACCGTTCCAGGTCGGCGTACGCCGGGTAACGGGTGACCTGCTGGTCCTGCCGGTTGGCCTGGATCAGGTCGAGCAGCGGCTGGGCCGGGACGCCGCACTCGCGGACGGTCTCCGCCATCGCCCGCATGACCGGGGACTGCGGCGCGCCGCCGGAGTAGATGCGGTCGACGTCGGCGGCCAGCTCGTCGAGCAGGCCGAGCCGGAAGTCGGTGACGTCGGCGTTTCCGTCCCTGGCCTCTGCGTCCCTGGCCTCGTCGCCGAGATCGTCGGTCAGCCGGGCGAAGAAGTACAGGTTGGTGAGGTGCCGCCGGTGCCAGGCCGGGAGCAGCCGGAGCGCGACGGGAAAGTTCTCGCCCGGGGCGTTGGCCACCACCTCCTCGGCATGCGTTTGCGACGGGCGGACGTGCTCCCGCACGCCAGCCCGTTCGGCGCTGCCGGTACTTCGGCTTTCCTCAGCCACGCAGTTATTTTCCAGGGAATGCGTAATTAAAGGCAAACAATGACGCAGGCGTCATATGACGGTGGCGTCGGCCAAGCCCTGGCCCAGCCCGCCTCGCTGCGCGACACTCGCACTACCGTTCGCCTGGTGACACCGTCGTTGGCGCAGGTTACACCGCTAGAAAATATACTTGCGTTAGCGAACTACTTTATGCTATTGGAAATACCTGACATACGCGTCAGTATTTACCGCCGCGGCCGGCCGGTCCGCCATGTCATGAAACCGGGATTTCAGGGCGTTAGAACGCGCAGAAACCGGGGTTTCACGACGGCCGGAACGGCACGCTCAGGTGCGCCAGAGGAGGACCAGGGCACAGTCGTCGGAGCCGCCGATCTCGCGCTGCATCGCCGCGACCAGGGCCGGAGCACCGGTGCGGAAGCCGCTAGCCAGCATGCGTTCGGCCTCCCCGAGCAGCCGGTCGGTGCCCACGTCGATATCCCGGCCGGGCGCCTCGACCAGGCCATCGGTGTAGAGCATGAGCGCGTCGCCGCGCTGCAGTACGCCGCGCTCGGGCTCGGTGGCCGCGCCGTGCAGGTCGGGCAGCACGCCCAGGACGATCCCGTGGGCCGCGGTCAGCCGCCAGCGGCCCGTGGACCCGTCGTAGTGCACGGCGGGCGGATGGCCGGCCGAGGAGAGCACGTACTCCCCCGACGCCAGGTCCAGGGAGAGGTGCACGGCCGTGACAAAGCCCTCGCTGGCCGCGCCGCGGCGCATGTAGGCGTTGCAGGCGGGGAGGAACTCCTCCCTGGGCACCGAGCCGAGCAACCCGCCGAACGCGCCGGAGAGCAGCAGCGCCCGGGTCCCGGCGTCGATGCCCTTGCCGGACACATCGACCAGGGCCACCTCGAGCATCTTGCCGTCGGAGAACGACACCACGAAGTCGCCGCCGAACGACGCGCCGCCGGCCGGCTTGAGGACCAGGGACGACCCCCAGCCCTCGCCGAGCTCGGGGAGCTTGCCCTGGGCCCGGATGCGGTCCCGCAGCTCGAGCAGCATCCGGTCGCCGCGCAGGCCCTGGACGCCGAGCTGCTCCCTGGTCCGCGCGAGCACGTCGGCGAAGACGGCGGTCAGCACGATGGTGGCGATGATCCCGGCGCCCGCCTTGTCCTCGAACACGTCGTAGATGAGGGCCACCGCGGCGAACCCGAAGAAGATGCGCAGCGCCCGGGGCCACAGCAGCAGGCCGCCGGCCAGGATCGGCAAGATCATCACGCCGGGCGAGAACCACCACGCGGATACGTGCACCGAGGCCACCGCGATGGCGACCGTCACCAGCGACAGGACAAAGGCCAGGCGGCGGTTCCTGGTGATGAACTGCCTAGTCAGCTGGGTACGGAGGGTGTGCAGGAAGCGCTGCGCGCGCCGTCGCCACGGACGGGGTCCCTTCGGCTGCGGCGCGGTAGGCATGATGCGGGCACTGTATTCGATCCGGGCCGGCCCAGGCTAAAACAACTCGCGCCGGCGAGGGCGGCAGAGGTACTAAGGCTCTATGACCCAGTCTGCCAGCAGTCCGTACCCGATCCGGCCGATCGGGGAGAACGAGCTCGACGATTTCCTGAACGTGGACGAGCACGCCTTCAACACCTCGCCCTGGTCCGATAGCGACCGGCAGGTGGGCGTCGACCGGTTCGAGTTCGACCGCACCCTGGCGGCCTTCGACGACAGGACTCCGGTCGGCGTCACCATGTGCTACAGCTTCCAGCTGAGCGTGCCGGGCCAGGAGATGCTGCCGGCCGCCGGGGTGACGTTCGTGGCGGTGCTGCCCACGCACCGGCGACGCGGTGTGCTGAGCGGCCTGATGCGCCGCCAGCTGGCCGACGTGCGCGATCGCGGCGAGCCGCTGGCGGTCCTGTGGGCGTCCGAGGCGGTGATCTACGGCCGGTACGGCTACGGCCGCGCCAGCTGGCAACTCGGCTTCACGCTGCAGCGCGGCGAGGGCGGGCTGTCCCGCACGGCGGCCGGCCTGGGCTGGCCTGGCAGCGGCCTGGCGGCCGGGCGCGATCTGCGGCTGCGGATCGCCGAGCCCGAGGCCGTCCTGCCCGAGCTGGCCAAGGTCTATGACGCGGTGCTGGCGAGCCGGCCAGGGATGTTCGGCCGCAATGAGGCGTGGTGGCGGGCCCTGATTTACGACCCGGCGGACCAGCGGCAGGGCGCCAGCCCGCTGCGCTGCCTGCTGGCCGAGGACGCCAGCGGGCCGCGCGGCTACGCGCTCTACTCCGCCCTCGATACCTGGACCGACTCCCTGCCGACGAACGTGCTGACGGTGCGCGAGCTGATGGCGGCCGATCCGGCCGCCAGCGCCGCGCTCGGCACCGACCTGTTCAGCCGGGACCTGACCACCGAGTTCCGGCTGTGGCGGCGCCCGGTCGACGACCCGCTGCTCTACCTCCTGGCGGACCCGCGGCGGACCAGGCCGCAGCTGATCGACGCCCTGTGGGTGCGGATCGTCGACCTGCCCCGCGCGCTGGCCGGGCGCAGGTACTCGAGCCCGGTCGACGTGGTCATCGAGGTCCGGGACGAGATCCTGCCGGCCAACGCCGGGCGGTGGCGGCTGACCACCACCGGCGAGGTTCCCAGGGGCGGCCTGGCCGCGTCGTGTGTCCCGGCCAGTTCGCCGGCCGACCTCGCGCTGGACGTGACCGAGCTCGGCGCGGCCTACCTGGGCGGCACCCGGCTAGGCGCGCTGGCCGGAAGCGGCCTAGTCGCAGAGCTGCGGCCCGGCGCCGTCCGGCAGCTCTCGGCCGCACTGGCCTGGGATCCCGCCCCCTGGTGCCCGACGGTCTTCTAGGTCGCGCCGTCTTCTAGGTCGCACCGTCTTCTAGGTCGCGCCGTCTTCTAGGTCGCGCCGTCTTCTAGGTCGCGCTGGCGGCGAAGCGGGGAGAAGAAGACCCACCAGCCGGCCGCCCAGGAGCCGGCGTAGGCGATCCACAGCGTGGCGCGGACTCCGGCCAGAGTGCCGAACACCCCGCCGAGCAGGGCGCCGAGCGGGATCGTGCCCCACACCACCCACCGGATCGCGGCGTTCATCCGGCCCAGCAGCCGGGGCGGGCAGATCGCCTGCCGGTAGCTCACCTGCGCCACGTTGTAGACCACGGCGGAGAAGGAGAAGGCCGCCATGCCCACGGCGAAGGCAGCGACCCGCCAGCCGGGCGCGGCCAGGGGAATCAGCAGCTGGGGGAGGCCGAACACGAGCATTGAGTACCAGATGATGCGAGCCGACCCGATCCGCCAGCCCAGCCGGCCCGCCAGCAGTCCGCCGGCCACCCCGCCCAGGCTAGCCACCGCGATGAGCAGACCGGTGTCGGCGGGCCTGACCCGCAAGACGCGGACCAGGAAGACGATCTCAAGCGCCATGCCCATGCTGCCGAACAGGTTCGCGGTGCCGGTACAGGCGGCGATCTTGCGTAGGATGGGATGGCGGAGCACGAACGAGAGGCCTTCGCCGATCTCGGCCCGCAGTGTCGTCCCGGGGGGACGATCCCCCCCGGATCCCCCCTGCTCTTGGGGGGAAACCGTTCCCCCCAAACCCCCTCGGCCCCCGCGGCCCCCCTTCACCTCGCGGACGCGGATGGCCAGCAGCGACGCCACAGAGACGGCGTAGGAGATCGCGTCGACCGCCATCGCGCTCGCTGCGCCGACCAGGCCGACGAGGCCACCGCCCAGGCCCGGGCCGGCCACCTGGGCGAACAACTGCGTCGCGCCAAGCTTTCCGTTTCCGTCGACCAGTTGCTCCGGGGCCACCACGACGGGCAGGTAGCTCTGGTAGGCGACGTCGAAGAACACGGTGCACACCCCGGCCGTGACCGCGACCGCGTACAGCTGCCCCAAGGTGAGCACGTGCAGCGCGGCGGCCAGTGGCACCGATCCGATGATCAGCATCCGCGCCGTGTCGCACCAGATCATCAGCGGCTGCTTGACCCACCGGTCCACCAGGGCGCCGGCCGGCAGGGCGATGAGCGCGAACGCCGCAGTGGCCGCCGAGGTCAGCAGGCCGACCTGGAAGGTGGACGCCCCGAGCGCCACGACGGCAGTCAGCGGCAACGCGAGCTGGGTGATCGCCGAGCCCATCTCGCTGACGGACTGCCCGGCCCACAGCAGCAGGAAGTTCCGGTGCCGCCACAGTGTCCCCGCCGGGGCCGTCCGTGCCTCCGTCTCTGGTTCCGGCGGACGCTGCACCGCATTACTGTGCCCGGCCCGGGCGTGCTTGTCCAACGGTTCGGTGGCGCGCTGTCCGGCTCCGGGTCGGCAGTTAGCCGGAGCCCGACCCGGCCTGTCCTCGGTTGGGCTCCGGGCCAGGGGCAAGGAATGAGGCTGAGGTGACGGGCGAGGCGCAGCCCGCCTCCGGTCCGCTCGCCGAATAGCCCGGATCCGGCCTTTGTACGACACTGGGCTGAGGAGGATGATGCCGTGTCGGCCATGAAGCTTACGTTCAACGCCGCCATGCGGGCCAGGGACGTGTCCCGGCCGCGCGCCGAGGACCTCGCCGAGGCCGAGGCGGCCGAGGCGAGACACGCAGACAGACCGCACGCCAGGACCGGCGACACCGGGAAGGAGACTCGCGGCGGGGAAAGGACGAGGACGCCGCGCGCGACGGGGGCGGCCGGGGACGAGCGGGCGGGACGGCCCGGGTTTCCGCGCCGGCGGCGCGGGCGCGCGTCCCGCTGACCGCGCGTCCCGCTGACCGCGCGTCCCGCTGACGCGCGTCCCGATACCGCGCGTCCCGCTGACCGCGCGTCCCGCTGACCGCGCGTCCCCGATTACCGCGCGTCCCGCTGACCGCGCGTCCCGATGACGGCGCCTCGCTGACGGGCAGCCCATGGAGGTCGTCTGGGGCAATCCGCTTCAGCCTGCTTGCCGTGGTGAACGGGCCGCGGCGCGCGGGGACCGGGCTTGCGTCACTCTGGCACCGCCAGCACCGGGTCATTCGATGTGAATGTCCCATTCATGCAGCTGGTACGACATGGCTGGGACATCCACGCCATAAAAAGCGGGCGGCGCGCTGTACCACCAGTCACGGCAGCCACCCGGAGCGCGAGGGCACCACAGGGGACGTCGCCTGGCTGGCACCACCCCCACAATCAACATAAGCCGGTCAACCGGGGACAGGCTCGACGCCTTGCCGGGGGCACGGTTGACGGGAAATGCCCGACTCCGCGAACGCGCGATGCCCACTGGGGCACCTGTTGCTGATGGGAATGGCCAGAGGCTGGAGGCTGGGGCTCGGGCGGCTGGGGCTCGGGAGGCGGGGCTCGGGAGTCGGGCTCAGGGGCGGGGCTCGGGAGTCGGGCTCAGGGGCGGGGCTCGGGAGTCGGGCTCGGGAGGCGGGGCTCGGGAGGCGGGCTCAGGGGCGGGGCTCGGGAGGCGGGCTCAGGAGGACGGCAGGGGGGGCAGCTCGCCGGACTTCTCGTAGTCGGCGATCATGGCCAGGCGCCGGGCGTGCCTGGGCTCGCCGGAGAACGGGGTGGAGACGAACACCCGGGCGAAGCTGACCGCTTCGTCGTCCGGGTACATCCGCGCGCCGAGGCTGAGCACGTTGGCGTCGTTGTGCTGCCGGGCCAGTTGGGCGGTCTCCTCGGTCCAGGCCAGCGCCGCGCGGATGCCCGGGATCTTGTTCGCGGCGATCTGCTCGCCGTTGCCCGAGCCGCCGATCACGATGCCGAGGCTGCCCGGGTCGCCGATCACGGAGTGCGCCGCGCGCATGACGTACACCGGGTAGTCGTCGTCCTGGACGTAGGTCGGCGGACCGCAGTCCACTGGCTCGTCGCCGGCCGAAGCCAGCCATTCGATCAGCCGGACCTTCAGTTCGAAGCCCGCGTGGTCAGATCCCAGGTATACCCGCACACGGTAAGTGTGCCAGACGCGCTGTCCGGGGTCAGTCGAAGATGGGGTCGCGGGTGCGGAACCGCTTCAGGACCAGCGGACGTGATTCACGCATTACGGGCAGATAGGGTGAACCAGAAGTCGACACGGGCAGGGACCTGCTCTGTTGATTTGTGACGGACATGTGCCGTTATTACGGGGCCAACCCGCGCAATTTCCGCAGAAGGGACGGTCGGCCGGTGACCTCGAATCTGACCCGCGACGAGGCGGCGGAGCGCTCGGCGCTCATCACGGTGTCCTCCTACCAGGTGGACCTGGACCTCGCTGGCGATGACATCACGTTCCGCTCGGTCAGCGTCATCAGGTTTGGCTGCGCCGCTCCGGAGTCGTCCACGCACCTCGACCTGACCGCGCCCGCGGTCCGCGAGATCACCCTGAACGGCGCGCCGGTCAGCCCGGATGCATTCGACGGCGACCGGATCACGCTGACCGGGCTGGCCGCCGACAACGTGCTCCGGGTGACGGCCGACTGCGCCTACTCACACAGCGGCGAAGGGCTGCACCGGTTCACCGACCCCGCGGACGGGCGCGTCTACCTGTACTCGGACCTCGAGACCTTCGACGCGCACCGGGTCTATGCGTGCTTCGACCAGCCCGACATGAAGGCCACCTACGAGCTGGCCGTCACCGCACCGGCGGACTGGCAGGTCGTGTCCAACATGGCAGCAGAGTCGAGTATCAGCGACGGCGAGGTGATGCGCTGGCAGTTCCCGGCCACGCCGGTCATGCCGACCTATATCACCGCAGTCGCGGCCGGCCCCTACCACGTGGTCCGCGGCGAGCACGACGGCATCCCGCTGGGCGTGTACTGCCGCCAGTCGCTGGCTGCGCACCTCGACGCCGACGAGATCTTCGAGGTGACGCGGCAGGGCTTCGACTTCTTCCACTCCTCGTTCGGCATCAAGTACCCGTTCGGCAAGTATGACCAGCTCTTCGTGCCCGAGTTCAAGGAAGGCGCGATGGAGAACGCGGGCTGCGTGACCTTCGTCGAGGCCTACATCTTCCGGTCGCGGGTCACCGATTTTGCCCGGGAGGCGCGCGCCGAGACGATCCTGCACGAGATGGCGCACATGTGGTTCGGCGATCTGGTCACCATGCGCTGGTGGGACGACTTGTGGCTGAACGAGTCGTTCGCTACCTGGGCCGGCACGCTGGCCCAGGCCGAGGCGACGCGGTGGACGTCCGCCTGGACCACGTTCGCACAGCTGTACAAGGCCTGGGCCTACCGGCAGGACCAGCTGCCCTCCACCCACCCGATCGCGGCCGATATCGGTGACATCGAGGCGGTGGAGGTGAACTTCGACGGGATCACCTACGCCAAGGGCGCGTCCGTGCTCAAGCAGCTGGTGGCCTACGTCGGGCTGGAGAACTTCCTGGACGGCGTGCGGAAGTACTTCGCCGCGCACGCCTGGGGCAATGCGACCCTGGCCGATCTGCTGTCCGCTCTCGAGGAGACCTCGGGCCGCGACCTGGCCGCCTGGTCGGAGCAGTGGCTGCAGACCGCCGGGGTGAACACGCTGCGGCCGTCGTACTCGCTGGATGAGGACGGCCGGTTCGCCGAGTTCGCGGTGGAGCAGGAGGCGCCCGCGTCGCACCCGGTGCTCCGCTCGCACCGCATCGCGATCGGGCTGTACGACCTGACCGGTGACGGCCTGGTGCGACGGCATCGGGTGGAGACCGACGTGGCCGGCCCGCGCACGGTGATATCCGAGCTGGCCGGGCAGCCCCGCCCGGACCTGGTCCTGGTCAACGACGAGGACCTCAGCTACGCCAAGATCCGGCTGGACGAGCATTCGCTGGGCACGCTGGTGGATTCGATCGCCCAGTTCACCGACTCGCTGGCCGCCGCGCTGTGCTGGTCGGCCGCCTGGGACATGTGCCGCGACGGCGAGATGGCGGCGCGCGATTACGTCCGCCTGGTGCTGTCCGGCATCTCCTCGGTAGCCGACATCAGCGTGGTGCAGACGCTGCTGCGGCAGACCGGCCAGGCGGTGCGGCGGTTCGCCGACCCGGGCTGGCGGGAGACCGGCCTGGCTTTGATGGCCGACGCGCTGCGCCGCCTGCTGCACGGGGCGCCGCCCGGCTCGGACGCGCAGCTCGCCTACGTCCGGGCCTTCGCCGGGGTGGCCACGTCCGGCGAAGACCTGGCCCTGCTGGCCGAGCTGCTCGACGGCTCGGTCCTGCTCGACGGTCTCACCGTGGACACCGACCTGCGCTGGGCCCTGCTCGGGCGGCTGGTGAGCCGCGGGTTCCGGGGCTTCGGCGAGGCGCAGATCGACGCGGAACTGGCCAGGGACGCGACCGACGCGGGCGAACGGCACGCCGCGACCTGCCGCGCGGCCATCCCCATGGCGGAGGCCAAGCAGGCGGCCTGGGACACGCTGGTCTCGGGCGATCTGCCGCTGGCCACGTTCCGGGCGGTGCTGAACGGCTTCGCGGATCCGGACCAGCCGGAGCTGGTGAACCCGTACCGGCAGAGGTACTTCGCCGTGGCCGGGGACGTCTGGCGGAACTGGTCCTCGGCGATGGCGCAGGACTTCGTCAGCGGCGCCTACACGGTAGGCGCGATCTCGGCTGAGACGGTGCGGATCACCGACGAGTACATCGCCGCCTCGGACCCGCCCGCCGCGCTGCGCCTGCTGCTGCTCGAGGGCCGCGACGACGTGCTGCGGGCCCTGCGCTGCCAGGTCAGGGACCGGCAGGCGGGGTAGGTCACACCAGGATGCAGGGGATGTCGGTGTTCTCGTCGATCCAGTAGCTGGCGCAGACCCGGTGGTAGCCGTCGGCAATGATGAGCGTATGCTCCTCGTCGCCGCGCAGCAGCAGGATCGGTGACAGGGCCGCACCGGACGCTGCCTTCCGCAGGTCGGACGCGACGTGCTTGTTGTCCTCCCCGAGCAGGGCCAGCTGGCTGGCCCGCAGGATGTCCTTGGCCTTGCGGTGGGTGATGTCGTTGCGCGCGGCGGACAGCTTCTTGCGGTACTCGACCGCACGCCTGGCCGGCATGATCAGCGACAGGTAGTCCTCCGCCGCCTGGAAGTCGTGCTTCTCGGGCTTCGGCAGCCACTTCACCGTCTGCGTCATATCACGCTCCCGCCACGGCCTCCCTGACATGCTTGGCCACCTCGTCCAGCGGGATCGCCGCGGTGGTGCCCGCGGCGCGGTCGGTGAGCTCGACCGTGCCCGCGGCCAGGCCGCGCTTGCCCACCGTGACCCGGAACGGGATGCCGACTAGTTCGGCGTCGCTGAACTTGACGCCCGCCCGGACCGTCCGGTCGTCGACGATGACCTCGACGCCCGCGTCGAGCAGCGCCTGGTAGACCTGCTCCCCCGCGGCAGCCACGGTGTCGTCTTCCTGCTGGGCGATCACCACCACGACCTCGAACGGGGCCACGGCGACCGGCCAGACGATGCCCTTGTCGTCGTGGTGGACCTCGACGATCGTGGCCATGGCGCGCTCGACGCCGATACCGTAACAGCCCATGATCGGCTTGACCGGCTTGCCGTCCGGGCCGGACACCCGGATGTCCATGGCGTCGGAGTACTTGTAGCCGAGCTTGAAGATGTGCCCGACCTCGATGCCGCGCTCAATCTCCAGGCCGTGCCCGCAGTTGACGCAGGCGTCGCCAGCCGCCACCTCGCGCAGTTCGGCCCACCGGCCGACGGCGATGTCCCGGTCGACGTCCACGCCGCGCAGGTGGGTGTCGTCGACGTTGGCGCCGGTGAACATGCCGCGGCGGCCGCGCAGCGCCTCGTCCGTGATAACCGGATAGCCGCTAACCTCGACCGCGCCCAGGCTGCCGGGCAGCGCGCCGAGCGCCTCGCGGATCTCCTCCGGCTGGGCCGGGCGGATACCGACCGCGCCGGTGGCGTCGATGAGCTTCTGCTCGTTCAGCGCGTGGTCGCCGCGCATCAGGACCAGGGTGAGCACGCCGTCCAGGAAGTACACCAGGGTCTTGATCTGCCGGTCGGCCGGAGCCTGGTACTGGACCGCGAGATCGTCGATGGTGCGCACCCCCGGGGTGGCGAAGGGCTCTGGTGCGGCGAGTAGCCCGGACCGTTCGGAATCATCGACGGCGGCCAGCTGGGACATGGCCTTCTCGATGTTCGCGGCGTAACCGCACTCCGGGCACAGGACGATGAGATCCTCCCCGGAGGGAGACGGGCAGACGAACTCGGTGGAGTCCGAGCCGCCCATCGCGCCGCTGGATGCCGCGACGGGGATGGCCGGGACGGAGAGGCGCTCGAAGATCCGCACGTACGCGCCCCGGTGCGCCCGGAACGACACGTCAAGCTCGTCCGGACCCAGGTCGAAGCTGTAGGAGTCCTTCATGGTGAACTCGCGGGTGCGCATCAGGCCGGCCTTGGGCCGCGGCTCGTCGCGCAGCTTCGTCTGGAACTGGTACCACATCTGCGGCAGCTCGCGGTAGGACTCCAGCTCGGTGGCCAGGGTGGAGATGATCTCCTCGTGGGTCATGCCGAGGGCGAAGCTGGCGCCCTTGCGGTCCTTGAGCCGGAACAGCTCGTCGCCCATCAGCTCCCAGCGGCCGCTCTTGACCCACAGCTCGGCCGGGTGCATGACCGGCATCAGGAGCTCCTGCGCGCCGATCCGGTCCATCTCCTCGCGGATGATCCCGATCACCTTCAGCCGGACCCGCTGACCGAGCGGCAGCAGGGAATAGTGCCCGGCCATCAGCTGGCGGATATAGCCCGCGCGGAGCAGCAGGCGGTGGCTGGGCGCGCCGGCGTCGGCCGGGTCGTCGCGGAGCGTGGGGATGTGCATCGTGGACCAGCGCATGAGCCCGTAGTCTAATGCCCTCGCGGGGGGGTTCAGCGGGGTCGTCCCGCGGGACCAGCGCGGGGGTTCAGGGGTCCTCCCCCGGGACGAGCACCGCGCCGACCGAGGGTTATTGCGGTTTCGCCATCAGGGCGCGGGCGAGCTCGGGCCCAGGGCCCGGGCGAGCTCGGCCAGGCTGCTGACGTGCGGGTGGCCCTCGGGCGCGGAGCAGAGACCGTACGGGTCCATGTGCACCGGCTGCAGGCCCGCGGCGAGCGCCCCGGCCACGTCGTAGCGCAGGCTGTCCCCGACGTGCAGGACGGCGCCGTCCGCGGGCACGTTCAGCGCGTCCAGCGCGATGCGGAAGATTCCCGGGTCCGGCTTGGCCACGCCGACCACCGCGGAGTCCAGGATGATTCCCATCTTGACCCCCTCCGGCGGCCGCCCGTCGCCGTCTGGGCGGCCATCGGGCCCGTCTCCGTTGCGGCCGTCGCCGTCGGTGCCGGCGCGTCGGGTCCGTCGCCGTCGGGTCCGTCGCCGTCCGGTCCGTCGCCGTCGGGTCCGTCGGCGCCGGGGGCATAGCAGACGCCGACCCGGCGCAGGTCACCTTCGACGGTGCCGTTGGAGTTGGAGACCACGCCCATCGGCAGGCCGAGTCCGGCCAGCGCGCGCAGGCCTTCTTTCACCCCGAAGCCTGCATGCGCCCATCCGTACCGCCGAGGGTGCTGGGCGAGCTCGATGGCGAGCTGCTCGCACCTGGCCTCGGCCACGCCGCACGCACCAAGGTAGGTCGTCAGGTAGTCGCGCCACCAGGTGGCAGGCGCCGGGGGCGCCGGCTCCTGGTCCTGGGCGGCCATCGCGTGGTAGTGCGCCCGTTCCAGGGTGGCCAGGTCGGGGTCCAGGCCGACCTCGCGCAGCGGCGGGAGGAGATTGGCGGGTTCGGGGAAGACCAGCACCCCGCCGGCGTCGAGCAGGATCGCGCTGACCTTCGGTGCCTCGATGGAACTGCCGCCGACTGCTGAAGCCACCCTCGCACTATATGCAGTCATACCGGGCGGCTAGGCGGCCGGGTTTCGCACTGGCCCCAGCCGACCCTCTGGTCAGGAGGCGCGCCAACTAAGGTCAACGTTCCGGGATGTGGTGAGGCGGGCGTGAGGGTGAAAGCGAACTCCAGTCACTCTGGCATCGTCCATATCAGGCCAAACGATGTGAATGTCCCATTCATGTCGCTATAGCTACATGAATGTGGCATTCACGCCGTATGACGGGGTGGGCCGGGGCGATTACCGGCGGGCCGGGGCGATTACCGGGCGGGCCGGGGCGATTACCGGGCGGGCCGGGGCGATTACCGGGCGGGCCGGGGCGGGGGGCGGGCGGGAGCGGCGGGCAGGGCATCACGGGGATGGCGAGACGAGGCCGGTTTCGTAGGCGTAGATGACCGCCTGGACGCGGTCCCGCACGCCGAGCTTCAGGAGGATCTTGGCCACGTGGGTCTTGGCCGTCGCCTCGCTGATGGCGGCGCTGGCCGGCCTGGCTGCCCGGGCTGTCCCGCGCTGGCTGGCCTGGCCCGCGCTGCTGCTCGCGGTCCTCGCGCTGCTGCCTGGCCCGTTCGGCTTCCTGGCCTCGCTGGCTTCCTGGCCTGGACCGCGGCCGCCGGGATCACCTTGCTGGTCGCGGGCCGGCCCGTCCGCATCTCGCCCCCGCCACCACCGTCGCTGCGAATGAGGTCCGTCATGCGTAAGCCCGTCACGCTCACCCTCGCGGCCGCCGCGGCGGCCGTCGCCGCCACGGCCGCCCGACCTGAGCCAGCGATGACAGACGTGAGCCGGCGATAGCCGACCGGTGCCCGCCAGGGGCTGTGCTAGCCGCCCCTGGCGGGCTTACCAGAGCGGCGGGTGCCTGTCCTGCCACGGGCGGGCCTGCTCCAGCTGGGCGGACAGGGAGATCAGGGTGGCCTCGTCTCCCATCCGGCCGGCCAGCATCACGCCGATCGGCAGGCCGTCGGCGTTCCAGTGCAGCGGCACGTTCACGGCCGGCTGCCCGGACACGTTGTAGACGGCGGTGAACGGGGTGAACTGCTTCTGCCGCTCGAAGTTCGCAGCCGGCTCGACCTCGTCGAACCAGCCGACCGGGCGCGGCGGCAGGGCCAGCGTCGGGGTCAGGATCGCGTCGTAGGCGTTCAGCATGGCGAGCGCACCGCGGGTAATCGCCTGCAGGTAGGCCTGGGCGAAGATGAGCTCGGCCGCGCCGGTGGCCTGCCCGCGTCCACGCAGGTAGCGGGTCAGCGGGAGCAGCACCTCCTCCTGCTCGGGGGAGAGCGGCGCCAGCGTGGCATAGGCGTACCAGAGTGTCTCGAAGAACGGCACCACGTCAGGACCGAGCGGCATGGCCACGTCCTCGACCTCGTGACCCAGGCCGGCCAGCAGCGCGCTGGCCTCCTCATAGGCCGCGACGCAATCCGGGTGCACCTCGGCACCCTCGACCGGGTTCTGCAGCGTCCGGCCGATCCGAAGGCGGCCGGGCTCCCGGCTGGCGTAGCCGAGGAACGTCTCGCCGGGCGGAAGCGGCGGCTGGGTGTACATGTCGCCGGGGACGTTTCCCGTCATCACGTCCAGCAGCAGCGCCGCGTCCGCAACCGTGCGCGCGAGCGGGCCGTTGACGCCCAGGCCGGCCAGGTCGGGCATGAGCGGGCCCTCGGAGATCCGGCCGCGGGACGGCTTGATCCCGAACAGGCCGCACACGCTAGACGGGATGCGGATGGAGCCGCCGCCGTCGCTGCCCTGGGCGGCGGGGGCCAGGCCCGCCGCGACCGCGGCGGCCGCACCGCCGCTCGAACCGCCCGCCGACCGGGATAGATCCCACGGCGTGCGGGCCGGGGGCCCGACCGCCGTCTCGGTGTAGCACGGCAGCCCGAACTCGGGGGTGGCGGTCTTGCCGGTGATGACCGCACCGGCCTGCTTGATCGCGACCACCACGTAGTCGTCCGTGTCCGGCACGTTGGCTTCGAAGGCCTTCGAGCCCATGGTCTGCCGCACCCCGGCTACCATGTTCAGGTCCTTGATCGGGATGGGCACGCCGGTCAGCGGCGGCAGCGCCGTCTTGTCGTCCGCCGTGGCGACTGCCTTCTCGGCCGCCCGGGCCTGGTCGGCGGCGAATTCGGCGGTAATGGTGTAAAACGCGCCGACCTGATCGTTGAGTTCGGCCGTCCGGCGCAGATAATGATCGGTGACGGCGACCGGCGAGAGCTCGCCCGCGCGGATCGCCGCGGCGAGCTCGATCATGGTTAGCTCGTGAATCTGGGCCATGCTGGAGATCGTAGACCACGAAAAGCCCAGAAGTTTGGCGGGTTATAGGACTTAATGTCCAGCTATAAAACCAGCCGGAGTAGGGCACAATCGTCTTTGGTAACGGGACTTTGCGCCGAGTCCTAAGGCAGTTACGCTGAGGTGGTGGGTGATACCGGATGGCGTGGCCGAAGCTGAGAAATCGGTCATCAGCTCCATTGATGACGGAAAGTGATCGCAGCGGGGCGGCACACGACGGGGCACAGTCGCAGGAGGCGGCGCCTGAGGGTGCACCGGGAGGTCAGGCTCGTTTGCCGTTCCTGCGTGCCCAGGGGGCCAGGCGGACCGAAGGGATTGGCAGGACCGAAGGGACGGCTGGGTTTGACAGGGCCGCAGGGCTTGAAGGGGCCGATCAGCTGCACGGCGCGCCGGTGGCCTGGCCTGAGCAGGCGGAGGACGACGTTACGACCGCCGAGGCGGCGGAGGCCGGGGTCACGGACCAGGAGCCCGAACCCGAGTCGGCCGACCTGCCGTTGTGGGACTGGTTGCCGCCTTCGGATCGTTCGGCTGAGGGCTCTTCCGCCGAGGAGCCGTCCGCCGAGGAGCCGTCCGCCGAGGAGCCGTCCGCCGAGGAGCCGTCCGCCGAGGAGCGGTCGGCCGAGGAGCCGCCCGCTGGGCGCGAGGACCCGCCCAAGCCCGAGTGGAAACCCGTGGTCACCCCGGTCGAGGAGACCGGTACGGCCCCCGGCCAGGGCCGGGGCGTCCTGAGCCAGCTGTCTGGCCACCCGCGGATGCGGATCTGGCAGTGGCGGGCCGTCGTCGCGATCATCGTCATGGTGGCGTTCTCGATCCTGGTGAGCTGGCAGCTCGGGCTGACGCTCGCCGTGATCGTGGTCATCGCCGACACCATCTACCGGGCCAGGAAGAGCTACTCCGGCAAGGTCAAGCTGACCGCCGCGCAGCGACGTACTCGCAGGCAGCTGAACAAACTTGGCCGGGCGGGTTACCAGGCCATGCACGCCAGTCCCATCCCGGACAGCGAGGATCAGATCGACCACCTGGTGGTCGGGCCGGCCGGGGTGTTCGCTATCGACTCGGAGGACTGGGACAAACGGCTGATCGTGCGGACGAAGAGCGGCAGGCAGCTGTACCACGGGCCGTTCAGCAAGAAGGACCGGCTCGAACACGCCCTGTGGGAGGCCCAGCGGGCCTCCGATCTGCTCTCCGGCGAGACCGGCACGCAGGTCGCCGTCCGCCCGGCGATGGCGGTCTACGGGCCGAAGGTGCCCTGGGACGTGGCCACCATCCGGGACGTCGACGTCTTCAGCGGCCCGCGGCTGCGCAAGTACCTGCGCCGGCGGGCCAGGAACAGCGACGTCAGGCCGCTGTCCGACGACGAGATCGAGCGCATCTTCAAGGCCGCCAGCAAGGCGTTCCCGCATCTCACCTCGGGTTCCCCGGCCGGCTGACCCCGGCGTTCCGGACCGTGCGGCCCCGGTAGGGTGGTGCGCTGTGGAGGACGTGAGCCCGGCTTCGCCTTCCGCGGGCTCGGCAGGCCCCGCGGCTCTGCGGGCTCTGCGGGCTCTGCGGGCTCTGCGGGCTCTGCGGGCTTCGTGCGGCCGGCCCGCGCGGCCGACGCCGCCAGCGTGGCCCGGGTCCAGGTCGCCTCGTGGCGGTGCGGCTTCGCCGGGATCGTGCCGACGTCGCTACTGGCCGAACTGACCAGCGACCAGGCCGAGCAGGCGTTCCGGGACCGCTGGCGGGAGGCGATCAGCAACCCGCCGACGAGCAGGCACCGCGTCCTGGCGGCGGTCACCGGCGGCCCGGTGCGGGAGGTGGCCGGGTTCGTCTCGGCCGGGCCCGCCACGGACGCCGACCGCTGGCCGGGCACCGACGGTGAGGTTTACGAGCTGCGGATTTCTCCCGAACGGACTGGGCAGGGGCACGGCAGCCGGCTTCTTCACGCGGTGGCGGACACGCTTGCTTCCGATGGATTTCACACCGTGTCGCTGTGGGCGCTGGAGGCAGACACGGCGCTGCGCCGCTTCCTCGAGTCGTCCGGCTGGGCCGCCGATGGGGCCCGGGGCGAGCTCGACGTGGGCACGAGCCTTCCGGTCGTTCGGCTGCACACGGCGATCAGCGAGTGATGCGGCTGTCCTAGGATCTGTGCGTGGCTGAAGCTCGGGAATGGCTGGCGGGAACGCGGCCCAGGACCCTACCCGCCGCAGTGGTGCCGGTGCTGATCGGCTCGGGCGTGGCCCTCGGGTACGACACGTTCTCCTGGTGGCGGGCGCTGCTCGCGCTCGTGGTGGCGCTGGCCCTGCAGGTGGGCGTCAACTTCGCCAACGACTACAGCGACGGCGTGCGCGGCTCCGACGAACGGCGGGTCGGCCCGGTCCGGCTGGTAGCCGCCGGGCTGGCACCGCCGCGGCAGGTGCTTTTCGCCGCCTTCGGCTGCTTCTTCGTGGCCGGGGCGGCCGGCCTCGTGCTGGCCGCCGTGACATCCTGGTGGCTGGTGGCCGTCGGCGCGGCCTGCATCGCCGCCGCCTGGTTCTACACCGGCGGCCCGAATCCCTACGGGTACAACGGGCTCGGCGAGGTATTCGTGTTCGTGTGTTTCGGCGTGGTGGCCGTGGCCGGGACCGCGTACGTGCAGATGAAGGCGCTCAGCTGGCTCGGCCTGGCCGCCTCGGTGCCCGCCGGGCTGCTGGCCTGCGCCCTGCTGATGGTCAACAACCTGCGCGACATCGGCACCGACACGCTGGCGGGCAAGCGCACGCTCGCGGTCACGCTCGGCGACGCGCGCAGCCGGGTGGCGTACGTGCTGACGCTGCTGGTTCCGTTCGGCATCGCGGCGCTGCTCGCCTTCTTCCGGCCGCTCACGCTGCTCACGGTGCTGGCGCTGCCGCTGGCACAAATGCCGGTACGGTCGGTTCGGGCTGGCGCGGCGGGTCCCGCGCTGATCAAGACCCTGGGCCAGACGGGGCGGCTGCAGCTGGCGTTCGGCATCGCGTTCACGATCGGCCTCGCCATCCGGCTGTAAGCCCGCCCGACCCCCTATGCTGCTTGGCTTGCCGGCGCGGTGAGTCTGGCTTGCCGCCGTGGTGAGTTTGGCGTGCCGCTGTGCTTGCCGGCGCGGAGGGGCAGCAGGCCACCTGAGGAACTGCCGCCACTCTGGCACCGTGCGTATCGGGCGTACGGCTTGCTAGCCGGTCGGCTTACCGCCGCAGGTCGGGGACTACCAAACAAGCCGCAGCTAGTCACTCTGGCACCACCCGTACCAAAACATAAGGCGTGGATGTCCCATTCATGCAGCTGGAGCGACATGGATGGGACATTCACGCCGTATGCGCCGGGGTGTAGCGAGGTGGCGGGCCGGGGGTTGCCGGTCACAGGAACGCCCGGAAACGCAGCAGTACCAGAGGTCGCGGCCGACACGTGCCGAACGTCATGATCTCGGCCGGCAGGCACCGGGTGCCATGGTCAACCTAGCCGCAAGCTAGCGGTCATGGCGGCGACGCGCGGCGGCGCGAGAATCGCGGTGGAAGGGGCTTCGGGATTGATCGGGCGCGACGGTCTCCCGAGCCGACCGCCACGTGCGGATCAACCCGCCGAAATCACACCGGAGGCGGTACGTAAGTGGCAGGATGTCACGAGCGGGAATGGTGATGCTAGCAATCGCGGCGCACCACCCGGTCGCGACCCGGGCGGCACGCGAGATGACCGGATTGCCGGGTCCGGATGGGCCCGGGATGAGCGATTCTGTCACGCTTGCGGGCCTGGTGAGAGACACTAATAGGAAATGCGTGGTATCAGCGGCATGGCGGCGGCTGGCGCGGTACCCTGCCCGGTAATCCCAGGTGATGTGGTGCGGGCGTGGTGTAGCGGCTAAGCCCATGTATATCCAGCGGGAAGGTGCCCAGTTGCAAATCCGGGGAACGTGGTCGGCCGGACCTGGCGACGATCAGGCACGGTTCCTCGCCGACCTGCGCGCGCTGCGCGACTCCGCCGCGATCGGGTACGACGAGCTGGCGGCCCGGGCACACTACCCGAGCGACGTGCTGAAGGAAGCCGAGAACGGCCCCTCCCTGCCCGGCCTGCCGATCCTCAGCGCTTACGTCCGTGCCTGCGAGGGGGACGTGCTGGACTGGGAAGAACGGTGGCGGCAGCTCAACCCGGACGCGGAGATCCGGACGATCCGGATCTTCCGGTCAGGCCCGTCGGGGCGAGCGCGGCCGCTGTGGCAGGCGCCCGTGCGGGCGTCGGCGTCGGGGCCCCCGACGTCTACGATCCGGAGCGGATCAAGGCCGCGCTCCGGGGTGACCATACCCGTTCGGAACAGGCCAGCCGAAGAGCCAGCCACCCGGGCATCTCGGCCCCGGTCGCCAGCGGCGTCGGCCTGGAGAGCCACGACCCGGGTCTGTCCGCTGATTCCGCTGCTAGCAGGGACGGTTCGGGAGCCAGCACAGGCTGGGATCAGGCTCCTGACGCCACTGTCACGACGACGAACGGGAACCACGCGGCCAGCCTCGGCACGCGCGGGCCGTTCGACGCCGCGTTCACCAACATCCCCGATGCCGCCGATCCAGCTGCGGCCGAGGAGTTCTCCTGGCTGGAGAAGAGCCAGCCCGAAACCGAGCCCCCCGGCGATGACCGGACATGGCGAGAGCAGGCTGGCAACGACCGGTCCGCGCAGACTGCTGACGGCAGCTCCAGCTGGTCCGGGCAGGGCGAACCCACCTGGGCCGCGGACCCCGCCGTGGACCCCGACATCACCGAGCGGACCTTGCGGCATCAGGCCGAAGGGCTGGCGGCGCAGGAGCGGACGGATTTCTGGGTTCAGCCGCTCCCTCCGGCCCCGGCCGACCTGCGGATACCCGCCGCGGCGCCGCGGGCCGAGGAACCGGCGATCACGCGGGCCTCCCGGCCTCCTGCGGCCGAAACCGCCCGTGCGGCCACGGAACCCGCGCACCGGAGCGCGGCCGCCGCCACGGCCAAGCCGCTCAGCATGGCCGGGTCACCGGCGCAGGCACCGGCCAGCCAGCGGGAGGGCCGCCAGGACCGGTATTTCCCGGCCCGGCTGCTCGCGGTCATCGTCATCGCCGCGCTCATCGGCAGCGCGCTGGTCCTGCTGCTGAGGTAGCGTCCTAGACCGCTTCGCTGCCGTAGGCGGAGGCTGGATCGCCGTCCTGGGGTGTGGCCGCGGCCTCGGTGCCAGGCTGATCGACGCCCCCCAGCGGACCGATGCCATTCGCCCCTGGCATGGCCGCCAGCATGGCGCTCAGGGCATCAGCCGAGGCGCTGTCTGAAGCCGCGGCGTCGCGAGCAGGGGCGGGATCCAGCGCAGGGGTGCTGCCGACGGGGCCGTTGCCGGCGCTGCCGCTGGCCGGGACGGCAGCCGGCTCGCTCCGGCTCGCCCTCGTCAGTTCGGTCGTCTTCGGCTGGGCCGGCGCGGCGTTCGCGGCCGGAGCCGCGTCGCCGCCGCCAAAAGCGCTCGCCACCGATCGCAGCGCCGTGGTGACCTCGCTCGGGATGACCCAGAACGTGTTGCCCGGGCCCTGCGCCAGCTGCGGCAGCGTCTGCAGGTACTGGTAGGCGAGCAGCTTGGGGTCGGGGTCGTTGTCGTGCACGGCCTGGAAGACCGCGCCGATGGCCTGGGCTTGCCCTTCGGCGCGCAGGATCGCGCTCTGCTTGGCGCCCTCGGCGGTCAGGATCGCGCTCTGCTTCTCGCCTTCCGCGGTGAGGATCTTGGACGCCTTGACGCCCTCGGCCGTCAGGATGGCGGCGCGCTTCTCCCGTTCGGCCCGCATCTGCTTTTCCATCGCATCCTTGACCGACTTCGGCGGGTCGATCGCCTTGATCTCCACCCGGGTGACCCGGATGCCCCACTTGCCCGAGGCATCGTCGAGCACGCCGCGCAGCATGTTGTTGATGTGGTCGCGCGAGGTCAGCGTCTTCTCCAGATCCATCGACCCGATCACGCTGCGGAGCATGGTCGCGGTGATCTGCTCGATCGCCTGGATATAGTTGACGATCTCGTAATCGGCGGCCCGCGGGTCGGTCACCTGGAAGAACAGTACGGTGTCGATGAGCACGCTCAGGTTGTCCTCGGTGATCACCGGGGCGCCGGTGAACGAGACCACCTGCTCACGCAGGTCGATCTCCTTCTTGACGCGGTCGATGCCAGGGATGATGAAATTCATCCCGGGCTCCAGCGTCTTGCGGTATCGGCCGAACCGCTCCACGTTGCGGGCGCGCGCCTGCGGGATGATCCGCACCGAACGCAGCACGGTGATGACGACCAGCAGCGCGACGACCGCCGCGATAATTCCTTCCGTTAGGTACATGGCTACTCCCTGGGATATACGAGGGCAGTGGCGCCATCGATCTGCATGACGTCCACCTTGGTGCCGACTGGGATCACCAGCGACTCGTCATAGGCGCGCGAGGACCACTCCTCACCGCCGATGCGGATTCGCCCGCTGTGTTCGGTGACCTCCTCCAAGACGATCGCCGTACGGCCGACGAGGGCAGCAGTTCCGGTGCGCAGCGCCGGCGGCTGCTTGATGTGCTTCATCGCGATGGGCCGGACGAAGCCGATCCCGGCACCGGACGCGACGACGAACGCGGCGAGCTGGAAGGCCAGGCCGAGATGAAAGGCCCCGATCACGGCGGCCACCACCGCCGCGATCGCGATGAGACCGAAAGCTAGCGTCGTGGTGAGCAGTTCGGCAACACCGAGTACCGCTGCCACGATCAGCCACACGATCCAGGACATCTTGGCCGCTCCGCTGGATGCATTTGGTTCGACTGTAACCCCGCCGGGCACCGTCCGCTGCACACGCCCCGGCTAGCCGACCGTCTCATTTGATACACCTCCTCATCAGGCGAGGGCCACCCTGGTACGCCTCATTGTGTGCAATTAGTGACAATTAGCCGTCTAGGTCATACAGGGGATTTCTGTCGACCTACACTCAAGAGGTAAGGCCGAGTGTCCTGCCGCACGGCTGGAGACCAAGGTCCGGGAGGTATGGGTGGAACGTGGCGACACTGGCCTTGGCCGTGACGCGTACGGTTCGCCCCGGCGCGAGCGCGACCACCGCGGCTATGGCCCCGGGCCCTATCCCCAGGACGAGGGTTACCCGGGCGAGGAGGATGATGCGGCCGGGTCGGGCCGCCGGCCCGAGGCCGACGACTACGGGCAGCTGACGAGGCAACCAGGCGAGATGCCGCCCCGACCGCCGCGGATGCGTCAGCCGGGGCGACCGCCTCCCGGCCAGCCGGGCCGCTTCCCTCCGGCCGCCCCGCCGAACGGAACCCCCGGTCAGGGCGGGATACCAGGAGGCGGGATCCCCAGCGGCATCCCGGCCAGCGGTATCCCGGCCGGCGGCGGGCCGCCCGGTCCGGTGCCACTCGCCGGACCGGCGAACGCCGGGCCGCGCGTTGGCGCGCCGCGCGTTGGCGCGCCGCACGCAGGTGCGCCGCACGGAGGTGCGCCGCAGGCTGGTACGCCGCACGCGAGCTCTCAGCGTGCGGGCGGGCCCTATACCGGCGGCCCGCGCGGCGGCGGGCCCTACGGTGCTGCCCCGCCTGGTCCGCCTCCGCACGGTGCTCCCCCGAACAGTCCTCCCCCGCATGGCGTTCCCCCGCACGGCGCTGGTCAGCACAGTCCCGGTCAGCACGGTGCTCCCTCGCACGGTCCTGGTCAACATGGTGCTCCCCCGAACAGTGCGCCGCCCAACGGCGCTCCATACGACGGCGGGCCCAACGCCGGAGGTCCCGGTGGCGCTAACGGGGGGACCGGGCCCGGCCGGTACC
The DNA here is from genome assembly GCA_963841585.1 of uncultured Actinomycetes bacterium. Lineage (GTDB taxonomy): Bacteria > Actinomycetota > Actinomycetes > Streptosporangiales > Streptosporangiaceae > Palsa-504. The sequence goes on from CAWJDK010000005.1 coordinate 165,508, forward strand.
GGCTGCCGAACGGGCGCCGGGTGTCACCGGGAGCGGATCGCATGTACCGGCCGCCGGGACCGAGCACGCCGGGCGGCACCACGGGCAGGCACCACGGGCCCGGGCCTACGGTCAAGGATCACTATGCGGACAGCTGGAGCCAGCCGGACGCGCCGCCGGGGACTTACGCTCCCGGCGGTCCCAGCCGGGGCAGTACTGGCCCGGGCGGGGCTGGCCCGGGCGGGGCGGGTCCGGGCGGGGCGGGTCCGGGCGGGGCTGGTCCGGGCGGGCGGGGGCGGGGCGGCCGGGCGGGGCGGGCCCGGGCGGCCGGCGGCGCACGGGGCACCGCCACCGTACGGGGCTCCCGGCGCGTCCGGGCTCTCGGACGCTCAGGGGACGACCGGGCTGACTGGGGTTCCGCCGCTGCGCGAGCACCCGCCCGCTGGGCCGCGGCTCGAGACGCCCGACGGCCGTGACCGGTCCGGCTCGCCTCCGGAACCGCCGGGTCCGGTGATCCGCCAGCGCGATACGGCCCTGCCCGACGAGCAGCCGGGCGGCCCAGCCCGGCCGGTGGCCAGCATCGCGCCGGACGGCCTAGAGGCGTTCGCCCGGGACCTGCGTGCGCTGCGAGCCAAGGCCGACCTGGACTACCCCGAGATGGCCGATACGTCTCACTTCGAGATGAAGACGCTCGCGGCCGCGGCGGGCGGCCTGCGGCTGCCTACCCTGCCGGTCGCCGTCGCGTTCGTGCGCGCCTGCGGCGGGAACGTTGCCGAGTGGGAAGAGCGCTGGCACAAAATCGCCGACAAGCTCACCGCCGAGGCGGCCAAGAAGCGCCGGGGCGACGCTGAGGAAACCGCCGAACCCGTGGAGCCGGCGGATGCCCCGGCCGCGCTGGAGCCACCCAAGCCCGTCGCGTCGCCGCCACCCGAACCCGACGGCGGCGAGGTCTACGTCATCACCTCGGCCCCGCCGCGCCAGCCCGGCTGGTAGCGGACCCCGCCGCCCGGGGTTGGCGCGGCACCGGGGCCGCGGAAACGGCCCCGATAGGCTCGTGGGGAAGCATCAGCCCCGAAATGAGTAGGACCGATCCGGCGTGCCCCCTGCGCAGCAACCGTCAGACCAGCCAGCCGAACAAGCACATGCCAGCGGAAGCTGGTCTCCTCCGATCGATAGTCACGTGCATACCGAGTGGTCATGGGACGCGCCGCGCGAGGCGGACATGATGCGCAGCTGCGAGCAGGCGGTGGCGGCGGGCCTGCCCGGGGTGGCCTTCACCGACCATCTGGACTTCACCATCTGGACCGACGGCGACCGGATAGGGGCGATGAACCTCGACCCGCACCGGTACGTCCGGATGCACCTGCTTGACGTGGCGGGCTATCTCGAAGCCCTGGACGACTGCCGCCAGCGCTTTCCTGAGCTGCGGATACTCTCCGGCGTCGAGATCGGCGAGGCGCACCTGTGGGCGGCCAGCGCGGCCGCGATGGTAGCCAAGGCGGGTCCCGGCGGCCCGGACCGGATCCTCGGCTCGCTGCACGCCATCCCGTACGAGGGCCGGCTGACGGCCGCCGACGACTTGTTCCGGCAGATGCCGCCCGCCGACGTGATGCGCAAGTACTTCGGCGAATTGCTCCGGCTGGTCGAAGGCAGCCGCATCTTCCAGGTACTGGCGCACATCGACTTCCCCCGGCGGATGTGGCCGCGCGCGGCCGGGCCGTACGAGGAACGGGCCTTCGAGGCGGAGTACCGGGCCGTGCTGCGCGCCCTGGCCGCCAGCGACCGGGTCCTCGAGGTGAACACCAAGAGCCCGCTGCTCTCGGCCAGTCTGCTGCGCTGGTGGCGGGAGGCCGGAGGGCGGGCGGTATCGTTCGGCAGCGATGCGCACCAGCCCTGGCGGGTGGGCGACAAGTTCAAGCTGGCGGTCGACGTGGTCGAGGCGGCCGGCTTCAGGCCCGGCCGCGACCGGTTCGACTTCTGGCGGCTCTGACCCGCTCGTACGAGGTGGATGCCGCGTTCATGCTGTTTGAGATCGCGCGGTTTCGGCTCACGTGGTCATGGTGATACCGGATCGGGCCTTAATCCTGTTACCCATGCGGTCTTGAGGTACTTCCGTGACCAGTCGTGCGGGCTCGGCTGCCGTCCCCGTCCCGGTCATACGGCGTGAATGTCCCAGCCATGTCGTTCCAACGACATGAATGTGGCATGGGTGTGGCTCTTTTGGAGTGAGGACGGTCAGGCGGCGAGTTCGAGGGTGTCCTGGTAGCGGCTTTGGTGGTTGCGCTGGTGTTCCTGGGTGATGTGGTAGTCCCAGTAGGCGCTGGTGTCGCCGCTGGCGTTGATGGCGCGGAGCAGAGCATGGCCTGGGCGCCGTCGAGTCCCCAGCGGGCGCCGGTGATGCCCATCCGGTCCTGTACGAGGTGGCGGCAGGCGCCTTCGATGACGCCGGTGGCGATGGGCCAGCCGGCGGCCAGGGCCCGCGGGTAGTCCATGTACGGCTGCTTGTTCTGCAGGTAGGACAGGGTCTTGCGGATGTTCTTGGCGTGCTCGCTGCCCGCCTTGGGCGGGTGCTGTCCGGCGAGCCCGGCGATCCGGGCGATGACCTCGGTAACGCGGCCGTGCAGGATGTCGGTCCCCTGGGCGATCACCCAGTCCTCCATCGCCGGGTCGCGGGGGGCGTGGAAGCACCAGGCGGCCTTCCACAGGTATTCCAGCACGTGGATGAAGTCGATCACGATGGCCAGCGTGATGCCGCGGGCGGCAGCCTGGGCCTGGAACAGGCCGAGCTGGTAGTTGTCCCCGTCGACCAGGGCGATCCAGGTCCGGGCGTGGCCGGGATCGCGGCGGTCGGCCTCGGCGAAGACCTTGCCGATGGTCACGTCCCGGCCGGCCGTGATGTCGCAGGTGTACCAGCGGTTCTGCGCCCGCCGCGGCGTCTTGCTGCTGCCCGGGGGATCGGGCCGCATCACCTGCTCCGGGGTCCGCGGCTCCGGCAGGACGTCAAAGACGGCCCCGGTCTCGGCCATCCGCTTGCAGCCCTTCTTCTCCCCGGTCCCAGCCCGCTTGTCAAAGGTCCGCACCCGCTGCTCCGGGGCCTTGGCCCGGCCGCGGCGCGCCCCGGGGAGCATCGCCACGCCCTTGCCATCACCGGAGATCCCCAGCGGCGGCAGCCCCTGCCCCGGCTCCTGCTCCCCGGCCGCGGGAACGGCGGCCCGGTCCCGGTCCCGCCCCAGGCCCGGCTCCTGCTCCCCGGCCGCGGGAACGGCGGCCCGGTCCCGGTCCCGCCCCAGGCCCGGCTCCTGCTCCCCGGCCGCGGGAACGGCGGCCCGGTCCCGGTCCCGCTCCAGGCCCGGCTCCTGCTCCCCGGCCGCGGGAACGGCGGCCCGGTCCCGGTCCCGGTCCCGCTCCAGGCCCGGCTCCTGCTCCCCGGCCGCGGGAACGGCGGCCCGGTCCCGGTCCTGGTAGAACCGCTCCGCATCGGCGGCCGCGGCGATGATGATCTGCTCCAGCTGCCGCTTGCCGATACTGACCCCGGTCGCGGCCAGCACGAACTCGTGCCCCTGCTCATACGACCCGGACCGGCAGAACATCTCCGCCAGCTGCTGCAGATCCCAGGAATACCCGCACGGCGGCAAGTTCAGCACCGCATCGCGCGGGAACAGCGACCCCGCCCCCCGGACCCCGGACCGGTACCCGATCCGCCGCACCACCACCGCACCCAGCCTGGTCACCACCGTGCGGGCATGACCCCGCTCGGCCCGGGCCCGCCGCACCCCGTCCCGGCCAGTCACCTGCGGCAGCCGGACCTCCCCGGCCGCCTGGGTGTCCAGGCCGAGCTGGACCAGCCCGCACAGCAGCTCCCGGCCCCGCTCGGTGACCCGCCCCTCCATCTCCTCCAGCGTCACCCCCCGGCTCACCTGCACCGCCAGCCGGGCAAACCCGGCCGCCAGCGGCCCCAGCCCCGCCAGCACCGCCTCCGCGCTCGCCGCCAGCTCATCCAGCCCGTACTCTTCCACCTGAGGCTTCCCTTCCGCAGTCCCGGACTTCGCAACTTCAGGACCCTACGGAACGGAAGCCTCACCCATAAGCAAACACGCCGCAGCAACCACAGCGCTCACTCCAAAAGAGCCACACCCATGTGGCATTCACATCGAAAGAGTCTGGGAGGAGAGGGAACAGAGCGACTGAAGTGGTTATCGGTGCTTATGAGGTCCAGCGGCTGGCGTCCTGCGGAGACGCGGCATCTGCCGGGTGGAGTCGGCTCGCCGTGTCGGGTGGAGTTTGGGGCGCGGGGCGCGGGGCGCGGGGCGCGGAGCGCGGGGAGGCGGTGGGTGACCGGAGGCGGACCGGAAGCCCGAGCGCCGGAGGAAGGCTCCGGTCCGCCGCCGGTGGCTTATGTGGCTTATGTGGCTTATGTGGCTTATCAGGTCCAGGTGTCGTCGAAACGAGCGATCATCTCATCCCAGCTTTCGTTCTCCTGGGCGCTCTGCGCAGAAGGACCGTGCGCCCGGCCGCCGGACTCCTCGTCATCCAGGGCGGCGCGCGGGGCGGGAATAGACCGGCTCTGGCAGTGGACCGCGAAGCGCAACTCTGCGTAGTAGGTCTCCCGGTCACGGAGCTCGGCACGGGCTTCGGCGTGCGCCGGGTGGCTGTTGTCGCCCGGGCGGAAGGGGAGGCCCGCGCGGTGGTCTCCGCCTTCGTTCGCTGGTAGGCCCTCATCCGGGCAACTGCTGGCCACGGCACACACCTCGAATGGATCTGATACGGTGTGAAGTTTCTTCACTACCATTTGTAATATAACACTACGTATCATATCGAATGCAACGGGTAACATGGTAACAGTTACCTATCTTTCAGGCTAGCCCCAGATATCGCTGCGCGCGACGCCGTACCGGCGTGAAAATAGCCGGCGGGACCGCCCGTGACGTCGTTACTTCCATGGTCGCGGTTGAGGCCGCGGGCTAGCCTGACGCCGGGAGCCGGATTCCGAGGGGCCGTTGATTGTCGCTTTGAGCACGCGGGTCAGTTTCCGCGCAGCCCCCGGCTCCCCGGGCGGTCCCGCCTCGCAGGCTAGCGCGCCAGTGCGCGGGCCGTCCAGGAAAGGAAGAGGTGAGAGGCCGGTGGAAGAGGTCACCGACGAGCCCTTGTACCGGGACCGGGTCTGCGGCATCGACATCGGCAAGGCCGAGATGCACGCCACGATCCGGGTCCCGTCGGATAAGAACCCGGCGCGGCGGGCGTCAGAGACGCGGAGCTTTGCCACGACGAAGCGGGGGGTGCTGGCGCTGGCGGACTGGCTGCGGTCCTGGCAGGTCCCTGCCGTGGTGATGGAGGCCACGTCCACCTACTGGATGGGGCCGTTCTTCCGGCTGGAGGCCGAGGGCCTGGACTGCGTCCTCGCCGACGCCAAGCAGGTCAAGAACCTGCCCGGCCGGCCTAAGCGGGACCCGTCGGATTCGAGCTGGCTCGCGCAGTGCTTCGAGCGCGGCGCGGTCCGGCCGTGCTTCGTCGCCACGGAGGAGTTCCGGGTCATCCGGCTGCATACCCGGTACCGCCGCGACCTCATCGAAGACCGCACCCGGGAGAAGAACCGCGCCGAGAAGCTGCTGGAAACCGCCGCGATCAAGCTGTCGTCAGTCATCACGGACCTGCACGGCGTCACCGGCCGGGACATCATGGACCGCCTCATCGCCGGCGAGCGGGACCCGAAGGTCCTCGCGCAGCTGGCCCGCACCCGCGCCCGCCGCAAGATCCCCGAGCTGGAGCACGCCCTGGAAGGCGCGGAGTTCTTCACCGGTCACCACGCGCGCCTGCTGAAGACCATGCTGGAGCGCATCGACCAGATCGATGCCCAGATCAGCGAGCTCACCGCCGTGATCGAGGAACTCCTCGCCCCGTATGAGGAGCAGCTGGCCCAGGCCGAGTCGATGCCCGGGTGGGGGCGGCGCTCCGCCGAGGACGCCGTCGCCGAGACCGGCGTGGACATGACCAGGTTCGCCACCGGGGGCCACCTGGTGTCCTGGGCCGGGCGCGCCCCGCTGGACAAGCAGTCCGGCAAGCGCAAAGGCCAGGCCCGGCACAAGAAAGGCAACCGGTACCTGGGCGGCGTCCTCGGCGAGACCGCCATCTCCGCCGGCCGTACCCAGACCCGCGAGGGCGCCCGGTACCGCAAGCTCGCCCGCAGCCGCGGCAAGGCCAAGGCCTGCGTCGCGGTCGGCAACACTCAGCTGAAGGCCTACCACAAGCTCCTGTCAAACCCCGGCATGCGGTACGAGGACCTTGGAGCGGACTACTACGACCGCCAGGCCGCCGCCCGCCGCAAGATCAGCCGTCTCGTCCGCGAGATCGAAGCCGAAGGCTTCGAAGTCACCCTCTGCCGCCCCGGCCCAGCCCAGGACGACCCCGAACCGGCCCCGGCCGCCTGACCCATACCGCCCGCACGACCCCGACCGGCCTCGATATGGTCACGGTCCGCTGCCGCGCGCCCAGCTAAGGTCCTATTTTGGGTCAGGCGCTACAAAGAGTCACGAAGCGGCGCTGGAGAGACATCCGGGATGGCTGTTTCCGGCGTGAACGCGGAACGTTCCATGGGGCACGCGCCCGGTCCGTTCGGTGCTAATCATAGTGAGATGACGGTTACTCTCCGCGCAAGACCTGGCCGGCCTGCCGCGGCGGGGTGGATGTCCGATTCCCGCTAGTTCTGGTCGGCGCGGGCTGGCATTGTGGAGATGTGACACGGAACAGTGCAACCCTGGCCAGCGGCGTGGCCGCGCCCGATCGGGGGGGTCTGACAGGGGAGGCCGGGGGGATGGGTTCCCCCCGGGTGGCGGCAGAGCCGACCCCCCTGGCCAGCACCGATGACGACCGCCGCTACCAGGCGGCGGTCAGCAAGGACCCCCGTTTCGACGGCGTGTTCTTCATCGCGGTGACCTCGACCGGCATCTACTGCCGCCCGTCCTGCCCGGCGATCACGCCCAAGCGGGCGAACATGCGGTTCTACCGCAGCGCGGCGGCCGCCCAGGAGGCCGGCTTCCGGGCCTGCAAGCGGTGCCGCCCGGACGCCTCCCCCGGCTCGCCCGAGTGGAACATCCGGGCCGACGTGGTGGGCCGGGCGATGCGGCTCATCGCCGACGGGGTGGTCGACCGGGACGGCGTCGAGGGCCTGGCTCGCCGGCTCGGCTATGAGCAGCGTCAGGTGCGCCGGCTGGTCACCGCCGAGCTCGGCGCCGGCCCGCTGGCCATCGCCCGCGCGCAGCGCGCCCAGACGGCGCGGATCCTCACCGAGACCACCGCGCTGCCGCTGTCCGAGATCGCCTTCGCGGCCGGTTTCGCCAGCATCAGGCAGTTCAACGCGACCATCCGCGAGGTCTTCGCGGTCACGCCGACCCAGTTGCGGGAGACGCGCGGCCGGGCGCAGAAGACCCGGCGGCTGCAGCCGCCCCCGGGTGCGGCCGCGCCCGGGCTGATCCGCATCAGGCTGGCCTACCGGGCCCCGATCGACGGCGAGCGGATGCTGGGCTACCTAGGCGCCCGGGCCATCCCGAGGGTGGAGGAGGTGCTGGACGGCCGGTACCGGCGGACCATCATGCTGCCGAACGGGCCGGGCATCCTGTCCCTCGCCCCGCAACCGGGCTACGTCGACTGCGAGCTCCAGCTGGAGGACCTGCGCGACCTGACCGCCGCGGTACAGCGCTGCCGGCGCCTGCTCGACCTGGACGCGGACCCCGAGGCGGTCACCGGCTACCTGTCCGCCGACCCGGTACTCGGGCCGCTGGCCCTGGCCAACCCGGGGCGGCGCTCGCCCGGGCACGTCGACGGCAACGAGCTGGCGCTGCGGGCGGTGCTCGGCCAGCAGGTCTCGGTGGCCGCGGCCCGGCGGCTCGGGGCACGGCTGGTGGCCGCGTACGGCAAGCCGCTGTCCCGCCCTGACGGCCCGCTGACGCACTGCTTCCCCGAGGCGGAGACGCTGGCCGCCGCCGATCCGGCCGCGCTCCCGATGCCGCACGGCCGGGCCCTGGCCCTGACCGGCCTGGGCGCCTGCCTGGCCTCCGGCGAGCTCGTGCTGGACCCGGGGGCCGAACGAGACCGGGCCGAAGCGGTCCTGCTGGCGCTGCCCGGCATCGGCCCGTGGACCGCTTCCTATATCCGGATGCGCGCGCTTTCCGACCCGGACGCATTCCTGCCGTCGGACGTCGGCGTGCTCGACGCGCTGGCCCGCCTGGGGGCCTTCGGGACGGCGCTCGCCGGGACGGGTCCTTCGGCGCGAGCCCGGGCGACCCGGGCGGCGGCGGAGCTGGCGGAGCGCTGGCGGCCGTGGCGCTCCTACGCCGTCCACCATCTGTGGGCGTACCTAGAAGAAAAGGATCGATGATGACCAGCCCGTTCATGGCGCCGGATGGCGACGCTCCGCGCTTTTCCCATATCGTCAGCTCGCCCATCGGCAGGCTGCTACTGCTCGGCGACGGGCACGCGCTGACCGGCCTGTGGATGATCGACGCCGAACGGCACACGGCGCGTTCCGGCGACGGCCTGACGCCGAACCCGGAGACGTTCCGCGAGGTCGAGGCGCAGCTCGAGGCGTACTTTGCCGGCGAGCTCAAGGAGTTCACCGTTCCGCTGGCCCCGACCGGGACCCCGTTCCAGATGGCCGTCTGGACCGAGCTGACCAAGATCCCGTACGGGAGCACGGTCAGCTACGGCGACATCGCCCTGGCGCTGGGCAAGCGGCTGGTCGCGTCGCGTGCGGTCGGCCTGGCCAACGGGTCCAACCCGATCTCGGTCATCGTGCCCTGCCACCGGGTGACCGGCAGCGACGGTAGCCTGACGGGCTACGGCGGCGGGCTCGAACGCAAGGAGCTGCTGCTCCGGCTGGAAGGCGCAGGCCCGGTCACTCTGTGGTGAGGGCCTCGTGGCGTGCTCTGAGGCACTTCTGACACGGTGGAACTGATGACGCGCGGGATGCGTCAAAAAACCATGATGCCTCCTCGACTGGTTCGCGGAACCGTGCTTGCGGTACTGCTGTGCTCAGTACTGGCCGGGTGCGCCTCGGTCACGGCTTCGGCTCCGGCCGGAGCGGGCGCCTCGTCATCGGCCCCGGCCTCCTCGGTCCCGGCATCGTCAGCCCCGGCGTCCTCGGCCCCGGCGTCCCCTCCCCCGGCGAGCGCGACCGGGTGCGCCAGCGTCGGCCAGGCCACGTCGGTCACCGTGCACCGCGTCGTTCACCTGGTCGAGCCGACCCGGGCGGGCGCGCTCAGCAAGACCCAGCACGACGCGGCCCTGGTGCAGGCGCTGTTCGGCCAGCTCTGCGCGGCCGTCAGCCACGCGTCAGCGGCGAAGGGGACGGTCCGCTGCCCGGCCGACTTCGGGCTTTCCTACACCGGGACGTTCTACGACGGCAGCCGGACACTGGCCACGTTCAGCTACGGCGCGAGCGGGTGCCAGGCGGTGAGCCTCACGGCCGACGGCACGACCCAGAGCACGATGATGCTCGGCGCCGCGGCCACGGCCGCGCCGAAGCTGCGGGCCGACATGGCCGCGGTGCTCGGGGTACCCACGCTCGCAATCGCCCAGCCTGCTTCGGGGTCCGGCACGAACAAGTGACGACGGGCCGCCCGGCTCGTTTACGGCAGGTTGCCCGACTCGTCGAGGTCGAACTCGCCGTCCTTGACCCCGAGGACGAACGCCTCCCACTCGGCCTCGGTGAAGTAGAGCTTGTCGCCGTCGGGGTCGGCCGCGTCGTACATCACGTAGAGCCTGGGCTCCTCGGCCTTGTGCGGGGCAGCTGAGGTGTCGGTGGTGACGTACACCTCCACCCGGCTGTCCTCGGAGTCGACCGCGCCCGCATCGACGGGCAGAGTGTCGTCACCCGGTGTATGCATGCGCTCAGGCTACTACTGCTACCGGACAGGGTCGTGTCCGTGCCCGATCCTGTTTCCGCGGGCTTCTCGCCGGCCGAGGAGGAGCTCGGCCTCGACATCGCGCCCGGCCAGCTGCTCGTCGTCGGCTGGGCCGGCCCGCACGGGCCGCGGCCCCTGGCGGTCCTGCACGTCGTCTTCGACGGCGGCATTCTGGCTGACGACGTGCCCATCCGGCTGCAGGAGGAGGAGCTCGACGAGTACCGGTTTGTCGAGCCCGCCGCCCTGGACGACTACCTGCCGTGGACCGAGCCCTGAGCCTGGCGCTGCGCAGGGTCGGCGCGGACCCCTTGTATCCGGTTATGCCGAAATTTAACGTGGTTGATCGGGGCGTGGACAGGCTTCCGCGTGGCTAGCTGGCGCGAGACGCCGCGGGTCCGGACCGGACCTGGAGCTGGTCGAGCAGGGTCGCGGTGGCGGTCGCGACGGCGTCGACCGCGTGGCCGAACGCCTCGGCGTTGTGCCCGGCGGGCGCGCGGAAACCGCTGATCTTGCGCACGTACTGCAACGCGGCGGCGCGGATGTCCTCGTCGGTCACCTGCTCGGCGTAGGGCGGGCGGAGGGTCTTGATGCTTCGGCACATGTATGTGACGGTACCTGCCGTTTACCCGAGGCCGAGCAGGCCCTCCAGGCCCACGGTGAGGCCGGGCGAGAGGGAGCCGATGCCACGGACGGCGAGCAGCACCCCCGGCATGAACGACGCCCGGTCGAGCGAGTCGTGCCTGATCGTCAGGGTCTCCCCGGTCCCGCCGAACAGCACCTCCTGGTGCGCCACCAGGCCCGCGACCCGGACCGAGTGCACGTGCACGTCGTCCACGTCCGCGCCGCGCGCCCCCGGCAGGGCCGACGCGGTGGCGTCCGGCGGCGGGCCGAGGCCGGCCGCGGCCCGGGCCGCGGCGATCATCGACGCGGTGCGCAGCGCGGTGCCCGACGGCGCATCGGCCTTGTTCGCGTGGTGCAGCTCGATCACCTCGGCGGAGGGGAAGTACCTGGCCGCCTGCTCGGCGAACCGCATCATCAAGATGGCGCCGACGGAGAAGTTCGGCACGACCAGGACGCGCACGTCCGGGTGCCCGGCCAGCCAGCCGCGCACCTCGTCAAGACGCTCCTCGGCGAACCCGGACGTCCCGACCACTGCGTCCAGGTCGTGCTCGACGCACCAGCGCAGATTCTCCATCACCACGCCCGGGTGGGTGAAGTCGACCACCACGTCGGAGCCGGCCAGCGCGTCGAGCGGGTCGCCCTGGTCGACCTCGGCGGCGATCTCCAGGTCCGGCGTCTCGGCGACCGTGCGGATCACCTCGCGCCCCATCCGTCCCCGCGCTCCCAGCACCCCGACCTTGGTCATAGCTGCCTCCTGCCTAGAACGCCGGTCAGGTAGTCAGGCCGGATACCCGCGTGACAACTCGGCCCCGGCGGTATCACCGCGCAGATTAACGTGGAGGATCCGGCCTGTACGGAGTATTTGGTACCCCAGGGGGTACCGGATCCTCCACATAACCCGGATCCTCCACCCTAATCGGAGCAAGCCCGGTTTGGCCCGTTAGTTACGTGAATTTCGGGGTTACTGAGGCAACTGTTACTTGGACCGGCGGATGATCAGGCCTGGAAGGCGCTGGCGTCGTCGAAGGGGCCGACGACAGCCAGGGCCTTGGGGCGGGTGAGGATATCGGCGGCGATCGCGCGAATGTCGTCGTGGCCGACGGCATCGATCGCGTGGAGCACCTCGTCGACCGGCTCCAGCCGCGGGTAGACCAGCTCGGACTTGCCGAGGCGGCTCATCCGCGAGGACGGGTCCTCCAGGCTGAGCACGATCGAGCCGCGCACCTGGCCCTTGCCGCGGGTAAGCTCGGCGTCGGTCAGGCCGCCCTCGACCACCCGGGCGATCTCGTCGCGGCAGATGGCCAGCACCTCGTCCGCCTTGGAGGGCAGGCAGCCGACGTAGATGCCCCAGGTGCCGGTGTCGGCGTGCTGCCCGGAGAAGCTGTACACCGAGTACGCCAGGCCGCGCTTCTCCCGTACCTCCTGGAACAGCCGGGAGGACATGCCGCCGCCGAACGCCGCATTGAGCACGCCCAGCGCGAACCTGCGCTCGTCGGTCCTGGCCAGCGCCTCGCAGCCGAGCACCAGGTTGGCCTGCTCGATGCCGCGGGAGATCAGCGTGGTGCCCACGCCGTCGGCCTGCCCGCGCTGGCCCCCGCCCAGCCGGGGCAAGGCGGGCTCGGCCACCCGGTCGAGCGCCGGGCCGAACGCCTGCCGGACCAGCTGCACCACCGTGTCGTGGTCCAGGTTGCCCGCCGCGGCCACTACCAGGTGCTCGGGGGTGTATCTGGCCTGGTAATGCTCGAAGATCTGCTCCCTGGTGATCGCGTTGATCGAGTCCGTGGTACCCAGGATCGGCCGGCCCAGCGGGGTGTCGCCGAACAGCTTGGCGGTGAACGCCTCGTGCACGGTGTCCGAGGGGTCGTCGTCGTTCATCGCGATCTCTTCGAGCACCACGTTGCGCTCGGCGTCCACATCCTTCGGCGCGATCAGCGAGCTGGTCACCATGTCGGACAGGACGTCCACGGCCAGCGGCAGGTCCGCGTCGAGCACCCGCGCGTAGTAGCAGGTGTACTCCTTGGCGGTGAACGCGTTCATCTCACCGCCGGCCGCGTCCATCTCCGCGGAGATCTCCAGCGCGGTGCGCCGCCTGGTGCCCTTGAACAGCAGGTGCTCCAGGTAGTGGGTCGCGCCCGCGTGCGCGTGGTCCTCGTCGCGCGAGCCGACCCCTACCCAGATGCCGAGCGCGACGGAACGCACCGCCGGCAGAGACTCGGTGACTACCCGCAAGCCGCCGGGGAGAACCGTGCGACGGACTCCCTGACCTGGTTCGGTAACCATCTACTCGTGGTGCCCGCCACGGGTGCGATGCCTGGTGCGACGGTGCCCGTCCCCGCCATCGCGGTCGCCCCGGTCGCCTCGGTCCCTGGGCTCCCTGGGCTCCCGGGGCCGGTCGCCGCGGGAGTCGCCGCCGGACAGGTCCTCACCGGCGGCCTCGCGCTCCACCACCTCGACCGGGACCAGCGACAGCTTGCCGCGGTCGTCAATCTCGCGGATCTCGACCTGGATCTTGTCGCCGATGTGCACCACGTCGTCGATGTTCTCGATCCGCTTGCCGCCGTGCAGCTTGCGGATCTGGGTGATGTGCAGGAGGCCGTCCTTGCCGGGCAGCAGCGAGACGAACGCGCCGAACGTGGTCGTCTTCACCACCGTGCCGAGGAACCGCTCGCCGACCTCGGGCATGTGCGGGTTGGCGATCGCGTTGATCGCGGCCCGCGCCGCCTCGGCCGACGGGCCGTCGGTGGCTCCGACGTAGATGGTGCCGTCGTCCTCGATGGTGATCTCGGCGCCGGTGTCGTCCTGGATCGAGTTGATCATCTTGCCCTTCGGGCCGATGACCTCGCCGATCTTGTCCACCGGGACCTTGATCGTGATGATCCGCGGGGCGTAGGCGGACATCTCCCCCGGCTCGATGATGGCGCCGCGCATGACGTCCAAGACGGTCAACCGGGCCGCGCGGGCCTGCTTCAGCGCCGCGGCCAGGACCGAGGCCGGGATGCCGTCGAGCTTGGTGTCCAGCTGCAGGGCCGTGACCACCCGCTCGGTGCCCGCCACCTTGAAGTCCATGTCACCGAAGGCGTCCTCGGCACCGAGGATGTCGGTCAGCGTCACGTACTGGCCGCCCTCGTGGATCAGGCCCATGGCAATGCCGGAGACCATGTCCTTCAGCGGCACGCCGGCGTCGAGCAGCGCCATGGTGGACGCGCAGACCGAGCCCATGCTGGTCGAGCCGTTGGAGCTGATCGCCTCGGACACCTGCCGGATCGCGTAGGGGAACTCCTCCCGCGTCGGCAGCACCGGGATCAGCGCCCGCTCGGCCAGCGCGCCGTGGCCGATCTCGCGGCGCTTCGGCGAGCCGACCCGGCCGGTCTCGCCGGTGGAGTACGGCGGCATGTTGTAGTTGTGCATGTAGCGCTTGGTGCGGTCCGGGTTGAGCGTGTCGATCATCTGCTCCATCCGGAGCATGTTCAGCGTGGTCACGCCGAGGATCTGCGTCTCGCCGCGCTCGAACAGCGCGGACCCGTGCACCCGGGGCAGCACGTGGGTCATCGCGGCCAGCCGCCGGATGTCGGTCAGGCCGCGGCCGTCGATGCGAACCCCGTCGCTGATGATCCGCTCCCGGACCAGCTTCTTGGTCAGCGAGCGGAACGCCGCGCTGATCTCCTTCTCCCGGCCCTCGAACTGCTCGGCGAGCTTCTCCTGAGCCAGCGCCTTGACCCGGTCCGTCTCGGCCTCGCGCTCGTGCTTTCCGGCGATCGTGAGCGCCTGGGACAGCTCGCCGGTGACCTCGCGCGCGACGGCCTCGTACACGTCCTCGGCGTAGTCAATGAAGACCGGGTACTCGGCCGCCGGCGCGTCGGCGCCTACCTCGGCCGCGAGCCGCTGCTGTGCCTCGCACAGCACCCGGATGAACGGCTTGGCCGCCTCCAGGCCCTCGGCTACCGTCTCCTCGGTCGGCGCGACCGCGCCGCTGGCCGCGTCGGCGATCAGCTTGAGCGTCTCCGGGGTGGACTCGGCCTCGACCATCATGATGGCCACGTCGCCGTCCCCGCCTTCGTCAGCAGCGAGGACCCGGCCCGCGACCACCATGTCGAAGGTGGCGTGCGCGAGCTGGTCGTGCTGCGGGAAGGCCACCCACTGGCCCTTGATCAGCGCGACCCGGACCCCGCCGATGGGGCCGGAGAACGGCAGGCCCGCCAGCTGGGTGGACATGGACGCGGCGTTGATCGCCACCACGTCGTACAGGTGCTGCGGGTCGAGCGCGAGTATGGTCTCGACGATCTGGATCTCGTTGCGCAGGCCCTTGACGAAGGACGGGCGCAGCGGCCGGTCGATGAGCCGGCAGGTGAGGATGGCGTCCTCGGACGGACGGCCCTCCCTACGGAAAAACGAGCCGGGAATCCGGCCCGCCGCGTACATCCGCTCTTCCACGTCCACGGTGAGCGGGAAAAAGTCCAGGTTCTCCTTGGGCTGCCTGGATGCCGTGGTAGCCGAGAGCACCACGGTCTCGCCGTCCAGCGTCACCAGAGCGGAACCGGCGGCCTGACGGGCCAGCCTTCCCGTCTCGAACCTGATCGTATGTACGCCAAATTCGCCGTTGTCGATGACGGCTTCGGCGCTGTGGACACCCTCCACGGGTGAGACCTCCTTGCGGTAGATCCCGCACCCACCCGCCGCCGTGCCGCATGTGGCCTGGCTCGCTTGAGGGGAGCCGGCCGGTCTTCGATCGAAGTCCTCGGGTGCCGCCCGCTTCGACAGCAACGATGCCGTGAAGCGGGCGACCCGGGGACCACTACCGAGGACCGGCCCTGGCGCTCGGGGCCGGGGGCTACGGGATGTCAGTGTTAACGATATTAAGTTGTTCCTGGCCCTGCTGGCTTTCGGGGCTGGCTTTCGGGGCTGGCTTTCGGGGCTGGCTTCGGGGGACGGGAGCTCAGCGGCGGATGCCGAGCCGCTCCCTGATCGCCCGGTAGCGGTTGATGTCCTTCTTGGCCAGGTACTTCAGCAGCCTGCGGCGCCGGCCGACCAGCAGCAGCAGCCCGCGGCGGCTGTGGTGGTCGTGCTTGTGCACCTTCAGGTGCTCGGTCAGGTGATTGATCCGCCTGGTCAGCAGCGCGACCTGGACTTCCGGCGAACCGGTGTCACCCTCACTGGTCGCGTACTCCGCCAGGATCTCCTTCTTGACGGCGGTGTCGAGCGGCACGTGACTCCTTAAGATTGGCACGAAATGTGTTCAGCGGATTGATTCCGCTGGGACCAGGCAGCCGCATGAGGGTGCAGCATGCCTCGCTGACCCGGCTAGCGGCCGGGCAGCGTTCCACATTACCACGGACGGCGAGACGGTCGTGCCCGCCTGTCAGCGGCGCGTGCCCTGGTGGCGCTAAGAGCGCGCCCGCGCTACCTAGGTCACACTCGACGTCAGGCGATCCTCGGGCGTCTCGCCTTCTCCCGCCACCTGGTCAGGGGACACGTCCGCGCCGGGGCGGGCGCGGCCCGGAAGCCGGGCGGCTCCCTCGGCGGTCATCACCGGAGGAGCCCAGATCGACAGCATGACGACACCCGCGCCGAGGACGGCGAGCGACACGACCGCGCCGAGCAGGTACCCGGAGCCGGTGTTCAGCTGCTCACCGAAGAGCTCGATCCCCAACGCGATGCTCGCGAGCGGGTCGACGATGAGCAGGGTCGCCTGGGAAGCGGCCAGCGGCCCGACCGCGTACGCGCCCTGCAAAAGGACCGTGCCCAGCACCCCCGTCGCGATCATGGCGTAGAGCGGCCAGTGGGTGAGCACTCCCGGCACGCCGCTGTGCGCCAGCACGTCCACCGTCTGCTTCACGAACGCGGCGTCCACCGACCACACGACGGCCGTGGCGGCCCCGAAGAGGGCGGCGCGCCGGGCAGGCGAGCCGCGACGGCTGAGCAGGAGCAGCACCAGCACGGCCAGGCCCCGGGTGCCGACCGCCAGTATCCACTGGCCGGCGCCCGGGACATGAGTGCCCTCGGTGGGCGACCCCAGGACGAGAAAGGCGCCGAGCCCGAGGCAGATCACCAGGGCGGCGGACCAGGTCCTGGAGGCGATGTCGTCGTGCAGCAGGAAGACCCGCAGGCCCAGCGTGAAGATCAGCTCCAGCACGAGGATCGGCTGGACCACCGCCAGCGGGCCGAAGTACAGGGCGAGGGCCTGGAACCCGAACGTAGCCACCAGGAACAGGCCGCCGAGGAGCCATACCGGCTGGCGCACCAGGTCGATCGCGGTCCGCCAGGCGGACCTCGCCGTCGTGGACGCGCGGTCCACGACGGCGAGCCGCTGGAGTATGGCACCGCACGCGCTCGCCAGCGCGGACAGGGTGGCGAAGATAATCGCGGCGGGCATCGTCGCGGCCCGTCAGCTCTTCGCGGTGGTGCACTGGGCGGGAACGGACTGCGGCTGCGGCGTGAGCTTCAGCTTCCAGGACATCCACGGCAGCGAGTCGCGGAAGGCCTGGGTCCAGAAGGCGAAACTGTGCGCCCCGGGCGGTGTCTCGATGCAGGTGTCGATCCCGGCCTGGGCGGCAAGTGGCTGTAGCGCGTGCGCGGCCTGCAGGGCGTGGTAGTCCTGGGCCCCGGCCGCGAACCAGCCCGACAGGCCGGCGTACCGGTAATGCGTCAGCAGGTACGGCGGATTGTGCGCGTTGTAGTTGGCTTCCGAGCCTTCAAACAGGTCGGAGATGGTCTGCTGCCCGCTGTAGTTCTGGTACTGCGGCGACTCGTCGCCGGAGTAGTTGGCGAAGACCGTGATGTCCTTGGAACTGGTGAGGGCCATCATGGTGGCGCACATACCGCCCTCGGACAGCCCGGCCAGCGCGATCGATCCCGGAGTCGTCTCGGCGTTGAAATTCTTCCGCATGAACGCGGGTACCGTCTGGGTCAGGTACGTCTCGACCTGCCCGTAGAGCGCGCTGTTGACGCACTCGGAGTCCGCGTCCAGGGATCCGTTGATGTCCGGCATGACGAGGATCGGAGCCACCCCGTTGTGCTGCTCGGCGAAGGCCAGCGACGTGGCGTCGGCGAACGACGCGCGGGTCCAGTCCGAGGGCTGGCCCGGAGTGCCGTGCATCAGCACGATGACCGGCAGCTTGGGCTGGGTGCGCCCGAACCACGCCGGGGGCACCCACACGTACGCCTGCCGCGGCGTGAACCTCAGGTTCTTCCCCGGGATGGAAACCTCCAGGGTGGCGCCGTGGTCGGGCAGCTTGCCGCTCCTGGCCGTCTCCTTGCGCATCGAGTCGAGCTGTGCATTGTCCATGAAGTGATTGGCGTCCTTGCCGAACAGGCGGTCGAAGGTCGGGTAGTACGCGAACGTCTGATTGGCCGCGCTGCCCGCCGACACCACGGCGAGGAGCACCGCGACCACGCCGGCGATGCGGCGGGACCAGTGGGCCCGGCGCCAGCCGGCCGCAACCAGGCCGGCCACCAGGCACGCCACGCCCAGCCAGACATACATGGACCGGGGGGCGCCGACGGGAATCTCCTGCGTGACGTGGAGCACGATGGCGAGCAGGACGACGAAGGCGATGCCGACCGGGATGCCGATCGCGAACTCCTTCAGCACGTCCCGGCGGAGGACCACCGCTATCAGGCAGACCCCGACCGTGACGAAGAACAAGAAGACCGGGAACCAGCCGGAGACGATGGAGATGTTGCCGAGATTCACCGACCTGGCCCGGGTCACGGCGGCCACGGCCACTACCGCGGCCACCGCCGCGGCCACGGCGATGACCCGTCGCCGGCCTGGGGACCGGGACGAGCCCGTGGTCTGCTGGTTCGTGCTACGGGTCTGGGTGCTCATGGTCCATGTCTTTCTGGCTCAGCTCGACAGCTCGGTGTTGATGGATCCACTCTCGGCTGAGCCGGGACGACAGTCCCTAGGGAGACTCCCTAGTTCGCCTCCCCAGGGAGGCTCGCCGGCCCGAATCGGCTGGTGGCGGCGTAACGCGGATACCTGGGCCAGGGCATGGGCGATGGTGGCCGGCAGCGGCTGGTTCCGGCCCTGGCTCAACGCCTCCTGGCGTTCCCGGGCCGAGAGCGCGGCCACGGCGGGCGCGAGGATCCGGTCGAGGATGGCCTGCTCCACCGGGGGCAGCGGGCCGCCGGTTTCCTCCCTGAGCACCTGCGCCGCACCGAGATACACCAGGGCCAGTCGCCCGGCGCGCTCCAGGCCCGCGACGGCGGCAAATCCTTCGAGTTCGTAGGCCATGTGGCGCTTGTTCCAGATAGCGGCATGACGGCGCAGCGCCGCGCCGAACAGCCGCCGGGCCTGGACCGGACGCCCCGCGTCCCGGGCGACCTCGCCGAGGCTGCTGAGGATCACGCTCACGCCGTCGGGTTCGCCCGCCGCGCGGAACAGCTTCAGCCCCTGCCAGAGCAGGGAGCTGGCCCGCCGGAACTCGCCCTGGAGACGGGCGGTCTGACCGAGCATGTTGTAGGCGTGCGCCTGCCAGGCCACGTCGCCGGCTTGCGCCGCCTCGGCCAGTTCACGCTCGAAATGCGGCTCGGCCGCAACGATGTCGCCAATATCGAGCGCCACCTCGCCGAGGAAGCGGTGCGCCAGCGCCAGGCCCCGGTGGTCGCCCAGGGGGGCGCACAGCTCGATGCCTTGCCGGGCTAGCTCCGCGGTCCGCCCGTAGTCACCCTTGAAGCAGGCCAGCGCGCAGGCCGCCAGCACGGCGGACGCCCGGATCTGCGGGGCGGTCGGGCGCTGCTGCGCATCGTCCCTGGCCAGCAACCGATCGAGTTGCAGCACGCCCTCGGCGAGCGACCCACGCCGCTGCCAGAACAGGTTGAGCGCGGCGGCCAGGCGCAGCCCCTCACCCAGGCAGGCGGCGTCCCGCTCCGCCTCGTGCCAGGCGAACTCCAGGGCGGCCCGGATGTTCGGATAGGCCTCTTCCAGCCGGTCGAGCAGCTCTGCCTGCCCCGACCCGTCCAGCCCTTCGCGGGCGGAGAGCGCGACGGTCAGGAAGTACGCCAGGTGCCGGCGCCGGACGGCGTCCTGTTCCCCGGTCTCGGCCAGCCGGGCCAGTGCGTATTCCCGCACGGTCTGCAGCATCCGGAATCCCGGTGTCTCGCCCGCGGTGAGCTCAAGCAGGCTCTGGTCAGCCAGGTCGGCCAGTTGCTCCAGCGCCTGGACCGGATCGGGTTCGGCGCTGACCGCGGCCGCGGCCGCGGCGTCGAACGGCCCGGCGAACACCCCGAGGCGGGCGAACAGTTCCCGCGACTCGGGGGCCAGCAGCGCGTGACTCCAGTCGAGCGCGGCACGCAGCGTCTGCTGCCGCCGCGGCAGGTCGCGCGGGCCGCCGGTGAGCAGCGCCAGACGAGACCGCAGCAGCGGCAGCAGCGCCTGCGGCGAGTACAGCCCGATCCGGGCCGCGGCCAGCTCGATGGCCAGCGGCAAGCCGTCCAGCGCGGCGCAGATGTCGCCGACGGCGGCCAGTTCGTCCGCGTCGGGGGCGAAGTCCGAACGCACGGCCCGGGCGCGCGCGATGAACAGCTGGACCGCTTCGCTGTCGGCCGCGGCGGTCCCGGTGATGCCCCGGCCGGGCAGGTGCAGCGGAGGCACCCGGACGGTGTGTTCCCCGTACAGCCGCAACGGGATCCGGCTGGTAGTCAGCAGGCGCACCGCCGGGGCGACGGCCAGGATCCGGGCCAGCAACTGGGTCTCGTCGAGCAAGTGCTCGAGGTTGTCCGCGATGAGCAGCAGCTCACGGTCCTGCAGCGCCTCGGCCAGATGAGCCTCGGCCGCCTGGGCGGACGCGGGTGCCAGGCCCAGGGCCCGGGCGGCCGCCGTGGCGAGCAACGCGGGATCACGGACCGGGGCCAGGTCGACGAAGGCCACGCCGTCGCTGAAATCGCCGACGAGATCGTGACCCACCTGCAGAGCCAGCCGGGTCTTGCCGGTTCCGCCGGTACCGGTGAGGGTGACCAGCCGCGAGGCGGCCACGGCCGCCGCCACTTCGGCCCGCTCACGCTCCCGGCCGATCAGCGGAGTGGCCGGGGCGGGCAGCGGCGCCGGCGTCACCCGGAGCCGCTGGACGGCGGGCTCGCCGGCAGGCCCGGGCAGCGGCGCGGGTGCCGTCCCGGGCGCCGCAGGGCCGGGTGCCGCCTGCCGGGCCCTGGCACCGTCATCGTCAGATCGCAGCGCGGCGAGCGGCGGTGCGGACCAGGCCGCGACGGGGATGGCGTGCGCCGGAACGTCCATCAGGCCGAGCAGCGCGTACACGTCCGCCCGGCTGACCAGCGCGCCCCAGCCGGCCAGCGTAGTCGCGATGCCAATCACATCCGGCGTGGTCAGAACGGCGTTGTCGCGGCCGTGGAGCTTATGGCTGAGCACATCGGGGTGCAGCCCGATCGACCGCGCGAGCTGTTGCTGAGTACGCCCGACCGCCCGGCGATGTGCGCGTACCGCGTCGCGGAACTCGCGCAGATCAGGCATCTGCGTCTCCAGGCCCACCCTGGCTCCTGGCTGGCGGGCTGGACGGGCTGCCACGCCACCGCCGCAGCTTTACCGCAGCTTTGCCGCACCGGAGCCGCAAGAAACGTCTGGTCCCCGTCCTGGTGCCCAGCTTAGATGGTCACGACCCGCCGGAATAGGCGCTTCCAGCATAGAAAGCAATCGATGGATCTCTACGCAACGTTCCCCAGCCCCGTCAAGGCCGTGTTCGGCCACCTGGCCGACCCGTCGCGCCTGGGCGACTGGCTGCCCGACATATCGGCCGCCGGACCGGGACCGTCCGACGGCACCGGAGCCGACTTTCCGCTCACCGCGCACGTCGACGGGATCGAGGTCGCGGCCAGTGGCGAGGTAACCGCCTTCGAACCGCCCTGGCTGGTCGGCTACCGGCTGTTCATCGGCTCA
Organism: uncultured Actinomycetes bacterium; assembly: GCA_963841585.1. Taxonomy (GTDB): domain Bacteria; phylum Actinomycetota; class Actinomycetes; order Streptosporangiales; family Streptosporangiaceae; genus Palsa-504. The sequence goes on from CAWJDK010000005.1 coordinate 186,892, forward strand.
CGAACGCACGGGCTGAGGGTCACCTGCACCGCCCAGAACGGCGGTACGCGGATCCATGTCCACCAGCGCGACGAGGCCGCCCCGCTCACCATCGACCTGGCCCGGCTTACCCGCGTTCTCGGCGTGGCCGCCGGACAACCACCCGGACGGACTTGAGACAAGGGACGATCATGCTGACCCGAACGGCGAGAAGACACCAGTCCCGCAGATGCCGGCACGCCGCGGCCGCCGGCGGGCCGTCCCCGGCCGAGGCCCTGATGCCGTTCGATCCGCAGGCTCCCGGACGGCTCGCGCTGCTCCGCTCGCCGGCCGCGGCGGTCGGGGCTCATCTGCGCGCGCTGCCGCCGCCGACCCGGACCATCCTCGAGATGCTCGCCGTGCTCAACCTGCGCATGCCGCTGGCCCAGCTGGGCCAGGCGGCGGAGATCGAGTCGCCGAGTACAGCGATCGAGCCGGCCGTGGCCTCCGGCCTGGTGGACTGGTCGCCGGAAGAACCAAGCTGTCCCGTGGTGATCCGCCACCCGCCGGTCCGGGACGCCGTCTACGCCGGCATCACCGCCAGCAGGCGCCGCGTGCTGCACGGGCGCGCCGCCGCGGTCGTCAGCGAATCGGCATCCTGGGAGCACCGGGTGGCCGCGCTGGACCGGCCCGACGAGGACCTGGCCTGCCAGCTGGAGCGGCTGGCGGGCGAGGAGGCGGCCGCCGGACGGCTGGCGCTGGCGGCCACGCACCTGCAGTGGGCCTCGGACGTCTCGCCGGCCCGGGCCGACCGGGAGCGGCGGCTGCTGACCGCGGCGTTGTACCGGACGCTGGCCGAGGAGTCCCGTGACCCGGCGCTGCGCGAGGCGGTGGAGGCGACCGGGCCGTCCCTGCTGCGCAGCTGCGTGCTGGGCACGATGGCGTTCTCCTCCGGCCAGCTCAGCGAGGCAGAACGGCGGTTCAGCCAGGCGCTGGCACAGGCGCGGAGCGACCCGGACAGCCGCCCGCTGGCGGCTCTGATCGCCAACCGGCTGGCGGGTACCTACACCCTGCTCGGGGAGGGTGAGAAGGTGCAGGCGCTCGGCCGGTGGGCGCTGGGCACCGGGTGCCTGGACGCCGCGGCCGCCAGCTGGACCCGCACCCTGTTCGCCATCGGCGCCTCCCAGGTAGCCGGGCCGCGCGCGGCCCTGGCCGAGCTGAGCCACCTCGATACCGAGCCGGCGCGGGTCGGCCCGGCCGATGCTAGCGGCCTGGCGTTCCGCGGGGTGTTCCACCTGCTGGCCGGCGACCTGGACCAGGCCGTGGCCGACCTGACCGCCAGCCAGCGACTGGCGGAGCGTGGCGACACCCTCATCCTGAGCCGGCGGGGCTACTGCTTCCTGGCCCTGGCCCAGTACCTGGCCGGAGCCTGGGACGACGCGCTGCTCACCGCCGAGCAGGGGTTGTCGGCCGCCGCGATCCACGCTCACCGGCATGAGCTGCCGCTGCTGCACCTGGCGGCGGGCTGCGTTCCGGCCGGCCGCGGCGCCGCCGAGGAAGCCGAACGGCACGCCGCGCTGGCCGAGGAAGAAGCGGCCAGCCTGGACTACGGCCAGGAACGGCTGTACGCGGCGATGGCCCGGGCCCTGGTCTGCCAGGCGTCAGGCGACTACCTGGGCATGGCCGACGCGCTCGGCCACTGGCAGGACGACGCGGCCCTGGACGGCCGCAGCCGGGCGTACGCGGTCCTGTGGCGGCCGCTGCTGGCCGAGGGCCTGATCGGCTCGGGCCAGACCGAGCCAGCCGCCGCGGTCCTAGACCAGCTCCGCGCGGGCGGCGGCGAGGTCAGCTACCTGGCCCCGGCCCTGGCGTGGCTGGACGGGTGGCTGGCCGAACAGCGCGGCGACCCGGAGGAGGCGCTGCGGATCTACGCCCGTGGCGAGGACACCGCCGGTTCGCACAGCCCGGTCTACATCGCCCGGCTGCTGCTGGCCCACGGCCGGCTGCTGCGCCGAACCGGTAACAGGAAGGACGCGGTGGAACGGCTGCGGCGGGCGAACGAGGAGTACCAGGCGCTGCGCGCCGCGCCGTTCATCGCTCAGACCGAGGAGGAGCTGGCGGCCTGCGACCTTCCCGGCCGCCCGGCGGACAAGCAGTCTGTCCTGGTGCTGACCAGCCGGGAGACCGAGGTCGCCCAGCTGGCGGGGAAGGGGCTGTCCAACCCCGAGATCGCGGCCGAGCTGTTCATCAGCCGCAAGGCGGTGGAGTACCACCTGGGCAACATCTACGCCAAGTACGGCCTGCGCGGACGCCAGCAGCTACGGCGTTTCGTCGAGCAACGGGTCAGCCTCGTCCAGGTGTCCCGCGAGCCAGCCTCACGATCGTAGCTGACCGGCCTGATCGCGGCGGGGAGCCCTCCCTGGGGAGGCGAACTAGGGAGTCTCCCTAGGGACTCCCGGCGGGGGTCCGGGCGACAGTGGATTTACCCACTCGGAGTGGCCGAGCTGAGCAAGAAAGACATCCACGATGAGCACCCAAGTCCTACACCCCGGACCAGCACCCGAGGAAGCGCCTGCGCGTAGCGGCGGGGATCGACACCCGAAGACCGGTGTGCCGTCGGCCGAGCCCAGCGTAGTGGGAGGGCTGGAAGCCCAGACCGCCGAACGCCGGGCCAAGCGCGATGCGCTCGAGGAGCAGGGCATCAACCCCTATCCCACCCGGTTCGAGCGCAGCGCGACGCTGGCCGAGTTGCACTCCGCCCACGCCGGGCTGAAGCCGGACACGCGAACGGGCGAGGTGGCCAGGGTGGCCGGGCGGGTGGTGTCCATGCGAGGGCACGGCAAGCTCCGGTTCGTCACCATCGAGGACACCAGCGGCGCCGTTCAGCTGATGTTCCAGGCGCGACACCTGCCGGCTGACGCGGCCGCCGTCGAGGCGCTCGTCGACCTGGGCGACTGGGTGGGAGCCACCGGCGAGGTCATCACCAGCCGGAGGGGAGAGCTCTCGCTCGACGTGACCGGCGTGGAGATCCTGTCCAAGGCGCTGCGGCCGCTGCCCGGCAAGTGGTACGGCGTGAGCGAGGCAGAGACCAGGTACCGCCAGCGCGAGGTGGACCTGCTGGCCAACAAGGAGAGCCGGCGGGTCTTCGACATCCGCTTCAAGACGCTGTCCGTCCTACGCGACCGGCTCGAGGCGCAGAACTTCGTGGAGGTCGAGACCCCGATCCTGCAGCCGCAGGCGGGCGGGGCCCTGGCCCGGCCGTTCTTCACCCACGCCAACGCGCTGGACACCGAGTTCAGCCTGCGCATCGCGCCGGAGCTCTACCTCAAGCGGCTGGTGGTCGGAGGGTATGAGCGGGTGTTCGAGATCGCCCGCAACTTCCGCAACGAGGGGATCGACACACGGCACAGCCCGGAGTTCACCTCGCTCGAGGCGTACCGCGCCTTCGGCGACTTCCGCGACGGGATGGACCTCACCGAGCACCTGATCACCGAGGCCGCCCAGGCCGCCACCGGCCGGCTGGAATTCAGCTTCGGCGGTCAGCGCATCGACCTGACCCCGCCCTGGCCGCGCCGCGACCTGCTCGACATGCTCGAGGAGAAGCTGGGCCAGCGGGTGCACCCGTCCATGCCGGTGGAGCACCTGCGCCAGGTCTGCGCCGACAACGACGTCGCCTACCTGCCGGCCTGGGGCCCAGGGAAGCTGGTCTTCGAGCTGTACAACCAGGTCCTCATGAGCCAGACCGCGGGTCCGGTCTTCATCTACCACTACCCGACCGAGGTCTCGCCGCTGGCCCGCCAGTCCCTCGAGGACCCCACCCTCACCGACCGCTTCGAGCTCGTGATCGGCGGCCGGGAGCTCGCCAACGGATACAGCGAGCTCAACGACCCCGACGAGCAGGCCAAGCGGTTCGAGGCCGAGGCCGCGATGGCCGCCGGAGGGGATGCCGAGGCTCACCCCGCTGACCTCGCCTTCGTGCGGGCGCTCGAGTACGGGCTGCCGCCGACATCCGGCATCGGCATCGGCATCGACCGGCTGATCATGCTCTTCGCCGAAGTCCCGGCGATCCGCGACGTCATTCTCTTCCCGATCATGCGGCCGGAGGCACTGTCATGACTGCCGTAACGGAAGGCCAGGACCTCATGGAGAGCGTGATGGACGACGCGACCGACGCGAGCCCGGCCCGTTCGGCCCCGTTCGTGCCCGACCTCATCCGGCTCGAGGCGGGACAGGGCAGCCGGGTGGTCGTGGTCAGTGACCTGCACCTCGCGCCCGTCGCGTCGGAGGTCTCCACGCAGGCCGCCGACGAGCTGGCCGGGATGCTCGACGAGTTCCACGAGCCCGGGATCCTGGTGATCGCCGGCGACGGGTTCGAGATGCTCGCCGCGGCGCCTGACGTCGCCGCGATCCTGGACTCCCATCCCCAGTTCACCAACGCGGTCCGGCGCTTCGCGACGCATGAGGGTCACCGTGTCGTGCTGACCCCCGGCAACCACGACGGCCAGCTCGCCTGGGATACCGATTCGGTCGCGCTGCTGCGGGACCGTCTCGGGGTGACCGACATCGCCCTGACCTGCGACCTGGCCCTGGAGACGGGGAACGGCATCCAGCTGATCCGGGTGATGCACGGGCACCAGTTCGACCAGTACAACGCGTTCACCGATCCCCGGTCCCCGGTCGACACGCCGCTGGGCCACCACGTGGTCCGGGAGGTGCTGCCCAAGCTCGCATCCCGCGACCATCCCGGCTCGCTGCTCGAGGGGGTCCGGTGGTGCAATGGTGACCCGTCCGCCTTCCTGGGATCGCGCCTGCTGTACCGCATGGTGGCGGGATGGCTGTGGTGGCTGGCGGTGCCGTTCGCGGCGGCGCTGGTGCTGCGCCTGCTGTCCTTCGCGCCCGGAGTCAAGCCGCTGCTTGACTATCACGCTGAGCGGTGGCTGATCCTGTTCGGCATCCTGGTCGTCGCGATCGCGGTCGTCGCCGCGGTGACCGGGATCGCCACCATGCTCCGGGTCAACCGCGCGCTGGCCGATGCCTCGGTCAGCGACCGGGGCGACGCGGCGGCCCACAACGCGGCCGTCCGGGACGAGGCGGCCCGGCTGGTCGCCGCCGGGTACACGGGCCTGATCACCGGCCACACCCACGAGCCCGAGATCTCCCAGGTCGGCGACGGATTCTACGCCAACACCGGATGCGCCACGGAGGTGGTGCGGGCCCGGAAGGCCAGGCTTGGGCTGCCGGCGCCGTTCCTGGCCGTACGGCGGCTGTCCATGATCGAGCTCCAGGCCGGACCGATGCTGTCGGTCTCGTTGTCTTTGGCCGAACGTCCCGTCGGTCAGCCTTCCCTCCTCGAGCGACTGGTTCTGGCGCCGGAGCGGGCCCGCCCGCAAGCGCTCCAGATCGTCGGCCAGCTTCCTGACGGGGCCACCTGGCCCGTCAACGAGCGGGCCATGATGCCGTGGGTGCGACGTCGCCGGGTCCGGCGGGTGGCCGCGTTCGGGCTGCTCGCCGCGGGCCTGCTGAACGTCGTCTTCGCGCTGCTGTGGCCGGTCCGCTGGCTCCGTCCGGTGGACGCCGCGCTGCCCTTCAGCATTCACCACGTCAGCGGCCTCGTCGCCGTGATCGGCGGACTGGCTCTGGCTGGCGTGGCCCGAGGGGTACGGCACGGCTACCGGAGGGCCTGGCTGGCGGCTCTGGTCATCCTGCTGATGAGCGTCGTCTACCGCCTGGCGCAGGGCGCGGCCTGGGAAGGGACGGGCATCGCCTCGCTGGCCGGCCTGTGGCTGCTGGTCGAGAACCGCCACTTCCGGGTCAGCCCCGCGGGTTTCCGCCGGGTCCTCGGCTGGGCCATCATGGCCAGCCTGGTGGCGGTCAGCCTGGCCGCCGTGCTTGACGTCGCCGTCATCAGCACCCGCGAGACCCGCGACGTCATCGTGGTCGCCCTCGTGGGCACGGTGCTGCTCGTCCTGGTGACGGCGCGGCCCGGCCGCGAGCGCCGGCGAACCGGAGAAGAGCGAGCCCGCGCCTTCGAGCGGGCGCGAGCGATATTCGATCGCTATGGAGGCGACACGCTCGACTACTTCGCCCTCCGGGACGACAAGTCCTGGCTGTTCTCCGGGAACACCCTGGTCGCCTACTCGGTCATCAACCGGATCATGCTCGTGTCACCCGACCCGATCGGGCCGGTCAACGAGCGCATCGACGCCTGGTCCGACGCGATGGACCTGGCCGACACCAACGGGTGGTACCCGTGCGTCCTCGGCGCGTCCTCGGCCTGGCTGCCGATCTACCGGGCGGCGGGCCTGAACCCCCTCTACATGGGCGACGAGGCGATCGTGGACTGCCACACGTTCTCGCTCAAGGGCAAGTCGATGAAGTCGCTGCGCGGGGCCTACAACCGGACGTCCAAGGCCGGCTACCGCGTCGCCGTCATGCCCGCGCTGGAGGCCAGCGCGGAGCTGCGGACGCAGCTGGAGGATCTCGCGACCGAGACGCGCCAGGGCGAAGCGGAGCGCGGCTTCTCGATGACCCTGAGCCGGATGTTCGACGAGCGCGACACCGGTCTCCTGCTGGCCGTCTGCACGGACGCCGACGGCAAGCCGGTGGCGTTCAACCAGTACATCCCGGCGAGCCACATCAACGGATACTCCCTTGACCTGATGCGACGGACGAGCGACCCGGACGCGCCGAACGGCCTGACCGACTTCGTGATCATCGAGACGATCAACTGGATGGCCGAGCGGGGACTGACCGGCCTCGGCCTCAACTTCGCGGTGATGCGGGCCGTGGTCGCCGGGGAGAACGACTCCGGACGGTGGACCTCGGCCGAGAAGTCCCTGCTGCATCACTTCAGCGAGAGCATGCAGATCGAGTCCCTGTGGAATTTCAACAAGAAGTACGGCCCGCAGTGGCGGCCGCGTTATTCGGTCGCTGACAACCGGGCTCACCTGCCGAGAGCAGGCCTGGCCATCGCCCGGGCCGAGTCCGTGGCGGAACTGCCCGTGGTCGGCCGGTTCATGAAGCCCAAGTCCCCGGCCGCCGCGCCCCAGAGCAAGGAGCTTGTGTCATGACCACGACGATCGAGCCGGTCACCAAGACCCCGGCGGACCGGTCCGGCGCGCGGCGGCTCGGCGTGATCGGCCTGGCCCTGGTGCTGATCGCGGCCATGGACAGCATCCGTAACCTGCCCGCTACGGCCACGTTCGGCTGGTCGGCGATCTTCTTCTACGCCATCGCCGTCCTCACCTACCTGGTGCCGGTGGCCCTGTGCTCGGCCGAGCTGGCCACAACCGTCGGCGGCGGCATGTACCGGTGGGTGCGGGAGGCGTTCGGTTCACGCTGGGGCTTCCTGGCCGTGTGGTGCGACTGGTCGGAGAACATCGTGTGGTTCCCCACCGTGCTGGTGTTCCTGGCCACCACGGCCGCCTACGTGATCAACCCGAATCTGTCGCAGAACAAGGCGTTCCTCGTGCCCGTCATGCTGGTGATCTTCTGGGCGGTGACGCTCTTCTCGCTGTTCGGCTCGCTGAAGTCGGCCCGCTGGACGGGCGTGGGCGTGGTGATCGGGACCGCGGTCCCGACCACGGCGATCATTGCCCTGGGCCTGTGGTGGGCCGGCAGCGGCAAGCATTCGCAAATCCCCTTCCATGCCACCGCGATCGTGCCGGCCTGGCACGGCCTGGCCAGCCTGGTGTACGCGGCCGGCATCGTGGTCGCGTTCGCCGGCATGGAGATCGGGGGCTTCTACTCGCACGTGACCAGGAACGTCAGGCGCACCTACCCGCGATCGGTGCTGGTGGCCGCGGTCACGGTGGCGTCGCTGTCCATCCTGGGCAGCGTGGCGATCGCGATGGTCGTGCCGGCCAAGCAGATCCAGCTGGCAGGCGGGATCATGCAGGCGGTGTCCATCTTCTTCGCCAAGCTCGGCATCTCCTCGCTGATACGGCCGTTCGGAGTGCTCGTGATCATCGGCGTGCTGTGCGGTCTGGCGTCATGGAGCATGGGCCCGGCCGAGGGGATGCGCCGGGTGGCCGCCGATGGTCACCTGAACCCGTGGTGGGGCCGGACCAACCGCCGCGGCGCCCCCACCTCGGTCCTCATCCTGCAGGCCACGCTCGGCTCGCTGCTGGCGCTGGCCATGGTGTTCGTCAACAACATCAACACCTACTACTGGATGCTGACCGCGCTGGTCGCCCAGACCTTCCTCGTCATGTACTTCCTCATGTACGTCTCGGTCGTGCGGCTGCGCATCACGAAGCCGGACGCCCCGCGCCCGTTCAAGATCCCGGGCGGGAAGCTGGGACTCGCGCTGATCGTCGGGACCGGGATGGTAGCCGCGCTCTTCGTCTTCTTCCTCGGGTTCATCCCCGCGACCCACCTGTCGGTGCCCGGAACCATCGCCTATGTCGCGGTCATGGCGTTCGGGATGATTGCCATCATCGGCACGCCGTTCCTGCTGCACCGGGGCGCGTCCCTCAGGGTCGACGCCCAGGTGGACCCGAACCTGCCCGCTCCGGAGACGCGCGGAAGCGCATGACCCTGACGTGGTGCGCCCCGGGGGGACTTGAACCGCCCAACCTCCAGATTAAGAGTCCGTTGCTCTACCGTTGAGCTAGGGGCGCGAGAGTACTTACGTTAGCACAGATTGCCCGACTGAAGCTGCCCGCGCTCGGCCCGGTGGCCGGGCCCGGGCGGGCCGGTGCCGGGATGGGGTACCGGTCAGTGACCAGTTAGGCTCTTGTCGTCCGGATTTGCCGCCGTCACGAGCAGAGCGGGGTGGGACGCGTGCAGCACCGGCAGGCGCCACTTGACCTCTTCGTCGGCCGGGCGGCGGAGCTCGCGCGGGTCGCGGAGGTCTTCGCCAGGGTGGAGGCGGGGCAGCCGTGGCTGGTGGCCATCGAGGGCGATCCGGGGGTCGGGAAGACATCGCTGGCGCGGCGCTGCCTGGCCGGGGCCGACGGCTTGAGAGTGCTCTGGGCTCGGGCCAGCCAGGCCGAGACCGATCTGGAGTTCGGCCTCGTCGACCAGCTGCTCAGGACCGCCGGGGCTGCCTCTCCCGCGGCCGCGCTGTCCGGCGTGAACGGCTCGTCTACCTCGTCGTTCGCTATGGGAGCGCGGCTGCTTGAGGTGGTCGGAGACCTGGGCGCGGTGGCTATCGTCATCGATGACCTGCAGTGGGCCGACCGCAAGTCGACCGAAGCGCTCACCTTCATCCTGCGGCGGCTGTCGGTGGACCCGGTCGCCGTCCTGGTGACGTACCGCGGGCCCGGACACCGCCTGGACGAGGCGGTGCAGCGGATGCTGCTGAGCGTCGAGAACCGGCTGCACGTACAGCTGAGCGGGCTGCAGCCGGATGAGGTCGCGTCGCTGGCCGCCGCGCTCAAGGCGGGACCGCTAGACGATGAGGCCGTCCAGCGGCTGTACCAGGGCACCGGCGGGCACCCGCTGTACCTGAGCACGCTGCTGAGCGAGGGGTTCGATTTCGATCCGCGGACGCCGGGCAGGCTGGCCGTGCCCCGGTCGCTGTCGGTCGCCATCGGCGAGCACCTCCGGATGCTTCCGCCGGTGACCCGGAATGCCCTGGAGATGCTCTCGGTCCTCAACCTGCGCCTGCCGATCGCCCAGCTGGGCCAGGCGGCGGAGATCGACTCGCCGGGCGAGGCGATCGAGCCGGCCGTGGCCTCCGGCCTGGTGGACTGGTGGCCGGACGAACCGACGTGCCCGGTCGAGATCCGGCATCCGCTCGTCCGGGACGCCGTTTACGCCGGCATCACCGCCGCGCGGCGCCGCGTGCTGCACGCTCGCGCCGCCACCATGGTCAGCGAGCCGGCGTCGTGGGAGCACCGGGTGGCCGCCCTGGATCACCCGGACGAGGGCCTGGCCGCTGAGCTGGAGCACCTGGCGGGCCAGGAAGCGGCCGACGGCCGGCTGGCGCTGGCCGCCACGCACCTGCAGTGGGCCTCGGACGTCTCCCCGGCCCGGGCCGACCGGGAGCGGCGGCTGCTGACCGCCGCGCTGCACCTGATGCTGGCCGAGGAGACCCGGGGCCTGGCCCTGCGCGAGGCGGTAGAGGCGACGGCGGCGTCCCCGCTACGCAGCTGCGTGCTGGGCGCGATCGCGTTCTCCTCGGGCCAGCTTGCCGAGGCGGAACGGCGGTTCAGCCAGGCGCTGGCCGGGGCGCGAGACGACCCGGCCAGCCAGCCGCTGGCCGCCCTGATCGCGAACCGGCTGGCGGGCACCTACACCCTCCTGGGTGAGGGCGAGAAGGTGCAGGCGTTCGGCCGGTGGGCGCTGGGCACCGGCTGCCTGGACGCGGCGGCCGCCAGCCAGACGCGCACCCTGATCGGCATCGGCGCCTGCCAGGTGGCCGGCCCCTGGCAGGCGCTGGCCGAGCTGGGGCACCTGGACGCCGACCCGGCCCGGGTCGGCCCGGTCGATGTGGACGCCCTGACGTTCCGGGGAGTGTTCCACCTGCTGGCCGGCGACCTGGACCAGGCCGTGGCCGACCTGACCGCCAGCTTGCGGCTGGCGCGCCGGGGAGCCACCTTGACCCTTGGCCTGCGCGCCTACTTCTACCTGGCGCTGGCCCAGTACCTGGCCGGAGCCTGGGACGACGTGCTGCTCACCGCCGAGCAGGGATTCTCCGCCGCCACGATCCATGCCCGCCGCTATGAGCTGCCGCTGCTGCACCTGGCGGCGGGCTGCGTCCCGGCCGGCCGCGGCGCCGCCGAGGAAGCCGAACGGCACGCCGCGCTGGCCGAGGAAGAAGCGGCCAGCCTGGACTACGGCCAGGAACGGCTGTACGCGGCGATGGCCCGGGCCCTGGTCTGCCAGGCGTCAGGCGACTACCTGGGCATGGCCGACGCGCTCGGCCACTGGCAGGACGACGCGGCCCTGGACGGCCGCAGCCGGGCGTACGCGGTCCTGTGGCGGCCGCTGCTGGCCGAGGGCCTGATCGGCTCGGGCCAGACCGAGCCAGCCGCCGCGGTCCTAGACCAGCTCCGCGCGGGCGGCGGCGAGGTCAGCTACCTGGCCCCGGCCCTGGCGTGGCTGCAAGGATGGCTGGCCGAACAGCAGGGCGCGCCCGAGGAGGCGCTGCGGATCTACGCCCGTGGCGAGGACACCGCCGGTTCGCACAGCCCGGTCTACACCGCCCGGCTGCTGCTGGCCCACGGCCGTCTGCTGCGCCGGACCGGCCAGCGGCGCCTGGCCGTCGAGCGCCTGCGGCGGGCCAACGACTTGTACCTGGGCCTGCGGGCCGCTCCGTTCGTGACCCGGACCGAAGAGGAGCTGGCGGCGTGTCGTCTTCCCGCCAGCACGGCCGCGAAGCAGCCTGTTTTGGCGCTGACCAGCCGGGAGACCGAAGTGGCCCATCTGGTCGGGAAGGGGCTGTCCAACCCGGAGATCGCGGCCGAGCTGTTCGTCAGCCGCAAGGCGGTGGAGTACCACCTGGGCAACATCTACGCCAAGTGCGGCCTGAACGGACGCCAGGAGCTTCGGCAATTCGTCGGGCAGTGGCACCAGCCAGCCGCGGTGTGACCGGAGGCCGGGCCAGCCGGGGCGTTGCGGGTGGCCCGGTTGCGGGTGGCCGGGTCGCGGGTGGCCGGGTCGCGGGTGGCTGCCCCCGCCGGGAGCGGCCCGGCGGGGCAGGTGGCGCTGGCAGCCAGCTGAGATCGTCATGTACCGGCCGAAGCCGCCGACGCTCTAGCCGCCCGTCACGGAGTGGTCGGCTGCGCCGGGGAGGTGGGGTGGAGCGGAGGAGGGCTGACCGGGTGGACTGGGGTGGACGTCGAGGTCGACGTGCCGGTGGTGGCCGGAGTGGCATGGGACTGCGTATGCCACAGGGCCACGGCCACCGCGACCAGGGCCACCGCCACCGCCACGCCGACGGCCACGATCCAGCCCCGCGACCCGGACGGCCTGGCGGGCTGCTGATAGGGCGCCTGCGGGTACGGGGCCTGGTAGGGCGCCTGCTGGTACGGACCCTGCTGGTACGGACCCTGCTGGTACGGACCCTGCTGGTACGGACCCTGCTGGTAGGGCGCCTGCTGGTACGGCCCTGCTGGTACGGACCCTGAGGGTTCGGACCCGGAGGGTTCGAGGCCTGCGGGTACGGGGCCTGCGGGGTGGTGTCGGATTGGGTGCTCATTCTTAGATCTCTCCTTTTCCCGGGCTCGGTTGTCCCGTTCGGATAGATCCACTGTGAGCCTCGGCGAGAGCAGAGTCCCTAGAGAAACTCCCTAGTCCGCTCTCCCTAGGGAGGGCTCCTGACCGGCGGTCCGGCGGCCCCTCCAGCGGCGCGGTCTAGTAGCGGGCGCCGCTGACCTGGCCGCCCAGGGGGTCCAGGACGGCGAGCTCGTCCTCGGTGAGGGTGATGTCCAGGGCGGCGACGTTCTGCTCGAGCCACTTGAGCCGCTTGGTGCCGGGGATGGGGGCGAGCGAGACGCCATGCCGCTCCTGCTGGGCGTACACCCAGGCCAGCGCGACCTGCGCGGGGGCGACGCCCTTGGCGTCGGCCACCTTGCGGACCGCGTCCACGATGGCCAGGTTCTTCTGCCCGGCCTCGCCGGTGAACCGCGGGTTGCGGCGGCGGAAGTCGCGATCGTCCAGCGCGGTCAGGTCTACGGTGGCGGTCAGGAAGCCGCGGCCGAGCGGCGAGTAGGGCACGAAGCCGACGCCGAGCTCGCGCATGGCGTCCATCGCGTCGGTCTCCACATCGCGGGTCCACAGCGAGTACTCGCTCTGCACCGCGGTGATCGGGTGCACGGCGTACGCCCGGCGCAGCAGGTCGTTGGTGACCTCAGACAGGCCCAGATGGCGGACCTTACCCTCGGCGACGAGCTCGGCCATCGCGCCGACGGTCTCCTCGATCTCGGCCGTCTGCGGCGGGCGGTGCAGGTAGTACAGGTCGATGTGGTCCACGCCGAGCCTGGTCAGCGAGGACTCGCAGGCCCGCTTCACGTAGTCGTGCTCACCGCGGATGATCCGGTGCGCGTCGCCGCCCGATCGGTCGATGCCGAACTTCGTGGCCAGCTGCACCTCGTCCCGGCGGCCCGCGATGCCGCGGCCGACCAGCACCTCATTGTGGCCGGCGCCGTAGATATCGGCCGTGTCGATGAACGTGACACCCAGGTCCAGGGCGCGGTGAATGGTCGCGATCGACTCGTCCCAGTCGGTGGTGCCGTACCATTCACTCATCCCCATGCAGCCCAGGCCCTGGGCGGAGACAGTGAACTGGCCGAGTTTGGTGGTGCGCATGATGGCTCGTGCTCCTCTTCAGAGTGCTTTGGCTTGCGGCGCGCGGGCCAAGCAGTCCGCGTAGTACTCGATCTTCGCGTCGAGCAGCTTCAGGCACTCCCGCTGGCTGGCGAGGGCCCGGCGCACCTCCTCGCGGTGCTTTTTCAGCAGCTCGATGCGTTCGGCCTCACCCGCGCCCGACCTGACCAGCCCGGCGTACCGCTGCATGTCCCTGACTGGCATCCCGGTCGCGCGCAGCTTGGTCAGCAGGGACAGCCACTCCAGGTCACCCTCGCTGAACCGGCGGCGGCCGTCCGCGCCCCGCTCGATGTTGGCGAGCAGGCCGATCCGCTCGTACCAGCGCAGGGTGTGCTGGGAAAGACCGCACTTGGCGGCGGCCTCGCCGATGCTCCAGGTCGTCACGAATACGAGCGTATGAGTTGGAGTGTGCTCTAACGCAAACCGGGGTTCTACGAGCCGGTGCCGCCGAAGGAGACGATCGTGATGCTGACCATCCTTTCCCTGATGTTCGCCGGTTTCCAGCAAGGCACCAAAGTCGAGCGCGCGGACGCGAGAGTGAACTTTCGTCACACTGGTACCGCCCGTACCAGACCATACGGCATGAATGTCCCATTCATGCAGCTGGAACGACATGACTGGGACATCCACATCGTATGAACTAGCCGGGCCGGGGCGGCAGGCCGGGATCACCGGTCACAGCGATGTGACGCGAACGCAGGAGCACCAGGGGTCGCAGCCGAGCGCGGTGCTGTCGGCTCTGGGATCGACGTGGGGCGACCAGGAACTGCGCCATAACGACATGAAAGCGGCATCCACGCCTACTACGGCCCGGTAGTGGCGGCGCCTGGGTGACGGCGGCCGGCCGAGCGGGGGTTACTCGTCGGTAGGCGGGTGTGTCATATGCGGGGATGAGCATCTTCGATGACCTGGGGGCGGAGCAGGAGCGGCTGGAGAAGATCCTGAGCAGGCTGGACGAGGAGCAGTGGGAGTCGGCTTCGGGGGCGCGGGGCTGGACGATCGCCGACGTGGTGCTGCACCTGGCCCAGTCGGAGGAGGCGGCCGCGGCCACGGCCACGGACGGCAACCTGCGCGGCGGGCTGGGCGCGGCGGGCTGGGCGCGGCGGCCGGGGAGACGATGGGCGCCCGGGCCGACGCCGCGGTCCAGATGGAACGGGGGGCACCCACCGAGGTGTTCACCCCCTGTGGCAGCGGGCCCGGCAGGCGGCGCTGGCCGCGATGCGCGGCGGCCACCTCCGGGGCGGTAACGCCAGCAGGTCGGTCAGCTGGGCGGCCACCTCCGGGGCGGTAACGCCAGCAGGTCGGTCAGCTGGGCGGCGACGTGCCCGGCGGCCGCGTGGCCCGGGCGCCAGGTGCAGGCGATGCCGAGCGCGGCCACCTGGCCGGTGGCCAGCAGCATGCGCAGCGCGTCCGCGAGCCCGGCGGCGTCCGGTCCGCCCGGCACCGGGTAGCGCAGCCCGGGCAGCGCGGCCGCGTCGATCACGTCTAGGTCCGCGTGCACGTAGAGTGGGCCGGCCGGCAGGTCGGCCGCGGTCAGGCCACCCGCGGTCAGGCCGGCTACCTCGCGGCGGCGGATCGCGGCGCTGGCCAGGTAGGTCACTTCCGGCGGGTCCAGGTCGCGCGCCCCGGCCAGCACGATCCGGTGCTCGGGCACCGGGCGCAGGCCGAGCCGCGCCGCGATGAGCTCGGCCCGGTAGCCGGTCAGCAGCCGCAGCGGCATGCCGCCCAGGTAGCCGGAGGCGGTCGTCTCCGGCGTCTGCACGTCACCGTGGGCGTCGAACCAGACGATGCCCGGATCGGCACCCGCGTGCTGCAGCCCGGCCACGATGCCGAGCGAGATGGTGCAGTCCCCGGTGAGCACGACCGGGCGGCCGCCGCGGCCAACGTCGGCCGCCACGGCGCGGGCCACCGCGTCATAGAGCACGGCCAGCCGCTCCCAGGCACCGCCCGGCGGGAACTCGGCGGTGACGACCTCGGCCGGCATGAGCGGGAGATCGAGGTCGGGCAGGTACTCGTCCAGGTGGTACGGGACAGCGATGACGGTCATGGCTAGAGCCTCGGGTCGACGGGTTCGGATTCCAGGGCCAGGACGGCGAGGACGCACTCGTGCACCCGCCACAGCGGCTCGCCGCGGGCCACCCGGTCCAGGGCCTCCAGGCCGAGGGCGTACTCGCGCAGCGCCAGCGAGCGCTTGTGGGACAGGGCGCGGTGGCGCAGCCGCGCCATATTGGCCGGCTCGGTGTAGTCGGGGCCGTAGATGAGCCGAAGGTACTCCCGGCCGCGTACCTTCAGGCCGGGCTGGACCAGTCCCTTGGGACCACGGGTCAGGTTCGCGGCGGGCTTGACCACCATGCCCTCTCCCCCGGCCGCGGTCAGGTCCTCCCACCACTGCGTGGCCGGTGCGGGATCGCTGGTATCGGCGCAGATCCGGCGGGTGCGCGTGATCAGCTCAGGGCTCGCGGCGGCGAGCCGGTCGGCCAGGTCGAGGTGCCACAGGTGCGGCCGGTCGTGGTAGGCCGTGCCCTCGGTGGCGAGCAGCTGGAACGGGGCCACCCGCACCCCGGCCAGTCCGTCCGTAGCCCAGCAGTAGCGCAGGTAGGCGACTACGAACGCCTCCGCGTTGGCCACCGCAACCTGGTCCGGTCCAGCAGCTCGCCGACGCCGGGCAGGCCGCGGGCGGACGCCTGCTCCAGGGCCGCGGCGGCAGCCGGCAGCGAGGCGCGGGCGGCCGCGCCGACGGCGGCGTACTGGTCGCGGAGCAGCGGTCCGGCCTTGACGTTCCACGGGACGATTTCGGCGTCCAGGAGCAGCCAGGTCGTCTCGAGCTCGGCAAACAGCCCGGCTTCCTCGACCGCCTCGCGGAGGCGGGCGAGAAGGTCCGACGTAAGCGGGGGCGGGAAGAACGGTCGGCCCGTCCTGGTCCAGGCGATACCGAGGGCCGGGGAGACACCGAAGCGGGCCGCCGCATCCTCCGGTGACCGGCACACCAGCAGCACGGCGCGCGAGCCCATGTGCTTCTCCTCGCACACCACGTCGGCCACGCCGTCCGCGCGGTAGGCGCAGAAGGCCTGGTCCGGGTGCTCGAGCAGGTCCCCGTCGGTCTGGGTCGCCACTGGGCTCATGGTGGGCGGCAGGTACAGCAGCCAGCGCGGGTCGATCGCGAACCGGCTCATCACCTCCAGCGCGGCGGCGGCGTGCGCGTCGCGGACCCCCACTCGCGGCAGGTACGCCGTCTCCACGACGCGGGACCCGGAGACGTCGCCGATGTCGAGCACGTTGGGTTCACGGCGCCCGGCGGCGGGGCCGGACACCACGGGGAACGGCTTGGCCGGGGGGTGGTAGACGCGGGCGGCGGGGACAGACACCACGGTCCGTTCGGGATACCGGAGAGCGGTGAGACGGCCACCGAACACGCAGCCGGTGTCCACGCACAGGGTGTTGTTCAGCCACTCCGCGGCTGGTACCGGGGTGTGACCGTACACCACGACGGCGCGGCCCCGGTACTCGGCCGCCCACGGGTAGCGGACCGGCAGGCCGTACTCGTCGGTCTCGCCGGTGGTCTGCCCGTACAGGCAGAACTCCCGGACGCGGCCCGAGGCCCGGCCGTGGTAGCGCTCAATCAAGCCGGCGTGCGCCACCACCAGGCGGCCGCCATCCAGCACGTAGTGGCTGATCAGGCCGTCGATGAACCGCTCCGCCCCGGCGCGGAACTCCTCCGTCTCCGCGTCCAGCTGCTCCATCGACGCGTCCAGGCCGTGGCTGCGCTTGACGTTCTTGCCGCGCAGCGCCTTGAGCAGCTTGGCCTCGTGGTTGCCGGCCACGCAGAACGCGGTCCCGGCCGAGACCATGCCCATGACCAGGCGCAGCACGCCCGGCGTGTCAGGTCCCCGGTCGACCAGGTCGCCGGTGAAGACCGCGCGCCGGCCGTCGGGGTGGCGGGCGCTGACCGGGCGGGCGGCGCCGTCACGCCCGATCGTGTAGCCGAGCGTCGTCAGCAGCTCCTCGAGTTCGGCCCGGCAGCCGTGCACGTCGCCGATGACGTCGAACGGGCCGGCCTCGTGCCGCAGGTCGCTGTACAGCCGGGTCCGCGTGATCGAGGCCGCGGCGACCTCCTCTTCGGTGTGCAGCACCTGCACGGCGCGGAACCCCTCGCGGCCCAGCCCGCGCAGGCCGCGGCGGAGCTGGCCGCGCTGGCGGCGGAGCACGTGCGGGCCGAAGTCCCGGTCCGGCCGGGTTTTGTTGCGGTCGGCGCAGAGCTTCTCCGGCAGGTCGAGCACGATCGCCACCGGCAGCACGTCGTGCTCGCGGGCGAGCATGACCAGGTCGCGGCGGGCATCGGGCTGCACGTTGGTGGCATCGATGACGGTGAGGCGGCCGCTGGCCAGCCGCTTGCCCGCGATGAACCGCAGCACCTCGAGTGGCGGGTGCGGCCGCGCCGAACACGACCCGCTCGAGAGCCGGGATCCGGTCCGGGTCCAGGTGCTCGATGACCTCCATCAGCACGGCGGCGTCCAGCCCGGCCAGCCGGTTGTCGCGGTAGGTGAGCGAGGACTGGAAGATCGTCAGGCGCTCGCGCTGCCGGTCCGGCATCCGCTCCAGGTTCAGGCGGCGGCCCGCCAGCTGCAGCGCCCGGGCGGACACGTCGGTCGCGACCACGTGGTCAATGCCGGCCTCGCGCAGCAGGTCCCTGGTGAGCTCGCCCGCGCCGCAGCCGAGGTCGCCGACCCGGCGGCCGCCGCGCTCGCGCAGTACGGCCAGGATGGCCTCGCGGCGCTGGACGGCGAGCGGCTTGTCGCTGCCCCCCTTTGGGCCCTCCTTTGGCCCTTCCTCTGGGGCTTCCTCCTCGGGGACCGCGTTGTCGAGCTGTTCTGGCTCGGTGTCGTCGGCTTCGGCCAGCCGGGCCAGCGCGGATCGGGTGAGCTTCTTCTGGTGGCTGAGGTAGCGGCGGGTGATCAGCTCCATCTCCGGGTGCCCGGCCAGCCAGCCGCCGCCGGCCCGGATCAGCTTGTCCACCTCCTCGGTGGACACCCAGTAGTGCTTGGCGTCGTCGAGCACCGGCAGCAGCACGTACAGGTGGTTGAGCGCGTCGGCTAGCCGCAGCTCGCCGGTCAGCCGCAGGCCGAGGTAGGGCGAGTCACCCCACTCGACGGGCGTGAAGGGCTGGGCCTGCGTCTCGACCTGCCAGCCGAGCGGCGCGAAGACGCGATGGGCGAGCGTCGTGCCGCCGCGGCAGCGCAGGGCGGGGACGTGCATCTCGAGCGGGATGCGGCTCGCGGCCAGGGCGGGGCGCGCGTCGCAGCGGCCGGTGAGCGCGGTGCGGAAGGCCTCCTTGATCGCCACCGCGAGCATGCTGGAGGCGGCGTACGGCCGGTCGTTCACGTACTCGCCGAGGCCGCCCTGGCCGGTGCGGCCGCGGACAAGACAGACCGGGTTGACCTCGAGCAGCAGCGCGGCCGTGCACCGCTCCGGCGTCGCCTCCGGGTAGAAGACGTGCGCCGCGCCGGACGCCACCTCGAACGACTGCGGCCGGTCCGGGTGCTTATGCAGCAGGTAGCCCAGTTCGGCCGCTGGCGCGCGGGTGGTGGTGATGGTCAGCAGCACACTGCATTGTGTCCGGCCAGGTCCGCGCAGATCAAAACCATTAGGGCCGAACGGGT
Organism: uncultured Actinomycetes bacterium; assembly: GCA_963841585.1. Classification (GTDB taxonomy): domain Bacteria; phylum Actinomycetota; class Actinomycetes; order Streptosporangiales; family Streptosporangiaceae; genus Palsa-504. The sequence goes on from CAWJDK010000005.1 coordinate 205,782, forward strand.
GCGGCGAGCCCGCCCTGGCGGCTCAGGCGTGCGCGGTCGCGAGCTTGGCACTGAAGCCGAGGAGCACGGCGCCGGTGGTGGCGTCGAGGCCGCGGCGGACCCTGCGGCGTGACCGCATCGCTTGGATCCCGGGGAGCCAGTGCCATGCATCGTGTCGCCTAAGGATTGCGTGTCAGAACACCCCCCATGAGCGGTGTAACGTCACGCGATCAGTGAGACGGCGCTGCCGATGTCCGTTTTGTCATATTCCGGCGGATCTGACGCGTCATTACCACCACGAGATGCGCGACAGAGCTCGCTACCCGGCGGTGCGGCTCTGACCCGAACGATATTCGCGGCGGCATGACCGGGTAAGACGTGGAGCGTGGCGCGCTGGGTGCTGCACGTGGACCTCGACCAGTTCATCGCGGCGGTCGAGGTGCTTCGGCATCCGGAACTGCGCGGGCGGCCGGTCGTGGTGGGCGGTGACGGCGACCCGACCAAGCGCGGCGTGGTGAGCACGGCCTCTTACGAGGCCAGGGAGCACGGAGTGCACTCCGGGCTGCCGCTGCGGACGGCCGCCCGGCGGCTGCCGGATGCCGTGTTCCTCCCGGTGGACCGGGCCGCCTACGAGGAGGTCTCAGAGACCGTGATGGAGGTGCTGCGGTCGACCGGCGCCGTGGTGGAGGTGCTCGGCTGGGACGAGGCGTTCATCGGCGTCGAGCTTGAGGACCCCGAGGCCTTCGCGCGATCGTTGGCGCGCCGCGTGCGGGAGGAGACCCAGCTGGACTGCACGGTGGGGATCGGCGAGAACAAGCTGCAGGCCAAGATCGCCACCGGGTTCGGCAAGCCGGCCGGGGTGTTCCGGCTGACGTTCGCGAACTGGTTCAAGGTGCTCGGCGGCAGGCCGACCGATGCGCTGTGGGGCATCGGCGCCAAGACGGCGAAGAAACTGGCCGTTCTCGGCATCGGCACGGTCAGCGACCTGGCCGCGGCCGACCCGGACGCGCTGGCCGCGGTGTTCGGCCCGATGACCGGGCCATGGCTGGTGCTGCTGGCCCGCGGCCTCGGTGACACCGAGGTGGACGACTCACCCTATGTGGCGCGCGGCCACGGACGCGAGGAGACGTTCCAGCGGAACATCGCCGACTGGCCCCAGGTACAGGCCGAGGTGGAGCGGATCGCCGGGCTGCTGGCGGCCGATCTCGCCGCGGAGCCGCGGCCGGCGCTGCGGATCGTGGTGAAGGTGCGCTACGCACCGTTCATTACCGAGACGCACGGGGTGACGCTGGCCACGCCCTCGTCGGATCCCGTGATCATCGCGCAGGCCGCCGCCGAGGCGCTGAGCCGGTTCACCGGGCGGCGGCCGGTTCGACTGCTGGGCGTGCGCGCCCATTTCGAGCGCGGCGCCCGTTAGAGCATAAGCTTACTTAGCCACTCTGGCACCGCTCGTCGCGCGTCGCCGCCCTCGGTCCCCAGGTACTTGCGGGCCAGCTCGAGACGTTCGGCCTCGGTGGCCTCCTCGATGACCGCGGGGCCCTCGCCGGTGACGTACGTGTAGGGCGGCCGTTCGTCCTGGGCGCACAGGCTGAACCGGCTCAGTGACATGTGGTCCTCCTCAGTCGAAGCGGCGGGCGCTCGGGTAACCCTGACCGCCGTCGACGGGAATGTTCGTGCCGGTGATCCAGGAGGCGCGCTCCGACAGCAGGAACGCCACCACGTCGGCGACCTCCGGTAGCGAGCCGAGCCGGCCGAACGGGAACTGGCCGGCCAGGAAGGCGGCGAAATCATCCGGGTTCTCCCGCCGGAAGGTATCCCAGCCGCCGCCGGGGAACATGATCGACCCGGGGCTCACGGCGTTCACCCGGATGCGGTCCGGCGCCAGCTCCTGGGCGGCCGTGGCGGCCAGGTGGATCTCCGCTGCCTTGGCGGCGGCGTAGGCGGTCCGCGGCGCCGGGCGCATCCCGGTGACCGAGGAGATGATCACCACCGCGCCGCCGCCCGCGGCCCGCAGGTGCGGCAGCCCGGACCGGATGAGCTCCGCCGCGTGGCCCGCGTTGAGCGCGAACGTCGCGGTGAAGTCGTCATCGCCCGCGCTGGTGAGGTTGCCCCGGCCGATCGTGCCGCCGGCGTTGGCCACCAGGTGATCCAGCCCGCCCAGCGCGGTCGCGACCTCCGCCACGGCGCGTTGCAGCGCGGGCGTGTCGGTTACGTCAGCCGCCGCGGTGGCCACGGGTACGCCCCTGGGCGCCAGCCGCCCGGCCGCCGCGGCCAGGCCGTCCGCGTCGCGGGCGACGAGGCCGACGGCCGCGCCCTCGGCGGCGAGCGCCTCGGCCACCGCGAAGCCGATGCCCCGGCTTCCTCCGGTGATCAGCGCGCGGCGGCCTCGCAGGCCCAGGTCCATGGGGTAGCTCCTCTCGTCCGGCGCCAAGCGTCCCGTCAGGACTACCACACCGGGCGAGGAGCGCGGTCAGCCGCGCGCGTAGTTGCTGGCGCCGAACCAGTCCACCACCACGACCGGTTCGTCGCCGACCACCCAGGCGTCATGGCCCTGCGGCAGCGCGGTGACGGCACCCGGCTCGGCGTCGAACTCGGCGCCGTCGGCCATCACGATGTGCAGCGTCCCCGCCACGTGGTACTGGAAGTGCGGCGCCTCGCACAGGTCGGTGCCCGCCAGCGGCTTGACGTGGTCTGACCAGCGCCATCCGGGCTGCAGGGTGAGCCGGCCGACCTCGCCGCCGCCGATCTGCAGCAGGTCGAGGGCGCCATAGTCGAAGGTGCGGGTCTCGTCAGGGGTGGCAAAGCTCTTCTGTTCCGCTTTCCCGCTCATCGGGATCTCCTTTCCTCGGCAGAGCGTTCTGGAAGACCAGCGTGGACGGCGGTGGTTGCAGTCAGCTTGCACCGCCGGGTTTTAATAGGCCCGTGAAGTCGCTGGCCGTCCGGGTGCTCGGTGACTTCGGCGTGGACGGGATCGAGCCGCAGGCGTTCGGCAGCCGGAAGGCGCGGCTGGCGCTGCAGTTGATCGCGCTGGGCGGCGGGCAAGCCGTGCCGTCCGGGGTGCTGATCGACGCGCTATGGGACACCGCCCCGCCGACCCGGCCCGAGGATCAGCTGGCGGTCCTGATGAGCCGGCTGCGCTCGGTGCTCGGGCGCGACCGCGTCGAGCATCGCGACCAGGGCTACCTGCTGCACTGCGACTGGCTGGACGCGACCGAACTGGCGGTGCTTACCCGCGAAGTGGAGGCGCGGCGGGAAGCGGGTCACGTGATGGGTGCGGTGGCGGCCGCGCGGGTCGCGCTCTCGCTGATCCGCGGCGACGGGCCGCGGCCGCTACCCGGCGAGTGGGCCGAGCTCCGGCAGGCTGAGCTGGAGCGGCTGATCGGCCGCGCCCGGCTGGTGGCGGCCACGGCCCTGCTCGAGGCGGGCGATTGGATGGCGGCCGCTGACGCTGCCTCGGCGGCCGCCGAACGCGACCCGTACGACGAGGCGGCACTGCGAGTGCTGCTCCGCGCCAACGTGATGGGCGGGCGGGTGGCCGGCGCGCTGTCCATCTACGCCAGCGCCAGGGAGCGGCTGGCCGACGAGCTGGGCACCGATCCCTCGCCCGAGACGACCGCGCTGTACACCGCGATCCTGCGCGGCGAGGTGACCGCGCCGGTCCGGCCCGGACCCGCGGACCGGGCCGGTGCCGCCCCCGCCGTTTCCGGCCTGGTCGGCAGGGACAGCGAGCTGGCCTGCCTGGAGGCGGTCGCGGCCAGGGCCCACGGCGGCGCGGCCGAGGTGGTCGTGGTCGACGGCGAGGCCGGCATCGGCAAGACGACGCTGCTGCGAGCCTGGGCCGGCCTGCGCACGGCGGCCGGCGACACGGTGCTGATGGCGTCGTGCGGGCCGCTCGACCGCTCGATGCCGCTCGACGCGCTGCTGACCGCGCTGGCCAGCCTGCTGCGCGGGCTGGGGCCCGAGAGGGCCGCCGACATCCTCGGGGCGGACGCGGCGCTGCTGGCGCCGCTGCTGAACCTGGCGCCGGGACCGCGCCTGCCGCCCATGCTGGCGGATAGCATGCTCGGCCCGGCGGTGCTCTACTCGGCCCTGGTCCGGGCGCTCGGCCGCCTGGCGGAGCGCGCCCCGCTCGTGGTGGTGGCCGACGACGCGCACCTGGCCGGACCAGCGCTGCCCGACTGGCTGCGGTTCGCCCAGCGCGAGAACCTGGCGGTCACCGCGGTGGCCGCGATCCGCTCCGGCGAGGGCGAGCCGCTGCCCGCCACCGCGTCCATCCACCTCGGCGCGCTGGGCCGGGACGCGGCCGCCGCGCTGGTCGGGCCCGGCCGGATCGATGAGCTGTACGCCCGGTCTAAGGGGCATCCGCTCTTCCTCACCGAACTGGCCCAGCAGGCGACGGGAACAGAGCTGCCCGCGTCGCTGGTGGAATCGGTATCCGCGCGGTGCGACGAGCTGGGTTCGGCCGGGCTGCTGCTGCGCACCGCGGCCGTGATCGGCCCGGACCTGGACGTGGACCTGCTCGCGGCCGTGCTCGGCCGTCCGGCCGTCGCCCTGCTCGATGACGCCGAGCAGGCCGTGGCCAAGCAGTTCCTGGTGGACCAGGACGGGATGTTCAGGTTCCGGCATGAGCTGGTCCGCGAGGCCCTGGCGGCAAGCGCGACCGCGGGGCGGGCCGCGCTGCTGCACCGGCAGGCCGGCCGGGTGCTCGACCGCAGGCCGGGCGCGGACCGGCTGACCGTGGCCAGCCACGCACGCCTGGGCGGGGACCTGGCGCTGGCCTCCCGGGCGCTGCGCGAGGCGTCGGCACGGGCCGCGGAACGCTTCGACTACGCAGCGGCCGAGGCGCTGCTCGACGACGCGATGCGGCTGGACGCCAGCCTGGACGGGTGGCTGGCCCGGGCCCGGGTCCGCACCCTGCGCGGTCGTTACGCCGAGGCATTGGCGGACGTGGAGCGGGCCGGGCCGGCCAGCCCGGCGGCGCTCGAGGCTGGGGCGTGGGCAGCCTACTTCGGCCGCGACTTCGCCCAGGCCGCTCAGTTTGCCGCGGACGGCGCGCTCGCCGCGGACGACGCGGCGACCCGGGCCCGGTGCCTGGCGGTCGGCGGCCGCACCCATCATGCGGCCGGTGACCTGGCCCGGGCCGAGCTGCTGCTCGGCGAGGCGTTCTCGCTCGCCGAGGGCGCGGACCGGGTCGCCGCCGCCGGGTGGCTCGGAGTGCTGCGGGCGCACCAGAGCCGGGTGGAGGAGGCGCTGGCGCTGCTGCGCCCGGCGGCCCGCGGGCAGATCGGGGTGGAGCACACCTCGGCCACCATGCACTCGCTGCTGTTCACCGGGCACGCGCATGCGCTCGCGGGCCGCCCGGCGCAGGCGCTGGACGCGCTGGCCAGGTATACCGCCGAGGTGGAACGGCGCCAGGTCCCGCGCTTCGCCGGGCGCGCGGTGAACTTCGCCGGCTGGGTGCTGCGCAACCTGGGCGCCTGGCCGGAGGCGCTGGACCATCACCACGAGGCGCTGGAGGCCGGACAGGGCCAGGGCACCGCGGACGTCACCATCGCCGCGCTCGAGGACCTGGCCGAGCAGGGCCTGGAGACCGGCGACCCGGACGGCGCGCGGGCCCGCTTGGCGGAGGCTTCGGCGCTGCTGCAGGGCGACCTGGTCTTCGGATGGCGGCTGCGGCTCAAGCACCAGTTGCTCACCGGGCGCCTGGCCCTGCTGTCCGGGGACGGCGAGCAGGCGCTCGCGCAGGCCCGCGAGCTCGAGGCCCGCGCGGCCGCGCTGGGCGTGCCGCGTTACACCAGCGTGGCGCGGCTGCTCGCGCACCGGGCGAACCACGCGCTCGGCGAGCCGGCCGACCCGGCCGCGGTGGCCGCCGACCTGGACCTGCTCGACGGCGCGGCGGCCATCGAGGCATGGTGGTGGACCTGCGACCTGGCCAGCGACTTCGGCCAGGCCACGTGGCGGGACCGGGCCGCTGACCGGGCCGCCCGGCTGGCCCGGGCCGCGGGCGGCTACGCCGACGGGCTGCTGGCCGCGGCGGACCGGCGCCTGGCCCAGTCGCCTGCCGCGGCGTCGTAGTCCGCGCGCAGTTCGGGGGCCAGCTGAGAATGATTCAGCTCAGGAGTGCCGCCGCCCGGACGGATTCGACCTCCCACCACGCGAGCTCCTCGTCGTAACCGCCGAGTGCCTTCTCCCAGCCGAACAGGACCATGGCACCGAGCAGGCACAGCGCCAGCTGGCGGTCCCACCAGGGCCCGGTGTCGATGCCGCAGGCCTCCAGCGCCTTCCGGTAGCCCGCGATCGAGGCCTCCTTGGACTGCGGCAGGCGGCGGCAGTTGATGGCGAGGTACCAGGCCAGGTCGGACAGCGGCGCCCCGCAGCCCGGCTGCTCCCAGTCGAGCACCACGGTGCGCCCCGCGTCGTCGGTGCCCAGGTTGTCGAGCTTGAAGTTGCTGTGCACGAACGTCTGCGGCGTCGCGGCCAGCGCCTCGAGCAGCGGGCCGGGGTCGCGGGCCAGCGGGGTGACGACCGCGGCCGCCGCCGGGGCGACCTCGGCCAGCAGCGGCCAGCCCTTGGCGACCAGCCGCGGCACCAGGTGCGGCGAGCCCACGGCGGCCTCCGCCGCCGCCATCCACGGCGAGAGCTCCAGGTAGCGGTGCATGGCCGGGACGACGTCGAACTCGTCCCCGCAGGCCCAGAACGCCGCGTGCAGGGCGGCCATGTGCTCGAGGAAGCTGGCGTGCTGGGCCGGCGAGATGGGCGCGTCGGTGGCGGGCACCAGCCACCGGCTGACGTCGTGCATCAGCAGTGCGCAGCCGCGCGGCTCCCGGACGGCGCCCACGATCGGCTGGTTGAGGCAGTCCGGCAGGCGGGCTAGGATGCCGCGCTCCCACAGCACCAGCGGCGCGCCAGGCAGGCAGCCCGAGGCCCGCATGGTCCAGTCCTGCGCCAGGTCCAGGTGCTTCAGCACGTAGTCCTGACCGTCGATCACCACCCGCTCCAGGGTGGCTCCCGACTTTCCGGGAACCTCGTCCAGCCCCGTCCGTTCGGTCGCATTCGCGAGCAGTTCGGCCAGCGGGTCAGGCACCGGCCGCCTCCATCTCGGCGAGCAGCGCGGCCGGCCAGCGGCCGCCACAGAAGACCATGTCAGACACGATACGGTCATCGCGCACGGTCAGCACGTGCAGGTGATGCCCGGCGTGCGGCACGCCGTTCTCGGTCCAGCTGAGCGTGTACTCGACCACCTCGGCCGACCCGCCCTCGATGGGATACCGGTGCAGCTCGTCGAAGCGGGCCGGGTCGGCGAACCAGCGCGCGTACTCGGCGCGGATCGCGTCGGCGCCGTCCGCGTGCAGCCGCCAGTTGGGCACGGTGGCGTCGAGCGTCGCGTCCGCGCTCCAGGCGTCACAGCCAGGGATGTTCGCGGTCTCGATCGCGCGCAGGAACTTGTCGATCACGGGGTTGCCGGTCATGGTCGCCTCCGAAGGGTCCCTGTCATCGTGCCCGCCCCGCCTTGCAGCCAGATTGCAGCGGACGGCAGGCTTGCCGGTTGCGTGGCCCGCGCGGCGGGGCGCCGGAGTGCGCTCCGGTAACTCCGGCACCATCCGTACCAGATCATTCGATGTGAATGTCCCATTCATGCATATAGAACGACATGAATGGGACATTCACGCCGTAAGCGCGAGGGGACGGGCAGATGGCTCTAGTCACGCAAGTGCACCAAGAACGCACGAACACCACGGGCGCAACCCGGCAGGGAGCAGGTCGCCTGGGTGGTCGAGCGGCTGCGCCGCGACCCGGCGGCCAGGTCCGCGGCCATCACCACGTTCCAGCCGCATTCCGACACCAGCTACATCCCCTGCGTCAGCCGGCTGGGCGGCTGCTGATGGTCGTCAAGTCGGCGCACGTCTACGAGACCGAGCGCGGCTACCTGCGGGACGTGCTGGCCCAGTACCGGTAGCCAGTACCGCTAGCCGGGCGCGGGCAGCTCGCCGCGGCCGGCCGCCTTGGCCAGCCGGCGGGCCTCCTTCAGCCCCAGGCCCCGGGCCTGCGGCGGGATGCGGAAGATGGTCGCGCCGCCCATCAGGTTCCAGGCCCGGAGCCGGATCACCGGCGCGCCGGGGCGCGCCGGGCGCTCGGAGCCGACCTCGGTGTTGCCGCCCATCAGCGAGAAGCCGCCCACGTCCAGCTCGACCGAGTCCGGAATGTAGATGGTCGCGCCGCCCATGAGCGTGAACAGGTTGAGGGTGAGCTCACCGCCCTCGATCTCGGCCTCGCGCAGGTCGATCTCGTCGCCGCCCATGATCGAGATGGCATTGATCGAGCCGACCGCGCGGAACCGGCCGCGGCGGTGTGAGCCGGACATGATGGCGACCATCCAGCGCACCGGCTTCCTGGCGGGGGTCGGCGCCGGGCCCTGGCCCGCCTCGTGCGGCAGGTCGCCGGTGAGCGTAGCCAGTTCGCCGCGCGTCTTGGCGGCCAGCGCCCGGCCCGACCGCTCCTCGAGCTCGTCCAGGGTGAGCCGTCCCACCGAGGCGTGCTCGCCGAGTACCCGCAGCGTCTCGTCCCGCTCGGCGTCGGAGACCCGGAGGGAAGCGTCGGGGTCAGTCACCCGGCCAGGCTACGCCGGCGCCGGGGCGCGATCCAAGCCGCGGCTGGCCTGGAAGGATTGAACCGCCGCAGCCGCAGGCTGCTGGCCACCACCAGGACCGACGACAGCGTCATCGCGGCGGCCGCGATAACCGGGCTGAGGAAGCCGAGGGCGGCCAGCGGCACGGCCGCCACGTTGTAGCCGAACGCCCAGGCAAGATTGCGCCTGATCGTGGCGCGGGCCGCCCGGGCCAGCCGGATCGCATCGGGCACCACCTGCAGGTCCTCGCGCAGCAGGATCAGGTCGGCCGCCGAGATCGCCACGTCGGTGCCGGAGACCACGGCCATGCCCAGGTCCGCCGCTGCCAGTGCCGGGGCGTCGTTCACCCCGTCGCCCACCATCGCTACGCGGTGCCCGCGGGCCTGCAGGTCCCGGACGGCCGCGGCCTTGGCGGCCGGCAGGATCCCGGCGATGACCTCCTCGATGCCCACGGCCGCGGCGACCGTCCGCGCGGTCGCCTCGTTGTCCCCGGTGAGCAGGACCGGCCGCAGCCCGAGACGGCGCAGCCCGGCGACCGCGGCCGCCGCCGAGGGCCGGACCGCGTCGCCGACGGCGAGCGCGCCGCGCAGCCGGCCGTCCCAGCCGACCAGGACCGCGGTCTGCCCGGCCTGTTCCCACTGCGCCCACTGGCTCGCCAGCCGCGGCGGGATCGCCATCCCCAGTTCGCGCAGCAGCCGCTCGTGCCCGACGACGACCTGGCGGCCCTCTACCACGCCGCGCGCGCCCTGGCCGGGCAGCGCCCGGAAGCCCGCCACGTCGGGCAGCGGTCCGTCCGGTGCCGCCGCGCTGACCGCGGCGGCGACCGGGTGTTCCGAGGCGCGCTCGACCGCGGCGGCGTAGCCGAGCAGCTCGGCGGGTTCGGTGCCGGGCGCGGCGGCCAGAGCGGTCACGGTCATCTGGCCGGTGGTGACGGTGCCGGTCTTGTCGAACACGACCGTGTTGATCAGCCCGGACGACTCGAGCGCCTGATGCCCCTTGATGAAGATGCCAAGCTGCGCACCGCGGCCGCAGGCCGCCACTAGCGCCGCCGGGGTAGCCAGGCCGAGCGCACACGGGCACGCGATGATGAGCACGGCCAGGCCCGCGCTGAACGCCTGCCCCGCGGCGGCCCCCGCGGCCAGCCAGCCGGCCAGCGTCAGCACCGCGGCCGCCAGCACCAGCGGGACGAAGACCCCGCAGACCCGGTTGGCCAGCCGCTGGATGGCGGCCTTGTCGGCCTGGGCCCGGCCGACCAGGGCGATGAGCTGGGCCAGCTGGGTGTGCTCGCCGACCTGGACGGCCCGGACGACCAGCCGCCCGGACAGGGCGATGGTGCCGCCCGTGACGACATCGCCGGCGGCGGCCTCGACCGGGACGGGCTCGCCGGTCATCATGCTCCGGTCGACCGCGGACTCGCCGGACAGTACGTCGCCGTCCGCCGCGATCTTCTCCCCCGGGCGGACCACGAAGATGTCCCCGCGCCGCAACTGGCCGGCCGGGATGCGCCGCTCCTGGCCGCCGGGGCCGAGGACGCAGACGTCCTTGGCGGCCGCCGCGGCGAGCTTGCGCATCGCGCCGGCCGCCGAGCGGCGCGCCCGGGCCTCGTAGTACCGGCCGGCCAGCAGGAACGTGGTGACGGCGGCCGCCACCTCGAGGTAGATGCCGCCGCCCGCGGGGTGTGCCAGGCCGGGCAGGGCGCTCGCGCCCGGACCGGACGGCCCGCGATCAAGGCCGAACATCGCGTAGGCTGACCAGCCGCAGGCGGCGATCACGCCGAGGGACACCAGCGTGTCCATCGAGAACACGCCGTGCCTGGCGTTCTTGAGCGCGGCGCGGTGGAACGGCCAGGCGGCCCACAGCGCGACCGGCAGGGTCAGCGCCACCAGGACCCATGGCCAGCCGGTGAACCGGTAGCTGGGGAACAGCGACAGGGTGACGGACAGGTCGCTCAGCGGGACGAAGAACACGAGCGCCAGGATCAGCCGCCGACGCAGGTAGGCGGCCTGATCACCGGTGGGCGCGGGCGCCGCGGCCGGCGCGATCAGGCCGGCCGTGTAGCCCGCGTCCTCGACGGCCGCGATCATCGCCCGCACCGGGACGGCCTCCGGCGCGGTCACCGTGGCCTGTTCGGTGGCGAAGTTGACCGCGGCGACCACGCCAGGGCCGATCCTGGTGAGCTTCTTCTCGATCCGCGCCGCGCACGCCGTGCACGTCATGCCGCGGATCGACAGCTCGACCGTACGCGCCGCGGCCGGCGCGGGAGCGGTCGGCGCATCGAGCATCGGGCCTCCCCGGTTCGGCCGCTGATCATCGAGACGTCGCGACGAAAAACGCTCCCGCAGACTACCAGCGGCGATACCATACGTGGCGTCATTAATCGTTCAAATGAGACATATGTATCCCTCGCGCCCCGGGGAGCCCCTTCTCATGCTTCACGTCAACAACTTCGCTAACGGTGCCCTGAACCCGGCTCTCTCGTACGTGGTGTCGTGCGTGGGCTGCTTCCTGGGGCTGCGGTGCACCACCCGGGCGCGGGCCTGCCAGGGCGCGGCCAGGGCCCGCTGGCTGACCCTGGCGGCGCTCTCCATCGGGACCACCGGGATCTGGGTGATGCACTTCATCGCCATGCTCGGGTTCGCCATCCCCGGCGAGACCATCCGCTACAACGTGCCCGTGACCATCTTGTCCATGATCATCGCGGTGGTCGTGGTGGGGATCGGGGTGTTCATCGTCGGGTTCAGCCGGGCGGGAAACGGGCCGCTGCTGCTCGGCGGCACGATCATCGGGCTCGGCGTGGCCAGCATGCACTACCTCGGCATGGGCGCCGTGCGGGTGCAGGCGTCGCTGAGCTACAACGCGGGCCTGGTGGCCGTCTCTGTCATCATCGCGGTGATTGCCGGGACCGCGGCGCTGTGGATGGCGCTACGGCTCGACAGCGTCTGGTCCACGTTCGTCGCGTCCCTGGTCGCGGGCGTGGCGGTCAACGGCATGCACTACACGGGCATGGCCGCGGTGCAAGCGCAAGCCGCCCCGGACCTGATCGTGAACACTGCGAACACCGCCAGCGCGACGGGGTTCCTGCTGCCGCTCATCCTGGGCCTGAGCGCCATCGGATTCATCTTCTCCGCGGTCATCGCGCTGTCGCCGACGGCGGCCGAGATCGTCGAGGAAGGCGAGCTGATGAAGCGAATCGGCCAGAGCCAGGCGACACAGAGCCAGCGGGCGCTCTCCGAGCCCCGGGCCTGGCAGCCCCCGCCGCCACAGCCGTACCAGCCGTACCAGGCAACCCGGGACGAGCCGGGGCCGGATGCGCCGGGCAGCCTGTTCCGCCCGCGCCGTCCCGGCGATCAGCGCCGTCCTAGCGATCAGCGCTGACCGGGCGGGGCCCTCACGTCCGGACGTGAGCCTGGAGCCAGGAGCTGAGAGGCCGGGTCGTTCGGAAGAATGAAACGACGCGGTCCCTGGCCTCGGCACCTTCCAGCCAGGGGCCGGGCGGCCATTGCTGCCACGCGGTCAGCCCTTTGTAGCGGAGCAACGTGATGCGCGGGTGGTCGGCCGGGTAGCCGCGCGGCGCGGACTTGAGTGCGCCGTGCCCGTGAACGGTGATACCCGCCTTCTCGAGCTCGGCGACGATCTGCTCGAGCTCGGCGCCCGGCCGGTCGGCGGCCACCGCGTCCCGGTAGCGGGCGAGCTGCTCCGGGTTCATCTCCCACATCCCGGCGCCCGCCCCCAGTCCCTCGACGGACAGCTGGACGTAGCAGGAGCCGCCGATGGTCGCCCCGATGTGCGTCTTGTACGGGGTCTTGTCCTGGCTGAACCTGATGTCGCGGTACGGCCGGAAGATCTTCGGCTCGCCGAACTCGCCAGCCAGTTCCTCGGTCAGCTCGGTCATCGGCGCCAGGACCTTGTCGGTGTAGACGGCCTTGTGCGCGGTCCAGTAGGTCTTGGTGTTATCGGCCGCGAGCCCGTCGTAGAAATCAAGGGCCTCTTCCGGCCACCCGCTGAACGCCATCGTCCCGGCTCCTTCCTGCCGGTTCACACAGTAGTCGTGATAGACCGGGGGCATGGGGACGGAGCGAGAGGGTGTCGCCCTTACACATCTTGATGAGCCGCTGTTCGACGGGGCGGACGCGACCAAGCGGGACCTGGTCGACTACCTGGACGCGGTTTCCGCGCTGATCCTGCCGGAGCTGCGCGGCCGGCCGCTGTCGGTGATCAGGGTGCGGGCGGGCCAGCAGCCGTTCATGCAGAAGAACCTGCCGGACTACGCGCCGCCGTGGATCGGTTCGGTCACGCTGTGGGCCGAGTCCTCCCGCCGTGAGGTGCGCTATGCGCTCTGCGACGACCGGCGCACGCTGCTGTGGCTGGCCAACCAGCGGGCGGTCGAGTACCACCCGACGCTGAGCCTGGCCGGGGACCTGGGCCGGCCGACCCACCTGGTGCTCGACATCGACCCGCCGCCCGGCGGGCCGTTCGGGCAGGCAGTGGCGGCTGCTCACCTGATCCGCGCGGCGTTGTCCGGCGCGGGCCTGGCCGGCGCGGTCAAGACCAGCGGGTCGAAGGGCCTGCACATCTACGTGCCGGTGCAGGCGAGCGGCGAGGAGGCGGCCGCGGTCACCCGGGCCGTCGCGGTACGGGCCGAACGGCTCGATCCGGACCTGGCCACCACGGCGTTCATCAAGGAGGACCGGGGAGGCAAGGTGTTCCTGGACTCGACCCGGGCCTTCGGGGCCACCGTGGCGGCGGCGTACAGCCCCCGGGTGCGGCCCGGGGTACGGGTATCGTTCCCGGTCCGCTGGGACGACCTGGACTCGATTGCGCCAGGTGACTTCACCGTGCACAGCGTGCCGGGGATGCTAGACGGGCACGCCGCGTGGGCGGGTGAGCTGCCCGCGCCGCAGGTGCTGCCGCCGGAGCTGGTGGAAGAGGGGCGTGCGATCCCGGTCGCGCGCGTGCAGGCCATGCACGAGGGCAAGCGGCGGAAGCGGGCCAGGGAAGCTCAGTTAGCGTTCCAGCGTTCGCTGATTTCCCGCCAGTCCGGCGGCGGGCCGGGCAGCTCACCGCGGCCGCCGGCCCGCATGCCGTCGAGGATGAGCGCCAGGTACCGGTGCCGCAGCTCGGTCGTGCGCGCGGGGTCGGCGAACTTGATCGCGGCCACCAGCTCGAACACCAGCGAGACGTCGTGCAGCGCAAGGTCCGGCCTGAGCACGTCGCGGATCAGAGCGAACAGCTCCTCCGAGAGCTCGCTTGACCGGTTGGCCAGGGCGTACATCTCCGGCGTGGGGGCGAACTTGCCGGCGAAGGCGCGGGTCAGCGAGCTGGTATCGGCGTCGGTCAGGTTCCGCATGAAATCGGCGAAGACCTGCCAGTGGTCGTCGCCTTGTTTGACGCGCTCGATCGCGGCCTCGGTCTGGAGCACGAAAATCTGCAGGCCGTCCGTGCACAGCGTACGGAGGAGCTCCTCCTTGCTGCCGTGGCGGGTGTACAGGGCACTGATGCCGACGCCGGCGTGCTTGGCCACCGCGGTGATCGGCGCGCCGGGGTCGGCGACGAACACCGCCCGGGCCGATTCGAGGATGCGCTGGTCGTTGCGGGCCGCTTCGGCCTGGCGGCCGCTCATCGGCCCGCTCCGGCCGGCGCCGGGCCGCCCCGCCCTGCCGCCTGGCCGCGCGTTGGTCTCGGTCATGGAAATTATCGTACCAGAAGACTGGAACAAAGCATTCCGTTCTGATATTCTTGGAACAGAAGATTTCGTTCCGGGAGAGCGAGCGTAGCGCTGGACCGGCGAGAGCACGGGAGGATCGGATGTCGTCAGCGACCGAGACCAGAAGCGCGGACCGCACGGATGTCGCGGGGGCCACGAGCGGCACGTGGCGCTGGGTGGCGTTCGGCGCGGTAATCACGGCGGCGGTGATGGACCTGCTCGACTCGACCATCGCGCAGGTCGCCGCGCCGACTATCCGGCGCGAACTGGGCGGCTCCTACGCCGTCATCGAATGGGTTACCGCTGCCTACGCCCTGGCCATGGCGGTCGGGCTGCTGACCGGCGGGCGGCTGGGCGACATATTCGGGCGGCGGCGCGTGCTGCTGACCGGGATGGCCGGCTTCGTGCTCGCGTCGGCGGCGTGCGCCGCGGCGCAGAGCGCGGGTGAGCTCATCGCCGCCCGGGCCGCCCAGGGGCTGCTCGGGGCGGTCATGCTGCCGCAGGTGTTCGGCCTGATCAGGGACATGTTCGAGGCGCACGAGATGGGCAAGGCGTTCGGCGTCTACGGGCCGGTGATGGGCCTGTCCGCGATGCTCGGGCCGATCGCGGCCGGCGGGCTGATCAGCGCCAACGTGCTCGGCACCGGCTGGCGGATGATCTTCCTGGTCAACGTGCCGGTGGGGCTGGCCGCGCTGGTTCTCGGCGTGCGGACCCTGCCGGCGGGTATCAGTTCCGGTGCACGGCGGCTGGACCTGCCGGGCGCGCTGCTGGCCGGGGCGGCCATGTTCCTGCTCGTCTTCCCGCTGGCGCAGGGCCACTCGCTGGGCTGGCCGGCCTGGCTGTTCGGGATGCTGGCCGCGTCGGTGCTGGTGCTGGCCGGGTTCGGCTGGTACCAGGTGCGCCGTCAGCGCGCGGCCCGCGACCCGCTGGTCGAGCCGTCCGTGTTCCGGCACCGCCCCTACCGTGCGGGCATCGTGTTCTCCGTCGTGTTCACCGGCTCGCTCGGCGGCATCGTGATGATCTTCAACGTGTTCCTGCAGAACGGGCTCGGCTTCACCCCGTGGCACTCGGCCGTCACCACCGCGCCGTGGGCAGCGGGCGCGTTCATCGGCTCCGCGGTCGGCGGTATCGCGATGGCCAAGCTGGGCCGGCGGGTGCTGCACGCCGGGCTGGTCGTCGAGGCGGCTGGGCTGCTCGGGATCTACCTGGTGCTGCGCGGCGCGGGCGGCGGCGTCTCCACCGTGGACCTGCTGGCACCGATGGTGATCGGCGGGATCGGGATGGGCATGGTGTTCGTGCCGCTGTTCGACATCGTGATGGCGGGCGTCCGGCCGCAGGAGATGGGTTCGGCCTCCGGGGTGCTGCAGACGGTGAACTCGCTGGGCATGTCGCTCGGCATCGCCGGGATCGGCGCGATCTTCTTCGCCCTGGCGGGCGGGCGCGGCCAGCACGTGCCGGTGTACCTGCACTCCGCCGAGTGGACCGCGCTGGCCACCGTGGTCCTGCTGGCGGGATCGTTCGCGGTGGCGTTCCGGCTGCCGCGGCGGGCCCGGTCCTAAGCGATCGCACGAGGCCGCCGGGCTCCGTCCCGGCGGTCTCGCCATTCCCGCCAGTACCGATAATTCGCTTACCCATACGACAAGCTTTAATTTATCGTGGACGATTCGGCCTTAGTGGAGAAAAAGGTACCCTATAGGGTACCAAATCCTTCGCAGAGGCCATTTCCTCCACGATAGTTCCTCAGCCAGAGCCGATCGTGAACACGGCCGGTGAAGTCGGGGCCAGTGGGGCTGGTGGAGTCCGTGGGGTCTGGGTGGGCGGACTGTGGGTGGGCGGACTGTGGGTGGGCGGACTGTGGGTGGGCGGACTGTGGGTGGGCGGACTGTGGGTCGGCGGACTGGGGGTCGGCGGACTGGGGGTCGGCGGAATGGGGGTGCGGAATGGGCGGGCTAGAGGGAGCGCAGGGTGTCGGTGAGGGCTTCGGCCAGGCGGTCGACGTGGGGGCGGCCGAAGGGGAGCGGGGGCCGGATCTTCAGCGAGCTGCCGTCCGGGCCGGTCGCGCTGATCAGGACGTGGCGGTCACGCAGGCCGTTGACGACGCGGATCGCGGTTTCGCCGTCGGGCTCCCCGGTGCCGGGGTCGGTAGAGTCGGCCGCGGCGTACAGGCCGCACCCGCGCACGGCGCTGATCCGGGGCGTGTCCCTGGCGACCGCCTCCAGCGTGTCACGCAGGTAGCCGCCCACGTCCAGGGCGTTCTGCCGCAGGCCCTCCGTCTCGATCACGTCGAGGACGGCGGCCGCGGCGGCGATGCAGACCGAATTGCCGCCGAACGTGTTGAAGTACCTGATCTTGTGGCCGAACTCCTCGAGGATCTCCGGGCGGGCCGCGACCCCGGCGATGGGCATGCCATTGCCCATCGGCTTGCCCATGACGGCCAGGTCGGGCACGATGCCGTGGCGCTGGAAGCCCCACATCGCCTCGCCGGTGCGGCCGAACCCCGGCTGGACCTCGTCGGCGATATAAAGGCCCCCGGCGTCGTGCACGGCGTCCACGACGGGCCGGAGGAATCCCGCCGGGTCCGGCCGGATCCCGTCAGAGGAGAACAGGCTGTCGGCGATGAACGCGGCCAGCCTGACGCCGTGGCGGTTCATGTCGGCGATCGCGGCTCGCACCTGGTCAGCGAAGGTCTGGCCGGTGTCGTGCCCAGCGGGAGGGGCGACCGTCCAGACCGAACGCCCCAGCGGGACGGCCGGGCCGAGGCTCGGCGAGATCTCGGCGGCCGCCGTGGTCACGCCGTGGTAGGCATTGGCGGTGATGACGATCCCCTCGCCGCCGGTGTAGAAGCGCGCGACGCGCAGCGCCAGGTCGACCGCCTCGCTGCCGGTGCAGGTGAACATGACGCGGCCGATCCCGGCCGGGTACGTGCCGAGGAGCCGTTCGGCGTAATCGAGGATCGGCCTGCTGGCGTACCTGGTGTGCGTGTTGAGGGTGGCCGCCTGGCGGGCGATCGCCTCCACCACCCGCGGATGGCAGTGCCCGACCGACGGCACGTTGTTGTAGGCGTCCAGGTAGGCTTGCCCGTCCGCGTCGTACAGGTGCACGCCCTCGCCGCGGACGATCCGCACCGGGTTGGCGTAGAACAGCTTGTAGGCCGGGCCAAGCAGGCTGGCCCGGCGCTCTACCAGCTTGCGCAGCTCGGGATCGAGGGCGTCGACGGATTCCATGTCGAAGCCGTTGACCATGGTCGCGGTGTCACGCACGGCTTGCCTCCTGGATGCGCGCGGCGGTCTGCTCACCAGGGATGCTAAGCAACCGGTGCAGGTGCTCCCGCGCCCTGGGGGTGTTGCGCAGGACGTAGGCGCGGTTGTCCGGGAACCGTTCGGCCCGCCATTCGCTGATGATGATCCGGGCCACGATGCGGCCCAGGACCAGGTCAGGCAGCAGGCTCAGCTCGGGCCGGGTCAGCGGGGTGACGGCGTGGTACCCGGCGATCAGGTCAAGCCCGGGACCGAACGGGTCGGGACCATCGTCCAGCAGGTTGGCGACGGCGATGGCGAGGTCGTTGCAGAGCGCGGTTACCGTGACGTCGCCGAAGTCGATGACGCCGGCCACGCGGTGGCCGTCGGCCGAGATCAGCGTGTTGTCCGGGCTGAAGTCGTTGTGCACGAGCTGGGTACGCTGGCGGGCCAGGCGGGGCGGCAAGGTCGCCGCGAGCCTGCCGAACTGCTCCTCGATCTGGCGACCCGGAGGCCGTTCGGCGACGAGGGAGCGCAGCTGGGGCAGCTGGGTGAGGTCCCAGAGCAGGGGCCGGTGCACCAGCGGGTCGTCGAAGCCGCGCAGGGCCCGGCCGAGCTCGGCCAGGGTGGCCCCGAGGGTGCGGCGCAACGGCGCGTCCGTGGTCACCGAGCGGAGCAGCGCGCCGTCGAGGTAGCTGAGCGCGTGCACCACGCGGCCGGCCAGCGGGCCATCCGGCACCGCGGTCCACAGTCCCCCGCCGGCGGCGGGCAGCACCCGCGGTACCGGCAGGCCCGGCGCGACCGCCTCGACGTGCCGCAGCACCCGGACCTGGACCGCGACCACCGCCGGGTCGGCGCGCAGGTGCGCGAACTTCACCACGTAGCGCCGGTCGCCGCCCGGGTTGAGCAGGAAGTTGTCGTCGGCCTCGCCGGGCAGGCGGGCGAGCTCGCCGGACAGGCCGAAGCAGGCCCGGATGGCTTCGGCGGCCTCGGGCGCGGCGACCGGCGGGGAGGGCGTCAGCCGGGCCACGTCCAGGTCGGCGTCTGGCATCACGCTGTGCCTTTCAACTGGGGCCTTTCAACTGGGGCCTTTCAACTGGGGCCTTTCGCTCAGGGGCGGCGAGGTGCTGGCGCGGGGGCGGGAAACCCTGGCCCGTTCGGGATCATTGTTGAGCGGGACCGAGCAGGCGGCCGACCGCGGTGGTGACCGTCTCCTCCAGCGGCGGCCAGGGAAATCTCGGCCGGGAGATGCGCAGGCTGACGATGCCGTGCATCTGCTGCCAGACCAGCTGGGCGACGAAGAACGCTTCCGGGGAGTCTGGCTCGGCGCCGATGCACGCGGCCACCCGGCCGATCAGCTGCTGGAACGACTTCCAGCCGGGGAAATGCTCCGGCGTGTACCCGGGCAGCGGCAGCGGACGGGCGAACATCAGCTGGTAGTGCCCCGGGGACGCCAGCCCGAACTCGCAGTAGACGAGGGCCCCGGCCAGGACCCGCTGGCGGGGGTCGGTTTCGGTGATCTGGTCTTGCTGCCTGATCAGCTGGTCGAAGAGATGGGTCACGACCGCCAGGGTCAGCGAGTCGATGTCATCGAAGTGCAGGTATACCGAGGTCGCGGCGACGCCGACCTCGCGGGCGACGGCGCGCAGAGTTAGCGGCGGTGCGGCCGGATCGGCCAGCAGCCGGCTGGCCGCCTCGACGATGTCGTCGCGCAGCCGTTCGCCTTGGCCGCGCGGGTTCCGCTGCCGGGTCTTGGTCGTCGGCATCGTGACCTCCTCGTTCTTCTTAAGACTACACCCGTTGCGCTACAGGTGAACTTTTCTGGGTCTCAATGACTTGACACCCGTAAGGCTACACTCGTACAGTCAGTTTAACAAAACAAGCGTAGCCTTACAGGCGTACAGATGGAGATGCGGTCATGAGCGGACGGCACAGCAGCGCCACCTCCCCCTCGAGCCAAAGGGCCGCGGGTGTTGCCTGGACTGACGAGCGAGGAACGAGCGAGGAGGGAAGGCAACGCCTAAAGCGCGGCCCGGAGGCGAGCGGGGAAAACAGAGCTCACGCCCGGCGCTGGTACACGCTGGGAGTGCTCTGCCTCTCCCTGCTGGTCATCGTGGTGGACACCACGATCGTCAACGTGGCGCTGCCGACGTTCGCGCGGGAGCTGCACGCCAGCTCCAGCGGGCTGCAGTGGATCGTGGACGCCTATACCCTCACCTTCGCCGCGCTGCTGCTGCCGGCCGGGGCGATCGCCGACCGGTACGGCCGGCAGCGGGCGCTGGCCGCCGGGCTGGCCGTCTTTGCCGCCGGGTCGCTGGCCGCTGCGTTCACCCAGACCACCAGCGAGCTCATCGCGACTCGCGCGGTCATGGGTGTCGGCGGCGCGTTCATCATGCCGGCCACGCTGTCCATCATCATGGCGGTGTTCACCGATCACGCCGAACGGACCAAGGCGATCGGCCTGTGGTCCGCGGTCAGCGGCCTGGGCGTGGCGATCGGCCCGGTGGCGGGCGGCTGGCTGCTCAACCACTTCAGCTGGGACTCGATCTTCCTGGTCAACCTGCCGATCGTGGTGGTCGCCCTGGTCGCGGGGTACTGGCTGGTCCCGGCCTCGCGGGCGGCTGGCGCGGGGCGGCTCGACCTGGCCGGGGCGGCGCTGTCCGTGGCGGCGTTCACCGGGCTGACCTACACGATCATCGAGGCGCCCGCCAACGGGTGGCTGTCCGCGCGCACCCTCGGGCTGGGGGCTCTTTCGGTCGCCCTGCTGGTGCTGTTCGTGGCCTGGGAGGCGCGGACCGCACACCCGATGCTGCCGCTGCGGCTGTTCCGCAACCCACGCTTCACCGGGGCCGGCGTGTCCATCACCGTGCTGTTCTTCGCCCTGTCCGGCGTGGTCTTCCTGAGCTCGCAGATCTACCAGTTCGTGCTGGGCTACAGCCCGCTGGCGGCCGGGGTCCGGGCGCTGCCGTCCGCAGCCGCGCTGGCCGTGTTCAGCCCGGTGGGGGCGGCGCTGGCCAGGCGGGCCGGGACGCGGGTCCCGGTGGCGCTAGGGCTCGCCGCGGTGATGGCCGGGCTGCTGATCTTCGCCCAGGCTTCGGCTTCGTCCGGTTACGGGCACTACGTGCTGGCCATGGTCATCGTCAGCGCGGGCATCGGGCTGGCCATGTCGGCCGCGACCTCGGCGTCGATGCGGGAGCTGCCGCCGGCGATGGCCGGGGTGGGTTCGGCCGTCAATGACACGACGCGCAACATGGGGAGCGTGCTGGGCGTGGCGGTCTTCGGCAGCATCACGGCGTCGGTGTTCGCCGGCCGGATGGGTTCGTCGATCGGTTCGCTGGGCGCGGCCGCGGCGGCCGCCCACCAGCCGGGCTCCGGCGCGGACGTTCTGCACCTGGCGGCCAGCGCGTTCGTGACCGGCGCTGACCGGGCCGTGCTGGCCGGGACGATCGTGGTGGCGGCCGGCCTGGTGGTCGCGCTCCGCGCGTTCCGCCCGGCGCGGGCCGAGGTTTCTGTTGAGGTGCCGGCCCGGGTTCTGGAGACGACCGGGGCCTGAGCCGCTGGCCCCGCCGCGAGTACTACACCACCTGAAAGTAGGTGGTGTAGTACTCGTGTGCGACCCGGGCGATCGGGAGCAGCGTGACGGGCTGGTGGCCGACGGCGCCCTCGAAGGTCATCGGCTGGGCGGCCGTCCGGCGGACCGAGGCCATCTCGAGCAGCGGCGTCAGCGAGCCGGGGTCGGTGCCGTGCACGCTGCTCAGCACGACGGGACCGTAGGTCAGCGCCTGTACCGCCGGATGGTCCGGCGTCGGGTCGGCGGCGAGCTGCATCGGCAGCGTGACCTGGAGCGCGTCTCCTGGTTGCCAATGCCGCCGGATCGCGACCCAGCTGCCCGGGCCTGCTCCTGGCAGGTTGTCCAGCGGAGCGCCGTTCAGCGAGACCACCGGGGCGGCCGCCACCCACCTGGGTACCCGGACCCGCAGCGTCACGGTGGCAGCGCCGGACACCACGGACAGGCGGATGACCGCGTCATCGGGGAACCCGGTGTCCTGCCTCAGGACCAGGTTCCCGAGCGTCACCTGGGACGGGACGTACAGGTTGACGTACAGGCCGTACGCGTCGCGGCTGTAGATGGTGTCGGCGAACTTGGCCTGGGTCTCAAGGCCCGTGCCGGTGTCGCAGGTGAAGGTGTCCCAGTCGGTGGCGTAGACGTCCGGGTTACCCTGCGGGAAGTAGTTGAGCGGCTGGCACTTGAACGCGGCGGCCGACAGGCCGGTGTAGTAGCAGTTGAAGCCGTGCGGTGAG
Organism: uncultured Actinomycetes bacterium; assembly: GCA_963841585.1. GTDB lineage: Bacteria > Actinomycetota > Actinomycetes > Streptosporangiales > Streptosporangiaceae > Palsa-504. Next base: position 227,629 of record CAWJDK010000005.1, read on the forward strand.
GTCGGATCCTGCTCCCCCAGCATCTGGTTGAGCAGCGTGCGCTCGTAGTAGTCGATCAGGTCGGTGCGATCCGGCTGGTGGAAGTGGAGCAGCCTGGTCAGCTTCAGCATGTTGTAGCCGACGCAGTTCTCGCAGGTGAAGTTCGACAGCTGGGCGGCTACCGTGTCGGGTTGCTGGAAGTGCTCGTAGTTGCCGACGCCGCCAGTGACGTACACGTGGTGGCCGGTCACGATGTCCCAGAAGTTCCGCGAGATGTCGCGGTACCTGGAGCTGCCGGTCTCCTCCCACATCCGGACGCAGGCGATGATCTTCGGCGTGGTGACGTTGGCCTGCAGGCCGGGCAGGTTGTCCATCCCCTCGGCCAGCGGATCGAGGACGGCGGCGTGGTAGAAGCGCTGCGCGGTGGCCAGGTATCGCTCCTGGCCGGTAATGGTGTACAGGTTGGCCAGCGCCTCCGGCAGCCCGCCGAACTCGTTCTGCAGGATCATCTGCATCTCGTCGTACGAAAGCCGCTGAGTCCGCCAGCCGACCCAGTCGGCCAGCTTCCTCGCCACGTCGAGGGCTTGGTCGTCGCCTGCCAGCTGGTACTGGTCGATCATCCCGGCCAGGTACTTGTGGATCATGTAGTACGGCGACCAGACCGGCTTCCCTTGTTCGAGGATGTCGAAGTAGCCCTCGGGAAACGCGGACAGGTAGCCGGCGTGGAAACCCCGGCTCGTGGCCTTCGCCTGGAGCGCGGCGAGCTGGCTGACCAGGTACCGGCCACGGCTCTTCGCGTCGCCGTCACCGGTGTTGGCGTAGGTGAGCGCGAGACCCGACAGCAGGTGGCCGGTCATGTGGCCGCGGATCTGCGACCCGGGCGCCTCCCAGCCGCCGAGCGGCTCGGCTTGCGATGGTTCACCGTAGTTCAGGCGGAACGAGCGGAGCATCCGTTCGGGGTCGAGGAACAGCAGGTATGTTGTGTTCCTGGCCTGGTTCTGGCGGAACGGGCTGTCGAGCAACTCCACCGCATCGAGGGGCAGGGCGGCGGCGCGGCCCGCGGTGCCGTCGGGGGCGTAGCCGCCGGGCTCGGGGGGCGTGGACCTGAGCTCCGCCGCCGGGTCGGCCGCGGGCGGGACTCCGACGGCGACCAGGGCCTGTTCGGCGATCAGGGCGCCGGCACCGATGCCGAGCACGGTGAGCATCCGGCGTCTGCTCAGGCCCCCGTCTGCGGTCTGGGGCTCGTCCGGTGTCTGGGGCTCGTCCGGGGTTTCCGGATCCGGAGCCGCCTGGGTTCCCGGGGTCTGGCGGCGTTCCCCGGTCCCGTCCGCCTTCTTCAAGTCCGAGGTCCTTTGCCCGGCCAGCAGTCGCCGAAGATCGTTTCTAGGGGGTACCTGTCCATGTAACCGTCCCCCGCCGGGCCTCGGTTCAAGTCCGCAGGCAGAAGTTCTTACCGACTGCTTACGCGGGTGCCGACGGGTGAGCCGCCGGAGACGGCAGCCCGTAGTCATGGGTAGTGGGCAGTGCACACGGCGGCCACGATCATTGAGCCAACAACAGACGCTCCCAGGCTCGGTGATCGCTCGTCTCCCTCTCCATCCGTGCAGGCGGCCGGGTGCACTGGCCACTTTCTGCTGTTCCAGGGGACTCCGGCTCCTACTGGCCCAGGACGAGGGCGGTCAGGGCGGCCAGCACGAACGTCACCGCGGCCGCGCTCCCGTGCAGGATCACCATGCGGGTGCTGAACGACGGCGCCGGCTCGCCGTCGGCTGAACCTTGCCTCCCGGCCGCGCGGGTGCTGGCCGTGAACCAGGTCAGGCCCAGGCAGACCGTGGCCGTTACCAGCCCGAACCCGATCCAGCCCAGGACCCGGTTGTGGACGAGCGTGAACGCCAGCCAGAATCCGAGGCCCACGATCGCGGACGCCGGGTGCGCGAACTCCAGCAGCGAACGCAACCCCGGCACCACCGGCGCGCTCTTGGCCGCGGTCAGCGAGGGCGGATCGAACCGGTCCCGCGCCGCCCGCCGCATCTCGCGCTTCGAGGCCGGCGCTGTGGAGGAGGCCTGGGCGGCTGGCGTGGCGGGCGCGGCCGTCGTGGCGACCGAGGCGGCAGCAGGCTCGACGAGGGCCGCAGCGGGAGGCGCGTTGGGCACGGGCACGTTGGGCGCGGGCGCGTTCGGCACGGGCGCGTTCGGGCACGGGCGCGTTCGGCGCGGGCGCGTTCGGCACGGGGCGCGCGCGGCCGAGATTGCTGGTCACCAGCAGGTAGAAACCGGCCCCCGCGGTGAACAGCCAGAGCACCAGCACCACGATGGCCATCGTCCCTCCTCTCCGCAGGCCCGAATGTACCCGAGCAAACCTGGACATCCCCGCGGCGCGGACGCGAGAGCGAACCTTCGTCACTCTGGCACCGCCGGTACCAATTCATACGATGTGAATGTCCCATTCATGCAGCTAGAACTGCATGAATGGGACATTCACGCCGTATCCGCGGAGCCGGACCGAGCGGCGGGCCAGGACCACCAGTCACGGGAATATCCCGTGAACGCACGAGAACCAGGGGCCGCGGCGTTCCAGGCGCACGGCACGATCAGAGCGAGAACCAGAGCCGGGGACCCGCAATGACCGCGACACGTCCCCCGCGGAATCCGCGGGGGACGTGTCGACAATGAGCGGAGGAGACGAGGCCGGCGGTGAGCGGAGGAGACGGACCTGTCCGCGATGAGCGGAGGAGACGGGCGGGCCGGCAGTGAGCGGACGAGGCGGACGGGCCGGCAGTGAGCGGAGGAGATGCTAGGGGGAAGCGTGGCGATTGGTGACGTGGGTGATGGCCAGGGCCACGCCGGCGACGGCCAGGGCGGCTAGGGCTAGGAAGGTGACCGCCTCGGCGTGCGCGGACACGGCGCCGAACGCGCCGGATGTGGCGCGGGCGGGCAGTGCCCCCGGTAGGCGCCCGGCCAGGTTCAGGTACAGGGTGCCGAACGTGGCCACGCCGACGAGCAGGCCGAGCTGGTTCACCGTGACCACGACCCCGGTCGCGTCCGCGGCCAGCTCGACCGGAACGCGCAGGAGTACGCGGGTCATCAGCGGGCTGAACGCCGCCGCCATCCCGGCGCCAGTGAGGCCGCCGAGCAGATAGAGCCCCGCTCCCCCGGTCCGGCCGGAGTGCAGCACCCAGGCCAGGCCGGCCATGCCGGCCGCGAACAGGGCGAAGCCGCTGACGATCAAGGCGCCGTGCCACCGCGGCGGGAGCCGCCGCCAGTTCAGGCTCACGAGAGCGAAGGTCACCGCGGCCGGGGCGAAGGCCAGGCCCGCACGCAGGGGCGAGAAGCCCAGGCCATCCTGCAGGTGCAGCGCGAGGGTGAAGAAGAACCCGCTGAAGATGGTCATCACCGTGAACAGGGCGGCGATCGCGACCGGTACGCCCGGCACCCGTAGCACCCGGCCCGGGATCAGCGGCGTGCCTCCCGATTTGGCAACGTGGCGCTCGGCCGCGGCGAACGCGGCGACCAGGGGCACGCTCGCGGCCATCAGGACCCAGCCCCAGAGCGGCCAGTGGTCGGGCTGGCCGAGCACCAGCGGGAGGACGAACGCGAGCACGGCCGGGGTGAGCAGGGCCAGGCCGGACAGGTCGAGGGTGCGGCCGGGCTCGCCCTTACCGTGCGGCAGCGCCCGGGCGCCGACGGCCAGCAGCGCGACGCCGATGGGCACGTTCACCAGGAACACCGGCCGCCAGCTCGAGCCCAGCAGGTTCACGCTGATCAGCAGGCCGCCGGCCAGCTGCCCGACGACCGCGCCGCCGGCCAGCACCGCGGAGTACCTGCTCATCGCGCGGGCCCGGGCCGGGCCCGCGTGGGTGCGCTGGATCAGGCTGAGCACCTGCGGAATCATTACCGCGGCGCCCGCTCCCTGGGCGAACCGCAGCGCGATCAGCAGGCCAGCCGTTCCGGCCAGCCCGCAGCCGAGTGAGGCCAGCGTGAACAGCACGAGGCCGCCCATGAACACGCGCCGGTGACCGAGGATGTCACCCAGCCGGGCGCCGGTCACCAGCAGGACCGCGTAGGTAATGGTGTATCCGGCCACGACCAGTTGCAGGCCGGCACCGGAGGCGCGCAGGCTGGCGTGGATCGACGGCGCGGCGACGTTGACGATGGACGCGTCGAGCACGGCCATGAACTGGCCGATGAGGATTACGGCCAGGACGAGACCGGGACGCACCGGGCGGTCACGGCCGGCCAGCAGGCCGGCGTGGGCATCTCGGGTCAGGATGTTGGTCATGACTCAAGCCTGATGCCTGCGTTATCCAGGTACCAAGACACTGCTTATCCTGGTACTGACACCACCTGGCAGGCCACCGCGCGAGCGGGCAGGATGGGATTATGGGTGACACGGCGTTCAGGCGGCATGAGCTGGCGGCCTTCCTGCGCAGCCGGCGTGAGCGGATCACGCCGGAGGACGCCGGGCTGCCCAGCGGGCACCGGCGCCGGACGGCCGGCCTGCGCCGCGAGGAGGTCGCGCAGCTGTCCGGGGTCGGCGTGACCTGGTATACCTGGCTGGAGCAGGGCCGCCCGATCCGGGCCAGTGTCCAGGTGCTCGAGGCGGTGGCCAGGACGCTGCGGCTGGACGCGATCGAGCGCCAGCACCTGCTCCGGCTGGCCGAGGTGCCGGACACGGCGCACCCCGACGAGCGCGGCCTGGTGCTCGGCCCGCAGATTCAGGTCGTCCTGGACGGGCTGAGCCCGATGCCGGCCAGCGTGGTGACCGAGCGGTTCGACATCCTGGCCTGGAACACCGCCTACGAGGTGCTGTTCCCCTCCATCGCCCAGGCGCCCTCCGGCCAGCGGAACGCGCTGCTGTACATCTTCAGCAGGCCCGGGTGCTGCAGCGCGGTCGAGAACCGGGGCGATCAGCGGACGGCGATGGTGGCCCAGCTTCGTGCGGCCTACGGCCATCACGTGGGCGACCCGGCCTGGACCAGCTTCATCCGGCGGATGGAAGCGGCCAGCCCCGAATTCGAGGCCATCTGGGCCACCCAGGACGTGGCCCAGCCGGCGTACTACGCCAAGGTGTTCCGGCATCCGCTCTACCCGCGGCTGGAGATGACCTCCACCAGCTTCGCGGTGCAGACCGTGCCCGGGACCCGGCTGGTCGTCTACACCCCCGACAACGTGGCCACCCGCATGGCCATGGAGCGGCTCGTCGCCGATCCGGTCCAGCACCACTTCCCCTGCTGGCCCGCCCACCCGGCGCGCACGCGCGATCTTCTTACCGTCTAGGAACGCCCGGTCCAAGGTGGGCCGGACCGCCGCCAGGCGGTCCAGACTAACTGTGAGTCACCAATTTCTCCGTTCGCCAGGCGAACCGTCGATCATGGATCTACACTGGATTATCCCGCAAGCACAGGTAGTCACATAAGTTTCGTTCCCGAAACACCAGACGGAACACTGCTAACCTGATCCGCAACACCGCCGCCAGTTATCCTGCAGCGACTCGATCCGCGAGCACGGTGGGTGAGCGGCAACACGGCAGGTGAGCAGAAACCATGGCCCGTTCGGAAGGATCGTGAGTTGCCTGAGTTCTCGGGGTAGCGGCGGTATGGAGCATCAGTTCAAAGGGGAACTATGACGCCGGTTATTGGCATTACCACTTACGAGGATCATGCGTCCTGGCGAGGCTGGTCGGCCCGGGCGGCGATGCTTCCCTACGTGTACGTCGACGCGGTGCGGCGCAGCGGCGGCCGGGCGGTCTTGCTGCCACCGGGCGGCGACGACGAGGAGGCCAGCGCCACCGTCGCGAGCCTGGACGGCCTGGTGGTCACGGGCGGACCTGACATCGACCCGGTCAGGTACGGCGCGGCCCGGCACCCGCGCACGCAGGCCCCGGCGACGTTGCGGGACGCGTGGGACCTGGCCGTCACCAGCAACGCGCTGCGACTCGGCGTGCCGCTGCTCGCCATCTGCCGCGGCATGCAGGTACTCAACGTCTGCCGGGGCGGCACGCTGCATCAGCACCTGCCCAACCTGGTCGGGCACGGACGGCACGACGGGCCGCCGAACGGGTTCGGCCTGCACCAGGTGCGGATCAGCCCGGACAGCACGCTGGCCACGATCCTGCCCGAGGACGGCTACATCGAGGTGCCCACGCACCACCACCAGGCCGTCGACCTGCTCGGCGACGGGCTCAAGGCGGTGGCCTGGGAGGAGGACGGCACCATCGAGGCGGTGGAGGCCGGACCATCCGAACTCGACGGGTTCTCCGGCTTCGTGCTCGGCGTGCAGTGGCACCCCGAGCAGGGCACCGATCCGCGCCTGTTCACCGCGCTCGCCCGGGCCGCCTACGAGCGGGCGGACGGGGCCCGCGGTGACTACGACGCCGCAGCGAAGCAGGCCGCCGAGGGCACGGTACTTGCGCCTATGATCTAGTCTTTGCGTTACACGTTGCCTCGCAGTGGCAGCATCTGGTTATCAGGAGATACGAACCGTGCCGGGAGGGTCACCCGCCATCACCGCGGCGGTATTCCGCGCGGTGCGGACGGGCAACGCCTTCGAGGAAACCGTCGAGCGACTGCTCGAAGGCGTCAAGCTGGGCGTGTACGCGCCTGGCGACCGGCTCCCGCCGGAACGAGAACTCACCCGCAGGCTCGGCATCAGCCGTATCACGTTGCGGGAAGCGCTGCGCGAGCTCGCCGCCGCCGGGTACGTCGAGACCAAGCGCGGCCGGTTCGGCGGCACCTTCGTCCTGCGCCAGCCCGAGCCGATGGTGCACGACGAGCTCACCCGGACCGCGCGGGACATGGGTGCCCAGCTCGATGACGCGCTGACGTTCCGCCGGGTGGTGGAGACCGGCGCGGCCGAGATGGCGGCCCGGGCCAGCCTGACCATGCAGCAGCGGGAGAGCCTGGCCGAATGCCTGGCGGCGATGTATGTGTGCGGCCCTTCCGGCTACCGGCCGGCCGACACCCGGCTGCACCTGGCCATCGCCGACGCGGCGGGCTCGCCGATGCTGACCGCGAGCGTGGTCGAGGCCCGGGTGCAGCTGGTCGACCTGCTCAACGCCATCCCCATGCTGGGCCGCAACCTGGAGCACGCGAACGTCCAGCACGCCAGCATCGTCCGGGCCATCCTGGCCGGCGATCCCGACCGGGCCAGGCGCGCGATGGAAGAGCACGTGGCCGGGACCGCGGCCCTGCTCCGCGGCTTCCTGGGCGAATCGGCGTAACGCCCGCATAGCGGGCGGGTAACGCCCTTGCGCAGCTCTTGACACGCTCCCCGGCACGGTGGGTGAATACGTTCATTCAATGGATCGATTCCATCCATATGTGCTTGTTCGCCTGAGGGAGATCCCATGGCCGACGACATAGCCGCCGCGACGACGGCGGGCGAGGACGAGCAACGCCTGCACGAACTCGGCTACGCGCAAGAGCTCATGCGGCGCATGTCCGGGTTCTCGAACTTCGCCGTGTCGTTCACGATCATCTCGATCCTGTCCGGCTGCCTGACCCTGTACGGGTACGGCATGAACACCGGCGGCCCCGCGATCATCGTCTGGGGCTGGCCCATCGTCGGCCTGTTCACGCTGATGGTCGGGCTGGCCATGGCCGAGGTCTGCTCCAGCTTCCCCACCGCCGGCGGCCTGTACTACTGGGCGGCCAAGCTGGCCCGCACGAACGGGCCGGCCTGGTCCTGGTTCACCGGCTGGTTCAACTTCCTCGGCCAGGTCGCGGTGACCGCGGGCATCGACTTCGGCTGCGCGTTCTTCATCAACGCGTTCCTGAACCTGATGTGGGGAGTCAGCACCGCGCACTGGGTCACGGTCCTGATCCTGGCCGTCGTGCTGTTCGTGCACGGGCTGATGAACCAGTTCGGCATCAGGCTGGTCGCGCTGCTCAACGACGTGAGCGTGTGGTGGCACATCATTGGCGTGCTGCTCATCGTGGCCGTGCTCGCCTTCGTGCCCTCCAAGCACGCCTCGGGGAGCTACGTGTTCAGTCACATCGTGAACAACACCGGCTGGAGCAGCACGTTCTACGTGCTGCTGCTCGGCCTGCTGCTGGCCCAGTACACGCTCACCGGGTTCGACGCGTCGGCGCACATGACCGAGGAGACGCACGGCGCCGACCGCAGCGGCCCGCGCGGCATCGTGATGTCGATCGTGGTCTCGGTGATCGCGGGCTGGGTGCTGCTGATCGGCGTCACGTTCGCGATCCAGCCGGCGCACTACGCGGACTACACGGGCGCGCTGGTGCCGCCGGCCCAGATCTGGGCCACCGCGATCGGCGACACCGGGGCCAAGCTGCTGCTGCTGATCGCCATCGGGGCTCAGCTGTTCTGCGGGATGTCCTCGGTCACCGCGAACTCGCGGATGATCTACGCGTTCTCCCGGGACGGGGCGCTGCCGGGCTCGAACATCTGGCATCAGGTGAACAAGCGGACCAGGACGCCGACCAACGCGATCTGGCTGGCCGCGGCCGGCGCGTTCATCCTGGCCCTGCCGTACCTGTGGAACGGCGCGGCCTACGCGGCGGTCACCTCGATCGCGACCATCGGCCTGTACATCGCGTACGTCACGCCGACCTACCTGCGGCTGCGCCGGGGCGAGGACTTCAAGCGCGGACCGTGGCACCTGGGCCGGTGGAGCTACCTGATCGGCACCATCGCGGTCGTCTGGGTGGTCTTCATCACGATCCTGTTCATGCTCCCCGCCGCAAGCCCGATCACCTGGACCAACTTCAACTACACCGTCGTGGCCGTGCTCGCGGTGATCGGCTTCGCCGGCATCTACTGGCTGGTCTCGGCGAGGCACTGGTTCAAGGGCCCGAAGGTGCAGGGTTCGGCTGAGGAACTGGCCGCGATCGAACAGGAGCTTTCCGCCTGATGCCATCCGAGACGGGCAGGCGGCGCGGCCTGCTGACCCTGGAGGAGCTGCGGTCCGCGGTGGGTGCGGGCGAGATCGACACCGTCGTGCTCGCCTTCACCGACATGCAGGGCCGCCTGCAGGGCAAGCGGCTGTCGTCGGAGTTCTTCCTGGACGAGGTGGCCGAGCGCTTCTCCGAGGGCTGCAACTACCTGCTCGCCGTGGACGTGGACATGAACACGGTGGACGGGTACGCCATGTCGTCCTGGGAGCGCGGCTACGGCGATTTCGTCATGGCGCCGGATATGGGCACCTTGCGCCAGATCCCGTGGCACGAGGGCTCGGCTCTGGTGATCGCCGACCTGACCTGGCTGGACGGCGCGCCGGTGCTGGCCTCGCCGCGGCAGATCCTGGCCGCCCAGATCGAGCGGCTGGCGGCGCGAGGCTGGGTCGCGCTGGCCGGCACCGAGCTGGAGTTCATCGTCTACCAGGACTCCTACGAGCAGGCCGCGGCGTGCGACTACCAGGACCTGACCCCGGCCAACCAGTACAACGTGGACTACTCGATCCTGGGCACGTCGCGGATCGAGCCGCTGCTGCGCAGGATCCGCAACGAGATGACCGGCGCCGGGCTGTACGTGGAGTCGGCCAAAGGCGAGTGCAACCTCGGCCAGCACGAGATCGCGTTCCGCTACGCGGACGCGGTGACCACCTGCGACAACCACTCGATCTACAAGACCGGGGCGAAGGAGATCGCGGCCCAGGACGGGAACAGCATCACGTTCATGGCCAAGCCGAACGCCCGCGAGGGCAACTCCTGCCACATCCACCTGTCGTTGCGTTCGGCCTCGGACGGGACGCCGGTGATGGCCGGGGATGGCGCGCACGGCCTGTCGAAGCTGGGTGAGCATTTCCTGGCCGGCCAGCTCGCCGCCATGCGCGAGCTGGCGCTGTGCTACGCGCCGAACATCAACTCCTACAAGCGCTACGTGCCGGGCAGCTTCGCTCCCACCGCGATCCGCTGGGGACCGGACAACCGCACCTGCGCGCTGCGGCTGGTGGGTCACGGACCCTCGCTACGGGTGGAGAACCGGGTGCCCGGCGGCGACGTGAACCCGTACCTGGCGGTGGCCGCGATGATCGCGGCCGGCCTGCACGGCATCGACAACGAGCTGCCGCTCGAGCCGCCGATGACCGGCAACGCCTACGCCGACGATGCCGTGCACGTCCCGCACACCCTGCACCACGCGCTGGAGCTGTGGGAGAAGAGTGAGCTGGCCGCGGACGCGTTCGGCACCGAGGTGACGGAGCACTACGCCAACTACGCCCGGGTCGAGCTGGCCGCGTACGAGGCCGCGGTGACCGACTGGGAGCTGCGGCGCGGCTTCGAACGACTATGAGCGCTAGCCAGAAAGGCAATGTGATCGGGGGTGCCTGACGCATGTCCACGTTTACCGTGCTCAACCCCGCGACCGAGGAGCCGGTCACCACGCTGACCCAGGCCTCTGCGGAGGAGGCGGACCAGGCCATTGCCCGCGCGTCGGCCGCGCTGGCCGGGTGGCGCGCGGTCGCGCCCGGGGACCGCGCCCGGATGCTGCGCGCGTTCGCGGCGGCCGTGGACGCCGCGTCCGAGGAGCTGGCCGGGCTCGAAGTGAACGGCTCGGGCCATCCCATCGGGGCGGCCCGGTGGGAGGCCGGTCAGGTCCGCGACGTGCTGCTGTACTACTCGGCGGCGCCGGAACGGCTGAGCGGCAAGCAGATCCCGGTGCCCGGCGGGCTCAATGTCACCTTCCACGAGCCGGTCGGCGTGGTCGGCCTGATCGTGCCGTGGAACTTCCCGATGCCGATCCTGTCCTGGGGCATGGCACCCGCGCTGGCCGCCGGGTGCACCGTGGTGGCCAAGCCGGCCGAGGCGACCCCGCTGACCGCGATGCGGATCGGCGAGCTGGCGCTGGAAGCCGGCCTGCCCCCCGGGGTGTTCACGGTGCTGCCGGGCAAGGGCAGCGTGGTGGGCCAGCGCCTGGTCGACCATCCCGCCGTGCGGAAGATCGTCTTCACCGGGTCCACCGAGGTGGGCCAGCGGATCATGGCCGACTGCGCGCGCCAGGTCAAGCGGCTCACCCTGGAGCTCGGCGGCAAGAGCGCGAACATCGTCTTCGCCGACGCCGACCTGGAGAAGGCCGCGGCGACCGCACCGTACGCGGTGTTCGACAACGCCGGGCAGGACTGCTGTGCCCGGTCCAGGATCCTGGTCCAGCGCTCGGTACTGGACAGGTTCATGGAGCTGTTCGAGCGCGCGGTTCGCGGCGTGGTGGTCGGCGATCCCGCCTCGGCGGCGACCGAGATGGGACCGCTGATCTCGGCGGCGCACCGTTCGCATGTGGCCTCGTATGTACCGGACGGGGCCCCGGTGGCGTTCCGCGGCCACGCGCCGTCCGGGCCCGGGTTCTGGTATCCGCCGACGGTGCTCGCGCCGGTGCGCCCGGACGACCCGGCGTATACCGAGGAGGTGTTCGGCCCGGTGGTGACCGTGACCCCGTTCGCCGACGAGGCGGAGGCTGTGGCCATCGCCAACGACACGCCCTACGGCCTGTCCGGCTCGATCTGGACCCGCGACGTGGGCCGCGCGATCCGGGTGGCCCGGGCGGTGGAGACCGGGAACCTGTCGGTGAACTCGCACTCCTCGGTGCGGTACTGGACCCCGTTCGGCGGCTTCAAGCAGTCCGGCCTCGGCCGCGAGCTCGGCCCGGACGCCCCGGACGCGTTCACCGAGACCAAGAACGTGTTTATCTCGACGGAAGGGTAGGGCTCGTGCGATTCGAAGGACGGACGGTCGTCATCACGGGCGCGGGCAGCGGGATCGGGCTGGCCGCCGCGCGGCGGTTCGCGGCCGACGGCGCGCACGTGGTGGCGGTCGATATCGACGACGCAGCCGGTAAGAAGGCCGCGGCGGAGACCGGCGGGCTGTACGTGCACGCCGACGTGACGTCCGAGGCCGACGTGGCTGCGGCCTTCCGGGCGGCGAATGACACCTACGGCTCGGTCGACGTGGCGTTCAACAACGCCGGCATCTCCCCGCCCGACGACGACTCGATCCTTGATACGTCCCTCGAAGCCTGGCGTCGCGTCCAGGAGGTCAACCTGACCTCGGTGTACCTGTGCTGCAAGGAAGCGATCGGCTACATGCGGGCGCAGCGTCGCGGCGCGATCGTGAACACGGCCTCGTTCGTCGCGGTGATGGGCTCGGCCACCTCGCAGATCTCCTACACCGCGTCCAAGGGCGGCGTGCTCGCGTTGTCCCGCGAGCTCGGCGTGCAGTTCGCGCGGGAGGGCATCCGGGTCAACGCGCTGTGCCCGGGGCCGGTGAACACGCCGCTGCTGCAGGAACTGTTCGCGGCCGACCCGGAACGGGCGCAGCGCCGCCTGGTGCACGTGCCGATGGGCCGGTTCGCCGAGCCGGAGGAGATCGCCGCCGCGGTGGCGTTCCTGGCCAGCGACGACGCCTCGTTCATCACCGCCTCGACGTTCCTCGTCGACGGCGGCATCTCCGGCGCGTACGTGACGCCCTTGTAGCGGCTGTTGTCACGGCCTCAGCGTGAGCGCAGGGTGCGGAGGCGGATGGTCACCGGCATCGCGCTCAGCTCGGCGAGCACGTCCTGGCTGTACTCCGAGCCGATGTCGGTCAGCACATAGCCGTACTCTTCCCTGGTCCCCAGCAGCTGGCCCTCGACGTTGACGCCGTGCTCGGCCAGCACCCGGTTGATCGAGGCGAGCACGCCGGGCACGTTCTGGTGCAGGTGCACGAGGCGATGGGTACGGGCCGCCACGGGCAACGCGACCCCCGGCAGGTTCACGCTGAGCGAGGTGGCGCCGGTGGCCATGTAGTCGGCCAGCTTTCCCGCGACGAACTCGCCGATGTCCTGCTGGGCCTCCTCGGTCGAGCCGCCGATGTGCGGGGTGAGGATGACGTTCGGCAGCCCGCGCAGCTCGGAGACGAACTCGTCGCCCTTGCCCTTCGGCTCGTCCGGGAACACGTCAACGGCCGCGCCGGCGATGTGCCCGGACTCGATATTGCGGCGCAGGGCCGCGTGGTCCACCACGAAGCCGCGGGACAGGTTCAGGAACAGCGACCTGGGCCGCATCGCGGCAAACTCGGCCGCGCCGAAGAACCCGCGGTTGCCGTCCCGGCCGTCCACATGCAGGGTGACGGTCTCCACCGACTCGAGCAGCTCGGTCAGGGTCGAGCAGCGCCGCGCGTTGCCGAGCGCGAGCTTGTCGGCGACGTCGTAGAAGTACACGGACATGCCGAGGTTCTCCGCCAGCACCGACAGCTGGGTGCCGATGTTGCCGTAGCCGACGATGCCGAGCTTGCGCCCGCGCACCTCGTGGCTGCCCGCCGCCGACTTGTCCCAGTGGCCCGCGTGCATCTGGGCATTCTTCTCCGGCAGCCGCCGGGCCATGGCGATGATCTCGGCCAGCGCGAGCTCCACCACGCTGCGGGTGTTGGAGAACGGGGCGTTGAACACCGCGACGCCGCGTCGGCTCGCGGCGGGCACGTCGATCTGGTTGACGCCGATGCAGAAGGCGCCGACCGCGACGAGGCTGGGCGCCGCCGCCAGCACGCGCTCGGTGATCTGCGTCCCCGACCGGATGCCGAGCAGGTTCACGTCGCCGACGGCCTCGATGAGCTCGTCCTCGCCGGGCGCGCGCGGCAGCGTGTCGACCTGATAGCCCTCCTTGGCCAGCCGAGCCGACGCGTCGGGGTGGATGTTCTCGAGCAGCAGCGCTCTCGTTGTCACAGAGTCCGTACCTTTCGCACGACTTGCCGAGGTCCCGAAGGCGACATGGCTCATCCCCGTAACCCCCGCCTCTTTCCTTTATACCTAACGTGCCGCGGCGGCTGCCTCGGTCAGACGCTCGGGTTCCCCCGGGCCGAGGTCGCCGAGCTTGGCCCGGACGTCGTCGGCCAGCGGATGCGGGAGCCGGTCCAGGATGGCGATGGACTCGCGCCAGGCCGCGCGGGCGCCCGCCCGGTCGCCCTCGGCCAGCATGGCGTCGCCGAGCCCGCTCAGCGAGTTGCCCTCGCCGAACGGCGAGCCGATCACGCGGTAGGCCTCGATGGCCTTGACGTAATGCGCCTTGGCCTGGGCGATATCGCCCAGGTGCAGGTAGACGTAGCCGATGCTGTCCAGGGTGTCGGCGGTGCCGCCGCGGTGGCCGGAATCGCGGTGCAGGCTCAGCGCCCGCTGGCAGTGGGTCAGCGCCCGGTCGTACTGGCCCAGGTGGGCGTACAGCCAGCCGACCCCGTTCTCCAGGGTGGCCTGCGTCCACCAGTGCCCGACGGCCTTGAGCATCCGCAGCGCGTCTAGCGCGACGGCCAGCGCCTCGTCGTAGCGTTCCTGTTTCTCCAGCATGCTGGCCAGGCCGTTGAGCACCACGGCCTCGTTGGCGCGGTCGCCGAGCTCGCGGAACTCATCGAGCGCGCGCCGGAAGTTCGGGTCGGCCTCCTCATATGCATCCGTCTGCGCCTGGACGTGACCGAGCAGGTGGTGCGCGTGGGCCAGAGCGAGCGTGTCGCCGAGGCGGCTGGCCGCCGCCAGCGCGGTCTGCTGGGTCGCGATGTAGTCCTGCCACCGGCCGCGCCGGTTGAAGAACGGGCCGAGCGTCCACGGGATCTGCCAGGCATGGCTGTCGAAATCGTTGGCTTCGGCGTAGGCGATCAGCGCGAGCAGCACGGCGACCTCGGCGTCGAACCAGGCCATCGCTTGTTCCTTGTCCGTCATGTCGGCGGGCAGCACGCCCGGCTGCGGGTCCGCCAGCTGCAGCCGGGCCCGGAACGGGCTGAACCGGCTGGAGGCCGCCATCGCCGTGTGCAGGTAATGGTCGAGCACCCGGTGCACCGCCGCCCGGCGTTCGGCCTCCGGGTCGTGCCGTTCGGCCTGGTCGGCTGCGTACGCGCGGAGCAGGCCGTGGAACGTGAACCGAGCGGGCAGGTACTCGGCGACCATGTGGGCCGTGGTCAGCTCGCGCAGCGCGGCGCCCGCGCCGGCCCGCGGCATCCCGGCCAGGCTGGCCGCTGCGGCCAACGAGATGTCCGGGCCCGGGTGCACGCCGAGCAGGCGGAACATCCGCGCGGCGGACTCGGAGAGCTGGTCATAAGACCAGGAGAGCACGGCTCGCATGCTGGTGACCGCGTCGCCGGCCTCGAGCGCGTCCAGCCTGCTCCGGGCGTCGTGCAGCTCGGCGGCCAGCTCGGTCAGCGGACGCTTCGGCCGCACGGCGGCCCGGCCGACCGCGATGCCCAGGGCCAGCGGGAGGCGAGCGCACGCGGCGATGATCTCGTCCGCTGCCGCGGGTTCGGCCGCAACCCGGTCCGGGCCAAGCCGCCGGGCGAGCATCTCGTACGCCTCGGCCTCGCTGAGCACGTCGAGGGTCAGCGGCACCGCGCCCTCGGCCGCCACCAGCCCGGTCAGCTCATTGCGGCTGGTCACCACCACCAGTGAGCCCGGCGCGCCGGGCAGCAAGGGCCGGACCTGCGCCACGTTGCGCGCGTTGTCCAGGACGATCAGCATCCGCCGGTGGTCGAGCAGGCTGCGGAACAGCGCGGACCTGCCCTCGATGCCAGGCGGAATACGGTGCGGCGGGACGCCGAGCGCGTCGAGGAAGAAGCGCAGCACCTCGGACGGCTCCATCGGTGGCAAAGACGGATCCAGGCCGCGCAGGTTGACGTACAGCTGGCCGCCGGGGAACCGCTTGGCGACCTGATGGCCGAACCGGATGGCGAGTGCCGTCTTGCCGGTCCCTGCGGCGCCCGAGAGGACCACGATCGGGACCGTCTGGCCGGAGTCTGGCTGGCCGGGGTCTGGCTGGGCCAGATCTGCCTGGGCCGAGTCTGGCTGGCCGGTCTCGGGCTGGCCGGTCTCGGGCTGGCCGGCCTCTGGCGCGGCGGACTTCGCGGGCAGCATCGCCCGCAGGATGCTGAGCTCTTCGCGCCGGCCGGAAAAGCCCGGCGCGTCGAGCGGCAGCTGGGCTGGCACCGGCGTGCGCCTGTCATCGGGCCTGGGCCGTCGCTGCCCGCCGTCGGGCGCGAGCCCGGTCCCGGCGGTGTCAGCGCCCGGCGTTACCACGGCCCGGTCCTCCGGGACGGCCAGGGCCGGATCGGCGGTCAGCACCTGCTGGTGGATGCGGGACAAGTCGCCGCCGGGATCGATGCCCAGCTCCTCGGCGAGGACCCTGCGGCCCTGGGCGAACACGCGCAGAGCCTCGGCGGGCCGCCCGCAGCGGTACAAGGCGACCATCAGCAGCCCGCGCATCCGCTCGCGCAGCGGGTGATCCGCCACCATCGCGGTCAGGTCGGGCACGACCTCTTCGTGCCGGCCGAGCGACAACAGCACGTCGGCGCGCTCTTCGGCCGCCGCGGAACGCAGCTCGCCGAGCCTGACCCGCTCGGTCTCCGCGAACGGCCCGGGTACCCCGGCGAACGCGATGCCGCGCCAGAGCGAGAGCGCGGAATCGAGCGCGACCACGGCACCGGCCGCGTCGCCGGCCTTGCGCAGCTGGCGAGCCCGGCCCAGGTCCTGCTCGAAGGCAACCGCGTCCGGCTGGCCCGGCACCAGGTGGAGCACGTAACCGGCCCCGGATGAGACCAGCACCCGGCCCGGGCCGCGCAGCGACCGGTTGGGCTCGATGACCCGGCGCAGGCCGGCCACGTAGGTATAGATGCCTCCCTCGGCGCTGGCCGGGGGATCCTGGCCCCAGACGGCATCGACGAGCTCGCCCCGCGATATCACGCGGTTCGCCCGCATCGCTAGAATGCCGAGTACAGCTTGCTGCCTAGGCTGTCCTACCGGTAGTTCCTGGTCGCCATGCCAGGCCATTACAGGACCAAGCACGCCGACGCGCAACGCCACGGCTTCGCTGACCTTTCGCTCGCCAGATAACCCTTCAGACCCGAAGGCCCGCCCCCCCTCCAGGGCCGGAGCTTCCTATCAAGGCTACAGTGATTTGCCCTAGTCATCCAGACAAAATCCAGATCGTATAGAGACGACCCTTTCATAGTTGGTCGCGCGTCACGAGGCCACCTGCGGTCTGGTCTGATGCCCACTCCTCCGCAGGTAGAGCGCGTCCCGATGCGCACGAGGGCGGGGAGGCTGGAAAATGGCGGCCAACGGCCGGGGGGTGTTGTTACTGCCCATGCTGCCGGGATTTCTGAGACTAGATGGACTCCACCGCCATCACGTCGGCCGGACAACCGGTCCGGCGGCGCGGTGACACTCAACCCGCCGACGCCGTCGGCCTAGGCCCGGCACCGTCGGCCGAAGCCTCCGGGCAACCGCGCGACCCGGAGCCGCCGGCCCTCACGGCACCCCCCTCACTACCTGCCGTGAGGGCCGGCCCTCGGCGCCGCCCGAGCGGACGGCTACCCTCTAGCCGTATCGGGCTTCGATGATCCTTTAGGCGCCTTTATTGAATCGTCAGGTTATCTTGGCCAATACTTCACTATTCGCTATTTCCGCTCGACCTCGGGCAAATAGGGCGGCCAATCGGGCCGGCGCCGAGGAAACGAGCGGGCCAGCCGCCCGGACCTACCCTGGAGGACGCGTCAGGGTTCGCTGCAGAGTCGTCGAGCATGGGCGCGCTGGTAGGGCAGAGCGCTTACGATAGACCCCGGTACCCGGGATAAAGGACTACTCCTGCGCGCTCGGCGCAGGTTGGAATCAGCGGGCGTGCGGCCAGACCGCCAGCTGGCTACGCAAGGGTTGGACAAGGCGAGCATGGGCAAGGCAAGCAGGACGAAGGCCGACAGTAGCCGTCGGGAGCGGATCGCCGCCCAGCGCGCGGCCGAGCGCCGCGCCGAGCAGCGGCGGCGGATCCTGATCGCATCGGGCAGCATCATCGCCGTGGTGGCGATCGTAGTGGCCTTCATCGTGGTCAAGGCGAACAGCAACAGCAAGCCGACTGCGAGCACCGCCTCGAACGGCCCGGCCGGCGCGGCCCTGGCCAGCGTGGTGTCCGACCTCACGAGCGTGCCGGTCAGCACGACCGACAAGATCGGGAACGGCGGCGGCCAGGTCAGCGCGACGCCCACGGCGGTCACCAACGGGACGCCGCTGACCGCCAACGGCAAGCCTGAGATGCTGTACATGGGCGCCGAGTACTGTCCCTACTGCGCGGCCGAGCGGTGGGCGATGATCCAGGCGCTGAGCAGGTTCGGCACGTTCTCCGGGCTCAGCACCGTGCACTCCGCGTCCGTGAACGGCGCCGGCCAGTCCGAGCCTTACCCGAACACGCCGACCTTCACGTTCCACGGCTCCTCCTACACCAGCAAGTACCTGACGTTCACCCCGGTCGAGATGCAGACCAATATCCCGGACAAGTCGACCGGCGGCTACACCACCCTCGAGACGCCGACGAAGGCGCA
Organism: uncultured Actinomycetes bacterium; assembly: GCA_963841585.1. Classification (GTDB taxonomy): domain Bacteria; phylum Actinomycetota; class Actinomycetes; order Streptosporangiales; family Streptosporangiaceae; genus Palsa-504. Next base: position 245,883 of record CAWJDK010000005.1, read on the forward strand.
GCAGGCGCTGCTGACCAAGTACGACGTCCCGCCGTACGTCCCATCGGGCAGCGAAGGCGCGATCCCGTTCATCTACTTCGGCGGCAAGTACATCATCGCAGGGGCCAGCTACAGCCCGCAGGTGCTCGCCGGGCTCTCCTGGAGCAAGATCGCGTCCGAGGTGAAGAACAACCCCGACAGTAACGTGGCCAAGGCGATCGTCGGGACGGCCAACTACATCACGGCCGCGATCTGCAAGATGACGGGCAACCAGCCGGCCAGCGCCTGCACCTCGACCATCCAGTCGCTGGAAAGCAGCCTGAAATCCTGAGCTGACTCTGAGGATGCGAGCGGAGACTCGCAGGGTACAATCTGGCGTCAGGTGCCGGTCGCGCTGAGCATCCGCGGGCCGCGCCGCACCAGCCGTGATATCGGAGGCGAACCTCGCGATGACCGCTTCGAAGTCAAGCCGTGCGCGGAACGCCCGGATGGGCACCCAGACTGGCACGGCCAGGAACGCGGCCAAAGGCGGCACCACGGTTAAAAACGGCAGCACGGCCCGCAGCGGCAGCGGCGGCACCGCGACCAGGGACCGCAACGGACGCGACGGGGCCCGGACCGGGGCGGCGCGGAGCGGCGCGGCCGCACGCGGGTCGCAGACGGTCGAGATCAGGGACGAGGTCGCGGAACGCGGTCCCGCGCCCTGGCTGCAGATCACCACTCTGGTGCTGGCGCTGGCCGGGCTGGGCGTGTCGATCTACCTGACGATCGCCCACTTCACGGAGTCCGCGCTGGCCGGGTGCTCGGAATCGGGCCTGGTGAACTGCACCAAGGTAACCACGAGCCCGGAGTCTTACGTGCTCGGCATCCCGGTGGCGGTGCTCGGGCTGGCCTTCTTCGTGTTCGCGGTGGCCATCATGAGCCCGTGGGCGTGGCAGTCGGCCAGGCGCGAGATCCACCTGGCCCGGATAGTGTCGATGGTGGTCGGCATTGGCTTCGTGCTCTACCTGATCTATGCCGAACTGTTCATCATCGGAAGCATCTGTCTCTACTGCACCAGCGTGCACGTCATCGCGTTCGTGCTCTTCGTGCTGACGGTCTTCGCCGCCGCGGCGTGGGGCCTGAAGCCCGGCCGCCCCTGGAAGCTGATCCCGGCCCGCCAGTCCGACTGAGGCTGTCCCGGCGCCGGATTGAGGACGTCCCGGGCGCCGGATTGCTCCCGGCTTGACGCAGCGTCGTCTGGGTGGCTGGCCGCTGCGGGCTGCCGTGCAGGCGCGAGACCGGGCTTCCGTCACTCTGACACCGCTCGTACCAGATCATACGATGTGAATGTCCCATTCATGCAGCTGGAACCAGCGTAAGAGGCGGTGTGTCAAGCGTTTCCGGTGATGCTGTGGCGGGTCTGTGAGCTGGGATTATCGCTGAGGGTGGGGCCGGTGGCGGCGGGGTTGCCGGGTGCGGGCATGGCGGAGTGCCGCCCTGGCGGGATGCTGGTGCCGGGGCGGTGCGGGTGCCCGTGGCCGGGGTCTTCTCGCCCTACGTAGTGCAAGCGGGCTCGGCCCGCCCGCGGGTGCGGGCGGGCCTGCCCCGACAGCGTTCAACCGGGCTGGTGAGAAGGCCCCGGCGGCCCGGGGGACAGCTGCCCAGGGTTCCAGCCGAGGTGGTCCTCAACGACATGACGGGCTCGCTGTCCCCCCTCTCATCAGGGAGGATGGTCTAGGGCGCCGGTGAGCGGCGCGGGGCGCCGCCGCTGGTCAGGCGGCCTCCGGCTGGCAGGCGAGGCCGGCGGCGACGGCGGGGTCCCAGCTGGTGCCGTGGACGACCAGGCAGTAGATCCAGCGCAGCAGCGAGGCGGCGCAGGCCACCCGGGCTTTCGCGCGCCGGGCGCGGGCCGCGGCCGCCGCGCCGCGCCGCGGGCCGGCGGGCCGGGCCGGCTCATCGGCCGCGGCGGTTCCGGCCAGCGCGGCGTACTTGGCGGCCAGGACCGGGTTGTGCACCAGCATCGGCCAGACCGCGCGCCAGGCCGCCAGCCGCAGCCCGGGCCGGCCGCGGCGGGAGATGCGCGCCTGGCCCTCAAAAGCGCCCGAGGCGTTCCCGGCCGGGGACAGCCCGGCATGCTTGACCAGCGAGGAGGAGCTGTCATAACGGCGCGGGTCGCCGGTCTCGGCCAAGATCGCCGCCGCGCCCACCGCGGTCAGCCCGGGGATGTCGCCCAGCCGGGACAGGCCCAGCTCGCCCAGCACCGCGGCCATGTCCGCCTCCACCGCCCGCAGCTGGGCCCGGATCCGGGCCAGGTCGCCCAGCTCGTCGGCGATGCGGCGGAACAGGCCCCGGCGGGACCAGATCACCGCGCCCTCGGCATCGGCCAGCGCGGCGAACACCGCCCGGGCCACCCGGCCGCTGACCCGCTTGCCACCCCAGCCGCCCACCGCCGCGCGGACCGCGGCGGTGAACTCGCCCAGCCCGGCCGCGGCCAGCTTCTCCGGCCGCCCGCCGCACCGGCCCGCCGTCACCTGCACCGCCGCCAGCCAGGTCACCGACTTAAACGGCTCCGCGCACGCCCCCGGCACCACCGGCCAGGCCACCGACAAGAAATCCCGCACCCGGGCCGCCGACGCCGTCGCCGCGGTGACCAGCTGCGCCCGCCGCCGCCCCAGGTGCCGCAGGTGCGCCCAGGTCTCATCCAGCTCCTCCGGCACATAACAGTGCAGCTCGGCCGCCAGCCGGGCGATCAGCACGCAATCAGACTCATCAGCCTTGTGCGGCGTGTAATCCTGCTGCTCCCGCGCGATATGGCTCACCAGCGGCTGGACGCACACCAGCGGCAGCCCCCGCTCCGCGCACAGCCGCTGCACCTGCATCCACCGCGCCCCCGTCGGCTCGCACGCCACCGCCACGTGCGCGAACCCCTTCACCCGGGCCTGCGCCACCGCCCAGTCCAGCGCCTCACCCAGCCGGAACGCCGGCACCCGCACCGTCCGGCGCGCCAGCACCCGCACATCATGATCGGCCGCCGCCAGCGCCTGCTTCTGATCCCCCAGGTCGATCCCGATCACCGCGCCATCGCGCGGCAGCAGCTCCCGCAGCCGCTCCCGCCGCGCATTCCGCCGCGCATCCCCCCGGGTCATGCCGCTACCCTTACCCATCAGAACGTCCTCCTTCTGCGTTTGGGACACCAAGCCCGTACTACCGCACCAGGAGGACGTTCCTGTACCAGCCGCATCACCACAAGACAACCGCCCCTAGCGCGTCGTCCTATTACTACGACATGGCTGGGACATCCACGCCTTTAGAACGGACCGCGGGCATCCCACCACGGGCCACGGCAGCGTGCCGGCATCGCTGCAGCACCACGAGCCAGGGCCGGGCCACGAGCCAGGGGCGGGCACGAGCCAGGGGGGCACGAGCCAGGGGCGGGCACGAGCCAGGGGGCGGGCACGAGCCGGGGCCGGGGCGTGGGGAAGCCCGGCCGCCCCTGGAAGCTGATCCCGGACCGCCAGTCTGAGTAACCCGAGTTTCAATGAACGTCGCGTTCTGTCGAATCTATTGGGTAGGACACCACAACCTATGAATTCCGCCGACAGGCGGCGGGGTGGTTGGGGTTCACGGGGCGAGAGTGAGGCGAGGGGTTCGTCGTTAGGCGATACCGGGTCATGGGGTGCCTAGGCCGCCGGCTGATCCATATCGGTAGTAGCCTGCTCACTTTGCGTATGTGGCCAGGGCGCGGTGAACCTGGCATGGATGTGCAACGTAGTGAAATAGTGCGGCATCGACCCGGGTGAACGGCGTGAAGGAGTCTGGGCGGGTGGCTACGGTACGTGTGCTGGCGATCATGGGGTCTGGGGAGACCAGCCCGACGATGGTCACGGTGCACCGGGAACTGGTGTCGCGACTCGGCCTGGCCAGCCCGCAGGCGATGGTGCTCGCGACGCCGTACGCGTTCCAGGAGAATGCCGCCGACGTCTCGACACGGACGCAGCGTTACTTCGCGGACAGCGTGGAGCTGCAGGTCCGCGTCGCGGCAGGCACGAGCTCAAACGCGGACCCGGCGATGGCGCCGCCACTGATCCCGCCGGACGACGAGGACGAGGCACGGCAGGCGGCCGGCATCAGGGCAGCGGACTGGGTGTTCGCCGGGCCGGGGAGTCCGTCCTACGCGCTCGCGCACTGGCAGGCCGGGCCGGTCGCGGCCGGGCTGCGGGACCGGGTCCTGGCTGGCGACGGGCTGACCGTGCTGGCGTCGGCGGCGGCCGCCACCGCGGGACGGTTCACGCTGCCGGTGTACGAGATCTACAAGGCGGGCGGCGCGCCGCGCTGGCTGGACGGGCTCGACCTGCTCGGCCCGCTCGGCCTCACCGTCGCGCTCATCCCGCACTACGACAACGCCGAGGGCGGCCGCTACGACACCAGGCACTGCTACCTCGGTGAGCGCAGGCTGGCGGTGATGGAGCGGGAACTCGGCGACGACGCCGCCGTGCTCGGCGTGGACGAGCACACCGCGGTGCTGATCGACCTGCGGACCAGCGACATCGAGATCCGCGGCCGCGGCGGCGTGACCGTGCGGCGCTCCGGGGACAGCATGGTCCTGCCCGCGGGCACCCGGCTTTCAGTGGCGGAGCTGCGCGACCTGGTCCGGGGATTCCGCCGGGCCGCCGGCGGCGGGGACGGGCTGGAGGGCACGGGCCCGGCCGAGCCGGCCGACCGGGGCAACGCGGCCGCCGGCGACGGGGAGCCGTCGAACCTGCCCTTGCCGGAGATCATGGCGGCGGCCGAGCGGCGGTTCGAGGCGGTGGCCGGCTCCCGGGACGCCGACGCCATGGTCGGGGTGATCCTGGAGCTCGAGACCGCGATCGCGCAGTGGGAAGCCGACATGGACGAGGACCAGGGCACCGAGCAGGCGCGGGCTCTCCTGCGCAGCCTCGTCGGCCGGCTCGGGCGGGCGGCCCGGGACGGGCTCACCGATCCCAGGGACCGGCTGCGGCCCGCGGTCGAGCCGCTCCTGGAGCTGCGAGCCACGCTGCGGGGCGCGGGCAACTTCGCCGCCGCTGACGCCATCAGGGGGGCGCTGGCCGCAGCCGGGCTCGACGTCAGCGACACCCCGGAGGGCACCCGGTGGCAGCCGATCGGGGACGGGCTGGCCCCGTAACAGGCCGTGAGCGGCTGACCTGGGCATTACATCTTTTTCATGTTGGCTCCGGGCTAGAGCCCCGCGGGCCCGGACGCACTAACCTTCGGATCAGGCCAGGTAAGAGAGGAGCCGGATCCCGGTGCCCGGCATGAACTCAGGCCTGAGCCCGAGCGACCCGACCTTGGTCGCCGCGTTCAGGTCAGCCCTGCTGCACCAGGGCGCGATCGCTCTTCTCATGCTCGCGTTCCTCTGGCTCCTGTGGGCGACGGCACGTACCTGGCGGCTCGCCGCATCCGGCGGGAAGGGCGGGAGGGCCAGGAGGGCCGGGACGACCGCGGCCGGAGCCGCGGAGCCGCGGGGGCGGTGGCTGCTCCGCACCGGGTTCGGGGTGCTGTGGATCTTCGACGGGATCCTGCAGGCGCAGCCGAAGATGGCAGGCGGGCTGGCCACGCAGGTCATCCAGCCGGTTGCGGCTTCGTCCCCGGGCTGGGTCCAGCACCTGGTCAACTGGGGCGGCACGGTGTGGTCGTATCACCCCGTTCAGGCGGGCGCGGCCAGCGTCTGGATCCAGCTCGGGATCGGCGCCTGGCTCATCGTCGCGGCCCGAGGTCCCTGGTCCAGGCTGGCGGGGGCGGCCAGCGTGACGTGGGGACTCGTGGTATGGGTGTTCGGCGAGTCGTTCGGCGGGATCTTCGCCCCCGGCCTGAGCTGGCTGACCGGCGCTCCAGGCGGCGTCCTGTTCTACGTGGCGGCCGGCGCGCTCATCGCGCTGCCCGAGGACGCCTGGTGCCACTCGCGATCCGGGCGGCTGCTGCTGGCCGGGCTCGGCGCGTTCTTTGCCGGGATGGCTCTGCTCCAGGCGTGGCCCGGCCGCGGATTCTGGCCGGAAACAGGACACGGCACGGTGGGCACCCTGTCCGGGATGGTCAAGGAGATGTCCGCCACGCCGCAGCCGCACTTCCTCTCGTCGTTGCTGGCCGGCTTCGCATCGTTCGCCGCCCGCTACGCCTTCGCGGTCAACCTGGTCGCGGTGATCGCGCTGGCCGCGATGGGCGCAGTCTTCCTGACCGGACGGCCGCGACTGGTCAGGTACGCGGTGTGGTTCGGGATCGTGTTCTGCCTGGCCGACTGGGTGCTGGTCCAGGACCTGGGCTTCCTGGGCGGCCTTGGCACGGACCCGAACAGCATGATCCCGCTGATCCTGCTGTTCTCGGCGGGCTACCTGACCCTAGTTCCGGAAGTTACTGGCGAGATAGTTGGGGTAAATGAGACTGCCGGGGACGGGCAGGCCAGGGACGGGCAGGCCGGGGACGGGCAGGCCGGGGACGGGCAGGCCAGGGACGGGCAGGCCAGGGACGGGGACGCCGGGGACGGAGAGGCCGGAGATACGAGGGGTGCGGAGAAGGCCCGGGACGCAGGCGGCGCCGGGCGGCTGCAGCCGGGCGTGCTGAGTGGGCTCGGGAACGCGGTAGCTTCGGCGCAGGCCCGGTCGATCGCGGCGGTCGGTGCGCTGGCGGTGATCCTGCTTGGGGCGGCGCCGATGGCCGCGGCGGCGGCGAACCGGACGGCGGACCCCATCCTGGCCCTGGCCATCTCCGGCAACAGCAGCCAACTCAACCTCCCGGCGCCCGGCTTCGCGCTCACCGACCAGGGGGGCCGGACGGTCTCGCTGGCCAGCCTGCACGGCAAGGTGGTGCTGATGACCTTCCTCGACCCGGTGTGCACCACGGACTGCCCGATCATCGCGCAGGAGTTCAAGCAGGCGGGGCAGATGCTCGGCGCGCAGGCCGGCCACGTCGAGCTGGTCGCCGTGGTGGCCAACCCCACCTACCGGTCCACCGCCTTCACCCGGGCCTTCGACCGGCAGGAAGGGCTGACCGCGGTGCCGAACTGGCTGTACCTGACCGGCTCGCTCGGCCAGCTGGGCGAGGTCTGGCGGCACTACGGCGTTACCGTGCAGAACCTGCCCGCCGGGGCCATGTCCGCGCACAACGACCTGGCCGTGATCATCGACCCGGCCGGGCGCATCCGCCAGGAGATGGACGCCGACCCCGGCCCCGGCACCAGCGGAACGAAATCCTCGTTCTCCGTGCTGCTCAGCCAGTACGCCCGCCAGGCGCTGAGGCAATCGTGAGCAGGCGGCTGCCCGGAGCCGCGGCCGTGCTGGCCTGCGCCGTGCTGGCCTGCGCGGGCCTGGTTGCCGGCTGCGGCTCGCATCCGGCCGGGGTGACCGGTACCGGACCGCCGCCGCTGACCGCACCGCTGTCCACCTCGCTGGTCACCGCGCAGGGCACCTGGGCCGTCGCGGTGATGGGCGGCGCGGACAACACGTTCTGGCAGCTTTTCTTCCGGTCGGCGACCGGCGGCCGCTGGTCGCTGGTCACCCCGCAGGGCGTGGCCGACAACGGCGGCCTGGTCGCGGCGGACGGAGGCGCCTACCTGGTCGTGGGCTTCCGCCCGAGCCAGAACCTGGCCTTCTCCCCGCTGGCCACCAGCACCGACACGGGGCGGAACTGGACGCCCGGCCTGCTCGACGCCGGGCTGGCCAACACGCCCGGCGCCATCGCGGTCGGGTCGTCGGGGCGCACCCTCGCGCTGCTGCAAGACGGCACGATCGAGGCGGCGCCGACGGCGGGTTCTGCGGCCGCCGGGCGGTGGGCTCCGCTGACCACGCTCAAGGCCCTCGCCGCGTCCCCTCCGGGTCGCGCCTGCGGGCTGGAGGGCGTGACCGCCGTCTCGTTCGGCCCCGATGGGAACCCGATGGCGGCGGGGAGCTGCGCGCGGCCGGGTGCGGCCGGGGTCTTTACCGATGCCGGCGGGACCTGGCGGTCGGCGGGGCTGACCCTGCCCGCCGGAGGCCGGGTGCGGGTGCTCGGCCTGGCCGCCATCGCCGGCGGCGCCGTGGCGCTGCTGGCCGCTGGGACCAGCGTGCTCGCGGCGTGGTGGGACGGGACGCGCTGGTCGGTGTCGGGCCCGGTGACGGCGGACGGCGTCCGGGCGCTCGGGTTCGGGCCCGGCGGGAGCGCCTGGCTGCTGCCGGATCGCGGACCGCCTGAGACCATCGCCGGGGCGGCGGGCAGTACGTGGCGTCCGCTGCCGCCCGGGCCGGCCGGCATCCAGGTGCTCGCGCCGGCGGGGACCGGGACGCTCGCGCCGGGCACCGGCGGATCCTATGACGCGCTGGCGGTGGCCGGATCCAGGCTCACCGTCTGGCGGCTGGCCCTGGGCGCGTGGGCTAGGGTCCAGCAGATCACCGTGCCGATCCAGTACGGCTCTTCGGGATAGGGGCGAGATGAGCTACCTCACCGGCCACTGGTCCTTCGACCCGTTCCTGATCCTGGCCTTGGCCGTGACCGCCTGGCATGAGACCGGGCTGCGGCGGCTGGCCCGCCGGTCCAGGCCGGACCGGACCCGGCAGCGGCGGCTGCGGTCACTGTGGTTCTACGCCGGGCTCGCCGTGCTGCTGCTCGCGGTGGAGTCGCCCATCGACTACTGGGCCGACGACTACTTCTTCGCGCATATGATCCAGCACCTGCTGCTGATGTTCGCCGCGCCGTCGCTGATCGTCGCGGGCGCGCCGTGGCAGCCGCTGCTGGCCGCGCTGCCCGGCCGGTCCGGGCGGAGCGTAACCCGGGGCGTACTGGCCGGCGGCTGGTCCCGGCCGCTGCGGGGGATCGGCGCGCTGCTGCTGCGGCCCTGGGTCTCGGTGGGCCTGTTCAACGCGGCGATGATCGCCTGGCACCTGCCAGGACCCTATGACCTGGCCGAGCGGAACGGCGCCGTGCACATCTGGCTGATGCACGGCACCATGTTCGCCGCCGGGGTGCTGTTCTGGCTGCAGTTCATCCCGTCGCCGCCGTTCCGCCGCCGGATGCCCCTTCTGTCCCAGGCGGCCGCGCTGCTCGGCACCAACGTCATCATGATCGGCATCGCGATGACGCTGAGCATCTTCGTGCAGGACTCGGTGTATTCGGTCTACCAGCACATCCCGCGCGTCACGCTGCCGCCGTTCGCGGACCAGCAGATCGGCGCGGCGATCTTGTGGGTGTGCGGGGACTTCTGGGCCTTGCCGGCGATGATCGTGATCGTCAGGCGCATGGTGGCCACCGAGGGCAGCATGAGCGTGGCGGTGGACAGGATCCTCAGCCGGGGCTACCGGCGCTCCCGGGGTTCGGTCCCGGGCACCCGGCCGGGTTCCTGGGGCTGGGAACGACCGCAGGCGCTGGCCGAGCTGCGGGCTCAGCCGCCTTCTTCGCCGGAGGCCGGACCCTGAAACGGGCGCCGGTGCACGCGGCGCGGCCGGCCCACATCCAATGGGCCAGTATCGAACGGCGCGGGCTCGGCCGGCGAGCTGGCTACGGCCGGAGGGCTGGCTACGGCCGGCGATTTGGCTACGGCTGGAGGGCTGGCTGCGGCGGACGGGCTGGCGGCGGCCGGAGAGCCCGGGCGCAGGCCGTTGAGATCCTCGCGCCGGTGCGTCCGGGGGTGCTCCGGGCGGTGGACCAGGCGCCCGGGGCGGTGGCCGAGGTGCTCCGGGCGGTGGGCGGAGCCGTCCCCGTGCCCAGGGTGCGGCACGATGTCGGTTATCTTCCGCAGCCCGCCGAAGGCCGACGAGCGCGCCACCATCACCACGCCGACGATCAGCGCGGCGATGCCGCCGGCCTCGATCGCCAGCTCACCCGGCGAGATCTGGATCCGGTCGCCGAACACCACAATGCCGAGCACGATGCCCGCGACCGGCTCGCCGGCCGCGATGGTGGGCAGCGAGGAATGCAGCGGGCCCGCGCTGAACGCGTTCTGCATCAGCCACAGCCCGACGATCCCGGCGCCGAGCAGGCAGTAGGGCGCCCAGTTGGCGAACAGCACGGTGACCGGGTGCCCCTGCAGGATCTCCAGCGTCTGCCTGGTCAGCGCGTCCTGGATGCCGAAGACCAGGCCTGCGGCCAGGCCGACTAGGACGGCGCGGGCATTCCCCCTGGTGCGGTGCCCTACCTGCACCGCGACGAAGGCGATGCCGGCGATGATCCCCGCCGCGTACCAGTGCGAGAACGAGCCGATTGACAGGCCGATGGGCTTGGTCGACCGGGACAGCGACAACAGGGTCACGCCGACGATCAGGATCAGCGCGCCGGTCACCTCGCTCCACCGGACCGGCTGCCTGGACATCGGGACCGCCAGGATCAGCGCGAACAGCAGGTAGGTGGTCAGCAGCGGCTCCACCAGCGTCAGCGCGGCATGGCCGATCGACCAGGCCGCGAGGAGCTGGCCGGCCACCATGCAGGCGATGCCGATCAGCCACCGGGGCTTGCGCAGCAGGTCGGTGATGATCCGCGGGCTCAGGAAACGGCACTCGGGCTCCTGCCGCGCCGCGTACTGCTGCAGGACGAAACCGATCCCGAGCAATACGGCCGCCACGAGAGTCGTTGCGTAGTCCACATCCAGGTCCACGTGCTCTGCTTACTAGGTGCTGAAGCGTGCTGTTATCTAGACAACGTGCACGGCTGACGGCTGGTTTCGCCTCGCAGCGTGACGCAGGTGCGGCGACTGCCCTTCGATCGTACGTTAGCCGCGAGCCCTGGCAACTCCCCGCCGCGCCGGTCGGCTAAACGTCCGATGGACCTCATAGTGCCCTACGAGGTGATTGGCACCCGGCCGTTATCAAAGCGAACCCGCCGACGAACCGCCATCACCGCTGCTAACAGGCCGGAGTACTATCATGAGATCGTCGGCAGGCGTGATTGCCATGGCTTGGGGAAAGGGTGCTGACGTGGGGGCAGGGCATAAGACTGTCAGAAAACGCGCCGTGGGAACGCGTGAGCGCATCATCGCGTGCCTGGCCGAGGCGGGTGAGCTCTTCGACGCCAACGGGATGGCCAGCACGCAGCTGGCCGCTGCCGTCGGCTACCCGGGTTCGAGCGTGGCGTTCGCGCAGTTGCTATCGGGGATGGAACGTTCGGGACTGATAGAGCGCGAGGTCCGGGGCAAGCGGACGTACCGGATCGGCCTGGGGCCGGCTAGCCGCAATGCAGGGGAGTTAAGGGCTTCTAGCGGTTGTCACGCACTGCTGGCGGCGTGTCGCTGCGTGCGGGTGTCCTGCGCGGATCGTGGTGGTGATCTTGGTGATCCGCTTGGATGTGCGGGGTTTGCCGGGTGGGTGCTTGTTCCAGCGGGACAGCGGGGATTTGACCCGGCGGGCGCAGACGCGGGGCCGGCGCGGCGGGTGCAGGTTCGCCAGGACGGCGCGGCCGATGGTTCCGGCCAGGCCGGCTGTGCTGGAAAGGACGTTGCAGGCGCCGGTGGCCAGTGTCTGGGCGGTGTCGACGGCGATCTGGTAGCTGGCCCGGTCGGGGTCGGTGCCTGGCATGGTCTGCACGGCGTCGGTGATGGCGATCCGCAGCGCCTGGTACAGCGCCAGCAGCGCCCACATCTCCTGCTTGAGGCCCTCGGGGTCACACGAGCGCAGCACCCGCCCGGTCAGCAGGGTGTGGCGCAGCGCGAGGTAGGCGATCTCGTGCTGCCATCGTTCGTGGTACAAGGCGATCAGCGCGGTAGCGGGGTAGGCGCGGTGATCGAGCAAGGTGGTGGCCAGCCGCCAGACGCCGCTGTAGCGGGTGCCGTCGTGGCAGGTGACGGTCACTTCGGCGGTGATGATCCGGACCTTGACCTCGCCGATCAGCGACAGGACCGACCCGTCGGGCAGGTGCCGCAGCACCGGCGGGCGGCGGGTGGCGGTCAGCCGGACCAGGAACTGGGCCCGGGTGGCGGCGACCTGGCGCAAGAATGCCGCGGCGTCGAAGCCGCGGTCCAGCAGCACCAGCATCGTCTCATCCAGCAGGGGCAGCAGCTGGCGCGCCCAGTCCTGCTCGCCGGTGGCGGTGGCGCCGAACACCGCGCCGAGCAGGGCGCGGGTGCCGGTCTCCACCAGCGTCATCAGCTGGCTCCCCGGGTAGCCGGTCTCCCCGTTCACCGCGTTCATCTTGCCAGCCAGGCCCGGTCCCGCGGCTTGTCGGGAACCTTGATCGTCTGCACCCGACGAAGGACACGGTGCGGTACAGGCCAAAGCGCAGGCGGGGTGGCGGCCTGGCGGCGGAGGCGAGCGCCTCGAACGCGTTCGGCGGCGCGGCGCCTAGCCGCCGGCTCAGGCGGGCCTCGGCGAGGGCACCGCCAGGCCCAGCCCGTCCAGCGCCGCGGTCAGCTCCGCCCACACCCCCCGGTAGCCCTTCCGCGGGAACAGCCCGAGCGCCAGCACGAAGTAGACCCCGACCCGCGAGGGCAGCAGCCGCAGCCGCCGCTGCGCCGCCCGGGTATCGGTCAGCACCCCATCCACCAGCTCGAACGGGATCACCTGCGTCAGCTCGCCCAGATGCCCCGGCGCGAACACCCCCGCCGCCACCGTGATCGCCTTAGTGATGGTCGTGACAGCAGGGCTGATGGCAGACTGAACGCGCAACGGAGGTCCTCACCGACGGGTTATCTTTGGCGGATTCCGGTCTAACCGGACCTCCGTTGCCATACACAGACGACACGCCGGAACCGGTGCTTGACCCCCGTACTCGACCCTTAACTCCCCGTATTCGGCTAGCCGCTCCTGATCAGGCGGCCGATCCCGATGAGCTGGCTCTTCAGGAGACGGTCAGCGGCCTGAAGTACGAGCTCGCCACGGCGTGGACCAAGCACGGCAAGCTGGCCGAGGAGAACGTCCGGCTGCGGGAGCAGCTCAAGGCCGCGCAGCGGTCGCTTGCGCTGGCGGCCGAGCGGGTGCGCAGGCTGTCGGCCGGCACCGGCCTGAACCACAGCGAGGTCATGCTGCTGCAGCGGCTGCTCACCTCGGCGGCGGCCGCGGAGAGCGCGGAAGACTCCGGCGCGGAGGCGCCCAGTCTGCTCGGTTAGTCCCGCAGGTACACCCGGGCCGCATTGCCGCTGAGCACGCCGGCCAGGACGTCGCCGGGCAGGCCGAGGGCGACGATCGCGCGCGCGTTCCTGGCCACGCCGGGGACGCCGGGCCAGTCGGTGCCGAAGACCCACTTGCGGGCCAGTCGGGGCAGGTCGAATCCGGCGTAGTAGTCGGGCAGCCGCTTCGGCGGCAGCCCGGCCAGGTCGAGCCAGACGTTGTCCTCGGCCAGCGCGAGGCCGGCGGCTTCGGCGTACCACTGGCCCCGCCCGCCGTGCGCCAGCACGAACGTGACCCCGGGAAAATCGGCAATGACCTGGCGCATCAGCCCGGGGTCGCCCGCCTCGGGCACGGAGCCGGGAAAGATGCTACCGCCGGTGTGCACAATCACCGGTACGCCGTGTTCGGCGCAGAGGTCGTAGAGCGGGTACAGGGTCTGGGCATCTGGGCGGAACGCGCCGTGCACCGGGTGCAGCTTGACCGCGACGGCGCCGAAGCCGAGCTGGCGGGCGGCCTCGGCGGCCGGCTCGGCATGCACGTCCGGATTGACGTTGGCGACCAGGCGGAACCGCTCCGGGTTGTGCGCGATCAGCGGCAGCAGGTCCTCGACCGGCTGGATCCCCGTCGTCCGCGGGCTGTACTCGGCGAACAGCAGCGCGGTCTCGACGCCTTCGGCCTCCAGCATGGCGTCGAGCCGGGCCGGGACCGGGTCACCGTCCGGGCCGAATACCGCCTGCCAGCCGGAATCCTGGCCGAAGTCGGCCGCCCACCGCATCCACGCGGGCGACACCGTGCTCAGCCGGGGCACGTGCATGTGAGCGTCGGTGACCGGCATGCCGTCGATCATGGCGGCTGCTACCGGTCGAAGGGTTCGAGGCGCCGCAGGCCGGCCCGGTGGACCCGGCCGGACTCAATGTAGGTCTGCACCGAATCCGCGGTGAAGCCGGCCGGGACCCCGGTCCTCTTGACCTTCGCCGGGACTCCGGCCACCAGGGCACCCGGGGGCACCTCGAACCCCTCGGGCACCAGGCAGGCCGCGGCCACGATCGCGCCGGCCCCGACCGTGACCCGGTTCAACGTGACCGAGCCGGAGCCGATCAGGCAGCCGTCCTGCACCACGCAACCCTCCAGGTGCGCGTTGTGCCCGACCACGCAGTCGGCGCCGACTAGCGTCGGCCACTCATGCGTGCAGTGCACCACGGTTCCGTCCTGCACCGACGTCCGCGCGCCGACCTCGATCAGGCCGTGGTCACCGCGCAGCACCGCGCATGGCCACACGGACGCCTCAGGCCCGATCCTCACCCGGCCGATGACGACGGCGTCCGGGTGGACGAAGGCGGTCGGGTGGATCTCCGGCTCGTACTCGCCCAGCGCGTAAATCGGCACGCTCGGAGCCTATCGTGACCTGCGGGGGGACTTAGCTCCCCAGGTCGAGTACCCCGAAGCGGTACTGGTCCCAGATGTGCAGGGACGCCTCTTCCGGATAGGGGACGACGTCCGGCGGGTCATCGAAGATGCGGGTCAGCCGGCGGCCCGGCGCGTACGGCGGCCAGCCGGGATCGCCGGAGGCGGCGAACGAGGCCCACTGCGAGCGCATCAGGTCGCCGAGCGCCACCGCGCTGGCCGGCGGCTCGGCGCCGAACAGCATCCGTCCGAGACCGGCGTACACGCCGAAGACCAGCGGCACGTCGATGGCGTGGCAGGCGCCGAAGCCCCCCTCCGAGGCCTCGAGGCTGACCTGATAGAGGAAGGTCTGTCCGCCCGCTGCGGCGTGCGCCTGGGCCAGGTGCAGGGTCGGCATCCGGAACAGCCAGTCGGAATTGACCAGCTCGAACAGCGTCTCCGCGGTCGCGCCGGGATAGGCGTCGCGGTAGGCGGCCTCGCCGCTCGCGCCGCCCGCGAGAGCGCGCAGCGCGTCGGTGGCCTCCTCGTCGGTGATCTTCCCGCGCTGCCGGCCCAGCTCGATGAACAGCCGGTACTCGTCCCGGTTGTGCCCGGCGATCAGGTCGACGCCGCGCCCGACGCCGGCCGCAAGCGCCCGCCAGGGGGCCACGGGCAGCACCTCGCCGTCCACGACCGGCGAGAACGGCGTGGGGGTGCGGCTCACCGGCCCCCACCGCTCCCCGTGGTCGGCGGGGCGAACCGCGTCCGAGGCGGCCGTCAGCCGGGCCGGATCGGCGGCGGCAAACGCCTCGGCGGCCGGGGGCAGCCCGGCTTCGGCGGCGATGGCGGCGGTAACGTCGGCGGCCAGCGCGGGCGAGAAGAACGTCCCGGGCACGCTCTGCGCGATCGCGCGCCGGAACAGGCCGTCCGCGGCGGGCATGACGAGCAGTGACGCGATCGCGCCCGCGCCGGCCGACTCGCCGAACACCGTCACCCGGTCCGGGTCGCCGCCGAACGCGGCGATGTTCTCCCTGACCCAGCCCAATGCGGCCACCTGGTCGAGCAGACCCCGGTTGGCCGGGACGCCGGGCAGGTAGGCGTAGCCCTCGACGCCGATCCGGTGGTTGAAGGTCACCACCACCACGTTCTGCCGGGCCAGCGCCGTGCCGTCATAGCCGGTCAGGCTGGAGGCGCCGAACCGGTAGGCACCGCCGTAGATCCAGACCATGACGGGGAGCCGGGCCGCGCCCGGGTCCGGCGAGAACACGTTGACGGTCAGCCAGTCATCGGGGTCGGCGCCGGGCGCGACCGGCGCCGTCGGCGTGAGCAGGAAGGCGGACTGCGGCGGGGGCGGCCCGAACATGGCCGCCTCCCGCACGCCGTCCCAGGCCCGGGCCGGACGCGGGGCGGCGAACCGCAGGTCACCGACTGGTGGCTGGGCGAACGGGATGCCACGGAAGACGGCTATGCCGTTCTCCGCCCGCCCGCGTACCTGCCCGGCGGCCGTACGGACCACGGGCTCGGTTGGATCCATGCGCACCCTTAAGGGGGATGAGCCGGAAATATCCGGGTGCGGACCCCAATGGCCGCCAGGAAGGAGGCTACGCCACCGGGTCGAGCAGGATAACGGGAATCTCGCGAGGCGCGGCGTTCTTCTCATAGTCCGCGAAATGGGGCATGCGTTCCTTCTGCGTGGCCCAGATCGCGGCGCGCTCGCCGGAGTCCGCCACCCGGGCCCTGGCCTTGACGGTGGACGTGCCGACCTCCAGCGTGACGTCCGGGCGGGCGACCAGGTTGCGGAACCACTGCGGGTCGCGCGGCTGCCCTCCGGCCGAGCCGAATACCGCGTAACTGCCCCCGACCTGCTGGTATACGAGCGGGTTGACCCGTTCGGTACCTGTTTTGGCCCCGGCGTGATGCAGCAGCAGCATCGGCTGCCCCTCGAAGAACCCGCCGACCTTTCCGCTGTTTTCGCGGAATTCCGCGATGACCTTTCCATTGAAGTCGTCGCCATCCGCCATGGCCGACTCCTTTCCTGGAGATACCTGATTTTTCAACCAGGATCTTATGACCGGCTAGGGCGCCACCGCCTCCCGGGGCCAGCCGGTAGGGTCGGGGCATGGCCGCCGACCTCATCCCGCACGAGGGCGACCTGGAGCCGGACGAGGACTACGAAGGCGCCCTGTTCGACGGCACCTCGTTCGCCGATGCCGACGCCGGGCACTGTCACTTCCTCGACTGCTCCTTCCTGGCCGTCTCGTTCGACGGCGGCCGGCTGCGGAAAACCCGGTTCACCGACGTCACGCTGCGCGAGACCAGGTTCGTGGGCACCGACCTGGCCGAAACCGGGTGGCAGGACGTCACGCTGGCCGGCTGCGCGCTGGCCGGGGTGCAGGCCTTCTCCGCCGCCATGCGCCGGGTCACGTTCCGCGGCTGCAAGCTCGACTCGGTGAACTTCCGCAGCGGCACGCTCACCGAGGTGACCTTCGAGGACTGCCTGCTGCGCGACGCGGAGTTCGGCGGTGCCACGCTGCGCCGGGTCAGCTTCGGCGGCTGCACGCTGGCGCGCGCGGATTTCGCCAAGGCGAGCTGCGCCGAGGTGGACCTGCGCGGCGCCGAGCTGGGCATCAGCGGCGGGTATGAGTCGCTGCGCGGCACCACCATCGACAGCGTCCAGCTGATCGCGCTGGCTCCGCTGCTCGCCCGTCATCTCGGCATCACGGTCACGGACTGAGACGGCTATGGGCTACTACCAGCGCGACTTGGCGTTCATCCACGACCGGGGCTACGGCCTGTACGCCGACCGGTGCGCTCCCGGCCTCCTGGAGCTGCTCTCCGGCGTCGGCGATCCAGGCGGCGGGCTGGTCCTGGAATTGGGCTGCGGCAGCGGGGCGCTGACCCGGCACCTGCTGGCCGCGGGCCTGCGGGTCGTCGCCACCGACGCCTCGGCCGACATGCTCGCGCTGGCCCGCGCTTGGCTGGGACCCGATGCCGATCTGCGGCTGCCCGGGCGCGTGCCCCGACGCCGGCTGGGTGCCGGCCCCGCCGCTAGCTAGTCATGGCAGGGCGCGAACTTCGCGGGCGAAGGCCTCGCCGCGGTCGCGGTAGTCCCTGAACACGCCGAAGCTCGGGGCGGCTGGGGATAGCAGCACTATGCCGTCAGGCTTCGCCCAGTCGAAGCCAGCCTTCACCGCGGCCTTGAGGTCCGCGCAATCGGTCACCCCCGCGAAGGCGCCCGTCCCGGGCGCGGGGGCGGAGGCGGGGGCGGGAGGTCGGGCGGCGGCTTCCAGCTGGGCCCGGATGCGGGGGCCGCTGTCGGGCAGGGTGAGCACGAAGGTGGGCGCGTCGCGGGCCACTACCGCGGCGGCCAGCGGGGCGTAGTCGATCCCGCGGTCGTGGCCACCGGCGATCAAGGCGATGCGGCGGCCCGGGTAGGCGTCCAGCGCGGCCAGCGTGGGCAGGACGTTCGTGGACAGGCTGTCGTCGACGAAGGTGACGCCGCCGACCGTGCCGACCAGGGTGAGACGGCTCGGCAGCGGCTGGTAGCCGGCGGCCGCCGCGCGCAGCGCGGCGGCATCGGCGGCGCCCGGCACGCCGAGGGCGGTCAGGCAGCGGCGGGCGATGAGAGCGTTGCGGCGGTTGTGCCTGCCCGGCAGGCCGAGCGGCTCCATCCAGTCGGCGGCGGGGTCGTCATGCTCGCCGACCCACTCGACGCGCGGCCCGAGCAGGGCGGCGCGCTCCCTGAGCAGGACGCTGTCGCCGTTGGCCACGGTGAGCTCGGCGCCAGGCTGGGAGCACGCGGACAGCTTGTCCCGGTAGTACTGCTCTACTCCCCCGTGCCAGTCGAGATGGTCCGGGTGCAGCGAGGTGACCGCGACCACGGGCGGCGAGACCGGCAGGTCGGTGGCCTGGTAGCTGGACACCTCGATGACCCAGTAGTCGAAGTCGCCCGTGTTACCCGGGTCGTAGGGGACGGCGCCGATGTTCCCGCCGACCAGGCACCGGTAGCCCAGCCCTGTCAGCAGGTGCCCGGTGAGTGAGGAAGTGGTGCTCTTGCCCTTGGTACCGGTCACGCACAGGACGCGCCGCAGGTCGGCTTCGGCCAGCCACAGGCCCAGGCCGCCCACCACCGGGATGCCCGTAGCGGACAGCCAGGCCACTTCAGGTCGGTACCGGGACAAGCCGGGGGTCTTCACCACCACGTCGCAGCACTCCAGGGCGGCCAGACCGCCGTCGCCGGTGGTGAGCACCAGCCGGCCGTTGCCGGCCCGGCCGGGTGGTCGTCGACCAGGACCGGCTCGACGCCAAGCGCCAGCAGCTTGCGCAGGTTGGCATGGCCCTCCCGGCCCAGGCCCCAGATCCCCACCCGGGCGCCGGCCAGGTCGGACCAGGAGAGCTTGGCCCGCGGGCCCGTCACCGGTACCGGTCCGGGATGAAGTTCCTGCCCACCGGCCTGAGCATGGCGGTGATCTCCGCCTCGGACGGCGCGTCTGGCCAGGACGCCACCTCGGTCGCGAGTTCTTGCAGCAGTGCGCTTCCGGCGCGGTCGTCGCGGCGCGCGGCCAGCAGCACCGCCGCCCGGCACTCGGTGACCTCGCCGACGCATTCGAACGGCTTGGCGCCCGCGCCGAGCAACGACCGGAACTTGGCCCCGAGCCCGGGATTGTCCAGCGGCTCGCCCGCGACCGCGAATATCTCGCGGAGCGTCGTGGCCGGCAGGAAGGGCCCGAGGATCAGGTCGATGAAACAGCACTTGTCGCACTGGCCGCACCAGTGGGCGAATCGCCTGGCTCGTTCGGTATAAAAGGCCTTGTTGCAGCTGCGGAACGTGGCGTGGTACGGCTGGAGCTTGGCAAATTCCCGGCCCACCCACAGCTCGGTCCGGTCCCTGAGCCAGGAGAAGTATTCCGGCAGATCAGGGTTCGCCGCCAGCACCCCGCGGAAGGCCGCCTCGAACTCCTCGCTCTTGGAGTACTGGTGATTGACCGGGAGGCCGTCAGCCTCCAGGGTCGGGACGGACGCCGACCATTCGTTGGACATGACGACGGCGTCCCGGCTGGTGAGCACGGCAGCCAGCACGGCGATCGCGGACAGGATGCCGGTCACCGGCACATGGCCGTTGAGGAAGCCGAGTTCGGCCGAGCGGAGGAGCTGGAGGTCGATCTCGCGCTCAGCCCGAACGGCCGGCAGCCCGGTCACCGCGGCAGGCTGCTCGATCGCGTCGAACCGGTCGGCGGGCCTGCTCACCACGAACAGCGCCACGTCGGCCTGCCGCCTGACCTGCTCGACCGTCACGATCGAGTCGATCCCGCCGCCGAACGGCACCAGAGCCCGGCGCGGTCCGGGCCGCGCTGGCGGGGCGGAAGGCTGGTCCGGGGCTCGCGTGGCCTCGATTCTCAAGGAGCCGAGGTCGAGGTGGTTGCGGTACGCGAACTCGCCCAGGCCCTGGAGGTAGAAGTCGCGGAGAAAGGCTTCCTCGGCCCTGGTCAGCGCGGTGTCGCCGAGGTCGATGACCGGAGGTGCCGCGGTCTTGTAGTACGAGACGCCGGACACCAGGAACACCAGGCGGGCGGCGGCACGGGCCTGTTCGGTGTGCCAGTGCTCGCTGGGTGGCAGGGTGACCCGCTCGGTGAACTCGCGGCCGTTCAGCTCGTAGCGACAGGTCAGCACCCCCCGGTCGGCGTCGGCGGCATAGCCGCGGTAGCGGAAGACGCCTTCGCATGGTCCGCTCATCGCTCACCTCCGGACCGCAGCCGGGCGACCAGGGCAAGGCGGCCGCAGGGTCGCGCGGTGCGGTCGCTGAAGAAGGTGCGGTCGCTGAGGAAATGGCCGGGGACGGGGCCGGTGACCAGATCGGTGGCGTGGATCTGCGGGCCGGGGACGCCCGCCTCGCGGAGAGCCTGGCGGTTGGCGTACGGCAGGTCCAGCAGCCAGCGGCCCGGGGCCGACGGGTCAGGACGGATGAACCCGGGCGCGGCCGGGCCGAACGACCGGCTGACGGCCGCGCGGACATCGGGACCGACCTGGTAACGGTCCGCGCCGATGGCGGGGCCGATCGCGGCGACGACGTCGGCGGGGCGCGTGCCCAGGCCCCGCATCGCGGCGACGGCAGCGGCGGCCACCCCGGCCACGGTGCCGCGCCAGCCCGCGTGCACGCAGGCGAGCACCCCGGCCACCGGGTCGTGCAGCACGATCGGAACGCAGTCCGCGGTCAGGATGGCGAGCACCACCGCGGGCGAGGCGGTGACGAGCGCGTCAGCCCCGCCGGCGCTGGCGATGGCGTCATCGGGCGAGCGGGCGCCGCTCCCCCGGTCGGCCTCGCCGACGATGCGGACCCCGGCACCGTGCACCTGACGGGTGAAGACGAGATCGCCGAGGCCCGCGCCGAAGGCGGCCGCCAGACGGCGCCGGTTCTCGAGCACGCAGCCTGGGTCGTCACCCACGCTGAAGCTCAGGTTCAGCGTGGCATAGGGCCCGGCCGATACCCCGCCGGAGCGCGCGGTGACGGCGGCGTCGGCGCCGGACGCATCCAGGGCGGCCCAGGTCAGCAGGTTCAGGCCGGACCGCCGCGCGGAAGGCGGTGGCGGCGGGCGAGGTTATATCGGAGGTCATCGCGTGTGAGCTTAGCGGCCCGCGCCCGCGGCGGCAGCCACAGAAGCTACCCAGCGAAGGCCTCGGCAGAGCGCAGGGCGCGCAGCAGGTTGCCGCCGGCCAGGGCGGCGCAGTCCGGTTCGGTCCAGCCGCGGCGGAGCAGCTCGGCGAATAGAGCCGGGTAGGTGGAGACGTCCTCCAGGCCGGCCGTGACCTGGTCGGTGCCGTCGAAGTCGCCGCCCAGGCCCACGTGCTCGACGCCGGCTACCTCGCGGACATGCTCGATGTGGTCCGCGACCTGCGCCAGCGTCGACCCGGGCCGCGGATGAGCACGCTCCCACTCCGGCTTGATGCTGAACAGCTGGTCCAGGTTCCTAGGGTCCAGGCCGCGGCGGCCCGCCTCCTCCTTGAGGCCCGCCGTCCAGCTGGCGCACTCCTGGGCCACGAAGCCGGGCACGAACGTCACCATGCAGACGCCGCCGTTGTCCGCCAGCCTGGCCAGCACGTCATCAACCGGCCGCGGACGAGGGTAGAAGGTGGCGTACATGGCGATCGTCTCACGCACGGTGAGATACCGGTCGATGCCGGTGGACTGCAGCACGATCCCGATGCGGCTCTTCAGCCTGGCTCGCTGACGGCCGGGATCCACGCCAAGAACGCTGACCTCACCGCGGTCCCGGGTCCGGTAGCCCTCCAGAATCTCGACCGTGGTGGTCTTTCCCGCCCCGTTCGGGCCGAGCAGCGCGAACACCTCGCCTACGCGGACCGCTAGGTCGACGCCCCGGACAGCCTGCATGCCCGAGTAAGACTTCACCAGGCCACGGACATCCACCGCGAGCGTGCCCGCATGGCCGACCTCAACCGGGCCGGGGTGATCAAGTTCACTCATATCCTCTATCGTCACGACGCGAGATCACCCGCGCATCAGCCCGTGGGTAGAACCGGCCCTCTAACCCAGGGTGGAGAACGGCCGGTCACCAGGCGGCGCTGTGATGGCGTGGACTGCGTTGCGCCGCGTTTCACCTACAGCGTCGCTCTTGACTCTGGTGCAGAAACGGCGGCCAGCTCGGCGGAACACCGGAATGGCTGCTGCCCGAGCCGGCCATCCTGGAGAGATGATCCTTCCCGGCGATCCGGGGCCGATTTCAGCGTCCGGGAGTCCTGCGGATATCGCCCGGAACAGCCCATGAATGTCCCGGTTATGGCCCCATCGAGCACAGAGGACCCGCCCCCCAACGGGCAGTCGTCGAACAGGCGCCATAGACCCGGCGGCACCTGGCCGCGGCGCTGGCCGAATGGAGCGGACTGGCTCGGGCTCCGCGGCCCTCGGGGCCTGCACGGCGGTGAGGGCCCGAGCGGGGTTGGACGGCTGAATCACCCTTCCCCGGCGACAGGCGTCGCGCGGCGGACAGCCCGCCTGCGCCGGATCCGCGCGACGCCAGCCGACACGCGAACAGCGCGGCGCCGTACGGACCGGCAACCTAAACCGGCCAGGCGTAGACCAGGTGGCCAGTGGTACCGAACGAACTGGTTGGAGGACCGCAATGAACACTGCGGGGCGACGGCTCGTCCGAGCCGGGCGGGGGTTGATGACGCGCGATCCGCTGGTACTTACGTCCGTGTTCGCGCTCCCGATCGTGACGATGCTGATCATCGGCGGCGCGTTCGGCACCAGGTCGGCTCTGGCGTTCGAGGGCCTCAACCCCCACGCGATGGGTACGTGGCGTCCTATCTCACCGTGGCGATCGCAGCGGTGGGGTTGGTGATGCTGCTGGCGCATGTGGCGTCCTACCGCGAGCGCGGTGTGTTGCGTCGCTTCGCTGCTGCTGGCCGTGGCGGCGCCCGTATACGGGATCCCGACGATGCACGATGCATGGCGGGTCGCGGTCGCGCTGCCGCTGGGCGCGGTGGCCTTCGTCGGCATCGGTGTGCTGCGCGGTTCGCTGCTGCCTCGGCCCGGTCCGCCCAGGCCGTCGGACTGCTGATGTTCTTCCCTCGTTCCTGCTCGGCGCGGGCGGTCCGCCGGCGAAGGTGATGGGATCCGTCGTCAAGATGGTGGCAGGCCCGCTGCCGCTGACCCAGCTGACCAACGCGGTGCGGGAGCCGTGGCTGGGGCTGGGGTCGGCCACCGGGTCGCTGGCGGCCGTGGCGGGCATGGCCGTGCTGGCCACCGTCGTGGCCGCGCGCCGGGCGAGGCTGTGACCAAGGCCACCGTGCCGCCCAGGCAGGCCTTTCGGATTGGCGCGGCCTGCGCAGGTCATACCATCCAAGACATGATCGGCCGTGCGGGGACGTCCCGTCCCGCCGAGTTCCTGGCGGGATGGGCGCGCTGGGTGGCCCTGGCCGTGTTCACCGTGTTCGTCGCCATCGGACTCGGACGGATGAACCCCAACGCGGCCGTCGCGGCGGCCGCGGCGGTGGTGGCCGTGGCCGCGGGAGCGTTGCTCGCCTGGCAGCGGCGGCCGCTGCTGGTGTATGCGGCGGTAGCCACCGGCGGGATCGCCGTCCTCGGGCACGGCATGCCCAGTAACGTCGGCTGGTTCGCGGCATGCCTGCTCGGCGCGTGGTGCGGGTTGATCGGGGGCCGCCGCGACGGCCTGGTGTACTGGGCCGCCACGCTTGCCCTGTTCGCGGCCGAGTGGCTGTGGGTCAGCCCCGACCCGGGCTGGGGCGC
The DNA here is from genome assembly GCA_963841585.1 of uncultured Actinomycetes bacterium. GTDB lineage: Bacteria > Actinomycetota > Actinomycetes > Streptosporangiales > Streptosporangiaceae > Palsa-504. The sequence goes on from CAWJDK010000005.1 coordinate 269,529, forward strand.
CTGGATGGCAGGCGTCACGCTCTCCGTCGTGCTCGGCCTGCTGATCCGTCAGCAGCTCGACCTGGTTGCGCAGCTGCGGGAGGCCCAGGCCGGACTGGCTGAGCGTGCGAGGGCGGAGGAACGCAACCGTATCGGCCGTGGGCTGCACGACGTCATCGCGCACACCCTGACCGTCTCGCTGCTGCACATCACCAGCGCGCGGCTGGCCGTCGAGCACGACCTGGCCGACGCGGCGCGGTCGCTGGCCGAGGCCGAGCGGCTGGGCCGGGAGAGCCTGGATGAGGTGCGGCTGGCGGTGGGGATGCTGCATGAGCACGGGGACAGCGGCCGCACCACGCCGCTGCCGGGCGTGGATGACCTGCCCGCGCTGGTGGAGCGGTTCAGGTCCGCCGGCGCCGACGTCAGCCTGACCGTCGACGGTGACCTCGGCCGGCTGCACGCCACCACCGGCCTGGCCGTGTACCGCATCCTGCAGGAGGCGCTGACGAACGCGGTCAAGCACGCGGGCGGGGCGCCCGCCGCGGTGACCCTGACCGTCGACGCCGATACGGTGCGGCTGGTCGTGGACAGCGCGGCCGAGCCCGGGACCGGCACCGGGCTCGGCGTGGTCAGCATGCGCGAGCGGGCCGGATCGATAGGTGGCAAGTGCCAGGCCGGGCCGGGCGGCCGGCGGCTGGCTGGTTGAGGCGACGCTCCCACTCGCGGCCGCCGGCCGACTCCGGGAGGACGCCACGTGATCCGGGTGCTGCTGGTCGACGACCAGGAGCTGGTGCGGACCGGCCTGCGCGGCATCCTGCGCAGCCAGTTCGGCTTCGACGTCGTTGGCGAGTGCGCCGACGGCAGCGAGGTGGTCGCGGCGGTCGAGTCGCTCACGCCGGACGTGGTGCTGATGGACGTGCGGATGCCGGTGGTCGACGGGGTGCAGGCCACCCGCGAGCTGCGCAGCCGCGACGGCAGCCCGCCGGTGCTGGCCCTGACCACGTTCGACGACGACGAGGCGCTGGCCGGGTACTGCGGGCCGGCGCCTCCGGTTTCATCCTCAAGGGCGTGACCGCCGAGGATCTGCACCGGGCGGTGCGCGTGGTGGCCGAGGGCGGCGCCTGGCTCGACCCGGCGGTTACCGGCCGGGTACTGGCCATCTACCGGTCAGCCACGCCGCCTCGGGCCGGGCGGGACGCCGATCTCGATGCCCTGACCGGCCGCGAACGTGAGGTGCTCGCTCTCATCGGGCAGGGCAAGACGAACGCCGAGATCGCCGCGGAACTGTTCGTCGGCGAGAGCACCGTCAAGACGCACATCAACCACCTATTCACCAAGCTGGGGCTTCGCGACCGCGCCGCCGCCGTCGTCTTTGCCTTCGACCACGACCTCGTCACACCACTGCCGGATCGTGGGAGTCCCTGGCCCCGCCCCAGTCGGTGGCCGCGTCCCTGACCATCCACCATCCCACAGCACACCGGTGCGGCTCCCGCCGGTCCGGTGCGCCCGTTCCTTCCATGAGCCCGTACCGGATGGCGACCGAGATCATGACCCCGCCGCCTGCGCCTATCTGCTCGAGGCGCTCGACCCCGGCCGCCGATAGCCTCCACGGCAGTGGAACGGCCAGCTTCCGCGCCTCATCCAACACGTAGCTGAGCTGCTGGAAGACCGGCTCCGCCGCGGCCAGGTCCGTCGTCTATCCCAAGCCTGCCTGCAGGAGGCCGGAGACCAGCAACAACGCCGACGTGGATGCCTATCAGGCGCGATCGAACGCCACGCTCGCCCGCGAAGAGGTCGGGTATGAGCTAGAGCAACTGGCCAAACAGCAGGCTGAATCAGGCTCGCCGACATCGGCACGCACCGGGGTCTTCACGGCTAGGCGGCACCTCGAGCGCCCCCGAGCACCAGCCAGGATTGCATCGCGAGCCAGAACACCGCCGATCCTGATCCGATCCGATCGGGTCGCTGCCCAGGCTCCCGCCGCTCGGCTGACGTTCAGGCGCGGCCCGGGTGATCGCATGCTGGGCTTGGCCGCGCCGCGCAGAATGCCCACATCTGCACGGTCCGAGTAATGATCGGCGTTGATCCGATGTCCGCGCATAGCGGCGGATATCGCACATCGGTACTATCCCGTCCCTCACAACGCGTGACCGTTGAACCGTACTCACGGAGCGTTGCCGCTACATCACCAATAAGGAGATCGCTGACACTCGGGATCACGCTCAGTGCCAGCGAGCCAATGCAGTACAAGTCGTCCCCGCCAGGTCCCGCGGCAGCTGCGCAGTCGACACGCCCGGATGTGCTTTTGTTCGATCCCTGGTGTTTGCTACATTCTCCCTCGAACGTACAGACAAAGGAGATGCCGTGGATGCACCAGGCGAGCCCAAAGACGTAGAAGAACAATTCCCTGGGTGGCCTGCCTGGAACGTCAGCCTCCCCGATGGAACTATCAACTGGTACGCCCGGCCGTTTCCGCTGGTTTCAGCATCCAGCCTGGATGAGCTGCGTGCCGAGATCAGGATGGCTCACCAGACCCGCGAAGCCAACTGGCCATCGCTCGCTTCGCTTGAGGATTACGCTTCGCGCGCCCTGGGTTTCAGCGAAGACGCACTCCACGAACACATGCGAGAGCCCTGGTACCCCTTGGAACACGAGGACTAAGGCTCTTTGTATTACGGGACCTAGTCATGTGGCGCGCTCAGCGCGCGGCGCAGGACCCGGCGGCGCGCAGGACTCGCAGGACGTTGGCGCCGACCAGGGCCTTGAGGTCGGACTCGGACCAGCCCCGGAGGAGCAGTTCGCTGAATAGGGCCGGGTACTTGCTCACGTCCTCTATTCCCGCCGTGACCTCGGAGGTGCCGTCGAAATCGCCCCCGATGCCCACGTGCTCGACCCCGGCCACGGAACGGACGTGCTCGATGTGGTCGGCCACCTGACTCAGCGTGGCGCGCGGAACGGGATGCGCGGCCTTCCACTCGGGTTCGACACTCCTGATGTCGGTGAAGCTTCGCGGGTCCAGGCCTCTGGCCGCCACGAGCTCCTTCAGCCCGGAGAACCAGTCTGCGCACTCCTGGGACACGAACATCGGCACGAACGTGACCATGCACACGCCGTTGTTGTCCCGTAGTCGTTCCAGCACGTCGTCGGGAACGTTGCGCGGGCTGTCGCAGAGCGCGCTGGCCGAGGAATGCCTGAAGATCACCGGCGCCCCGGCCACGTCGAGCGCGTCCCTCATCGTGAATCCGCACATGCGACAGGTCGACCAGCATGCCGATCCGCTGCATCTCGCGGACAACGTCCCGGCCGAACCCGCTCAGACCGCCGGCCTGCGGCTCGTCGGTCGCCGAATCGGCCCAGCCGACGTTGGCGTTGTGGGTCAGGGTCATGTACCGCACGCCGAGCGCGTAGAGCATCCGCAGCACGCCGAGCGACCCGGCGATCGCATGGCCGCCCTCGGCGCCGAGCAGCGAGGCCACCCGGCCGGAGGCGAAGACCTGCTCCACGTCGTCCGCGGTCAGCGCGAGGCCGAACGACCCCGGGTAGCGCGTGATCATCCGGAGGGCCAGGTCGATCTGCTCGAGCACGGCCGTGACGGCGGCGTCTCCGGCGAGCGAGGCCGGCACGTAGACGGACCAGAACTGCGCGCCCACCCCGCCCGCCGCGAGCCTGGGCAGGTCGGTGTGCAGGCCGTCGGCCGGCGCGTCCAGGTCGAAGACCACCTGGCTCAGGTCGCCGCCGTTCTGCATGGTCCGTTCGCGTAGCGCCCACGGCAGGTCGTTGTGCCCGTCGATCAGCGGGAACCGCCCGAGCATGTCCCGCGCCCTGGAGGTGAGGTCAGCGAGGTTGAGGTCAGCCACCCGGCCAGCCTACGGTCCCGGCCGGGGTGACGCGGCGGCCCCGCCGCCGGAGCCCGTGCGTTAACTCGGCCGTCGTCACTTGCGGCGGCGCGGGCCGAGGCTGCGCAGCTTGATGTACGCGAGCAGCGCGAAGATCACCGCCAGCCCGGCCATGATGCCCATGTCGCGGAGCCAGTTCGCCGATGTCTGGTTCCACAGCGGGTCGAAGGGCGGCGCCGCGCTGATCTGGTTGAGGTTCACGGTGCTCGCCGCCGCGGCCAGACCCCAGCGGGACGGCGCTATCACCGAGAGCTGCTTGAGTCCCACGTTGTTGGCCAGAGGTACCACGTAGCCGGACAGGACGACCTGGATCATGGTGAACAGCACCAGGAAAGGCATCGCCTTCTCCGAGGTGCTGACGATGGCGGAGACGAACAGGCCCAGGCACATCGAGGCGACGGCAAGCAGGGCGATGCCCAGGATCAGCTCGAGCAGCGGGGCGGCGGTAAAGAAGGCGCCCGGGTGATGTATCGGCCGCCAGGACACGCCGAGCAGCACCAGCACGGTCGACTGCAGCGGCGCTGATGACGCCCAGGACCAGCAGCTTGGAGGTCAGGTACGCGCCGGACGACAGGCCGGCCGCCCGTTCTCGGTTCAAGATCGAGCGTTCCTTGACCAGTTCCCGCACCGAGCTGGCCATGCCGGCCAGGCAGGCGCAGATGACCATGATCAGCAGCAGGGTCCCCGCGTCCGGGTTGCTGTGCGGCGCGCCCGCCAGGCCGAACGTGGCCGGCACCTGGGAGATCAGCACGCCGAGGAGGATGGGCAGCAGGGCCATGAACGTCAGGTAGCCGCGGTCGGACGCGATGACCCGCACGTACCGCCGGGTCAGCGTGCCCAGCTGCTGGAACGCGCCGCGGCGCTGCGGCGGCGGGGTGGCCGCCAGCTCCTGGCCGTCCGGCACGTGGGGCGGCTGCGGCCGCTGGCCCAGCACGTACTGGGCGTAGGCGGGCGAGGCGGCGTACTCGGCGGCCCAGTCGCGGTCCGGGTAACGCTCGAAGGCCTGGAACACCTCGGCCCAGCGGGCCTGGCCGAAGTAGGCGAGCCCTTCCTCGGGCGGCCCGTAGTAGGCGATCCGCCCGCCGGGGACGAGGACGAGCAGCCGGTCACAGGTGTCCAGGTTGTCCACGCTGTGGGTGACGACGATGACCGTCCGGCCGTCGTGGGCCAGGTCCCGCATCTGCTCCATGACCGACTTGTCCAGGCCGGGGTCCAGGCCGGAGGTCGGCTCGTCCAGGAACAGCAGCGACGGCTTGGTCAGCAGCTCCTGCGCCACGTTGACCCGCTTGAGCTGGCCGCCGGACAGCCGGTCGGCGCGGGTGTTCGCGTGCCTGGCCAGGCCGAGCTCGCCCATCACCTCGTCGACCCGGCCGTCCCGCTCGGCCGGCTTGATGTCCGCGGGGAACCGGAGCTCGGCCGAGTACTGCAGCGCACGTCGCGCGGTCAGCTGGGTGTGCAGCACGCTCTCCTGCGGGACCAGGCCGATCCGGTACCTGAGCTCGTTGTAGTTCTGGTACAGGTCGCGGTTGTCATACAGCACCGTGCCGGTGGTCGCGGGACGCATCCCGGTCAGCGCGCCGAGCAAGGTGGACTTGCCCGCGCCGCTGGGGCCGATGACGCCGAGCAGGCACTTTTCCGGGATCGGGAACGCTGACGTGGTCCAGCAGCACCTTGCTGCCGGCCTTAACCACCAGCTCCTGGGCGGTAAAGGTGATGTTGCCGTCGTCGACGAACTGCCTGAGCTCGCCGCCGGTGAGCCGGAAGGTGGAACTGCCGATGCTGACGATGTCATGTTCGGTCAGCACCTGACTGGTGACCCGCTGGCCGTTGACGAACGTCCCGTTGTGGCTGCCGAGGTCGACGATCTCGTAGCTGCCGGTGGGCGACTTGCGCAGTTCCGCGTGGTGCCGCGACACATTGAGGTCGGACAGGACCAGCTCGTTGTCGGGTATCCGGCCGATGCGCATCGCCTTGGCCGGCAGCGGCATCCGCGCGGTGGGCCTGCGGTCCACGCTCGGCAGCAGGTCCGGCTGGGCCGCCGCGGCGGGGGCGGCGGCTGGAGAGTCCCTGGGTGGTGCGCCCGCTCCGTGCCGCGGGGCATAATCACGCGGCGCGGCGGGCTCGGGCGGGGCGGGCTCGGCCAGCCGGGCCGCGACACCGCCGGGCGGCGATACTGGCCCGGGTTCCTGGGCCGGCTGCCACCAGGACTCGGAGTCGTGGCGCGGCGCGGCTTCGGGGGCGGCCTGCGGGGCTGGCGGGGCCGGCGCGGCAGGCATCGACAGGGCGGTGCCGGGGTGATCGGCCGGGGGCGCGGCGGGCAGCGGGGCCGCGGCCGGGGCCAGCTGGGGCACGCAGCGCAGGACCGGGCCGTCGTCCGGGTTGCCCAGCCGGACCACGCATTCCTCGCGGATCTCGATCCGGTCGAGCCGCTGCGCCCCGAGGAACGTCCCATTGGTGCTGCCGAGGTCCTCGACGATCCAGCCGTCGCCGTCGACGCGCAGCACCCCGTGCCGCCAGGACACGCGCGAGTCGGTCATGACGAGGTCCGACTTGGGATCCCGGCCGATGCTGTACGTGGTCCCGGCCGTCAGCTGGTGAACCGAACGCCTGGTCCGTACTTCGAGGGCAGGCGGGTCAGCGGCCCCGCCCGGCACGGGCGCGGCCGCTTCAGCTTCGGCTAGCCCTGCGGGCGCGAGCCCGGCTGGGGACGGACTGGCCTGCGGCGGGCGACGGTCAGACCAGTCGAAACGCTCGGATGGCATGCTTACAAAGTGTAGGGCCGCCACGGCTAAACGGGAATCAGGAGAACCATTCAGGTTGACCGCGCGTTTTGACATATTGGGAGGCGGACACCCTGATACTGGAGGGTCCGGTGCCGGGCCTGAAATCGGACACCGGAAACGCCGGGTCATACCCCGTCAAACGTTATATGTGACTCACTGCTATCCCCGGTAAGCTAGATGACACCGCAGAGGTGGGGAAATGATGATCGTAGGTATATTGCGCGGGGATCTGGTCATCATGGTCCGCACCACGGGAGGCGCGGCATGAGCTCCGAACCCACCCAGCCTGTTCCGCAGTGGTGGCAGCAGCCGCAAGGCCCCAAGAAGGACGAAGGGCCGCAGCGGGACGAGGGGCCGCAGCGGGACGAGGGGCACCAGGAGAGCCAGGACTCCCAGGCGACGCGGCAGTACCCGACGAGGCAGGGATCCCCCGCCGGGCCGACCTTCACGCCCAGCCAGGGAGCTCAAGGGTCCCAGTCCGGCCAGGGGTACCAGCCGCCGACCGCGGGATTCCCGTCCGGCCAGGAGTTTCCCTCCGGCCAGGGATACCCGTCTGACCAGCGTTACCCTCCCAGTCAGGACCACCAGTCCGGTTCGGGGTTCCCGTCCGGTCAGGCATACCAGCCAGATCAGGACTACGCGGGGAGCCAGGGTTACCGGAGCCAGGATTATCAGGGACCACCGGGGGCTCAGAGGTATCCCGCCAGCCAGGGCTTTCCGGCGGCTCAGGGCTACCAGGGCCCGCCCGCACGGGCGAGGCGGCGGCGCCGGCGGTGGCCGTGGATCACCCTGATCGTGCTCGTGCTCGTGCTCGTGCTCGGCGACCGGGCCGCCAACGCGTACGCCGAGGACCAGATGGCCAGCCAGATCCAGTCGTCGCTGGACCTGTCGGGCAAGCCGCACGTGACCATCCAGGGGTTCCCGTTCCTGACCCAGCTGGCCGCCAGTAACTTCAAGACCGTCAACGTCAACGCGAGCAACGAGACCGCGGGACCAGGCGGCCAGCTCGAGATCGCCAGCCTGACCGCGACCCTGCACGGGATGCACATCCACGGGACCAACAGCGCCACGGTCGACCAGTTCACCGCCTCGGCGCTGGTCACGTTCACGGCACTGGCCCACGCCGGCGGCATCCCGCAGGGCATCACGCTGTCCGCTGGCGGCCCGAACCAGATCAAGGCGACCGTCGACATCCTGGGCTTCAGCAGCGATGCCACCGTCAAGGTCACCCAGGTCGGCAGCGACAAGATCAACGTCAAGGTCACCGACTTCAACGGGCTGCCCGCCGACGTCCTCGGCAGCCTGGTGAACTTCAACGTCAGCATCCCGAAGCTCCCGGCCGGGGTGACGATCCAGAAGGTCAGCATCACGCAGCAGGGGCTCCTGATCACCGCGGCGGGCACGAACACCACGCTGAGCCAGTAACGGAGCGATAAGGGACGGCGGTAGGCTCTCGGCTGATGCCTGCCACCTGTGTCTTCTGTGCCATCATCCGCGGCGAGCGGCCGGCCGTGACCATCCTGGAGACCGAGCGGCTGATCGCGTTCCTCGATCACCGGCCGCTCTTCCGCGGGCACACGCTGCTCGTGCCGAAGCAGCATGTGCGGCTGCTCAGCGACTTGCCGGCCGAGCAGGTGCCCGAGTTCTTCAGCACGGCCCAGCGGCTGGAGCGCGCGGTCGAGGACGGCCTGGGCGCGGACGGCTCGATGATCCTGATCAATAATGTGGTGAGCCAGTCCGTGCCGCACCTGCACCTGCACGTGATCCCCCGGAGCAAGGGGGATGGCCTGCGGTTCTGGCTCGGACCGCGGCATCCGTACGACGACGCTCACCCGGCTGAGGCCTACGCGGAGAAGATCAAGGCGGCCCTGCCCAGCTGACCGGGCCGCGCTGAACCGCGGGGCGCGTCCTGGCGTTACGGTTGGGTAGTAGGCACCGGCCACGGGAGAACCTCCATGCTCGACGACCCCAACGGCTTCGCGCGTGACTTGTTCGACGGGCTCCCTGCCCGGTACGACTTGCTCGCTGAACTCCTCTCCTTCGGGCAGAACGGGCAGTGGCGTGCCGAGATGGTCGGTCACGTCATCCCGGCGGACGGCGTGATCCTCGACGTCGCGTCCGGCACCGCCGGCGTGGCGCTGCAACTGGCCGCGCGCAATGCCGGCGAGCACGGGCGGGCCCGGGTGCTGGGAGTCGACCTCACCGAGCCGATGCTGCGCCAGGGACGGCGCCGGGTGGCCGCGGCCGGCCAGCGGGACGGGATCCGCCTGGCCGTCGGGCGGGCCGAGCGGCTGCCCCTCCCCGACGCCAGCGTCGACGCGCTGACCTTCACCTACCTGCTCAGGTACGTGCAGGACCCGCAGGCCACGCTGGCCGAGCTGGCCCGCGTGCTCAAACCCGGCGGGACGATGGCCAGCCTGGAGTTCTGCGTGCCGACCGGGCCCCTGTGGCATCCGGCTTGGTGGGCATACACCCGGATGGTGCTGCCGGCCGGCGGCCTGCTGCTCGGCGGCCGGGAATGGTTCCGGGTGGGCCGCTTCCTCGGCCCCAACATCTCCGCGCACTACCGCAGGTACCCGGTCTCCTGGACGGTGCAGGCGTGGGAGAAGGCGGGGCTCACCGGCGTGCGGACCCGGGTGATGAGCCTCGGCGGCGGCCTCGTGATGTGGGGCACGCGTGCAGGCGGATGACCATCCCAAGCCCGCTTATTACGCGGCCGGGCCCGGGCGGTGGCGGGACTGGTGGACGCTGCTGCACCCGCCGTACACGGCGTGGCACCTGTCCTACGCGGTGATCGGCGCCGCGCTCGCGCCGCGGGTGCTGGTCGGCAACCTGATCGCGACCGTGCTCGCGTTCTTCTTCGCGGTCGGGCTGGCCGCGCACGCGCTCGACGAGCTGCGCGGCCGTCCGCTGCGCACGGCCATCCCGTCCGCCGTCCTGGTCGCCGTGGTGGCAGCCGGCCTGCTGGGCGCGCTGGTGCTCGGCGTGTTCGGGGTGATCCGGGTGGGCTGGACGCTGATCCCGTTCATGGTGGCGGGCCCGGTGCTGGTGATCGCGTACAACGCGGAGCTGTTCGGCGGCCTGATGCACACCGACTTCGGCTTCGCCATCGCGTGGGGCGCGTTCCCCGTGCTCACCGCCTACGTGGCGCAGACCGGGACGCTGGCCCTCGCGCCCGTCCTGGCCGCGGCGGGCGCGTACGCGCTGTCCGCGGCGCAGCGCCGGCTGAGCACTCCGGCCAGGAACATCCGGCGGCGGGCGCAGCGGGTCGAGGGCAGCATCACCTTCGCGGACGGCCGGACCGAGCCGGTGACCGCCGACACCCTGCTCCAGCCGCTGGAGCAGGCGCTGCGCGCGGCTTCCTGGGCGATCATCCTGCTCGCCGCCGCGCTGGCCGTCGCCAGGCTGGCCTGAACCGCGCATTCCCGGAGACGGCCTATTTTCTGTTACTTTGAGTAACTAATCAGACTCGATAAGTCATTAAAGTCCGCCCTGATGGCCGCGAAGCCGGAATGATCCGCATGTCAGCCGAGCTCCGTAGTAACTTCAGCCTCAGTTCATTACTAGGATTACGTCAAGGAACCCTAAAAAGGGACATTTCGGGAGAAAGGTGAGTCATCGGAACTCCTGTCTGAACACGCCGTCCGTAGCCCATAATTGACAGGAGCGCAGCCTGCGATGCCATCAGGAGACCGCACGTGACATCCGGCATGTCGGCCAAGGGTAGCGCTCTCGGGACTGACGCTTCCGAGGGCGGTGCCGTGTCCAACCGCGCCCCGATGCCGCGGGTCCCTGGCAACGGATCCAAGCGAAGCCGTGAATCGAGCACTGGCGTGAACCTCCAGGAGGCCGGGATCACTGATACCCCGCAGGCCTCGCATCCGGCCCTGTCCTCGTCCGTGCGGACCCTGATCCTCGGGATCGACTACGACGGGCGCATCGTGCAGCACGACAGGAACGCGGCCAAGATCCTGGCGCGCAAGCCGGAGGACCTGCTCGGCGCGCAGCTCATCGAGCTCACCTCCGGCTCGCACGGGAACAACTCCCAGGACGGCGAGACGCAGGCGGACTCGAACGGCGGCCGGCCGTCCGACGCCGCGGCCGCGGTGGCCGGGCTGCTCGAGGCGATCCGTTCGGACCGCGAGGGCAGTGCGATGCTCACGATCGAGACCCACGACGGTCTCCCGGCCGAGGCGGTGGTGACGGTCCACCCGATGCGGGCCGGCGGGACCAGCCTGGCCGCGCTCGCGCTGCTCCGCATCCCCGCGCCAAACTCTGAGCGGTTCGTCGATCCCGCGCTCATGCGCAGGCAGATGCTGGACGACGCGCTCACCAGGATCGGCGACACGCTTGACATCGACGACGTGGCCCGCGTCCTGCTCGACGCCATCGTGCCGCACTTCTGCAACGTGTCCGGCCTGCTGCTGCTGGAGAGCCTGGCCGGGGACGACGAACTGCCGTCGCACGGGCCCGAGGGGTCGGTGCCGCTGCGCCGGATCGCGCTGCTGCACGACGGGAAGGATCCCGCCTGGGAGGCGACGTTCCCGACCGGCGAGATCCTGCGATACCCGTCGAACACGCCGTACTACCGGTGCATGGACACCGGCGCGCCGGTGCTCGAGGCGACGATCAGCAAGAGCCAGGCGAGCGAGATCGCCAAGGCCTGGCGGCGCAAGCCGGTGGCCAAGCTGCTCTCCGGCGCCTCCATGGTGGTACTGCCGCTCATCGCACGCGGCACCATGCTCGGCTTCTTCGTCTGCACCCGGCAGGCGGGGTTCCGGCGGTTCGACGCGTACGACGTCGAGATCGGCATGGACTTCGCGACCCGGGCCGCCGTGTTCATCGACAACGCCCGCCGGTACAGCCGGGAACATGCCACCGCGCTGACGCTGCAGCGGAGCATGCTGCCGACCGGGCTCTCCGCGCCCTCCTCGGTCGAGGTCAGGCACCGCTACCTGCCCGGCAGCAAGATGATCGAGGTCGGCGGTGACTGGTACGAGTCCATCGCGCTGCCCGGGGGCCGGGTCGCGCTGGTGGTCGGGGACGTGGCCGGGCACGGCGTGCGCGCCGCCGTCACCATGGGCCGGCTGCGCACCGCGATCCACACCCTGGCCATGCTCGAGCTGCCGCCCGCCGACTCGCTGCTGCAGCTCGACGAGCTCATGCACACCCTCGGCGAGCGCGAACCGCACTTCGCCACCTGCGCCTACGCCGTCTA
>CAWJDK010000006.1:0-126232 GCA_963841585.1 uncultured Actinomycetes bacterium
GCCGGGGACTGCTGCTCGTGGCGGCGCCTTGCGCGCAGGTTCGCCCGCGCCGGCCCCGGTGCCGGCTCCCGGTCGAGATGGCGCCGCGGGTGCCTTCCTTGCGCGCGTACCCGGCTGCGGCGAGTTCGTCGAGGACCTTGCGGGCGGTGGTGGTGGAGACCTCCCACCGCTCCATGATCTCGCGGATGGACGAGCAGGAGCACGCAGGCCAGGTAGACGCCTGCGGTGATCTGGCTGGGCTAGCTGATCGCGGATACTAGCGTACATACGGGTCGTCGTGGTCTAGGTCGTCTCCCCCATGGCACTACCTTCCTGGAAGGATTGCGCCCTACAGCCTACCGCGCGAAGCTCGACGTGTAGGCCGCGCCGCCCAAGCAACAGATCAGCCCACCGCGAGACACACGATCACCCGACGTCCCGGGTCTTGCCGTCACGATGCGGTGGAAGAGCGGCGCGTCTGCGCAATCGCTCCAAGCCGTTCCCCGACTAGGCCCAATACGCTGTCACGCAAAGTTATGCACGCTTCGTTTGCGCTTCGGGCATCCATGGTACATACTCATGCCATAGAGTTCTGCGCGCAAAGCTATGCGCCGTGGTGGCGCTTCCGCCGCCTCCGAAGGGAGTGATGCCGATGCCAGACATCGCCAGCACCGCAGACCCGGTGGCCACGGCCTGGCCGTCGTGGCGCTCCTGATCGCCCTGGTCGTCGTGGGGCTCCTGGTCCTCGTGCTGGTCGGCATCCACCACGAGGAACGGCACATGAGCCTGACCAGCGCCCCCCGCACCCGATCGGGGCGCTAACCCGCCACCTGACCGGACTCGGCGTCCGCACACCCGAAGCCAGCCCCGGCGACGACCGGCAGCCCGATTCCTGCCCCGAAAGAGATCTGACATGACCGTTGCGATTCCGGCCGTCACCTTCTCGGGCGGCGGAACCGGCCGGGACATGACCGGCCACCGCCCGGCATCCGGCCTCCTGGTGATCATGGCCCGTCCGGTCGCCCCGCGCCTGGCCCTGGCAGCCAGCCCGTCCCTCCCAGGTGGTCCAGGGACCTTCGGACCTGTGGTTGCGCAACGCAGCCGCCGGCCTATGCGTCCTGGCCGCGGCCGCCGCGGCGGTCAGTTCACCGCCCAGTACCGGATGGTCGACGCCACCCGCCACCTTCCGGTGGTCGCCGCCCTGGAGGCCGCCATCCCCGACGCGGCCGCGCTGGTTTTCGCCTGCCTGGGCATCGCGCTGGCCTTGCACGGCCGCCGCGCCCTGCGGGCCCGGGCGCTGAACCTGGCCTCGGTCACCGCCAGCGTGTTCATGAACGCGATCGCGGCCGCGCCCGGCTGGCGGAACCTGGCCATCTGGGCGATGCCGCCGGTCGCCTAGGCCCTGGCCAGCGACACCCTCATCACGGTCATCCGCACCCGCCACCATCAGCTGGCCGCAGACGCGGCCACCCCACTGGCCATCCTCGGCGGCCTGATCCTGTGGCTGCTGCGCCTGGCCCTGGCACCGGCCTCGACCCTGGCCGGGTTCCGCGCCTGGGTCCTCGAGGAATGCCCGGTCGCCCCCGGCCGCCGCGCCGCCCGCCCCACCCCGCCACCTGCCGCGGCCCGGACGGCCAGGGCGGGGGGACGGTCCCGCGGAAGGCGACCAAGACCGCCCGGTTCCTTGTCCTGGTCACCGAACGGCACGGGCCTCTCGCCTCCATCCCGCTGGATCGCATCGCCCCGATCAGCGCCGCCCTGGCCTCCTCGGCCAACCTTCACGTCGGCGCAGCCCGCGCCGCCCTCCGCAAAGCCGTCCTCGCCGCCCGCAACGGAGACCCCTCATGATGCTCAAGTACGTAATCGCCCTGGCCGTCCTGATCGTCCTGGCCGCGGCGTTCGCGTGGGCATTCCTGCCCGCCCGCCACCTGCCCGGCAACCGGGCCCGCCATCTGCGGATCCGGCTCCGGCTGCGGCTGCACCCAGGTAAGGGCTTCGCCCACGTCTTCAGCCTGTGGCTGCGCTGGTCCCGCTTCGCGGTCCTGCGCCGCTCCGGCCAGATCCGCCCCGCCCTCCCCTGGCGGTACGGCCTGCTGGACCCAGGCGAGCGCTCGGTGCTCCTGGGCCGGGCCCACTACCGACACCAGTTGCGCGTCCCGCTGGAGGAGCACCTGCTGGTCATGGCCCCGCCGCGCACCTATGCCGCGTTCCTGGCCGATGTCATCTTGCGCTACCCCGGCCCGGTAATCGCCACCACCACCAAGGCCGACATTTATAACCTGACCAGCGCAGTGCGCGCCGAGCGGGGCCGGGTACAGTGTTCAACCCGCAGCGCATCGGCGGCGTCCCGTCGACCTTCTGCTGGGACCCGGTCGCCGGATGCGAGGACCCGGCCACCGCCATCGCCGCGCCGACGCGTTCGCATTCGCGGTCTCCCAGAAGGGCGTCGAGGACGGCACGTTCTGGTCCGCCAAGGCCTCGGATTACCTGCGCGGCTATTTCCACGCCGCCGCCCTGGCCCGCTAAGACCTGCGCGCCGTGGCGGCCTGGGTGGCGGGCGCCGACCCGGACATCCCGGAGCGGATCCTGATCACCGCCGGCGCCGATCAGTGGGCCTACACCCTGGCCGAACTCCGCTCCGAGGCGCACAAAACCGCGGCCACGGTGCGGATGGTGATGTCCCGATCTCTGGCCTTCATGGCCGACCCGGCCCTGGCCGCCAGCGTCCTGCCCGGGCCCGGCGACGGCTTCGACATCCCCGCCTTCCTCGACGGTCTGGGCACCGTGTATCTGATCGCCGAGGCCGTCTCCGAAGACCCCCCGTCGCTCCGCTGTTCGCCGCGATGGCCACCGAGATCCACTGGATCGCGGCCCAGATGGCCAGGCCTCCGTCGGGCGGGCTGGACCCACCGCTGCTGATGGGCCTGGACGAGGTCACCCAGATCTGCCCGGTGCCGCTGCCGTTCTGGCTGTCGGACTCCGGCGGCAAGGGCATCCAGGTGACCGCCGTGGTGCACGGCGAGGCCCAGCTCGCCGAGCGGTGGGGTGATTACGGCCGGCAGGTCGTGCTCGACACGTCCTCGGTGAAGGTGTTCCTGCCCGGTATCACCGATGTGACTACACTGCAGGCGGCGTCCACGCTGTGCGGGCAGGCGTCGTGGAAGGTCCGCGGGCAGGACCACGCCACCCGCCACGACGTCGCAACCCCGGACATGATCCGGCAGCTGCCCGCCGGGTTCGCCCTGGTCATCCGCGGCGGCTGCGCCCCGGTCATCGCCCGGCTGCCCCGCGCCTGGAAGAACCCCGCCTACCGCCGGGCCCGCCGCCTCGGCCAGGTCGCATGGCACGCCCTCGCTGAGGTTCCCGCGACCGAGGAGGAACCGGAGCCTGGCCTGCCTGACTACGTGCCCGCCGAATGGCTTCGCAGCGACGGCACCTCTTCCCCCTGGAGCTGAGGATGACCAGCCACGACCCGATCACCGCCATCGTTGACCAGCTCGCCGAACACGCCGAGCAGATCACCCGGCTCGACACCCGCCAGGCCGAGCATCACGCCGCGGTCAGCAAGCAGCTGGCCGAGCTCACCGGCCAGGCCGCCGCCCTCGGCCGCGTCGTCCAGGAGCACGCTGCCGCGCTCACCCAGCTCGCCGCGGCCAGCCCGGCCGGCCCGGACCCGACGGTTACTGCCCCGCGCCGGCGCCGGCGTGGTGGAAGCTGGCGGCCGCCGACCGTACGGAACCAGTCGCCCGGCTGCGGGCCTGGGTCGAGCAGGTCTACCGGCCCGGCTACGGGCACCTGGCCGCCGGCCTGGGCCCGTGCTGGCCCGCCCACGACCTGTGCCTGTACGGGCTGGACATCGCAGCCGAGCTGTGGTCGGTGCTGTACCTGCAGCCCGCCCGCAGCCCCGCCCTGATCTCCGCCCAGGCCGAATACCAGGCCCGCATCCTGCCCGCCCTGGCCGACCAGCTCCGCGCCGAGACCAACACCTGCGGCCACCCCCGCAACCCCGCCCAGCCCGGCGGCCAGCCCTGGAGCACCTCATGACCGGCACCAGGCTCGGCCAGGCCCTGACCTATGCCGCCCGCGGCTGGCCGGTGTTCCCATGCCAGGCCGGGCAGAAGGTTCCGGCCACCGCGCACGGCCACCTGGACGCCACTACGGACCCAGGCCAGATCACCGCCTGGTTCGACCGGCACCCGGACTGGAACCTGGCCATCGCCACCGGCACTCCCGGACCCGACGTCCTGGACGTCGACCAGCACGGCCCCGCCGGGAACGGGTACGCCGCGCTCGCCAGGCTGTCCAAGGCCGGCCTGCTGGACGGCGCGGCCAGATACGTGCGCACTCCCAGCGGCGGGCTGCACGCCTACTTCACCGGCTCGGCCCAGCGCAACGGCCACCTGCCCGCCCACCATCTGGACTTCCGGTCCCGCGGCGGCTACGTCCTGGCCCCGCCCTCGCGCGTCGACGGCAAGCCCTACCAGGTCATCCGGACCATGCAAGCCAACGGCGCGCTGGACTGGGCCGCCGTCACCGCGCTGCTCGAACCGCACCGGCAGCTCCGCCGCCCCCAACCGGCCCCGGCTCCCGGCCGGGATCTGGGCCACCTGGCCCAGTGGGTCGCTGGCCAGGCCGAAGGCAACCGTAACGCGGGCCTGTTCTGGGCCGCCAACCGCGCCCTGGACGCCGATCCGGCCGCCGACCTCAGCCCGCTGGCCGCGGCCGCCCGCCAGGCCGGCCTGGGCGAGCGGGAGATTACCAGAACCCTCGATTCGGCCCGCAGCGGCGGCCGGACCCGCACCTACGCACCCGACTACCAGCCCGAAGCAGGTGACCAGGCATGACCGACAACGAACCCCAGCACCCCGAGGTCGATGATCTGGGCCTGACCAGCGAGGACTGGGACTACCTGCACTTCGCCTACAACTTGGGCACGATCGAGCCCGCCCCCGGGACCGTCGACGAAGAAGCGTTCCGCCGGATGGATGAGTACGCCCTGCGTGAAATCGAGCGCGCCGCCGAGGAGGCCGATGAGGTCTGGCGGGCGTCCAAGCGCCGCTGCGAACCGCAGGCCGGACTGGAACCAGAGGCCGGGCAATGAGCACCCCCGAGGGCACCCCCAGTCAGCGTGCGGCCGCCCGCGCGCACGTAACACAACTTCGGCAAGACGGCGGGACCTACCGCTCGATCGCCGCCGCGGCCGCACTGTCCACTGGCTCCGTCCACCGCCTGGCCTCCGGCCGCAGGCGAGCACAACCCGGCACCGCGACCGCCGTCCTCACCGTGACCAGCCCGGCCCTGACCCAAGCTCGGCTGGACGCGGGCGGGACCCGGCTGCGGCTGCGCGCCCTGCATGTCATGGGTCACGGCTCGGCCCGCATCGCCCGCGCCACCGGCGTCCACCGCGTGACCATCCGCAAGCTCGTCCGCGGCGACGTCCTTACCGTCAGCCAGCAACTGCGCGACGCCATCGCCGATCTCTACGACGCCTGGTGGGACAAACGCGCCCCCGCCCGCACTCGATACGAACGCGCCGCCGCCACAACCGCACGCAATCGTGCCAGAGCCGGAAACTGGTGCGCCGCCGCCGCCCTGGATGACGACCAGCTCGACACCCCCGGCTACCAGCCTGAGTACGGCTGGAAACCCGCCACCGGCACCGGCGTCGCCCCCGACATTTACGTGCCCGCCCGTCGTCACTACCGCCGGAGGAAAGGCGCATGACCGGCGACGATCGTTTCACGTGGGGATTGATCGTCGACGTGTTCGACGTGCTGGAACGCCACGGCTACCACAAGTACGACAACCAGCACACGGGCCGGGCGTTCGGCATGATCCGTGATCTCGCCTACGTCTACGAAGGTGTCCGCGAGATCCACCCCGACCTAGGGGCGCCCTCGCCACGTCCGAGGCCAGCATCGCCCGGCCCCGGAGCAGGCGAGGGCGCCATCATCCTCACTCCCGCCGATGTCAGCGCTGTCTTCGCCGCGGATATCGCCGCCGCCGACAAGCGCTACCGCGTCGAGATGTGCCCCGACTGCCCCGACCAGTCCTGCCCCACCTGCCAGACCCATCTCCGCGACGCCGAGGCCTTCGACCGGATCGCCGACCGCATGCTCCAGGCCGCCAGAACCACCCCGGCCGCTCACCACGGCCACACCGGGCCACCCCGTCAACCCGGGCCCGCCGCCGACAAGGAGGCCGGCTAGTGACCAAACCCGGCAGGACACCCCGCGAATCCGGACCACGCCGCCACGCCGACCGCCCCCTCGTCCCTGACCCGCGGCCGGGTGATAAGGACATGCGCGAGATGGCCGACCCCTACGACTTGCCGTTCCCCGACCGCTGGCCAGCAGGCCGCCCCCAGTACGTGATCGTGGTCGACCAGCTCCGCGGCTGGCAGCCCGGTCAGCCACCCTCCCTCGCCGAGCTCCTGGAAGCCCGGCCCGCCCGCACCCGCGAACCCGAACCAGACCTGGAAGCCGAACCATGACCCTGACCATCAGCGACACGACGATGACCAGCGACCAGACCACTCACACCGCCCGCCAGGCGCCCGGGCGTCAGCATCTTTGGGAGGTGTCCTGGCTGCCCGGCCGGCCCCTGGATCGCAACAGCGCCATCACCGCCATGGTCCTCGCCGACCAGGCCGGCGTACATGACCTGAACGAGCGGCACTGGCTCTGGCCGTTCATCGAAGGCTGGGCCGGGGAACTCGGCCTGACCGGGCACGACGCGGTCGACAGGATCTCTCAGCCCGGTGCGCCCGGTCAGCAGCACGGCCGGGAGAGTGAGCGGCCTGACCCCGAGGCGGGACAATGACCGCCCGGCCCCGTAGGCATCGCGACCGGGAACCTGTACCAGCTGCCCCGCGTCGGCGCGCCTCGGATCCGCCGCCCGGAGACACCATCGCCGCAGGCACCGTTAGCCGTGCAGGTCCGGACTCGCACAGTGAGCGGGTCTGCTCCGTCGGTGAGGCCACCCGCCTGACCGGTCCATCCCGCAGCCTGCTCCATGAGCAGATGCGCCTTGGCGATCTGGCCCGTCTCAAGGCCGGCCGACGGCAGCTGATCACCCGCCAGCACCTGCCGCAATTCCTCGGCATCGCTTCCTGAGGCAGCGACTCGGTGACCCACGCCCAAGTCCCTTGGCAGCCGGATACTACCGGCAGGCCGCGCCCGGCAGCCGCCCGGGCTCCGGCGGCTCAGCCTGACCGCGTTAATGGCTCGATGGCCGGGCCGCGTCCCGCGGCATCGGCCACCGCTCGTGGCTACCGGGCCAGCCCGCCACCGGATCAAGTGCGCCCCGGCCCGGGCATCGAGGAGAGCCAGCTCCCGGATCTGGCGCTGTACGAGCGGCTGATCGACGACGGCGTCGCCGCCGCCGACGCCCGGGGCAGCGCCGTCAACCACGTCACCGCCCGGCGGCTGGCGATCTGCCTGGCGGCCCGGCCGCAAGCACCGGTCTTCGCCCAGAGCCTGGTCCGCTTCGTCCGCACCGGGTCCGTCAGCCACGCGCTGAAGACCCAGCTGCGCATCCACGCCCGCTCCGCCACCTACGCTGACCGGCCCCAGGCCACCCGGCTGATGGAATACTGCATCGCCCGCGGCACCGACCTCGGCCCGGTCGGGGAGAACTTCGGCGCCGCCTGCGACCAGATCGACCGCGCCGACACCCTGCTCGCCGCCGCCCACGCCCGCGCTCGGCACAACGGCCACGCACCGGAACCAGCTTGGCCCGAGACCGAAGGGCCCCGCACTACCGCCTTGGCCCGCCACGACCCCGAGACCGGCACGGTCACGCTCGTCCTGGACACCGCCACCGCGAGCGTCGCCATATTCGCCATCGCCGCGCACGCCAGCGAGCGCGAAGCCCACGCCCGCGAGGTCGAGCGGTCCGGCGCCGACTGGCCCGAAGCGTCCTACGGCCGGCGCAACCGCCAGGCCATCGCCGCCCGCGAGACCCGGGTCGCCACCCGGCTGCGCGCCGTCGAGCACGCCTGCCACACGGCAATCGAGCGCGACACGGCGCCCACAACGCCAGGACGCGCCATGACACTCCGCCCTCCCGGACACGCGGCCGACATGCAGACCGACCTGGAAGCCGAGCCATGACCGGCCAGAGCGTGGCAATCAACGGACGAGACGGGGAACACGCTGACCGGCAGCCAGACCCCGCGCGCAGCCCTCACTGGGACCTCGACCTACTCACGCCTGACGATGTATGCGCCCTGCTGAAGGTAAAGAAAAGCTGGCTCTACGACGCCGTAGAGGATGGCGCAATCGAGACCATCCGACTCGGGAAGCAGCTCCGCTTCCGCCCATCAGCGCTCCTACGCTATCTGGACAAACACGCCACTAGCGCGAACGGCCAGTGACAACTGCCGACGTTTTGCTTTCACTTAATCGATTTCTGTTACGCGACGCTCGCCATGAGGGTCTGCAGCCACCTATCGTGAGCACGCCAGCCGCGGTGCCGTCTCGGCAGCCGGCGACAGGGTCGCGATCATCAACTTGGTAAGGACCGTTGCGGGTATGTGCGCCTGGTCAGCCATCGGCACGGCGACTGACCGCGCCGGGAAGTCACGGACGGGTAGTGCGCGCATAACGCTTAATACACGGGTGATCCGTGTCGCAGCAGTGCCGACAGCGGGCGGGCGTAAACGCCGATTGCCCGGATCCGTGCTCCCAGCCGGACGGCACGCAGAGGCGCCTCAATCTTGGTGCCTCCTTGGTGCCTCACGATCACCCCCATAGCAACCAGAAGAGCGCAGCGTCGGCGCCATCGTGGGTCGAGTTTTCACTTGGCCGTCGTTAAGCTCTGCAGTCCGCGGCAAGAACCTCGTGCCAGGCGGGACGTCGACGATTGCGATCATCCGCGGGCTCGCGCCGCATGTCGGCCCCGCTGCCGTCCGTGAGGGCAGCCTTCGGGCCACACGCCGCCCGATGGTCACAGTGGCGGCAGCAGCCCTTCGAACCGTCTGGCGGCGGATTCCCCGGTTTCGTCGAGCACATGCACATACCGCGCGGTCGTGCGCAGGTCAGCCTGGCCGAGCCGGTGCATCACCGCCTTCGGGTTCTCCCCGGCGTCGATCAGCCACGAGGCGTGCGTGTGCCGGACCTGGTAGGCGGTCGGCTTGAACGGGATCCCGCTTTCCGCGACCGCGCCGGCCCAGATCCGGTCCCAGCTCTGCTCGTCCAGGTAGGTCTCGTCGGCATCACGAGACTTCTCCCACCGGCGCCGGGCCTCACCAGAGGAGGCGGCGGCCCGCCGGACCCGCATCCGCTTGCGGCCATACTCCCGGGCCCACTGCCGGCACCCGGCGCACCGGCACTTCGCCTGAACATAACCGCCCAACGTCCCGTGAGCGTAGACGCGCCCGCCCACTGGCTCGCAGTCGCCCAGCGCCCTGATCTCCTCCTCCGTCAGCCGCGGTTTGGTGCGCCGCGGCGGAACTACTAGCTCCGCCGGGAACATCACCTCCCTCTCGCCGATGCCGTGCTCCGCCAGGTATCCCTGCACGAGTTCGACCACGGCCTTGTCAAGCTTGAGCCTGCGTGTCTGCCCGTTCTTGGTGTAGTCGCGCACCAGGAACGTCTTGCCCTGCGGATGATGCTGGCGGGACACCTTGACCACCGACCGGGCCACCTCCACGATGCCCGTCTCGAAATCGAAGTCGGCGGGCTGCAGCCCGATCGCCTCACAGAACCGGATCCCGCTGGACACCAGCAGCGTCGAGAAGACCTGAGCGGGCTTGGTCGGAAGGCAAGCCCGCACCCTCAGGTACTGCTCCGGTGTGGCGATCTTGATCGCCCGCCGGCCCGGCACCTTGGGGATCTTCACGTCGTGGAACGGGTTGTAATCCAGGTACCCGTCCGACACCGCCATGCCGAACATCGCGCCGAGCACGACCTTGGCCTGGCGGATCGTGTTCGCCGAACGACCCTCCTCCTGCAGCGCCGTGACGTAGTTGCGTGCCACCGTCCGGTCGGTCTCGGCCAGCCGGCAGCCGCCGAGGAACGGGATCACGTGCAGCCGCAGCGTGTCGGCGTAGGTGTCCTTGGTGTTTCCCTCGACCTGGTGGTGCCGGAGAAACACGGGCGCGTACTCCCTGATCGTCCGCGTCGCGCGGGTGGCCGGATCCAGGCCGCCCGCCGCGCCGCCAGCGACCTCGGCGGCGTGCCGCTCTGCCTCCTCGGCGACCGCGAGCGCCTGCTTCTCCGTGCTGAAGGTGCCAGCCGACCGGTAGCGCCCGTCCGCGGCCTTGTAGATGCCGCGGTAGCGGACCCCCTTCTTGCGCTCCCGCCGTTCCGCATATGCCATGGTCAGACCCCTAGGCATGGGTAGAAATTTGGGTAGAATGAGAGTTCTCCACCCTACCCCCCGAACCAGCACAACTCAGTTCGGAGATTCCATTCTAGCAGGGAAAACGTCCGAATGGACGGCACGAAAGGCCAGGAAACGACACTAGACAGCAATCGATCGAACGGGTGATCGAAATTAGTTGAGGAGGAGGAAAGAATTGGAGCGGGTGACGGGAATCGAACCCGCACTATCAGCTTGGGAAGCTGACGTTCTACCATTGAACTACACCCGCGCGGACCTGCACTGTTCCGCCGTGAGGCGACTGTACTGTGTTCGCCCAGACATCGTACCGGACCCGATAGGTTGCCAGGGTGCTCCTCTCCGATCGTGACATCAAGGCCGAGATCGAGTCCGGGCGGGTCAAGCTCGATCCCTACGATCCCGAACTGATCCAGCCGTCCAGCATCGATGTCCGGCTTGACCGGTACTTCCGGGTGTTTGAGAATCACCGCTACCCGCACATCGACCCCGCGGTCGAGCAGCCCGACCTGACCAGGCTGGTCGAGACCGATGGCGAGGAACCGTTTGTCCTGCACCCGGGCGAGTTCGTGCTGGCGTCGACCTACGAGGTGGTCTCGCTTCCCGACGACATAGCCGGGCGCCTCGAGGGCAAGTCGAGTCTGGGCCGGCTCGGTCTGCTCACCCACTCCACGGCGGGCTGGATAGATCCCGGGTTCTCCGGGCACGTGACGCTCGAACTGTCCAACGTGGCGACGCTGCCGATCAAGCTGTGGCCGGGGATGAAGATCGGGCAGCTGTGCCTGTTCCGCACCAGTTCTCCCGCCGAGCACCCGTATGGTTCCAGCGTCTACGGGTCCAGGTACCAGGATCAGCGCGGCCCCACGCCGTCGCGTTCCTACCTAAACTTCTATCGCGCAAAAGTCTGAGCGGGACAGCTAATCTGCTTGCCATTAATCTGCTGGTCAAATTCGGCGTGATGCTATTCAAGAGCACCGACGGCCTGCTCGACCGCCAGCGCGAGAAGGACCGTGGTGGCGAAGGCGGCACGCCAATAAGAATACCGATTACCACTAACCAGGATTTTGGTTCCATTGCTTCTCACCGGAACCTGAGCAGTTGAAGCTGTCCCCCGAGATTTCTTGGGACAAGCTTGCACCGGTACGAGCGCCAGCACCACGGCTCGCGCACGCTAGGTAGCGAACGTCTTACAAAAGTGCCGATTAGGACAATCCTTCAGCGCAATTCGGCCACGGACCTGCCGTGCTGGCCCTGCCTGGGCACGGGCCGGGTCATCCTCTGGGAGGCGAGCTAGCCGTGGCGTCCGCGGCAGGCGCGTCGGGGTGGCCCCACCTGGACCGCGGCGAACCGGGCGGCGCCGAGCCAGAGGAGCCTGCCTTGCACCACGGGCTGGGACCCCGCGGCCCGTTCGGCTAACGGGGGCGGCGGGGGTCAGCTGCCAGCGGCCCCCGCCCCGTCCGTGCCACCGTCACCGTCGACGGCGACGGGGGCGGTGGTACGGACCGAACGGGCCAGCAATTGAGCCACGTCGACGACTTCGAGCGTGTCCTTGGCGTCGCCGCTGCTCTTTTTCGCGGCAACGGCGTCGCCGAGCATGACCAGGCAGTACGGGCAGGCGGTGGAGATGGTGTCCGGGTTCAGGGCGAGGGCTTCGTCGATCCGCTCGGTGTTGATCCGCTTGCCGATCCGCTCCTCCATCCACATCCGCGCCCCGCCCGCGCCGCAGCAGAACCCCCGGTTCTTGCACCGGTGCATCTCTTCCGCCTCGACGCCCGGCACGGCGTCGAGGATCTGCCGGGGCGGGGTGAATACCTTGTTGTGCCGGCCCAGGAAGCACGGGTCGTGGTAGGTCAGCTTCTCCTCGACCCGCACGGCCGGCTTGATCGTGCCCTCCTCGACCAGCTTCGCCAGGAGCTGGGTGTGGTGGATCACCTCGTAGTTACCGCCCAGCTGCGGGTACTCCCGCGAGATGGTGTTGAAGCAGTGCGGGCAGGACGCCACGACCTTCCTCGCGCCGGCCTCGTTGAGGGTCTCGATGTTCTGCTGGGCGAGCATGGAGAACACGAACTCGTTCCCGATCCGCCGGGCCGGGTCCCCGGTACACGTCTCGGCCGGGCCGAGCACCGCGAACCTCACCCCGGCCTGGTGCAGCAGGGTGGCAATGGCCTTGGTGGTCTTCTTCGCCCGGTCCTCCAGCGCCCCCGCGCAGCCGACCCAGAACAGGTACTCGATCTCCGGGTCGATCTTCCCGTCCACGACCGGGACCTCGAAGTCGAGCTCGCCGATCCAGTCGCCGCGCCGGGTCTCGCCCATGCCCCACGGGTCGCCCTTGTTCTCCAGGTTCCGCAGCATCCCGGCCGCCTCGACCGGGAACGCGGACTCGATCAGCACCTGGTGCCGCCGCATCCCGTCGATGTGGTCGATGTGCTCGATATCCACCGGGCACTCCTCGACACACGCCCCGCAGTTCGTGCACGACCACAGCACGTCCGGGTCGATCACCCCGCCGTCCTCTTTGGTGCCGACCAGCGGCCGCTCCGCCTCTTTCTTCACCTCGTCGGGGAGCTTGTCCCGTTCCTCGTCGGAGGCGGCGAGCAGGTACGGGGCCTTGGCGAAAGCGTGATCGCGCAGGTCGAGGATGACCTGCTTGGGAGACAGCGGCTTGCCGGTGGCCCAGGCCGGGCACTGGGACTGGCACCGGCCGCACTCGGTGCAGGTCCCCATGTCCAGCAGGCCCTTCCAGGTGAAGTCCTCGATCTTCCCCAGCCCGAACACGTCGGTATCGGGGTCGGCTTCCTCGAAGTCCAGCACCTTGCCGTTGCTGCGCATCGGCTCCAGCGGGCCCAGCGCGTTCGGGCGGCGGGAGAACATGACGTTCGAGCGGGGCCAGAGCGATGTGCAGGTGCTTGGAGTACACCACGATCACCGCGAACGCCATGATCACGGCGATCTGGGCCAGGATGAACACCACCTCCAGCACGCTGTTCACCCCGTAGCCCAGCGGGGCCAGCCAGTGCCCGACGATCTGCGGAGGCGAACGCGCCGTGCGCGTAGGGGAACACCCCGGTGTTGATCTGCGCGCCCCGGTAGATCAGCAGCGTGGCGATGACCAGGAAGATCATCCCGAGGACGACCCAGGCGGCGCGGGTGTGCGAGCCGAAGAACCGGGACTTGCGGCCTTCTTTATGCGGGTTGTTCCGGATCCGGATGACGGTGAAGGTGATGATCCCGGCCAGCACGCCGACGGCGAACAGGTCCTCGATGAACCCGATAACCGCCCAGTGCCCGATGCCGGGAATGGCGAAGGTGCGGGAGAACAGCGCGCCGTAGGCCTCGATGATGGTCAGCAGCAGGACGATGAAGCCCCAGAACGTGGCCGCGTGCGCCGCGCCGGGTACCGACCACTTCAGCAGCTTGCGCTGCCCGATCACCTCAGTGGCCTGGACCTCCGCATCCCGGCCGGGATGCTCGCGCACCGCGGCGACGCGCTCGGGGGCGGGCTGACCGGTGAACGCCAGCCGCTTCAGCCACCACAGCCGGCGCCCCGCGATCGCCAACGCCACGGCGGTCAGGACTAGGCCGACAGTCATCCGCACAACCACGCCGAACCTCCTCAGTATCCGGAGCTCAAGCGTAGCCATGCAGGCCCCGCCACGTCCCGAGCCGGACTCGTTACCGCGAGCCCGCCTATGGTACCGACTGGTAACTTACGCCGAGCGAGCGGGACGTCACTCCCCCGCGCCGGCCAGGCCGCGCGGAGTGAACAGGAGCAACGGATCATGACTGGCCGCCGGCGCGGCGGAAGGCAGGGAGGGCTGAGATCGTTAGCCTTGGGGCAGCCGTGAGCCGGGGGGCCCGGCGCGGGGATTTTTGGGGCGGGACGGGAATCATTGAGGACTCGGCTAAGTTGAGCCTATATGACTCAAGTCATTTGACGGCTGAAGCCCCCGCTGGCAAGCTTGAGCCCGAACTACTCAACTTCACACACACAAGGACTGCAAATGGCACGTGCGGTAGGGATTGACCTGGGGACGACCAACTCGGTCGTCGCCATACTCGAGGGCGGGGAGCCTACGGTCATCGCCAACGCCGAGGGCTCGCGGACGACTCCTTCGGTCGTGGCGTTCGCCAAGAACGCAGAGGTACTCGTCGGCGAGGTCGCCAAGCGCCAGGCCGTTACCAACGTGGACCGGACCATCCGTTCGGTCAAGCGGCACATGGGTACCGACTGGTCCGTCAACATCGACGGCAAGAAGTTCACCCCCCAGCAGATCAGCGCGTTCGTGCTGCAGAAGCTCAAGAGGGACGCGGAGGCCTACCTCGGCGAGAAGATCACCGACGCGGTGATCACCGTCCCGGCTTACTTCAGCGACGCGCAGCGGCAGGCCACCAAGGAGGCCGGGCAGATCGCGGGGCTGAACGTGCTCCGCATCATCAACGAGCCCACCTCGGCCGCGCTGGCTTACCACCTGGACAAGGAGACCGAGGCCACCATCCTGGTCTTCGACCTGGGCGGCGGCACCTTCGACGTGTCCCTGCTCGAGGTCGGCGAGGGCGTCGTGGAGGTCAAGGCGACCAGCGGCGACAACCACCTCGGCGGTGACGACTGGGACCAGCGCATCGTCGACTGGCTGGTCCAGGACTTCAAGAACGGCTACGGGATCGACCTGTCCAAGGACAAGATGGCGCTGCAGCGGCTGCGTGAGGCCGCGGAGAAGGCCAAGATCGAGCTCTCCCAGTCGATGGAATCGCAGATCAACCTGCCGTACATCTCCCACTCGGCGGACGGCCCGCTGCACCTGGACGCCAAGCTGACCAGGGCCGAGTTCCAGCGGATGACCTCCGACCTGCTCGACCGGTGCAAGAGCCCGTTCCAGCAGGTGATCAAGGACGCCGGGATCAAGCTCGAGGACCTGCACCACGTGGTGCTGGTCGGCGGGTCCACCCGGATGCCCGCGGTGGTCGACCTGGTCAAGTCGCTGACCGGCGGCAAGGAGCCGAACAAGGGCGTCAACCCGGACGAGGTTGTCGCGGTCGGCGCCTGCCTGCAGGCCGGCGTGCTGCGGGGCGAGGTCAAGGACGTCCTGCTGCTCGACGTGACCCCGCTGTCGCTGGGCATCGAGACCAAGGGCGGCATCTTCACCAAGCTGATCGAGCGGAACACCACGATCCCGACCAAGCGCTCGGAGATCTTCACCACCGCCGAGGACAACCAGCCGTCGGTGCAGATCCAGGTCTTCCAGGGCGAGCGTGAGATCGCGGCCTACAACAAGAAGCTCGGCATGTTCGAGCTGGCCGGGATCGCGCCCGCGCCCCGCGGCGTGCCGCAGGTCGAGGTCACCTTCGACATCGACGCCAACGGCATCGTGAACGTGTCCGCCAAGGACCTGGGCACGGGCAAGCAGCAGTCGGTGCAGATCACCGGCGGGTCCGCGCTGGCCAAGGACGACATCGAGAAGATGGTCAGGGACGCGGAGGAGTACGCCGAGGAGGACCGCAAGCGCCGCGAGGAGGCCGAGGTCCGCAACCAGGCCGACACCCTCGTCTACAGCACCGAGAAGTTCCTCGGCGAGAACGAGGACAAGGTGCCCGAGGACATCAAGTCCGAGGTGCGCGAGGCGCTGGCCGAGGTGAAGAAGGCGCTGGAGAGCAACGACACCGAGGCCATCAAGACGGCCACCGAGCACGCCGCGCAGGTCAGCCAGAAGATGGGTACCGCCATCTACCAGCAGGCCCAGGCGCAGCAGGCCAGCTCGCCGTCCGATTCGGCCGACGGCAGCAGCGGCACCCAGGATGACGACGAGGTCGTCGAGGCCGAGATCGTCGACGAGGGTGACAGCGAGAGCGAGA
Source organism: uncultured Actinomycetes bacterium (assembly GCA_963841585.1). Lineage (GTDB taxonomy): Bacteria > Actinomycetota > Actinomycetes > Streptosporangiales > Streptosporangiaceae > Palsa-504. The sequence goes on from CAWJDK010000006.1 coordinate 16,174, forward strand.
AGCGCTAATGCCAGCATCCGAGGAAACGGGCTCCGGTCCGGTCATTCATGACCACCGGCGCATCGACCCGGTTACCGGCCAGGTTCGGGGGAAGCACGCGGCGTCCAAGCCGGCCGGCACCAGAGGTGCCGGCCGCCGGCCTCCGGCAACCCCGCCCCCGAGGCGGGCTCCGGGTCCGGTCCCGGCGAGGACCAGCCCGAGGACAAGCGTGAGGAACGGGACACCGCGGAGACGGCGGAGTCCCCAGAAGAGGCCGCAGAGATGGTGACAGGGCAGGTAATCAAGGACGGCAAGCAGGCCGCCGGCGTCGAGGCCCAGCTGGCCGAACGGACGGCTGACCTGCAGCGGCTGCAGGCTGAGTACGCCAACTACCGCAAGCGCGTCGACCGCGACCGGGCCGCCGTCCACGAGCAGGCCATCGTCAAGACGCTGACCGGGCTGATTCCCGTGCTCGACGCCATCAACCAGGCGCGGGAGCACGGTGAGCTATCCGGCGGCTTCGAGAAGGTCGCCGACTCACTGCTGGCGGCGCTCGGCCGGCTCGGCCTGGTGGCCTACGGCGAGAAGGGCGACCCGTTCGACCCGAAGATCCACGAGGCGCTGACCTATACAGATTCGCCGGACGTCGCCGAGGACACTTGCGTTGAGATCATATTTCCCGGATACAAGGTCGGGGACAGGATCCTGCGGCCCGCCAAGGTCGCCGTCGCGGCACCCGCGACGGGTCCCGACGGCAGCCAGCAACGAAGTCGAGTGGCCGGACGCCGAGGAAGGAAACTAGACAGCCGAGGCAGGCGGGATGAGCACTAAAGACTTCCTCGAGAAGGATTACTACAAGGCCCTGGGGGTCTCCAAGACCGCCAAGCCGGCCGAGATCAAGGCGGCGTACCGCAAGCTGGCGCGCAAGTACCACCCGGACGCGAACAAGGGTGACGCCTCGGCCGAGGAGCGGTTCAAGGAGATCTCCGAGGCGTATTCGGTGCTGTCCGACGAGAAGCGGCGCAAGGAGTACGACGAGGCGCGCTCGCTGTTCGGCGGCGGCTTCCGGGTGCCGACCGGCTCCCGGCCCGGGCAGCAGGGCGGCTTCGGCGGCTTCGACCTCGGCGACATCTTCGGCGGCTCCGGGGACAACAGCGGCCTGGGCGACATCTTCGGCGGCGTGTTCAACCGCGGCGGCCGGACCACCGCGCAGAACCGGGCGCGCCGCGGCGCCGACGTGGAGACCGAGACCACGCTGACCTTCGGCGACGCGATCGACGGGACCACGGTGGCGCTCCGGCTGACCGGCGAGGGCCCCTGCCCGACCTGCCACGGCACCGGCGCCAAGGCGGGTACCGTGCCGCGGATGTGCCCGTCCTGCCAGGGGACCGGGCAGTCGAACCGGAACCTCGGCTCGTTCGGGATGTCCGAGGTGTGCAAGGAATGCCACGGGCGCGGCCTGGTGGTGGACGACCCCTGCCCGGCGTGCACGGGCAGCGGCCGGGCGATGAGCTCGCGCACCATCCAGGCGCGCATCCCGGCCGGGGTGGCCGACGGCCAGCGGATCAAGCTGGCGGGCAAGGGCGCCCCGGGCGAGCGCGGCGGCCCGGCCGGCGACCTGTACGTCCGGGTGCACGTGAAGCCGCACCCGGTGTTCGGCCGGTCCGGGGCCAACCTGACGGTGACCGTGCCGGTGACGTTCGCCGAGCTGACCCTCGGCGCGGAGGTCAAGGTGCCGTCGCACCGGGGCGCTCCGGTCACCGTCCGGATCCCGCCGGGGACCCCGAACGGGCGGACCTTCATGGTCCGCGGCAAGGGAGTGCGCCGCAAGGACGGCACCACCGGCAACATGCTGGTCACCGTCGAGGTGATGGTGCCGAAGGACCTGAACAGCAAGGCACGCAGCGCGATCGAGGAGCTGCGTGAGGCCACGGCCGGCCAGGATCCGCGCGAGGAGCTTCTCGAGCGGGCCAAGGAGGCCTGAAGAGGTGAGATGAGATGAGCAATCCGTACGAGATGTCCGACGACCTGCCGGTCTACGTCATCTCCGTGGCCGCCCAGCTGTCCGACATGCACCCGCAGACGCTCCGCGCCTACGACCGGCTCGGCCTGGTATCACCGGGCCGCAGCCAGGGCCGGGGGCGGCGCTACTCGATGCGGGACATCCTGGCGCTGCGCGAGATCCAGCGGCTGTCGCAGGAAGAGGGCGTCAACCTCTCCGGCATCAAGCTGATCCTGGACCAGCACCGGGAGCTCGAGCAGGCGCGCAGGCTCATCGCCGAACTGCACGCCGAAGTCGCCCAGCTGCGGGTGGAGCTCGAATCCACCCGCGCTGTGGCGGCCCGGCTGGCCGAGCTGCGCCGCAGTGGCAATGACACCCGATCCGGGCGCGAGGGCCTCGTGCCGGTGCGCAGCGCCCGGGTCGCGGTCTGGGAACCGATGACTGGGCCGTCCAGCGGATCTGGGCAGCCCAGAGGAGATACATAGATGGACGACAAGCTCACTCACAAGAGCCAGGACGCGCTGTCCACCGCGGTGCGGCGCGCGGCGGCGGACGGCAGCCCACAGGTTGACCCGCTGCACGTGCTCCTGGCGCTCGTGGAGCAGGCGGACGGGACCACCGCGCCGCTGCTCCGCGCCGTCGGCGCCGACCCGGCGCTGGTCGCCAAGCAGGCCGAGGAGCGGCTGGGCAAGCTGCCGCGCGCCCGCGGCGCCACGCTGAGCGCGCCGGAGATGTCCCGGCCGCTGCTTTCGGCGATCGCCACCGCGTCCAGCCGGGCCCGGCAGCTCAACGACGAGTACATCTCTACCGAGCACCTGCTGGTCGGGCTGGCCGCCGACGGCGGCGACGCCAAGGCCGTGCTGGCCGCGGCGGGCGCCACGCCGGACGCGCTGCTCGAGGCGTTCAGCCAGATCCGCGGCAGCGCCCGGGTCACCAGCCAGGACCCGGAGGGCACGTACAAGGCGCTGGAGAAGTTCGGCGTCGACCTGACCAAGTCGGCCCGGGACGGCAAGCTGGACCCGGTGATCGGCCGCGACGCGGAGATCCGGCGCGTGGTTCAGGTGCTGTCCCGGCGGACCAAGAACAACCCGGTGCTGATCGGCGAGCCCGGCGTGGGCAAGACCGCGGTCGTCGAGGGCCTGGCCCAGCGGATCGTGGCCGGCGACGTGCCCGAGTCGCTGCGCGGCAAGCGGCTGGTCGCGCTGGACCTCAGCTCGATGGTGGCCGGGGCCAAGTACCGCGGTGAGTTCGAGGAGCGGCTCAAGGCCGTGCTGGACGAGATCAGGCAGAGCGAGGGCCAGGTCATTACGTTCATCGACGAGCTGCACACGGTGGTCGGCGCGGGCGCGGCCGAGGGCGCGATGGACGCGGGCAACATGCTCAAGCCGATGCTGGCCCGCGGCGAACTGCGCATGGTCGGCGCGACCACGCTGGACGAGTACCGGGAGCGGATCGAGAAGGACCCGGCGTTCGAGCGCCGGTTCCAGCAGGTGCTGGTGGGCGAGCCCTCGGTCGAGGACACGATCGCGATCCTCCGCGGGCTCAAGGGCCGCTACGAGGCGCACCACCAGGTGCAGATCTCGGACGCGGCGCTGGTCGCCGCGGCTGCGCTCTCCGACCGGTACATCACCGCGCGGTTCCTGCCGGACAAGGCCATCGACCTGGTCGACGAGGCCGCCTCCCGGCTGCGGATGGAGATCGACTCCCAGCCGGTCGAGATCGACGAGCTGCGGCGCGCCGTGGACCGGCTGACGATGGAGGAGCTCGCGCTGGCCAACCAGGAGGACGTGGCCAGCAAGGAGCGGCTGGAGCGGATCCGCGCCACCAAGGCCGACCGGCAGGAGCAGCTGAACGCGCTGGTCGCCCGGTGGGAGCAGGAGAAGGGCGGCCTGAACAAGGTCGGCGAGCTGAAGAAGCGGCTGGACGACCTGGAGGGCCAGATCGAGCGGGCCCAGCGAGATGGCGACTGGGAAACCGCGTCGCGGCTCGAGTACGGCGAGAAACCCGAGGTCGAGAAGCAGCTGGCCGAGGCGAGTAACGCGGTCCGTTCGGCCTCATCGGACGGGACCGGAACGGACGGGATCCCGGCCACCCCGCCTATGGTGAAGGAGGAGGTCGGCCCGGACGACGTGGCCGACGTGGTGTCCTCCTGGACCGGCATCCCGGCCGGGCGGCTGCTCGAGGGCGAGACGGCCAAGCTGCTCCGGATGGAGTCCGAGCTCGGTCGGAGGGTAGTCGGCCAGGCGCGGGCGGTGCAGGCGGTCTCGGACGCGGTGCGGCGGGCCCGGGCGGGCGTGTCCGACCCGGACCGGCCCACCGGCTCGTTCCTGTTCCTCGGGCCGACCGGCGTGGGCAAGACCGAGCTGGCCAAGGCGCTGGCCGCGTTCCTGTTCGACGACGAGCGGGCCATGATCCGGATCGACATGAGCGAGTACGGCGAGAAGCACTCGGTCGCCCGGCTGATGGGCGCGCCGCCCGGCTACGTGGGCTACGAGGAGGGCGGCCAGCTCACCGAGGCGGTCCGCCGCCGGCCGTACACCGTGGTGCTGCTGGACGAGGTGGAAAAGGCGCATCCGGAGGTCTTCGACGTCCTGCTCCAGGTGCTCGACGACGGGCGGCTGACCGACGGCCAGGGCCGCACGGTGGACTTCAGGAACACTATCCTGGTATTGACCTCGAACCTGGGGTCGCAGTTCATCGCGGATCCGGCGTTCGGCGACGAGGCGGCCAAGCGGGACGCGGTGATGAACGCGGTGCGCACCGCGTTCAAGCCCGAGTTCCTGAACCGGCTGGACGACGTGATCGTCTTCGACTCGCTGTCCACCAGTGAGCTCACCCGGATCGTAGACCTGCAGATCGACCTGCTGAAGGCGCGGCTGGCGGGCCGCAGGCTCGAGCTGACCGTCAACCCCGCGGCCCGGGAGTGGCTGGCGCTGACCGGCTTCGACCCGGTGTACGGGGCGCGGCCGCTGCGCCGCCTGGTGCAGGCCGCGGTGGGCGACCAGCTGGCCAGGTCGCTGCTGGCCGGGGAGATCCTGGACGGCGACGAGGTAGTGGTCGACCTGGACCAGGACCGGGACTCGCTCAGCGTCAAGCGGGCCGAGCCGGTCGAGAAGGTCGCCAGCTGAGGTTACGAGCAGGCCGGTTCTCGCGGCGGATTCTTCCTAGTTTCCCGCCGCGGGGCCGGCCTTCTTGTTGTCCAGCAGCTTGTCGTAGTCGTCCTCCGGCATGCCCAGATCGACCCGGAGCCGGTAGCGCAGCCGGAGGAGCAGCTGGAGCTCGTCGCGGTCGTCGCCGCGCAGGCAGGCGTCGACGCCTGCCGTGGCCCAGTCGAGCGCGGCCTGCAGGTCGCCCTGCTCGGTGAGGAGTTCGGCCACCAGGTCGCAGGTCCTTGGCTTGGTCCTGGCGTCCGACTCGCGCAGCTCGCGGAGCAGGGCGTCGGCGTCTTCGGTGCGGTCCAGGACGAACATCGCGCGGGCCAGCGGCACGCGCGGCTCGTCGAAGGTCGGGCCGCCATCGGCGATGGCCTTCTGGAACTGCTCAACGGCCTCGGTGGGGTCGTCGGCGAGCAGCCACTGCTCGCCCGCCCGCATGTGCGCCTCGGCCCGGGACATGCCGCCGGCCGTGGCCTGGACCGCCAGCCGGCTCATCCGGACCGCGGCCCGCTTGTGGTTGCCGGTCCGCGCCGCGTTGACTTCGAGAGCGTCAAACAATTCGGCGGACAACACAACCACGTTGTCCACCCTACCCACCGCTGCCGTGGACAATCCGGGCGTCTTTTCTTTTAGCAAGGCTTACCGACGGGTCCGCTCGAGCGCATCCCAGAATCCGCGGCGCAGCGCGTGCCGGACCTCGTCGTGCAGTAGGAAATCGATCGGCAGCGCCGAACCCTGCAGCAGGCGCGCCTCCAGGTCTGACGGCATACGCGGCTTGCGGGCCAGTACCGCCTCCAGCCACAGCGCCGGGGCGTCCCTGGCCACCGAACCGCCGAACTCCTGGCCCTCCTCGTGCGCCGCCTGCACCGCCTCGGACAGCGAGACGCCGGGCGCCCCGTTCTGGGCCTGGTAGACGCCGGGGGCGCCGTTCTGGGCCTGGTACCCGGCCGGCGCGCCGTTCTGGGCCTGGAAGACGGCTGGCGCGGCCTGGTTCATCACCGGCTGCGGGCCGCTGTAGGGGGCGCTGCGGGCCGAGCTCTGGCCCTGGCCTGCTCTTGAGCTGGCCCTGGGCCATGCTGGCCCTGGGCATGCTGGCCCTGGGCATGCTGGCCCTGGGCATGCTGGCCCTGGGCATGCTGGCCCTGGGCATGCTGGCCCTGGCCTGGCTGGCCCTGGGCATGCTGGCCCTGGCCTGGCTGGCTCTGGACGCCGTGCTGGCCCTGGCTCACCGCGGTGCGCGCGGACGGCAGGCGGCGCACCTGACCGGCCGGCGGCTGGGTGGCGTCGGCGCCGGACGCGGGCTCGGGCGTGCCCTGCGGCACCTGGACCTGGGGTGCCGGCGCGACCGGGCCGGCGGGCGGGGCGTATCCGACGGGCTCCTCGGCGACGCGAGCACGCGCGGCCGGGCTCTGCGGGGCTGGCGAGACCGGTTCGGGCCGGCTCCGCGGCCCGGTGGCCGGCGTGGTGTAGATGTCCGGCCGGGACGTGAGGTCCTGGCGGGACGGGATGTCTCGCGCGGGCATGTCCTGGCGGGACGGGATGTCCTGGCGGGCGGCCGCCGGCGCGTCACCGTTGACCGTCGGCGTGGTCCGCTCCTCGCGCGCCCTGTCATCGCGCGCCCTGTCGTCGCGCGCCCTGTCGTCGCGCGCCCCGTCGTCACGCGCCCCGTCGTCACGCGCCCCGTCGTCACGCGCCCCGTCGTCACGCGCCCCGTCGTCACGCGCCCTGTCATCCCGCGACGTCGACCTGGGCAGCTGGAGCGCGGGCCGCTGGTATTCGGCCACGACCGGCGCGGTGTAGATGGCGGGCGGCGCGTGATTGCCCGCGGCGGGCGCCTGCTGGTACGACGCCGCGGGTGCGATCGAGTGGCCGTTGGCCAGCGGCCGGACCGCGGCGAGGTCGCCGTCGTCGTCCGGATGGGCGGGTTCGGCCCCGGCGACCAGCTCCACGTAGGGCCGCAGGTGGTCGCCGCTGATCTCGATGATGTCGTCGGACTCCTGGCGAAGCGCCCGGGAGATGGTCCAGTTGCCGTCCACCGCGATATGCACCAGCGTGACCCGCATGCCCAGGTCCTGAACATCGGCGATGACCTGGGCCAGGTCCTCTTCCGCGCTGACCACGAGCGCGTCACTGACCGCGTTGTTGCGTGCCAGCGTGGTCAGGTCGCGGTGGATCTCGGTCTCCACGCCTTCCCGGCGGCCGGGACGGATCTTCGCGACGCGGAGCTTAATGCCCGGCACGTCCGCCAGTGCGTCCTGCTCGGCTGTGCGGCGGCCATCCATCGTGGCCTCGTACCAATAGCACCGCAGCACCGGCAGGCCCGAACGTTCCCTGGCCAGCCTGGACAGCAGCTGCAGGAGTCCCTCATAGTCCCAGGAGACCGATTCGGTGCGGCGCGTCCCGTGCACAGCCATAGCACCATCCGCGAGCACGTAACTTGCGTCAACGAACAGCGCGCAGCGATCCACGGTCCCACCGTCCTTCCCTCGGCGCAGCGGCCAGCTCATCGGTACCGATGGCTCTAACACTAGTGAAGTAACCTTCACGCGGATGGCTTTCTGCGCATTCCCGCTGCCTAGGGCCCATTAGCCACCTCCCGAACCTCCCTCAGCCAGGCCTCGCCGGACACGGAACCTATCGGCTGTATCAGCGGCCTAGCGCCCGGATGTACTTCGCTGCGGCCCCGGCAACCCCATGTGCGTGGTGAGCAGCTTGCTAGTCCGGCGATCTTGATTCTTGCGGGGAGCCTTCGAGTCTACGGAAGCATTCTGGGCTGTGGTGGCGTTCGGCCGATCTGGTGCTGAGGTGCCCTTGGTGCTCGTGCGCTGTCGGTAAGTCGTTTTGGTGCCGATGGCGCCGAAGTGACGAGAGTTCGTCTTTTCTCGGCATGACGCCTCCGCCGGGTCCATACCCGCACGCCTGCGTCCCGTCGGCACGCGGGGATGGGGACGCAGGGGACCAGAGATGCGGGAGTGACTAACGGAGCCGCTGCGACCATGCTGGCCCAAAAACCTGGCCCATACGGCGTCATACCGGGCCGGGTTGGCTGTCACTACCTCTGAAAGCGCGACGACCCGAGCGGAAGGAGCCGACCAGCCCATGGAGCCAGACCGCGAAGACCGCTCCGCCGCTCCAGGCTGGCTCAGGGAAGCATGGCGCCTGCGCAGCCTGGCCGCTGGCTGGCGTATTCCCGGCGACTGGGACAGCGGGGAGGTCGACGGGGTCCTCGCCGCATGCCGGAACCGAGCGCCGGCGTCCGGAGAGGCTGGCCTGGCTGCGTTCAGCGCCGGTGCCCTGACCGCGGCCTGCGTCGGCCTGGGCCGGTCCCGGGCGCGGGACGGCGTCGGCATCGCCGAGACGATTGACGACCTGGCCGCGCTGTTCGCCGTGCTCGGCTGGGGTGAGGGGGGACGGGCAGGCCTGCCTGCCGCGGGTGAGGAGGGGAGGGCAGGCCTGCTCGGCGCGGGCATGGGAGGCGAACCGGAGCCGCCGTTGCGGCTGATCGGCGCCGTCGCCGAGGGGTGGGCCGAGGAATGCGCACGTCAGCTCGCCCAGGACGGCTGCGAGGACCCGCTTAGCGGCCTGGTCACCGTGCCCTACCTGCGCACCCGGCTGGCCGAGGTGTACCGGCAGGCCGAACAGGACGGCAACAGCCCGGCCGAGACCCACCGGCTACTCGTGGTCAGGCTGCCGCGCCGACCCGACCCGTGGCGCCGGCTGGCCGTGCCCATCCTGATCGGGCGCGACCTGCGCACCGCCTTCCCCGGCGGCGAGACGCTCTCGCTGGCCCGGGCCGGACCCGTCATCGCCCTGGTCACCGCCCGCCGCGACCTGCCGCTCCGGTACGCCAGGCTGCGCCGGAACATCCAGGCCACGTTCGGCACCCAGATCCGCATGACCCCGCTACCCGGACGGCTCGCCGAGGCCTTGCGCCTGGTGGACGAGCTGGCCCGCTAAGCCCCCGCCGGTGCCGGGAAGCCAGTTTGAGGGGGACTGGACAACCGGCACCGGCGGGCCATCGCCTAGGATCGCGGCCGTGAGCGACGACCGGGCCGAACTCCTCGCGGCGATCAGGGCCAAGGCGGTAGTGCGGGGCGACTTCGTGCTCTCCTCCGGACGGCGCGCCGACTTCTACGTGGACCTGCGCCGGATCCTGCTGGACGGCCGGGTGGCGCCGCTGGCCGGGCGGGTCATGCTCGACCTGACCGCGGACCTGGGCTACGACGCAGCCGGCGGACTCACCCTGGGCGCCGACCCGGTGGCCACCGCGATCATGCACGCCGCGGCCGGCCGGGGCACGCCGGTCGACGCGTTCGTGGTGCGGAAGAAGGATAAGGAGCACGGCACGCAGCGCCGGATCGAGGGCCCGGACGTGGCCGGGCGACGGGTGCTCGCGGTCGAGGACACGTCCACCACCGGCGCGTCCGTCCTGTCCGCGGTGGAGGCGCTGCGCGAGGCCGGCGCGGAGGTGGCGGGCGTGGCCGTGCTCGTCGACCGGGGCGCCCGGCCGAACGTGACCGGCCGCGGGCTGGTCTACCGGGCCGCCTACGAGCTGGCCGACCTCGCCCTCTGACTAGCAAGCCCTCTGATTAGCAAGCCCTCTGATTAGCAAGCCCTCTGATTAGCAAGCACCGACTAGCGAGCCCGATGCGAGTGCGGCCGGGGCCGGTCTCCGGCACGGGGGGCGTCCGAGGTGCCAGGGGCGGCTGGCTGGTCCGGGCCGGAGGCGCCTGGCTGGCCTGCGCCGGCCGCGGCCGCGCGCTTGAGCTGGTCCTCGCGCCGGACCGCACGCCAGCGGTAGGCGATGAAGCCGACGATGGCCAGGACGATGAGGGCGAACAGCACGTAGCCGACGACCGCGAGGCCGTGACTGACGCTCTGCCAGGTGCTGCCGAGCGCGTAGCCGATCGAGGAGAGCGCGGCCGCGTAGAGGACCGTGCCGATCAGGCTCAGGATCCCGAACTTGCCCGCCGGGATGCGCACCAGGCCCGCGACGATTGAGGTGAAGGCACGGACGAACGGCAGCATGCGCCCCACCGGGATGGCCCACATTCCCCGGCCTTCGAGGAAGCGCTCGGCCCGGTTCACGTCTGACTCGGTCACCAGCACGTAGCGGCCGAGCTTGGTCACCAGCGGCCGGCCGCCGATCCGGCCGACGGCGTACGAGGCGTACGAGCCGGCCAGCTCGGCCAGCGTGCCCAGGATGATGACCAGGGCGAGGTTAAGATGCCCCTGGTAGGCGAGCACCCCGGCGAAGCCGAACGTGATCTCGGACGAGATCGGGATGCACGCCGCCTCCAGGAAGCCGAATAGGATGAGCGCGGCGTACCCCGCCGAGGTCAGAAAGCTCTCCATAGGTTTCCTGTTGTACCTCATGGCCGGCTATGCCCGGTGCATCTTCACGCGCGCTTCATGTCTAGAGTCGTCAGGTCCAAAGTCCCTACAGAGATCCGGGCCCGCGTGTCTAGAGTGGGGTCAGTCTAAGTCGAGGGAGTCATCGTCATGCCAATCGCGACCCCAGAGATCTACGCGCAGATGCTCGATACTGCCAAGCAGCGGGGCTTCGCGTTCCCCGCGATCAACTGCACCTCGAGCCAGACGCTGAACGCCGCGCTGCGTGGCTTCGCCGAGGCCGACAGTGACGGGATCGTCCAGATATCGACCGGCGGCGCCGAATATCTGTCGGGCCCGGTCAAGGACATGGTGACGGGCGCGGTGGCGCTGGCGGACTTCGCGCACGTGGTCGCGGCCAAGTATCCCATCCACATCGCGCTGCACACCGACCACTGCCCGAAGAACAAGCTGGACGGCTATATGCGCCCGCTGGTGGCGCTGTCAAAGGAACGGGTCGCCCGCGGCGAGGAACCGTTGTTCCAGTCGCACATGTGGGACGGCTCGGCCGTGCCGCTCAAGGAGAACCTGGAGATCGCGGCCGAACTGCTGGCCGAGTGCGCGGCCGCCCGCATCGTCATGGAGATGGAGATCGGGGTGGTCGGCGGCGAGGAGGACGGGATCGTCGGCGAGATCAACGAGAAGCTGTACACCACGCCGGAAGATGCCCTGGCCACCGCCGAGGCGGTCGGAATCGGCGAGCGCGGCCGCTACCTGCTAGCCGCGACGTTCGGCAACGTGCACGGGGTCTACAAGCCAGGGCACGTGAAGCTGCGTCCGCTGGTGCTGAAGGAGATCCAGGACGCCGTGAGCCAGAAGTACGGCCAGGAGAAGCCCTTCGACCTGGTCTTCCACGGCGGGTCAGGTTCGGCGCTCGAGGAGATCAGGGAGGCCATCTCCTACGGCGTGGTCAAAATGAACGTCGACACCGACACCCAGTACGCGTTTACCCGGCCCGTCGCGGACCACATGTTTAAGAACTACGACGGCGTGCTGAAGGTAGACGGCGAGGTGGGCAGCAAGAAGGTGTACGACCCGCGCAGCTGGGGCAAGGCGGGCGAGGCGGGCATGGCGGCGCGGGTCACCCACGCCTGCGAGGATCTGCTGTCGGCCGGCCACCAGCTCAGCTGAGCCACGAGACTGAGCCAAGGGACACGGATGGAACATCCCAACCTGCTGGGCGAGCCGCCGGCCACCTACCTGCTGCCGAACGAGGAGGCGGACGCCGCGCTAGCCGCGGGCGAGGCGCCGGAGAAGGTGGCGGCACGGTTCCCGGCCTACTCGGCGGCCTGGGCAGCACTGGCCGAACGGGCCTACGCCCAGGGCGACCCGGTCACCGCCTACGCGTACGCGCGGACCGGCTACCACCGCGGCCTGGACCAGCTGCGGCGGGCAGGCTGGAAGGGACACGGCCCGATCCCCTGGGGGCACGAGCCGAACCGCGGCTTCCTGCGCTCGCTGTACATGCTGGGCGCCGCCGCCGCGGCGATCGGCGAGGACGACGAGGCGGAGCGCTGCGCGCAGTTCCTGCGGGACAGCAGTGCCGCCGCCGCGGCGGCGCTCAAGCCCCGAAAACCGTGACCGGGTGCGGAAAGGCGTCATCTCCGGCACCTTTCCGCACCTGCTCATGCGACGCGGGCGGCGGTGCCGGGCAAAGCGGGGCGAGACGGCCGGGGTGCGAGGTTGCCTGGCGTCATTCGGGGTAATCTCAAGTCGCAAGAGCCCCCGGCCGCGCTTGCGCCCGTGCGGGGGCTTAGTCATGCCAGGCGGAAGGAACGCGCATGCCCGCCATCGTGGTTGTCGGGGCTCAGTGGGGGGATGAGGGCAAGGGCAAGGCCACCGACCTGCTCGGGGACCGAGTTCGACTACGTGGTCAGGTACCAGGGCGGGAACAATGCCGGCCACACGGTCGTCATCGGCGACGAGAGTTACGCCCTGCACCTGCTCCCGTCCGGGGTGCTGTCGCCGGACGTCGTCCCGGTGATCGGCAACGGCGTGGTGATCGACCCGCAGGTGCTGCTGGACGAGATCGACGGCCTGGCCGCCCGCGGCGTGGACTGCTCCAAGCTGCTGGTCTCAGCCAACGCGCACCTGATCACGCCGTACCACCGGGCGCTGGACAAGGTCACCGAGCGGTACCTGGGCAGCGCGCGGATCGGCACCACCGGCCGCGGCATCGGCCCAGCCTACGGCGACAAGATCGCCCGGACCGGGATCCGGGTTCAGGACCTGTTCGACCCCGGCATCCTGCGCCAGAAGCTCGACTTGGTGCTGCGCGAGAAGAACCAGGTGCTGACGAAGGTCTACAACCGCCGCGGGATCGACGCCGAGGCGGTCGCGGCCGAGTACGAGCGGTACGCCGGACGGCTCCGCCAGTACGTGGCGGACACCGCGCTGGCCCTGGGCCAGGCGCTTGACGCGGGCAAGGTGGTTCTGCTCGAGGGCGCCCAGGCGACCATGCTCGACGTGGACCACGGCACCTACCCGTTCGTCACCTCGTCCTCCCCCACCGCGGGCGGCGCTTGCGCCGGCGCCGGCATCGGCCCGACCCGGATCTCCGACGTCATCGGCATCGTCAAGGCCTACACCACCCGCGTCGGCGAGGGGCCCTTCCCCACCGAACTCCGTGACGACACCGGCGAGTGGCTGCGCAAGGCGGGCGCTGAATACGGCGTGACTACCGGGCGGCCGCGCCGCTGCGGCTGGTTCGACGCGGTCATCGCCCGGTACGCGACCCGGGTGAACGGCATCACCGGCTACTTCCTGACCAAGCTGGACGTGTTGTCCGGGCTGGACCAGGTGCCCGTCTGCGTGGCCTACGAGGTGGACGGGAAGCGATATGACGAGATCCCGATGACGCAGACCGACTTCCACCACGCGGTGCCGGTCTACGAGTACTTCGACGGCTGGTGGGAGGACATCTCCAAGGCCCGCTCGCTCGATGAGCTGCCGGCCAACGCGCGGGCTTACATCGGCGCCGTGGAGCAGATGATCGGCGCCCCGGTCTGCGCGGTCGGCGTCGGCCCGCGCCGCGACCAGACCCTGGAGATAAGGGACCTGCTGCAGGATGGCTGACGCGCCGGGAACCCAGCTCAGGCCGCTGCGGCCCAGCTACCCCATCCGTACCGAGCGGCTGCTGCTGCGCCCGCTGACCGCGGGCGACGCCGACGCCCTGCTGGCCTACCGCGGCCGGGACGATGTCAGCCGGTACGTGCCGTTCGAGCCGATGAGCCGGGACGACATCCTCGAGCGGATCGCAGGGCCGTGGGCGCGCACCGAACTCACCGACAAGGGGCAGTCGCTCTCGCTCGGCGCTCAGCTGGCCGGGACGGACGAGCTGGCGGGTGACGTCGTGCTGTTCTGGCACAGCCGCGAGCACGCCGGCGGGGAGCTCGGCTACGTGTTCAATCCCGCGCTGGGCGGGCGCGGCTACGCCACCGAGGCGGCGCACGCGATGCTGCGGCTCGGCTTCGAGGGAATCGGCCTGCACCGCATCGTGGCGCGGATCGAGGAGCGCAACGAGCCGTCGGTGAACCTGGCCCGGCGGCTGGGCATGCGGCAGGAGGCCCGGCTGGTGCACAACGAGTTCTTCAAGGGCGAGTGGAGCACCGAGGTCGACTTCGCGATGCTCGCCGACGAGTGGTACCAGCGGGCCCGCCGGTAGGCTCCTGGCGTGCGCATACTCGTCATCGGTTCCGGGGGGCGCGAGCACGCCCTGGTCCGCGCGTTCGGCGCGGAGGACGTCCACGCGGCCCCCGGGAACCCGGGCATCGCGGCCCGGGCGGAAACGTATCCGGATACCGCGCCGACCCCGGCCGGGATCCTCACGCTGGCGCGCAAGCTCAGCCCGGACCTGGTGGTGATCGGCCCGGAGGCGCCGCTGGTCGCCGGTGCGGCCGACGCGCTGCGCGAGGCCGGGATCAGCTGCTTCGGCCCGGACGCGGCCGCGGCCAGGATCGAGGGCTCGAAGTCCTTCGCCAAGCAGGTCATGGCCGAGGCGGGCATCCCGACCGCGGCCTCGTTTACCTGCACCACGCCGGGCCAGGCGGACCAGGCGCTGGCCGCGTTCGGGCCGCCCTACGTGGTCAAGGACGACGCGCTGGCCGCGGGCAAGGGGGTCCTGGTCAGCGAGGATCTCGGAGCGGCCCGGACGCACGCCCGGGCCTGCGGCACGGTGGTGATCGAGGAGTTCCTGGACGGCCCCGAGGTGTCGCTGTTCGCGGTCACCGACGGCGTCACGGCGGTGCCGCTGCTGCCCGCCCAGGACTTCAAGCGCGCCCGGGACGGCGACCAGGGGCCGAACACCGGCGGCATGGGCGCCTACGCCCCGCTCCCCTGGGCTCCCGCCGACCTGGCGGAACAGACGATGGCCGAGGTCATCCAGCCCGCCGTCGACGCCATGCGCCGCCGCGGCACGCCGTACCAGGGCCTGCTCTACGCCGGGCTGGCGCTGACCCGGGCCGGCATCCGGGTGGTCGAGTTCAACGCCAGGTTCGGCGACCCGGAAACGCAGGTGGTGCTGGACCGGCTGGGCCGCCCGCTGGCCCCGCTGCTGGCCGCCGCGGCGGCCGGGGACCTGGCCGACGCCGCGTCCCTGGAATGGCGGCCCGGCGCGGCCGTGGTGGTGGTGATCGCCGCCGAAGGGTACCCGGCGGACCCGGTCAAGGGGGACGAGATCACGGGGGCCGAACGACCCGGGGAAGACCACGCCTACCTGCTGCACGCGGGCACCGCGAGGAACGCCAACGGCGCCTTGGTCGCGGCCGGGGGCCGGGTGCTGAACGCGGTCGGTTCGGGGCCGGACGTCGCGACCGCGCGGGCCCGCGCCTATGAACTCGCGGAGACGGTGTCGCTGCGTGGCGGCTGGTACCGGCGGGACATCGCGGCACGCCGAGATGGTGCTGCTGACCGTGACCGTCGCGGCCGCGCTCGCGGCCGAGAACTTGGACCCCTTGCAGGGGTTCCCAGGGGGTCTGGGGGGACGGGCAATCTTTCCCAAGGGGGGTCCGGGGGGATGGATCCCCCCGGGAAAAGAGCAGGGGGGTCTGGGGGGATCGTTCCCCCGAGACAATAGAGCCATGATTGAGCGGTACACGCTGCCGGAGATGGGGCGGGTCTGGAGCGACGCGCACAAGTACGAGCTGTGGTGCCGGGTGGAGGTGCTGGTCCTCGAGGCGCAAGCCAGGGCGGGCACCGTGCCGGCGGAGAGCGTGGAGCCGGTCCGTTCGGCACCGCCGCCAACCCCCGAAGCGGTCGCGGCGGTCGAGGCGGTCACCGACCACGACGTGATCGCCTTCCTGACCGCCTGGGCCGACAACACCGAGCCACGGTCGGCGGCCGCCTGGGTGCACTACGGCATGACCTCCTCCGACCTGCTCGACACGGCGCTCGCGCTCCAGCTCACCGAGGCCAGCGACCTGCTGGTCGGCAAGGCCACCCGGCTGACCGAGGTGCTGCGGGACCACGCGCTGGCGCACCGGGACACGCTGCGGCCCGGCCGCACGCACGGCATCCACGCCGAACCCGACAGCTGGGGGCACCGGGTCGCCGACTTCGCCTTCGCCATGGCCCGCTGCCGGGACCGGATCGTCCGGGCCCGGGAGGCGGTGGCGGTCGGCACCCTGTCCGGGCCGGTCGGCAGCTACTCCAACATCGACCCGGCCGTCGAGGCCGCGGTCATGCCCGCGCTCGGGCTGCGGCCCGCGGACGTGGCCACCCAGGTGGTGATGCGGGACGGCATCGCCGAGTGGGTGAGCGCGCTGGCCCTGGCCGCCACCGTCTGCGAGGCGATCGCGCTCGAGGTCAGGCACGGGCAGCGAACCGAGGTGCGGGAGCTGGCCGAGCCGTTCCGTTCGGGGCAGAAGGGCTCGTCGGCGATGCCGCACAAGAAGAACCCGATCCGTTCGGAGCGGATCTGCGGGCTGGCCCGGGTGGTGCGCGGCTATGTCACGCCGGTCACCGAAGGGATCCCGCTGTGGCACGAGCGGGATATCTCACATTCGTCCGTGGAACGGGTCGCGCTCCCGGACGCCGCCATCGCCACCGACTACCTGCTGCACCAGACCATCGGGCTGGTGTCGGGGCTGACCGTGGACGCCGCCCGGATGCGGTCGAACCTGGACCTCACCGGCGGGCTGATGTACTCTTCGGCGGTACTGCTCGAGCTGGTCAGCGCGGGGATGTCGCGAGAGGACGCGTACGCGCTGGTGCAGGCGGCGGCGATGGAAACCTGGGATTCCGGTGCGCCGTTCCGCGACACGCTGCGCAAGCAGGCGGCAATACGCGGGGTTTCCCTGCCCGAAGAGGCCCTGGACTTCGCATTCCGCCCAGAACAGTACACGCAGCGGCTAGCTCCGGTCTTCGAGCGCCTGGCCCGGCTAAGCTAGCGCCCATGACTCTGGGACCCGAGACGAGTTACCGCGTGCGCGGAGGCGCTCCGCTGCACGGGACGGTTTTCGTGCAGGGCGCCAAGAACGCGGCGCTGAAGATGATCGCCGCGTCTCTGCTTACCGGTAACGGCCACACGGTGCTGCGGAACGTCCCGCCGATCGAGGACGTCCGCCGGGCCGTCGAGCTGGCCGAGGCGGTCGGCGCCGTCGTCGAGTTCCATGAGACCGAACGGACACTGGTCGTCGACGCGTCCAACCTGACCAACCCCGTGCTGCCGGCCGAGATCGCCCGCCGGTTCCGCAGCTCGGTGCTGTTCGTGCCGGCCCTGCTGCACCGGTTCGGCGAGGCCGTGATCGAGGGCATCGGCGGCTGCAACCTGGGCAACAGGAACCTGGACTTCCACTACCGCGGCTTCGCCCGGCTCGGCGCCGTCGTGGATGAGGGCAACACGGTCATCCGGATCAAGGCCAGCAAGCTGCAGGGCGCGCACCTGTACCTGGACACGCCGTCGCACACCGGCACCGAGAACCTGATCATGGCGGCGTCGCTGGCGCCCGGGCGGACGGTGATCGACAACACCGCGCAAGAACCCGAGGTGCTCGACGTCATCTCGTTCCTGACCAAGATGGGCGCGCGGATCACCGGCGGCGGTACCGGCTTCATCACCGTGCAGGGCGTGGACGAGCTCACCGCGGTGGAGCACACCGTGATGGCGGACCGGATCGACGCTGGCGTGTTCGCGATGGCCGCGGCGATCACCGGGGGCGAGATCAACCTGGTGGGAGCCTCGCTGGACCACTTCGGGGTGGTTCGGTGGAAGCTGGAGCAGATGGGGGTCGAGTTCGCGACCAACGGTGCCGTGGCGTCGGTCCGGATGGACCGCCCGGTGCGCCCGATCAACGTCATCACCAGCCCGTACCCCGGATTCGCCACCGACCTGCAGTCACCGATCATGGCGCTGGCTTGCCTGGCCGAGGGCGTCAGCTACATTCGCGAGACGATCTTCGACGGGCGGTACACGCTGGTCGGCGAGCTGGTCAAGATGGGCGCGTCGGTCGAGATGGACCGGGACGCAGTGGTGGTACACGGGCCTTGCACGTTCACCGGAGCCGAGGTGGTGGCACACGACCTGCGGACCGGCATCGCGCTGGTGCTGGCGGGCCTGGCCGCCGAAGGCGAGACGCTGGTCACGCCCGGCTACCCGATCGACCGGGGGCACGCCACCATCGCGCAGCGGTTCAACGCGCTCGGCGCGGACGTGACCGCCGTTACCCTCTGAACCTTCCGGGGTATTCAGCTGCTAATCCTGCTTGTTCCGCGGCATGACAAAATGCCCACGTCGCCCCCGAACGAAGAGGAAGCACGATGGAGCAGCTAACCACGCGCATCGGCATCGAGCCTGGCCCCGGCCTCGTCGGCCGGTTCGGTGAGACGGTCATCGTGATCCCTGGCGGCCAGGCGGCCGGTTCCGCCCCGGCCGGGGCGGTGGAGGAGCTGCTGGGCCTGGCCGCCGAGGTCGAATCCGACCGCCAAGCGCCGGCCAACGCGATCGCCAGCCGCCTGGCCGCCTGGGTCATCGGCCACATGTCGGGAGATGCTCCCGCGTTCGGGATCGTGTCTCCGATGCGCGATGGCATGGTCATGTTCCTGCGTGGTGCGGTGTGGTGCACGATCACCGAGGGCGGATCGACCCGCGGGGTATCCGGAGAGCAGGCCCTTACCTGGGTCGACCTGATCGTGCCCGGCACGTTCGATCGGCTGGCGATCGGCGCCGCGGCTGGCCGGACGGTACAGGCGGCGCCGTTGTCCGACCTCTGGGGTGGGGTAGTGCCTGGGCAGGGCTTCGTGCTGAGCCGGACCGCGGGTATCCCCGGGCTCTCCGGGGCGGAACCGGCCGAGTCCGGCGCTGCCCTAGCCGATGCCGAGACCGCGCCCGAGGCAGGACCGGCCGCGGCAGGTTCGGGCGGCTTCGCGTGGCCATCGTCCGAGGCGATGCCGGAACCGCCGGCGGACCGGCCCCAGGAGGCCTGGGCGCTCCGGGCCGAGCCCGCGGACGACCAACCTGAGCCCGCGGATCACCAGCCCGAACCCGCGGACTACCAGCCCGAACCCGCGGACTACCAGCCCGAACCCGCGGACTACCAGCCCGAACCCGCGGACCGCCAGCCCGAACCCGCGGACTACCAGCCCGAACCCGCGGACCGCCAGCCCGAACCCGCGGACTGCCAGCCCGAACCCGCGGACTACCAGCCCGAACCCGCGGACCGCCAGCCCGAACCCCCCAGACACCAGCCCACGATGGTCGTGTGGCAGACCGACGAAAATGACATGGCCCCCGGGGGGGCCGAGCCAGGTCCGGCGCCGGCCGTGCTGCCCACGACCGTGAGCCCGCTGCCGCCCAAGCCGACGGCGGCGCCATCGCCGGTCGGCGTGCTGACATCGCCGGACGCGCCGCCGATCGTCCTGGACGGCGTCTTGGTCCTCGGCCGGGAGCCGCGGCAGGATCCCGCGGTGGCGAGCGGGGAGGCTGCGCCAGTTCAGCTGCAGGATCCGGACCACGTGATCTCGCGGGTGCACGCGTATGTCTCGGTAGAGAACGGCATCGTCCTGGTCCGCGACGCCGACTCGATGCACGGGACCTACTTCAGCCCGCCCGGAGGTGAGGAGTGGACTCGGATCGGCACCGAGCCCAGCCCGCTCCCGCCCGGCTGGAACTTGCAGATCGGTCCGCAGATTTTCACTTTCGAGCCGGCCGATTCCGCCGGTAACCGGTAAATCATTCGATGTGAATGTCCCATTCATGCAGCTGGAACCAGCGTAAGAGGCGGTGTGTCAAGCGTTTCCGGTGATGCTGTGGCGGGTCTGTGAGCTGGGATTATCGCTGAGGGTGGGGCCGGTGGCGGCGGGGTTGCCGGGTGCGGGCATGGCGGAGTGCCGCCCTGGCGGGATGCTGGTGCCGGGGCGGTGCGGGTGCCCGTGGCCGGGGTCTTCTCGCCCTACGTAGTGCAAGCGGGCTCGGCCCGCCCGCGGGTGCGGGCGGGCCTGCCCCGACAGCGTTCAACCGGGCTGGTGAGAAGGCCCCGGCGGCCCGGGGACAGCTGCCCAGGGTTCCAGCCGAGGTGGTCCTCAACGACATGACGGGCTCGCTGTCCCCCTCTCATCAGGGAGGATGGTCTAGGGCGCCGGTGAGCGGCGCGGGGCGCCGCCGCTGGTCAGGCGGCCTCCGGCTGGCAGGCGAGGCCGGCGGCGACGGCGGGGTCCCAGCTGGTGCCGTGGACGACCAGGCAGTAGATCCAGCGCAGCAGCGAGGCGGCGCAGGCCACCCGGGCTTTCGCGCGCCGGGCGCGGGCCGCGGCCGCCGCGCCGCGCCGCGGGCCGGCGGGCCGGCCGGCTCATCGGCCGCGGCGGTTCCGGCCAGCGCGGCGTACTTGGCGGCCAGGACCGGGTTGTGCACCAGCATCGGCCAGACCGCGCGCCAGGCCGCCAGCCGCAGCCCGGGCCGGCCGCGGCGGGAGATGCGCGCCTGGCCCTCAAAAGCGCCCGAGGCGTTCCCGGCCGGGGACAGCCCGGCATGCTTGACCAGCGAGGAGGAGCTGTCATAACGGCGCGGGTCGCCGGTCTCGGCCAAGATCGCCGCCGCGCCCACCGCGGTCAGCCCGGGGATGTCGCCCAGCCGGGACAGGCCCAGCTCGCCCAGCACCGCGGCCATGTCCGCCTCCACCGCCCGCAGCTGGGCCCGGATCCGGGCCAGGTCGCCCAGCTCGTCGGCGATGCGGCGGAACAGGCCCCGGCGGGACCAGATCACCGCGCCCTCGGCATCGGCCAGCGCGGCGAACACCGCCCGGGCCACCCGGCCGCTGACCCGCTTGCCACCCCAGCCGCCCACCGCCGCGCGGACCGCGGCGGTGAACTCGCCAGCCCGGCCGCGGCCAGCTTCTCCGGCCGCCCGCCGCACCGGCCCGCCGTCACCTGCACCGCCGCCAGCCAGGTCACCGACTTAAACGGCTCCGCGCACGCCCCCGGCACCACCGGCCAGGCCACCGACAAGAAATCCCGCACCCGGGCCGCCAACGCCGTCGCCGCGGTGACCAGCTGCGCCCGCCGCCGCCCCAGGTGCCGCAGGTGCGCCCAGGTCTCATCCAGCTCCTCCGGCACATAACAGTGCAGCTCGGCCGCCAGCCGGGCGATCAGCACGCAATCAGACTCATCAGCCTTGTGCGGCGTGTAATCCTGCTGCTCCCGCGCGATATGGCTCACCAGCGGCTGGACGCACACCAGCGGCAGCCCCCGCTCCGCGCACAGCCGCTGCACCTGCATCCACCGCGCCCCCGTCGGCTCGCACGCCACCGCCACGTGCGCGAACCCCTTCACCCGGGCCTGCGCCACCGCCCAGTCCAGCGCCTCACCCAGCCGGAACGCCGGCACCCGCACCGTCCGGCGCGCCAGCACCCGCACATCATGATCGGCCGCCGCCAGCGCCTGCTTCTGATCCCCCAGGTCGATCCCGATCACCGCGCCATCGCGCGGCAGCAGCTCCCGCAGCCGCTCCCGCCGCGCATTCCGCCGCGCATCCCCCCGGGTCATGCCGCTACCCTTACCCATCAGAACGTCCTCCTTCTGCGTTTGGGACACCAAGCCCGTACTACCGCACCAGGAGGACGTTCCTGTACCAGCCGCATCACCACAAGACAACCGCCCCTAGCGCGTCGTCCTATTACTACGACATGGCTGGGACATCCACGCCGTATAAATCGAGCCCATAGGACTCCCGGCCTGAGTGCACGCACCACCCGTCACTGCTGTCACGGGGCCGGTTAGCGTGGATCGCAAAGGCCTCCATGAGGGCCGAAAAGATCCACGTTAACTCGAGCGGGCAGCTGGCGAGCCTAGGGCTGGGCGTTGCGGTGGGGGTAGCCGTGCGCTACGGCCAGGAAGGCGTCGTTGGCCTCGGCGTCGCCGATGCTGATCCGGGCGCCATCGCCCGCGAACGGGCGGATGGCGATGCCCTCGTCGAAGCAGGCCGCGGCGAAGTCCAGGGTGTGCTCGCCCAGGTCGAGCCAGACGAAGTTGGCCTCGGTCGGGGGAATCGCCCAGCCGTCGGCGATCAGCGCCTCGCGCACCCGGGTCCGCTCCTTGACGGTGAGCTCCACCCGCTCGAACAGCTCGTCCTCCGCGGCCAGCGAGGCCACCGCGGCGGCCTGCGCGATGCTGTTCACGCTGAACGGAAGCATCGTCGTCCGGGCCGCAGCCGCGACGGGCTCGTGCGCGATCATGAACCCGGTCCGCAGCCCGGCCAGGCCGTATGCCTTGGAGAAGGTGCGCAAGACGGCCACGTTCGGCCGGTCACGGTAGAGGTCCAGGCCGTCCGGCACCGCCTCGTCGCGGATGTACTCCCGGTAGGCCTCGTCGAGTACGACCAGGCAGTCGGCGGGCACCTGGTCGAGGAACGCCTCGAGCTCGGCGCTGTGCACCACGGTGCCGGTCGGGTTGTTCGGGTTGCAGACGAAGATCAGCCTGGTGCGCGGGGTGATCGCGGCCGCCATCGCCGTCAGGTCGTGAGTCTGGTCGCACAGCGGGACCCGGACCGAGTCCGCCCCGGACAGGTCGGCCAGGATCGGGTACGCCTCGAAGGAGCGCCAGGCGTACATCACCTCGGCGCCCGGCTCGCCGACCGCCTCGACGAGCTGCTGGGCGACTCCGACCGAACCGCACCCGACCGCGACGTGCTCCGGCGGGACGCCGAACTTGTCCGCGATGGCCCGGATCAGGGCCTGCGCGCCGTTGTCCGGGTACCGGTGGACTGACCGCGCCGCCTCGGCGATGGCATCCACCACCGAGGGCAGCGGCGCGAAGGGAGTCTCGTTGGACGAGAGCTTGTGCGTCTGTCCGCTCGAGCTGACCGGTATCCGGCCCGGCTTGTACACGGGCACGCTCTCGAGCACCGGACGGAAACGTGGCGACGCGTCAGTCATGCCACCAGTCTGCACCAGCCGCCGGACTGGGACAGCCTGAGCCTCGGGTCAGCCGGGGGGTGCGTGGCGGGGGTCCGGAGGCTGGGCGGCCTCGCGGCGGCGCCAGTGGGGAGGCAAGGCGATCTCGAGCACGTCATCGACGGTGATCACGCCGAGCAGGCGGCCGACGTCGCCGACGACCGGGATCGTGATGAGGTTGTAGTCCGTCATCAGCACGGCGACGTCGGTGATGTCGGCGTCCGCGCCGACCCGGACCGGGTCGGCGTCGGACACGTCGATCAGGGCGGCGTCCGGGTCGGACTGGACCAGGGTGACCAGCCGGGCCACGCCCTGCAGCCCGCCGTCCGCGTCCACGACGTGCACGCTGGTCAGCGCCTCGGGCTGGAGCAGCGGGGATTCGCGCACCCGGGCCAGCGCGTCGCCTACCCTGGTCAGGCCGGGCAAGGCGACAAAGTCCATCCCCATCAGGCCGCCGGCGCTGCCGCTGGGGAAGCCCATCAGGGTCAGCACCTTCTGTCTCGGGCCGGGCGGCAGCAGGTCGAGCACCGGCTGCCGGCGTTGCTGCGGCAGCTCGGCGATCGTGTCGGCGGCGTCGTCGGCGCGCATCCGGGCCAGCACCTCGGCGATCTCCGCGTCGGTGCGGGCGCCGAGCAGCCGGGTGGCCAGGTCCTCGTCGAGTTCCTCGAAGACGTCCGCCTCGAGTTCGGGGTCGGCGTGCACCCGGCCGAGGATCTCGGACTCCTCTTCCGCCGAGGCGCTCTCCAGCAGGTCGGCGATCTGGGCCGGCTTGAGCCTGCGGATGCGGGCGAACGGGCTGCGCAGCCGCGCGCTGCCCTGATGCCCGATGAGCCACTCGAAGTCGCGCCAGTCGCGGCAGCCGCCCCGGCCGCCGCCCGGACCAGCCGGATCCGGGGCCAGCAGGCCGAACATCCGGCGCGGGCGGGTGTCCACCCCGGTCAGCACCCAGTCGGCCCGGTCCCGGGCCAGCTCCAGGTCGGCCGCGCGGACCAGGCGGGCGTTCGGCACGTCGATGAGCCGGTGGCCGAGCACGTCGGCGCGAAGCAGCACCTCCCCGTCGCGCCGTTCGAAGTGGCGGAGTGAGAGCCGTGCGCTGGACAGCCGGAGCGGATCGCCGTCGAAGCTGCTGACCTGGTCGATCGGCACGAAGATCTCGCGCCCGCCGACCGCGGCGACCAGGCCGGTGACGAGCGGGTAGTCCGAACCGCGGAGCCGGACGATGACATCGGCCAGCCGGCCGAGGGACCCGCCGCCGCGGTCGGTGACCGGCCGCTTGAGCAGCCGCGACAGATGCAGCGTGGCCCCCTCGTCCGCTGGGACACCCGGCCCATCGGGCGGTGTTGCTGTCATTGGTAGTCAGGGGCGCGGTGCCGCGAGCGGCCCGGTTCCCCATCCCCCTTTCAATCCGTACGTGCGGTTTTCCCGCATACGGCTTACCGATGATCTTCTGTGCATGGTTACGCTGCCTTCGGATAGCGGATGGTGCCGCGGAGCCGGTGCAGGCCGTGCCCGTTGAACCACTCCTCAGTCCACGCATCAACCTGGCCCGCGTGCAGGTTCCGGCCTCGCTTCTTGATCATCAAGGAGCGCAGCCGCTGCACCACGTAGTCGTCGGCCTGGCGGAACTTGACGGCGGCGTTCCCGGTGCGGAAGTAGTTGCCCCAGCCGCGCAAGATGGGGTTCAGGTCCGCGATCACCTCGCGGATATCTGTTCCGGCGCGGTTGCGGCCGGTGCGGGCCCGGATCTTGTCCCGGAGCCGGTTCATCGCCCGCCGTGAGGGCCAGCGGTGCAGGTAGTAGCGGATGATCCGCTTCTGCTCCCGCAGCCGCCCCGACATGCGGGCATGAAAGTGGCAGCCGGGAAAGTCCAGTCCCTCCCGCCCTTGCCGCAGGTCCACTACTTTCGTCTTGTCCGGGTGCAGTCGCAGCCCCAGTGAGCCGAGGATTTCCCCGACGGCATCCAGGGCCGTCCTGGCCTGCGCCGCGCTGCGGCACAGCACCACGCCGTCATCGGCGTAGCGCACCAGCTCCCCCAGCCCGCGCCGGGTGAACTCAGCGTCCAGGACGTGCAGGTAGATGTTGGCCAGCAGCGGGGAAATCACGCCCCCAACGCAACAGCGAACTTTCATGCATGTCACTCTCCGTGTCGGTGGTGTCGTGGTGGCCGCCGCCGCTGGATGGTTCCCGGACCGGGATGCGATGGCGGATGGTTACCTTCTCGGGGCCGACGAGGACGTCCTGGACGACGGCGCGCAGGACGCGCTGCCGGTCCTCGACGG
The DNA here is from genome assembly GCA_963841585.1 of uncultured Actinomycetes bacterium. Taxonomy (GTDB): domain Bacteria; phylum Actinomycetota; class Actinomycetes; order Streptosporangiales; family Streptosporangiaceae; genus Palsa-504. Next base: position 41,360 of record CAWJDK010000006.1, read on the forward strand.
TGGCGGTGGCCGAGTTCTCGCGGAGCCGGGCGAGGAAGCCTTCGAGGTCGCCGGCGAGTTTGAGGTAGGCGTCGCGGTCGGCGGCCTGGGCATCGAGGGCGGCGATCTGGTCTTTCAGGCCGGTCTCGCGGGCGCGGAGGCCGGGCATGCGGCCTCGGAGCTCGTCGATGGTGATGAGCTGCTCGGAGAACGCGGTGACCATCGCGCTGATCGACGTGCTGGTCTTGGCGAGGGCCTGCCCGAGCTGGCCGCGCTTGCGGGTGACCGGGTCCGATGTCCGTGCCCTTTCCAGCCTCTTGCCGATCTCGGCGCGGATGAGGGCGGGGGCGGCGAGCAGGGCCGTGACGTGGTCCCAGACGACCTGGTCGGCGTAGTCGGCGCGGACGGGCTTGTTCTGGCAGACCCGGCCGCCCTGGTAGCGGTAGTCGTCGGAGCCGAGGCAGCGGTAGTAGTAGATCTTGTTCCCGGCGGTCGTGGTCGTAGTGGTGCGGTAGTAGCCGTAGCCGCAGGACGGGCAGGCTGCGATGCCCTGCAGCAGGGACGGGACCTTCGTGTTGCGGGAGGCGAACCGCTTGTTGTCGGCGAGCCGCTGCTGCACCCGGTCGAACGTCTCCTCATCGGCCAGGGCGGGGACGGGGATGCCCGTCCATTCCTCCCGGGGCCGGTCCTGGACCCGGACCTGCCTCGGGACGGTGCGGCCGGCGAGGCGGGCGGTGCGGTTCAGCCCGGCCGGCTCTTGCACGGCGCGGGTCTTGCCGAAGACCGCGGTGCCGGCGTAGGCGGGGTTGCGGAGCATGCCCCAGATCACCGACCGGTCCCAGCGTTCCTTCCCGGTGCGGGTGCGCACTCCCAGGTCCGTCAGCCAGCGGCGCAGGCCGGCGATGGAGGCGCTGTCGTCGGCGTAGCGGCGGAACATCTCCGCGACCAGCACGGCCTCGTGCTCGACGACCTCGTAGGAGGCCCCGGACCCGGGGGTCTTGCGGACGTAGCGGTAGCCGAACGGGGCGCCGGACAGCACGTTGACGCTGCCGGACTTGGCCCGCCATGCCTTGCCGCGCCGGTACCGCTCCATCAGCTGGGCCTTCTCGTACTCGGCGAACATGCCCTGGAACTGGATCAGCAGCTGGTCCTCGGGGCTGTCGCCCCGCGGCCCCTGCACGAACTCCACCTGCGTCCCGCAGCGGGCGAGCTCCTCGATCAGCAGCGCCTGGTAGGCGAACTTGCGGGCCAGCCGGTCCGGGGAGTAAACCAGCACGACGTCGAGGCAGCCCTGGGCGGCCAGGTCCCGCAGCGCCTCCAGGCCCGGGCGCACCAGCGTCGCGCCGGAGTGCCCGTCGTCGGCGAACACCCAGTCTTCCGGGACCTCAAGCCGGCTGGTCGCGGCGTGGTCGCGCAGCGCGGACAGCTGGGAGCCGACCGTCTGGTCCTTCGCCTGCCGGGCGCTGGAGACCCTCGCGTAGATCGCCGCTGCCGTCACCGGTTCCTCCCTCCGCCGCTGGGGCGGCGGTCCTGGCCCGCCGCTGCGGCACCAATATCCCGTAGGCCACTGACATCTCGGCGGCGGCATGGCGGCTGAAGACGTGCTCCGTCTCCACCGCCAGCTCTCTCACCTGGACGGACGGCTCCCGTGAGCGCGGGCGAGGAATTCCTCCAGGGCCTGCGCGGCGACCGAGGAAACCGTCCGGCCCGAGACGCGGGCGTGCTCGCGGACCGCAGCCGCCAGCCGGACGGGAAGCCGGACGGTGAACACAGCGGCCTCCTCAGGGACCGGGACCCGGCCCGATGCCGATGCCGAGGCGACGTAGCGGCGGGCCTGCCGCTGCGAGCAGCCCAGCCGCCCGGCCAGCAGCCGTGCCGCCTCCGCGGCCGGAGTCCCGGCTTCCAGCAGGACTGCGGCCTCGTTGACGTGCGCCGCGTGCTCCGCGGCACCCGCGCGGCGATCTCCAGGCATGACACGAAAATACTACAGATAATGTCCAGTGGCGGGCGGAAGCCCTCATCCTGTTCCATGATCATGCCCACCGGCCCGGTCCCGTCTCCCGCGCCCGCGCGATCAGCGACGCGATCGTCAGCGCCGTCGACGTGTCCAGCCCGGACAGCCAGCCGACGATCCGGAGATCCCAGGCACCCAGCTCGATCCCGTCCAGCACGCTCGCCAGGAACGCCAGCCGCTCCTCCCCGGGCAGGAACCCGCCCGGATCGGCTTCCAACGGCCCCGCCGGCACCACGGCGCTCACCGGCCCCGCTCCAGCCGCCGGTAACCCAGCGTAGCCTCGAAACAGAAGTTGCCTTTTGCGTTGGGGGCGTGATGACCCCGCCCTGAGGCGTTCCCGCGACCGTCCGCTGGAACTGCCCCTCAGCCATCACTCCCGCCTGCAGCCACAAGCGGACCAGCTTCAGCACCCGCCGGCCCGGCACCCGCTTCCCCATCTCCGCGAGCAGCCGCTCGTGGCTGATCTCGCCGGAGAAGTTCCGGATATCGAACTCCGCCACGAACTGGTACCCGGCGATGAACCCGGTACCGAGCCGTTCCATCGCCTGCGTGGCTGACCGCTTTGGCCGGAACCCGTACGAGGACGGCAGGAAACCTGCCTCGAAGATGGGCTCCAGCACGAGCCTGGCCGCCTGCTGGGCTACCCGGTCGCGCACGGAAGGAATGCCGAGCGGCCGCTTGCCGCCACCTGGTTCCGGGATGTCCACGCGCCTGGCGGGCGCGGGACGGTAAGTGCCTGCGCGGAGATCAGCCTGAAGCTCCCCCAGAAGCCGGGGAACCCCGTAGACCTCCTCCACATACGCCAAGGTGACCCGATCCACCCCGGCAGCCCCTCGGTTCTTCCGGACCCGCTCCCACGCCTCCCACAGGACGTCACCCCGGTGGATACGGTCATACAGGGCGTGGAAACGCCGCTCCGGAGACTGCCTGGCCGCAGCCCATAGCTTGCATTGAAGTTCTCGCACTCTCACCGTGGACACCCACGGCAGCACGGCAGGCTCAGGCCCGCCGGGGTCGTCGGACCGGGCGATCCCGGTCATGCCCTCGCGCTTACCCTCTCCGCCAGCGTGATCAAAGCAAGGGTCCTTCCCTCCCGGCGCGTTATGCTGCACGCCGATCACCGGTACTACGACCCCCTCGGACTCCCGCTGCCCTCCAGGTGCTTTCACCATCGGCTTATACACCTGGTCTTCGCCCGACGCAGGCCAGGCAGACGGGCCTCTCCTGTTCCAGCCCAGACTGTGCGCACGTGCCGCCCCCCATACCCCGGGAGGACCCGGCAGGCTGACCCCGGACCAGGGCCTGCCGGACATGGCCTTCGCCGTGACATGAGCGGCTCGGCTCCTCCGTTGTGACTGTGACGAGGCTGCAAGGTTCGCTTCACGCTACGGCCCGTACGCTTGCTCCCTCCAAAGAGGCTCTTGACACCCCGCTCAGCCCGCCGCCTCTCAACGACGAACCGGGGCCTGCTACCGGGCGCTCCGGTGCCTACCCGGACAGGACTTCCACCTGTAAGCCTGGACCAGCTTTCAGGACGCAACATGGGACCCAGCCTAGGGTTGTCGCTGCCGACAGAGGGTACCCCTTTCCCCAGGCAGGCCACGACGGCCCGGGGTCGCGCCGCTCGCGGGCCGCTGTTCCGGCTACACCGATTCTGGTGGTATGAAGGCTCTGGCGCCAAACAGCGATAGTCCGGACGAAAGGCGCAAATCAGTGGCCACGCGGAAGGCGGTGGGCCTGCTCGACAGAAGCGCGGGCCTCCCAGACACATTCTGGTATTCGACTAAACGCCGCCTGCTCGGTCCGCCGCTGGTCAACCAGGATCTCGGGGAACAGCGGCTGTCCAACCCGCTCGCGCTCGGCGTGCTGTCGCCGGACGGGATCTCCTCCTCGGCCTACGGCACCGAGGAAATCCTGATCGCACTGGTGCCCGCGGTCGGCCTGGCCGCGTTTTCCCTGCTCCTGCCCATGACGCTGGTGATCTTGCTGGTCATGGTGCTGGTCCTGCTCTCCTACCGCGAGATCGTCATGGTCTACATCAGGCCGGGCGGCTCGTACGTGGTGGCGCGGGAGAACTTCGGCCCGCGCATCGCCCAGGTGTGCGCGGTGGCGCTGCTGATCGACTACGTGGTGACGGTGGCGGTGCAGACCTCGGCGGGTACGGCCGCCGTCGCCTCGGCCGTCCCGGCGGTCGGCCCGTACAAGCTGGAAATCACCGTGGGCGTGGTCGTGCTCATGTGCTTCGGCAACCTGCGGGGCCTCAAGGAGGCGGGCCGGTCCTTCGCCGTGCCCACCTACCTGTTCGCGGGCGCGGTCATCTTGATGATCGTCGTCGGGCTGATCCGCGACCTGACGGGGCACCTCGGGCAGCTTGACCCGGCCACGATCCACGGCGCCTATACGCTCGGCTCGAGCACAGAAGGCCTGATCAGCGGGGCCATGATCTTCACCCTGCTGCGCGCGTTCGCTAACGGCGGCGCGTCGCTGACCGGCATCGAGGCGGTCTCCGACGCGGTCGGCGCGTTCCGGCCGCCGGAAGGCCCGAACGCCCGCAAGGTCCTCATGACCGAGGGCGCGATTCTCGGCGTCCTGATCGCCGGCATCTCCTGGCTGGCCTACCGGACCCACGCCACCCCGCGGCTGGCCGGCTACCCGACCGTGCTCGCGCAGGAGGCCCAGCTCATCTTCGGGAACGGGTTCGCCGGCAAGGCCTTCTTCTACCTGCTCCAGCTCGCGACCATGCTCATCCTGTACACCGGCGCGAACACCAGCTTCAACGGCTTCCCGTTCCTGACCAGTTACGTGGCCGGCGACTCGTTCCTGCCCCGGTGGCTGCTCAAGCGCGGCCACCGGCTGGTGTTCTCCAACGCGATCATCCTGCTGACGATCGTGTCCGTGTCGCTGATCATCATCAAGGACGCGGACGTCAACAGCCTGGTCCCGCTGTACGCGATCGGCGTGTTCACCGCCTTCGCGATGGCCGGCTTCGGCATGGCCAGGTACCACAGCAAGCACAAGGAGCCCGGCTGGCGGCACAAGCTGGTCATCAACTTCGCGGCCGGCGTGATGACCTCAGTCGTGGTGGCCGTGTTCGCCGTCGTGAAGTTCACCGAGGGCGCCTGGGTCGTCCTGGTCCTGTTCGCCGTCCTGGTCCCGGCGCTGATCAGGATGAACCGCGAGTACTCCGCGGAGGGCGAGGTGCTCGAGACGATCAGCGAGAACCAGCCGCCGCCGCCGCCGCACTACGCGCGCCGCACGGTGTTCGTCTTCGTGGACGGCTTCGACCTGGCCACCCTGGCCGGGCTGCGATACGCGCGGAGCCTGCGGCCCACCAGCATCCGCGCGGTGCACTTCGTCATCGACAGCGTCCGGGCGGACAAGCTGCGGGAGAAGTGGACCCGCGCCAACCGGGGCGTCACCCTGGACTTCATCGACGTCTCCGACCGCCGGCTGACCCGGGCGGCGGCCGAACTGGTCGAGCGGGAGATCGCCGACCCGGGCACGCACGTGACCGTGGTCCTCCCCCGGCGCAGCTACTCCGCGCTGCTCGGCCGGCTGCTGCACGACCGCACCGCGGACAAGATCGCCGCCGTGGTGAGCCGGATCCCGCGTTCGGCCGCGACCATCATCCCGTACGACGTGGAGAGCCGCGTCCGGGTGCTGCAGGAGAGTCAGCAGGCCAAGATGGCGGCCGCGGCGACGGACCTGGCGGACCAGCAGGTCAGGACCGAAGAGGCTGAAGTAGCCGAGAAGCACGCCACGCCGAACGGGGACAAGCCGCCGGCCGGGTCAGCGGGCAAGGCCCGCGGCCTGCTCAAGCGGCGCGAACCGGAGCCGTGCGGGCCCGACGGCCTGCCGGAGGAGGTGCCGTCGGAGGTCGTCGGCGTCACGCCGATCGGCGCGCTACCCGGCCCGGGCCGGGCCGTCGTGGAGGGCAGGATCCGGGTGGTCGAGATCAAGCCGGTGGAGCGGAACTCGGTGCTGGCCTGCGAGGTCTCGGACGGAACGGGCACGCTGACCGCCCTGTTCTACGGCCGGTCGCACATCCCGGGCATCGTGTGCGGCGCGCGGGTCAGGTTCAAGGGCACGGTGGGCATCAAGGACGGCCATCCGGTGATGACCAACCCGGCCTACGAGCTGATCTTCCCGGCGGTGTAACTAGCGGCGGGAGGATGGTCGGAGATCCCGGCCCGTTCGGCTCAATCATTGTGTCCTGACCCGCTGGCCACGGGCGGGACGATCAGCTCGTACGCGGGATTGACCATGACCGGGGCCCCGCCCTTGATCCCGACCGGGCCGCGGAACCTGACCCGGGCGCCGCACATCAGGCCGGCGATCCGGGACCGGCCGTAGAACAGCGCGGTCAGGTCGCCGGTGGAGTCGGAGATCTCGCAGGCCAGCACCGAGTTGCGCTCCACCGACCTGATCTCGACCACCCGGACCCGGCCCTCCACGGTGGCCTTGCCCGGCTGGCGGCCGGGAATGGTCAGCGCGCCGATGGGGGTGGCATCGGGCGGCGGGATCGGCCGGTCGTAACCACCCGCGCCGGGCAGCGGCTCGGGCTTGGCCCCGGCCTCCTCGGCCGGGGTGGCGGCGGCCACCGCGGCCTGCAGGTGCCGCAGCTCGCTGTCCTGGGGCGGCCCGGGGACCGGGGTCAGCGGCGCGGGCACCTTCCCGTCCCGAACGGCCTGACGTTCCTGCAGCACGTGCAGCCGGTTCTGCACGTCGAACGGGATGATCGTGGCCGCGGCGTTCGGCACCCGGCTCACCACGCCGGCGATCTTGTCCGCGGTCCGGTCGTGCAGCAGCCGGCCGAGCAGCGGCGAGAAGCTGCGCCGGGGCAGGATCGCGGTCACCTGCGTGCCGGGCGCTTCGGCCTCGCGGGCGACCAGCTCGGCCGCGGCCCGGGCCACCCGGCGGTCGGGGCAGTCGATCAACTCGAGCGACACGCTGCGATCGGGCAGCCACGCCGCCCGCAGCTGCTCCGCCTGCAGGTTGTCGATGACGAAGTGCACCGCCCGCACCGTCGTGGGCCGCAGGCTCTTGGCGTAGCGCAGCGCGGCGATGGTGGACAGGTCGAAGTCGTCGACGAAGACGATGACGACCCGGCGGGTGTAGTTCGGCTGCCGCGGCGGCTCGCCCGAGGCGCGGCGCTCGCCGATGTTCTGCAGCGCGCGCAACTCGGTCCGGTACTCCCGGTTGAGCCTGATCAGCAGGATGACCAGCAGGGGGAAGATGATCAGGATCAGCCAGGCGCCCTCGGTGAACTTCACCACGGCGAAGATCACCACGACGATCGAGGTCATCACCCCGGCGGAGAAGTTGATGACCCGCTTGTGCCGCCAGCCCGGTTCCTTCTGCTTGGTGTGATACCGCGCCATGCCGAACCCGGCCATGGAGAACGCGGTGAAAACGCCGATCGCGTAGAACGGGACCAGGGCGTTGACGTTGGCGCCGACCACCGCGATCAGCCCCACGGACAGCACGGTCAGCACGATGATGCCGTTGGAGAACACCAGCCGCTGGCCGCGCTTCATCATCCACCGGGGCAGGAACGAGTCCTCGGCCACGAAGCTGGTCAGGAACGGGAAACCGTTGAAGCTGGTGTTGCCGCCGGTATACAGGATCAGCGCGGTGGCCGCCTGCACCACGAAGAACATGAAGTGCCCGGCGGAGCCGAACACGATGTTCGCTTCCTGGGATATCACGGTCGGGTAGCCGGCCTTGAACGGGGCGGCGTGGGTCAGGTACGCCAGCCCGGAGATGCCGGCCACCAGCGTGCCCAGGATCACGCCCTCCGTCACCAGGACCTTGCGGGCGTTGATGCCCTCGGGCGGCCGGAACGCGCTGACCGCGTTGGAGACCGCCTCGATGCCGGTCAGCGACGAGCCGCCGTTGGCGAACGACCGCAGCAGCGCGAAGATGAGCGCGAACGTCGTGAAGGCCGAGGCGCCGGGGCCGACGGTGTAGAGCCCGTGGATCTGGTGCACGTCCTGCTGGGGCAGTGTGCCGGCCGCCGCCCGGATGAGCCCGACCACGATCATCAGGATGATCGCGCCGGAGAACAGGTAGGTGGGCAGCGCGAAGACCTTGCCCGCCTCCCGGATGCCGCGCAGGTTGCCGAAGCACATCAGCAGGATGACGCCGATGGTTATCTCTTTGGAGTAGGGGCCGATGGCGGGGAACGTGGAGGCCACCGCCGCGGTGCCCGCCGCGACCTGCACGGCCACCGTCACCACGTAGTCGATCAGCAGCGCGACCGCGGCGACCTGCGCGATCCGCGGCCCGAAGTTCTCCCTGGCCACCACGTAGGAGCCGCCGGCCCGGGTATAGACCGTGACCACCTCGCGGTAGGAGAGCACCACGAGCAGCATGACGAACAAGATCACCCCGGTCATCGGGACCAGCACAGCGAACGCGGCGACGCCGAAGATCGGCAGCAGCTCGATGAGGATCTCCTCGGTGCCGTACGCCGAGGAGGAGATCCCGTCCGGGGACAGCACGCCGAGCGCGAGCGTCTTGGACAGCCGCTCGTCCTGGAGCTGGGCATTGATCATCGGTGGGCCGAGCAGCCGGCGCTTGGCCGAGTACCAGACGGTTTCCGGGAGTTCGGCGCTCTGGTCGCGGGTGAGCAGGCCGGCCGCTTTGCGCACGGCCACTAGGCGGCCAGCTTCGCTCGGGTGATCATGTCTGCGACGCTATTCGTGCTGGTCGCGCGTTTCCGTATGCGAGCCGTCAAGCTTTGCGAGCCGGGCGTTAAGGATCCGTTAGGACGGCTGACGTTGCTCATTCGCGGGGCTGAAATAGCTATCGAGATGAGTTACCGCCTGGGTCAGCGTGCCGTGCCGGCGCCCTATGCGCTGCCGGCCGGCTTCGCCATGTTCCTGGCCGTGGGCACGGCGGCCGCCGCGCTGCACGGCCGCCTGACCGCCACCGGGGTGCTGATCGCCTGTGCTCTCGTGGCGCTGGCCACCTCGTTCGCGGCCGAGCCGGTCGCGTCGGCGCTGCTGGCCGGTGTCGGCTGGCTCACCGTGATCGGGTTCTCCCGGCCGCCCTACGCACAGCTGCGGCCGGGTGGTCCGGCCGCCGGCCACGCCGCCGTGGTGCTCGCGGTAAGCGCGCTGGCCGGAGCCGGGTTCGGCTTGGTATTCCGCTGGTACTGCCGAAGGCTCACACTGGTAAGCATGGGCAGGAACACCGGCGTGCGGCGCGGCGCCCCTGACGAGGGTCAGCCCGTCGCGGCCGGGGCCGCGATCGGCGTCCGGCGGCGGCTGGCGGGCGTGCTGCTGGCCGCGGTCCTGCTGCCGCTGCTCACCGTGGTCCTGGCGGCCGGGCGGGCGCACCTGAACCTGGCTGACTTTGTCTTGGTCTACCTGGTCGCGGTGGTGATCATAACGGTGATCGGCGGCTTCTGGCCCGCCGTGCTCGCCGCCGTCGCGGCCAGCCTCCTGCTCAACTGGTACTTCACCGAGCCGATCCACACGTTCACCATCCAGCAGCCGCGCGAGCTGCTGGCCCTGCTGCTGTTCGTGACGGTCGCGGTCGCCGTCAGCAGCGTGGTCCACCTGGCCGCCCGGCGCGCCGTGCAGGCCGCCCGGGCCCGGGAGGAGGCGGCCTCGCTGCTCGAGCTGGCGCAGACCGTGCTGGGCGGCGCCGACTCCCCCGCGGCCGTGCTCGAGCACCTCACCCGGACCCACGGCGGCCAGGCCGAACTGCAGGAACGGGCGGGCGGCCGGTGGGTGCGGGCCGCCTCCAGCGGGGTGGAGGGTACCCTGGCCGCGGCCACCCGCATTGACATCCGGTCCGACCTGACCCTGATGGTCACCGGGCAGGACCCCTCGGCCACGCCGGCCCTGCTGGCCGGGTACGCCGCCCAGGCGGCGGCCGCGCTGGACCGGGAGCGGCTGCGCATCCAGGCGGCCCAGGCCGAGGCGCTGGCCGAAGGCAACCGGATGCGGACCGCCCTGCTCGCCGCGGTCAGCCACGACCTGCGCACCCCGCTGGCCTCGATCAAGGCCTCGGTCAGCAGCCTGCGGCAGACCGACGTGCAGTGGTCCGAGGCCGACGAGGCCGACCTGCTGGCCACCATCGAGCAGAACGCGGACCGGCTCGACGCGCTCATCGGCAACCTGCTCGACATGAGCCGCCTGCACACCGGGTCGCTGCAGCCGTTCCTGCGCCCCACCGCGATCGACGAGGTGGCGCCGGTAGCGGCGGGCGGGCTCGACGATTCGCTCCGGCTGGAGATGGCGGTGCCGGACGGCTTCCCGCTGGTGCTCGCCGACCCCGGCCTGCTCGAGCGGGTGCTGGCCAACCTGTTCACCAACGCGCTGCGGTACTCGCCGGCCGGGCGGCCGCCCGAGCTGCACGCTGTCCTGGACGGCGGCACGGTGCGGCTCGAGGTGCTGGACCACGGGCCCGGCGTGCCGGATGAGCTGAAGGAGCGCATCTTCGAGCCGTTCGAGCGGGTGGGTGACCGGCACCCCGGCGTGGGGCTCGGGCTCGCGGTGGCACGCGGTTTCGCCGAGGCGATGGGCGGGCGGATCGGCGCGTTCGACACCCCGGGCGGCGGGCTGACGGTGCGGGTCACGCTCCCGGCGGCGAGCGCGGACCGGTCCGCGCCCCGTGGTTCAGGGCTGGGCGCTTCAGGCCTGGGCGCTCCGGGTCCCGCTGGCTCATGACCCGGGTGCTCGTCGTCGACGACGAGCCGTCCATCCTGCGCGCGCTCCGGATCAACCTCAGCGCGCGCGAGTACGACGTCAGCACGGCCGTCGACGGCACCACCGGGCTGGCCGCCGTGGCCCGGGACCGGCCCGATGTGATCATCTTGGATCTCGGGCTGCCGGACATGGACGGCACCGAGGTAATCCATGGCGTCCGCGGCTGGACGTCGATCCCGATCATCGTGCTGTCCGCGTGGGGGCAGGAGAGCCAGAAGGTGGCCGCGCTCGACGCGGGTGCCGACGACTACGTGACCAAGCCGTTCGGCATGGACGAGCTGCTGGCCCGGCTGCGGGCCGCGGTACGCCGCGCGGCGCCCGCGCCGGACGAGCCGGTCGTGTCGACGGCGGACTTCACCGTGGACCTGGCGGCCAAGCAGGTGGTGCGGTCTGATGGACCCGCGGTCCGGCTGACCCCGACCGAGTGGCAGGTGCTGGAGATCCTGGTGCGCAACAGCGGCCGCCTGGTGACCCAGCGGCAGCTGTTGCGGGAGGTCTGGGGTCCTTCGTACGAGACGGAGAGCAACTACCTGCGGGTGTACCTGGCGCAGCTGCGCCGCAAGCTGGAGCCCGAGCCGTCGCGGCCGCGCTACCTGCTCACCGAGTCGGGCATGGGCTACCGGTTCACGCCGTAGTTACCAGCGCGGGGTTTTGCTCCCAGCCGGCTGCGACCGACCGGCGCTTGGCCGGGTCGGCCAGGTCGGCCGCGGCCGCCGCGCGGACCAGCCTGGTCAGGTCGCGACGGAACGCATCGTGCGCGGCGATGTCGGGAGCGGGACCCGGGGATAGGCCGCGCGGGGGCGGGTACGCATTAGACGTGCGGCAATCCCTCCTCCACCCTTCCCGGCGCGCGGCCAAGGGGCGCAAGGCGCTGCTGTCCCGGCCAGCCGTCCTGGCCGAGCGCATCGAGCGCGCCCACTCCCTCGACCCGGTCGTCCATAGCCTGTCCGACTCCGTGGTGCGCGCGCTGCCGGCCGGCCCGCGTGCCGACGCCCTGCACGGCGTGCCGTTCGGCCAGCCTGCGCATCCCGCGCTGGTCCGGCTGCCGCTCGGCTGCTGGAGCTCCGCGGTGCTGCTCGACTTGTTCCGCGGCACCGAGCGCGCGTCGGCCGTCCTCATCGCGGCCGGCGTCGCCGGCACCGCGCCTGCCGCGGCCACCGGCCTGGCCGACTGGTCGGCGCTGCACCAGGACCAGCAGCGGGTCGGCCTGGTACATGCCATCTGCCAGACCGGGGCCGCCACCCTGTTCCTCGGATCGCTGGCCGCCAGGGCCGGCGGCCGGACTGGCACCGGCCGGGCCCTATCGGCGTCCGGGCTCGCCCTGGCCAGCATCGGCGCCTACTTCGGCGGGCACCTGGCGCTGCGGCTCGGCGCGGGCACCAGCCACGCCGAACAGGTCAGCCACCTGTCCAGGCTGGGCTGGCACGATCTGTGCGGGCTTGACGAACTGCCCGACCGGCGCCCGGTACGGCGCCAGCTCGGCTACCTGTCCCTGCTGGTGTACCGGCAGGGCAGCGAGGTCAGCGTGCTGTCAGACCGTTGCTCCCATCTCGGAGGACCCCTCCACCAGGGCCGGATCGTGGTGGAGCGGGGCGCTGCCTGCGTCGCCTGTCCCTGGCACGGATCCACCTTCGTCATCGCCGACGGCACCGTCGTGCACGGGCCTGCCACCGCCCGCCAGCCATCCTTCCAGACTCGCGTGACGGCCGGTGGGCGCATCGAGCTGCGGCCCCGCCCCTGAGGTCCCAGACGGAGCGGCGGGCTGGCTGTCGGTGCGGGCCGCGGTCGCGTTGCTGAAGAAGCCGCCGATACCCTCCAGGGCCTTGCCTATCTCGCTGGGCACGATCCAGACCTTGTTCGCGTCGCCCTGGGCGATCTGGGGCAGCATCTGCATGTACTGGTAGGCCAGCAGCCGCTGGTCCGGGTTGCCCTCGTGGATGGCCTTGAAGACGGTGCTGATCGCCGCGGCCTGCCCGCGCGCCCGCGCCGCCTGAGCCCTGGCGTCCGCCTCGGCCCTGAGCACGACCGCCTCGGACTCGCCGCGGGCCTGAGCTCGACCCGGCCGACCCGGATCCCCCACTTGCCGGTCGCCTCATCGAGTTCCTTGCGCAGCTCGCTGTTGATCTGGTCACGGGAAGTGAGCGCGTGCTCCAGTTCCATGCCGCCGACCACGTTACGCAGTGTCGTCACGGTCAGCTGCTCCACCGCGGTGATGTAGTTGGCGACCTCGTAGGTGGCCGCCCGGGCGTCGGTCACCTGGAAGTAGATGACGGTGTCGATGCTGACTACGAGATTGTCCCGGGTGATGACCGGCTGCGGCGGGAAGCTGACCACCTGCTCGCGCAGGTCGATGAGCGGGCGGAGCCGGTCGACGCACGGCGTGACCATGTTCAGCCCCGCGCTCAGCGTGCGGTGATAGCGGCCGAACCGCTCCACGATGCCGGCCGTGGCCTGCGGCACGATGCGGATCGAGCGGCTGATCGCCAGGACCACGAGCGCAATGAACACGATCAGCAGGATGGTACCGACAAGAGGGCTCATGGCCGCCTCACTCCCGCACCCGGTGCGCGGTTCCCGTGATTGACGGGTTTCCGGGCTTATCTCTACGTTACCGACCGCAAACGAGTTGAGCCAGCGGGTGCTGACTCAGCGTGCACGGGCCGTCCAGCGCGACTGCCGGTGCTCGACCTCCAGCTGGACGCCGAAGCAGCGGGACAGGTTCCGCGGGGTGAAGACCTTCTCGATCGGTCCGGCGGCGAGCACCGAGCCCCGGCGCAGCAGCATGGCGTGGGTGAAGCCGTCCGGCACCTCTTCGACGTGGTGGGTGACCAGCACCATCATCGGCGCCTTGGGGTCGCGGGCCAGCGTCGTGAGCCGCCGCAGCAGGTCCTCGCGGCCGCCCAGGTCGAGCCCGGCGGCCGGCTCGTCGAGCAGCAGCAGCTCAGGGTCGGGCATCAGCGCCCGGGCGATCTGCACCCGCTTGCGCTCACCCTCGGACAGCGTGGCGAACCTGCGCCTGATCAGGTGCGCGCAGCCGAGCGCGTCGAGGATCTCGACCGCGCGGGTGACGTCGCCGGAGTCGTATTCCTCCTTCCACCGGCCCAGGATGGCGTAGGAGGCGGTGAGCACCAGGTCGATGACCTTCTCCCCGGGCGGGACCTGCTCGGCGACCGCGGCGCTGGTGAGCCCGATCCGCGGCCGCAGCTCAAAGATGTCGACCTCGCCGAGACGCTCGCCGAGCACCTCCACGGTGCCCTCCGTGGGGAACATCTGGGCGGCGGCCACCTGGAGGAGGGTGGTCTTGCCGGCCCCGTTCGGCCCGATCAGGATCCAGCGCTCGTCCCCGTGGGCCGTCCAGTCCACGTTACGCAGCAGGACCGCCGCGTCCCGCCGGACCTCGACGCCCCGTAGCCGCAGCACCTCGTCGGACATGCAGGCTCCCTTTCCTCCGCAGCCTCCGCCGAGACCGAACCTATGTCACCGCACCCCCCTCAGCCCAGCCAGATCGACGGTCAGGTAGGCCCGCGGTGTGATCCGTCCGGCAATTCCGGCTGGTGGGAGAGAGATTTGTTGGATTGCGTAACACGTGGCGATTCAGGAACGCCACGCACAACCTGACCGGCTGGTACAGGTTCGGGGCACTACGTGGACAACATCATCGTCTACGCGCACCTGATCAGGAGCTGAGCAGGACCAGCTAGGCCGGGCGCTCGTGCCGGACGGCGACCAGGGCGGCCTGGGTGCGGTCCTGCACGCCCAGCTTGGCCAGCAGGGAACTCACGTGGGCCTTCACCGTCTTCTCCGAGACGGTCAGCGCCCGGGCGATCTCCCGGTTGGACCGGCCCTTGGCGATCTCGGCCAGCACCTCGCGCTCCCGGCTGGTCAGCGCGTCCAGGCCGGCGGCCGGGTTCCAGCCCGAGGCGGTGCGGACCAGGGAGCCCGCCGCCTCCGGCGCGAGCAGCAGGTGCCCGTCGTGCACCGAGCGGATCGCCCTGACCAGCGCGTCCGGGTCGACGTCCTTGTACACCACCCCGGCCGCGCCGGAGCGCAGGGCTAGGCTGGCCGAGGCGGGGTCGGTGGCACTGGTGAGCACGAGCACGCGGGCGGCACTGTCCTTGGCCTTCAGCTCGGTCAGCACGGCGATGCCGTCCATGCCGGGCAGCTTGAGGTCGAGCAGGACGACGTTCCGGGTAAGTTCGGCGGCCAGGGCGAGGGCGGTGGCGCCCTCGCCGGCCTTGCCGGCCACCGCGATCCCGTCCTGCACCTCGAGCAGCGCCCGCAGGCCGCGCCGGACCACCGGGTGGTCGTCCACGATCAGCACCGAGATGGGCCCCGTCATCCGCTCGCCTTTCCCGGGACGGTCATCCGGACCGCGGTTCCCTTCGCGGTCGACCTGACGGCCAGCCTGCCGCTGGCCGACACCGCGCGCTCCCGCATCGAGGCCAGCCCGAGGCCGCCCGACGGCGCGTCCGGGTCGAAACCGTGCCCGTCGTCGGACACCTCGAGCACCACCTGGCGCGGGGTCTTGGCCAGGCTGACCTTGACGCTCGACGCGCCGGCGTGCCGCAACGCGTTGTGCAGCGCCTCCTGCGCCACCCGGTAGAGCGCCGCCTCGGCCTGCTCGCTCAGCGGCGGGAGGCAGGCGGCGGCGAACGTGACCGGGACGCCGTGCGCCCGGCCGGCCAGGACGGCGTAGCGGCGGAGGGATTCGGCCAGGCCGGCGGCCTCCAGGTCCGGCGGGGACAGGCCGTCGATGACCGCGCGGAGTTCGGCGTGGGCTTCGGCCCCGAGCTCGCCGACCACCTCGATCTCGGCCCTTATCCGGTCAACGTCCGGCGGCTCGCGCGCGGCCAGCACCGCGGCGGCCCTGGCGTGCGCCCGGATGCTGAACAGCTTCTGCGTGACCGCGTCGTGCAGGTCGCGGGCCAGCCTCGACCGTTCCTGCATGACCGACAGCTCGCGGCTGCGCTCGTACAGCCGGGCGTTGGTCAGCGCGATCGCGGCGTGCGCGGCGAACAGGGACAGGATCTCCTCGTCCCGTTCGGTGAACCCGCGCTTCTCGGCGGCCGCGGAGACCTTGTTGGCCGCGAAGATGATGCCGAGGACCTGGTCCCCGTCCCGGACCGGCACCCCGAGGAAGTGCGACATCTGCGGGTGGGCAGCCGGCCAGCCCTCGAACCTGGGGTCCTTGCGGATGTCCGGCAGCCGCTCCGGCTCCCCCTGGTTGAGCAGCACGGCGAGCATGCCGTGCCGCCGCGGCAGCGGGCCGATCGCCGCCCATTCGGCGCCGCTGATCCCGTCCACCACGAACTCGGCGAACGAGTCGCCCTGGTCCGGCACGCCGAGGGCGGCGTAGCGCGCGCCCACCAGGGACCGCGCCGACCGCACGATCACCTGCAGCACGTCGCGGACGGACATCTGCCGGGTGACGGACAGCACCGCCTGGCTCACCTGGTAGAGCTCAGCCAGATCATTCACGTTCGCTCGCCTTCGGCTCGCTCACCATGCCGACGTTAGCTCGCGTTAGGGGGGCTCGCATCGGGCGGGGGTCTTAGGACTATTGACGCAGGACGGGCGGGGCTGCCGGCCGATGCGCGCGGGCGCGGCGGAGCCTAGCGTTCCCGGTATGAGCAATCGCACAGCCATCATCACGGGAGCCTCCCGCGGGCTCGGCCGGGCCCTGGCGGCCGGCCTGGCGCGCGAGGGCTTCGACCTCATCGTCGACGCGCGGGACGGCGCCGCGCTGGACGCAGTCGCGGGGGCGCTGCGTGCGGCGGGCCCCCCCGCCGCGCAGCGGCCAGGCAGCACTGCGGTGACCGCGGTTCCCGGCGACGTCACGGACCCGGCGCACCGGGTCGCGCTGCTCGCGGCCGCGCAGGCCGCGGGACGGCTCGACCTGCTAGTCAACAACGCCGGCACGCTGGGCGCCAGCCCGCTGCCCGCGCTGGCCGACTACCCGCCGGACCAGCTGCGCGCCGCGTTCGAGGTGAACGTCATCGCGCCGATCGCACTGACGCAGCTGGCGCTGCCGCTGCTGCGCGCCAGCGGCGGCGCGGTGCTGAACATCACCTCGGACGCCGCGGTGGAGGCCTACGCGGGCTGGGGCGGCTACGGCGCGGCCAAAGCCGCCCTGGAGCAGGCCTCGAACGTGCTGGCCGCCGAGGAGCCCACGGTACGGGTCTGGTGGGCCGACCCCGGCGACCTGCGCACCGACATGCACCAGCTGGCCTTCCCCGGAGAGGACATCTCGGACCGGCCCGAACCCTCCTCGGTGGTGCCGGCCTTCGTCCGGCTGGTTACGGAGCGGCTGCCGAGCGGCCGGTACCGCGCGGCCCACCTCGTGCCGGCCAGGTCATGACCACGCTGACCGCTACTGTGACGGACTTCACCCTGCCGGCCTCGCTGGAAGCGCACGATCCGCCCGAAGCGCGCGGGTTGCCCCGGGACGGGGTGCGGATGCTGGTCAGCCGCCGGGCGTCCGGTGAGATCAGCCAGCACGGCTTCGCCGACCTGCCCGGCCTGCTGCTTCCCGGCGACCTGCTGGTGATCAATACCACCGCGACGCTGCCGGCGCACGTCCGGGTCTCGGCCGAGCTGGCGGTGCACTTCTCCGGGCCGCGCCCGGACGGCTCCTGGCTGGCCGAGCTCCGGCTGGTGAGGGGGAAGACCACGGTGCCGAACGACCGTGGCTATCCCGGCCAGCGTCTCAGCCTGCCAGGCGGGGCCGTACTGACCCTGGAGGGGCGGGCCACGGCCCGGCTCTGGCGGGCCAGGCTCTCGGTCGCGGTGGTGCCGTACCTACTGCGTTACGGCAGCCCGATCAGGTACTCCTACGTGCCGCGCGAGTGGCCGCTGTCGTACTACCAGACGGTGTTCGCCCGCGATCCGGGCAGCGCGGAGATGCCGAGCGCCAGCCGCCCGTTCTCGCCGTCCGTCGTCACCCGGCTGGTGTCCGCCGGCGTGCTGATCGCCCCGCTCACGCTGCACTGCGGGGTCTCCTCGCTGGAGGGCGACGAGGAGCCGTACCCGGAGCCATACGACGTGCCGCCCGCAACGGCCGAGCTGGTCAACCACGTGCGGGCGCGCGGCGGCCGGGTCGTCGCCGGCGGCACCACGGTGGTCCGGGCGCTGGAGACGGTGGCCGCTCCCGACGGGCGGGTCCGCGCCGGGGCCGGCTGGACCTCGCACGTGGTCACGCCGGAGACCGGGGTCAGGGCGGTGGACGGGCTGCTCACCGGGCTGCACGAGCCGCGCTCCTCGCACCTGCAGATGCTGGCCGCGTTCGCCGGGCCCGACTTGCTGAGCCGCTGCTACCAGACCGCGATCGACGCCGGGTACCTGTGGCACGAGTTCGGCGATGTTCACCTGCTGCTGCCCTAGGGTGACGGCCTTTTCGGGTAGCCTGGCGCCGCGATGAAAACGCCGCGGACCTCGCTGCTCATCACGCTGACCGGCCGGGACCGGCCGGGCGTGACCTCGAGGCTGTTCGGCGTCCTGGCCCGCCACCAGCTGTCCGTGCTTGACGTCGAGCAGGTGGTGATCCGGGGCCGGCTGGTGCTCGGGGTGCTGCTCGGCTGCGAAACGACGCCGGACCTGAACGAGATCCATTCCGCGGTTGAGGCGCTGGCTGCCGGGCTCGGCCTGGAGGCTGAGATCACCATGGGCTCGGCGCCTGCGGCCTCGGCCGACTCCGTCCGCGGCGGGCGGCTGCACGTCACCCTGCTGGGCAGCCCGCTAGCACCGGCCGCCATCACCGCCATCGCCGGGCGGATCGCGGCCAGCGGGGCCAACATCGACCGCATCGGCAGGCTGGCCCAGCAGCCGGTGACCTGCATCGAGCTTGACGTGTCCGGCGGGGACCCGGCCACGCTCCGGGACGACCTGGCCCGCGCCGCGGTTGAGCACGGGATCGACGTGGCGGTCCAGCGCGGCGGGCTGCACCGGCGGGCGCTGCGGCTGATCGTCATGGACGTGGACTCGACCCTCATCCAGGACGAGGTGATCGACCTGCTGGCCGAGCGAGCCGGCTGCGCCGATGAGGTGGCCAAGGTCACCGCGGCCGCCATGCGCGGCGAGCTGGACTTCACCGCGTCGCTGCGCGAGCGGGTGTCGCTGCTGGCCGGGCTGCCCGGCGGGGTGCTGGAGGAGGTCCGGGCCGGGCTGCGGCTGACCGCGGGCGCGCGCACGCTGACCGGGACGCTTCGCGGCCTGGGCTTCAAGTCGGGCATCGTCAGCGGCGGCTTCATCCAGGTGATCGGGCCGCTGGCGGCCGAGCTCGGGATCGACTACGTGGCCGCCAATGAACTGGAGATCTCCGCCGGGAAGCTGACCGGGCGGCTGGCCGGCCCGGTGATCGACCGGGCCGGGAAGGCGGACGCGCTGCGCCGGTTCGCCGCCGAGGCCGGGGTCCCGCTGTCCCAGGCGGTCGCGGTCGGCGACGGCGCCAACGACCTGGACATGATCGCGGCCGCCGGGCTCGGCGTGGCGTTCAACGCCAAGCCCATGGTGCGGGACGCGGCCGACACCTCGCTGAGCGTCCCCTACCTGGACGCGATCTTGTACCTGCTCGGCATCTCCAGCGACGACGTGGCCGCGGGGACGTAGCCAGCTGGCCCGGACATGGCGTGAACTGCGGGGTTCACGGCCTTGGGGAGCCATGAAACCCGGGGTTCAGGCGGTTTTGGTTCCGGTCGTTCGGCCCTTTACTCGGTGTGCTTGACGGCGGGTTCGCGCTCGGCGGTCTTCTCGGTGGTGACCTGGGTGAGGTCGGGGGCCGGGGTGGCGCCCTCGACCGCGGGCGAGACCGCGCCGGACACCTCGGTGGCCGCCGGGGTCGGTTCGCCCATGCCCTGCGAGCGGCGCTTGGAGATCACGATCGCGACGACGATGACGACGACGGCGCCGACGGCGACGCCAACCCGCAGGCCGGTGTTGCTGCTGTACTTGACCACGCTGGTGGCGATCAGCAGCGAGACCAGGTTCATCACCTTGATCAGCGGGTTGATGGCCGGCCCCGCGGTGTCCTTGAACGGGTCGCCCACGGTGTCGCCGACGACGGTGGCGGCGTGTGCCTCGGAGCCCTTGCCGCCGTGGTTGCCGTCCTCGACCAGCTTCTTGGCATTGTCCCAGGCGCCGCCGGAGTTGGCCAGGAACACCGCCATCAGCACGCCGACTGCGATCGCGCCCGCCAGGTAGGAGCCGAGCGGCTGGTAGCCGAGGGCGAAGCCGACCGCGATCGGGGCCAGCACCGCGAGCAGGCCGGGGGTGATCAGCTCGCGCAGCGAGTCCCGGGTGACGATGTTGACGACCCGGCTGTAGTCGGGCTTCTCGGTGTAGTCCATGATGCCCGGGTGGTTGCGGAACTGGTTCCGCACCTCGATCACCACCCGCTGCGCGGCCCGGCCCACCGCCGAGATGAGCAGGCTCGCGAACAGGAACACGATCGAGGCGCCGATGATGACGCCGACCAGGATGTTCGGCTTGGCCACATCCAGGTTGAAGGTGCCGGCCGCCTTACCACTCAGGACCGACTCCACCGAGGTGCGGAACGAGCCGAACAGCGCGGTCGCAGCCAGCACGGCGGTGGCGATCGCGATGCCCTTGGTGATCGCCTTGGTGGTGTTGCCGATCGCGTCCAGCGTGGTCAGCGCCTGCGCGGCGTCGCCCTCAACGTCGCCGGACATCTCCGCGATGCCCTGCGCGTTGTCGGTCACCGGGCCGAAGGAGTCCATCGACACGATCACGCCGACCGTGGTCAGCAGGCCGAGGCCGGCCATGGCCACCGCGAACAGCGCGATGGTGGCGTTGCCGGTGGCCAGCAGGTAGGCGCCGAACACCGCGCCGCCGATCAGCAGCGCCGAGTACACCGCGGACTCCATGCCGGTCGACACGCCGGACAAGATGACGGTGGCCGCGCCGGTCTCGCTGGCCTCCCCGATGTCTCGCACCGGACGCCGGTTGGTCTCGGTGAAGTACCCGGTGAGCAGCTGGATGGCGCTGGCCAGCACGATCCCGATCAGGATCGCGCCGAACGCGATCCACCGCGGGTTGCCGTTGTAGAGCCGGACGCCCAGGTCGGTGACGCCCGTGAAGCTCCGGAAATGCGCGGGCAGGAAGGTAAAGCAGGCGACGGCCACGCCGACCGCCGAGATGATCGCGGAGATGAAGAAGCCGCGGTTGATCGCGGTCATCCCGCTGCGGTCACCGCGCCGCGGCGCGACCGAGAAGATGCCGATGATCGCGGTCAGGACGCCGATGGCCGGGATGATCAGCGGGAAGACCAGGCCCTTGTCGCCGAACGCCACCTTGCCCAGGATCAGCGAGGCCACCAGCATGACGGCGTAGGACTCGAACAGGTCCGCCGCCATGCCCGCGCAGTCGCCCACGTTGTCGCCCACGTTGTCGGCGATCGTGGCGGCGTTCCGCGGGTCGTCCTCGGGGATGCCCTGCTCGACCTTGCCGACCAGGTTGGCGCCGACGTCGGCGGCCTTGGTGTAGATGCCGCCGCCGACACGCATGAACAGCGCCAGCAGGGCCGCGCCGAAGCCGAAGCCCTCCAGGACGCTCGGCGCGTTGCTCTTGTAGATCAGCACCACGATGGCGGCGCCGAGCAGGCCGAGGCCGACGGTGAACATGCCGGCCACGCCGCCGGTGCGGAACGCGATCCGGAACGCCCTCCGCTCGCCGCCCTCACGCGCGGCGGCCGCCACCCGGACGTTGCCACGGGTGGTCAGCGTCATGCCGACAAACCCGGTCACCGCCGAGAACAGCGCGCCGACCAGGAAGAAGATGCTCCGGCCCCATTGCACGCTGGTGCCGTCGGCGGGCAGCACGAGCAGCACGAAGAAGATGATGATCACGAAAATGCCGAGGGTCCTGAACTGCCGGCGCAGGTACGCCGCAGCGCCCTCCTGCACGGCGCGGGCGATTTCCTGCATCCGCTGGGTCCCCTGGCCAGCCGCCAGTACCTCCCGCACCAGCACGCCGGCCACGCCCAGGGCGAGCAGCGCGACCACGGCGACGATGATGACCCAGGTCAGGTTGGAGCCGCTTACGCTAACGGGGTTCGCCGCCAGCGCAGAGACATGCCTGAACATTCGACCTCCTGGAAAACCAAACGGAAGACGTTGCCGATCGGGATTAGACGAGTGGCCGGGAGTCTACGCACGCGTGGGCCGAACCACTAACATCGGACCGTTCCTAACAAATCCGTGACCCTCTCGTTATCGCCACGACACGTCAGTGTAACGGTTTTCCGGTGGCTGATACGCAGCGGGTACCGGGCCCGGGTCAGGAGGTCGGGGCGGCCGAAGGCCAGCTCATCCGGACGCTCACGCCGGAACTCGTCGACGAGACGTGCACGTCGTCGGCCAGGCCGGAGATCACGGCCAGCCCGAAGCCGGCCGGGATCCCGACCTCGTCCGCGCCCTGGACCAAGGTGGCGACGCCATGCCCGTTGGCGCCGGTGCTGGCGCCGGGCTGCGCGGCGATGCTCGTGGGAGCCTGGTCGCTCACCACCACGACAAACCGCTCGCCCTGGTCGGTCATCTCGATCTTGACCGGCTCCGCCGGGCAGTGCCGCCGGTGCGCCTCGACCGCGCGCGAGCAAGCCTCGCCCACGGCCAGGCGCACCTCGTCGAGCAGCGCTTCGTCCACCCCGCTCCGCCGCGCTACCGCGGTGGCGACCAGCCGTGCGGTACGGACATGCGCGGGCAGCGGCGTGAATGTGACTTCTACGGTGGCCATGACTCGGCAGGGTTCCGTCCCGGCGGCCGCTACTTGTCGAGCTTCTTGGCCGCGATGGCCTCGTCCACCGTGTTGTGGATGCCGAACACCTTGGTCAGCCCGGTGATCCTGAAGATCTTAAGGATGCGCTCCTGCGTGCACACCAAGTCCAGGGAGCCGTCGTGCGCCCGCACCCGCTTCAGGCCGCCGACCAGTACCCCGAGCCCGGTGGAGTCGAGGAACTCGACCTTCTCCATGTTGACTACCAGCTGGTAGTTGTTCTTGTTGACGAGATCGATGAGCAGCTCACGGAGCCGCGGGGCCGTGTAGACATCGATCTCGCCCTCGACATCGACGACCTCGATGCCGTCCTTGTTGTAGTGACCCAGCTTCAGATCCACAAATCCTCCAGCGCCATGCACGGCGTTATCTCATCGTCCCGCTTCAGGCGCGGGGGCTCACTCGCTGAGCCTAGGGCGTGATCAGCTGCGGCATTCAACCACGCTCCGGTGTCATGTCTATACGAAATCATGCCTCCCGGCATCCTCTGCGGGGCGACACATGGGAAAATCTCCAATCATCGGGGGGCGGGATGTCACACTGATAGGGCTGTGTCGATACTCAGTTCCCCTCCGCTGGCTCCCCTTCCCCCGGCCGGGCCGGTTATGCCTGAGGCCGACGCCGGGGCTGCGTCCTCGGCTGGGGCCGGGAACCGCGCCCTGGGCATCCTGCTCGACGACCCGGGGGCGGGCCGCCCCGTGCACGTCGAGCACATCCCGGCGCGGGACGGCCGGCAAGTGCCGTGGCCGTCATGGGTGCCGGCGCCGGTGGCCGAGGCCTTCGCGGCCCGCGGCATCAGCGCGCCGTGGTGTCACCAGGCGCTGGCCGCGGATCACGCACAGGGCGGCCGGAACGTGATCATCTCTACCGCGGCGGCGTCCGGCAAGTCGCTCGGCTACCTGCTGCCCGCGCTCAGCGCCGTGCTGGCGGGCGACACCGTGCTCTACATCACGCCGACCAAGGCGCTGGCTGCGGACCAGCTCCGGTCGATCCGGGCGCTCGGCCTGCCGGGGGTGCAGGCCGCGGTCTTCGACGGCGACTCGACCCGGGCCGAACGGGACTGGGCGCGCAGTCACGCCAGGTACCTGCTGACCACGCCGGACATGCTGCACCGGGCGCTGCTGCCCCGGCACAACCGCTGGTCGGGGTTTTTCGGCCGGCTTCGCTATGTAATCGTCGACGAGTGCCACGGGTACCGGGGGGTGTTCGGCTCGCACGTGGCGCACGTGCTGCGGCGGCTGCGCCGGGTGGTGGCGCATCACGCGCCCGGTGCGGCCGGCGGGCCACCGCGGCCCGTCTTCGTGCTCGCCTCGGCCACGGTCGGGGCACCGGGCGCCTGCGCCCGCCTGCTCACCGGGCTCGATGCCGAGGAGGTCATCGAGGACGGGTCGCCGCGCGGGCCGCTGGCCTTCGCGCTGTGGGAACCGCCGCTGACCGACGCCCGCGGCGAGGCGGGCGCCCGGCTGCGCCGGACGGCCACCGCGCAGGCGGCCGACTTGCTCGGCCGGCTGGTCAGCCAGAACGTCCAGACGCTGGCCTTCATCCGGTCCCGGCGCGGCGCCGAGGCGGTCGCCCTGGCCGCGCGGCGGCGCCTGGACGAGGTGCTGGGGCTGGGGCTGGGGCTGGGGCTGGAGCGGAGGCGGCGGGCGTGGCGGACGCTGCCGACGCCAGGGTGGCGGCATACCGGTCTGGATACCTGCCGGAGGACCGGCGGCGGCTGGAGGCGGCGCTATCCGACGGGAGCCTGGTCGGGCTGGCTACCACCACCGCGCTCGAGCTCGGGGTCGACATCACCGGCCTGGACGCGGTGCTGATCGCCGGCTGGCCCGGGACGTTCTCGGCGCTGTGGCAGCAGGCTGGCCGGGCCGGGCGCAGCGGGCGGGCCGCGGCCGCGGTCCTGATCGCCCGGGACGACCCGCTGGATACCTATCTGGTCCGGCATCCGGAGATGCTGCTGCGGCACCCGGTCGAGGCCACCGTGCTGGACCCGGACAACCCGTATGTGCTCGGTCCCCACCTGTGCGCGGCCGCCGCCGAGCTGCCCCTGACCGAGCAGGACCTGGACCTGTTCGGCCCGGCGGCCCGGACGGTGGTGAACGACCTGACCACGGCCGGGCGGCTGCGCCGCCGCCCGGCCGGGTGGTACAGCATGCGCCGGAACGCGGCCGCGGCGCTGGGGCTGCGCGGCGCGGGGCTGGCACCGGTCCGGGTAGTGGAACAGGCCACCGGCCGCCTGGTCGGAACAGTGGACGAGCCCTCGGCGTACCTGATCGTGCACAAGGGCGCCGTCTACGTGCACCAGGGCGACAGCTACCTGGTCGGCACGCTCGACCTGGCGGACCGGGTCGCCCTGGTCGAGCCGGGCGAGCCCGGTTACATCACCATGGCCAAGACCGTGACCGAGGTGGACGTCCGGGGCGAGCTGCGGAAGATGACCTGGGGCGCCGCCGAGGTAAGGTTCGGCGACGTCCAGGTGACCCGGCAGGTCGTGAGCTTCACCAAGCGCTGCACCGACACCGGCACCTCGCTCGGCGAGACCCCGCTGGACCTGCCGCCGCGGCACCTGGTCACCCGGGCGGTGTGGTGGACGCTGGCCGAGGAGGCAGCCGGCGTCCTGGCCGACGCGGGGGTCGACCTGGGCGGAGCGGCCCACGCGGCCGAGCACGCCTCGATCGGCCTGCTGCCCTTGTTCGCCACCTGCGATCGCTGGGACATCGGCGGGGTCTCTGCCGCCCGGCATCCGGCGACCGGGAAGCTGACCGTCTTTGTCTACGACGGGCATGAAGGCGGCGCCGGCTTCGCCGAGCGCGGGTTCCAGGCCGCCGCGGACTGGCTCTACGCCACCAGGCACGCCATCGCCGGCTGCGACTGCGAGGCTGGCTGCCCCTCGTGCGTGCAGTCACCGAAGTGCGGCAACGCCAACCACCCCCTGTCCAAGCGGGGCGCGGTCGCGCTGCTGGACACGCTGCTAGCCGGCGCACCCTGAAACTCGCCCCTGGTTACCGGCACGCTGATGCGGCCCCGGAATAGGAGGCGGGCGCCGCCGGGGGGGAGAGCGGCGCCCGCGCGCACGGTCCGGCCCTGGGGGGGAGGCCGGCCCCGTCCTATCGTTAGGATAGCTGCTGTTGCCCCGGTGTGCGACCACCAGTGTCGGTTTCGCGACAACAAGTTGTGCATCCGCCACAGGTACCTTTACAGCGTAACCCAGACCGATTCTGGCACATGACAGAGCGCCTGGCCAGCGTCTCCGGGCATCTCCGGCAGCTTCTTACTCAGCAGTAGGCCCGGCGCCGATACCGGCTTATCACTCAGTAAGATAACGACTACGGGTCTTACTACAGGCTTCGAGGACCTCGCGGCCGCGATCCGCGCGTGGGCGAAGGGCTGGCTGCCGACGGAGGCGGCTGCTGAGCTGCTGATCTCGCACCGGGCCTGGCTGCTGCGGGAGGATTTCCTGCAGGTGGCGGTGGAGGTCCGGTGGGAGCCGTTCCGGGGCCGGGAGGTCGCGGCGGTCGATTTCGCGGCGGCGGCTGAGGCGGTGCAGAGGGTGCTGCCGTGCTCGGACGGGGAGCGGCAGGTGCTGCTGGTCGCGGCGAGCATCGCCGAGGGCGTCCCGGTTGACCTGCGTGAGGCGGTCCTGTGCCTGGACGCGGCTAGTGCCACGCGGGCCGCCCGGGCGGTGTGCCATGCGGCTGGCTGCGGCGCGCCGGCCGGGACGGAGCCGGGCTGGTGACCGCCGTGCTGCCGGGCACGGCGGTGATCACCCGCCCGCGTCACCCGCTGCACGGGCTGGAGCTTCGCGTGCTGGGCGGGATGCGCCGGCACGGCCGGCTGGAGCTGCTGCTGGTGCTGCCCGATGGCAGCAAGCGGCTGATCCCGGCGGAGTGGACCAGCCAGCACGCTGACAGCACCGCCGCCGACGGCGGTGCAGGTCAGGACCGCGGGGGGAGCGCGGGGACGCTGGGGTCGGTGGCTGACCTGCTGGCTGCGTCTGTCCTGGTGTCGGCGTTTTGTTCCCGTGAGGGGGATGAGCGGGAGCAGGCTGCACGAAAGCCACCGGCCAAGGAGGACAATCGTGCAGCCTGTTCAGCTCAGTCTGCTGCCGGACCAGGTTCCGGCGCCACCCCCGGACCTGCTGGCCCAGCTCCCCGGACCGCAGGCCGCGGCGGCGATCATGCTGCTTGCCGGCCTGATCGCCAGGGCGGGACAGCCGGGGGTGAGGGGCGATGAGTGAGTGGAAGGTCACCGCCTCGCACCGCTCCAGAGCGGCCGCAATCTACGTCCGCCAGTCGACGTTGCTGCAGGTGGAACACAACCGTGAGTCCACTGCCCGCCAGTACGACCTGGTCTCCCGGGCGCGCGAGCTGGGCTGGCCTGGCAGCGCGGTAACCGTGATCGATGAGGACCTGGGGCTGTCGGGAGCCTCGGCGGCCGGCCGGACAGGATTCGCCGAGCTCGCCGCCCGGGTCGGCATGGGGCAGGTCGGGATCGTGCTGTCGCTGGAGGTCTCCCGGCTGGCCCGCAACAACACCGACTGGTACCGGCTCCTCGACCTGGCCGGGATGACCGATACCCTGATCGCCGACGCGGACGGCGTCTACCATCCCGCCGTGTTCAATGACAGGCTCGTCCTGGGCCTTAAGGGGACCATGGCCGAAAGCGAACTGCATATCCTGCGGGCCCGGCTGGACGGCGGGATCCGGAACAAGGCCGCCCGCGGCGAACTGCGCCGCGGGCTGCCGGTCGGGCTGGCCTGGGGCGAGGCCGACGGGGAGATCGTGATGCACCCCGATGAGGCCGTCACCGGCGTCATCGCCGCGATCTTCGACCGGTTCGCTATCTGCGGGTCGGTGCGCGGCACCTGGCTGTGGCTGCGCGATCAGGGCCTGAAGTTCCCGCTGCAGCCCGGCGCCTACGTCCGCGGATCGCAGATCATCTGGACCGAGCCGACCTACCACGCGGTGCACAACGTGCTGACCCATCCCGCCTACGCGGGCGCGTACACCTTCGGCCGCAGCCGCCAGGAACGCTACGCCGGCCAGGACGGGACGCTGCGGATCCGCCGCCGCGTGCTGCCGCAAGACCAGTGGGAGGTGCTGATCAAAGATCACCACCCGGGATACATCGACTGGGACGCCTACCAGGCCAACCAGCACAAAATCCGGCAGAACATCCGCCCGGTGGCCCATCAGCCCGGCACCGGGGCGGTCCGCGAAGGCTGCGCCCTGCTGCAGGGCCTGGCCACCTGCGGGACCTGCGGCCGCAAGCTCTCGGTCTACTACGACGGCGCGCACAAGGCCACTCCCGGCTACTACTGCACCGGCACCGGCCAGCTGGTCGAGGGCCGCGGCACCCGGCACCTGCGCGTCGGCGGCGTGGCCATCGACAACGCGGTCACCGCCGCGTTCCTGGCCGCCCTCGAGCCGGTAGCGCTGCAAGCCTGCCTGGAAGCTGCCCGGCAGCTCGAACAAGGCCACGACAGTGCTCTTGAGCAATGGCGCCGCCAGGTGGAACAGGCCCGCTACAACGCCGCCAGAGCCGAACGCCGCTACCAGGCCGTCGACCCGGACAACCGGCTGGTCGCCCGCGGCCTGGAAACCGCCTGGGAGAAAGCCCTCACCGAGCTGGCCGCCGCCGAGGCCGAACTCGCCCGCCGCCAGGCCGCCCGGCCCGCGGCGCTCACAGCCAGCGAACGCGCCGCGATCCTGGCCCTCGGCGACGACCTGCAGGCCGTCTGGGACGCGCCGACCACCACCGACAAAGACCGCAAGCAGCTGCTGCGCACCCTGCTGGACGAAGTCGGCATCACCATCTGCCGCGATCACGACGGAGGCCGCGCTGACCTGATCCTGCGCTGGAAAGGCGGCGCGATCAGCGACCTGACCATCCCCGTCAAGCGCAAGCCCCCGCGACGGCTCCGCACTGACGAGGACACCATCAGCCTGGTCCGGCGGCTGGCCGTCCACTACGACGACGCCAAGATCGCCTGGATCCTCAACCGGCAGAACCGCCGCACCCCCCGCGGATTGTCATACACCGCCGGTAGAGTCCAGGGCCTGCGGCACTACTGGGCCATCCCCCGCCACCAGGACACCGCAGATAACCAGGAAGGAGAGCTGCTCACCGTGGCCGACGCCGCCCGTGAACTAGGCCTGGCACCCTCCACCCTGCACCGGTGGCTCAGCGACGGGTTCATCGGCGGCGAGCAGTTCACTCCCGGCGCCCCCTGGCGGATCCGTCTCACCCCCGGCATCCGCGCCCTGTTCGTGGACGACGCCCCCGACGGCTGGCTCGCCATGCTGGAAGCCACCCTCGCCTACGGCGTCTCCCGCCAGGCCATCATGCAACGTGTCAAGGACGGCAGGCTGCGGGCCGTCCACGTTCGCACCGGACGCAGGAAAGGCCTGCGTATCGAACCCCCCAAGCCCCAGGACGGGCTGTTCTGACTATCACAATGAACAAAGGGAGCAGTGTGACGATGCATCCAACAATGTCCGGCGGTCACTGTCCGCGAACTATAGCGAATACCGCCTCGGCCCTCCGGTCCCGCCGCAAAGGCGCCGACCGCCGGCCAGCTGCGGCGCCGGGCCGGATCCGCGAGTTACTCGTTAACTGGATGTGATCGGGCCAACTGATCGAGATCACGAATTGGTCAGCGCCAGGGCTTTGCAGGCTAGCGATTTCGTCGTAGAAACGTGCTACGGATGTTGAAGCGTCCGGGCACGGCAGCCGGGTACCCACGCGCGACCAGCCGCGGGAGGCGTGTCAGACCAGGCAGGACGGTAGCGGCCAGCCTGGCTGACAAAGAAGGTGCACGCTTGGTAGCCAGGCCTGACGTGTTTCGCAGCGGCGCCCCCGCCAGGGGCGCCGCTCGCTATTTCCGGTACGGCCGGCATCTGCGCGGTTGCCACAGTTAAAATCCGGCGAATCGCTAGTTCCGGGCATAAATGCCACAATGTGCTCACGACAGCAATTGACCCGGGCGTACCGGCCGGCCGCCTGACCGGTATGCTCGCGGCCGCGGAGCACTGCTGGCCCCGGGCCTGGCCCACTTGCCCTGCAACACGGGGCCTGGACACGGGCCTGAAACGCCGTACCGGTCCTCGGTGATGCCTGATCTCCGGCGGCAACGCTAGCCTTGGATTTTGCCGGACATGTATCGGCCCCGGGGAGCAATCGGACGCGGGTGCCCATAACCGTGCGGGAGCGCGGATGGTGGCCCGCACACGAGGGAGATGGACTGGATGGTCCACAGCGAGACGCCGGAACCCGCCGGCGATGAGCAGTCACTTGGGGATCTTGTCGCCCTGGCCGCCAAGGACGTGTCCCAGCTGATCAGGTACGAGATCGATCTGGCCAAGACCGAGTTGAAGGGCGACGTGCAGCGGGTCGGGCTGGCCGCGGGCCTGGGCGGCATGGCTGCCTTCGTGGCCTGCCTGGTGCTGGTCCTGCTGTCCATCGCGCTGGCGTTCGGCCTGGTCGCGCTCGGCATCTGGGCCTGGGCCGCGTTCCTTATCGTGTCCGGCGTGTACATACTGCTGGCAGCCGTCGCGCTGGGCATCGCCTACCTGAGGATCCGGCGGCTGTCCGGGCTGAGCAAGACGCGCCAGACCGTGACCGAAGGGCTGGAGCTGCTGCGCCAGAACCAGTCACCCGACGGCCAGCGGCCCGAGATCACCGCGCACGAGACCGGGCGAGGTGACCTGCGATGGCCAGCGGAGCCGACGCCGTAGTCCAGATCGGCGGCCCCTGGAATCACCGGTCCGTCTCGGCCAACGGCACCCGTTTCCACGCCGCTGAGGCCGGCGATGGGCCGCTGGTCCTGCTGCTGCACGGGTTCCCCGAGTTCTGGTGGACCTGGCGCCACCAGCTGACGGTGCTGCCCGAGGCAGGCTTCCGCGTGGTCGCGGTCGACCTGCGCGGCTACGGCGGCAGCGACAAGCCGCCCCGCGGTTATGACTTGGTCACGGCGGCCGCCGACGCGGCCGGGCTGGTCCGGGCGCTGGGCGAGGCGAACGCGATCGTGGTGGGGCACGGCCTGGGCGGCCTGGTCGCCTGGACGCTGGCCGGGTACTACCCCAAGGTGGTCAGGCGGCTGGCCGTGATCTCGATGGCGCACCCGCTGCGGATGCGCGCCTCGGCGGTGACCGACCTGTTCGGCCAGGGCCGTCGCAACGGCTACGCGCTCGCGTCCCAGCTGCCCGTCTGGCCCGAGCGCCAGCTGCTGAAGGACGGCGCCAGCCAGGTGGGCCGGTTGCTGGAGAAGTGGTCCGCGCCCGGATGGCCCGACCAGCAGACCGAGCAGATCTACGCGCGAGCCATGCAGATCCCGTCGGCCGCGCACTCGGCCCTGGAATACCATCGCTGGCTCGCCCGCAGCGGCGTGCGGCCCGACGGGCTGCGCTACGCCAGGCACATGCGGGCTCCCATCGTGACCCCGGTCCTTCAGCTGCACGGCGCCCTGGACACCTGCGTGCTGCCGCGAACCGCGCGGGGCGCCGGCCGCTACGTCGAAGGTCCCTACCGGTGGCGCGTGATCGACGGTGCCGGGCACTTCCCGCACGAGGAGCGCCCGCAGGTGCTGGACACCGAGCTGCTCGGCTGGCTGGCCGACCCGGAACCGGAGCGGTGACACCGGACCGCGACCGCGACCTGGCCGGGCGTCCGCGTAACGCGCGGCCGCGTGACGGACTGGGGCGGCCGCTCGACCGCGCCGGCGCCGCGGTCTCCGGGTTCTTTGGGGTCTCCGGGTCGGAGCGGATCCCCGACGACCTGGTGATCAGCGGGAATGAGGCGGCCGTGCTGGCCGACCAGCTGCTCCGCGACGGGCGCCCGTTCCACGCGCACGAGGTGCTCGAGGCGGCCTGGAAGTCCGGCCCGGCGGAGGAGCGGGACCTGTGGCAGGGCCTGGCCCAGATCGCGGTCGGGCTGACCCATGCCAGGCGCGGCAACGCCCGCGGCGCGGTCACCCTGCTGCGCCGCGGCGCCGAACGTGTCCGCGCCCACCAGGCCGGGCGTGCCGGCCAAGACGAGGCTGGCGCCCGGCAGGCGGGACGGCCGGCCAGCCCGTTCGGTATGGATATTGCTTCGTTCCTGGCGGCCTCGGATGACCTGGCCGCCCGCATCGAGCAGGACGGCCTCGACGGGATCCCGCCCGCCGACCTGTCCCCCGCGTTGCTGGCAGGCGCCTGAGCTCGCGAGGGGCTAGTCGCAGCCCATGGTGGAGACGGCGGTGGTGGAATTCTCGCCGGCCTGGGCGCCGGCGGATACCTCGGCAGCAGTGAGGGCGAAGCCGGTGTCGGAGACGCCCACCGCGGCGGCGAACACGATGCCGTAGACCCGGCCGTCGGACGCCAGCAGCGGGCCGCCGGAGTTGCCCGACTCGACCACGGCGCGGATCTCGTAGATCTGCCGGGTCACGGTGGCGGTCTGGTAGATGTTCGGGCCCTGGGCGTTCTGGATGCCGCCGATCCTGGCCGGCACGGCGTGCAGGGTCTGCGCGTCCAGCGGGTAGCCCGCGACCACGGCACTGTCACCGGGGTTGGCCTGGCCGGCGAAGCGGAGCGGGGACAGGGTGAGCCCGGGCACGTACAGCACGGCCACGTCCACCTGCGGGTCGTAGTACACCACGGTCGCCGACAGCGTTCTGGCCGCTGGCGGTGGTGACCGTCTCATGCTCGGTCACCCCCGCCACCACGTGCGCGTTAGTCATAATGTGGTGAGGCGAGATGACGAAGCCGGAGCCCTCGATGGAACGGTGGCAACTCGGTGCCACCCCCTGCACCCGGACCACCCGGTCCGCGGCGGTCCGGAAGCCCGCGCTGTTCACCACGCCCGGGTCGGGGGCCGGGATGGCGAGGATGCGCTCAGCGCCGATGCCGCTGAACACCTGGGCGTAGGTGCTGTTCTCGGCCAGCATCCGGCGGAAGTCGGAGAACATCGTCTTCGCGGGCGTGGGCATGAACTTGTCCAGCGTCTGCAGCGCCACGGAGTTGTTTACCTGCTGGTCGACCACGGGGAACGGGGAACCGTTCAGCACCGAGCCGACGACCCAGGCGATCAGCAGCACCGAGATCATGCTGACGGCAGACCCGCCCACCGAGTCGGCGACGGTCGCCGACCGCCAGGTGACCGTGGACCGCATGGCGGCGCCGATGGACGACGCGATGAACTGCCCGATCACGGCGAAGCTGACCAGCAGCACGACCGCGACGATGTCCTGCTGGGTCTGGCCGCCGACCAGAGCGCGGGCGATGGCCGGCCCGAACTCGGCGCCAAGCAGCGCGCCGCCGACGAAACCCAGGAAGCTGAGGATGCCGACGATGAAGCCCTGCCGGTAACCAGACACGGCGAACGCGGCCACGATCACGATCAAGATGAGGTCGAGCACATCACCGCGCACGACCTAACGGTAAAGCATTTTCGTCGTTGTCAAGCCCGGGCGCGAATTTCACAGGTCGACGACGAGGCCGACGTCCCAGGGCCTCTCCCAGCCGCCCAGCGCCAGCAGGCGGTCCACCAGCGCGGCGGTGAAGCCCCAGATCAGCATCCCGCGGACCCGGAACGCCGGACTGCTGAGCCGGTTCGGCATCCGCAGCATCAGGCGGCTGGCCGGATCGGCTAGTTCGGCCACGCTGACGCGTTCCACCGCCGCCACCTCCCCCGAGTCGACCGGCGCCACCGCGGACGGAGTGCGCCACCAGGCCAGCACCGGGACGACCCGGAACCCGGTCCGCTCGATAAAGACCTCGGGCAAAGTGCCAACCACGTCGACGCCCGCCAGATCCAGGCCGACCTCCTCGGCCGCCTCCCGCAGGGCCGCGCCGACCGGGCCGCCGTCGCCGGCGTCGATGGCGCCCCCCGGGAAGGCCGGCTGGCCCGCGTGCAGGCGGAGCCCGTCACTGCGCTGGGTGAACAGCAGGTCGGGCCCGTCCGGGCCGTCGCCGAACAGGACCAGCACGGCCGACGGCCTGCCGCCGGTGGCGGGCGGCGCCAGCGGCGGCGGCACGTCCATCGTCCCGGCCGCGTCGGCCAGCCGGACCAGCCAGCGCGGGGCCGCCCCGGGCCCTGCCGATTCGGGTGGGGCCGGGGTCACGAGATGCCGCCCAGGGTCACGAGAACGGGCCGGACTTGACGAGCTTCGCGGCCACCTTCGGGTCGGTGGGGCCCTCACCGTAGGAGGGACACAGGTGGGCCAGCCCGCACGCGCCGCAGGCAGGACGGCGCGCGTGGCAGACCCGCCGGCCATGCCAGATCATCCGCTGCGACAGGTCGGTCCAGTCCTTACGCGGGATGAGCGTGGCCACCTGCGCCTCGACCTTCACCGGGTCCAGGTCCGTGGTCCAGCCGAACCTGCGGGCCAGCCGCCCGAAATGCGTGTCCACGGTGATGCCGGGGATGCCGAACGCGTTGCCGAGCACCACGTTCGCGGTCTTCCGGCCCACACCCGGCAGGGTCACCAGGTCCTTCAGCCGCCCCGGGACCTCGCCGCCGAACCGCTCGCAGAGCGCCTGCCCCAGGGCCATCAGGCTGCTGGCCTTGGCGTGATAGAAACCGGTCGACTGGATGATCTTCTCCAGCTCCTCGCGGTCGGCGCCCGCGTAATCGGCGGCCGTGGGATAGCGAGCGAACAGCGTGGGGGTCACCAGGTTGACCCCCTTGTCGGTCGTCTGCGCGGACAGGATCGTGGCCACGAGCAGCTCGAGCGGGGTCTTGAAGTTCAGCTCGGTGTGCACGTCCGGATAGAGCACAGCTAGTTCGCGGGCGATCCGGCGGGCGCGCCTGACCAGCGCGGTATGCGAAGGGGGCTGGGCGGTCACCGTTCCAGCTTAGGGCCGCGCCAGGTGTACGGCGCATTGGTCCGGGTCATAGGCACGCGGGACGAGCCGCGCCGCCAGCGGGGCGCTCAGCCGGTCGGCCGGGTCGACGTGGCGGCCGAGGACCACGACCGCTACGTGCCGGGCGCCCGCGCGCTTGAGCGCGGCGGCCGCGGACTGGGCGCTGGCGCCCGATACCCAGGAGTCGTCGAGAAGCAGCACACTGGCTCCCGGCCCGGTCCGTTCGGATATGAACCGGTTCGAGTTGGGCTCGCGGCCCTGCTCGCCCGGCCTGATGACCAGCCCGGCCATTGGCAACCGCAGGTAGGGGCCGGCCATGGCCAGCAGCGGGTGCGGTCCCGGGCGGCCGCAGCCGGTCGGCACCACGGCCAGGCGGCCGGGGGCGGGCATGCCCGCGTGCCGCCATACGCAGCGGCCGTGGTCGTGCAGGAACGTCAGCAGCAGGGCCAGCAGACAGGTGCGTGCCGCGGGGTCCGGCGACCAGGACTTGTAGCGCCACAGGCTGGCGGCGAACGCGGAGCCCTTCACCGCGTAGGAGATGGGCGCCACGGCGTCGGCGAGCAGGCCCGGGCCGAGCAGGTCGTGCTGGGCGCACTGGTAGCAGCGGGTGTACCCGGGCCGGGCCGGGCCGCGGCACACGGCGCAGGTGCCCGGGCGGCCCGGCGGCTCGAGCGGGTAGAGGGAGATCCGTCGGCGCAGGATGGCCCAGGTATCGCCATCGGGGCCGCGAACGTTCGGGGGCGTCGAGCCGGACATGCCGTGATGGTAAGGGCGAGGACCGACACAGCCGCCCGGTCACGGGCGATGGCGAGTCATAATCGGTATCGGGAAGGGCGCAAGTTGTGGAGGACGGGAACGTGAGCGGGGCTCGGGACGACGGCGCGGATATCCGCATGCTCGGCTCCGGCGTGGTGTACGAGGACAGCTGGATGCGGCTGCGCCGGGACGAGATCGAGCGGCGCGACGGCTCCCGCGGCAGCTACGCGTTCGTGGAGAAGCACGACTTCGCGCTGGTCATCCCGGCCGAGAACGACGGCTTTCACCTAGTCGAGGAGTACCGGTACCCGATCGGGCGGCGCACCTGGTCATTCCCCCAGGGCGGCTGGCCGTCCGGGCAAACGGGCGACCCCGAGGAGCTGGCCCGGCTCGAGCTCGCGCAGGAGACCGGGCTGAGCGCTCGCGGGCTGGTCCGGCTCGGGCATCTGAACGCCGCGCACGGCATCACCAGCCAGGCCGGGCACTACTTCCTGGCCACCAGGCTGGAGCCGGGGGCGCCGGAGCGGGAGGCCGAGGAACAGGACATGCGGCAGGCCTGGGTGACCCGGGCGAGGTTCGAGGAGATGATCGGCGAGGGCCTGATCACCGACGACTCCACCGTCGCCGCGTACGCTCTGCTGCTGCTCCGCGAGCGGAGCCGCGGCTGAGCTCTTCCCGGGCCGCGCATATGGCGTGAATGTCCCATTCATGCACTTCTAGCTGCATGAATGGGACATTCACATCGAATGCGCTTGTAAGCCGCGGGGGTGGTGAGGTTAGAGAGTGCGACGGGATCGGAGGGACGAGGTGGGGGTGGGTGGCGACGCGGTGGTGCTGACGTGGCCGCCGGGCGGGCTACTAGCCAGGGGCGCGGCCGACCTGATATCGCTACCAAGTGGAGGGAGTGTGGTCATGGGCCGTTACGCGCAAGAGTTCGACCGGAGCCTGTCCGATCCCGAAGGCTTCTGGGGTGATGCGGCGAAGATGATCGACTGGTACCAGCCGCCCACGCAGGTGCTGGACCGCTCGGGGGCGCCGTTCTACCGGTGGTTCGCCGGCGGGGTGATGAACACCTGCTTCAACGCGGTGGACCGGCACGTGCGGGACGGCCGGGGCCAGCAGCCCGCGCTGATCTACGACAGCCCGGTGACCGGGACCCGGCGGACGTACACCTACGCCGGGCTGCGGGACGAGGTGGCGCGGTTCGCCGGGGTGCTGCGCGACCTGGGGGTCGGCCGCGGCGACCGGGTGATCGTGTACCTGCCGATGATCCCGGAGGCGCTGATCGCGATGCTGGCGTGCGCGCGGATCGGGGCGGTGCACTCGGTGGTGTTCGGCGGCTTCGCCGCGCCGGAGCTGGCCACGCGGATCGATGACGCCGGGCCGAAGGTGATCGTCTCGGCGTCGTGCGGCATCGAGGTCAGCCGGGTCATCGAGTACAAGCCGATCCTGGACCGCGCGATCGAGCTGGCGGGCCGCAAGCCGGAACGGTGCGTGATCCTGCAGCGGCCGCAGGCGCTCGCGGCCCTGACCCCGGGGCGCGACCTGGACTGGGAGGAGGCGGCGGCCGGGGCCGAACCGGCCGGCTGCGTGCCGGTGGCGGCGACCGATCCGCTGTACATCTTGTACACGTCGGGCACCACGGCCCGGCCCAAGGGCGTGGTCCGGGACAACGGCGGGCACGCGGTCGCGCTACGCCCCGTGCTGTCCGGGGACTGAACGGGTTAGCGGGACAGGAGGGGAGCAAACAGGTCGCCGTGGCCGGCGACGCGGGCCAGGGTGTCTCCGGCGGTGAAGAAGAGGTCCTGAGGCTGGCGGCAGGCTGCTACCTCATCCCAGGTGACCGGGGTGGAGACGGTAGGGAACTGGCGGGCGCGCAGCGAGTAGGGGGCGACGGTGGTCTTGGAGCCGTTGTTCTGGCTCCAGTCGATCAGCACCTTGCCGGTGCGCAGCGACCTGGTCATGCGCGATACGGCGAGGCGGGGCTGCTCGCGTTCGAGGCGTTCGGCGTAGGCCTTGGTCCGGTCGCTGGCCTGCTCGGAGGTCACGCCGGAGATCGCCGCGTAGAGCTGCAGGCCCTTGCCGCCCGAGGTCTTGGCCAGCGGCGCGAGGCCGTCCGCCTCCAGCAGCGGCCGCAGGGCCTCGGCCACCCGGCAGCAGTCCGTGATGTTCGCGGGAGCGCCGGGGTCGAGGTCGAAGACCAGCAGGTCGGGCTCGCGGACGTGGGGCATCCGCCACATCGGGACGTGCAGCTCGAGGCCGGCCAGGTTGGCCGCCCAGATCAGCGCGGGCAGGTCGTCGACGACGAGGTAGGTGACGCTGCTGCCGCGCGCCCGGGAGCTCTCCGATTCCACCGTGGCCGTGCGGATCCAGTCCGGGCGGTGCGCGGTGACGTGCTTCTGGAAGAAGGCCTCGCCGTCCACCCCCTCGGGGTAGCGCTTGAGCGTCAGCGGGCGGCCCGCGATGTGCGGCAGCAAGGCCGGCGCCACCCGCTGGTAGTAGTCGAGGACTTCGGCCTTGGTGAAACCGCTGTCCGGGTAGAGCACCTTGCCCAGGTTGGTCAGCGTCAGCGTCCGCCCGTCCACCTGGACGGGCACCTTCACCTCAGTGTTCATTGAAATCAGGGCTCACTGTGCTCACTCACGGGCCACATCCTCGGGGTTCTTGTCGTCACGCAGGCCCTTGTAGACGGGCGCGCGCATCCGGCCTGCCCGGGTCCACCGGTCGAAGGCCACGTCGATCACCAGCCTGGGCTCTACCCACACGACCGTGCGGGCATGCTCGGGCGGCACCGGCCCGTCGAACGGCGAGTCCGGGCGGCGCAGCGGCTCGAGCCGCTCGCCCAGCATGCGCAGCGTCTCGGCGCTGAACCCGGTGCCGACGTGCCCGGCGTAGATCAGCCCGGAGTCGTCGTACACCCCGATCAGCAGCGACCCGACCTGGCCGGTCCGGTTGCCCTTGCCCGGCTTGTAGCCGGCCACGACGGCCTCCTGGGCCAGCTGGTTCTTGATCTTGCGCCAGTTATCGGTCCTGGCCCCGGGCAGGTACCTGGACTCCAGCCGCTTGGCCACCACGCCTTCCATGCCGTGCTGGAGCGAGACGGCCTGCACGGCGGCGAAGTCCTCGCCGGGGAAGGAGGGCGGGGTCTGCCAGTTCGGCCCGGCCAGGCCCAGCTCGTCCAGCAGCGCGCGGCGGTACCGGTACTCCTGGTCGAGCAGCGGCCTGCCCTCCAGCTGGAGCAGGTCGAAGACCAGGTAGGTGACCGGGTTCTGGCCGGCCAGCAGCCTGGCCTGGGAGGCCTCGCTGACGTGCATACGGGACTGCAGCGCCTCGAACTCGGGCCAGCCGCCGTCGCCGAACACCACGATCTCCCCGTCGAGCAGCAGCTGTTTATGGCTCGTCGCATGGCCCAGGCCGGTCAGCTCCGGATAGGCGACGGTGATGTCCCGTTCGGTCCTCGACATGAGCCGGACCTGGCCGCGCTCGACGAAGGCCAGCGCGCGCACCCCGTCCCACTTGAACTCCAGCGCCCATTTCCCGTCGTCCGGCGGCGGCGTACGCCAGAGCGTGGCCAGCATCGGCTGCAGCCCCGCCGGCAGCGGCTGGCGCTCCCGGTGCATCATCCACTGCTTCCCCCCGGTCTGGAACAACGTGTACCCCCCGGTAACCCGTTGCCCGTGCAGCCTGACCTTGACCTCGCTCTTCGTCCACTTCAGCGTCTCGTACCAGCCGGCGTCCCAGATCGTCATCGAGCCGGCCCCGTACTGCCCTCGCGGGATCTCCCCTTCGAAGCTGCCGTACTCCAGTGGGTGATCCTCGGTGTGCACCGCCAGGTGGTTGACGCCCGGATCGTCCGGCACGCCCTTCGGCACGGCCCAGGACACCAGCACGCCGTCCCGCTCCAGCCGCACGTCCCAGTGCAGCCGCCGGGCGTGATGCTCCTGGATCACGAACGTGCCGCCGTCCGGGGTCTCCCCGGTGCGTGTGGGTTCGGCGGGCACGGGCTCAGGCGTCCGCGAGGCATCTCGCTTGTCCCGGTACGCCTGGAGTTTGTCCACGCCACCCTGTCTACCCGGATTAGCCGGGCGGAGAACGGGTAGCGCGGCCCGTTCGGATCAAAGGACCATGAGTCGTTTACACCTGTTTCCTATATTGCCCAGTTGTAAATTAAGGTAGTAGGGAATGTGGTCTTCGGCGGGACGCGACGAAGGGAGCACCCGGATGGGCCTGAACCTGTACGTCGTCCTGGGCAGCGCGGTGGTGGGGCTACTGGTCGGCCTGACCGGCGCCGGCGGCGGTGCCCTGATGACGCCGATGCTCATCCTGCTGTTCTCGGTCAAGCCGGCCGCGGCTATCTCCAGCGACCTGGTCGCCGCGGTGGTGATGCGCCCCGTCGGCGCCGCCGTTCACCTGCACAAGGGCACGGTGAACCTGCGCATGGTCGGGCTGATGACGCTCGGCTCGGTGCCGATGGCGTTCCTCGGCGCGTTCCTGCTGCGCGAGATGGGCGGGAGCAAGGCCGGCCAGCAGCACGTCGAGATCGCGCTGGGCGCGGCGCTGCTGGTCGGCGCGGCCGCCATGGTGCTGCGCTACGTGCTGGATCGGAGGTCGGGCCGGGTGCGCACCGGCGCGATCAAGCAGGTCACCCTCCGGCCGGTGCCGACCGTGCTGATCGGCATGACCGGCGGGCTGATCGTCGGCATCACCTCGGTCGGCTCGGGTTCGCTGATGATCATCCTGCTGCTGTTCACCTACCCGCTGCTGTCCGCCGGCCAGCTGGTCGGCACCGACCTGACGCAGGCGGTCCCGCTCACCGCGGCGGCGGCCCTCGGTGCGCTGACGTTCGGGCACGTGGAGTTCGGCGTGACCGCGTTCGATCATCGTCGGCAGCGTGCCCGCGGTGCTGATCGGCTCGCTGCTCTCCTCGCGGGCGCCGGACAAGTACATCCGGCCGGCCATCACCTTCGTGATCTTCGCGTCCGGGCTGAAGTACGTCGGCGTGCCGACTTACCCGCTGGGCTTCGTCATGGGCGGCATCCTGGTGGCCGGCGCGGCGTACTGGCTGGCCTACGTGCGGCCCCGGCGGCACCGCGCGGAGCCCGCTCCGGCCCTCGCCCCGGCTGTTCCGGCGGCCGCGGATCCAGGGCCCGAGCGGGCTCAGGCGCCGCTCGACGAAGCTCCGGCCAGGTGACCGGTCAGCCCGCGTACTTCTGCACGAGGGCGCCGACCGCTGGCAGCGCGGCCGTGACGTGCTTGGCCGCGCCGCCCCGGACGCTGCGGTAGGCCTTGAGGATCGTGGGCCGGCTAGACTCCGCCGCCAGCCCGTCGGTCACCTCGAGCAAGGCTTCGGACACCTCGTCGCCCCGCTTCGCCAGGTAGTCGCCGAACTCGGCGGCGCCGGAGGCGTTGAAGTCCGCCCAGTACGGCTCCAGCTTGGCGAC
Source organism: uncultured Actinomycetes bacterium (assembly GCA_963841585.1). Classification (GTDB taxonomy): domain Bacteria; phylum Actinomycetota; class Actinomycetes; order Streptosporangiales; family Streptosporangiaceae; genus Palsa-504. Next base: position 81,891 of record CAWJDK010000006.1, read on the forward strand.
CATCTCCGGAAGCAAGGTCTCCACCATGGATTGCAGGTAACCCGACGCGAACGCGTTCACGGTCTTGTAGGCGAGCTTGACCGCGGTGCCCGAGACCCCGGACTTGGCCGAGACCTCTTGCTTGATCAGCGTCAGGCAATCCGCGGTGACCTGCGGCTGGGTGTCGGGGGTGAGCAAGATCTCCTGCAACGTGGCAGCCATGAACGCGTTGTTCTCCTTAGGTCAGCAGAATGATCAGGGGCGGCCGCGCGCTAGGCCTTAGCCACCCCGGCCCTCCCCCGGGGCCGAACCAAACTAGCACCCGCATGCCGTCCGTTACGGCAGTTTTCTCACTGTTACCGTTAGCAGCAGGCGGCGAGCGCCGCCACCGGGGCGGAGGGCCGGAGGAACGGCCTAGAGTGGTGGGCGTGACGGAGACGTGGCAAGTGGAGCCGTCGGGACCGCTGCGCGGCGACATCGCGGTGCGCGGGTCGAAGAACGCGGTGACCAAGCACATGGTCGCGGCGATGCTCGGCGACGGGCCGAGCACGATCAGGAATGCGCCGGAGGTCGGCGACGTCGACATCACGGCCGCGATGCTGGAGGCCATCGGGTTCGGGGTCAGCCGGTCCGGCGGCGACGTCACGGTGACGCCGGGCGGACCCGTGTCAGCCAGCCCGGTGTCAGCCGGTACGGTGCGGCCGCGGGTGCCCGAGGCGTTCACCGGGCTGAACCGGATCCCGATCTTGATGATCGGGCCGCTCCTGCATCTGACCGGGGAGGCATTTGTGCCGCTGGTCGGCGGCGACCCGATCGGGCGGCGTCCGGTCGACTTCCACGTGGCGGCGCTGCGCGCGCTCGGCGCCGAGGTCGAGGCGGGGCCGGCCGGGATCACGGCCCGCGCGTCACGCCTGTACGGCGCGCGGATCGACCTGCCGTACCCGAGTGTGGGCGCGACTGAGACCGTGCTGCTGTCCGCGGTGCGGGCCGAGGGCAAGACGGTGCTGCGCAACGCGGCCACCGAACCCGAGGTGGTGGAGCTCGCCCTGTTCCTGCAGCGGATGGGCGCGCACATCGAGCTCAGCCCGGACCGCCGGATCGTCATCGAGGGCGTGCCCCGGCTGCGCGGCGCGTCCCGGTGGCTGGCCGGCGACCGGCTCGAGGCGTTCTCCTACCTGGTGGCCGGCCTGATCACCCGGGGCGAGGTCCGGGTGCACGGCTGCCCGCAGGACCGGCTGGTCACCGCGATCACCACGCTGGCCACGATGGGCGCCCAGATCGACATCACCGACGAGTGGATCACGGCTTCGGCGCCGTCCGGGCTGCGGGCGGCCGCGGTGCATACCGACACCCACCCCGGGTTCATGACCGACTGGCAGCAGCCGCTGATGGTGCTGTTCACCCAGGCCGAGGGCATGTCCGTGCTGCACGAGACGGTCTTCGAGAACCGGCTGGTGTACGTGCCCGCGCTGAAGGAGATGGGCTGCGAGATCGAGACGTTCGCGGCGTGCCTGGGCGGCGCCGCGTGCCGCTTCCACGACACGAACTCGGTGCATTCGGCGGTGATCAGGGGTGTGTCCAAGCTGCGCGGCGCCGACGTAACGCTGCCCGACGTGCGGGCCGGGTTCTCCGCCGTGCTGGCCGCGGCGGTGGCCGACCGGCCGTCGGTGCTGCGCGGCATCCACCACATCGAACGCGGCTACCACCGGCCGTTCGAGCAGTTCGCCTCGCTCGGGCTGACCATCCGGCGCGGCTGAGGCCAGGTTTGATTCCGAACGGCCTGGCTATCCTGCCCCTATGACCACGGCTTTCGTGCTCGGGGGCGGAGGTTTGCTCGGCGCCCATGAAGTCGGCATGCTGCGCGCGCTCGCCGAGGCTGACGTCCGGCCCGACCTGGTGGTGGGCACCTCCATCGGGGCGCTGAACGGCGTCCTGGTGGCGGCCAACCCGGCGGATGCGGCCGCGCGGCTGTCGCGGATGTGGCGGGGCGAGGAGCTTCGGCTGGCGTTCAGCGAGAGGCTGTGGGGCCGGGCGGCCCGGCTGGTGCGTTCGGGCACGCACCTGCACTCGCTGGAGCCGCTGCGCCGGGTGCTGGCCGACGCACTGCCCGGGGCGGGCTTTTCCGATCTGGAGCTGCCGTTCCAGTGCGTGGCGGCCAGCATCGAGAGGGCGACCGCGCGCTGGTTCTCCGACGGGCCGGTGGTGCCTGCGGTCATGGCCTCGTGCGCGGTGCCCGGGCTGCTGCCGCCGGTCGAGATCGACGGCACGCACTACTTCGACGGCGGCCTGGTCGACTCGATTCCGGTCGGCCGGGCGGTCGCGCTCGGCGCCACCACCGTCTACGTGCTGCAGGTGGGCCGGATCGAGAGCCCGCTAGCGGTGCCGCGGCGGCCGTGGGAGGTGGGCCTGGTCGCGTTCGAGATCGCCCGGCGGCACCGGTTCCACGAGGAGATGTCGTCGCTGCCGGACCACGTCCGGGTGCACGTGCTGCCGACCGGCGGGGACCGCCCGGCGCCCGGTTTGAAGCAGTTCCGCTACCGGGACCGGGACAAGGTCGGCCTCAGCATCGAGCGCGCCTACGCCGCGTCCGCAAGCTACCTGGCCGCGCTGCCCGCTCACTGAGCAGGTGTGGCAACTCGTTCGTTCTGTCCGCATGTGAAATCCCGACGCCGCGCACGGCCGCGCACATCCGCTCGCCCTGACCGGGCGCAGCGGCGATGAGTTTCCCGCGCCGGGAGCGTCGTGTGGTGAGAGGCCCGCACCTCGCGGGCTCTGGACTGCCCGCACGAAGGGAGTAACCATGGCGCAGCCGGTCGTGCACTTCGAGATCATCGGGAAGGAGCCGGCGAAGCTCAGGAGCTACTTCCCGGGCGGCGTCGGCGGCGGCGCGGCGTACCAGGCCCATGCGATGTTCTACGTCGGCGTGCCCGACGTCGAGGCCGCCCTGCGGCGGGCCGAGCGGCTGGGCGGGAAGCGCATGATGGGGCCCGAGCGGGCACCGTCAGGCCTGGTAGTCGGCCATTTCACCGACCCGGAGGGCAACCTGATCGGCGTAGCCGGGACGGCGTAGCCGCCGGGAAGCGGCGCGGACGAACGCCGTGACACGGGCCGCCAGGTAGCCGGCCGTTTTCTGCGTCACGCTGGCGGTAGAACCACAAGGCGACGAGACCCCGCTTGAGTTCAGGCAGGGCGCTGGCACGATCGCATCATCGCGTGCCACTGCACCCCTGATAGGGGTGTTTCGACCCACGATGATCTGCCTCGGCCTGTTCCCGCGGGCGGCAGCCAGGATCGTGGATCGCTATGTCCCTTATGAGGGCCCTGGCGATCCACGATCACGGAGGAGAGGGCGACGGGCGGGGCGTGGGGCGTGGGTTCCGGCGGGGCGTCCGGCTGGGGACCAGACGGTGGTGCGCTTGGTGTCGCTGTCTTCGGTCACGCGCTGTCCGGGGACGTCGTAGCTGGTCAGCGGCGTCAGCCGATCGCGGGGCAGGTAGGCGCGGCCGTAGTCGGCGGCCAGCACGACGGCGCCGCGGGCCTGGCCTCGCCCGGCGAACCGCATGACCCGGGCCGCCAGGTCGCGCTCGTAGAAGGCGTCGGCGACCAGCACCAGTCCGGTGCCGGGCGGCGGGAGGTCGTCGCGGTCCAGGACATCGGCGCAGACGGCCCGCACCCGCACGAGGTTGGTGGCCGCGTTCACCTCGATGGCCTCGGTGGCGAGGGGGTCGATGTCGTAGGCGGTCACGGCGGCCGCCCCGGCCATCGCCGCGGCGATGGCCACCAGCCCCGAGCCGGAGGCGATGTCGATCACGTCCCGGCCTCGGGCCAGCTCGGGATGATCGAGCAGGTAGCGGGCCAGCGCCTGGCCGCCCGCCCAGGCGAACGCCCAGAACGGCGGGTCCAGGCCGGTCCGGCCCGAAGTCGCCTCGGTGCGCTGCCACAGGCTGATCGGATCGCTCGCCTGATACAGGCGGATCTCGGGCACTAGCGGCACCGGCCCGAGACTGGCGCCGGTCACGATGAGCTGCCAGCTCGACTTCGCCTGGGCCATGTGATCCTCCGGGACTAGGGTGTCATGCGAGAGCCGGAGAAGGGATGGCCGTGGACTATATCGGGCACTTCCAGCGGGAGGCCACCGCCTTCGAGGCCGCGGCACGGCAGGCGGCCGGCGCCGAAGCCGCGCCGCCGGTCCCGTCCTGCCCGGGATGGGTGATGACGGACCTGATCCTGCACCTGGGGATGGTGCACCGGTTGGTGAGCCGCCTCATCGGCGAGCAGATGCAGCAGCCCCCGGCGATGGGAGGCGACTCGTCGTGGCTGGGCCTGACCGAGGAGTGGAGCGGCTGGATGCCTCCCGGCCGCGCGCCTGAGGGGTCCCCGGTGCCGGCCGGGCTGCTCGACTGGTTCGGGGCCGGCGCGGCCGGCCTGGAGGAGCAGTTCCGCGCGGCCGAACCGGACGAGCAGGTGTGGACCTGGTCCCCGGACCACAGCGTCGGGTTCTGGCAGCGGATGCAGGCGATCGAGGCCGCCGTGCACCGGTGGGACGCCGAGAGCGCTACGGGGACGGCCCGGCCCCTGGACGCGGCCCTGGCCGCCGACGCCGTCGGGCAGACCTTCGAGGTCATGGCGCCGATGCGGCGGGCCGTGGCCAAGGCCCCACCCGGGCAGGGCGAGCGGTTCCTGCTGCGGCGGACGGACGGACCGGAGACGTGGGCGGTGGAGTTCGATGGCGATGCCGTGCGGCTCGGCGTGCCCGGCGACCAGCACGACATCCAGATCTCGGGTACCGCGTCGGACCTAGCGCTGTTCCTGTGGCAACGGAAGGTGGCCGGCCGCCTTGAGGTGGAGGGCGACGCGTCGCTCCTGAGCGGCTACTTCGTCCTGGTGCCGCCCCTGTAGGGAAAGGACGCACCTCGAGCCGTGGGCCGCCGGCCCCCGTGACGTGCCTCTAGCCAGGTGCGGCCGCTCCGATGCGGACGGCTCCGGGCCGGGCCCGTTCGGTATCCCTGGTTGATCAGCCCGCCGGGGCGCGGCACGCTGGCCTGGTGGGAAGCCTGCGCGAGCACCGTGAGCTGATCCTGAAGGCGTGGTCGGAGCCGCAGCCCTTCCCCTGGAACGGCCGCTACGAAAAGTACGGCCAGGTCAACATCTGGCCGCGGCCGATCCGTTCGCCGAGCAGATGCTGCCGCGGCTGCGTCCGATCTGGGACGACGAGGGCTGGGCCAACCCCTCGTGGCCACGTGCCCAGGGAGCCAAGGGCGCCGTCGCGCAGGCCGCGGCCGGAGGAAAAGGCGTGATGACGGCGGACGCCGCGGATGTCCGCGACGAGACGGTCGAGGTCTGGGACAGCCGGCTGAGGCTGCACGTCAAGGTGGCCGGCGACGGGCCGCCGCTGCTGTACTTCCATCCGCTGCCCGGCCTGGCCTGGCAGCCTCTCCTGGACCAGCTGGCCCAGGGCCACACGGTGTACGCGCCGGAGCATCCCGGCACCTCGCCCGGCGATGCGCATGCGATCGGGCAGGTGCAGACCTTCGGGGAGCTGCTGCTCGTCTACGAGGAGATGATCCGCAAGCTCGGGCTCGAGCGCCCGGCGGCGCTCGGCCAGTCGTTCGGCGGGATGGTGGCGGCCGACCTGGCGGCCACCTTCCCGCGGCTGTTCTCGAAGCTCGTCCTGCTCGCCCCGATGGGCCTGTGGCGTGATGACGCCCCGATCCCGCTCATGGAGATGGTGTCCGGGTCACCGGAGGAGGTGCCGAAGTACCTGTTCGCGCACCCCGGAAGCGAGACGGCACGGGCCGCGCGGGCCCTCCCCAAGGACCCGGAGGTGATCCACGACTGCGGCCACGCCGTCCCGGCCGCTCGGCCCGAGCGCTCGTGGACCGCGATCAGCAGGTTCATCGAGGGATAGCGTTTCCGCGGAAACGCTACCGGCCGAGCACACGGCCGCGGCGGACAGCGCGAGCCCCGGCTACCGGGTACGGAGGAATTCGAGTACTCGCTGGGTCAGCAGCGCGGTGGCGTCCGGGTCGTAGGAGGGCAGCGAGCTGTCGGCGAAGTAGTGCTCGTCGCCGGGGTAGAGGAACAGCTCCGCGTCCTTGGCCTGGCCGACGAGCTCGCGGGCGGCGTCGATGTCGCCTTCGCCGGCGAAGATCGGGTCGGCGTCCATCCCGTGCACCTGCACCGGGACCCCTTCGGGCCAGCCGGGGCCGAACTCCGAGACCGGGACGCAGGAGTAGAACAGCAATGCGCCCCGCGCGCCCGGCCGGGTCTGCGCCAGCATCTGAGCCGGGAGCACGCCGAGCGAGAAGCCGACGTAGACCAGTTCGGCGGGCAGGCCCTCGACGGCCCGGGCGCCGCGGGCGAGGATCTCGCCGGGAAAGCCGAGCTCCTGCGCGTAGGCCAGGCCGTCGTCGATCGAGCCGAACGTGCGCCCGTCTAGTAGGTCCGGAGTGTGCACGGTGTGCCCGGCGCGGCGCAGCTCGTCGGCGAAGGCGACGACGCCGGGGGTCAGGCCCTGCGCGTGATGGAAGAGAACTACCTCGGCCATGGCGGGACCCTACCCGGTCAGGAGCCGAGGTAACGCAGCACGGCCAGGACCCGGCGGTTGTCGGTCTGGCAGGCGGGCAGGCCCAGCTTGGCGAAGATGCTGGCGACGCGCTTCTCGACTGTGCCCAGGGTGAGGACCAGGGCGGCGGCGATACCGGCGGACCGCGTCGGTGAACTCGCTGACGTCAGCCACCCGGTCCTTGAGCAGGTAGCCCACGCCGGCCGGGCTGCCGTGCAGGAGTTCGGCCGCGTACCGGGTCTCGATGTACCGGGAGAGCACGAGGACCGCCGTCCCCGGGTGGGTCCGGCGCAGCTCGAGAGCGGCGCGCAGGCCCTCGTCGGTGAAGATCGGCGGCATCCTGATGTCCGCGACCACCACGTCGGGCCGGTGCCCGGCCACCGCGGCCAGCAGCGCCTCGCCGTCGGCCACCTCGGCGCACACCTGGTGCCCCTCGTCCTGCAGCAGCCGGACCAGCCCGGCCCGGAACAGCGCGGCGTCTTCGGCGATCACGATGCGCATCGGCGGGCTATCCGGCGCGGAGCGGGAGCTCGACGGTGATCCGGGTCGGGCCGCCGGGCGGGCTGGTGATGTCCAGGCGGCCGTCGACCACGGCGACCCGCTGGGCGAGGCCGGACAGGCCGCTGCCGCGGGAGCGGCCGGTAAACGGCGCGCGGACCGCGGCGGCGGCGGCTGTGACGGCGGTTGCGGCGGCTCCGGCCGCTGGGCCGGTCATAGGTCCAACCTAGGCGTCGCGGCGGGTGAGCAGCCAGCCGCCCAGGCGAGCAGGACCACGGCGTAAGCGGCGATGATGGCGAGGCCGGCCCACGGTGAAAGGGTGAAACCTTGGACGGGTTTGGTAGCGCCGAGCGAGTTGGCGTAGTTGAGCTCGGGGAGGTACTGCGCGGCGGGGGTGGCCGCGAGCCCGGCCAGCGGCGCGACGAACACCAGGGCGACCAGGGCGGTGATCGCGGCGGCGCTGTGCCGGACGATCACGCCGAGGGCCAGCCCGCCCGATCAGCCCGATCAGGCACAGGTAGACGCCGGACAGCGCGGCGGCCCGCAGCACGCCGGGCTGGCTGAGCGCGGGGCGGGGCACGCCGCCGTGGACGAAGGCGGCGCCTGCCAGGAAGCCGGCGAAGGTGACCAGTTCCCTGGCGACCAGCGCGGTCAGGCCGGACGTTGCTGCCTTGGCCGCCAGCACCAGCGGGCGGTGCCTTGCGGTTGGCCGCCGTCTGCAGGCCAACCAGGTGGAGTGTTTCGTCGACCCGGCTGGCCGGGATGGCGTTGCTGGCGGCCAGCGCGGCCAGGTGCGCCCGGGCGCTGCGGCCGGGGTGGAAGGCTTTGGCCTCCAGCAGCGCCCCGACCTCGCGGAGCGGGAACGGCAGGTCGCCAGCTGATCGAGTCACTGACCTCGGCACACAAGCTCTCATAGCCCAGCCGGTGCCGGGACTTCAAGAACATCAGCCGCAGGTAACACTCCACCGGCGTGGACGGCCGCCCGAACACCGGGTGAAAGTATGGCGCGAACGGGGCGAAGAACACCGGGTCATCCAGTAACGCGTCCACCCGCACAAGATCTTCAGGCAGCCGCAGCAACTCCGGCGGAAGGCTGGCCTCCCACAACGAGGGCCCAACGCCTATGGTGCGGAACATGATGGCCTCGATCCCTTCCAGCACAAGGGGTCGAGGCCATCCTCCCTCCGGCCACGATCACAGCCCACGGCCCGGGTTCTTAAGGTCGAAGTAGCTAGCCCGCCGGGCCACTGACCGGACGTGCCGCCATCGCCGAGGAAGCAAGGCCGCATGCTTCGACTCAGCAAGATCCTTGGCGTCGTTGGCGCTGGTCATGCCGTTGACCATAGCTACGTGTTCACTCCGTGGATGACGCATCGTCGCTGGGTTCATTCACTGCGCTGGGCGCGGGGGCATAGTCGCCGAGTCCGCGGGCGAGCAGGTCAAGGGCAGCGCGTGTGCGCTGCCCGAGGGCTTCGGTGTCGTGGGCTCGCCCTTCGTGGCTGACCCGGAACACGCTGACGATGGCCGCCGCGGCGATGAAGGGCTCTACCGCCCCGGCGGCCACGCCTGTCTCCTGAGTGAGTTCGGCGGCCAGCGCCTGTTCGAAGCGGGCGAAGACTTCCCGCTGGTGGCTGCGCAGGGTGGCGCTGCCCTGGACTAGCTGCCGGAAGGCCAGGTCCGGTTCTGGCGGGCGCCGATTGGCCACGCGCTCGGGGATGCTGGCGAAGTAGCCGCGCATCGCCGCCAGCGCCGGCTCGCCAGACGGGCGCTGCCGCAGGGCACGCAGCATGTCGCCGATGATCTCGTCGCGCTCGTCGAAGACGAGGTCTTGCTTAGCGGGGAAGTAGTTGTAGATCGTCTTCTCGGCGACGTTGGCGGCCGAGGCGATCTGGCTGATCGTGACCCGGTCGAACCCGTGCTGGAAGAACAGCCGCATGGCGGCGCCGGTGATGACCTGCCGGGTCTGCCGCTTCTTGCGTTCCCGCAGGCTCTCTTCGCGGTCCGCCGTGCCTGGCCCCGTCATGGCCGCGACCTCCCAGCTAGTTACTGCTGCTGTAATTTTACACCCGTTGCGCACTCCTGGAGGCGGCGCTATTCTCGGGAGCGCGCCGTCTGCCGCCCTCGTGAGGATGCGGCTGAACCTGTCGCCGTCTGGTCCCCGCGCCGATTCGGAGCGACCGGAGCAACCAGCCCCGGCCTACGCCACAGTGAGTCGCCGGGAGGCTCCGATGAAAACTTCTCACCAGCCCATCTCGCAGGCGGCGTCCCCGAGGCCACGACGAAGACTCGTGCCAGGCTCGGCGCTGCACCGGCTCCTGCTGGGCTGCGGCGTGCTGGGATCGCTGCTGTTCACCGGCACCTTCCTGGCCGCAGGCGCGACCCGGGCCGGATATGATCCCTGGCGCCAGCCGATCAGCGCGCTGAGCCTGGGCCCAGGCGGGTGGCTGCAGTCGGTGAACTTCGTCATCTTCGGCGTGCTGATGGGCTGTTTCGCCCTGGGCCTGCGCGGCGCGCTGGCGCCGGGCGCGGGAGCGAGATGGGCGCCGCTGCTGCAGGCCGGGGTCGCGGCGGGCCTGATCATCGACGGAATCTTCGCGCAGGACCCCGGCATGGGCTACCCGCCGGGTACCGCGGCCGTGACAGCCGCCAGCACACACGAGCTGCTGCACAATATCGGCCTGGGGCTGGCCGCCACCGCCCTGCCCGCGCGCTGCTTCGTGCTGGCCCGGCGCTTCGCCCGCGAACCGCGGTGGCGCGGATGGGCCACCTACTCGATCATCACCGGGATCCTGTTCATCGCCCTCCTCGCCGCGTTCGGCATGGCCACCCGCACCCCGTCCGCGCCCGCCGGATTGTTCGAGAAGCTGGCCACCATCCAGGCCTCGATCTACACCATCGCGCTGTGCACCCGGCTGCTCGCCACCACCGGCCGAGTCTCGCCCGCCTACCGGAACAACAGCCTAGCAAGGCAGGAAGACCGCGCCATGACACACCCATCGCAAACCGTCCGGCCCGCGACGACAACGCAACCACCTCCGCCCGCTACCCGGCCATGGCCGTGGTGGCTGATCACCATCGTGGTCCTTGGCGCCGTGCTCATCGCCACCGGCGCGGTGATAGCCATCTTCGCCTCCGGAGAGCACCTGAACGCCGCCGGCCACAACTACGCCGACTACTTCATCACCCGCAACCTAGCCCTCGCCGTGCTGTTGCTGGTGATGCTGGCCCTGCGAGCCCGGCACGTGCTGGCCGCCCTGATGACGCTTACTGCCCTCATCCAGGTCCTCGACGCGGTCACAGCAACCGTGACCAGCAGGCTCGGGCTCGTCCCCATTGACCTCATCTTCGCCGCTGCCTTCCTCTTCGGAGCCATCAGGCTGTCAGGCCTGCCACGGCATCGGACGACACATCCTGGGCGCCCCAGCGACCAGCAGTCCGCAGGCCACCATCCAGCCATGCCGCCCACTAATGAGCCGCGGGACTCGTTAGTTCCGGTGCGGCCCAAGCGGCCAGGCACCCAGTCAGACACCCGCGCATACTGGTACACCTGAACCTGGCAGCAGGCCAGCAGCCGGAAAGCCTCACCCTCCAACCGGACGGCTCAGCGGATCTGACCTTCGCCTTCGTGGCGCAAGTCGCCCGCGTGACCCGGCATGGCCAGATCTCGTCCGTTGCCCAGCTGCCCGTCCCACCCAACGGCAACGTGCCCATCTCACACACGAAGGCATTCCTCGGCGGCATCGTCCGTGCCGACGATGGCACCTTGTATGTCAGTCTGAGCACCGGCACGGCCAAGGACACAGGGGGTATGGCGCATCCGTCCGCGCGCCGCCCCAGCCCGGATAGCGGCGCTGCCACCAAGCAGCTTCGCGAACGGGCTGGCGCTGGACCGGGCAGCTCGCCAGCTCTATGTCGCTGACTCGGCCAACCAGGTTATCTGGCGGATTCCGCTACGGACCGGCGTCGCCACGGTCTGGGCCAGGGGATCCGCACTACGTTGCTTGCGGGGCGTCCCAGCGGTCGGCGTCAACGGCATCAAGGTAAGCGACGGCGCTGTGTGGGCAACCAACACCGCCCGGGGCACGCTGCTGCGCACCCCCATCACTCGCGATCACCAGGCGGGCGACATCCAGGTGATCACGAGCGGCCTGCCCGGCATCGACGACTTCTCTTTCGCGAGCCGCGACACCATCTTGGCCGCAATCAACTTCACCAGCCAGGTCGCCCTCATTCACACCAACGGCCGCCACCTGATCGTGCTAACCGCCAGAGAAGGGCAGTCAAACCCCACCTCCACCGCGGTACGCGGCCATGTGCTTGAGGTGGCCAGCGCCGCCTATATCACGGGCAAGGACCCGAATCTGGTCATCGCACAGTGGCACCGCTAGCCGAAGCGTGGCAACCATGCTTGGCGTAGTCCAGGCCATCCGCAATGGGGGTCAGCGCCGCGGGGCAGACGCCTCCGGCAGTACGCCATGGTCCGGAAAGTACCACCTCCGGCCATCCTTACCGGCACCCCCTGGTCGGCGCTCCGCGGACTCGCCGGGGGTGATTCGTGATGAGGGGGGGCGACGTATGCGCGTACGAGGTTGGTGGGCGCGCGATGGGGTGGGTGATCGCGGACCACCTCACCGTGCTCGAGTAGCTCCTGGCTTCCTGATCTGAGCAGGCCCGATCCCGGCCCGGGGCAGGGCCACCCAGTGCCGCCAGCTCGGCCGAAGCCGTACGCGATTTTGCGTCCGTCGGCGAGCCGCAGCGGGGTGGTCATCTGGGTGTAAGACGTGGGTGAGACGACCTGCCAGTGAAGCAGATCGACGACCGTTGAGCACAGGTGCCCAGCGGCGTAGGCGTTGACCAGGCTGATCCGTGGCGCGGGTTGCGCGCGCGGCCGCCCCGGTGTACAGCTTGGCCTGGCCAGGCGAGGGCCGATCGGGACACGGGCGGTATGGGATAGGCCGAGCCCTGCGAACAGCGCCGCTGAAGGTATTGCGTAGGTAAGGCCGGAACGCCGTTCGATGATCAGCCCGAGCAGGTAGTAGCCGCTATTGGAGTAGCCGGCGCGGGTGCCGGGCGCGAACTTCAGCGGTTGCCCGGTGATCAGGGCGAGGATACTGGCGTGGCTTTGCGGGTGGGCATCCAGCCGGCGAAACCTCGGGAGACTGGTGTAACCGGGATTCCCGAGGTGTGGGTCAGCAATTCCCGGACCGTGACGTGTCGGGCCCGCTCGTCGCGCCAGGCTAGCTCGGGCAGCAAGCTTGCGAGGGTGTCGTTCAGGGTGCAGCCGGCCGTGCTCGACAAGCTGCATTATGGCGGCCGCGGTGAATTGCTTGGTCACTGACGCTATCGGGTACACCGTCTGGGCGGTGGCCGGTACGTGATGCTCATGTCGGCCAGTCCGTACCCTTGGCCAGCACGAGGTGTCCGTCTTGTTCCACGGCCACCGACACGCCCGCTCACTGCTGGGCCAGCGCATGCCCGGCTATGCGATCAACCTGCGCCGACCACCGTGGCGTGGCGTTTGGGGCACCGGTCGTAGCGCTGGCTGACGGCGAGGACGCTGGCGGCTGCCGCCCGGACGTGATGCACCCTGCCACGCTCACCGCCACGAGCGCTGCCACCATGGTCCGGCCCGCCGCGAAGGACACACGGGCTGTTGTGGGCACCGCCGATCTCCTCGCCACCCCGTGACACCCGCTGGCAGGCATACGCTACCCGCTCGGCACAGCGCTCTCACTACTGTGCCGGGCCAGAGGTTTCACTAATTATAGCTAGGTCGCCAGGCTGAGGTCCCGCTCTCCGGCCGAGGTCTGCGCACACACACCTCCCGCCGGTTTGGCCGAACGAACGCGTGGTGCCGCGCTATGAGACCAGGTCCGCCCAGCCAGACTCGGCCTCGCCTGAGGCAGCCAGGGCGTTGTTAGCCGGCCGTCGGGACGGCGACCTTGGCCTTGGCCGGGGACTGGTCCTCGCTCGGCGGGGCTTTCGGCAGGATGCGGGCCAGCGCCGCGGGCAGCCACCAGTTGGCCTTGCCGAGCAGTTCCATGACCGCGGGCACGAGCACCATCCGCACGATGGTGGCGTCGATCAGGATCGCCACGGCCAGGCCGAGGCCGATCTGCTTGACCGCGACGTCCGCGCCGAGCACCAGCGACAAGAACACCACCACCATGATCGCCGCCGCGGCGGTGATCACCCGGGCCGTCTTGGCCAGCCCGCGGGCGACGGAGGCGGCGTTGTCGCCGGTGGCGTCGTATTCCTCGCGGATGCGGGAGAGCAGGAAGACCTCATAATCCATGGACAGCCCGAAGAGGATGACGAACAGGAACATCGGCACCCAGGTGGTCACCGGCATCGTCTCGGGGAATCCGAATAGCTTGTGCCCCCAGCCGTCTTGCACGATCGCGACGAGCACGCCGTAGGCGGCGGAGATGGACAGCAGGTTCATCACCGCGGCCTTGACCGCGATGGTGACCGAGCGGAACATCACCAGCAGCAGCAGCATCGACAGCGCGACGACGACGCCGATCAGCCAGGGCAGCCGTGACCAGATCAGGTTGGCGAAGTCCACGTTGCCGGCGTTGGGGCCGGTGACGTAGGCGCGGATGCCAGTGCCGGCGGTCGCCTGCGGCAGCACGGTGTCGTGGATGCGGTTCACCAGGGTGTTGGTGGCCGGATTCTGCTCGGCGGTGGCTGGGTAGGCGATCATCAGGGCCGCCTGGCCGTCCCGGCTGATCACCACCGGCGTGACGTGAGCCACGCCCGGGGTGGCCCGGACCGCTGCGGCGAGCCTGGCGGTGCTCGCGCCGGGCGCTGGCAGCCTGGCGGCGATGATCAGCGGCGCGTCGAATCCCGGCCCGAACCCTTGGGCCATGGTGGCGTAGCTCGCGTAGCCCATGCTGCCGCGGGCCTGGGTGGATTCATCGGGAATGTTGAGCTTCATGCCCAGGGCCGGGGCGGCCAGCACCAGGATGGCGGCGGCTGACAGCACGGCAGCGATCACGGGCCTGCGCTGGATGACCCCGGCCCACCGTTCCGCCGCGGGCCGCCTGGCCGGGCCGCCCGCGGCCTGGCGCCGCAGGCGCTGGGGGAGCCTGATCCGGGAGGGTCTAGCCAGCCGGGTGCCGGTGAATCCCAGCAGCGCGGGGAGCAGGGTCAGCGAGCCGAGCATGGTCATGGCCACCGTGGCGGCGGCCGCGGCCGAGACCCCGGTGAGCAGCGGCTGGCGCAGTACCAGCAGGCCGAGCATGCCGATGATCACGGTCGTGCCTGCCACCAGCACGGTCCGGCCCGCGGTGCGCATGGCGGTTGCCACCGCATCCTCGGGCGCGGCCCCTGCCCGCAGGGATTCGCGGAACCTGGTCACGATGAACAGCGCATAGTCGATGCCGACCCCCAGGCCGATCATGGCGGCGATGATCGAGGAGAACGACGGCGCCGGGACCACGTGTCCCAGCAGCGCGATCAGCGACAGCCCACTGGCAACACCGAGCGCGGCGGTGGCGAGCGGCAGGCCCATCGCCAGCAGCGACCCGAACGCGATCAGCAGCACCACCGCCGCCGCGCAGAAGCCGATCAGCTCGGTGGAGCCGCCGGCCGGGGTCTCAGCGGAATCGACCAGGTTACCGCCCAGGCTGAATGTGACGCCGTGGCCGGAGGCCGCCTTCGCGTCGTTGATCAGGGCAACGACCTCGCTGGAATCGATACTGGCCGACGGCTGGTCGAACTGCACGGTCGCGAACGCGATGTGACCGTCGCGGGAGATCTGGCCGCTGCCCTGGTAGGGGCTGGCGACCGTGACATGCGGCGCCCGCTCGAACGGGGCCAGCGCGCCGGTGACGCGGGCGCGGACGGTCGGGGAGCTGATGCCAGCCGACGAGCGGATCGCCAGCGTGAGCGTGTCCCCGGACTGCCGGGGGAAGTGCTGGTTGAGCAGGGCCTGACCGGGGTCGCTGCCGGTGAAGGTGTTGTTCGCGGCCGCGCCGAAACCGGTCCAGAGGATGATCAGGAACGCTACACCGAGGAGCCAGGTGAGCAACGTAAGCCATCGGTGCCGGTGGCAGCTCCGGCCGATCCGGCCCAGCAAGCCCGGGCTCCCGTTCGCTGCATGCCCCCGGGTTTCACGCCACATGTCAATCTCCTACCGGGCAGGCAAGCTGCCGCACCTGACACTAGGCAGTCAAACCCATACGTCTCGCGGCGGCAACGGCCGAACGCAGAAGGCACCATCACCAGAACCGATCGCACCGGGTGAGCGTGCCCTGCGGAGGCCGATAGTGACAGCGGTCAGCCAGGCAAGGACGACGCCTATCAGGATCCGTTCCAGCACGCCGAGCAGGTGACCGCCTGCCACGGTGGCGACGAACAGCACGGGGTGGCTGCCCCGGTCAGCGCCGAGTATGCGGCGCATCCGCGGTGGTGCGGCAGCGGCGGCCCATGGCCATCCCGGCGGCGGGGATGGAGGCGAAGAAACCCGCGCCGGCCTGCCCAGGGCCGCTGGCGAGAGCCGCTGCGATTGTCATGGTGATCACTCCATCCGCTGTCCCGGACTGAGATCGCCTTCTGCGCCGGCCGCCTGCCGTGATGCCTGGCGGACCTGGCGGGTGATGTCGCCGTAATCCCAGCTCAGCGAGCCGGTGCGTAGTTCGGTGAGCACTGCGCTGACCCACGCCAGTTCCGCCTGGCGCATGGCGTGCAGGTAGTCGCCGTCCAGGAGCAGCACCCGGACGATAGCCGGGTCCAGGGCGGAGAGCACCGGATGGCTGGCCACCGTGTCCGCGCGGAGCGCTTTGCCCTGGCTGGCGATCTCGGCCTCCAGGGCGGCAGTGCGCGCGGCCAGCGCATCCTCGGCCTCGGCGGGCGTGAGACGGGCGATGAAAGCCACGGCGGCAAGAAAGGATGACGGCTCGGCCGCTGGCGTGGCGAGGAGGTCCCGGAGCCAGGCGGTCACCCGGGCTTGGCCCTCGGCTGTCAGCCGGTAGATGGTGCGCTCTGGCCGCCGCCCGTCGCGGCCGGTTTCCGCCGCCTCGATCAGCCCGGCCCGCACGAGCTGGGCGATGGTGTTGTACAAGGACCCGCGGTGCAGGTCCAGCAGCCGGTCCTTATGGCGCTGCCTGACCAGCCGCTGCATCTGGTACGGGTGCATCGGCCCCTCGCGCAGCAGGCACAGCACCGTCAGAGCCCACAGGTTGCGGCCGTTGACCAGATAGCTCATTAGAGATAGCTTCTCATAACTATACCGTGCCGGTAACCCGCATACCGTGCGCGTGTCACCCATGACAGGCGGGTCCGGCAGCTCCTGCCTGGCCCGTAGCTCCACAGGAGTGAGGGTGGGCTTCATGCTCGGCGCCGGACCGGATGTGCCAGACCCGGGCGGTCACCCGGGGTTCACCAGCGGCCCGCTGCCGGGCATCCTCGGCCTCCTCGTCGTCCTCATCACCCTGACCGTGGCCGCCGAAGGGCAGCTGCGTGCCAGCCAGCTGCCGCCGCCGGTCCGCTCCCTGCGCCGACGGGTCTCCCGCGCCCGCCGCTACCTCGAAGTCACCCGGATCATGGCCCGCCACGGGCTCGCCCCCTACCTCAGCGGCAGGAGCCGGCCTTCCCTGGCACCCCAGAGGGCGTCAGCAGACCACGAATCGTTGCGTCCTATCGGCAGCAGGGGGTGACGGGCGTGGAGTTGCGCCAGCTTCGCTATTTCGTGACCCTGGCCGAGGAACTGCACTTCGGCCGCGCGGCCGCCCGGGAACATATCGTGCAGTCGGCGCTGAGCCAGCAGGTGCAGCGGCTCGAGCGTGAGCTGGGCGTGCGCCTGCTGGAACGCAGCCCCCACCACGTCTCGCTGACGGCCGCCGGGGCGGTATTCCTGGCCGAGGCGCGGCAGATCCTGGCCCACGTGGACCGCGCCGCCGCGGCCGCCCGCAGCGCCACCGGCGTGTCTCCCGCCCTGCGGGTCGGCATCATCGACGCCAGCTACGACTCGATGCCGCAGATCCTGCACGAGGCCCAGGCCCGCCACCCCGGCCTGGTCATCCACCAGGTCGAGGCCAGCGTGCCCGAGCAGTACCAGCAGCTCACCGACGGCCGCCTCGACGTCGGCATCGGCCGGGCCGCGCTCGCCCCGCCCCAGATCACCTCGCACCTGTTCCGCCGCGACCCGCTGGGGGTCCTGGTCCCGCGCGATCACCGGCTGGCCGCGCTGGATGGTGTGCCGGTCGCCGTCCTGGCCGCGGAGCCGCTGCTGCTCGCCGAAGAAGCGCGCGCACCGGAATTCAACCAGTTCACCGTCGAGATGTGCCGGTCGGCCGGCTTCACCCCCACCGTGTACGAGGGCACGGTGGAGAGCATCCGCGCGGCCGCGGCCCTGGTGGCCCAGGGTCGGTGCCTGTACTGCGTGCCCTCCTCCTGCATCGCCGCGCTCCCCGGAACTACCTGGCGGCCGCTCACCGAGCCCGCCTCCTACTACCCATGGTCGGTGCTGTGGCGCGCGACGGAGACCTCCGGCCACGTCCACGCCGTCGTCAGCTGCGCGCGAACCATGTCCCGCCGGCTCGGCTGGCTGGTCACCGCGGATCAAACGGCGGGTAACCGCTGACAGGTGCTACAAGCATCCGGGCAAACAAATGTCAAATTCCAATCTTCGCCTTGCCGGACCCGTTCGGCCCGAGGAAACCAGTCACGACGCCAGGACGGACGTCGAAGGTGAGACGATCGACCGCAGTTATCTGGCCGTAGCGCTTGGTCAGGCCGTGGGCCTCGATCACCGGCGACCTCCGTGGCGGGCTGGTTGGCTTGCTGGCTCTAGCCTTCCGGGCCCGCGTGGCGGGCGGAACGGGGGAAACGGCCGTCTTGACCCCGAGGTTTTCCCCGGGTTGGCGGCGATGGCACGCTGTCGCTCATCATCGTGGATCACCATGGCCCCTATAGGAGTCGCAGCGATCCACGATGATGGGTGTTGCCGGGGTGAGGGGCGGATTGGGATCCGCGGCGCCCGATCAGGGGCAGGACGGGTGGGATGAGCACGCGGCGTTCATGGACGGGCTGGTCGAGGGCTCGGCGGGCGCCTGACCGGCGCGCAGGTCAGGCGGCGCGGGAGAGGTGCGCCTGCCGGGTGCCGGGGGTGCAGGCCGACCGGCGCGGGCACCACCGGAGGCACCAGCGACCGTTGCGCGGGCCCAGCGCATCCGCGGCACCGCGGTCTCCGGGTGCTCGCCGTAGGCCTGAGCGTCCTGCGCCGCGCAGCCCCGGACGCCGAACGGGGCGAGGGCCGCCGGGCTCGACCTCGATCACCAGTTCATTGTCCAGTGCGGCGGGGGCGCTCATGTCCGGCGCGGCGGGGCGCGCTCAGCGGACAGGCGTTCGGCGGGCCGCCCACTCGTGGTCGAGGATGGACATCAGCACTTCGTCGTACCAGTGCCCGTCGTGCAGCACCGACTCGCGATAGCGGCCCTCCTCGGCGAACCCCGCCTTCTCGTAGGCGCGGATCCCGGCGGGGTTGAACGGGGCCACGCTGAGCTGAATGCGGTGCAGGCCCATCTCGCGGAACCCGTAGCCGACGATGACGCGCACCGCGTCCGTGCCGTAGCCCAGACCGACGTGCTCACGTCCAAGGGCGATCCCGAGCGTCGCGCACCGGTCTTTGGGGCGCGCGCCCCACAACCCGATGTTGCCGACCAGCACGGGCGGATCGTCGAGCGTCTCGATGGCGAAGCCGAGGTCGTCCTTCTGGTTCGCGCTCCACTGCGCGATGCGCTCCTTGGCCGCGGCCTCCGACGGCGGGGCCACCCAGCTCGACAGCGTGGCCATGCGTCCGGGATCCATCTCCCACTTCGCGAGCGCGGGCAGGTCGTCGTCACGCACGCCGCGCAGTCGTACCCGCTCGCCGACGAGGATCGAGTCGCCGTAGCCGAATGCGCCGGAAACATCGGTGAGCTCGGTCATGTGGCTGATCCTGCCGCATGCCAGACCCGCGACGTGACCCGGTCCCGGCCGGCCTGCCGTCAGATAACGCGCAAACGGAATTCAGTCACCCTGGCACCACTCGTACCAGATCATTCGGCGTGGATGTCCCATTCATGCAGCTGGACATGGCTGGGACATCCACGCCGTATGAATAGATCGGGGTGGCGGGCCGAGGCCCGCGCACGGCGGGCCGGGGTCGGAACCGGGGTATAGCGTGACGGCATGGACTGGAAAATCGAGCTCGTCGCCATCCCGGTGACCGACGTGGACCGGGCCAAGGCCTTCTACGTGGACCAGGTTGGCTTCCACGCCGATCACGACTACCAGGTCTCCGACACGCTGCGGTTCGTGCAGCTCACTCCGCCCGGATCGGCATGCTCGATTGTGCTGGGCACCGGGATCACGGAGATGGCGCCGGGATCGCAGAAGGGCGTGCAGATGGTCGTGGCCGATGCCGCAGCGGCCCGGGAGCAGCTGATCGCGCGCGGCGTGCAGGCCAGCGATATCGACGTCCAGCCGTGGGGCTCGTTCGTCTTCTTCAGCGACCCGGACGGCAACACCTGGTCGCTGCAGCAGCTGCCGGCCTGGCAGTAGCGTCCCGGTGAACCGGGCGCACCTGGAGTTCTGCTCCAGCCAGGAATGGGCCCGCCTGGTCGAGGACGAGCTGCTCCCCTGGGTCCTCGGCTCGGACGGGCTGGACACCCCGGCGCGGCGGGAGCTGCACGAAGACGACGTGTTCGTCCCGGTCGACCCCGGCACGCTGGAGGCCAGGCTGCGCGCGGCGGGATTCGGCCACGCCCAGGTCGACGTGGCCGGTGACCGGCTCAGGTTCGCGGCCCGGCACTGAGGTAGGCCTAGTCGGTGCCCGACTCCATCGCGGCGCGGTCGAGGAGCTCGTCGTCGCCGGGAACCCGGCCGCGGGAGGCGATCGCCTCGGCCCCGCCCTCGGGCAGCGCGCCGACCAGCCCGGTCGGGCCGGTGCCCGCCAGCGCCGGAGGGGCGCCGCCGAACATGCCGATGCCCGCGTAGTGCTCCAGCTTGGCGCGGGAGTCGGCGATGTCGAGGTTGCGCATGGTCAGCTGGCCGATCCGGTCGGTCGGGCCGAACGCGGAGTCCTCGGTCCGCTCCATGGACAGCTTGTCCGGGTGGTAGCTGAAGGCCGGGCCGGCGGTGTCGAGGACCGAGTAGTCCTCGCCGCGCCGCAGCCGCAGGGTCACCTCGCCGGTGACCGCCGTCCCCACCCAGCGCTGCAGCGACTCGCGCAGCATCAGCGCCTGCGGGTCCAGCCAGCGGCCCTCGTACAGCAACCGGCCCAGCCGCCGCCCATCGTTGTGGTAGCTGGCCAGGGTGTCCTCGTTGTGGATCGCGTTGACCAGCCGCTCGTACGTCGCGTGCAGCAGCGCCATGCCTGGCGCCTCGTAGATGCCCCGGCTCTTGGCCTCGATGACCCGGTTCTCGATCTGGTCCGACATGCCCAGGCCGTGCCGGCCGCCGATGGCGTTGGCCTCGAGCACCAGGTCGACGGCGGAGGGGAACTCCTTGCCGTTGATGGTCACCGGCCGGCCCTGCTCGAAGCCGACCGTGACGTCTTCCGCGGGAATCTCGACGCCGGGGTCCCAGAACCGGACGCCCATGATCGGGTCGACGATCTCGATGCCGTTATCGAGGTGCTCGAGCGCCTTGGCCTCGTGGGTCGCGCCCCAGATGTTCGCGTCGGTGGAATAGGCCTTCGCCGCGCTGTCCCGGTAGGGCAGGCCGCGGGCGAGCAGCCACTCGGACATCTCCTTGCGGCCGCCGAGCTCGGTGACGAAGTTGGCGTCGAGCCACGGCTTGTAGATCCGCAAGCTTGGGTTGGCGAGCAGCCCATAGCGGTAGAACCGCTCGATGTCATTGCCCTTGAAGGTGGAGCCGTCCCCCCAGATCTGCACGTCGTCCTCGAGCATCGCGCGCACCAGCAAGGTACCCGCGACGGCTCGCCCGAGCGGGGTGGTGTTGAAGTAGGCCCGACCACCCGAACGGATGTGGAACGCCCCGCACGCCAGCGCGGCCAGCCCCTCCTCGACCAGGGCCGCCCGGCAGTCGACCAGCCGCGCGGTCTCCGCGCCGTATGCGGTGGCGCGGCCCGGCACCGAGGCGATGTCCGGCTCGTCGTACTGGCCGATGTCCGCGGTATAGGTGCACGGCACGGCGCCCTTCTCGCGCATCCACGCGACCGCTACCGAGGTGTCGAGACCGCCCGAGAAGGCGATGCCGACGCGTTCGCCGACGGGCAGGGAGCAGAGCACCTTGGACATGTTTGCAAGTATATGCATAGCAATGCATGAACATGCAACGCGGGGGTCCTCACGGTGCGGGGTCAGGGCGCGGGAGCGACCCGGCGGACCCGGCTGGGGGCGAACCACGGGAGGCGGCCATGTCGTTCGCCTCCAGATCCTGCACGATCCGGGGGTCGTCGGCGGCCAGGTCCCATTCCCGGCCGGGCGCGTAGGAGGTCAGCCGGTGCAGCGTCTGCGTCGCGGTTTCCACACTGAATTATCGAATACCGGACCGCGGCGGGTCCGGCGGGGACCAGATGATCGACACGATCTGGAGCGCGGCGGCGGCGAGCTGCCGGTCGCCGTCGACGCGGGCCCGGCCAGCGGCGTGCGCGGGGGTTATGCCGCGGGTGCAGAGCCGCCAGGCGGTGTCCGGGTCGAGCTCGACCCGCGCGGTCGGCCGGGGATGCGGCTCGCGTCGCAGTCTCCAGCGGCCCGGGGCCCGGATGCAGGTCCACGATCCTCCGCCGGGGCCGGTCACGACCATCTGCAGGACGGCGCCCGCTGGGGCGGTCGCGTGGCGCAGGGTATACGGCAGGGCCCGCATGAAGGTATCGATGACGGGGCCGAGGTATTCCTGGCCGGTCTCGGGCTGGCCGGTGGCGTCGCAGATCTGCTGGTGGTGGGTCCAGTACTCGGAGAAGTCCCGGGCGGCGTCCAGCCAGGCCGGGGCCGGCGTGGCCCCGGCCCAGCTAACGCGGTCGCCGAGGGCGTCCAGGTCGGCGGCCGACCAGAACTCCGCGATCTGGTCCGCGGCGACGGAGAGCTGCGCGATGAGCAGCCGCGGGCTGAGGCGGCGGGATGCGATCACCCATTCGGCGTTGATGCGGTCCAGGAAGGCGGGGAACGGCTCGCCGTCGCGGGGGCGCAGGGGCGGGTAGCCGTCGCGGTGCCGGGACAGCCGCCCGACGTGGTCGCCGAGCACGTGAGCGGCGATGTCCTTAACGTCCCAGCCCGGGCAGACCGTGGCCTGCGCCCACTGGCCGGGCCGCAGGCCGCGCAGCAGCGCGATGAACGCGGCCTGCTGCCCGGCGAACAGCGGCCGGACGTCGATGGGCGGTCCCAGCCAGGAGGTGTCGGTCATCGCCTACCAACAATGCCACCTAGCTTGATCTCCGGGCCGGGCGCACCGCGGACGCGAGAACGGACTCCAGCTTCCGCCGCCCTTGTAGCGCGGGGAGATCGGCGTAGCGTGAAGGGATAGACCCATTTCGCAGGCAGGACCGACTGCCAAGATGGGCCCGGGGCCTGGGGATTGGACAGCGCGATGAACGTTGGCAGTTTCATCGCGGCCTTGGCCCTGGGCTTTGTCGCCGGGGCCATCGCTCGCGCCCTGATTCCAAACGATGCCTTCCGGCACATGCACGGCGTGAGATCGTGGCTGACCTCAGCAGGACTGGGCCTGCTGGGCGCACTGGTCGGCTACTGGATCTTCCACGGCCTGTTCGGCATCGGCGATACGGACAAGTTCGACTGGGGTGGCATCATCGGCGCGATAATCGGCGCCATGATCGTCGTTGCCCTCGCGTCGTTCCTGATCAAGCGGTTCGCCAAGCGCGAGCCGGCTTGACCTGCGGCTTGGCCTTCTGAGCAGGCCGGGGCAGGATCGCGGCCTGTGTCCTGCCGCCGATGGGGCATCCTAGCCATGAGGGGGAACCGGAAACGGATGCTCCAGGGAGAGGCGATGGACCGCAAGCAGCGGATCAGCTACCTGCCGCTCGAGGCGATGGACGACGAGATGCGGGCCGAGATGGAGCGGTGCCGGCGGGAGGGCACGCCGCGGCCGGAGAGTTCGGCGGTGCGCGCGCACGTGCCCGCCTGCTTCTGGGCGTTCGCCCGGTCGTGGCAGGCGATCTTCCGGGATGGAGTCTGCGATCACGCCATCAAGGAACTCTGCCGCGTCTACGTGTCGCGCTCGGTGAAATGCGAGTACTGCGGTAACCAGCGCTCGGAGAAGGCCAGGGCACAGGGGGCTGAGCGAGGGGAAGTACGACGACCTGCTCAACTTCGAGACCTCAACCACACTAGGAGAACCGGAGAAGGCCGCGCTAGCCTACGCCGAGGCGATCACCTGGCGGCTGGACCCGGACGACGCGCTGTGGGAGCGGCTGCACCGGCACTTCTCCGAGCCCGAACTGGTCGAGCTCGGCTGCTTCGTCGCGCTGACCATGGGCCAGCAGAGCTGGCTGAGGCTGCTCGACATCGAGCACCACGAGGTGCTGCCCGGGACCGACGCCTCGATGGCACCGGGATTCGGTACGCCGGAGGAGCTCGCCGCGGCCAAGGCATCTGATGATTACTGGACGCGTTCTATGGGTCACGTAACGCGATTACTGGCCGGACGCGGAACCACGACAATGTCACATCGCTGTGCTTCTGACCACGTTGATGTCACATCGCCGTGGTTGGGCTGGCCGAGTCGAGTAGTTGTCGGAGCACCGTTGTGTAGCGTTCTAGCGCGGCCCGTCCGCCGCTGGTGAGCGCGACCGCAGTCCGTGCGGTGACGCCGCTGCCGTTCCTGTGCGTGGTCACGTATCCGGCGTCCTCGAGCTTGCGCAGGTGGGTGATCAGGTTGCCTGGTGTGAGCCCGATCAGCTCCTGCAGCTTGGTGAAGGACAGGTTGTCACCGTCGCGCAGGGCCGCCAGCGTCACCGCGATGCGCAGCCGGGCGGGCGCGTGGATCACCGGGTCCAGGCCGTCCTCACTCATGCCCGGCGCAGCCTGGGCTCGATGAGCGCCATCAACAGGTAGGCCAGGCCCGCGGCCAGCGCGTTAACCGCCCAGACTCCCGCCGGGCCCGCGAACCCGCCCGCCGCGGCCACGGCGAGCAGCCAGACCCCTAGGCCGGCCACCGGCCAGTTCAGCTGCACGACGCTCGTGGTGAGGTAGAACAGCCCTGCTACCAGCACGGGCGCGGACGCCTCGAAGACGCTGATCACGGCCTGGCTGGCACCGGCATGGGCCTAGGCGCCCCCGAGCGCGAACATCGCGGCCAGACCGATCAGGACTGACAGGAACGAGGCACGCCGCGGTATCGCGGACAGGCCGCCGACGCCGCTATCGGCCCGCGCTTCGTTCACTCCGCTCATCACCGACCCGATGCCGAGCAGCGTCACTACCGCGAACGTCGCGAGATCCGGCCCGTGGACCGGCTGCTGCCCGCGCACGTTCAGCCACATCGTGCCGTAGCCGAGGAGCAGCCCCAGGCCCCAGATGGTAAAGGGTCCCGGGCCGCCGCTCGGGACAGGCTTCTACAGGTCCCCGGGCCGCCGCTTGGGACAGGCTTCTACAGGTCCCCGGGCAGGCCCTCGCCGCGAGCGGCCAGCATCGAGTCATAGCCGGGATGGCGCATGATGTCGTGCAGCTGCCTCCGGCGTACGCCCTGGTTGCCCCCGTCGTAGAGGGGGAACACCATGGCGTCGCGCATGATCTTCTCCAGCGGGGCCAGGTCCCTGGTGTAGCTGGCGATGCCGACTACGCGCATGCAGTCGTAGATCGTGTCCACGGCGGCTTCGGAGCAGTAGACCTTCGTCATGATCGCCAGCTCTTCCGCGCGACCGCCGGAACGCTCGAAGTCATGACACGCCTTCCAGGTGAGGTAGCGGCAGGCTTCGATCCGCATCTTGATGTCGGCGAGCATGAAGCCGACGTTCTGGTGCTCGATGACCGGCACGGTGCCGAGCCTCTTCTCGCCGCGGGCGAAGTCCAGCGCGTACTCGAAGGCCGCGCGCATGGTCCCCACGCAGGCCGCGCCGATCAGCGCCGCCGTCCAGCTGAACGCGCCGGTGACGACCTGCTTGCCCGTCCGGCCGGGCTGGCCGATGAGGTTGGCGGCGGGCACCCGGACCTGGTCGAAGTGCACGCGCGGGGTGACCACGCCGCGGTGGCCGATCTTGTCGTACACATCGGCCACGGTGATGCCGCCGGCCGATCCCGGCACGGCGATCACGGCCAGCGCGTCGTCCGCGCCCGCGGCCGGGTCGGTGCGGCACACCACGGTGTACAGCGCGCACCCCGTCCGGTCCCACCCGGTGCCGTTGGTCGTGTAATGCTTCTCACCGGTGATTACCCACTCGTCGCCGTCGCGGCGCGCGATCGTCTGGATGCCGCCGGCCGGGTCGGCGGAATCGAAGTTGGCCCCGCCGGCGACGTCGGTGAAGGCGTACGACGCGAGCAGGTCACCCTCGGGATCATCGGCGAACGGCCGCAGGAACCGCTCCTTCTGCTCCGGCGAGCCGAACTGGATCACCGGCTGCAGGCCTAGCCCGGTGGCCAGCAGCGTCGTCGGCACGTTGACGTCGACGCAGCAGAGTTCTTCGGCGGCGATGGCCAGGTCGAGCATGGAGAACCCGGCCCCGCCGTATTCGGCCGGGAGGAACGACTTGGTGAAGCCGGCGTGGGCCATTTCGCGGTATGCCTGCCGGCCGGCCAGGAACGACTCCCAGCCATCGGCCGCCCGGTCGATCTGGCCGGCGCCCGGACGGAGCACGCCGTCGGCGAACGCCTTGGCGTTCTTCTGCAGCTCCTGCTGGCTGTCGCTCAGGGTGAAATCGATGGCCACGACAGACACCTTCCTTCCGGTTTCGCGTTTTCCTTTCCATGCCCAGTTAGGGCGGCCGTGACCGTGTGGGAGGCTGGCCAGATGGCCATCACGACCCCGTTCACCGAGCTCTTCGGAGTCGATCATCCGCTGGTGCTGGCGCCGATGGGAGGGGTGTCCGGCGGGGCGCTGGCGGCGGCGGTGTCCGAGGCGGGCGGCCTCGGCCTGGTGGGCGGCGGCTACGGTGATCCGCGCTGGCTAGAGCGCGAGCTGCAGCTGGTGGCGGGCGCTACCGGCAAGCCGTGGGGGGTGGGGGTGATCACCTGGGCCGTGGGCGAGGACATCGTGCGGCTGGCCCTGTCCTGGCGGCCCGCGGCCGTATTCTTGTCCTTCGGGGATCCCGCTCCGTTCGGCGCGCTGGTCAAGGAGGCCGGAACCAGGCTGATCTGCCAGGTGCAGGACGTGGCCGGGGCGCGGCAGGCGGCCGCCGCCGGGGCCGACGTGATCGTGGCCCAGGGCACCGAGGCGGGCGGTCACGGGAGCCGCCGGGCTACCCTGCCGCTCGTGCCGGCGGTCGCCGACGCGGTCGCCCCGGTGCCGGTGCTCGCGGCCGGCGGGATCGCCGACGGCCGGGGCGTCGCGGCCGCGCTGATGCTCGGGGCTCAGGGCGCCGTGCTGGGCACCAGGTTCTGCGCCACCCCCGAAGGCTTGTACCCGGACTGGGCCAAGAAACAGCTGGTGGCGGGGGGTGGGGACGAGACCAGCCGGACCCAGGTGTTCGACATCGCCCGGGGGCTGGACTGGCCAAGCCCGTATACCGGCCGGGCGATACGCAACGCCTTCGCCGACCGCTGGGACGGACGCGAGGCCGAACTGCGGGCCGACTCCGGCGCCCGCGACCGCTTCGCCCGCGGGCATCAGGCCGGCGATCCCGACATCGCCTTGGTCTGGGCGGGAGAAGGGACCGACCTCATCACCGCCGTCGAGCCGGCCGGGGACCTGGTGACCCAGATCATGGCGCAGGCCGAGGGCCTGCTACGCGGCGCGGCCCGCCGACTGGATCACTAGACAGCCGTGTAATTGGACCTTACTGGTGCTCCACTTGGCCCCTACGGTCAGGTACATGAGCACTGTGACCCAGACCCTGAACCCCGGCCGCGCCGCGCAATACCGCAGGCCGGCCGCCCGCCCGCGCCTGGTCACCGGCCGCTTCGCGGCGGCGCTGCTGGCCTCCTTCGGCGCCCTCACCAGCTTCTACCTCCTGCTGTCGGTGACACCGATGTACGCCGTGTCGGCGGGTGCCGGGAGCGCCGGGGCCGGCCTGGTGACCGGCTCGCTCATGCTGACCACGGTGCTGGCCGAGTTCGCCTCGTCCAGGCTGATGGGGCGCTACGGCTACCGCGCGGTTTTCGCCGCAGGGGCGCTGCTGCTCGGCGGGCCGGTCCCGGCGCTGCTAGCCCCGCACAGCATGGTCACGATCGTCGCGGTCAGCATCCTGCGCGGGTTCGGCTTCGGCCTGTCCACCGTGGTCGTCGGGGCACTGGTGGCCTCGTCGGTGCCGTCCGAGCGCCGCGGTGAAGGGATCGGCCTGGCCGGCGTCGTGGCCTGCGTGCCCGCCATCGTGGCCCTGCCGTCCGGGGTCTGGCTGGCGCAGAACACCGGATACGCCGTGGTCATCGCGATCACGGCGATCAGCGCGCTGGCCCCGCTGGCGGCGGTCCGGTGGCTGGGCGGCTCGGCCGGGCCCGAGGCCGGGCCCGACGCCGGAACCGAGGCCGGGACCGAGGCGAAACCGGCCGGCCTGGCGGCCAGTCTGCGCTCCGCCGGACAGCTGCGGCCCGCGGTGATCTTCGCGGCCACGACCGTCTCGGCCGGCGTGGTGGCCTCGTTCCTGCCGCTGGCGGCGGGCGTGCCGGCCGGCGTCGCCGCGCTCGGGCTGTTCGCGCAGGCCGTGACGGCCACCGCCAGCCGCTGGTGGGCGGGGCGCCGCGGCGACCGGCACGGTCACGCCCCGCTGCTGATCCCCGGGCTGCTGATCGCCGCCGCGGGGATGACCGGCCTGCTCTGGGTGCCGGCTCCGGCCGTGGTGATCGCGGGCATGAGCGTGTTCGGGATCGGCTTCGGGATCACCCAGAACGCCACCTTCGCGCTGATGATCGACCGCGCGCCGGCCTCCGGCTACGGCACCGCCAGCGCGCTGTGGAACCTGGCCTACGACGCCGGTTACGGGGCCGGCCCCATCGTGTTCGGCGTGTTCGTGGCGCACACCGGCTACCCGGCGGCGTTCGCCCTGACCGGACTGCTGATCCTGACCGCCCTGCTGCCCGCGGTCCGCGACCGCGTGGCCGGCTAAGGCCTCAGAAACGAGCAAAGGGAATGTGTTCGCCACCCGCTAACGAGGAAGACTACGAACGGCGGGCACATCGCCGCCAGCGCGGACCCGTCTGTCGCGAGAGGTCTGGTACATCGTGATCGTGAAGCGCCTCACCGGGAAGGCGCTGCCGGTACTGGCCGCGGCCGCCCTGCTGGCAGGTCTCCTCGCCATGCCCGCGCAGGCCGCGCCGACCACTGCGGCCCAGGCCGGGGGCCGGGCGCAGGAGGTCAACCCCGGTCACGTCAAGGTGCTCGCGGCCGCGCTGAAGAAGATGCACGACAACTACGCCTCGTTCGCGAACTTCACGCCCGGCCCGCAGGACATCTTCGACTATGGCATCGGCAACCTGTGGCTCAAGGGCATCGACGGCAGCGGGACCGCCGTGGCCGTGATCGAGGGCTGGGACGACCCCGGCGTCGCCGCGTTCGTCCACACCAGGGACATCCGGTACGGCCTGCCCGACCCGGTCATCCAGACCATCTACCCGTCCGGCCCGCTGCCCGCGCAGTGCCCACCCGGCATGGTGGCGCTCGGCAGCTACGGGTCGTGCGACGCCTGGCAGGGCGAGCTCGAGCTCGACGTGCTGACCGTGCACCTGATCGCGCCGTACGCCAAGATCGTCATCTCGGCCACGCCGGCCGACAGCGAGATCACCGACGACCCGGCGAGCAACGTGGCGCCACCGGAGATGATGCACGCGCTGGAGTACATCAGCGCCCACCACATCGCCAACGCGATCTCGATCAGCGACGGCACCGGCGAGGACACCTACGCCTTCGGGACGGCGCAGATCCACGCCAACGACCCCGGCCCGCTGGCCGCGGCCGCGGCGGGCATCCCGGTGCTGAACGCGACCGGTGACTGCGGGGTGGTGCAGAACCTCGCGATCGCCAACGCCCAGTGCGGCACTACCAGCCCCGGGCCGGCCACGGCCACCTGGGATGACAACCCGTGGGTCACGGCCGTGGGCGGCACCGTGCCGAACGTCAGCACGACCGACGGGCGCAAGCTCGGACCGGACCCGATCTGGCACGTCGGCGGCATCTTCGCCGAGGGAGCCGGGTTCTCCGCCGTCTACCCGAGGCCGTCCTACCAGAACGGCGTGGACCGCGGCTCGCGGATGCGTTCGGCGCCGGACATCACGATGGACTCCCAGTCCGGCACGTCCGAGTCGGCGCCCATGGTGGCCGGCGTGCTCGCGCTGGCGACCCAGCTCAACCACGGCCGGAACCTCGGCCCGGTCAACCCGGTGCTGTACGAGATCCTCGGCCCGCTCGGAACGCACGCCGGAATCTCCGACGTGGTGAGCGGGAACAACTCGGTGATCGACCCGAAGACCGGGAAGGTCCTGGTGCGGGGCTTCACCGCGGCTCCCGGATTCGACGTCGCGAGCGGCTGGGGCACCATCGACGCGAGCACGTTCGTGCCGGCGCTGGTCGCCGCGACGAGAGCGTCTGACCTGACCCGTTCGGCCCGTAACGAAGCGGGCCGGGAGCTCGGCCGGCTCACCCACGCCATCCGGCTCTCGCCCGGCTCGGGCGGGACCACCTCGGTGACCAGCACCGGGTTCCTGCCCCGCCACCCGGTCAAGCTCGCCATCGACGGCACGGTGATCACCACGCTCACGGCCGACGACCACGGCGTGGTGAGCTACCCGCTCAACCCGGCCGCGCTGGGCTTGAGGCCGGGGCACCACGTGCTGACGCTGCAGGGCATGCTCATCACCACCACGGCCAGCTTCGGCAGTTAATTTCCCCTGCTTGTTTTCCGGGGCCGCGTGTCGAGGCGACCCGGGCGGCTCCGACTAACGGGTGCCGGCGGCCACCGGGGCCGCCCCGCCTGGAGGAGCAGGAATGACCAAAGTCACCGCCCAGATGTCCGTGTCGCTCGACGGCTACTACGCCGGGCCGCGGAGCTCGACCGACCCGCATGACCTGACGGCCTGGCTGACCGGCCCCGAAGGCCCCGGGTTCTTCCGGGTGACCCGGTGGGTCATCGACGCCATGGCCTGGCGCGAGCGGCTGGGCTTCGCCGGCGGCGAGCGGTCGGTCAACTCGCAGATCATCGAGGAGACGTTCGCGGCCGCCGGCGCTTACGTGATGGGCCGGCGCATGTTCGACGGGGGCGAGATCCCGTGGGGCGACGAGCCGCCGTTCCGCGCGCCGGTATTCGTCGTGACCCACCGCGACCGGGAGGTCCTCCAGCGGCAGGGCGGCACCTCCTTCACGTTCGTGACCGACGGGGTCGAGCGGGCCGTCGCGCTGGCCAAGGACGCAGCCGGCGGCAAGGACGTCGCCGTGGCCGGCGGCGGCACGCTGCTGCGCCAGGTGCTGGCGGCCGGGCTGCTCGACGAGCTCGAGCTGCACATCGTGCCCGTGCTGCTCGGCGACGGCATGCGGCTGTTTGACGCCAGCCTCGGGCTGGACACCCGCGAGGGCATCGAGCTCACCCCGGTCCGCGTCATCGAGACGCCCGAGGTGACGCACGTTCGCTACACGGTCGGCGGCCGGGCCAAGCTGGAGCTGGACGACCGCGGCTCCGGCGGGTCCTAGACGACCGGCCACCCTCGGGCAGTCCCGGAAGGATCTGTCCGAGGGTGACCGGCATCATCGGCCGGACCGGCTTGCGCGGCGTGTTCTTCTCTCAGCCGGGCCAGCTCGGCTTCCAGGTCGCACAGCCGCCGGCGAAGACGGTGCAGCTCGGCGGCCAGCCGCTGGTTCGGCCCGCCGACATGGCCGAGAAGAGCCTTCGCCAGGACGGGAGTGCCTCCTACCTGGGGGTAACGGATCCCATGTCATCGCACGCGGTTGCAAATCAGGTGCATTGCCTGTGGCGGCGGGATGGAGAAGTCCACGTCGTCTTCACCGCCGTTGCGCTTGGTTCCCACGGCCGCGGGCGACAGTGAAGCGCGCTGGCCGCCTCCCGAGCGCTCCCCGGGAAGCGGCCAGCGCGGGCACGGCGGGGCCGGCCTAGGGTCCCGAACGGGCTGAGTTCACGCCCCGGTGCCAGTGACCGCGGCGTCCCAGAATTCCTGGATGGGCGGGTAGATGAGCTCGTGGTCGCGGGACAGCTTGGCTTTGACGTCCCGGGACCGCTCGTCAGCGAGCACCTCGACCTGGCCGGCCTGGACCGCGTCCAAGGCCTGCCGCGCGACCGATTCCGGGCTGATCTTGGGCGCATCGGTCAGCGCGGCCATCTCGGTGTCGATGAAGCCCGCGTGCACGGCGACCACCAGGGTGCCCTGATGATGCAGTTCGAGCCGGACCCCGTTGGTCAGCGACCACTCGGCGGCCTTGGAGGCGCCGTAGGACGCGTTGAAGGGATTGGTGAAGAAACTGGTGATCGAGAGCATGTTGACGATCGCGCCGCCGCCGGCCGCCAGCACGGGTGCGAACGCCCGGCACATACGCAGCGTGCCGAAGTAGTTGACCTCCATCTCCTGCCGGGCCGCGTCCAGGTCCGGTGCGCTGGTGAAGGTGCTGTACCGTAGCACCCCGGCGTTGTTCACCAGCAGGCTGACGTCGGCGCACTGTGCGGCGACCCGGGCGACCTGCTCGCCGTCGGTGATGTCCAGGGCGACCGGCAGCACGCCGGGTTCGGTGACCTTGGCGGGATCGCGGGCGGCCCCGTAGACCTTGGCCGCGCCCCGGCGGACCAGTTCCCGGGCGAAGGCCCGGCCCAGTCCCCGGTTGGCCCCGGTGACCAGGGCGACGGATCCGCTGATGTTCATGAGGGCTCTCCGGGTTATCCGCTGACGGACAGGGCAGGCCGCCCGCTTCTCGTGATCCGGAGGATCCGGGCGAGCATGAGGGCGCTGATGATTATCTCGCTGATGCCGAGCGTGATCAGCCGCGGGTCGGCGGAAGTTACCGGCCTGGCGCGGCGGACCGAGCGCTGCTGCTGCGCCACCTGCCCCGCAGACATCACCAGCACCGCGGCATACGATGTGAATGTCCCATTCATGCAGCTGGAACGACATGAATGGGACATCCACCCCGTATAAACCGCCGGGCAGCGGCCCCCGGGCCGGATCGCGAGCCACCACAGCCACGGAAATCACTCCGCAAACGCGCAACCCCGAAGGCAAGCCCAGGCAGTCCTGCAGTGTGGCAAAATTTCAAATGAACGTGGCGCTCTACCCCAATGGAGGAGCGTTGTCACGGTCACGCCTTGCCGTGCCAGGGCGGCCCGCAAGGCGCGGACCGGGTGATTTTACACTCACCTGGCCAGGAGGGCCTGAAGTTTGCTGTGCAATTCACCCGCGTCTTGGACGCTCTCCAGTTCCGCTGGCACGTCGATGACATGAACCGTCTGTTCGGGCCCGGCGACGGGGCCGCCAGTCCCCGCACCCGACTGGGATTGAACACCGTAGTGCGCCGTGCCGACTATCTTCCCGGCTTTGTCTGTGATGACAGTCATCTTCATGGCCACCTCCGTGTCTCACTTGCTATCCAGCGAGAGCAATCATCCTTGAACGACTGGAAGGTCGCTGAAGAGGACGAATTCCAATATAAACGGGACAGCGATCGTGCTTTCGTTCCTGATCTTGAACTCGTAGAAGACCTCCGGCGCATGGTCATCGCCCGGGCCGCCACGACTTACCGCGAAGTCGAAAACCACGAGCTTATTCTTAGCCGTATTGTTTCCGCCTTGCGACGGCCCTTTCGGGAGTGCCTGGAAAAATATCGGTCCTTGATTCGGGCCCGTTCCAGGAGCGCGATTGGTAAAGAAGTTCCAGTGCCAGAACTGTGTTTGACCAGCTGCGATCGAGAACCCACCATCAAACTCATGTCGTACCGGCATCTCGGTCCCCCTTGTGCGCGAGGCTGCTCTTTGATGGTTGCGGCGATCCGACTCGTTTACTGAGCGTACTACGCACTGCGGGTAGTGGAAAGATTACGCAGGTCCGGACGCGGGCCGTGACCGGGCGGCGAAGGCGGACAGGAGCTCGTAGCCGACGTTCGCGGCGGCGATGCCGGTGATCTGGGCGTGGTCGTAGGCGGGCGCGACCTCCACGATGTCGGCGCCGACCAGATTCGGCCGGGCGAACGAGCGCAGCGTGGCCAGCAGTTCCCGGCTGGTCAGGCCGCCGGCCTCCGGGGGTGCCGGTGCCGGGTGCGTGCGCCGGGTCGAGCACGTCGATGTCGACCGAGACGTACACCGGCCGCTCGCCGACCCGGTCCCTGATGCGTTCCACCATGCCAGCCACGCCGAGGTCCTCGACCTCGGGCGCCGGCGCGTCGAAGTGGACCACGGCCACCGGGCCGTGCCGGGCGCCACCGCGCGGAGCATGGGCAGCGCCACGGTGTGGTCGCCGCCGAGGGTCAGCACGGCGCGGGCGCGTTCGGCCAGCCGGGACGACTCCCTGATGTGGGACGGGCCGAACCGGGCGCCGGGCCGGTAGCTGATCCCGCTGTCGAACGGGATGCCGACGACGGCCACGTCGGCCTCGTTCGGATCGGTCTTGAACGAGTCGATACCGGTGAGGACGGTCAGCATGCCCCCGTACGCGTTCATCCCCATGGTGGCCAGCAGCGCGGTGGCGGACAGGAACGCGGTGATCGAGCCGAGCGGGGCGGCCACGTTGTCGCCGGCCACCTGCAGGCCGACCAGGCCGTCGCTGATGTTCAGCCGGGTGGCCAGCCAGGCGCCCAGCGCGATCAGCCAGATCGCCGAGCCGGACGCGCCGAAGAACACCGCGGCGATGATCCCGCGGGGCGAGGTCTTGCGCGGCATGTAGCGGGAGTAGTCCGAGACGTACGGGGCGTAGGTGATGTTGTAGGCGGCGGCCACCGAGAACTGGGCCATGAACGCGGCGAAGACGAACCCGCCGGGGTGATGGTGGCCAGGGACAGGCCCAGGGCGGGTCCGACGAAGCCGATCGGGATGGTGAAGTACTGGAAGTTGCCCAGGAATCACAGCATGGCCTGCTGCCAGGTCTTACCGTGCCGCTCGGTGCCGGGGATCCAGTCGATCGAGTGCACCTCGATCTGGCCGAGCAGGCCGCGCTCTTGTTCTTCGTCGACGGTGGGTTCCCGGGACTGTGTGGCCATCGCCGCCTCCTGCTGGCTTCGGTTTCGTGACCTGCCTTGAGGGTTATGATCGAGATGGGTTTCCTGACTGTCAACGCTCGTTTCATAAATGATTTATTAGGTTTCATGAAATTTGTGAAGGGAGAGTCGATGCCCGGCGAGGACGCGGTCCCGGACGGCACGCGGATCGGCGCGCAGCTGCGCGCGGCCCGGCTGGCCGCGCGGATGAGCATGGCCGAGGTCGCCGAGCAGGCCGGCCTGACCAAGGGCTTCGTGTCCAAGCTGGAGCGGGACCTGGCCAACGTCTCGGTGGCCTCGCTGATCCGGCTCTGCGACGCGCTGGGCATCTCGGTCGGCTCGCTGTTCCAGTCGCCGAAGGGTGAGGTGGTGCGGCGCGACGCCCGGCCGCGGATCAATTTCGGCGGCAGGAAGATGACGGAGTACCTGCTCACGCCGGCAGGCGAGAAGCGGGTGCAGACGATCCTTTCCGACATCGAACCCGGCGGCGGCAGCGGTAAGGAGCCGTATGAGCTGCCGGCCGGGGTGGAATTCGTGTTCATCCTGGCCGGGCAGCTGCGGGTCACCGTGG
The DNA here is from genome assembly GCA_963841585.1 of uncultured Actinomycetes bacterium. Classification (GTDB taxonomy): domain Bacteria; phylum Actinomycetota; class Actinomycetes; order Streptosporangiales; family Streptosporangiaceae; genus Palsa-504. The sequence continues at coordinate 116,738 of CAWJDK010000006.1, forward strand.
CGGGTGAGGAGGTCGTGCTGGAAGAAGGGGACGCGCTCACCTTCACCGCCGACATGGCGCACACCTTCCAGGCGCCGCCGCAGGCGGGCCGGGCCCGGGTGCTATGGGTGCTCTCCCCCGCCCTCCCCGACCACGGCCTCGAGGCGCCGCCGGCCGACGTCGGCTAGAGCGATTGTCATTCCCGCCGGTAGAGGGCCTCGCCTTCGTCAAGGCCCAGGTAGCGGAAGCCCGACTTCTCGAGCACCCGGCGGCTGGCCGCGTTGGAGGTCAGCGTGTGCGGCCAGGCCGTAGCCGATCTCCAGGCAGCCCGCCTCGTCCACCGGCCCGTGGGTGCCGAGGGCCGCAGCCAGCCCAGCGGCGGTGAGCCCAGACAGGTCGCCGGCCAGGATGGCGCGCGCCGTCTCCATCGCGAGGGGCTCCAGCCATAGCCGGGCCGTCTGCAGTGGGTGCAGCTCCATCCTGCCCACGATTCCAGCGGAGCCCCGCTACCGGCAAGCAAAGCCGCCCGCGCCGTTCACCTCGGCGGTGTGGGCGGTGCGCAGCTCGGTCATGTCAGCTCGCGGCCGCGATCACGCTGTACTGGTCCCTGGTGTCGTCGAAGTCGGTGTCGACCTCCCTCAGCCCGGCGAGCTCGAGCCGTGCGCGCAGCTCGGCGGGGGTGAAGGGGCGGAACGAGACCGGGTACTCGCGGGTCAGCACTCGGTCGCCGTCCTCGAAGGCAAACACGATGTGGGCGACGTGCTCGTCTTCCAGGCGCTCGGGTATCTCCCAGGCGTAAAACGACAGGCACCGCTGGCCATCGCGGGTCAGCGCCCGGTTCGCGACCTTCACGATCCGGCGCTCGGCGTGCAGCTTCTCCCAGTTGCGGGAGTCGATCGCCACGTGTCCCCCGGGCCCGGCCATCCGCCTCAGCCCCGTGAGCGCCGCCACCATGGCGTCCCGGCCCGCGGCGTGGACCAGCGAGTTCCCGACGCAGAGCACGACGTCGAAGCGTTCGGCCAGGGTGCCGGGAAGATCCGCCCACAGGCACGGCCGCACCGGGATCGCCAGCCGCTCGCGGCGGAAGCGGGCGGCCGCCTGCTCGATCATCGCCTCGCTCCCGTCGGCGGCCCAGACGTCGAAGCCGCGGCGGGCGAGCGCGGCCGCGTTGATGCCGGTACCGCAGGACGCGTCGAGCACGCTACGGCCGGGCCCGGTCCGCTGGAGCAGGCGGGCCGTGGCGGGATGGTTGATCGCGCCCCCGTCGATCAGCGCGTGGTCGTCGAACAGCCAGTCGTAGTCGGCGGCGAGGGTCAGGTAGGAGTCAGCCACGACATCACAGCTTGGCAGATGACGCCTGCCCGTGCCCGGTCGTGCTGGTCAGGTCGGCTTTTCTTCGTCGGCCGGCTCGCTTTCGTCGCGGCGGACCAGCGCGGTGACCTCGTGCGCGATACCGAACGAGGGACCGCCGACCAGCTCCCAGGACCGGGCGATGCCGATCAGGAAGCAGACGATCACCAGGATCGCGATCGTGCTCACCGCGCCAGGGTTGTCCGGACGAACGATCACCGCGATTCCCTGGATCAGCTGGATCACGAACATGACGGCCAGCCCGATCAGGAACAGCGCGTCACGCACGGTGATCCCCCGCACCTGGCGCAGCCGGACCAGGGACAGCAGTGCCGCCGCGATGAAGAGGAGCCCCCCGGCGGCCACGGCCACCGCGGTCGGCCCGATCTTCTCCCCCGGGACCAGCGCGAACAGCGACACCGCCAGCGCGTTGGTGAACGCGGTCAGGGCCGCCGCCGCGCGGATGCGGTGGACCGGCGCTCCCTCCTCGTCCTGGGCGAGCCGGTTGGCGGCGACCGAGATGGCCACGAACAGCAGCCCGATCAGCGCGCCCGCCACGCTCGCCGCCGCCACGAAGAGGTCAGTGATGTCAGCAGGAACCACCCAGTGATTCTCCCAGGCCCGCGGATGGCTGGCGGCCGATAGCGTCCAGTTCGGCGAGCGCGTCGGGAGGCAGGAGCAGGTCGGCGGCGGCGACGTTCTTCCGGTTTCGAGGAGATCGGCGAGTTCGCCGGGCGCACCTTCGACTACCAGGCGGCCCATCCGCAGCTGGTTCGGCTGCTGCTGTGGGAGGGCCTGTCCGGCGGCGTGGCCGACGAGGCGAACCGCACCGCGCATTACAAGAAGGCGCAGGCCTACGCGGCGGCTCAGCGCGAGGGTGTCCTCGATGATGAGCTTTCCCCCGAGCACCTGGTGTTCCTGATCATCGGGCTGGCCGCCTGGTGGATCTCGGCGCCGCAGCTCGCCCGCATGCTCACCGGCGCCGACGACAGCGATCCGGACCAGCACGCCCGGCGCCGACCAGCGTGGTCCGTGCCGCGGAGCGGCTGGCCCGGCCGCGCCGGTAGCCAGGTACAGCGGCCGCGCCGTCCGTTTGGTACTGCATGCAGTATTGCAGTAGTCATGAACCCCGCCGCGGAGGGTAAGAGCTAGTCTGACGCTGACCAGGAACCGGCCTGGCCCTGGCCTCGATGACGGGAGGGGCGGATGGTCCCACCCAGGCTGATCCGGCGGCTTGTGCTGGCGCCGCTGGTGATCGTCATCGCGTTCGGCTTCATCGTGCTCTCGCCGTTCCTGGCGCTGGCGGCCCTGGTGTCCGGCCTGCTGGCGCGGCCGCGGGCCGGACACATGCGCAGCCTGCGGCTGGTCGGCTTCGCGCTGGTCTGGCTGGCGGCCGAGACGGTGGCTCTGATCGCGCTGGCCGGGCTGTGGGTGGTGAGCGGGTTCGGCGGGCGGCTGCGCACCGAGCCGTACCAGAGCCGGCACTACGGGGTCATGCGCTGGTTCCTTGACACCATGTACCGGGGTGCGGAGCGGACATACGGGCTGCGGGTCGAGGTGGATGAGCCCCAGCTCACCGGCGATGAGCTGGCCGCCCGGCTGACCCGGCCGGTCATCGTGCTGAGCAGGCACGCCGGGCCGGGGGACTCGTTCCTGCTGGTGCATCAGCTGCTCAGCGTCTACCACCGGCGGCCGCGGGTGGTGATGAAGGCCGCCCTGCAGCTCGACCCCAGCGTGGACATCGTGGGCAACCGGCTGCCGAACGTGTGGATCAAGTCGCGCCAGGCCGGCGAGCACATCTTCACCGAGCAGATCGCCCGGCTGGCCCGGGGCCTGGACGAGCGCGGCGCGCTGGTCATCTTCCCCGAGGGAGGGAACTGGACCCCGGGCCGGTGGCGCCGCGGGATCCGGCGGCTGGAGCAGGCGGGACGCCCCGATCTGGCCGAACGGGCCAGGGATATGCCCAACCTGCTGCCGCCACGCCCCGGCGGGGCGCTCGCCGCCATCGCGGCCTGCCCGGCCGCCGACGTGATCTTCGTAGCGCACGCCGGGCTCGACAACATCGTCACAGTTGCCGACGTGTGGAGTAAGTTCCCGGTCGATCAGGTCATCCGGGCCCGGTGGTGGCGGGTGCCGTGCGACTCCATACCTCGTTCGGCCAACCATGAGGCCCAGGTCCAGTGGCTGTACGGCTGGTGGGAACGGATCGATGGATGGATCACCCAGAACCGGCCCGGGAAGGCCCTGGCCCCGATCCCCAGTGACGAGCCCGCGGGACCGGCCGGGGAATTAGCGGACGCGTCACACGGTCACCCCGGCCGGACGGGTGGTCCATGGCTATGGAGCACCTTGGTCTTGTCCTTGTTCCAGGCGGTGGTGGTGCCGTCGGGATTCAGGACCAGGGTCCAGCCCCACTGGTGGATCACAATCTGGTGGTGGAAGAAGCAGAGCAGGACGCAGCCCTTGACCGAGGTCGGGCCGCCGTTGGCCTGGTGCTTCGTATGGTGCACCTCGCAGGCTGACGCGGGCTGGTTGCAGCCGCCCGCCCACCGGCACCTCTGATCTCGCAGGATGACCGCGTTGCGAATGCCCGCCGGGATGGTATCGGCGTACCCGATGTCCAGCGGCAGGCTCGGGCCGCCGAGGCGGGCACCCAACTGGCGGCGGCGCAGGAACGAGGCCAGGCCGCCCGGGCCGGACAGCAAGTCCACGGCCTTGCCGATAACGGCCCGCTCGAGGGCCTCCCGGGCCGGGCCGGTGCCGGAGGCAGAGGTGCCCGGCTCGGCGCCGCCGCCTGCGCCCGGGGCCGCGTCGGCGTTGGCGCGGCGGTGCCGGTCTAGTTCGACGCACAGCCGCACGAGGTCATCCAGCGCGCCGGAGTTGACGTCGCCGGTGACGACCGGGGCTGCCGCCGCGTCGCACGCGATCGCGCCGGCGGCGTCGCCGTCCAGCCAGACACCGCCGTCACTGCCGGTTTCGAAGGCCTCGGCGCGGTGCGCGGCCCACCGGGCATGAACCTGAGCGGTCCACTCCTCCTGGAGAGCGGAGCTGCCGTCCAGCCTGAGCAGGTCGGCCAGGGAAATATGCGCCCAGACCTTGACCGGCTGCCCGGCCCGCTCGGGCAGCAGGTTGCTAGCCGCCAGGCGGCGCATCGCCTCCTGCAGCGCGTCGTGGTACCGCTGGGCCCGGGTCCGGTCATCCTCGGCCCCGGCCGGGGCGGACAAGGCATCGAGGACCGTACCGACCACGGCCGCGCATTCCGGGGTCAGGTCACCGGTCAGCACGCCCGCGCCCTGGAACGTGGTCTCCAGCCGCACGCCGCGGTCCGCGAACCCGCGGGCCGGGTCCTCATCGGGCAGGTCGCCGCGGGCCCGCTCGTACATCTCGGCGAACAGCGCGCCCAGGTCCGGCAGGCCCAGCCCGGCGGCTGCGGCGGCGAGCAGCAGCTCGTCGGACTCGTCCCGGTACTTCTCGGGCAGCTTGTCGGTCCACTGGCAGAGCGTCCGGCCATAGGACTCGGACAGGTTCCCGGTGGCCAGCGCCGCGACAACCCGGGGGTGAGTGGCGGCCCGCCTGGCCCAGGCGGTGTGGCTGGCCGCGGCGCCTCGGGTGATCTCCGTCTTGTGCATCAGCCAGGCCCGGGCGCTATAGTCCGCGTCGCCCGAATACCCCTTGCCGACGGTGAACGCGGACAGGAAGGAGGCCCGCACCGCCGTGCTGATCGCGTCGGCCCGCTCCAGGCCCCGCAGGCACTCAGCCTGGGTCTGGGCGGCAAGCTGAGCGGTATCGGCGGCGGCCAGGTAGGACAGCCCGGCCTGCACCATATCCATCGCCTCACTAGCGCTGGCGAAGGCCGGGCGTCTTGGAGTGGTGTCCACCTAGGCTGCCTCCTTCCCGATACTCACAGCCCGGTCCAGGCAGATTTCTAGGATTTCAGTTCGATCATATCGGATGGCTGCGACATTTCCCGAGACATCGACTGCGCGTCGCGAAAGAGGTAATCCCGGGCTAAATGAGCCTCGTGATGCTGCTGGGAGGCGGGTCCAGGGCAGAGGTTGGGCGTGCGGCTACGGTGGGGAAGAGGAGGTGTCACGTGGGAGGTGAGCTCGATCTGGTGGCCAGGGTCCGGGAGGCGCGCCGCAGGCTGGCGGGCGGCGGCCCGTCCCGGGTCCGCTCCGGCGGTGACTTCGAGCGCGTCTCGGTGCCCGTTTCCGACGCCGATGTCCTGCGTGATCTTCTCCTGGCCGAGAAACCGGGCACGGTGATCGAGATCGGGCTGGCCTACGGAAGTTCCGCGCTCGCCATCGCAGAGGCGCTGGTCGCTGCCGGATCGAGCGATGCCCGCCACGTGATTGTGGATCCCTACCAGGAGCACTTCCACGGTTCAGGATGGGCTGCGATCACCGGAGCCGGGCTGACCGGTTTCTGTTCTCTCGTGGAGGAGCGGTCACAGATCGCCCTCCCCCGTCTCCTGGGTGATGGCTTCGTCGCCGACGCCGCATTCGTGGACGGAAGCCACATCTTTCACAACGTGTTTGTCGACCTGTTCTACCTGCGCGAGCTGGTACGCCCGGGCGGGCTGGTCATCCTCGATGACTGCGGCCACCTCTCCGTTGCGACGGCAGCTAGGTACTTCGAGGTAAACACCGGGTGGGTGCCGGAACCTATCGCATGGCCGACGCGGCTCCGCGCCTTCCGGCTGCCAGAGCCCCGGGTCGAGCCCCGCCTCGACAGCTTCAGGCCGTTCGGCCCAGGTGAGTGATTCCTGACTCAGTGAGCGGGAGACGGTCACGCTGCCGCTCGACGGGCCCGGCATACGATCGTGGTGTGACCAGCGGACCAGACCCGGAGCAGCGCCTGCGCGACCTCGCGCGCCTGCGCCGGGTCCGCGACCGGATCGACCGGGAGTACGCGCAGCCGCTGGACGTGGAGGCGCTCGCCCGCGGCGCGCACATGTCGGCCGGGCACCTCAGCCGCGAGTTCAAGCTCGCCTATGGCGAGTCGCCCTACAGCTACCTGATGACACGGCGGATCGAGCGTGCGATGGCGCTGCTTCGTCGTGGCGACCTGAGCGTCACCGAGGTCTGTTTCGCGGTCGGCTGCGCGTCGCTCGGCACGTTCAGCACACGCTTCACCGAACTAGTCGGCATGCCACCCAGCGCCTACCGGAGCCAGGCAGCTCGCGCGACGGCGGGAATGCCGCCGTGCGTGGCGAAACAGGTGACGAGACCGGTCAGGAATCGAGAAGCGCCGGCCACTGAACCGCGGCTAGCGTGACTGCCATGGACATCACCATTCACGCGTGCTTCCTCCCGCATGACGACCCGGAGGCCTCCCTGGCCTTCTATCGCGACACCCTCGGCTTCGAGGTCCGCAGCGATGTCGGACAGGGCAGGATGCGCTGGATCACGGTCGGCCCTCCCGGCCAGCCCAGCACGTCCATCCTCCTGGCGCCGCCCGCCACCGACCCCGGCATCACCGACGAGGAGCGCCGCACCATCGCCGAGATGATGGCCAAGGGCACCTACGGCTGGATTCTCCTGGACAGCAAGGACCTCGACGGCACCTTCGAGCGGCTGCAGGCCAGCGACGCCGAGGTCGTCCAGGAGCCGGTCGAGCAGCCGTACGGCGTTCGTGACTGCGCCTTCCGCGATCCCGCGGGCAACCTGATACGCATCCAGCAGCGGCGCTGAGCCGTCCGGCGAGTCAAGCGAGCGGTCAGTCCACGCCGGTCAAGGTGGAGGTACTCGTCACGCAGAACTCGTTGCCCTCCGGGTCACGCAGCACCGTCCAGGTGTCCGGATTGTCGAAGGACGCGGGATCTTGGCGCACCTCAACCAGCTCGGCACCGGCCTCGACCAGCCGCGCGACCTCAGCCTCCATCGATCCTGACGTCACCATGTCCAGGTGCAGCCGGTTCTTGCCCACCTTGGGCTCAGGCACTTTCATGAAGTACAGGGTTGCGCCGGCGCCAGCGGGGTCGCTGACCAAGAATTCATCGGGGTTGCGCTGGCTGACTGCATACGCCAGCGTGTGCGCCCACCACTGCGCCTGGCGGCGCGGGTAGCGGCAATCAACAATGACGGCTAGCAGTGACAACGACACCCTGACCACCCCCCGGCACCGGCGACCGGGTGCCCCCGCCAAGATTACCGGCCGATGCGCTGATCAGCCAGGGGAGCTAAGCCCGCGGACCACCTGCAGCCCCGCGTCGGCGGCCGCCAGGGCTTCGTCCGCGAGCCCTCGGCGGCCTGCTCCAGCAGCGCGGCCCGGTCCGTTCCGTCCGGATGGCTATCGGCCGGGGTTCTCCCACAGCCTCAAGGCGGTTTCGAGCCTACGGGATGTGGTGACCGCGGCTGGGTCACGCGTTTCCGGCGGGCCTCCGAAACCCCGTTTAACCTGGTGCTCGAAGCCCGTCCGTGAACGGGTGATGAAACGTTAATCGGCCGGATTCTCGCCCCCCAACGGTGTCCCGGGAATCCGGCCAAATCTATGTCTGCGGTGATCCGGGCCGCTACGGGGGATGACAGCTCCGGGTCGCAATCACCGAAAGGGGCTCCCTGGCATGTTCTTTTCCGCACCACTGTATTTATCGTGGTTCTGTCGGCTCCGTAGGGCGAACGGAAACGGACCGGCCACGAGATATCTGGTGGGGGTTGAGCGTTGACCAGGGAACTGCAGCCTGATGATCCGCAGACGATTGGGCCCTACCGGCTGGTAAGACAGCTTGGCGAGGGCGGCATGGGGCGGGTGTTCCTGGGCGTCTCCCCCGGCGGCCGGCCGGTGGCGGTGAAGGCCATCCGGCCTGAGCTGGCCGCGGATCCTGAGTTCCGGGCCCGGTTCGGCCGGGAGGTCGCGGCGGCGCGGCGGGTGAGCGGGGTGTTCACGGCCCAGGTGGTGGACGCGGACGTGGACGGCCCGATGGCGTGGATGGCCACGGCCTACGTGCCCGGGCCTTCGCTGGCCGAAGCGGTGGACATGCACGGACCGCTGCCGGAGGCGTCGCTGCTCGCGCTGGCCGCGGGCCTGGCCGAGAGCCTGAACGCGATCCATGCCGCGGGCGTGGTGCACCGCGACCTCAAGCCATCGAACGTGCTGCTGGCCGAGGACGGCCCGCGGGTCATCGACTTCGGCATCTCCCGGGCGGCGGAATCCACCATGCTGACCCAGGCGGGCCTGGTCGTCGGTTCCCCCGGGTTCATGTCTCCCGAGCAGGCCACGGGCTACGAAGTCGGGCCGCCGAGCGACATCTTCACGCTGGGCGCGGTACTCGCGTTCGCCGCGACGGGCGAGGGACCGTTCGGTACCGGGACGACGGCGGCGCTGCTGTACCGCGTCGTGCACGGCACGCCGAGCCTGGACGGGGTGCCGGCCACGATCCGTCCGCTGATCGAGCGCTGCCTGGCCAAGGACCCCGGACAGCGTCCCACCGCCGGCGGCCTGCTGGCCCAGGCGGGCGCGCTTCAGCCGGGCGGGGACTGGCTGCCCGAATCGCTCACCCGCACGTTCGCCAAGGGCACCCCATCCCGGCCCGGGTTCGGCTGGTCCGGCTCGGTAGCCGCGGCGGCAGGTGCCGCCGCAGGTGCCGCCGCAGGTGTCGCGGCAGGTGCCGCGGTCGTGGCGCCGGATCCGGCGCTCGCCGGGACGGCCTCGGCGTACGCCCCGCCCGCCGTGCCGCCGACGGGCCCACCGCCGGACGCCCTGGGGGCGACGTGGACCACGGCGGCAGGTTCCGGGCCCTCCGGGCCGTCAGGGCCACAGGCACCGGCCCCGGGCAGCTGGCCACCCGCCGCGGCCGCCGCGCTGACCGCCACGGCCGGGAGCGCGCCCCAGACCCCGGCCATGGGGGCGTCTCCCCCGGCTACGTCCCCGCCCGCGCCGGGCGGATGGGACCAGCCGCCGCGGCGGCGCCGGATGAAGCCGCTGGTACTGGCGCTGATCCTGGGCGGCATCGTCGGGGCAGGCGGCGCAACCGCCTTCGTCGTGAGCTCCATGAGCCACGCCCCCGTCCAGATGGAGCAGCCGGCGGCGCAGACGTCTCCGGCGACGCCGCCCGCGTCCGCGAACCCCCAGGGTTCGGCGTCGACCTCCTCGTCCGCCCCGCAGTCTTCGCCGGCGAGTCCGGCACCGCACGCGAGTACGTCCCAGCCGGCCAGCGCGTACTCG
>CAWJDK010000007.1:0-254181 GCA_963841585.1 uncultured Actinomycetes bacterium
GGACCCGGGCGGACCGCAGGTGGCTGATGGCCAGCCGGGTGGTGGCGGTGGCCAGGTAGGCCTTGGGCGAGTCGATGACGGTACCGTCTCTGAGCACCCGGGTCAGCCGCAGGAAGGCCTCCTGGACGATGTCCTCGGCGTCGCTGATGCTCCCGGTCATCCGGTAGGCGATCGAGAACATCAGCGGCCTGAACTCCCAGTGGTCGTGAGGCGGCACAGCCTCGCCGGGTGGCACGGCTTCAGGCGGCATGGGCCTGCCCCGCCGTCGTCGCCCAGTCACGGAAGCCGTCCCGCCAGCTGGCGTAGCGGGGCGCCCAGCCGAGTTCCCGCTTGGCCTTCTCGTTGACCGAGCCGCGGACCTGGGTCATCAGCGAGACGACGAGCTGGCCGCCCAGCGGCCGTCCCAGCCAGGCCGGGGCGCGCATGGGCGCCTTGGCGCCGAGGCATTCGGCCAGGTAGGGCAGCCACTCCCGCACCGGGGCCGGGTCGTCGTCGACGATGTTGTAGATGCCGGGCGCACCGCGGGTGACGGCCGCGGCGGTCGCGGCGGCGCCGTCGGTGACCTCGCAGAACGACCAGATGCCCGTGCCCCCGCCGATAACGGGCATCTGCCGCTTGCGCACCACGTCGAGCATGTTGTCCGAGGCGCCGTGGCCGTAGAGGAAGCCGTAGCGCAGCACCAGGCCCTCGGGTACCGCGCCGGGCACGGCCTCCTCGACGTGCTTGATCGCCGCCATGGACTGCCTGGTCGCGGGGACCGGATCGGGATCCAGCGGATCCTGCTCGGTCTTGACCGGGCCCCCGGTCCTGGCGTTGTTCCAGCCGACGAAGCTCTGCGCGATGAACCGGCGGGTGCCCGCATCCCGCGCGGCCTCGAGCAGGTAATCGGTGCCCTTGACGCGCAGTTCGTTGGTGACGGCGAACTCCTTGTCGAAGTTGCGGAAGCTGCTCATGCTGGCCAGCGCGGTCATCTGGTGCACGATCACGTCGGGCTGCGCCGCCTTGACCGCGTCCAGCACGGCCCGGCGGTCCAGGCCATCCACGATGACCGGCGCCGCCCCGGCGGCTTGCAGCGCGGCGGCCTTGGCGGTCGAGCGGGTGGTGCCGGTGACCTCGTGGCCGGCCGCGGCCAGAGCCGGGACCAGGTACTGGCCGATTACCCCGGTCGCCCCCGCGACGAAGACTCGCATGATTCCTTTCCTTTCCCGTGCCCTTTGCGGCTACGCCCTCTACGACGCAGCCGCCCCCGCGGGCGTGACACCTCAGTTCTCCTCGTCGTGCTCGCCCGGCTGGCCCCAGCGCTCGTGCCACGTGCGCGAGACCGGACCCAGATGACGCAGCTTCTCCGGGTTGGCTACCGTCCGGATGGCCAGCACCTGGCCGTCGAGCACGTCGAGCGCGATGACCGCGATCAGGTCGCCGTCGGCGTCGCAGGCCAGCACGCCCGGCTGCCCGTTCACCCGGGCGGCGCGGAGCGACGCGCCCAGCTCCAGGGTCCGCTCGAAACTGAGGCGGATCACCTGGGCCACCCGGTCGCGACCGAACACCGGGGCAATGAACGTCGTCTCGCCCTTGCCGCCGCTGTCGCCGTAGAACACCACGTCCGGAGCCAGCCGCTCGAGCAGGCTGGTCATGTCGCCGCCGTCCGCCGCGGCCAGGAACAGCGCGGTGAGCTCGTCGCCTTCGGCCCGGGACGTCTCGAACCGCGGCCTTCCCTCGTCGATGCGGCGGCGGGCCCGGGCGAACGTCTGCCGGCACGCGGCCTCGGTCCTGCCGGTGATGCCGGCGATCTCCCGGTAGTCGTAGCCGAACACCTCGCGGAGCAGGAACACGGCACGTTCGGCCGGGGCCAGGCTCTCCAGCAGCACCAGGAACGCCATCGAGAGTGAGTCGGAGGTCACGGCGAGTTCGGCCGGGTCAGGCTCGGTGTTCGCGATGAGCGGCTCGGGCAGCCAGGTACCGACGTAAGACTCGCGGCGGACGCGGGCCGAGCGAAGGTGATCGATGGCCAGCCGGGTGGTGATGGTGGCCAGGTACGCCTTGGGCGATTCGACCTGGGCATCCCCGTCCCTGCCGCCGTTGCCGCCCTTGCCGCCCTGGCCGTCCTGGCCGGCTCGCAGGAAGGCCTCCTGCACGATGTCCTCGGCGTCGCCGACACTGCCGGTCATCCGGTAGGCAATCGAGAACATCAGCGGGCGGAATTGCGCGTACTGGCTCGTATCCACGGTTCTCTCCTCAGGATCGCCCGATCCTCACAAATCGTCTGATCCCTAAAGACGAAGAGCCCCCGGTGGCTGTGACATCCGAGCCGATCTGCTCCCGCGGCTGCGTGCTCCGCTGCCTGAGGCGGCCGGGCAGCGCCTCCTCCAGGCCGTGCGCGAACAGCGGGATCCGCCACAGCGGCGGCGCCGGGCCGGCGATCCCGCTCAAGTGCATCATGGTCTGGATCGTGACCCGGACCAGCCGCCTGGCGCTGGTGAACAGCAGCGCGGCTAGCGGCAGCTCGACGACCAGGGCGAAGACGAGGCTCATCGTGAAGCCGCGTGAGCCGTAGGCGAGCGCGAGGTCGAACCAGGCGTCGCAGACCAGCAGCGTGCCGGTGACGACCATGAGGAATATGAGGATCTGGCGCTGGTACCAGGCCGCCCAGGCGGTCGCGGCGAAAGCGGCCAGTTCGGCGAGGTCGAGTCCCACCCAGACGCCGCGCCAGTCGTGCGAGGTGTAGCGCATCGGCAGGGTCAGGATGAGGATCGCGATCCAGACGGCCAGCGCGACGCAGCACGCGGTCATGAACAGCAGGCCGAACCGCCTGCGCCGGCGCAGCCGGGGATCGATCAGCGGGTGCCGCCGGTCGATGGCGGCCAGGGTGCGGGCCAGCTGACGCCGCTCATCCGGGGTCATCCGGCGTAGTTCAGCCTCAGTGATCACGTAATCATTCTGCGCCGCGCACCGGTCACGCCGACTGACGGGCCTGCCCGGCGCGGTCGGCCCGGCGTTCCGCCCGGCTGCGCGGCAAGGCTTCATCGAGGCCGCTGCCGGCCAATGGCACGCTGCTGAGGGACTGGCCAGCGCAGCTCCGGCCCAGGTTGCCGGCCTGAGCCCAGTCGGGAACACTGGGGCCGGTTCCGGCGGCCAGGCTGATCTGGGGCCTGGGACCGGGCAGGATCCCGGCGCCGGCCAGGATCCCGGCGGCCACCGTGGCCCGGAGCAGGCGCCGCGCCCCGGCGAAGGCCAGGAAGGCGAGCGGCAGTTCGGCGAAGAACGCGGACAGCAGGCTGATCCAGATACCGCTCGTCGCCAGCGACGTGCCGACGTCGAACCAGGCGTCGCAGGCGAGCATGGTGCCGGTGATCGCCAGCAGCAAGATCAGGACCTGTCGTTGCCGCCATATCGCCCACGCCGTCGCGGCGAACGCCCCGAGCAGGAGTATGTCGAAGTTCACCCAGACGGCCCGCCAGTGGTGCGCGTCGAAGCGGTGCGGCAGGGTAGCGGCGAGCACCACGATCCAGCCGGCCAGGATCACGCAGCAGGCCGCCGCGACGAGCAGGGCGAGCCGCCGCTCACGGCGCAGGGACGGGTCGATCCGGTACGGATCGGGAGCGGCCCGGGGCTGGTCGAGCTCAACGAGAAGCGTGGCCAGCTCGCGCCGTTCGGCCTGGCTCATCCGGTGCAGTTCGGCCTTATCGATCACTTCCTCATTGTGCGCCTGCCAGCCGCACGCTCGCTGAGGGCCGCCCTCAGCCGGCCGCCCTCGCCGGCCCGCCCTCCGCTGGGCCGGGCGTAAGCTGGGGAAAGTGAGCGAGCTTGTTTACCTTGAGTTCGGCGCCACGCCCGTGGAGTACCGCGAGGGCTGGGATCTGCAGCGGCGCATCCACGCCCGGCGCGTGACCGACGAGGTTCCCGACAGCTGCCTGCTGCTCGGGCACGAGCCGGTTTACACGGCCGGCAAGCGGACCGCCGCGTCCGACCGGCCGTTCGGCGATCCGGGAGCGCCGGTCGTCGACGTGGACCGCGGCGGCAAGATCACCTGGCACGGCCCTGGGCAGCTGACCGGGTACCCGATCATCAAGCTCCGCGAGCCGCTCGACGTGGTCGCTTACGTGCGCGCGCTGGAAGAGGCCATGATCCGGACGTGCGCCGAGTTCGGCGTCAGCACCGGGCGCGTGCCGGGCCGCAGCGGCGCCTGGGTGCCCGGCGACGAGGACCGGCCGGACCGTAAGGTCGGCGCGATCGGCGCCCGGGTGGCCCGGGGCGTCACCATGCACGGGTTCGCGCTGAACGCCGACTGCGACCTGTCCTGGTACGACCGCATCGTCCCGTGCGGCATCCGGGACGCCGGGACGACCACGCTGTCCGCTGAGACCGGCCGCGACATCACGGTGGCCCAGGCGACGCCGGTGATCAAACGCCACCTCGCCGACGTCCTCGGGTACCGCACCTGGCGGGACGTCTACGACGCCGGCCTGCTGGCCGGTCCGCGGCTGGAAGCCGCCAGCGTCCCGCTGGCCGCTCGTTAGACCGGATCCTGCCTTCCTGGCAGGCCGGACGGCGTGCGCAAGATCATGCTGTGCGCCTGACGGCGATGGGCCCGCGGCGGCATACCCTGGAGGGGTGGTACTCGCACCCGAAGGCCGGCGCATGCTCCGCCTCGAGGCCCGCAACAGCCAGGTCCCGATCGAGCGGAAGCCGCCGTGGATCAAGACCAGGCTGCGCACCGGGCCGTCCTACACCGAACTGAAATCGCTGGTCCGCAGCGAAGGCCTGCACACGGTCTGCGAGGAGGCCGGCTGCCCGAACATCTTCGAGTGCTGGGAGGACCGCGAGGCGACCTTCCTCATCGGCGGCGACCAGTGCACCCGGCGATGTGACTTCTGCCAGATTGATACCGGCAAGCCGCTGCCGCTCGACGAGGGCGAGCCGCGCCGGGTCGCGGAGTCCGTCGCCGCCATGGGCCTGAGGTACGCGACCGTGACCGGTGTCGCACGTGACGACCTTCCCGACGGCGGCGCGTGGCTGTACGCGCAGGTCTGCCGCGAGATCCACGCCGCCATTCCGGGCTGCGGCGTAGAGCTGCTCATCCCCGACTTCAACGCCGATCCGGAGCGGCTGGCCGAGGTCTTCAGCGCCCGGCCGGAAGTCCTCGCGCACAACATCGAGACCGTGCCGCGGATCTTCCGGCGGATCAGGCCCGGCTTCCGGTACTCGCGCTCGCTCGACGTGCTCCAGGCGGCCCGCGAGGCCGGGCTGGTCACCAAGTCCAACCTGATCCTCGGGCTGGGCGAGGAGCGGCACGAGGTCACCGAGGCCATGCAGGACCTGCGCGAGGTCGGGTGCGACCTGCTGACCATCACCCAGTACCTCCGGCCGACGCCGCGGCACCACCCGGTGGAACGCTGGGTCAAGCCGGAGGAGTTCGCGGAACTGCGCGAGGAGGCGGAGGGACTCGGGTTCGCCGGGGTGATGTCCGGCCCGCTGGTCCGCTCCTCCTACCGGGCCGGGCGGCTGTACGCCCAGGCCATCGAACAACGGGCCGACCGTATCTGACGAAGCGCCGAACGGTCGCCTTCGGGCCCCGCTGGCATCATCCGTACCGCGGCGTTCGATGTGGATGTCCCATTCATGTAGCTGGAACCAGCGTAAGAGGCGGTGTGTCAAGCGTTTCCGGTGATGCTGTGGCGGGTCTGTGAGCTGGGATTATCGCTGAGGGTGGGGCCGGTGGCGGCGGGGTTGCCGGGTGCGGGCATGGCGGAGTGCCGCCCTGGCGGGATGCTGGTGCCGGGGCGGTGCGGGTGCCCGTGGCCGGGGTCTTCTCGCCCTACGTAGTGCAAGCGGGCTCGGCCCGCCCGCGGGTGCGGGCGGGCCTGCCCCGACAGCGTTCAACCGGGCTGGTGAGAAGGCCCCGGCGGCCCGGGGACAGCTGCCCAGGGTTCCAGCCGAGGTGGTCCTCAACGACATGACGGGCTCGCTGTCCCCCCTCTCATCAGGGAGGATGGTCTAGGGCGCCGGTGAGCGGCGCGGGGCGCCGCCGCTGGTCAGGCGGCCTCCGGCTGGCAGGCGAGGCCGGCGGCGACGGCGGGGTCCCAGCTGGTGCCGTGGACGACCAGGCAGTAGATCCAGCGCAGCAGCGAGGCGGCGCAGGCCACCCGGGCTTTCGCGCGCCGGGCGCGGGCCGCGGCCGCCGCGCCGCGCCGCGGGCCGGCGGGCCGGGCCGGCTCATCGGCCGCGGCGGTTCCGGCCAGCGCGGCGTACTTGGCGGCCAGGACCGGGTTGTGCACCAGCATCGGCCAGACCGCGCGCCAGGCCGCCAGCCGCAGCCCGGGCCGGCCGCGGCGGGAGATGCGCGCCTGGCCCTCAAAAGCGCCCGAGGCGTTCCCGGCCGGGGACAGCCCGGCATGCTTGACCAGCGAGGAGGAGCTGTCATAACGGCGCGGGTCGCCGGTCTCGGCCAAGATCGCCGCCGCGCCCACCGCGGTCAGCCCGGGGATGTCGCCCAGCCGGGACAGGCCCAGCTCGCCCAGCACCGCGGCCATGTCCGCCTCCACCGCCCGCAGCTGGGCCCGGATCCGGGCCAGGTCGCCCAGCTCGTCGGCGATGCGGCGGAACAGGCCCCGGCGGGACCAGATCACCGCGCCCTCGGCATCGGCCAGCGCGGCGAACACCGCCCGGGCCACCCGGCCGCTGACCCGCTTGCCACCCCAGCCGCCCACCGCCGCGCGGACCGCGGCGGTGAACTCGCCCAGCCCGGCCGCGGCCAGCTTCTCCGGCCGCCCGCCGCACCGGCCCGCCGTCACCTGCACCGCCGCCAGCCAGGTCACCGACTTAAACGGCTCCGCGCACGCCCCCGGCACCACCGGCCAGGCCACCGACAAGAAATCCCGCACCCGGGCCGCCGACGCCGTCGCCGCGGTGACCAGCTGCGCCCGCCGCCGCCCCAGGTGCCGCAGGTGCGCCCAGGTCTCATCCAGCTCCTCCGGCACATAACAGTGCAGCTCGGCCGCCAGCCGGGCGATCAGCACGCAATCAGACTCATCAGCCTTGTGCGGCGTGTAATCCTGCTGCTCCCGCGCGATATGGCTCACCAGCGGCTGGACGCACACCAGCGGCAGCCCCCGCTCCGCGCACAGCCGCTGCACCTGCATCCACCGCGCCCCCGTCGGCTCGCACGCCACCGCCACGTGCGCGAACCCCTTCACCCGGGCCTGCGCCACCGCCCAGTCCAGCGCCTCACCCAGCCGGAACGCCGGCACCCGCACCGTCCGGCGCGCCAGCACCCGCACATCATGATCGGCCGCCGCCAGCGCCTGCTTCTGATCCCCCAGGTCGATCCCGATCACCGCGCCATCGCGCGGCAGCAGCTCCCGCAGCCGCTCCCGCCGCGCATTCCGCCGCGCATCCCCCCGGGTCATGCCGCTACCCTTACCCATCAGAACGTCCTCCTTCTGCGTTTGGGACACCAAGCCCGTACTACCGCACCAGGAGGACGTTCCTGTACCAGCCGCATCACCACAAGACAACCGCCCCTAGCGCGTCGTCCTATTACTACGACGTGGCTGGGACATCCACGCCGTATGAATAGCCGGGGCAGCGGCCGCCGGGCCGGCTCAGCGGGCCGGGTGGCGTCGGCGCTCTTGCGCGTTTATCCCCTTGAGCAGGGTGGCGATGAGGACGAGGACGCCGAGCATGAAGACGCCGCCTCCGGCGGGAAGCAGGAAACCGGTCACCGCGATCAGGAATCCGGCCAGCAGGGACACCGGCTCCCAGCGGACCCGCGCCGTGCGGGCGAGCCACAGCGTACCGAGGACCATGAGAAGAGCGCCGGTACGGAGCCGCCAGCGGATCCGCCTGAGGCGTGCGGGCCGCGCGCCTCTGCGGTCCCTTACGGTCCAGGACCGGCGGGCCGGGGCCGCGGTCGAACTCCACACGACAAGGTTCCGCCGGCGCGGCCGCAGTCTCATGGCATCTTTCCTGTGAGGCAGACGGCACCGCCCGATCCATCCGGGCGTTTCTCCCACCATAGGCGCCCGGGCCGCGATGGCAATCGGTGAATCTTCGCGGGCTGCCGGATTCGCGGGTAACCGGGCCAGTTTGGGCTAGCGCGGAATTCACCGAAGCCTGGCGGTTTCTGTCCGGGGCGGCTTAACCGTATGCTGCGGAGCATGGCACGCATGTCAAGGAAGGCGGGGGCCGCTGACCCGGCTCTCACGAGGGAGACGGCCGAGGACCTGGCGAACGCCGGACGGCTGAAGCAGATGCGCATGGTCGCCGGGCTGATACGTAAGTCCGACCCGAAGGCGATCCCGATCATCGTCGGCAGCGGTCTCGGCGTCCTGGTGATCCTGGTGATCGTCGGGCTGCTCGCCGGGCTGCCTGCGCTCCTCATCCCCTTGGGCGTGCTGCTCGGCGTGCTGGTGGCGATGATCTTGTTCGGCCGGTACGCGCAGGCCGCGCAGTACGCGGCCATCGAGGGACAGCCGGGCGCCGCGGCCGCCGTGCTGCAGAACATGCGCGGCAACTGGACGGTGACCCCGGCGGTCAGCGCCAACCGGAACATGGACGTGGTGCACCGGACCGTGGGCAGGCCTGGTGTCGTCCTGGTCGGCGAGGGCTCGCCCAACCGGCTGGCCAGCCTGATGGCGGCGGAGAAGAAGCGGGTCGCCCGCGTGGCCTA
Organism: uncultured Actinomycetes bacterium; assembly: GCA_963841585.1. Lineage (GTDB taxonomy): Bacteria > Actinomycetota > Actinomycetes > Streptosporangiales > Streptosporangiaceae > Palsa-504. The sequence goes on from CAWJDK010000007.1 coordinate 8,669, forward strand.
CGAAGTGCCGATCTTCGAGTTCCAGGTCGGGAACGGCGAGGGGCAGGTCCCGGTCAGCAAGCTGCAGCGCAAGATCATGCGGTTGCCGCGCAACCTCAAGCCGGCCGCGATCAGTGACATCAACCACCGGCTCAAGGCCCTGCAGCCCTCTCTGCAGGCACCGAAGGGCCCCATCCCGAAGAACATCAGGCAGCCCAAGATGCCCAGGCCGAAGGCCCGCTGAGCGGGACCAGCAGGAGGCTGCCGCCTATATCCGGATGACGATGGTGTCCGCCGCGCGGTCATGCAGGCCGCGCAGGTCGCGGTCGGTCAGCAGCGGCGGCACCACGGTGAGCAGGATCGCCGTACGGACTAGCGCCCACCAGAATCCGACCAGGCCGCCGCCGGTCCGTATCGTCCTGATGCCGGCGATCCGCTTCCCGACGGTGAATCCCGTCGTCGCGGTGAGCACGTAGACCTCCACCGCGAAGACGGCGATGGTCCAGAACTGCGAGTGGGTCAGCCAGTACGCGACGAGCATACTGAGCAGCCAGTCGATGAGCAGCGCCAGCAGCCGGCGGGGCATGCCGGCCACACTGCCCGGGCCATGCTCAGGCAGGCCGAACCCCTCGCCCGGGTAATACGCCTTGGCTTTGGCCGGCGGGGCGGTTAGCTGCGCGGTGCTCGCCGGGGCGCCAGCGGGAGCCCGACTGGCCGGGGCCGGGCCCGCACCGCGCCGGCTACGGGGTTTCTTGGCCACGACACCACGGTATCCGTTCTGGGCCAGATGACCAGCAACGGGTCATAATAGGAGCCCTGACCTCGGCCGCCGACGCGTAACATCCGTGAAACACATCAGACACGGCACGGAAATTGCCGGCGGCTAACGTCCTACTCGCGTGCCTTGAGAACCGAATGCGTGCCCTGGAGACCCAGGAGGGGTTGATGTTCAGCAGTGCTGAGGAGATCCTCCGCTTCATCGCAGAGGAAAACGTGGAGTTCATCGACGTCAGGTTCTGCGACCTGCCCGGAACGATGCAGCACTTCACCGTGCCCGCGGCGTCGTTTGGTGAAGGTATCTTCACCGACGGCCTCATGTTCGACGGCTCGTCGATCCGCGGTTTCCAGCAGATTCACGAATCCGACATGCAGCTGCTGCCTGACCCGTCGACCGCGGTGCTCGACCCGTTCCGGACGCACAAGACCCTGAACCTCACCTTCTTCGTGCACGACCCGCTGACCGGCGCGCCCTACACCAGGGACCCGCGGAACATCGCCCGCAAGGCCGAGGACTACCTGCGCGGCACGGGGATCGGCGACACGGCGTTCTTCGGCCCGGAGGCCGAGTTCTACATCTTCGACTCGGCCCGCTTCTCGACGTCGGCGAACGAGGGCTACTACCACATCGATTCTCTCGAGGGTGCGTGGAACACCGGCAAGGACGAGGAAGGTCACAACCTCGCCTACAAGCCCAGGTACAAGGGCGGTTATTTCCCGGTGCCGCCGATGGACCACTACACCGACCTGCGCTCGGAGATGGTCCGCAACCTGATCGCGTGCGGCGTCGAGGTCGAGATGCAGCACCACGAGGTGGGCACGGCCGGCCAGGCAGAGATCGACATCAGGTTCAGCCCGCTGCTGTCGATGGCCGACAAGCTGATGCTCTACAAGTACGTCATCAAGAACACCGCCCGGGCGGCGGGCAAGACGGTGACGTTCATGCCCAAGCCGCTGTTCGGTGACAACGGCAACGGGATGCACTGCCACCAGTCGATCTGGAAGGACGGCTCGCCGCTGTTCTACGACGAGGTCGGCTACGCGGGCCTGTCCGACACCGGCCGGTACTACATCGGCGGGCTGCTCAAGCACGCGCCTGCGCTGCTGGCGTTCACCAACCCGACGGCGAACTCTTACCACCGTCTCGTGCCCGGCTACGAGGCGCCGGTCAATCTGGTCTACTCGCAGCGCAACCGCTCGGCCTGCGCCCGGATCCCGATCACCGGCACCAACCCGAAGGCCAAGCGGGTCGAGTTCCGCGTCCCCGACCCGTCCGCCAACCCCTACCTCGCCTTCGCCGCGATGCTGATGGCGGGCCTGGACGGGATCAAGAACAAGATCGAGCCGCCGGAGCCGGTGGACAAGGACCTGTACGAGCTGCCGCCGGACGAGGCGGCGGCCATCCCGCAGGTGCCCGGCTCGCTGGACGTGGTGCTCGACACCCTGGAGGCCGACCATGCCTTCCTCACTGAGGGCGGCGTGTTTACCGAGGACGTGATCGAGACCTGGCTGGACTACAAGCGGACCGCAGAGCTCGACGAGCTCAGGCTGCGCCCGCACCCGCACGAGTTCGAGCTGTACTACGACGTCTGACCGCTAGCCGAGCCGGGCCCTAGCCCAGCCCCCAGGCTGAATCCGTCGGCGCGGCAGGCGGTCCACGGAGCCGTTCGGGCGCTAAGGTTGGCCAATGTCCCGGTCTGGCGGCGATGGCGAGCGCGTCGCCCAGCGCGCGCCGGAACCCGGACCGACGGGATCTGGACCGCTGGAATTGCCCGGGACTATCGACAAGCTGACCGTCAGCTTCCGTGAGCTGAACGACAAGCGCGACCGCCTGGAAAGCGACGTAGCGAAGTTCCGGCGTCGGATCGCGGAAGCCGAGGGTGAGCTAGAGCAGTACGAGGTCAATCAGCTCCAGCTCACCTGGCACCCGTCGCAATTCGAGAAGCAGCGGCTCGAGCAGTACCTTGACAAACTCCGCGCCCATCTCGGCGTCGTCAGCAGCGAGCTGGACGCGACCAAGATCAGCATCGGGGAGATGCGGGCGGTGCTGGTCAGGCAGTATGCCGCAGCTCAGTCATCGTGGCGGCCCGTAGAAGCCCTCACCGTGCCCTGTCCGGCCTGCGGGCAGCCATCCATGCCGCATAGGACGGGTGCCGCCGGCCGGGGCTGGCGTAAAGGATGGTATGAGTGTCCCGCCGATGACTGTGATGCTGCCTGGGCGGCCAGGTGGTCCGGCGGGGCACACCCCGTCGTCAGGATGGCGGGTCTGTAACCGGGCGAGATCAGTTGTCAGCGCCGGTCCCGGCGGCTGTGAAGCGTGGCCACCACCTTGCCCATGATCCGGCAGCCATCCCCCAAGATCGGCTCGTAGCTGGGGTTTTCCGGCATCAGCCAAACGTGGTCGGCGGTCCGCAGGAACGTCTTGACCGTGCTCCTGTCCTCGATTAGCGCCGCCACGATGTCACCGTTGACCGCATCGTTCTGCTGGCGGACCACCACGCAGTCACCGTCGAAAATGTTCACGTCGACCATGGAGTCGCCCGTCACCCTGACCGCGAACACGTTGCCGGAACCAACCATGTCCCGAGGGAGCTGGATCGTGCCCACGGCGTCAGGATTGGCGTCCACCGGCTCTCCGGCCGCGACCGACTCGTACAACGGCATGCTGACCATGTCCGCCGAGCCGCTGTCCGCCGCCTCCCCGAGCTCACCCGGCCCCAGCGCGATGCTCCGCAGACGCCGGGGCTTCGCCACGATCGTGCGCGGTATCCGGTCACGCCGAGCGAGGCAACCTTTCTCCTGCAACTGTTCGACCTGGTACTTCACGGCGGAGATGGCCCTCAGCCCGACCGCATCGCCGATTTCCCTGAAGCTCGGGGAAACCCCGTGACGTTCCGCATACGCCTGGATGAAATCCAGGATCCGCTGCTGCCGCTCGGAGAGCACCAGGTCGGGCCCGTCGCAGGACCGCCGTCTGCCAGCCACCCGCCATCACCTCCGCTGAAAACAAGGTTTCGCTCCTAACATGATAGTCCGATATTGACTCGAATACAACATCGATTCCAGTACATGGCCGGGATGGCAGATCTTCGATGGCGGAGGTTGCCGGGCTGGCGCGGCGGATTGTGCGCTGCCGATGCGCCAGCTGCCCCGCTGGCATCATCAGCACCGCGGCCGCCGGGGCAGCGGCCACCGGACGGGATCAGCGCTCACAGGAACTGGCCGGGCGAGCTTTCCGTGTCGTCGTTCCAGACCACGGCCACGATCTCGGCGGGGTCGATCACGGCCCACCCGGTCTCGCGGACCAGCCGGACCAGGCCGTCCTGGAGGACCTCCACGCCGGTCAGCCTCTTGTTGTGATCGGCGGTGAACCCGATCTGGCCGCTCCTGCTGACGACCATGAAGATCGTGCCGGACTTACCGATGAGGGGCCTGAGCAGGTCACCGATCATCTCGCCGGTCATGGACCATCACCTCCAGATGCCGCTAACAGCAGCATGCCCTGCATCGGGCAGCCCGAACTAGGTCAGGACCGGGGCCAGGCGGCGAACCGGGCGCGCAACTCGGCGATGTCCGCGGGGCCGAGGCCGAACGAGGCGAACACCCCGTCGCCCCACTGGTCCAGCCGCTCCACGGCCTCGGCGACGTCCCGGTCGGTCAGTCCCGGATCCAGCCGCCGGGCGAAGCCGATGATCTGCTCCACGGTATAGCGCTCGAGCGCGGCCGCGGTGTCGACGTAATCACGCGGCTCGACCCGGCCGGCCAGCGCGCACACCTTGCCGCCGACGACGTCCTCCAGGTCGAGAACGGGACCGAACTCCATGATCACCGGGCGCCGGGCCCGGTCGAAGTAGGCCATCTGCAGCATCATCTGTTCCCCGCCCGGGGCGGTGATGATCCACTCGGCCATGCCGTCGCCTAGGCCGTAGAAGATGTCGCCGAGGCCGCCGGCCTTGTCCCGGCGCTCGGTTCCGAACCCCGCCTCGCGCAGCGCGGCCTCCACCGCGTCCGCGGCGGCCGCCACGCCGCCCTCTTCGTCGCTGAAGACGTCGACGTCCTGGGTGAACCGGTCGATGACCCCGTGGGCGATCAGGGCGTTGCCGCCGCCGAGGGCGAATCCGTGCGGAGCGGCGGCGCGCAGCGCGATGGCGGCTACCTGGCCGTGGAACGCGCTGAGCGGCATCAGGCGGCGCTGCGGGACGCAGCGGCCGCGGCCCGCAGGGCCGGGTGCTGGTCCTCCCACGCCTGCCGGACACCCTTGGGCAGGTACAGGCCGGGCCACAGGGCAACCAGCGTGTCACCGTCCAGGTAGGCGGTGAGATCCTCCAGGCGGCTCGCTTCCCGGAGCACGGTCTGGTAGAGCCAGCGGCGCATGTCCGGGTCGCCCAGGTCGAACGTGTGATCGGGGCTGCTCCAGAACAGCCAGATCGGCAGCTCGACGGTGCCCTCGGCAGGTCCTCGGAGGTCGGCTAGGCTGGCGACGACCACCGCGAGCCGGCCGGGACGTGACTCGTACCCGGCCCGGGGCAGCTCAGGCTGCGTGGTCACCATGGGTACAGGGTACACCCGCACTCCCCTCATGTCGAATATACGATCGACCCCGGGCGTCTGGCGCGGCGTAATCCTTTGCCTGGGCCGGGGCGAGCGGCGAGAATGCTTACCGGCGTAACGACGGAACGGGGAACTATGCCGGCCGAACCACAACCAGTCGTCCGCGCGGCCGTCCCCGCGGATGCCGAACGGGTCGCCGCGATCTTCGCGCACTACGTCACGACCAGCGTGGCGACGTTCGAGGAGGTCGCGCCGACCGCCGGCCAGTGGCGGCAGCGGCTCGCTGACCGGGGCGTGCGGAACCTGCCCTTCCTGGTGGCCGAGGCGGACGGGTCGGTGTGCGGCTACGCCTACGCCAGCGCGTGGCGGCCCAAGGCCGCCTACCGGCACACGGTCGAGGACAGCGTGTTCCTCGCCCCCGGCTGCACCGGCCGCGGGATCGGCAGCGCCCTGCTCGGCTCGCTGCTGGCCGGGTGCGCGGCGGCGGGCGCGCGGCAGGTCATCGCGGTCATCGCCGACACCGGCAGCGACGCGTCGGCCGCGCTGCACCGGCGGTTCGGCTTCACCCAGGCGGGCCTGCTGTCCGGCGTCGGCCGCAAGCACGGGCGCTGGATCGACACCCTGCTCATGCAAAGGGAACTGGAGCCTTCGGGGCCGGCCCGATGAGCACCGCGTTCACCGGCGGGGAGCGCACCTGGCAGGCCCGGCTGGGCAAGCTGCGGGACGTGGTGCGCCAGGACCTGGTGGCGAGGCAGCTGGAGCGCGAGCTCCCGGCCCCGCCCGTTCGGGTCATCGATCTCGGCTGCGGGCAGGGGACTCAGGCCCTCCGGCTGGCCCGCCGCGGGTATGACGTGACCGGGGTGGACGCCTCGGCCGACCTGCTGGCCCGGTTCGGGCGGGACTTGGCCGCCGAGCCGGCCGGGGTCCGCGGCCGGGTGCGCGCCGAGCAGGGCCTGATCGAGGATTATGCCGAACGAGCCCGGGCCGCACGCTTCCCCGTCGTGCTCTGCCACGGCGTGCTGATGTACCTGGCCGACCCCGCGCCGGTGCTGCGGGCCATCGCGGCGCTGACGGCACCAGGCGGAATGGTGTCGCTGCTGGTGCGCAACGGCGACGCTCTGGCCATGCGGCCTGGACTGTCCGGCGAGTGGGCGGCGTGCCGTTCGGCGTTCGGCTCGGACCGGTACGAGAACCGGATCGGGGTCAGCGCCCGCGCGGACCGGCTCGACGACCTGACCGGCCGGCTGGCCGGCCACGGGCTGCAGGTGACCGCCTGGTACGGGGTCCGGGTCTTCACCGACACCGCGCCCAGCGACGCCGAGCCGCCGCCGGACCTGGCGGCGCTGCTTGACTGCGAGGAACGGGCCGGGCGCACCGACCCGTACCGGCGGGTGGCGGCGCTGCTGCACGTCATCGTGCGGAAGGGAGCGTAGTCGTGCGGCTGAATGAGCCGGTGACGAACCAGTTGTGGCCGGGCCTGCTGGCCGAGACCTGGGCGGCCCTGAGCGCGGATTCCGGCGAGGCCGCCGACGTCCGGCTGCCGGCCGGGCTCGAGGTGCTGTGGGTCAGCGGCACCCCGGGCCACCTGCCGTCCCGGCTGCCGGCTGAGGACGTGGCCATCGCCTGCGCCGGTACCGCGCTGCTGGCCGCCGCGGCCTTGCACGCCCAGCGCGGCGGGGACTGCGGATCCCGCGGGTCACCGGTCGCTTGGCTGGACCGCGGGCACGTCGCGGCGGCCTTCCGCAGCGAGGCATTCCTGCGGATCGGCGGCGACCGGGCTGGGCCTGGCTTCGCGCCGCTGTCCCGGTTCTGGCGCGCGGCCGACGGCTGGGTGCGCACGCACGGGAACTACCCCTGGCATCGCGAGGCACTGCTGCGGGCCCTCGGCTGCGCCGGCGACGCGGAGGACGACCCGGCGCCGGTGGCGGCGGCGATCGCGGAGCTGGGCGCCCGGGAGGCCGAGGATCTGGTGACCGGCGCGGGCGGGGTTGCGGCCGCCGTCCGCGACGAGGCCAGCTGGCGGGCGGAGCCGCCGGGCCAGGCGGTGGCCGCGACGCCGCTGGTGGAAGCCGCGTCGATCGCCGGTGCGCCGCCGCGCTGGCGGCCGGCCGGGGCGCTGCCCGCCTCGGGCATCCGGGTGCTCGACCTCACCCGCGTCATCGCCGGCCCGGTGGCGACCAGGTACCTCGGCGCGCTCGGCGCGGACGTACTCCGGCTGGATCCGCCGGACCGGCCGGAGCTGACCATGCAGACGTATGACGGCCTGCTCGCCAAGCGCAGCGCGCTGCTCGACTTCGGCACGGCTGGCGGCCGGGCCCGGCTGGACGAGCTGCTCTCCGGCGCCGACGTGCTGGTGCACGGGTACCGGCCGCACGCGCTGGACCGGTTCGGGCTGAGCCCGCAGATCCTGGCCGAGCGGCATCCCGGCCTGGTGGTGGTGAGCCTGTCGGCGTGGGGCAGCCACGGGCCGTGGGGTGACCGGCGGGGGTTCGACAGCATCGTGCAGGCGGCGTCCGGGATCGCTATGGCCGAATCCCCGGACGGCGAGCGGCCCGGTGCGCTGCCGTGCCAGCTGCTCGACCACGGCACCGGTTACCTCTGCGCGGCGGCCGCGCTGCAGGCACTGGCCCGGCAGTCGGCCCGCGGCGGCACGCACTTCCGCGGGCTGGCCCTGGCCCGGACGGCGCACTGGCTGCTTGGCCTGCCCAGAGCAGCAACCGCGGTCGCCCTGCCCGGTGCAGACGACGATCAGACGTGGCTGACCACGCTGGATAGCGCCGCCGGGCCGGTGACCACCGTGCGGCCGCCTGGACGGCTCGACGACGATGCGCTGGCCTGGCCGCGATCGCTCAGCCGGTACGGCGGTGACGAGGCGGCGTGGCTCTAGGCAGCGTGGTTCTAAGCAGCCTGGTCAGCCGACCGGGGCCAGGGTGAGGTAGGCCTGGCCGAGTCCGGGTTCCGCATCCAGATTTTCGCGGGTAAACACGGTTGGTCTGGGGCGCCCGGGACCTTAGGGTAAGTACTGCTGTGAGAACATACGAGGTCATTGAGCGGATTGACGCGTTCTGCGACACCGTCCCCCGGCGCCGGGCCCGAGCCCACGCGCACGGGCCGCTCGTGCTCTTCGTTCCCGTCGGCCCGGGCTGGCCGTATTACGCCCGGCCCGGGCGCGGCCCGAGGCCGCGCATCACCGTCGCCGACGTCCGTGCCGTCCGCGCCCGGCAGCGCGAGCTGGTCATCCCCGAGTCCTTCGAATGGATCGAGCAGACCGCGCCGGAAATGGCGGCGGCGGCCGCCGAGGCGGGCCTGAAGGTCCAGACGCACCCGCTGATGGTGCTGTCCGCGCCGCCGCAGGTACCAACGCGCCCGGCCGGCATCGCCGTGCGCGTGGTCGCTCCCGAGGATCCCGAGCTCGACCGGATCTGGGCCGTACCCGCGGTCGCGTTCGGGCATCCCGGCACTGCGGCCGGGGAAGCCGGCCCGGCCGAACGCGACAAGATCGCCGCGGACCACGACGGCGGCACGATCGAGATGCTGCGGGAACGGCTCAGGTCCGGTCATTCGGTGCTGGCCGCGGCGTTCGGGCCGGACGGGCCGCTCGCGGCCGGGAGCTGCCAGGCCGTGGACGGCATCGCCGAGATCACCGGCGTAGGCGTGCTGCCGTCTTCCCGACGCCGCGGGCTCGGCGCCGCCATCACGGCGTTGCTGGCCCGGGATGCGCTGGACCGTGGCGTGGACACGGTCTTCCTGTCGGCCAGCGACCACGCGGTGGCCCGGATCTACGCCAGGATCGGCTTCCGCGCCATCGGCACGGCGATGATCGCCGAGCCCGCAGCGGGGTAGAAACCCCTCGACGGCACGCGCCTGGCGCGGGTTAGCAAGACGGCACATGAGGGCCTGCATGAAGCTTCGCACGCTGGCCGCTGCGGTGGTCGTGGCCGCGGCCGGCGGCTGCGCCTCGACACCGGCGGTGAGCCATCCCGCCGCGACGGCTAGCGAACTGGCCAGCTACTGGACCGAGGCCAGGCTGCTGGCCGCCGACCCGTCCCGGGGGCTGGATTACCAGAGCCGGACCGAACAGGGGAAGGCCGCGCACCTGGCCCGGCTGAGCCTGCGCGTGGGGGCGCTCTTCGAGCACGACGCCGACGGTGACCACTTCTGCACCGCGAGCGTGGTGGCGAGCCCCGGCCGGGACCTGCTGATCACCGCGGCGCACTGCATCAACGGCGGGAAGAACGGCGGCTACCGCCAGGACATCGTGTTCATCCCCGGCTACCGGGACGGCCGGGAACCCTTCGGCGTGTGGATCCCGGCCAAGCTGCTGGTGGCCCCGCAGTGGGAGAACTCCTCCGATCCCGACTATGACGTCGGCTTCATCGTGCTCAAGCCGCACGACGGCAAGAACATCGAGGAGGTGCTCGGCGCGAACCAGCTGGGCATCAACCCCGGGTACATGAACCTGGTAAGGGTCACCGGCTATCCGGCCAGCCAGGATGCCCCGGTGACCTGCGTCAGCCAGACGTCCCGGCAGAGCCAGTCCCAGCTGCGGTTCGACTGTGACGGGTTCACCGGCGGCACCAGCGGCAGCCCGTGGGTCACGCACTTCGACCCGCGGACGCTCACCGGCACCATCGTGGGGGTGCTCGGCGGCTACCAGGAGGGCGGCAGCACCGAGGCCATCTCGTACAGCTCTTACCTGGGCCCGGAGGTCGAGCAGCTCTACCGCCAGGCGGTCGCCGATGAGAAGCCCGCAACCGGCTAGCCAGCCACCCGGCTGCCGTCCGCCAGGGTGGCGGTCTTGGCCGGCCGCACGACGGGCTGGCGTGCCGCCAGGGCCAGGCGCGGGGTCATCCAGCTGAGCATCGACGGGACCTGGGCCCGCCACGTGATCATGGTGTGCCCGCTTCCCGGGTTAAGCGTCAGCGGAGCATCCGGCTGCCGCGGCCGTAGTTCCTGCCAGAAACGCTCCGTGTCGGCAACGGCTTGGCGGTCGGCCGCCCCTGCGCCCAGCCAGAATCGCGGGAGGACCGTAGTCGAGGGCAGGTTCAGCAGTTCGTCAAACGGCGTGTTCTGCTCTCGCAGCCGGTCATTGCCGCCGAACGGGCTGACCGCACGGCCCGACCCGGCCAGCTGGTTGTCCATCGGCACGAAGTAGCCACTGAGCACGCCCGCGAACCCGTAGCGGTGCGGGAAGCGCAGGGCCATGTTCGCGGCACAGAACCCGCCCTCCGAGTAGCCGGCTACGCCCCAGGCACGACCCGGCGGCGCCACCCGCAGCAGGCGCGCGATCTGCCCGGGCAGGTCCACCGCCAGATAGGTCAGGTCCTGCGGGCCGCCCACCTGGTTCAGGCACTGCAGCGAGATCCTGTCGCCGCCGTTCGCGTCGGGCATGACCAAGACGGCGGGCTGGGCGAGCTTGTCCGCCAGCAGGCGGTCGTAGGCGTGCGTTACGCCGACCACGGTGATCCAGTCCTGCGGCACCCCGGGCTGGCCGTGGATGAGCTCGATCGCCGGAAACCGGTAAGCCCGGTAGGCCGGCCGGAAGTACTGCGGCGGCAGGTAGACGTACACCTGCCGGCTCAGGTGGCTGCGCGGCCCGGTCACGGTCAGCCGCATCAGGTATCCCCGCCGCTGCGCCGTCTTCAGGTAGCTCCGGCTCCCGTCGAGCGTGCCGGACCGCGAGTCGGCGGCGAGCTTGACGTCGGGCACCCCGGACGCGGCGCTGGCGCCCTGCTGGGTCAGGTCCGCCGTCATCGCGCCCCAGGTCTGGTAGTAGCCGTAGTACTTGTTGACGGCCAGCACGCCGAACACCATGGCGGGCACGAACGCCAGGCACGCGGCGAAGACGCGGAAGGCGGCACGACGGGTGACCAGCATCCGCCACATCAGCACGCCGAATGTCGCTATCAGCAGTACGAAAAGCGCCGGGCTTTGCGGTTCCAGCATTCAGGCCTCCTGGATCTGGGGGACCCAGAAAGAACCTCAAGCTGCCATGACGCGCCCCGTGCGCGTGGCTCACTCCCCGTAGGGGTCCCCGTGTCGGCTGATCCTGCCTATACGGAGCCCGTACGGCTTTGCCTGATACGTCCAGGACGCGCCGTTTAGTGCGGCATCTCCGCGACACCCTGAGCGACGGCGCACGGCGCGCACAGCCGCACGTCCGCCGGGCCCACCCGCCGGGTCAGCACGGCCCTGCCGTCGCACACGCCCTGGTCATCCGGGTGCGCCGTGCCGCACTGGCACCGGCACGCGTGCCAGTCCCCAGATAGCGCGGAGCGCCCGGCCTCGACCGCGGCGCGGATCGCAGGATCTAGCTTGTCGAGCGCCTCGGAGGTCGCCGTCGATACTTGCTGCCGCCACTCCCCTAGCGCGGCCGCGGCGGCCTGCCACGCCGCAGCGAACTGCCTGCCCGGGTTGCCTGCCTCATCAGCCATACCGCTATTTTCTCACTCAGCGGCCCCCGTGGCCAGCCATGGCACGATGCGGACACAACGCGGGATAATCCCGCCCGGAAGCAGCCGCCTGCTAGGCTGCGCCCGTCTTGGGGTGTTACGGCTGCGGATGGCGAGGAGCGGCCGTGACGACCTGCGCGGCGCCCCGCTGTCGGCGGCGGACGCGGCCGGGCCGGCCGTCAGCGGTGGGCTGGCTACGCTGGGAGCCAGCCGTTCCAGCAGGTCTGCCCCGCGAGCTAGCTGTGCGGCCGGGGCGCGCAAGAGCGCTCATGGGCTAGCCGGACCAGGCCGCGCGTTCGCTCAGGCCACCCGCTGCCGGGCCAGGGCGGCCGGGGTCAGCCCTGCGAGCTTGCCGCATTCCCTGGTCAGGTGGGCCTGATCGGCGTAGCCTGCCTCGGCTGCGATCGCGGCCAGGTCAAGGACATCCGGCCGGGCGTCGACACGCGAAACGAACCGGCGGAACCGCAGCACCCGTTGCAGCGTCTTCGGGCCATAGCCAATCGCGGCCTGGCAGCGGCGGCGCAGCTGGCGCAGGCTGAGCCCGACCTCGGCCGCGACATCCTCGGCCCGGACGGCGGGGTCGCGCAGCAGGCGGGCCGCCCAGGTCACGGCAGGGTCCGGCGTGCCGTCAGCAACCAGCGCGGCCGTCACGTCCAGCAGCCGGCTCGCGGATACCTCGGGGTCGAGCGCTGCGGATAGCCGCCTGGCGCCGACCGGCCGCACGTCGGCCAGGCCGACACGCTGGTCGCGGAGTTCGCTGAGCGGGATCCCGAGTGCGGGACCGCCTGCCGAAGGCCGGAAGCGGACGCCGAGGACGATCGTGCCAGCCGCCATCGTGGTAGCCACCGGCCCGGTGTCGGGCCCGGCCACGTACGCGCCCCGGCCCTGCTCCCAGACCAGGTCGGTGCACCCGTCGGGCAGCACGAGCCCAGCCCGTTCGGCACTGGAATCGTTGACCTGCGCCCACAGGCAGGCGACGTCGCCCCGCAGCGCGGCGGGCGCGGCCCACTCGGTGTAGCCGACCGGCAGGGCTCGGACATCCACCTTGCCAGCATGCCACGACGACGGCCGTTTCGTTCAATACGGCCCCGGCGGTCCGTGATTTCCTGGGTCGATGAACACTCCAGGCATCAACGCAGCCGCCGTTTTCGTCGCCGCCAACGCCAGGGTGCTCGACCGGCGCCGCTTCCAGCGGCTGTTCGAGGACGGCCCGGCTGCGCCGGTGCGGGACGCGGTGGCCGCCTACCGCAATGCCGACGGCGGCTTCGGCCACGCGCTCGAACCGGACTGCCGCGCGCCGGGCAGCCAGCCGGCCGCCGCGGAGATGGCACTGCGCATCATGAACGAGACCGGCGCGTGGGACGAGGACCTGGTGCGCGGGGCGTGTGACTGGCTCGCGGCGGTGGCCCCCGCCGAGGGCGGCGCGGCCTTCGTCGAGGCCACGCTGACGGGCTGGCCGCACGCCCCCTGGTGGGTCCCCGAGGACGGACATCCCGCCTCCCTGGTCGCCACCGGCATGATCGCGGGCACGCTGCACGCCCGCGGCGTCCGCCACCCCTGGCTCGACGGCGCCACCGATGTCATGTGGAACAGGATCGGGAAGCTTGGCGCCGGCCAGGGCCTGGCCCCCGTCGCCGGGGGCTACGAGATGTTCGGCGTGCTCGGTTTCCTCCAGCACGTGCCCGACCGAGAGCGGGCCCGAGAGGTGTTCGGCCGGGTCGGCCCGCTGATCCTGGAGCAGAAACTGGTGACGCTGGATCCCGAGGCGTCCGGCGAGACGCACGGCGTGCTCGACTTCGCCCCCGAGCCCGATTCTCTGGCCCGTGCCCTGTTCGACGACGCGACGGTCCAGGCGCACCTGGACCACCTGGTCCAGGGTCAGAAGGCCGATGGCGGCTGGACATTCAACTGGCCGGCCTGGTCACCGGCCGCCGAACGGGACTGGCGCGGTTTCCTCACCGTCGACGCCCTCCGTCTCCTGCGCGCCAACGGCCGCCTGGCCTAGCAGCCAGAAATGCGATGATTGTCACTCTCTAACGGATCTATCCAGCAGAGAGGGACATTCATTGAATCCGCGCCACCCATCGCCGGAAACCGGAGAGGGGGGTGGGATTTGGAGGACTGGAGTCGCTGGTGGGACCTGGGCGTGGACTCGGGTGCGGGGGCTGGGACGGGCGGGGCGGGGTTAGCCGTAGAAGAGGCGCTCCATGGCGGCGCGAGCATGACGGGCGGCGCGGCGGTAGTCCTGCTCCAGGGCCTGGGCGGCGTCGCCGGGCGGGTAGCCGAGCAGGCGGGCCACCGCGGTCAGCTCACTGTGCTTGGCCGGCAGGGTATCGCCCGGGCGCCCGCCGACCAGGACGACCGCGTTCCTGATCCGGGCGGCCAGCTCCCACGCCGCGGTCAGCTGGGCGGCGTCCGCGGCATCCAGCAGGCCGGCCTGCACCGCGGCGTCCATGGCCGTGCCGGTGCGGGTGGTGCGCAGCGACGGCACTGCGTGGGCGTGCTGCAGCTGCAGCAGCTGCACCGTCCACTCGACGTCGGACAGGCCGCCCGGTCCCAGCTTGACGTGCAGTGCCCGGTCCGCTCCGCGCGGGATGCGTTCGGCTTCCATCCGCGCCTTGATCCGGCGGATCTCGCGGACGGCCGCGGGGGCGATCCCGTCCAGCGGGTACCGGAACTCGGCGATCATCCGGATGAACCTGGCTCCGAGGTCCTCGTCGCCCGCGGCCGGCTCGGCGCGCAGCAGCGCCTGCGCCTCCCAGGGCGCGGACCAGCGCCGGTAGTAGGCGCGGTAGGAGGCCAGGGTGCGGACCAGCGGTCCCTGGCGGCCTTCCGGGCGCAGGTCGGCGTCCACGATCAGGGCGGGGTCGGGCACCGGCAGCATGAGGAGGCGCCGCAGCTCGGCCGCCACCGCATGGGCCGCGTCTGACGCTTCCCTCTCCGGCCGCCCGGGCAGCTGGTCGTGCACGAACAGCAGGTCGGCGTCGCTGCCGTAGCCGCACTCATGCCCGCCGAAACGGCCCATCGCGATCACCGCAAGCCTGGTCGGCAGCGGACGGCGCAGCTCGGCGGAGACCTTCCGCAGCGCTACCGCCAGGGCGGCCTGCAGCGACGCGCGGGTGACGCTGGTCAGCGCCTCTCCCGTCGCGGCGAGTGCCGCTCCGGCCGGGCCGGTGACGTCCAGCACATCCGCCGCGGAGGTGCGGAGCAGCTCGCGGCGGCGCACCGAACGTACCGCGGTCACCGCGGCCTCGGCGTCGTCCTCGTACCGCTGGATGGCCGCCATCATCTCGGCGCGCAGCCCGGTCAGGTTCCGGGGCTTCAGCTCGGCGTCGTTACCGAAGATGGCGACCGCCTCGGGCGCGCGCAGCAGCAGGCCCGCCGCGTACCGGCTGGACGCCAGTACGTGCGCCATCCGCTCGGCCGCCTTGGTCTCGTCCCTGAGCAGCCGCAGGTACCAGGGTGAGGACCCGAGCGCCTCGCTGACCTGCCGGAATGCCAGCAGGCCCGCGTCGGGCTCCGCCGCGTCAGCGAACCAGCCGAGCAGCACGGGGAGCAGCGTGCGCTGGATGGCCGCGCGGCGGGACACGCCTGAGGTCAGCGCGTCGATATGGCGCAGCGCCCCGGCCGGGTCGACGTAGCCGAGCGCCTCGAGCCTGGCCCGGGCCTCGGCCGGCGTTAGCCGGGCCGCCTCGGACGGCAGCCTGGCCACCGCGTCCAGCAGCGGCCGGTAGAACAGCTTCTCGTGCAACCGCCTGACCTGGCGGGCGTGGCGGCGCCACTCCTCGTCGAACTCGGCCGCCGGATCTGAGCGGATACCGGCCACCGAGGGCTGGAACCAGGGCTCGTTGGGCCCGTCGTTGAACCGCATCGCCCGGCCCAGCCTGCGAAGTACGGCGGGATCCTCGGGCAGGGTGTGGGTGCGGCTGAGCCGGTTCAGCTGCAGCAGGTGCTCGGTGCGGCGCAGGAACCGGTAGGCGGCGCCGAGTTCGTCGGCGTCGGCCCGGCCGACGTAGCCGCCCGCGGCCAGGGCAGCCAGCGCGGGCAGCGTGGCCGGCGAGCGCAGCGCCTCGTCGGTGCGGCCGTGCACCAGCTGCAGCAGCTGGACGGCGAACTCGATGTCGCGCAGCCCGCCGGGGCCCAGCTTGAGCTCCCGCCCGGCCTGCCTGGCCGGCAGCGATTGCTCCACCCGGCGCCGCATGGCCTGCACGTCCTCGACGAAATGCTCGCGGCGGGCCGCCTGCCAGACCAGCGGGCCGAAGGTGTCCGCGTAGGCCTGGCCGAGCGACATGTCGCCCGCCACGGGCCTGGCCTTGAGCAGCGCCTGGAACTCCCAGGTCTTGGCCCAGCGCTCGTAGTAGGCCAGGTGGCTGGCCAGCGTGCGGACCAGCGGGCAGGCCCGGCCTTCCGGCCGCAGGTTCGGGTCGACCGGGAAAATGCTGCCTTCGGGGGTGGACCGCGCGCACACCCCGATCAGCCCGGCGGCGAGGCGGCTCGCGGTGGCCAGCGCGGCGGTCTCGTCCCCGTCCTTGACTGGTTCGGCCACGAAGATCACGTCGACGTCGCTGGCGTAGTTGAGCTCGCGTCCGCCGCACTTGCCCATGGCCACCACGGCCAGGCGGCAGGGCGCCCGGCTGGCTCCGGCGGGGCCGGGGCCGCCCGCCAGTTCGGCGCGGGCCACGGCGAGCGCCGCCTCCAGGACCGCGGCCGCGATGCCGGCCAGTTCCTCGCCCACCTCGTCCACGCTCGCAGCGCCGGTCAGGTCGCGTGCGGTGAGGTGCAGCAGCCGGCGCCGGTACGCCGCGGCCAGCGCCGCCGTGGGCTCCCGGCCCGTGGCCACCGGCCCGTCCGGATCGGCGGAGTCCGCGCCGGCGGAGTCCGCGCCGACTGCGCGCAGCAGCTCGGCCCGCAGCTCAGCGTCCTCCGGCCGGGTGATGACGCCGCGCAGGATCTCGGCGTCCTCCGGGTGCCTGGCCAGGTGGTCGGCCAGGCCCGCGCTGACCCCGAGCACCGCTGTCAGCCGGTCGCGGAAGTCCTGCTCGGCCCGGAGCGCGGCGCGCAGGGCATCCTTTCCGGCCGTGGCGCCGAACAACCTGGCCAGGCCGACCAAAGCCAGGTCGGGGTCGGCCGCGGCCGCGATCGCGGTCACCAGCGGGTCGGTCCTCAGCTCGGCCGCGGTCATGCCGAGGTCGGCGAGCAGCATGGGCTCGGCCCGCGCCGGATCCGCGAATCCCATCCGCGCTAGCCACCCTGCCAGCGTGGTTCGCGAGCCACCCACCCAGTAAAACTAACGGATACCCGGCCGGTCTGCTGCGCCGGGTGAGCTGGACGCCCGGCTCTTAACGCCGCCCCGTTGCGCGTCTATAGTGACCTTCAGCCGAGCCACGGGAGCAGAGCGTGAGATACCTGTACATCGCGGGAAAGTGGACCGAGGCCGCGGACGGCGGCACGTCGCAGACCATCAACCCGTACGACGCGACCGTACTGGACACCCTGGCCGAGGCCGGCGCCGCCGACGTCGACGCGGCGGTCGCGGCGGCCCGGGAGGCCTTCGACGAGGGACCGTGGCGCCGGTCCACGGTGACCGACCGCACCACGCTGCTCGGCAAGATCGCCGACCTGCTGCAGCGGGACCGCGAGCAGCTGGCGCACACCGAGAGCCTGGACACCGGCAAGACGCTGAACGAGGCGCGCGCCGACGTGGACGACACCACGGCCGTGTTCCGTTACTACGCCGGGATGGCGGGAGAGCACGCGGGCCGGGTGGTGGACCCCGGCAGGCCCGGCGTGGTGAGCCGCATCGTCCACGAGCCGGCCGGCGTCTGCGCGCTCATCGCGCCGTGGAACTACCCGCTGCTGCAGATCTCCTGGAAGCTCGCGCCCGCCCTGGCCGCGGGCAACACGACCGTGATCAAGCCCAGCGAGCTGACCCCGCTGTCGACGCTAGCCCTGGTCGGGCTGTTCGAGGAGGCGGACATCCCGCCTGGCGTGCTGAACCTGCTGCTCGGCCAGGGCGGCACCGCGGGCCAGGCGCTGGTCGCGCACCCTGGCGTGGACCTGATCTCGTTCACCGGCGGCCTGGCCACCGGGGAGAAGATCATGGCATCGGCGGCACACGGAGTGCGGCGGGTCGCGCTCGAGCTGGGCGGCAAGAATCCCAACATCGTGTTCGACGGCACCGACTTCGACACGGTGGTGGACAACGCGCTGACCGCGGCGTTCCTGCACTCGGGGCAGGTGTGCTCGGCCGGCGCGCGGCTGATCGTGCAGGACTCGCTGCACGACAGCTTCGTGGCCGAGCTGGCGGCCCGGGCCGACCGGATCCGGCTGGGCAACGGCCTGGATCCGGACACCGAATGCGGGCCGCTGATCTCCGAGGCGCACCGCGCGAAGGTCGAGCGGTATATCGCGCTGGGGCTGTCCGAGGGGGCGGAGCTGCTGGCCGGCGGCAAGCGACCCGACGTGCCCGACCTGGCGCGCGGCTTCTTCCTGCGGCCGACGGTGTTCGCCGGGTGCCGCCGGGAGATGACGGTGGTGCAGGACGAGGTGTTCGGGCCGGTGGTGACCGTCGAGCGGTTCGGCGCCGAAGAGGAGGCCATCCGGCTCGGCAACGACACCGCCTACGGCCTGGCCGGCGCGGTGTGGACCTCCGACACGGGCCAGGCCGAACGGGTGGCCGGCGCGCTGCGCCACGGCACGGTGTGGATTAACGACTATCACCCGTACCTGCCGCAGGCCGAGTGGGGCGGCTTCGGCAAGTCGGGCATCGGCCGTGAGCTCGGCGCCTCTGGCCTGGAGGAATACCAGGAGAAGAAGCACATCTACCACAACACGAGCCCTGCGCCCGCGCGCTGGTTCTCCGGCTAGGTTCGCCGTCGGCTGAGCACCCGCTCCGCGCCGCATACCATGGCCGACCGTGTGATAGGCATGAGCTCATGGTCGATCTCATCCCCCGTGAAGTGCTTTTCGGCAACCCCGAGCGCATCAGCCCGCACATCTCACCCGACGGCAGCCAGCTGGCCTGGATCGCGCCCCGTGACGGTGTGCTCAACGTATGGGTCGCGCCGGTCGGCGCCGACGGCGTGAACTGGGACGGCGCGAAGGTGGTCACCGACGACACCGACCGGGGCGTGCGCGTGTTCGCCTGGGCGCGGGACGGCAGGCACTTGCTATACCTGCAGGACACCGGCGGCGACGAGAACTGGCGGCTGTACGACGTCGATATGGAGACGATGGCGCGGCGCGACCTGACGCCGTTCGACGGCATCCAGGCGCGGATCATCGCCACCCGGAAGAGCCACCGCGACGAGGTACTGGTCGGGATCAACCGGGACAACCCGCAGCTGCACGACGTCTACCAGCTCTCGCTGACGTCCGGCGAGCTGTCCAAGCTGATCGATAACCCGGGGTACGCCGGCTGGCTCGCGGACGAGGACATGGTGGTCCGCGGGGCGATCTCCCCGCTGCCCGACGGCGGGTTCGACGTGCTCGTCAGGGACGGCGCGGACGACGACTGGCGGACGCTGCTCACCATCCCGGCCGACGACGTGGCGGCCAGCGACGTGCTCGCGTTTACCGGCGATGGCCGGTCCCTGCTAGCCATCAGCTCGATCGGCACGGACACCGGCCGGCTGGTCAGGATCGACCTCGCTACCGGCGAGGCCCAGGTGCTGCTGGAAGACCCCGAGGCGGACGTGGCGGGCGCGATGCTCCACCCGGACACCAGGGAGCCGCAGATCGTCGAGGTGCTCAAGGACCGCACCGAATACCACGTGCTCGACCCGTCGGTCGAGGCCGACTTCGAGGCGATCCGCGCGCTGCACCCGGGCGACCCTCAGCCGACAGGCCGCGACGAAGCCGACACGACCTGGCTGGTCGCGTTTACCGACGACGCCGGTCCGGTCCAGTACTACGCCTACGACCGGACCGGCCGGGCCGGCAGCTTCCTGTTCTCCAGCCGTCCCGAGCTCTCCCGGTACGACCTGGCCCAGATGGAGCCGTTCTCGTTCAAGGCGCGGGACGGGCTGACGATCCACGGATACGTCACGTTCCCGCCGGAGTCGCTGGGAGGCGGCCGGTCAGGCCTGCCGGCCGTGCTCAACGTGCACGGCGGCCCGCAGGCACGCGACGTCTGGGGCTGGGATCCCGAGGCGCAATGGCTGGCCAACCGAGGCTACCTGTGCATCCAGGTGAACTACCGCGGCTCGACCGGCTACGGCAAGTCGTTCGTGGCGGCCGGCGATCGCGAGTGGGGCGCCAAGATGCACGACGACCTGCTGGACGCGGTCCAGTACGCGGTCGATCAGGGCTGGGCCGACCCGGCCAAGGTCGCGATCTACGGCGGTTCCTACGGTGGTTACGCGGCCCTGGTGGGTGCGGCGTTCACCCCGGACGTGTTCTGCTGCGCGGTGGACATCGTGGGCCCGTCGAACCTGCAGACGCTGCTGGAGTCGATCCCGCCGTACTGGAAGCCGATGGCGGCGGCGCTGTACAAGCGGGTCGGCAACCCGGAGACGGACCAGGAGTTCCTCTGGTCGCGCTCGCCGTTGTCCCGGGCCCGCGACATCCGCATCCCGCTGCTGATTGCCCAGGGCGCCAACGACCCGCGAGTCAAGCAGGCCGAGTCGGAGCAGATCGTCGCGGCGCTCAAGGAAGCCGGGATCGAGTACGAGTACATGCTGTTCCCGGACGAGGGCCACGGCTTCGCCAAGCCGGAGAACCGGCTGAAGTTCTACGCCGCGGCCGAGCGCTTCCTGGCCAGGTACCTGGGCGGCCGCTTCGAGGAGTAAAGCCGCAGGACAGGGGCCGCCACCGGGCGGGGGCTGTCACCGGGGCGCGAGCGGACTCCAGTCACTCTGGCATCGTCTGTATCACAATATCAGAGCATGGGGAGGTAGCGGCCTAGCTCGTACTCGGTGACCTGACGGCGGTACTCCTGCCACTCCGCGCGCTTGTTGCGCAGGAAGAAGTCGAAGACGTGCTCCCCCAGCGTCTCCGCAACGAGATCGCTGTCCTGCATGACCCTGATGGCCTGGTCCAGGTCCTGGGGCAGCGGGCGGATGCCGAGCGCGCGGCGCTCGGCGGAGGTCAGCGCCCACACGTCGTCTTCGGCGCCGGGCGGCAGCTCGTAGTCGCCCTCAATGCCCTTAAGGCCGGCGGCCAGGATCACCGCGAAGGCGAGGTAAGGGTTGCATGCGGCATCCACCGAGCGGAACTCAACCCGGGTGGAGTTGCCCTTATGCGGCTTGTACATCGGCACCCGGACCAGGGCCGAACGGTTGTTATGCCCCCAGCACACGTACGCCGGGGCCTCCCCGCCGGCGGCGGCGGTCCTCTCGGCGGCCCCCCACAGTCGCTTGTAGGAGTTCACCCACTGGTTGCAGACGGCGGTAATCTCGGGCGCGTGCTGGAGCAGCCCGGCGATGAACGCGCGGCCCGTCTTGGACAGCTGGAATTCCGCGCCCGCCTCGTAGAACGCGTTCTTGTCGCCCTCGAACAGCGACACGTGCGTATGCATACCCGAGCCGGGGTGGTCGGTGAACGGCTTCGGCATGAACGTCGCGTAGACACCCTGCTCGATCGCGACCTCCTTCATCACCAGCCGGAACGACATGATGTTGTCGGCGGTGGTGAGCGCGTCGGCGTAGCGCAGGTCGATCTCCTGCTGCCCGGGCGCCCCTTCGTGGTGGCTGTACTCCACCGAGATGCCCATCGACTCCAGCATCGTGATCGCCGTCCGGCGGAAGTCATGGGCGACGCCGTGCGGCGTGTGGTCGTAATAGCCGCCGGTATCGATCGGCGCCGGCTTCTCCCCCGGCTCGGGCCGCTGCCGGAGCAGGAAGAACTCGATCTCCGGGTGCGCGTAGAAGGTGAACCCGAGCTCGCTAGCCCGGGCCAGGTTGCGCTTGAGCACCCAGCGGGGATCGGCGTAGGACGGCGACCCGTCGGGCAGCAGGATGTCGCAGAACATCCGGGCGACCCCGGGATACTCGCCGCGCCACGGCAGCAGCTGGAACGTGGCGGGGTCCGGGCGCAGGATCATGTCGGCCTCGTAGACCCGGGCGAACCCCTCGATGGCCGAGCCGTCGAAGCCGATGCCGTCGGCGAACGCGCCCTCGAGTTCGGCGGGCGCGACGGCGATCGACTTCAGCGTGCCCAGGACGTCGGTGAACCACAACCGGACAAATCTGATGTCACGCTCTTCGAGCGTGCGGAGCACGAATTCTTGCTGCCTGTCCACGGTAATCACCTTAGACGTTCCGCATCCCCAGACCGGCCAGCCGGTGGCTCCGCCCGGCGGCACATGCTCATCAGCGAGCGTCCGCGCTAGCCTGCAAGGGTGGGCGTGGGACGGGGCCTGGCCGCCTGGTCAGCGGGGGCGGTCTACGTATTGTCGGCCGTGGCGTGCTGTGTGCTGGCCGCACGCAGCCAGGCCCATGTCGTCGACCTGCACGTCTACCGGATGGGCGGCGCGACCGTCCGGCACGGCGGCAGTCACCTGTACCAGGTGCGGTTCTTCTGGCTGCCGTTCACGTATCCGCCGTTCGCGGCGGTCGTCTTCCCATCCTGGGCGGTGGCGCTGGCCGTCGCGACGGCGGCGATCTGGCTCGAGCCAGCCCGGGCTACGCTCGGCTACGGCCAGGTGGACATCCTGCTGACCGCGGCGATGCGCTACGACCTTAGCCTGCCGGACACCGCGCGGCTGCTGCTGCGCAGCGTGTCCTATGTCCTCATCGGGCTGGCCGTGCTGGCGGCCGGAGCGTGGAGCCAGGTCCGTTCGGCCCTATCACCGGCGGCACCGGGCCCGGTCAGTCAGCGGCGCACGGCCTAGGCTGAAAGCGTGACGACGCTGAGGATCGCGCTGGCCCAGGTCAATGCCACGGTCGGTGACCTGGACGGAAACGCCCAGCTGATCGTGGAGTGGACCCGCCGGGCGGCGGCGCGCGGGGCCAGGGTCATGGTGTTCCCGGAGATGATGCTGACCGGGTACCCGGTGGAGGACCTGGCGCTGCGGGCGTCGTTCGTGGAGGCGTCTGTCCGGACGCTGCACGCCGTGGCGGCGCGACTGGCCGACGAGGGGCTCGGCGGGATCGCGGTGGTGACCGGCTACCTGGACCGGCGGGCTGACCTGGCGCCCCGCACCGGGCTGCCGGCCGGCGCGCCGCTGGACGCGGCGGCGCTGCTGCACGGCGGGCGCGTGGTCATCACCTCAGCCAAGCACCACCTGCCGAACTACGGGGTGTTCGACGAGTTCCGCTACTTCGTGCCCGGTAACACGCTGCCGGTGTTCCGGCTGGCCGCGGAGGGCGGCGAGAGCGTGGAGATCGCCATCGCGATCTGCGAGGACCTGTGGCAGGACGGCGGCCCGGTGGCAGTCTGCCGGCGGGCGGGCGCGGGGCTGCTCGTCGTGCCGAACGCGTCGCCTTACGAGCGCGGCAAGGACGACGTGCGGCTCGACCTGTGCGTCCGGCGGGCGCGCGAGGCCGGCGCCGCGCTGGCCTACGCCAACATGATAGGCGGCCAGGACGAGCTGGTCTTCGACGGCGATTCGATCCTGGTCGCGGCGGACGGCGCGCTACTGGCCCGCGGGCCACAGTTCGAGGAGGCGCTGGTCGTGGCCGACCTCGACGTGCCGCCCGCGCCGCCGGACGGGCCGGACGGGCCTGCCGACCAGCCGGTCGACGCGGGCGACGGCACCGTCATCACGATCAAGCGGGTCACGCTGCCGCCGTCGCAGCTTCCGGCGACCGAACCGGGCCAGCTCGAGGGGCCGCTGTGGCCCCGGCTGTCCGACCCGGCCGAGGTGTACGCCGCGCTGGTGACCGGCGTGCGGGACTACGTGCGCAAGAACGGCTTCCGTTCGGTGATCCTGGCGCTGTCCGGCGGGATCGACTCCGCGCTGACCGCGACGATCGCCGCTGACGCCATCGGCCCGTCCCGCGTGCATGTGGTGCTGATGCCGAGCCGGTACTCCTCTGAGCATTCGGTCACCGACGCGGAGGACCTCGTCAAGCGGCAGGGCCTGCACGCGCTGACGATCCCGATCGCCGCGATGGTGGACGCGTTCACTAAGGAACTGACGCCGGCCGGGTTCCCCGGCACCGGGCTGCCCGCCGAGAACCTGCAGGCGCGGGTGCGCGGGGTGGTGCTGATGGGGCTATCGAACGCGGGCGGGCACCTCGTGCTTACCACCGGCAACAAAAGCGAGCTGGCGACCGGCTACTCGACACTGTACGGAGACTCCGCGGGCGGGTTCGGGCCGATCAAGGACGTACCCAAGACGCTGGTCTGGGAGCTGTCCAGGTGGCGCAATGCCGAGGCCGAACGGGCCGGTGCCACGCCTCCCATCCCGCAGAACTCGATCGACAAGCCGCCGAGCGCCGAACTCGCGCCCGGGCAGATGGACACCGATTCGCTGCCGCCCTACGAGGTGCTGGACGCGCTGATCGACGACTACGTCGAGAAGGACATGGGCACGGCCGAGCTGATCGCCGCCGGGCACGACCCCGAGCTGGTCGAGCGCGTGGTCTGGCTAATCGACACGGCGGAGTACAAGCGGCGGCAGTACCCTCCGGGGCCGAAGATCAGCCAGAAGAACTTCGGCCGGGACCGCCGCCTGCCCATCACCAACCGCTGGCGCGAGCCGCGCCCTACATGATTCACGCCGAGGAGGCTCCGTGGTCACGCTGGCCGCCATCTTCCCGCCCTCGCACGTGACCCTGGCCTGGCCGCCGGCCGTGGTGCCCCGGCTGCTCGTCGGCGCGATCCGGCCGCGGACATCCAGGTCGCGGCCAGCACCGACGAGGACCACGCCGACCTCAGGCGCTTCGCTGAATTCCTGGCCCGTGAGGTCGGCCCTCTGGTGCAGTGAGACCGGTTCCGCTCCCATGACCTGGGAAGGTCAGCGGACCGCCAGCCCGAGTAGCAGCTCGTCCACGATGCGGGCGGCGAACTCGCCGCTCAGCGAGCCGTCCGCGGCCTTCTCCTTGGCCAGGACGGTGCCGGTCAGCGCCAGCAGCGCGATCTCGACGTCCGTGTCGGCCCGCAGCTCGCCGGTGGCGATGCCGTGGCGGATGACTTCCCTGATCGCGTCGTGCCGGGGGGCGACCACGGTCTCCTTGTACCGCTTCATCAGCCGCGGGTATTTCTGGCCCTCGCCGAGCAGCAGCGCGTAGCGGCGCGCCTTCCTCGGGTCGGCGCGGTCCTCGCACATCACCGCGAGCTGCGCGACCAGGTCGTCCCGGACGTTGCCGGTGGGCTCGGGGAACGGCGACTTCATCGAGCTGAGCGCGGCGAGCAGCAGCTCTTCCTTGTTCGGCCACCGGCGGTAGATGGTGGCCTTGCCGACCCCGGCGCGGGCCGCGACGGCCTCGACGCAGACGCCCTCGAATCCCTGCTCGGCGAACAGGTCCAGGGTGGCCTCGATGATCGCCTGCTCGGCCTGCTCGCTGCGCGGCCGACCGGGCCGGCGGCTGGTTCCCGTCGATTCAAGGGGCCCGGTCTCCGCGTCAGTGCCGGGCCCCTTCGATCCCTGATCCAGGGTCACGGGCTGCATGGGGTGGTCACCCCTCTCGGTCTGAGCTTTCGAGCATGTGCTGCTCTTCCAGTATGGCAAGCTCGGCCTCGTACGTGCGGTCCTCGCTCGCCACCGGACGGGGCCTGCCGGGCATCCAGCGCAGCACCACCAAGCCGCCGGCCATCGCGAGCAGCGCCGCGATCAGCGTGGTGACGTGCATGGAGTGCACGAACGCGGTGTTCGCGGGCTCCAGCAGTGACCGCCCGGCCGGGCCGAGGTGCTGCGCGACGGCCTGAGTGGCGGTGATCGAGGAGGACGCGGCGCTCCGGGCCGCGGCCGGCAGGCCGGCCAGCGACGGGCTGAGCGAGCTCCGGTAGAACTGGGCCAGGACCGAGCCGAGGATGGCCACGCTGAGCGCGACCGCGACCTGGCGCGCCACGTTGGTCAGCGCGGAGCCCGCGCCGGCCCGCTCGCGCGGCAGCACGTCCATGACCGCGGCGGTGGCGGCCGGCATCGCGACGCCGATCGCCGCACCCTGGATCGCGAACAGCACGCCGAGCACCCAGATCGGGGTGGCGGTGCCGAGCGTGGCGTAGCCCGCCAGGGCCGCGGCCATGACCAGCAGCCCGGTCGCCCCGGTCGCCTTGGCCCCGTACCGCTGGACCAGCCCGGCGCTGCGCGGCGAGGCCAGCAGCTGCCCGACCGCGAACGGCACGGTCAGCAGGCCTGCCGCCAGCGGGCTGTAGCCGCGGACGTTCTGCAGGTAGAAGGCGGTGAAGAAGAACACGCCGCCCATGCCGAAGAACACCAGCGCGATCGCCCCGATCGAGGCGGAAAGCCGCCGGTCGCGGAACAGCCGGACATCGAGCGAGGGATGCTTGATCCTGGCCTCGTACCAGGCGAAGAAGACCAGGATGGCCAGGCCGCCGACGATCGGGCCAAGCACGCCCAGGTGCAGCCAGGAGGCGCTGTCGCCGCCCTGCACGATGCCGTAGACCAGCAGCACCAGGCCCGCGATGGACAGCAGCACGCCCACGTAGTCGATCCCGCCGGCCTCGCGGTTACGCGATTCCGGCACCAGGATCGCGGCCAGGACGGCCCCGATGATGGTCACCGGCACGTTGATCAGGAAGACCGAGCCCCACCAGAAGTGGTCGAGCAGCAAGCCGCCGAGTACCGGGCCGGTGGCGACGCCAAGGCCGACCGCCATGGCCCATAGGCCGATAGCCCGGGGGCGTTCGGCCGGCTCGAAGACGTTGGAGATGATCGATAGCGTCTGCGGCATGACCGCGGCGCCACCCAGGCCCATCGCGGCCCGTGCGAAGATCAGCTGCTCGGGCGTCCGTGAGTAGGCCGAGAGCAGCGAGGCGATGCCGAACAGCGCCAGCCCGATCATGAGCATGCGCTTGCGGCCGATCTTGTCGCCGACGACGCCGAACGTGAACAGCAGTCCGGCGAAAACCAGCGTGTAGGAGTTGATGGCCCATTCGAGCTGACTCTGGCTCGCGCCGAGGCCTCCGTGCGGCTCGGCGATGGTCTTCACGGCCACGTTGAGGACCGTGTTGTCGATGACGATGGCGAGCAGCCCGACGATCAGCACGCTGAGAATGACCCAGCGGCGACGGTAAATGGCCTGCGAGTCCATGTGTCCCTTTCCGGATCACTTGAAGCTTTTCAGCGGAACCGGGAAGGTGCTGGGCTGGCTTTGTGTTGCCCTGATCAGGAGCTTCCGGATGCCGCCTTCATCGATACGGAACGGTCTCGTATCGGAATATATTTCCCGGACTCTGTAGTGACCTGGGTCACATTTTCCTCCGCCCGCGCGGCCTCCCGGTCCTGCTGCGGTACCGATGTTCCGGAGCGGGGTTTACGGGGCGACGTCGGCGAGGCGGAGGATGCGGGTTTCCGGCTCGATGACCAGAGCCACGGTGATGGTGGCGTGCTGGCCCAGGAGCTCGGCCGCGACCGAGGCTGAGCCGTCGCCCGCCGTGAAGGCGCCCATCCGGCAGCGGCCGGCCCAGACGGCAGCCATCCGCAGCCGGCGGGCCAGCATGCCGACGTCCACCCCGTCGGCCACCTGGATGGCCGCAGGCCAGTCGCTCCCGCCGCCGTTCAGCCAGTCGATCACCGCGTCCAGTGTGGCGCGCAGCGCCGAGCCCGCAGCGGGCGGCACGGCCAGCGTGAGCGACTGCACCCGGGGCGGCCGCTCCGGGTTGAGCTGGATCTGCACCTGGACCGTGCCCCTCTCCCCCGCCAGCCACCAGCGGCAGTGGGCGGGGGTGTCGCACTCGGGCTTCCGGCCGGGATCGTCGCCGAACTCCCCGATACGCTCGCGGACCAGGGCGATCCTCCGCCGTCGCTCCGCGAACGGGGCGTCCATGGCTACGTTCGGCGAGAACAGCCGCTCCGCGGCGGCGTCATCCCACGATCGGAGCAGCCGGCTGACCTCCTCGCGAGCGGCCAGCGTTTCAGGCCATGGACCGGGCGAGGCGATGGCCACGCTATTCCCGTAGGCGGCTGGACCGTCCTGCCGCACGACCGCCTCGAGCAGCCGCGCAGCCAGCGGCGCCATCGCCGCGTAGGTGCTGTTGCCCAGCGCGATCACGCCGGTCCCGGTGGCCGGGTGCCAGGCCATGTTGCTGCCGAAGCCCGGGTACCCGCCGCTGTGACTGACGATCCGGCCCAGGGCGGGGTGCTCGTCGACGAACAGCCCGAAGCCGTAGGTGGCCGGCGACGACGACGCGCCGTCTCCAGGGAAGCTGGGCGCGATGGCCCAGCCGGTGAGGACCTGCGGCAGCTGCATCTCGCGCCGACTGGCCCGCCGCACCGGATGCGCCTCGTCGTCGCCGCCGGGCGGGAACGCGGCGGCGAAACCGGCCACCCAGCGGGTGAGATCGCGCACGCAGCTGAAGACGCCGCCCATCGGAGCAAACGCGCCAGCCGGATCGAACGCCACCTCGGACCAGCCGCCCGGCGCGCGCCGGTAGCCGCGAGCGACGCCCGCGGGCCCCGCCGCCTGCCGGGGGTCCTCGAATTCCTCGCACTCGTAGCCGGTACGCGCCATGCCCAGGGGCTTCAGCAGCCGGTGCCGGACGTAGTCCGGGTAGGCCATGCCGGTGACGGCGGTGATGACCCGGCCCAGGATCGCGTAGCCGAGGTTGGAGTACTCGAACCGGGTACCCGGCGCGCAGTTGAAGCTCACGCCCTTGGCCAGGAACTGCGCGAACTCCTCGAGCGGCAGGCCCTGCTGGCGGTCGCCCCACGGGTCGTCGGTCGGGAAGCCCGCGGTCATGGTCAGCAGGTGCCTGACCGAGATCCGGGCCGAGTCCGGGCTCACCGGCGGCCAGCCGCGCAGTTCGGGGACGTAGTCCTCGGCCAGGTCCTCCAGCTTCAGCGCGCCGTCGTCGCGCAGCGCCAGGATCGCCGACGCGGTGAAGCTCTTGGTCATCGAGGCGATACGGAAGACCGTGCCGGCGTCCGGCGGCGGTCCGCCGAGGTACCGCACGCCGAGCCCGGCCGCGTGCACGAGCTCGCCGCCAGCCACGATTCCGTAAGCCAGCCCGGGCTGCCCTCCGCGCCGGTGATAGCCCGCCGCGAGGGCGTCGACATGGGCGAAATCAACCATTGCCCTAGTCTTCCAGAGCCCGGACTGTACCGTTCGGCCCGGTCTCCGTGCCATCATCTAACTGTCCGGGTACGCCGCTGGGGCGACACGAGACACGGAGGTCGACACCGATGCCAGAACACACTTCTGCAGCTATGGCCGCGACAGGACCGCGGACCACACCCGAGCCGCTGTACGGCGGAGCGAATACCGGCCGCCGGGTAACCGTCCGTGATATCGCCGCGGCGAAGGCCCGCGGCGAGAAATGGCCCATGCTCACCGCCTACGACGCGCTCACCGCCGGGATCTTCGACCGGGCCGGGATCCCGGTGCTGCTAGTCGGCGACTCTGCCGCGATGGTGGTCTACGGCCACGACACCACCATCCCGGTCACGGTGGACGACCTGATCCCGCTGACCGCCGCCGTGGTGCGCGGCACCAGCCGGGCGCTGATCGTGGCCGACCTGCCGTTCGGCTCCTACCAGGCCTCCCCCGCCGCGGCGCTGGCCGCGGCGACCCGCTTCTTGAAGGAGACCGGCGCGCAAGCGGTCAAGCTCGAGGGGGGCGAGCGGATCGCTCGCCAGATCGAAGACCTGGTCGCGGCGGGCATCCCGGTGATGGCGCACCTCGGCCTGACCCCGCAGTCGGTGAACGCGTTCGGCGGCTACCGGGTGCAGGGACGCGGCGAGGACGGCGAGCACCTGCTGCATGACGCCAAGATGCTGCAGGCGGCGGGCGCGTTCTCCGTCGTGCTCGAGTGCGTGCCCGCAACGCTGGCGGCCCGGGTGACCGAGGCGCTGACCATCCCGACCATCGGGATCGGCGCTGGCCCGGGCTGCGACGCCCAGGTACTGGTCTGGCAGGACATGGCCGGCCTCTCACCGCGCACGGCCAAGTTCGTCAGGAAGTACGCCGACCTGGCCACCGTCCTGTCCGAGGCGGCCACCGCCTTCGCCGACGACGTCACCGACGGCGCCTTCCCCGATGAGGCGCACTCCTACCGGTAACCACCCGCCACCAGCAGCCTGCCCGGCGGAATCGGGTGTTCCCGGTCGGCTTGCCGCAGTGACGGGGGCCACCGCCTGGAGGACAAGCGGACTTCAGTCACTCTGGCACCGCTCCTACCAGATCATTCGATGTGAATGTCCCATTCATGCAGCTAGAACGACATGGCTGGGACATCCACGCCGTATTCGCGGAGCCGGACCGCGGCGGCGGGCGAGCATCACGGGCCACAAGGGTGAGCGGGGAGCGCAGGGGCACGCTGCCTGCTGGCGCGGGCTCGCCCGGGTCGCCCAGGAACTCCCCGACGCCGGAGCCGATCCCGCCCTCACCGCCACTGCCGGCCCGCACCAGGGACAGACGCCCGCGGACACCGCGCTCGCCCAGGGCCACCTTCTCCTGGCGGCGCGACTGGATGTGCCGGGCCAATCAGTATCCAGCCCTTACGGGTGACCGGTCTGACAGCAGCACCGTGGATGCGAGAAATTATCAGTAATCACGAAAGTTATTTTTATTCACGCAAGTGATATTGCGGACCAGCTGGCCATTTCCGCGACACTCCGGCGGTTTTCCGTATCCGGACGCGCTCTTACCTGCGAAACTTGGCGGCGGCGCACGACACGCCGCGGCGCCGACGGCAGCGTAAGTGAATACGCACACAAATTCGAGATAATCAGCTCGACTAGGTTGACTGATCGCAGGAGTGGAGCGTTAGGTGATCAAGACATCCAGGCCAGGCCGTGACGGTACCGTCCGCGTCACGTTCGCACTGGCTATCGACGACCCCAGCGGAGCCGTCTCCGTGGTGGGGAATTTCAACGACTGGAACCCGCACAGCCATCCGCTGCGGAAGCGCGCGAACCAGACCAGGAGCGCGGCCGTGACGGTCCGGGCCGGAAGCACGCTGCATTTCCGCTACCTCGGCGAGGGCGGCGTCTGGTTCGACGACGAGACCGTCTCCGTCCAGCACGGCCGGGATGCCGTGATCACGGTCTGATTCAGCGGCCGCCGTCGGCTCACGTCCGGGACTCGGCCAGGTGCATCCTGACGATCGAGTCGAAGTCCGGGTCGGGGGTCAGCCCTAGCCGGGCGGCCCGGTCAGCGCGGACCCGGGCAGGCCAGCCGGCAACCATCCGGGCAATGTCCGGGTCGGGAATCCAGTCGATCAGCGCGGCAACCTCAGGCCCGGCGACCCGGGCCAGTGCGGCGGCCATGTCCGCGACGCTGACGGTAAGCGCGGGCAGGTTTACCGCGCTGCGGCCGCCCCAGGCCTGGTCGCTGGCCGTGGCGGCGCACAGCAGCCCGGCGATGGCCTTGGCTGGCGAGGCCAGCGCGACTTCGGTGGCCGCGTCGACCGGGCAGGTCGCGCGCTGGCCGGCCAGCGGCTCCCGGATGATGCCGGACATGAAGCCGGAGGCCGCCGCGTTCGGTCGTCCGGGGCGCACGCTGATCGATACCAGGCGCAGCGCCCGGCCGCGCAGGAAGCCCTTCCTGGTGTAGTCGGCCAGCAGCTGCTCGCCGATGGCCTTCTGCGCGCCGTAGCTGGTCTGCGGGTTCGGCATGGTCTGGTCGTCGACGGTCTCGGGAAGCGGGTGGTCGTCGGAGCCCCCGAACACGGCGAGCGAGCTGGAGAACACGACGACCGGATTCGCGCCGAGCGCGCGGCCGGACGCCAGCAACGCTTCGGTGGCACGCAGGTTGGCCCGGAGGCCCAGGTCGAAGTCGGCCTCGCACTCGCCGCTGACCGCCGCGGCCAGGTGGAAGATCACGTCGGCGCCGGACAGCGTGTCCGGTCCGCCAGCGAGCGGGTCGAGCAGCTGGCCGAGATCACCCTGGATCGCCGTCACCCGCTCCTCGGCGGCCAGATCCGGCGGGACCGGGGCCTGGTCGATGAGCGTCATCCGGGACAGCGGGCGTGGCCCGCCGCCGGCCACGTCGAGCGAGCCGGCCGCCAGCAGCTCCCGGGCCAGCCGCGAGCCAAGGAAGCCGGCTCCCCCGGTAATTACCACGTTCACCACGGCTCTCTCCTGGGTCAAGGCGATTCGACGACGCGGGTCAGGGGGTGGCGGGCCGAGGGAGGCGCGCCCGCCCCGCCGGGACATCAGCCCGCCCGGGCGATGGTTTCCTCGATCGCGGCCTGTACCTCGGCCGGGCGCTCCATCTGCGGCATGTGCCCGGACCCGTCGATCACGTGACGGACCGCGCCGGGCACCGACTCGGCCTGCGTCGCCGGGATGATCCGGTCGGCGCGGCCCCAGACCACGGTGACCGGCACCGCGCCGCCGACCGCGGCGAGCGCCGCGGCCGAGTCGCCGCACTGGCTGTCGCCGTCCAGCAGCGTGCCCAGCAGGGCGTGCAGCGCCTCGTCCACCCCGTCCAGGCGCTTGTAGGCGAGCAGGTCGTCGACCAGCTGGCGGGTGACCAGGCTCTCGTCGGCGAAAAGCTGGCCGACCACCGGCTTGAGCTCGCGCCGCGTCTGGGCGTCGGCGAAACCGCGCAGGTACCCGGCGTTGATCTCGGTGCCGAAACCGGAGGGCGCGATCAGCGTGAGCGAGGCGACCCGCCCCGGGTCACGG
This sequence comes from uncultured Actinomycetes bacterium, assembly GCA_963841585.1. Lineage (GTDB taxonomy): Bacteria > Actinomycetota > Actinomycetes > Streptosporangiales > Streptosporangiaceae > Palsa-504. The sequence continues at coordinate 41,126 of CAWJDK010000007.1, forward strand.
ACCGTGACTGCGAGGGCGACGGCGCCGCCCATGGAGTGGCCGACCAGGTGGGCGCGCCCGGCGCCGAGAGCGTCGAGCACGCCGGTCACCGCGTCGGCCAGCACGCCGAGCGTGCCGTCGCCGACGTCCTTGGCCGAGGTGCCGTGCCCGGGCAGGTCCAGCGCGTACACCCGGTACTTCGCGGCCAGCGGCTCCTGCAGGAACAGCCAGGAGTTCCGGTCGCCGCCGTATCCGTGGACGAGCAGGATCACGTCGCCGTCCTCGCCTGCCCCGGCGTAGCTGATCTTCCGGCCGCCGACGTCGGCCGTCTGGAGCTCGGCGGCGCCGCCGGCGTCGTCGGGCACGCCCGCCTCGATCACGGCGCGCGCCTGGAGCACGGCGGCGTCGAGGGCGTCGTCGCCGACCTCCGCCGGCGCGATCAGCGCGATCGTGCCGCTGACCGGCACGTCCTCGCCGATCCGGGCCACGATGCGGCGCACCGTCCCGGCGTCGGCGGCCTCCAGCGTGCCGGTGATCTTCTCCGTCTCGATGTCCGCAAGGTCGTCGCCGACCTGCACCTCGTCCCCTTCCGCGACGGCCCAGTCGGTGATCTTGCCGAGCTGCATCGACAGGCCCCACTTCGGCATCGTCACGGGGACGATCCGGTCATCGGTCACCGGGACCACCCGGTCACCGTCTTGACGGCGTTCACGACGCGCTGCGCGTCCGGGATGTAGATGTCTTCGAGCGCGTTGGAGAACGGCACCGGCGTGTGCGGCGCGGTCACCATCTCGATCGGCGCCCGCAGCGAGCCGAACGCCTTCCGGGCGACCAGCGCGGAGATGTCGGTGGCGATATTGCACCGGGGATGCGCCTCGTCGACCACGACGAGCCGGCCGGTGCCCTCGACGCTCTCCAGCACGGTGTCCTCGTCCAGCGGGCTGGTGGTGCGCAGGTCGATAACCTCGCACTGCACGCCGTCCGCGGCGAGCTGACCGGCCGCCTCCAGCGAGGTGTGCACCATCCGGCCCAGGGTCACGATGGTGATGTCACCGCCCTCGCGAACCACGTTGGCCTCCCCGAACGGCACCACGTAACTCTCCTCGGGTACCGGGCCCGAGGAGTCATACAGCGCCTTGTGCTCGAAGAACATCACCGGGTCGTTGTCCCTGATCGCCTGGATCATCATGCCCTTCGCGTCGTACGGGGTCGACGGCATGACGACCTTCAGCCCGGGGATGTGAGTGAACAGCGGATACAGGCACTGAGAGTGCTGCGCCGCGGCCCGCAGCCCGGCGCCGTACATGGTGCGGATCACGACAGGGGTGACCGCCTTGCCGCCGAACATGTACCGGAACTTCGCGGCCTGGTTGTAGATCTGGTCGAAGCAGACGCCCATGAAGTCGACGAACATCAGCTCGGCCACCGGGCGCATCCCGGCGGTAGCCGCGCCGATCGCGGCGCCGATGAACGCCGACTCCGAGATGGGGGTGTCGAGGACCCGGCCGGGGAACTTGTGGTAGAGCCCCTTGGTCACGCCGAGCACGCCGCCCCAGGCGTCGTCCGCGCCGGGCGACCCCGCTCCGCCCGCGTTGTCCTCGCCCATCACGATGACGGTCTCGTCGCGCTCCATTTCCTGGGCCAGCGCCTCGTTCACGGCCTCGCGGTAAGTGATGTTCCTGGCCATGACCAGCCTCCTGTCAGTAGCGCACGTAGACGTCGGTGAGCAGGTCTGCCTCGGTGGGGAGCGGCGCGGCCTTGGCCGCGTCGACCGCCCGGTCGATCAGCGCCGCGACCTCGGCGTCGACCGCGTCGAGGTCCGACCGGGTCAGTTCGCCGGTCTCGGTCACCCGGTCCGCGAAGCGCTTGAGGCAGTCGAGCTCGGCGCGGGCGTGCTCGACCTCGCCGGCCCGGTAGGTCTGCTGGTCGCCTTCGAAATGGCCGTAGTAGCGGGTGAACTTCATCTCGATGAGCGTCGGACCGCCGCCCTCCCGGGCCCTGGCGATCGCCTCGCTGGCTGCCTCGTGCACCGCGAAGAAGTCGAACCCGTCCACGATCACGCCCGGCATGCCGAACCCGGCGGCCCGGTCGGCGATGTTGTCGCTGGCCACCGACCAGGTGCTGGAGGTGGTCTCGGCGTAGCCGTTGTTCTCGGCCACGAAGATGGCCGGCAGGTTCCACACCGAGGCCAGGTTCATCGACTCCAGCGTAGTGCCCTGGTTGCTGCCGCCGTCGCCGAAGAACGCGACGCTTACCCCGCCGTTGCCCTTGAGCTTGGCGGCCAGGGCCGTCCCGCAGATCAGCGGCGGGCCGCCGCCGACGATGCCGTTGGCGCCGAGCATGCCCTTGGACAGGTCTGCGATGTGCATGGAGCCGCCCTTGCCGTGGCAGCTGCCGGTCCTGCGGCCGTAGATCTCAGCCATCATCTCGCCGACATCCACGCCCCGGGCGATGCAATGGCCGTGCCCGCGGTGGGTGCTGGCGATGGTGTCCCGGTCGTCGAGGTTGCTGCAGACGCCGACCGCCGACGCTTCCTCCCCCGCGTACAGGTGGACGAACCCGGGGATCTCTCCGGTCGCGAACTCCGCGTGGACCCGTTCCTCGAACTCGCGGATCGTCCGCATGGTCCGGTAGGCATCCAGCAGGTGCTCTGGCGTCAGAGTCCTCCGCTCAACCGTGTCGGTCATGTGCTCCTCCCTAGGATTGATGGATTGAGGTGAGCAGGCCGAGGCGGGCGCTCGCCGCGAGAACCGCGGGCACGTCCACGCACCGGGGGCCGTCGGCCCGCAGCCGCACGGCCGGCTCATCGTCCGGCCCGAAGGTAAGCTCGCGCTCGCCGTCCACGGCGATGACGCCGGCCTGCGCGTCGACGAGGTGAACCGAGCTGGGGCGCATCGGCTCGATCTCGCCCACCCCGACCGGCACGACCAGGCCCGGCGCGATTGGGGCGAGCACCTGCCGGGGCGCGCCCGCGGACAGCCGCGCAGTGACCCCGTGCGGTTCGTGCCGCGCGACCGGGGCCAGCTGGCCCAGGACGCTAGACAGGCCGATCGCGTCGGGTTCGGCGAAGGCGCAGAACAACTGGGTCACGGTGGCCGGATCCCAGACGGCGCGCGCGCCGACGTGGCGCTCGGTGGACACCGCGACGTCGACGAGCGCGGTCTCGGTCCGGTCCCCGGCCCGGACCTCCAGCAGCTTGGCCCGGCTGGTCGCACCGTCGGCCGGCACCGCACCGGTGGCGACCAGGCCCGCGGCCAGGCCCGCGATGGTCGCCTCGCGGACCGCCGGGAACACGTTGTTGGTGCCCGTCGACAGGGCCAGCATCGGCACGTCACCCGCGGCGGACGCGGCCACCCGGGCGGTGCCGTCGCCGCCCAGGCAGACGATCACCCGGGTGCCCGCGGTCACCATCCGGCGGACCGCGTCCACGGTATCCTGGGCGGTCTGCCGGATCGGCTGGCCGTCGAGGAATTCGACCTCGGGCCAGCGGACGTCCCGGCCCTGCCTGCTTCTGGGGGAATGCCGCTGGATGGCCCGGAACACCGCGGCGGAGATGCCGCCGAGGTCGGTGCTGAGCAGCACGCGGTGCACGCCGACCGCGCCGAACGCGGTGAGCATGCGCTGGATCATGTTGGCTTTCTCGGCCGTCGGGAACACCGAGGCCTGCGTGACCAGGCGGCGGATGTCGCGACCGGAGAGCGGGTTCGCCACCACTCCGACGATCGCGTCACCCAAGGCGCACACCTCCTCGCCCCACTCTGCGCGCCCATCGGCCAAAAGGGAATATCAAAAGGGAACAGCTGTAGGCTGAGCTGGCACGGGAGGGCGCCGCCGAGTCCGCGGCAAGGACCGGGTCCACTTTCGGTTGCGCGAGTTCGGCTGGCCGGACAGCAAGGCCGTGCCGTACGGAACCCGGAACGCGGACCGCGGATCTGAGGGAGACGTGTCATGTCCCAGGTACCCGATCCCGCCGGCCAGCTGATCGACGGCCAGTACGCTGACCGGCCGCAGCTGCGGCCGGTCCTGGACGCGGTGCTGGCCGTGCTGCCCACGCTAGGGCCGGTGACGGTGCAGGCCCGCAAGACCCTCGTCTCTCTGGTCACCCCCCGCCGTACGTTCGCCGTCGTGCAGGCGACCACCAGGACCCGGGTGGACCTGGGCCTGCGGCTGGAGGACGCCGCGCCGGGCGGCCGCCTGCAAGCGGCCAGGCACATGGGCGGAGGCGGTGCCACGGTGCGGATCGCGCTGACCGGGCCCGGCGACGTCGACGACGAGGTCCGCGACTGGATGCGGCGCGCCTACGAGGAGAACACGGCGCCGCCCGCGCCCCGCCGTCGGGCCCGGCGGCCGGGCGCCGTGGCCGGCACGATGACCGTGGTGATCGAGGGCTCTGAGCTACCCGGCCGTACCTGCCGGCCGGAGCCGGGCGGACCGGGCCATGAGAACATCCACGTCGCGCTGGGCGGCCGCAGCGACGACCGGCCCGCGCTGGCCATGTCGAACAAGCCCGGCATGGCCATCGAACCGGTGCCAGGGGACGCGCCAGCGACCCGCTGGGAGATGCCGGTCACGGTCCGGCGGGACGACGAAGGCTTCGACTTCGCCGGGCCGTTCGTCCGCGGCGTCCGCGATGACCGGCACCTCGGGCTGATCTGGGGCGACCTGCTGGCCGACGGGACGCTGCGCGTGTTCCGCGGGGCCAAGCTCCGCCTCGTCGACGTCGATCCCGATGTGATCGAGCAGGCCATACGGCCAGGCCGCAAGCTCATCGCCAGGATCCGGCTCACCGACGCCAGGGGGAACCCGGTCTGCGCCCGGGTCCACCCTCCGTACCTCACCTGGACCGCCGTGGACGCGGCTGGCTAAGGCACCCTGGTACGTAGGGCGGCGCGGTCAGGTGCCGGGCGGCGCGAGAGCGGAGCTCGTGCGCGGCGTCCGGCGCTTCAGATAGAAGTACAGCAGCCCCAGCGGCAGCAGCAGGCCGCCGATGCCGTAGACGATGAACATGACTGGGCTGTCGATGTGCCGGACCAGCCAGCCGAAATTCTGGCCGAAGAAGCCGGTGACGAAGGTGAGCGGCAGGAAGATCGTGGCCAGGATCGTGAGCTGCTCGATGGTGGCGTTCTGCTGGAGGCTGAGCTTCGTCTGATCGACCGAGATCACGGCCATGTTGGCCTGGAGCACCGTGGCGAGCAGGTCACGCTGGTCGGTGATCTCCTCGTCGGCCAGGAGCAGGTGGTCCCGGACGTCGCGGAAATAGGGCCGTAGCTTCTTGTGGGCGACGCGCTCGACCGTGCCAGTCACCGCGAGCAGAGGGTGGACGGCGCGGTAGAAATCCGTGGCCTCGCTGCGCAGCGAGTAAATCCGCTCCGTCGGTGCGATCGCGCCGGAGAACACGGTGGCCTCGATCTGGTCGATGTCGTGCTCGAGGCCGGCGATGACCGGAGCGTATCCGTCCACCACCTGGTCCATGATCGCCCAGAGCGCGGATGAGCTGCCCGCCGCCAGCAGCTCAGGCCGCTGCTCCAGGCGCTGCCTGGCGCCGCGCAGGTCACTCGCCACTCCCTGCCGCACCGCGATCACGAACTTCGGCGAAAGAAACACGCTGATCTCGCCGAACTCGACTTCCTCGGCGGCATCGTCGTAGCGCGCCGTGCGCAGGATGACCAGCTGCACATCCGGGTCGTAGCGCTCGATCTTGGGCCGCATGTGAAGATTCAGCGCGTCCTCGATCGCCAGCTCGTGCAGGCCGAATATTTTCCGGACCTGAGCGAGCTCCTCTTCGTCCGGCTCGAACAGTCCCAGCCAGACAAAGCCGCCTTCCTCGCAGTGGGCCGCGGCCTCCTGCAGCGGTACGACGCCCTCTTCACTTCTCTTGCCGTCCAGGTAGTGAGCGCAGTCAACGATCATCTCGGGGGACCCTCCTAGTTGGCCGCCGGGACGTGGTCATTCGGTACTAGCATCGCTGATCCGGATCCGGCATCCGCGTTGCGGGGCAACCCGAATTACGGCAGCGTTGTCATAGCTGCCGAGCCACCCCGGAGAAAACCGATGCCGTCCAAACCGCTGGAGCCTGGCGATCCCGTGCGCCTGGGCCGTTTCGAGCTGGTCGGACGGCTCGGCGAGGGCGGCCAGGGCGTCGACCGGCGCTACGTCGTCAGCGAGTTCATCGACGGCCCGTCGCTCCAGGACCGGGTGGACGCCAGCGGGCCGCTGCCAGAGGGCGACCTGCAGCGGCTGGCGGTGGGGACGGCCACCGCGCTGACCGCGATCCACGGCGCGGGGGTGGTGCACCGCGACTTCAAGCCGGCCAACGCGCTGCTCGGCCCGGACGGTCCCCATGTCGTCGACTTCGGGATCGCCCGGCTCACCGACGCGGCCACGATCACCAGCGGGCTCATCGGCACCCGTCCTACGTGGCGCCCACCAGCTCGCCGGCAGGCGGCCGACCAGCGCCGTCGACATCTTCGCGTGGGCGCTGACCATGATCTACGCCGGCACCGGCCGGCTGGCGTTCGGCGCCGACAGCGTGCCCGCCGTCATGCACCGGATCATGTACGAAGAACCGGACGTCAGCAGCCTGCCGCCATCCCTGCGCACTGTCGTGCTCCAGTGCCTGGATAAGGATCCGGACCGGCGGCCGAGCGCGCGCGACCTCCTGCTGCGCCTGGTCGACCCGTCGGTGCCGCGCGCTCCCGCGGGCTTTCCGGCCCAGCGGGGCGCGGCCGGGCGGGCTCTCCGGGCCCGGCGGGGCCCCGGCGCGGTCCCGGCGGACGCCTCTCCTGGCCGCCTGCGGCGTCGCGGCCGCCGCTATCGTCGTCCTCGCCGTCGTGCTGTTCACCCGCGGATCGCCGCCCGCCTCCCCGGCCGGCTCCGGTGACAACTCACTGGCGGGCCACGCCAGCAGCCCGGCCACCGCCGTGCCGGATACGACACAGGCGACCCAGGCCACGTCACCCCCAGCGGCCATCACCGGAGCCACGATCCCGGCCGCGTTCGCGGGCAGCTGGAAGGGCACGGCGACGATGTCCCCGGTCGGCGCGACGACCATCTCGCTGACGAACCCCATCACGTTCACGTTCGTGGCGGGCGCGCGGACCGCCCGCGAGGAGAACCAGGACTGCGTCAACACCCTCACGCTGACCAGCGCGACGGACACGACCCTGGTCTTCAGCGAGCCGCAGACCGCGAACTGCGTCGCGGGCACCACGACGTTCACGCGGCACGGGTCCAGCCTGGCCTACCGGTGGACGGACGACATCGAGCAGAACACCGCCACCCTGCGCCGGGGCTGACGGCCCGTCTCAGCCGCGCCAGCGGAACCAGGCGACGGCGAGCACATAGGTCAGGCCGGCGATGGCCAGGAACCAGCCGTAGGGATTGCCGCTCTGGCCTCGCGCCGTCGCCACGAGCCAGGCCACGATCAGCGCGACGATCACGGCCAGCCCGGACAGCGCGGTCGCCTGCAGGTCGATCTGGGCGAAGCGCTCGTCGCGGCCGTCGCCGCGTAGTCCCCGGACGGTCTCGCTGCGGCCCGCGAGCAAGATGATCAGGCCGAACGCGGCCAGCACGGCGAGCGAGATCACGCCCTGGCCCGGGCTCCCGCCCAGCCAGCTCACCGCCAGCATGACCAGGCCGAGGACAAGCGCGAACGCCGGCAGGAACCACTTGGAGCGGGTGATGCCCCCGCTACGATCCTTGGTCATCGAACATCTCCTCGACCGTGACGCCAAAGTACCTGGCGAGGGCGAGAGCCAGCGGGAGGGAGGGGGTGTAACGCTCGTTCTCGATCGAGTTGATGGTCTGGCGCGACACCCCCATCTCCTCCGCCAGCTGGCCCTGGGCCAGGTTCTGCCGCACCCGCAGCACGCGCACCTGGTTCTTCATCCCCGCGGGCGGCTCACCCGGCCGGGTGGCGGCGCCGGGGCAGGCAGCGGCGGCCGGAACCGGGCCAGGCGGCCGCGACCACCGCCGGGAGCCAGGCCACCGAGGCGAGGGGCGCCCAGCTGCCCTGCCTGATCGCCTGGGCCGCCGAGGCGACCGCGACGAACACAGCGGCCAGGGCGGCGGTGAGGTACAGCCATCGTTTCCAGAGCCTCACGGCATGCCCCCTTCTGTCAAGCGTACTTGTCATAGACAAGTTAGCTTGACATTCCGACGATGTCAAGCTAACTTGTCAGCGCGCGGCTAGTACAGCGGCGGCGGGTGGCCGACGCTGGGGCAATCACCGGCGATTGGGCAGTCGGAGCAGGCCGGATCCCGGCGCCGGCAGACGGCCTGGCCCTGCCGGCGGAGCAGCAGGGCGGCACGCTGCAGCGCGGGCACCGTGGCCGGCAGCCGTGCGCTCGCCGCGGCCTGGGCCTGCCGGTAGCTGGCGGCGTAGGAGCGGGCCGGCTGCCCGTAACCGAGCCGGTTCAGCACGCGCAGCGCGTTGGCGTCCAGGGCAAGCACCGCCCTGGATCCGGTGAACAGGGCGATGCGGTCCAGGCCGGGCTGGCCGATGCCCGGATACTGCCGCCACGGCGCGCCGGCAATGGCCAGTTCGGCGCACCGGCGCAGGCGCTCGGCCCGCTCAGCCGGCCGGGCGCCGACCACCACGCCACGCAGCATCTCGGGGGACGCGGCCAGGATCTGTTCGGGCGCCAGGCCGATCACTCGCCTGAGCTCCGCCAGCGCCCGCCAGCGCCGCTGGTCATCGACCAGGTAGGCCACGTTCTCGGCCAGCACCAGTTCCCAGCCGTCCGAGGAGGGTACCGGGCCGGCCGGGCCGGCCGCCTGCTCAAGTTCATCGAGCAGCGCCGGCAAGTCCCTCACTAGGCGAGCCTAGCCGGACTGCCGACCCAGGTTCTTGCCGATGAACACGTCCAGGGCACCTGGACCATCACCAGGGTGCCCGCGCCGGCGTCGTAGGAGGCATCCCCTACGGTGAACCGCGCGGTGCCGGACACCACGTAGAAGCCCTCGTCGTGCTCGGCGTGCCGGTGCTGCGGGGGTCCCGTCGTGCCGGGTGGGATGGTGATCTCGCCGACGCCGAGGCGGTGACCCGTGGTCCTCCCGTCCTCGAGGATCCGATTAGCTGGCGCTAACCCTGGGCGATTACGTTCGTCTGGCCGCCCTCCACGATGCCCTTCCCGTCGATCCAGATCGCCCAGTCGATGATCGTCCCGGCTTCGACGACGATCGGGCGGCCCGTCCGGATGGCGGGATCCAGGGTGGCGTCACCAGAGGAATTGCCCAGGACCCGGTCCGGATCGGCCCACGACGTGACGTACGCCCACGGGTATTCGGCCCGGCCCTGCGCCGCCGAAATCTCGTGCTTGATCATCAGCTGGGCTCGCGGCGGCAGATCGCCGGCCAGGAACCGGGCGCGGACCGCGGGCAGCGTCTCCTGCGCGGCGCGCACGGCCCGGTCCATCTCCTCCGACGGCGCCAGGTGCCGGATCTCCTGCCCGGACTGGCCGAACAGCGCCGCGTGCACCCCGGCCATGAACTCCCCGGCGGAGGCGGGGTAGTCGTCTGGCGGCTGGATGGACATGAAGCTGTCCGCCTGGTCCTCCGGGCCGGGATCGACCGTGAGCCGGACGGCCACCGCGGGTCCGCCAGCGCCGGGAGCGTCGTAAGCCCGGGCGATGTCACCCTCGCGGATCTCGAGCCGCTCCGGCATTCGGGCGAAGGCCGGCCCGGCCTGGTCGCGCAGCGCGTGCAGCCAGGTGCCGAGCAGGCGTGAGGCCACGCCGTTCAGCACGTGCGTCCAGGCGCGGCCCAGCTGCGGGGGAACGTTCCGGACCTGCAGCTCCGGCAGGCCGAACCGGTCCAGGCCTCTGGTCGTCATCCGCAGGCCGCCGCTTCCGGCCGACTGAAACACCAGCACCCAGTCGGCGAGCCTGAAGCGGCCATCCTCGGCCGCGGGCAGCGTACGCAGGGCCGCGTCCGCGGTCAGTACCTGGGGGATCGCGGTGTCCACCAGGGGGACGCCGGCCTCGGCGGCCAGCACCGCGGCGCAGGTCCGCCCGGCCCACTCGTGCATCGGCGGCCATCCCGGCCGGCTCCGGGCCCGGATCATCACGAACTCCCCCGACGAAGACGGCACGGACGCGATGGTCACCGCGCCGGCGTCCAGCATCATCCGCGCGGCGACGGCGACGGGACTGCCCGCACGGGCGTCCAGCCCGGCCACCGTAAGGTCCTGCGCGGCCCGAGGGGACAGCGCCGCCGGCACCAGATACACGGCCGACATGGTCGCGGGCACCGGGAGAATCAGGTCCTCGGCCACGACGCCGCCACCTCCCCCGACCACGTTAGCCGCCCAGGGGGCGGGCTCGTGGCGGCGGGCCAGCGGATACCTCGGCCCGTTCGGGATAAAAGGACGGTCAGATATCTGTGACCCGCAAGCCGGCATGCGCCTTGTACCTGCGGTTGATGGACACCAGGTTGGCGGTCAGCGCCTCGATCTGGCCGCAGTTGCGCAGGCGGCCCGCGTAGATGCCGCGTACGCCGGAGATCCGCCCCGCCAGGGCCTGCACCAGGTCGGTGGCGTAGCGGTCGTCGCCGAGCACGAGGACGTCCTGGTCCAGGCTATCCACCTTGGAATCGAGCAGCAGGACGGCGGACACGTGGTGGAAGGCCGCCACCACCCGGCTGCTGGGCAGCAGCGCGGCGGCCTGTTCGGCCGCACTGCCCTCGGGGATCGGCAGCGGGTAGGCGCCGCGCTGGTCGAAGCCGAGCGGGTTGACGCAATCCACCACGATCTTTCCGGCGAGTTCGGCGGTGAGGCTGGCGAGCAGCTCGGCGTGGCCCTCCCAGGGCACGGCGGCGATGACCAGGGAGGCTTCCCGCGCGGCGTCCCTGTTGGCCAGGCCGCGCACGTCGTGGCCGATCTCCCGGGCCACACCGTAGGCCCGGTCGTGGTTGCGGGATCCGATGATCACCTGATGGCCCGCCATCGCGAACCGGCGGGCCAGGCCTCGTCCCTGCGGCCCGGTGCCGCCGAGGATGCCGATGACAAGCCCGTCAAGGGCCGGGGTCTCCTGCTCGCTCATAAACTGCCATCCTGCCAGCCAGACGGATATGGCTGCGCGCAGGGGCCTCCGCGAGGCACCATAGATACGTGGACGCGAACCAAGTGACCACTCTCCGTGCCCTCCTGGCCCCGACCGGCTGGCTTGAGCGGACTCGCGCGTTCACGCTGGGACTGCGCCGGGCCACCCGTTCGCCGGGCGGACTCCTGCTGGTCGGCACCCCCGACGAGGAGCCCTGGCATCTCACCGCTCACCTGGATGAGGAAAGCAGGCTGTCCGGGATCCCCGAGCTCATGCCCACGCTGGTCCGGTGGCAGGTGCCTGAGGGCGTGCCGGCCCACCTGCGGGTCGGCCTGGAACGGCTGGAGGCGGCCCGGCGCGGCGAGACGCTCTTCGTCGTGTCGCCGTCGACGGCACCGGTGCCGCTGCTCGAGCGGGTCGACGACGCGCGGCGGACCGGGGCCACGATCTTCGCGCTCGACCAGGGCGACCCCGAGCTCAGCGCGCTGGCCCACGAGTCGATGGCGATCCGGCCCGGCGTGGACGCGGTGTCGTTCGGCGGCGCCCAGCACCTGATCAGCTCGTCGGTCGGCGAGATCGGCGCGGCGGAGCGTTTCGAGCGCGGGGAGTTCGGCGTGGCCAGCGCCGACGCCCGCGTGCCGCAACCCGGGACGGCGGGCTACCAGCGCCACCGGACAGGCATGCGAGGCCTGCGGGACCGGGTGGCGCGCCTGCTCGACGCGGTCAGCGGCCCCGCCGGCTGAGACCCCTGAGCGGCCTAGGCGTCCAGCGTGAGGACCATCGTCGGGCGCTCGATGATGTGATCGGGGCGCAGCGGGCGCACGGCCGTGCCGATGGCGAAGAACTCGGTGGTGTGCGAGCCCCAGGTGTGGCTGTGCTGGCGGAGCTGCACGCCGACGATGCCCTCCGCGTGCAGTTCCTCGGCCTCGGCCTGCATCCGGCTCATGGCGAGCTCGCGCGCGTCGTAGAGGGCCTGGGTGAACTGCTCGATCTCCACGTTCTTGCCGATGTTGCCGATCTTGTTGCCGAACTTCTGGTGCGCCACGTGGTACACGCACGAGCCCATGACCATGCCGAGCGGCGCGTAGCCCGCCCGGATCAGGGTCCAGAAGTCCTGCCCGGACAGGTCCGACGTGAACGGCTGGTTCTTGTTGTTGCGCCAGTTGTCGACGCCCCCGCCGCCCGCGCCTTCCTCGGCCTTGACCGCGGTTCCGACCGCGATGAACTCGGCGATGTCCGAGCCGAACTCCTTCATCTCCACGTCCAGCCGGACGCCGACGATGCCGTCCGCGTGCAGCGCGTCCGCCTCGGCCTCCATCCGGCTCATCGCGAGCTCGCGAGCGTGATACATGGCCTGGGACAGCACGTCGAGCTCCTGGTTGCTGCCCCAGCGGCCGATCTGCAGCCCGACGTGGTAGATCGAGCTGCCGAGGACTAGGCCGAGCGGCCGGAACCCGACCTCGCGGACCAGCAGGAACTCGTTCACCGAAAGGTCCGAGGTGAAGATCGACCCCGGGCGGCCCGGCTGCAGTTCGGCCAGGCGGGCCATGGCATCGTGCGGGACACCCGCCGCATCCAGTTCGGTAGCGATGTTGCCCTGGTCGGTCATGGTCTCTCCTGTTAGATCCGGATCCTGGCCGCCTGGCGGCGCTGCGGGTCGAGCGACATGATGGCCAGCGTCGGACCGCTGTGCCGATGCTCGGCACGGGCGAACCTGGCGATCGCCGTGCCGATGGTGGTGACCTCGACGATGTGGTCGCGGCGGCCCTCCTGTACCGGGCACTCGCGTTCCCGCACGCGCATCTGCATGTCGGCGATCACCACGCCTTCGCCGCCGAGCCGCGCGACGTCGCGTTCCAGTTGCTGCCGCGCGTCGTGCCGTGCGTCGTTGACGAGCTCGGTGAACCCGATGACCTCAGCATTCCCCGAGCCCCAGCGGGTCTGCCCGACGGTCAGCCAGTCATCGTGCCTCGACCCGATCGAGATGCCGAGCGCGAGCCCGGCGGGCACCCAGCCCTTCATGATCAGCTTGGCGAAGTCCTGCCCGGACAGGTCGGAGGTGAACGGCCGCCTCGGGCGCGAGCCGCGATGCGGCCAGGTGGACACCGGTCCGACGCCGGGGGCGCGGACGGCGGTGCCGATCGCCTTGAACTCCAGGCCGCCGGCCGGGAAAGCGCCGATGGTCAGCCGGACACCGACCACCCCGTGCCCGCCCAGTTCCTCGCACTCGGCGGTCATCCGGTCCAGGGCCTTGTGCCGCGCCTCGTACATCGCCTGGACCAGCGGCGCGAATGAGCCGTAGCCCGCGCGCGAGGAGACCTGCGTCTTGGTCCGGACCGGCATGACGTTGCTGTAGCCGAAGGACCCCCAGGAACCCGGGCAGGCGTACCCGCCGGTGTAGCCGATGTTGTAGACGCAGGCGCCGAGCACCTGACCGGCCGGCGCGAAGCCGACGCTCCGGATCGCGGCGAACTCATCCGAAGTCAGTGCGGAGCCCCAGGTGCCGCTGGCCCTGATCTCCGCCATCCGGGCCTCGGCCACGGCCGGCAGTTCATCGCTCACGTCCCCAGCGTAATAGCGCGAGCGCGATGGTCAGTCTTTCGCGTCCCATTCCTTATTCCGCTCCTGCACCGTTTCCAGCGCGCGGGCGGCCGCTTCCCTGGTCGGATACGGCCCGAGCCGGTCCTTGCCCGCGGTGGGACCGTCGTCGTCCTCTACGGTGTGGTACTTGAGGCTGTACCACCATCGCTTTCCCTGTTCGCTGTCCATGCACATTAGACTCGCAAAGCATGGCGACAGTGCTTCACCCGGGTCGGCTTTCGCCCACCCGCCAGGTTCCCGCGGAGATCACGAGGCCGGAATACGTGGGCAAGAAGCGGCCCAGGACCGGCGAGCCCGACGTCAAGACGCCGGAGATCATCGAGCGGATGCGGGTGGCGGGCAAGCTGGCCGCTCAGGCGCTGGCCGAGGTGGGCGCCCACGTGGCCCCCGGCGTCACGACCGACTACCTGGATCAGGTAGGCCACGACTTCCTCGTCAGTCACGGCGCTTACCCCAGCACGCTCGGCTACCGCGGCTACCCGAAGTCGCTGTGCACGTCGCTGAACGAGGTGATCTGCCATGGCATCCCCGACGACACGCTGATCAACGACGGCAACATCGTCAACATCGACATCACCGCGTTCATCGGCGGGGTACACGGTGACACGAACGCGACGTTCGGCGCGGGCGACGTGGACGAGGAATCGCGGCTGCTGGTCGAGCGCACGCACGAGGCGATGATGCGGGGCATCCGCGCGGTGGCCCCCGGCCGCCCGCTGAACGCCGTGGGCCGGGTGATCGAGTCGTACGCGCGTCGGTTCGGCTACGGGGTGGTGCGCGACTTCACCGGTCACGGAATCGGCCGGACCTTCCACTCCGGGCTGATCGTGCCGCACTACGACGACCCGCACAACAACGTGATCATGGAACCGGGGATGACGTTCACCATCGAGCCGATGCTCACCCTGGGCACCATCGACTACGACGTCTGGCCGGACGGCTGGACGGCGGTAACGAAGGACCGCAGGCGCACCGCGCAGTTCGAGCACACGATCCTCGTCACGGAGGACGGCCACGAGATCCTTACCCTTCCGTAGATGGGGAATTCGCGTTCGACGAGGACAGCCGGGTCTGGCCGGCCGGCGCCGACGGGGAGTTCGCGGCGGAGCTGACTGGCCGCTGGAACGGGACCGCCGGCGCGGTCAACGGCGGATACATGCTGGCCACCTGTGTCCGCGCGCTCGCGCTGGGCATGCCGTTCCCCGACCCGTTCGTGGTGTCCGGTTTCTTCCTGCGGCCGGGGTCGGCCGGGCCGGCGACGGTCCGCACGTCGGTGATCCGCAGCGGCCGGACCATGGCGTTCGGCGAGTCGGCGCTGAGCCAGGGCGGCAAGGAGGTCGCCCGGGCCACGGCGGCATTCGCGAAACTCGGGGACCCCGGCACCTCCCGGGACGGGCCGGTGTTCCTGGATGGCACGCCACCTGCGCTGCCGCCGCCCGCGGAGTGCGTCGGCGTCCCGGCCAGCGAGTCCTGCTCCTGCCAGTAAGCCGCTAGGCCCCTCAAGTCCCGCTAGGCATCGCGCCTGCGGAACAGGATCCCGCCTACGATCAGCAGGATCACCGTGTAGACGGCGAACACGGTGAACTGGCCCCACGGGGAGAACAGGTGCGAGTCCTGCGGCCCCACCGTGGCCGAGATGGCCGAGCCCGCCGAGTCCGGCAGCCACCGCGCGATGTCGTTGTACCAGCTAGACGGCAGCAGGTGCGCCAGGATCGGGATCACGAACAGCAGCCCGATGATCGAGGTGATGGTGGCCGCCGTGTGCCGCAAGATCGCCCCGGCCGCGAACGCGAACAGGCCGCACAGGGTCACGTACAGCGCGCTACCGATCACGGCACGCAGTACATTGTGCCCCGACAGCGTGGCGCTCGCGTGCGTGCTGGACAGCAGCGCCTGGCCGAGGAAGAACGCGATGAACGCCGCTACCAGCGTGACGACCAAGGCGACGATGGCGAAGCCCAGCGCCTTGGCCGCGTAGATGGTGACCCGCCTGGGCATCGCGGTCAGCGAGGTCCTGATCATCCCGGTGGAGTACTCCGCGGTGAGCACCATCGCGCCGAACACCACGATGACGAGCTGCCCCAGGAAGAAGAGGCCAGCGATGCTGACCTGGGTGGCGTCGAAGGTGGCCCGGTCGGCCGCCGACGTCTGATTCCAGTTGGCCGCGGTGCCCGCACAGATGGCCGCGCCGATCCCGACGCTGACGACCAGCAGGACCAGCAGGGTCCAGTAGGTCGACCGGACCGAACGAGTCTTGGTGAACTCCGAGCGCAGCGTCCCGCCGAACCCAGCCCGGCCGGACGGCGGCGGCAGGACCGGGGCCTGCCTGGTGGTGGTGGTCGCGGCCATGTCAGATCCCCCCTTCGCTGCCGTGCTGCGCTTGCGCGACGAGTTGCTCCGGCGCTGGCTGCTGTGCCTGCCCGGACTGGGCGGGCCCAGCCTGCTGGCCCTGCTCATTCTCGGCGCCCCGGTATTCCACGCTGTCCGCGGTCAGCTCCATGAACGCCGCCTCGAGCGAGGCCCGGACCACGGTCAGCTCGTGCAGCCGCACGCCGCGCTCGAACGCGATGTCGCCGACCTGCGCCGCGACCAGGCCGGACACGATCAGCGTGCCGTCGGTGCCGTTGACCGCGCTGCCTCCCGCCTCGGTCACCGCCTTGACCAGCAGGTCAGGCTCGGGTGTGACCACCCGGACGGTCTGGCCGGAGCTGCGGGCGATGAACTCGTCCATGGTGCACTCGGCGAGCAACTGGCCGCGGCCGATCACGATCAGGTGATCCGCGGTGTGCTCCATCTCCGACATCAGGTGACTGGACACGAACACGGTGCGGCCCTCGGCCGCCAGCGCCTTCATGAAGTTGCGGATCCACAGGATCCCCTCTGGGTCCAGCCCGTTGACCGGCTCGTCGAACATCAGGATCTTCGGGTCGCCGAGCAGCGTGCCCGCGATGCCGAGCCGCTGGCTCATGCCGAGAGAGAATCCCTTGGTCCGCTTGCGCGCCACGTCGGCCAGGCCGACCAGTTCCAGGACCTCTCCTACCCGCCGCTTGGGCAGGTTGTTGGTCTGGGCCAGGCAGAGCAGATGGTTATAGGCCGAACGACCGCCGTGCACCGCCTTGGCGTCGAGCAGCGCGCCCACCTCGCGCATCGGGTAGGCCATGCGGGCGTACTGCTTGCCGTCGATGGTGACAGTGCCCGCATTCGGGTAGTCCAGGCCGAGCATCAGCCGCATCGTGGTGGTCTTGCCCGCCCCGTTCGGACCGAGGAAGCCCGTTACCTTGCCCGGCACCACGTCGAATGAAAGGTCGTTGACGGCGAGTTTCTCGCCGTACCGCTTACTGAGCCCCCGTACCTCAATCATCCGGGTGAGTCCTTCCTGGCGGCATATCTCGGATAGTGCCCCGTCACCCGTTTAGCCTATTACTTCGACATTGCGGCTCGATGACATGCGAGCCGACGATTCGCTGAGCGCGAGCCGGGGATTGCCTGAGGCTGTGTTACCTGAGGCGGGCGAGACGGCCCGGGCGTGCAGGCTGATCGAGTAGCCCGCACCGTGGCCGCGCAGCCGGTGCCGCTGGCCGTGCACCCGCATCGATCCCGGGCGCAGCACCGCGCTGCCCAGGTCCCCGCTACCTGGGCCGGCCTCCGTCGCCTCGCCCGCGATGACCGTGGCCACGTCGCAGTCACAGTCCTGGCCGGCGCTCTGCTGGCCGGCGCATTGCTGGCCGGCGTGGGCGGGCGGCAGGACCACCAGCCAGGCCCGGTACTCCGGCCGGTCTTCGAGCTGGATTAGCGCCGAATGGTCCGGGTCGAAGCGCACCAGTCCCCACCAGCGCTCCGGCGAGGCGGCGAGCAACCTCAGGTGGCGGGCCAGCGTGCCGAGCGTGGGCCGGGTCCCGGGTGTTTCCGCCCGGGCCCCGGGTGTTTCCGCCCGGGCCGTCCGGGCGGGTATGAGCGGGTTGGCCCCGGCCAGGATGGCGATCTCCGGGGCAACGGACATGTCTGCGATCAACTCTGCGGTCAACGGACTTTCCTTCGCGGGCTCTCCGGCGCCGGCCCCGGGAAAGGGGGCGCCGAGCGACAACGGTCAGCTGAGGGTCGTTGTCAGCAACAACACGAAGGACAGAGCACGCGCGCGAGCATTACGGCGGTACCCGGGTGGGCGCCGTCACGGCGGATCGCGCGGCCTGGCATGCTGGACAGCATACACGGCGAGTGACCGCCCGTCGTCACATCGAGGTATCGTTTTATCGTTCGAGACGCTGCAGCGCGTCCTGGGCCGCTTCGGAGCTGACGGTAGTGTCAGGATCGCCCGCCTCCGCCCAGGCGGCAGCGCACAGCGCGCGCAGGCCGTCGATGCGCTCGCCGTCGCCGTCCAGCTCCAGCCGGTCCCCCGCCAGGCGTGCCGTCCAGCCCCCGCAGCCGAACGCACCGTCTGTTTCGGCGACCTCCGGCTGGGGCTCGAGCAGGCCGGCCAGGTCCTCGGCCAGGTAGGTGGGGCGCTGCGACGGCGACGCGAGGACGGCTTCGGCAGGTCCGGTCACCCCGGTCAGCACCAGCATGCTGTCCGTCCCGACCCGGTGGGCGCCTTCGATGTCGGTGTCCAGCCGGTCGCCTACGATGAGCGGATGCCTGGCGCCGGTCCGCAGTACCGATTCGCGGTGCAGCGGGGGCTCGGGCTTGCCCGCCACCAGCGGCTGCACCCCGGTCGCGGTCGCGACCACCTGGATCAGCGACCCGTTGCCCGGCTGGCGTCCGCGCCGGCTGGGCAGGGTGAGGTCGCCGTTGGACGCCACGAACAACGCGCCGGCGGCCACCGCGAGGCCGCCCTCGGCCAGCATCGAGTAGCTGACGTCGGGCGAATAGCCCTGGACTACCGCGCGCGGCTGCTCCGCAGCGGCGCTGACCGGGCGCAGCCCGCGCTCGCGCACCGCCATCCGCAGGCCGCTGCCGCCGATGACCAGGACCGGCGCGCCGGGCGGAAGGCGTTCGGCCAACAGCCGGGCGGCGGCCTGGGCGGAGGTCACCACGTCTTCCGGCGAGGCCGGCGCGCCGAAGCTCGTCAGCAGGGCCGCAATGGCGGCCGGAGTGCGGAAGGCGTTGTTGGTCACGTAGGCCAGCCGCATGCCGGCCGCGCCCGCCTTGCGCAGCGCCTCGGCCGCACCGGGGATGGCCGTACCGCCCAGGTAGACCACGCCGTCCAGGTCGAGCAGGGCGACGTCATAGGCGGTGCAGAGGGGCTCCCTGCTGCCGCGCGGCCGCTGGCCCTCGGTCATTCGGCGCCCTCCTGAGCCGTCTTCCTGGCCCGCAGCGTGGCCCGGACCGAGCGCAGGGCCTCGGTATAGTGGGCGGCGTCGGGCCGCATGGCGGCGGCCAGCGCCAGGTACTCGGCCGCGGCCGCGGGGTCCCCGGTGCGGGCCAGGGCGAGCCCGAGCCCGAAGTTCGCGTAATCGTCCGACGGACTCGCCTCGACGATCACCCGGAAGTTGTCCGCCGCCTCGGCGTACCGGCCGGCGTCGAACTGGGCCCGGGCCAGGGCCTCGCGAACGCTGAGGGATCCGGGCTCGGCCATCGAAGCGCGCTGCAGGACCTGAGCCGCGGCCGCCGGACTGCCCCGGCCGAGCAAGTCCATGCCCCGGCGGTACCAGGTGTGCACGTCATCCGCAGATCCTTCTGGAAGGGGCTGGCCAGGGAGGTTTTCTTCCGGGTGGGAATCCCTGCTCGCGTTTGAACCTTCTGACATGGTGTGCAGACCCTTCCGTCCGACTCTGGTTCCGGTCTCGTGCTGGCACCCTTCCGTGGCATCCGTTATGCCCGTGACCGGGTCAGCGGTATCGCAAACGTCACATCACCACCGTACGACGTGATAAACGGGGGCATCCTCGATCGGCTGCGGGCGGCGGACCCGCACAACGTGGTCCGTCTCATCCTGCCAGGCTGGGACGCGAACGCCAGCCAGACCGCGGCGAGCCTGCTCCGCGACTGGCTGTCGGCGGGGGTGCTGATCCGCGACCGGATGGCCGCTCTCTACATCTACGAGCAGCGCCTGCCTGGATCGGATTCCTCCCTGCTGCAGCGTGGCATCATCGGCCTGGTCCGCCTCGGCTCGCCGGAATCGGCGGGCATCTTGCCGCACGAGAACGTCATGCCCGGCCTGGTCGCCGGGCGGCGCGAGCTGATGGCGGCCACCCAGGCGAACCTGGAGCCGATCTTCCTCATCTACGACGGCGGGCAAGTCCCCGCCGCCACGGGCCCGGCCGAGATGGCCACCGCTACCGAGGTCATGGACCGGGTCGCGGAGGGGTGCGCGCCGCTGGTGTCGATCACCACCGAGGATGGCATCACCCACCGGCTGTGGCGGCTGGGCGATCCCGGCGAGCAGGCCGCGATCGTCGCCGACCTGTCCGGCCGCCGGGCGCTCATCGCCGACGGTCATCACCGGTACGCGGCCTACCTGGAGCTGCAGGCTCGGATGCGCGCGTCCGGCCTGGGCGCCGGGCCATGGGACTACGGGCTGGCGTTCCTGGTCGACTCGGCGGCCTACCCGCCCCGGCTGGGCGCCATCCACCGCGTGCTGCCCGGCCTGCCGCCGGACCGCGCGGCCGAGCTGGCCAAGTCCGCGTTCACCGTCCAGGACCTGCCCGCCGGCCTCAGCCTGGACGACGCGCTGAAGCGGCTGGCCGCGGCGGGGCGGCAGGGACCGGCGTTCCTGCTGGCCGGCGGCCCGATGTTCCGCCTGCTCAGCCATCCGGACCCGGTTCAGCTCGCCGCCTCGATGCCGACCGGGGCCTCGGCGCCGTGGCAGCACCTCGCCGCTTCGGTCATGCAGCATCTGCTGCTCGGCCGGGTATGGGGCGTCATCGACAGCGAGCGCGACGTGCTCATCGACCACGACGCGGCCAACGCGGTCCTGGCAGTCTCGGGCGACGCGACCGCGACGGACATCGCCGAGCGGGGAGCAGGGCCCGCCCCGGCGGCCGGGGGCACCGCCGTGATCTGCAATCCGGCATCCTTCGAGGCGGTCATCGGCATCGCGGCTGAGGGTGAACGAGTGCCGCGTAAGTCCACCTCGTTCGGCCCCAAACCACGCACCGGCCTGGTCCTGCGCACGTTCGGCCCGCGGGGCTGACCAGCGGTACCGCGGCTGCGGGACAATAAGAGGGTGACAGACGGAACCGGAGCGACGGGAGTCACGCCGCTGGGGCACGAGGTGTTCCAGATCGACACCAGGATGGCGGGGTACGCGGGGATCACGGCCGGCTACCTGATCCGGGGCGACCGGCCGTGCCTGGTGGAAACGGGGACCGCGCCGTCCGCGCCGGTGGTCCGTGACGCGCTGGCCGCGCTCGGGATCGGTGCCGGCGACCTCGCCACCGTGGTCGTCACGCACATCCATCTCGATCACGCGGGCGGCGCCGGCGACATCGCCGCGATGTTCCCGGCGGCCCAGATCGTGGTGCACCAGCGGGGCGCCCGGCATCTCGCCGACCCGAGCAAGCTCATGGCCGGGGCCCGGATGGTCTACGGCAGGGCGCTCGAGCGGCTATTCGGCGTGCTGGCCCTGGTTCCAGCCGAGCGCATCGTGGCCCTGGACGACACCGGCACCGTCGATCTCGGCGCTGGCCGGCGCCTGGACAGCCATTACGCCCCCGGGCACGCCAAGCACCACGTCGGCCTCGTCGACTCCGACACCGGGGACCTGTACACCGGGGACGCGGCCGGCGTATACCTGCCGGACACCGGGGATGTCAGGCCGGCCACGCCGCCGCCCGACTTCGACCTGGAGACGGCCCTGGCTTCGCTGCGCAAGTTCGCCGCGCTGCGGCCGGCCCGGCTGATGTTCAGCCACTACGGGCCGGTGGCCCGGGTGGACGAGACGCTGGACCGGTCAGCGGAGGAGATCAACGTCTGGGTGGAGCAAACCCGGCAGGCCCGCGCGGCGGGCCTGGACCTCGACCACGCCGTCGCCATGGTGCGCGACCGCACCAGGGACCGGTACGCTGCGGCCAGCCCGGATGCCGATCCCGCGCTCGCGGACCGATTCGAGCGGGTCAGCAGCGCCCGCGGCAACGTGGAGGGCATCATGCAGTGGCTCGACAGGACCGAGCCCCAGGCCACCTAGCCGCTGCGTTCCGCCCGGCCGCTGCGTTCCCCCGGCCGCTGCGTTCCCCCGGCCGCTGCGTTCCGCCCGGCCGCTGCGTTCCCCCGGCCGCTGCGTTCCCCCAGGCCGCTGCGTTCCCCCGGCCGCTGCGTTCCCCCAGGCCGCTGCGTTCCCCCAGGCCGCTGCGTTCCCCAGGCCGTTGCGTTCCCCAGGCCGCTGCGTTCCCCCGGCCGCTGTGTTCCCCACCCCGCGCACCGTGGATGCCGCGTTCGTGTTGTTTTCGCACGCCAGAGCGGCGCGGATGCCGCATTCGTGTTGTTCCAACGCCGGGCGAGCGGCACGGCGCAGGGCTCCGCCCTACGTCATCTGACGCCAGAGTGGTCCGGTGTCGTTGCGTGACTGGTGTTACTTGCCCGTCGCGCGCTTTATGGCGTGGATGTCCCAGCCATGTCGTTCCAGCTGCATGAATGGGACATCCACGCCGTATGTAGCCGTTTACGGACGTGCTCAGCCAGGCTGAGAAGCGGACAGGTCATCCTCGAGGGTCGTCGCGTTCGCGGTCCCGACTTGTGACAAATTAGTGCGCAAGTGGCCGGCCGTCGAAGGAAAGTGCTCAGCTGGCTGGAGTGGCCTGGGCATGGCTGAGAAACATGCGCTGGTAGTAGCTGTGTATCCAGTCGCGTATCTGGCTGGGGGTCAGGCCCAGCTCCCCAGTCAGGGTCCGGTAGGTGCCCCAGTCCATGGCGATCACGAAGTCCCGCTCGGCTTGTTCCAGGGTGAGGCCGGGCCGGTGGCCGGACTTGGTGAGCAACGTGGTGGCGGCCCAGTGGGCGCCGAACCGGCGGTTGGCGGTCATCTGCTCCCATAGGCCGGTGACCAGCTGGCTGCTCCCGGCGGCGCTTTCCACCACCCACGCCAGGCCGGCAGACCGGGCGTTGAGCGCAGCGACGTGGCTGGCGTGCCGGTCCAGCATGGTGGCCGCATCCGGGGCCGATTCGACTGAGCGGGCCGACTCGCGGGCAATGACCGGCACCTCAGCGACGTCACCGGCGATCGTGTAGTCGACGGCGGCGGCCAGCAGGGTCGCCTTGGTGCCGAATAGCGCCTGGATTGTCTTCGGCGACACCGCGGCGCCGGCGGCAACCGCGGCAACGGTGGTGGCTGTCCAGCCGTGCGCCTCGAACTGGTCTTTGGCCGCGTGCAGGATCGCCTCGCGGGTCTGAGCCGCCGCTGCGGCCCGCCGGGGGGCGTGATAACGGCGGGTGCCGGTATTGACGGGATCACCTATATTCACTAGGCTTCAATGCTATTCAACTGGTTCAGATCCTATCTGATAGACCCGCGGCCCGGGACAGCGACCGGCTGGCAAGGAGGCTGCACATGGCGGATGATGCGTTCATCGAGACCCTGGAACAGGAGACTGGTATGCAAGCAGCCATGCTAAACGGCGATCCCGGCCCCATGATCAGCCACTGGGCCGATTGTGATGACATCACTGTCTTCGGCGGCTGGGGCCGCACCGAGAAGGGGCCCACGCCGGTGACCGGCGCCATGCGCTGGGCCGCAAGCCGGTTCACCGGAGCCGATGCTGTGGACCTGGAGCACCTTGTCATCGCCTCCAGCGGAGACCTCGCCTACACGGCCGGCTTCGAGCGGAGCCATGTGAGCATCGACGGCGGCCCGCCGGGTGACATGACCCTCCGAGTCACCCACATCTACCGGTCAGCGAGGTTAACTCACCCCCGATCGCCCAGTGTGCCACAGGTCAGGTTTTATGACGTGGATGTCCCAGCCATGTTGTTCCGGTTCAATGCCAGGAACTTAAGGAAGCCCTGCGTGGCCTTTTCCGGGGGGTTTCTGCTGGTCAGGGCCCTTCACCGCGAACGGGACGGCGCCGCGGAGCGGCGCGGGTACCCGCCGGCTTGTGGTAATGAGGCCGGCTGCTGCCCGGCCGCGCCACAGCAGGCCCGCTATATCCCGCTATGTCATGATTTCAGGCCGGGGCATTCCGGGCGCGGACCATGATCGCGGGCAGTTTTGGCCGTATATGCACCTAAACTGCCCGCGATCATGAAACAGCATGGTGCGCGGATACCGGCTTAAGTTCCTGGCATTGCGCTGGCGCTGCATGAATGGGACATCACGCCTTATGTAGCCGTTTACTGACGTGCTCAGCCAGGCTGAGAAGCGGACGGGTCATCCTCGCGGTCGTCGCCCTCGCGGTCGTCGCCCAGGGCGACGACCTCGAGGGCGTCGTCGTCCAGGTCGTCGTCTTCCAGGTCGTCCCACTCGATGCCGTCGAGCTCGTCGAGGCGGTCGGCCGCGTCGGTCTCGCCTGCGGCGTCGGCCTCGGCGGCCCGGGCGAACGCGTCCCGGGCCTTGTCCGGGCGCCCGGCCGCGAGGAGCGCGTCGCCGTAGGCGTAGAACAGCCGGGCCGACCAGGGGCGCAGCCGACCGCTAGTCAGTTCGGGAACCTGCAGCGCCAGGACGGCGGCCTCGGGCAGGCCCTGGTCCCGGCGGATGCCGGACTCAACGATCCGCAGCTCGATCTGCGTGGCGCGGTCGAGGTCCGCCGTGCTGGCCTCGCGCACCAGCGCTAGCGCCCGGTCCAGGCGACCGAGGGCCCGCTCGCAATCGGCCATGACCGGCAGGTAGTCGTCCCGCCCGGTCAGCCGTCGCGCGGCCCGCAGTTCCGCGAGCGCCTCGGCCCAGCGTCCAGTCCGGTAGGCGGCGATGCCGCAGGCCTCCCGGACCACGCCGACCCGCGCAGCCAAGCGCTTGGCGGCTTGTGCATAGGCGTAACTCTGCTCGGGATCTTCGGCCAGACCCGCGGCGACCAGGTAGCGGGCCACGGTGTCGGCTAGGTCGTTCGGCAGGCTGTGCAGCTGGGCCCGGGCCTCCGGGTCCAGCTGCTGGGCGCTGACCGACTCCGGTACCTGCGGCCCGGGCTGGTAGGCCTCCCTGGACGGCGTCTCGTCCCGCCCGGCCCAGCCGCGCCCGCCGCCCGGGCGGTCTCGGCTGCCGCCCCGGCCGCGGTCGCTGTTCCAGCTGCGGTCGCCACTCCTGGTCCGGTCGCTGTTCCAGCTGCGGTCGCCACTCCGGGTCCGGTCGCCGTTCCTCGGGCGCTCTCCGCTTCGCGGACGGTCCTGCCACGAAGCCCGGTCGCGGCCGCCGTCGCGTGCGGCTCTTGCCGCCCGGTCACCAGGCGGCCGCCCGGCGGTGCTGCCCTGTCCGCGGGCCAGTCTGTCCGACGGGCGGCCGGTGCCCGGGCGCTCGCCACGTTCTGCGGGCGCGCTCCGGCCGCCGTCATCGTCATGGCGGGTCCCGTATGAGCGCGTCCCTGAGGAACTTGTGCCCCGGTAACCACTGCTGGAAGAACGCGTCGTTCCCGACTCGCTCCCCCGGCTGACCTGGCTGCCCGGCGCGGAACGGCCGTCCCGGCGGGCGGCTGTGCTCCGGCCGCGGGCGTCGCCCTCGGCGGGCCGCCGCGGGCCGCTGCCGGGCCGGGCGCTGCGACGGACGTCGCCGTCGGCCGCGGGCTGCCCCGGCCGGTAGCCCGACGAACCCCTCCGCCGGGGATCGCCATCCGCGCTGCTCCGCCTGGCGGTCCCGGAGCCACCGCTCGCGCCGCCTGACCTGGGCCCTCCGGCTCGTCGTGCTTGGTCACCCGTATGCTCGGCCGGGCGGCCGCGTTCTCCGGTTGACCGGTCGTATCCGCGCGCCGCGCTGTCAGCCGCGCTCCGCGGGTTCCTGCTTTCGCGACGCGAGCCTGACTGGGCAGGTGCGCCGCGGCCGAGCCCCGAAGGCCCCGACCGTGGCGTGCCGTCCTTAGCTTGCCCGGAAGCCCCACGAGGGGCACTCCGGTCGGCGGCGGCGGTCCGGCGGTCCTGCGGTGTGCCCGCGTGGCTGCCCTGGGTCGCGCCGCGGGATGCGGTCCCGCCGCGCCCGCCAGCGCCACCGGTGGTCCTGGTCCCACGCGACCCCGAAACCCCCGTGGTCTTTGTCCCGCGCGGCGTCCTCGGGTTCCCGCCGCTCGCGCCGCCGCCCCCGCTCGCGCCCCGGCCCCCGCTCGCGCCCCGGCCCCTGGGCGTCCCGGGTCCCTCAGCCACGTTCACCAACCTCCAGCCTCAACACTACCCAGACAAGCGAAGAGGGCCGCTCGACCATGTGGGAGCGACCCTCTTCAAGCATGTCCGGCGGCGTCCTACTCTCCCACGCGGTCCCCCGCGCAGTACCATCGGCGCTGAAGAGCTTAACTTCCGGGTTCGGAATGGGACCGGGTGTTTCCCCTTCGCTATAACCGCCGAAACTCTATTGAGATGTCACCGGCGAGACCTTCCGCCGGGGCGACCGTATCTCGGGAACCGCACAGTGGACGCGAAATCAAATGGAGTAGAAGCCAAGCCACTCGGCCTATTAGTACCGGTCAGCTGCACACGTTGCCGTGCTTCCACCTCCGGCCTATCAACCCAGTCGTCTAGCTGGGGGCCTTACCTGGTTAACCCAGAGGGAGACCTCATCTTGAGGCGAGCTTCCCGCTTAGATGCTTTCAGCGGTTATCCCTTCCGAACGTAGCAAACCAACCGTGCTCTTGGCAGAACAATTGGCACACCAGAGGTTCGTCCGTCCCGGTCCTCTCGTACTAGGGACAGCCCCTCTCAAGTCTCCTGCGCGCGCAGCGGATAGGGACCGAACTGTCTCACGACGTTCTAAACCCAGCTCGCGTACCGCTTTAATGGGCGAACAGCCCAACCCTTGGGACCTGCTCCAGCCCCAGGATGCGACGAGCCGACATCGAGGTGCCAAACCATCCCGTCGATATGGACTCTTGGGGAAGATCAGCCTGTTATCCCCGGGGTACCTTTTAGCCGTTAAGCGACGGCGCTTCCACATGCCACCGCCGGATCACTAGTCCCAGCTTTCGCTCCTGCTCGACATGTCTGTCTCACAGTCAAGCACCCTTGTGCACTTACACTCGACACCTGGTTGCCGACCAGGCTGAGGGTACCTTTGGGCGCCTCCGTTACCTTTTAGGAGGCAACCGCCCCAGTTAAACTACCCACCAAACACTGTCCCTGATCCGGATTACGGACCTAGGTTAGACATCCAGAACGACCAGAGTGGTATTTCACCAATGACTCCACCTGCACTAGCGTGCCGGCTTCACAGTCTCCCACCTATCCTACACAAGACGTCCCAAACACCAATGTCAAGCTGCAGTGAAGGTCCCGGGGTCTTTCCGTCCTGCTGCGCGTAACGAGCATCTTTACTCGTAGTGCAATTTCGCCGGGTCCGTGGTTGAGACAGTGGAGAAGTCGTTACGCCATTCGTGCAGGTCGGAACTTACCCGACAAGGAATTTCGCTACCTTAGGATGGTTATAGTTACCACCGCCGTTTACCGGCGCTTAAGTTCTGAGCTTCGCAGCCCGAAGGCCACTAACCCGTCCCCTTAACGTTCCGGCACCGGGCAGGCGTCAGACCGTATACGTCGTCTTGCGACTTTGCACGGTCCTGTGTTTTTAGTAAACAGTCGCTTCTCCCTGGTATCTGCGGCCGCGCCTAGCTCAGGGAGTAAATCCCATCACCGGACACGGCTCCCCTTCTCCCAAAGTTACGGGGATAATTTGCCTAGTTCCTTAACCACGGTTCACCCGATCGCCTCGGTATTCTCTACCTGACCACCTGCGTCGGTTTAGGGTACGGGCCGCTTAAGTGCTCACTGCGAGGTTTTTCTTGGCAGCATGGGATTACTCACTTCACCAAAATCGGCTCGGCGTCAGGTCTCAGGCTATGTGACGTGCGGATTTGCCTACACGTCGCCCTACACCCTTACTCCGGGACAACCATCGCCCGGTAGAGCTACCCTCCTGCGTCACCCCTTCAGCTTGCCTACTGCCAGTCTGGGTCGCACGATCCACCAAATTGCCCCGAAGGGCGCACTGGCTTCAGGTGCTTAGCATCGCCGGGCTCGGCATGGGCGCACTCACGCGGGTACGGGAATATCAACCCGTTGTCCATCGACTACGCCTGTCGGCCTCGCCTTAGGTCCCGACTTACCCTGGGCGGATTAGCCTGCCCCAGGAACCCTTGGTCATTCGGCGGAGGGGTTTCTCACCCCTCTTTCGCTACTCATGCCTGCATTCTCACTCGTGTAGCATCCACAGCTGGATCACTCCGCTGCTTCCCTTGCCACACGACGCTCCCCTACCCACCCGCGCACCTGGACCCTGAAGGAGCCAGAGGCCGCAGTCGAGGCAGCCGTAACCGAAGTCACGGTGGCCAGAACCGCCATCCTCCTTAACCATAGAGGGCCGGGATATCGCGCGAGTGTCACAGCTTCGGCGGTGTGCTTGAGCCCCGTTAAATTGTCGGCGCAGAATCACTTGACCAGTGAGCTATTACGCACTCTTTCAAGGGTGGCTGCTTCTAAGCCAACCTCCTGGTTGTCTCTGCAACTCCACATCCTTTCCCACTTAGCACACGCTTAGGGGCCTTAGCTGGTGATCTGGGCTGTTTCCCTCTCGACTACGAACCTTATCGCCCGCAGTCTCACTGCCGTGCTCTAACTTACCGGCATTCGGAGTTTGGCTGATTTCAGTAAGCTTGTTGGCCCCCTAGATCAACCAGTAGCTCTACCTCCGGCAAGAAACACACAACGCTGCACCTAAATGCATTTCGGGGAGAACCAGCTATCACGGAGTTTGATTGGCCTTTCACCCCTACCCACAGGTCATCCCCCAGGTTTTCAACCCTGGTGGGTTCGGTCCTCCACGCGGTCTTACCCGCGCTTCAACCTGCCCATGGGTAGATCACTCCGCTTCGGGTCTACAGCATGCGACTCAGACGCCCTATTCAGACTCGCTTTCGCTACGGCTACCCCACACGGGTTAACCTTGCCACATACCGTAACTCGCAGGCTCATTCTTCAAAAGGCACGCGGTCACTTCACTCTGGCCGTAGCCAGAACGCTCCCACGGCTTGTAGGCACACGGGTTCAGGTACTATTTCACGACCCCTCACCGGGGTGCTTTTCACCTTTCCCTCACGGTACTGGTTCACTATCGGTCACCAGGGAGTATTTAGGCTTAGGAGGTGGTCCTCCCGGATTCACACGGAATTTCACGGGCTCCGTGCTACTTGGGATACCGCTCGAGAGTCGTCTCGGTTTCGCATACGGGGGTATCACCCACTATGCCGACGCTTTCCAACGTCTTCTGCTACCCAGACGATTTGTAACTCTCTGCCAGATCAGCAGCTCTGACTGAGCGGTCCCGCTACCCCGGCCACGCAACGCCTGCTGGCTTTAACACGTGACTGGTTTGGCCTCTTCCCTTTTCGCTCACCACTACTCAGGGAATCGCGGTTGCTTTCTCTTCCTGCGGGTACTGAGATGTTTCACTTTCCCGCGTTACCTCCACCTGCCCTATGTGTTCAGGCAGGGGTGATGGGCAATTACGCCCTATCAGGTTTCCCTATTCGGAAATCCCCGGATCAATGTCTGGTTGCCGACTTCCCGGGGCTTATCGCAGGCTCCAACGTCCTTCTTCGGCTCCTGGTGCCAAGGCATCCACCGTGTGCCCTTATTAACTTGGCAACTACAGATGATGCTCGCGTCCACTGTGCAGTTCTCAAGATACGGGCGGTCCCGGTCCGCGCACCACCGCATCCACGGCGGGGCGGGCCGGTCCTAAGGGATGGCTCAACGCCCGTTCCCTCAGGACCCAACAGCGTGCTCGACCAGGCCGTCACCGCCACCACCCTTCCAGCCCCGGAGGGCCGTACTAACTGGGTTGAGCAACGATCTGGCCGAATAACCAGTGCTCCACATATGAGCTGCCATCTCGGGACGTTCGCCCGAGACATGGCTCTGGACGCGACCTCCGTGGAGACCGCGCCAGCTGCTCCTTAGAAAGGAGGTGATCCAGCCGCACCTTCCGGTACGGCTACCTTGTTACAACTTCGTCCCAATCGCCGATCCCACCTTCGACGGCTCCCTCCCAGAAGGGTTAGGCCACCGGCTTCGGGTGTTACCGACTTTCGTGACGTGACGGGCGGTGTGTACAAGGCCCGGGAACGTATTCACCGCGACGTTGCTGATTCGCGATTACTAGCGACTCCGACTTCATGGGGTCGAGTTGCAGACCCCAATCCGAACTGAGACCAGCTTTTTGGGATTCGCTCCACCTTGCGGTCTTGCAACCCTTTGTACTGGCCATTGTAGCATGTTTGCAGCCCAAGACATAAGGGGCATGAGGACTTGACGTCATCCCCACCTTCCTCCGAGTTGACCCCGGCAGTCTCCTATGAGTCCCCGGCATTATCCGCTGGCAACATAGGACGAGGGTTGCGCTCGTTGCGGGACTTAACCCAACATCTCACGACACGAGCTGACGACAGCCATGCACCACCTGTGCAGGACCCTTACGGACACCGTATCTCTACGGCTTTTCCCTGCATGTCAAACCTTGGTAAGGTTCTTCGCGTTGCGTCGAATTAAGCAACATGCTCCGCCGCTTGTGCGGGCCCCCGTCAATTCCTTTGAGTTTTAGCCTTGCGGCCGTACTCCCCAGGCGGGGCGCTTAATGCGTTAGCTGCGGCACGGAATCCGTGGAAGGATCCCACACCTAGCGCCCAACGTTTACGGCGTGGACTACCAGGGTATCTAATCCTGTTCGCTCCCCACGCTTTCGCTCCTCAGCGTCAGGTAAGGCCCAGAGAACCGCCTTCGCCACCGGTGTTCCTCCCGATATCTGCGCATTTCACCGCTACACCGGGAATTCCATTCTCCCCTACCTACCTCTAGTCTGCCCGTATCCACTGCAGGCTCGGGGTTGAGCCCCGAGTTTTCACAGCAGACGCAACAGACCGCCTACGAGCTCTTTACGCCCAATAATTCCGGACAACGCTTGCGCCCTACGTGTTACCGCGGCTGCTGGCACGTAGTTAGCCGGCGCTTCTTCTGCAGGTACCGTCACTTTCGCTTCGTCCCTGCTGAAAGGGGTTTACAACCCGAAGGCCTTCATCCCCCACGCGGCGTCGCTGCGTCAGGCTTTCGCCCATTGCGCAATATTCCCCACTGCTGCCTCCCGTAGGAGTCTGGGCCGTGTCTCAGTCCCAGTGTGGCCGGTCGCCCTCTCAGGCCGGCTACCCGTCGTCGCCTTGGTAGGCCGTTACCCCACCAACAAGCTGATAGGCCGCGAGCTCATCCCTAGCCGAAATTCTTTCCACCAAAACAGATGTCCGTAGTGGTCGTATCCGGTATTAATCCCGGTTTCCCGGAGCTATCCCAGAGCTAAGGGCAGATTACTCACGTGTTACTCACCCGTTCGCCGCTCGAGTACCCCGAAGGGCCTTTCCGCTCGACTTGCATGTGTTAAGCACGCCGCCAGCGTTCGTCCTGAGCCAGGATCAAACTCTCCGTTGATGTCTATTAACAACCGCGGGCTAATGCTCGCGGGTTGTTGACATGAGAGTGCTTCCTCGACCGGTATCAAACCGGGCTCGGAAGCGATCATGGCCACCGTAGTGAGATCAGTTCGTGATAGCCACGAACCGTCCCACTGACGGGGTTTGTGCTTCAAGTGCACTGGCTTTTAGCACGCTGTTGAGTTCTCAAGGAGCGGGCGCACACTATCGGGGGACTCTCATCCTCCTCTAGGGCAACCATTCAACATTACCAGGTGAGGTACCGCTCGTCAACCCAGTTCGCAAGAACTTTGCCGACCCGTGAACCTTACCCTGCCGCCAGGGCGACCTCTACCTTCGGCTTGCGCACACGCACAAGCCTTAGCTAGAAGGACTTCCTGGTGGCTGCCCGGGGACCTGGCCGCTTTCGCGTCATCCCCGCCGGGCAACAAGAACTCTAGGGGTGCCGCGCGCCTTCGTCAAATCGAACTCGGCTACAACCTGTTACAGCAGGTCAGACACGATGTGACAGGATGTAGGCGGTCATATACCGCCGCGCCGGTCCGGCGCGGCTGCCGGGACACAGTTCCCGGATGCGTCCTGTCGGCGCGAGGTTTTCCCCGGTGCCAGCCGCGCCAAACACCCTCAGATGACGGGTGACCGGGATGCGCGTCCCGTATCTCGGTACGGAACTCGTTCACCCGGACACCACCGGTACCCGCTAACGGTGCTCGTGAACGGGCACGAATTGATCACGAAGCGGTAAGCCGGGTCCGGTCCATCCGCCCAGCCAGTCCGCGCCGGCCGATGGTGGTGGCCGGCGCGGATGGCCGCCACTCCGATTACGCAGACGGCGAAATCCGCAGCCACGCCGACCGACGGCATGGGGGACGGCATCCGCGCATCCCGGTGCTAGACGGCCGGGACGACCTCCACCGCTCCGACCGTGCGCTTGCCCCGGCGAAGGATCAGGTAGCGCCTGTGCAGCAGGTCCTCGGGACCGGGGACAGCCTTCTGGTCGGTGACCTTCTGGTTGTTCAGGTAGGCGCCGCCTTCTGCGATGGCGCGGCGAGCCGCCGAGACGGTGGGCGCGACTCCCGCCGCCGCCATCAGGTTGGCGACAGGGGGAAGCCCGCCGTCCCCGGGGATCTCGGCCGCCCTCACCTCGGCGGCCACCGCGGCCAGCGTGCGCTCGTCGAGGTCGGTGAGCGAACCCTGGCCGAACAGGGCCTGGCTGGCCGCGATCGCGCGCCTGGTCTCCTCCGGGCCGTGCACCAGCGTGGTGACCTCCTCGGCCAGCGCGCGCTGGCCGATCCGCGCGGCCGGCCGCTCGGCGCTCTGGAGGACCAGCTGCTCGATCTCGTCCCGCGACTTGAAGCTGAACACTCGCAGCAGGCCAGGTACCTCGACGTCGGCGACATTCAGCCAGAACTGGTAGAAGGCGTACGGCGGCATCAGGTCGGCGCTGATCCAGATCGCGCCGCCCTCGGTCTTGCCGTACTTGGTTCCGTCCGCCTTGGTGATCAGCGGTATGGCCAGGGCATGCACGGATGCGCTTTCGGCGCGCCTGATCAGGTCCACCCCCGCGACCAGGTTGCCCCACTGGTCGCTGCCGCCGAGCTGCAAGGTACAGCCGTGTCGCCGGTAAAGCTCCAGGTAATCCATCGCCTGGAGCAGCTGGTAGCTGAACTCGGTGTAACTGATCCCGCCCGTCTCCAGCCGGGCCTTCACCGACTCGCGGTCCAGCATCCGGTTGACCGAGAAGTGCTTGCCGATGTCGCGCAGGAACTCGAGCACGTGCATCGGCGCGGTCCAGTCCAGGTTGCTGACGACCAGGGCGCTGGACTCGCCCGCGTCGAAGTCGAGGAACCTGGACTCTTCGCCGCGGATTCGCTCCACCCACTGCGCCACGACCTCACGCGGGTTCAGCACCCGCTCGGCCGACTTGCCGCTCGGGTCGCCGATCAGCCCGGTGGCCCCGCCGACCAGCCCAATCGGCCGGTGCCCGGCGAGCTGCAGCCGGCGCATGGTCAGCAGCAGCGCCAGGTTGCCGATGTGCAGGCCCGGGGCGGTCGGATCGAAGCCGGCGTAGAAGGTTACCCGGCCTCCGCCAAGCGCCTGGCGCAGCTCACCGATATCGGTCTTGTCGGCGAGCAGCCCCCGCCAGCTGAGTTCCTCAATGATGTCGTCCACGCCAGCATGGTGCCACCAACGGGCCGTCAAGGGGTAACCAGTTTGGGCGGGCGCGGCACGTGGGCCCGGTACACCGAGACGGTCGGGTCGCCTTCGCACCAGAACCGCCAGGGGATCTCGGCGCCGCTGCTCACCCCGACCCGGGGTCCGGTGACGATCCTGGCCGAACGGGCTGGGTTCCCCGCCCTGGCACGCATCCGGAGCCCCGACCCGGCGACGCATACGTCGGCGCCGTCCAGCGACCGGTCGATGCCGAGCGCCTGGCAGAGCCGGGCCGGCCCGCGGGCCAGGTCACGCGATGCCAGGCGGGCCCTGCCTTCGGAGACGGGGCCCCGGGTGCGGCGGGCGCGGGCCAGGCCCTCGCCCGCGACGATCGCGCCCGCGCGGAGCAGCACCGCCGAGGCGCTACCTTCCTCCCCCATGCAGACCATGTTCACGCAGAAGTGCATGCCGTAGGTGAAGTACACGTAGGCGTGCCCGGGCGGGCCGAACATCACCGCGTTCCGCTGGGTCTTGCCCCGATAGGCGTGTGACGCCGGATCGGACCGCCCGGCGTACGCCTCGACCTCGGTGAGCTCGACCGCGACCAGGCCGTCAGCTGTCTCGTGCTCGAGCACGCAACCGAGCAGGTCCGGTGCGACCTCGACCGAGCGCCGGGCGAAGAACTCCCGCCGGATCAGCACCTACTTGCCGTCCCCGGCGGCCCAGGCGGCGTGGGCGTTGATCGTCTCGCGCAGCGCGGCGATCTGCTCGGCGACACGATCCGGCGCCGTCCCGCCGTACCCCTTGCGGGCGGCGAGCGCCCCTTCGACCGTCAGCACCTGCCGGACGTCGGGCGTCAGGTGCTCGGAGACCTTGGCCAGGTCGGCGTCGGTCACGTCGGCCAGGTCGCAGTCGTGCACCTGGCACCACACCACCAGGTGCCCGACCACCTCGTGCGCCTCGCGGAACGGGACACCCCGGCGGACCAGGTACTCGGCCAGGTCGGTAGCGAGGGTGAACCCGGTAGAGGCACCGCGGCGCAGCCGTTCGGGATTGACCCGCAGCGTCGCGATCAGGCCGGCCATGGCGGGCAGCGCCAGGAGCAGGGTGTCGACCGCGTCGAAAACCGGCTCCTTGTCCTCCTGCAGGTCCCTGTTGTAGGTCAGCGGCAGGCCCTTAAGCGTGGTGAGCAGCCCGGTCAGCCCGCCGATCAGGCGGCCCGCCTTGCCCCGGGCCAGCTCGGCGACGTCCGGGTTCTTCTTCTGCGGCATGATCGAGGACCCGGTCGCGTACGCGTCGTCGATCTCCACCCAGCCGAACTCCTGCGAGGACCAGAGCACGATCTCCTCGCCGAGCCGGGACAGGTGCACCCCGGCCAGCGCCGCGGCGAAGCAGAACTCGGCCGCGAAGTCGCGGTCGGCCACCGCGTCCATGGAGTTCGGGGCGGCCCCGTCGAAGCCGAGCTCGGCCGCGAGCACCTGCGGGTCGACCGGCAGCGAGGACCCGGCCAGCGCGCCGGACCCGAGCGGGCTGATCGCGGCGCGCTTGTCCCAGTCGCGCAGCCGGCTGACGTCGCGGGCGAACGCCTGCACGTGCGCCAGCAGCTGGTGGCCGAACAGCACCGGCTGCGCGTGCTGCAGGTGGGTCATGCCGGGTGCGGGGAGGCTGCCGCTGGCCGCCGCCTGGTCGACCAGCGCGGTCTCCAGCTCGGCCAGCCTGCTCGCGATCAGCCGGGCGTTGTCGCGCAGGTACAGCCGCAGATCGGTCGCGACCTGGTCGTTGCGGCTGCGCCCGGCCCTGAGCTTGCCGCCCAGCGCACCGAGCCGCTCGAGCAGCCCGCGCTCGAGCGCAGTGTGCACGTCCTCGTCGGCGACCGTGGGCCGGAACGACCCGTTGGCGCACGCCCGGTCCAGGTCCTCGAGGGCCTTGAGCATCGAGCTCAGCTCGGCGTCGGTCAGCAACCCGGCGTCGTGCAGCACCCGCGCGTGCGCGCGGGAAGCCCGCAGGTCGTACCGCGCCAGCCGCCAGTCGAACTGGACGCTGACGGACAGCCGCGCTAGCGCGTCGGCGGGTCCGGCACCGAACCGCCCGCCCCACAGCCTCGTGGCCCCTTCGGCCCCTTCGGCCCCTTCGGCCCCTTCGGCCCCTTCGGGCTCCTCGGCCGCGCCGGAACCGCCCGAGTCCGCTGCCGCCGTATCCTCGTCCCCCGCGCCATCGGCATGTTCCGCTGCTTCCACAGTCCTCATTTCTATCGCACGAATGCCTCAGCTTTGCCGCACCTCCGAACCGGAGGCGATCATCGGCCGCGGTTGGCGCGACGCAGGAAATCGGCGGCCAGGGCGTCGCCGCCCGCCGGATCCCGCGCGATCATCAGGACGGTATCGTCGCCGGCCACGGTGCCGAGTACCGACGCCAGGGCCGCGTGGTCGATGACCGAGGCGAGGAACTGAGCGGCCCCGGCCGGTGTCCTGAGCACGACCAGGTTGGCGCTCGCTTCGGCCGAGGTCATCAGCTCGCCCAGGTAGCGGCCCAGCCGCAGGTCGTGCGGTGAGTCGGACCCGGCGATCCTGGCGCCGGATTGCGGGCCCGGGCCGCCGGGGTGCGAGCCGGGGCCGCCCGGCTCTTCCGGCAGCGCGTAGACCAGCGAGCCGCCCGAGCGCAGCCGGACTATGCCGAGCTCGTCCAGGTCCCGGGACAGGGTCGCCTGCGTCACGTGCACGCCGGCGTACCGCTCCAGCAGCTCGGCGAGTTCCTCCTGGGAGCGGACCTGCTCGCGGGCCAGGATGTCGGCGATCCTCGCGTGCCTGGCCGTCTTGGTCAGCGGGGTGGTCATGAACTCACCTCGTCGAGGACCCCGGCCAAGATGGCGGGGAGCGCGGCGGTGAACTCGTCTGCCTCGGCAGCGGACAGGATGAGCGGCGGCGCCAGCCGGATCGCGTCCGGCTGCACCGCGTTGACCAGGAACCCGGCCCGCCGGGCGGCCGCTTCGACGTCCGGCGCCACGTCGGCGGTCAGCACGACCGCCCGCCACAGCCCGGCGCCGCGCACATCGGCGACCAGCGGGTGGCCGACCGCGCGCAGGCCGGCCGCCAGGTGCTCGCCGACCGCTGTGACCTGAGCCAGCAGCCCGTCGCGCTCGATCGTGTCGAGCACGGCCAGGGCCGCGGCGCAGGCGACCGGGTTGCCGCCGAACGTGGAGCCGTGGTCGCCCTTGGCGAAGCCGGTACCGGCCGCGCCGAGCCCGGCGCAGAGCCCGATCGGCAGCCCGCCGCCCAGGCCCTTGGCCAGAGTCACCACGTCAGGTCGCACCCCGGCGGCCTGGTGCGCGAACCAGGCCCCGGTCCGGCCGACGCCGGTTTGGATCTCGTCCAGCACCAGGAGCGCGCCGACCGCGTCGCACGCTTCCCGCGCAGCCAGCAGGTAGCCCTCAGGGGCCGGTACCACGCCGCCCTCGCCCAGGCCGGGCTCGAGGAACACGGCCGCCACGTCGGAACCCACGGCCGCGCGCAACGCGGCAGAATCCCCGTAGGGGACGAACCGGACGGTCAGGCCGAACGGGCCGAACGGCGCGCGGATGGACTCCTTGCCAGTCAGCGCGAGCGCGCCCATGGTCCGTCCGTGGAAGCTGCGCTCGGCGGCCACGATCACCGGCCGCCCGGGCCCGGCAAGGCGCCGTACCAGCTTGATCGCCGCCTCATTGGCCTCGGCGCCGGAGTTGGCGAGGAAGACGCGGCCATCGGTACCCAGCAGCGCCAGGATGCGCTCGGCCAGTTCGATCTCACGCTCGTGCAGGAACAGGTTGGAGATGTGCGCCACCCGGGCCACCTGGCGGCTGACCGCCTCGACGACGGCCGGGTGGGCGTGCCCGAGCGAGCTCACCGCGATGCCGGCGATCAGGTCCAGGTACTCGCGCCCGTCGGGGTCCCACACCCGGCAGCCCTGCCCGCGGCTGATGGCCAGCGGAGGCAGCCCGTAGTTCGGCATGAGCGCCGCCTCGTACCGTTTCTGGAGGGCTTCGGTCTCGCTCATGTGTCATCTCCCGGAAGGACCATCGTGCCGATGCCGGAGTCGGTGAAGATCTCGAGCAGGACGGCATGGCTGAGCCGGCCGTCCAGGACGTGGGCCTGCGGGACGCCGCCGCGCACGGCGGTCAGGCAGGCCTCCATCTTGGGGATCATCCCGGCGGACAGGCCGGGCAGCAGCCGGTCGAGTTCGGCCGCGGTGAGCTCGCTGATCACGTCGGCCGAGGACGGCCAGTCCCGGTACAGGCCGGCCACGTCAGTCAGCACCACGAGCTTGGCCGCGCCCAGGGCCACCGCGAGCGCGGCCGCCGCCGTGTCCGCGTTCACGTTGTAGACCTCGCCGTCCCGGCCCGCGGCCACGCTGGAGACGACCGGGATCCGGCCGTCGGCCAGCAGCGCCCCGATCGCGCCCGGGTCGGTGGCGACGATGTCGCCGACCAGGCCGATGTCCACCGGCTCGCCGTCCACGACCGCCACCTTGCGGACCGCAGTGAACGTGCGCGCGTCCTCCCCGGACAGACCCACCGCGAACGGGCCGTGCCGGTTGATCAGGCCAACGATGTCCTTGTTCACGCTGCCGGAGAGCACCATCCGGACGACCTCCATGGCCTCCGGCGTGGTGACCCTGAGCCCCGCGGTGAACGCGGACTCCACCCCGAGCCGGTCGAGTTGCGCGCTTATCTGCGGCCCCCCGCCGTGCACCACGACCGGGCGCAACCCGGCGTAGCGCAGGAACACCAGGTCCTGCGCGAAGGCCAGGCGGAGATCGTCCTCGGCCATCGCGTGCCCGCCGTACTTGATCACCACGGTCTGGCCGTGGAACCTGTTCAGCCAGGGCAGCGCCTCGATCAGGGTGGCCGCCTTGGCCAAGGCGTCCTCGATCCGGCTGTCGGTCACGGTCATGTGGAGTACGCGCTGTTTTCGTGCACGTAGGCGGTGGTCAGGTCGGTGGTCAGGATGATCGCGGAGTGCGGGCCCGCGGACAGGTCCACGGTGATCGTCACGTCCTTCGGCTTCAGGTTGACCTTCGAGCGCTCGTCGCCCGGCGCGCCGTGCCGGCTGACCCAGATCCCGTTGATCGCGACGTTCAGCCGGTCCGGCTGGAAGACCGCGTCGGTGGTGCCGACGGCGCTGAGCACCCGGCCCCAGTTGGGGTCCTCGCCGCCGATAGCGCACTTGAGCAGGTTATTCCGGGCCACGGACCGCCCCACCGTGACCGCGTCGGCCTCGGAGGCGGCCCCGACCACCTCGATCGTGATCATCTTGTTCGCGCCCTCGGCGTCCAGCTGGAGCTGCCGGGCCAGGTCCGCGCACACCTCGGTGAGGGCCACGGTGAACTCGGTTCTATCCGGCGCCAGCCCGCTGGCTCCGCTGGCCATCAGCAGCACCGTGTCGTTAGTAGACATGCAGCCGTCGGTGTCGAGCCGGTCGAAGGTCACCGCGGCGGCCGCCCGGAGCGAGGCGTCCAGCTGGGCGGGATCCAGGTCGGCGTCGGTGGTGAGCACGCAGAGCATGGTGGCCAGGCCGGGCGCGAGCATCCCGGCCCCCTTGGCCATCCCGCCGATCGAGTACCCCGTGGCCGAGGGGGTCTGGGGGGAAAGGTTTCCCCCCAGAATCGGGGGGGGTATGGGGGGGGTCGTCCCCCCCGGGGGAACACGCCGGAATGCGATCTTCACGACCGTGTCGGTGGTCCTGATCGCGTCGGCGGCGGCCAGGCCGCCGACCCGGGAGGCTTCGGCGACGGCGGCGTCGACGCCAGGGAGCAGCTTGTCCATCGGCAGCCGCTCGCCGATCAGGCCGGTCGAGCAGACCGCCATCTCCCCGGCGCTCGCATCTTCACCGCGGGCGCCGATCGCGGCGGCCAGGTACTCGGCGGTGGCGTGCGTGTCCTGGAAGCCCAGCGGCCCGGTGCAGGCGTTGGCCCCGCCCGAGTTGAGCACCACGGCCCGGACCCGGCCGCCCCTGACGACCTGGCGGGTCCAGGTCACCGGGGCGGCCTGCACCCGGTTGGTGGTGAAGACGGCGGCTACGGCTCGCGACGGCCCGTCGTTCAGGACCACGGCCACGTCTGGCTGGCCGGACTGCTTCAGCCCAGCCGCCACTCCGGCGGCCCGGAAACCAAGCGGGGCGGTGACGCTCAAGGGGATACTCCGTGTGCGGTCAGGCCGGCCGTCTCCGGCAGGCCGAGCATGAGGTTGGCGATCTGGATTGCCTGCCCGGCCGCGCCCTTGACCAGGTTGTCCAGGGCGCAGACGACAACGGCTCGGCCGACGTGCGGGTCGGCCGCCACCTGCAGGTGGGCGGCGTTGGAGCCGAGGGTGGCGCCGGTGGCCGGCCACCGGCCGTCGGGCAGCACGTGCACGAAGGGTTCGGCGTCGTAGGCGGCGCGGAGCGCCCCGCGCAGCTGGCCGGTACCGGAGCCCGCGGCGGCCGATCTCGCGGTGCAGGTCGCCAGGATGCCCCGCGGCATCGGGGCGAGCGTCGGCGTGAAGGAGACAGAGACCGGCACCGGGGCAGGCAGCCCGGACCGTTCGGGATCAATGTTCTGCTCTATCTCCGGGGTGTGCCGGTGCGCGCCGCCGACCTGGTAAGCGGACATTGACCCCATGACCTCGGT
Source organism: uncultured Actinomycetes bacterium (assembly GCA_963841585.1). GTDB lineage: Bacteria > Actinomycetota > Actinomycetes > Streptosporangiales > Streptosporangiaceae > Palsa-504. The sequence continues at coordinate 81,066 of CAWJDK010000007.1, forward strand.
GGCCAGCAGGTCGGGCCGCGTCGAGCGGCCCGCGCCTGACGTGCCGGAGGCGGCCACGATCACGATGTCCGCCGGCTCGGCCAGGCCGGCCGCGAGCAGCGGGGCCAGCGCGAGGATCGACGCGGTGGCGTAGCAGCCGGGTGCGGCTACCCTGGTCGCCGCCTTGATCGCGTCCCGGGTGCCGGGCAGCTCGGGCAGGCCGTAGGTCCACTGGCCTGCGTATGGTGCCGGGTAGTACCGCTCCCAGGCTCCGGGATCAGCCAGCCGGAAGTCGGCGCCGAGGTCGATGACCCTGAGGTGGTCGGGCAGGCGCGCGGCCAGTTGCGCGGACTCGCCGTGCGGGAGCGCGGTGAACAGCAGGTCGGCGTCGGCCAGGGCGTCCGGGTCGGTGCCGGCGAAGACGGCGCCGTCCAGGCCGGGATACCCGGTCAGCTGCGGGTGCGCCGTGGTCACCGCCAGGCCGGCGCTGCTGTTCGCGGCCAGCGGGCCGATCTCGAGGTCGGGATGGCCGGTCAGCAGGCGCAGCAGTTCACCACCCGCGTAGCCGCTCGCCCCCGCTACCGCAACCCTGGCACCCATAAGTCCCTCGCGTCCGCGCCACCCACCCTGGAAGAGTATTCATCATAACGCATGAATATGCAACGTGCCGTACCCGCCTGCTCGGCCGGGACAACTAGGGTGAAACGGTGGAGCGGGATGGGGCGCGGCGGCCCCTGGCGGTGCCCCGTGGTCTCGGGGCAGGCCTGCTCCGGGCTGGCCTTTGTGCGGTCGGCCTGCTCGGGGCCTGCCTGCTGACGGGATGCTCGTCCGGGCAGGCGACCGCGGGGGCGACCTGCGGTAGCACGCATACCGCGGCGGGCGTACCGGTCGTCATCAAGGTGGCCAAGGGCTCGGTGAACTGCAAGACCGCCCTCCAGGTCGAGAACGAGTACGCAGCCAGGATCAGGCACGGGCAGGTGCCGGGGAACGGCGGCGGCGCGCCCGTGGTGGTCGGCGGCTGGACCTGCCGGGGATATGACACCCCGGAGGTGCTGAGGACGGGGGACGCGTCGCAATGCCACCGCGGAGGCCACGCCATCCTGGCCGTCCTCCCGGTGCCGGGCGCGACGCAGACCGCCGCCTAGCGCTCCCTAGGAGTTCACGGCGCGGCGGAACAGGCTCGGCCCGTCGCCTCCGTCGCCGACCCGCGGCAGGCTGCTGACCGCATGCAGGCCTCTGGTCGTGCTGATCATCTGCACCTGGTCACGGCCGCCCGACTTCGCCCGGTACAGGGCGGCGTCGGCGGCGGCCATGAGTTCGGCGTAGTCGCGCTGGCTGCCGCTGTCGAGCGCGGCCACCCCGATCGAACACCGTCACATGCACCCGCTCGCCGCCGGTCGCGCCGGGGGCGATGATGCAGAGACCGGAGATGGCGGACCGGATCCGTTCGGCGATCCGGAAGGCGTCGACCGCCCGGGTATGCGGCAGCAGCATAGCGAATTCCTCGCCGCCGAACCGGCCGGCCAGGTCGTACTCGCGCAACATCGTCGTCAGCGTGTGCGCGATCTCCTTGAGCACCTCGTCGCCGGTCAGGTGCCCATAGGTGTCGTTGATCACCTTGAACCGGTCGATGTCGAGCAGCGCCACGGCGAGCTGGGTCCTGGTCCGCACCGCCCGGGCCACCTCCGCCGTCGCGCCGCGCTCCCAGGTCGCCGCGTTCAGCAGGCCCGTCTTGGAGTCGGCGCGCGCATCGGCCAGGAGCCGGGCATGCCGCACGGATCGCTGGAGCAGGGTGATGAACGGGAACGCGAAGACCAGGGCGATCCAGCTGTAGGCCACGCAGAACGTGACCAGCACCGCGACGCACAGCTCGCTGACGTCGTTGTACATGGGCTCCTTGGCGAACTGCTCGTGGCGGAGCCTGACGTCAGGGTTCGAGCCCTTGATCGCGGTCAGGACTAGGGCCTGGTTGACGATCCACTGGACGGCCGCGCAGACGGCTACGACCGGCATCCAGGCCAGGGCGTGGCCGGCCGGGTTGGCCGCAGCGCCGGGTACCTGGTGGATGAGGCCCCGGAAGACCAGCGCAGCGACCGTATAGCTCAGCCCGATAGCGGCCGCGCTGAACACGCGCCGGTACACCGGGACGCGCTGGACCCGCCACTGGGTCAGGGCAAAGCGGACCGCCGGAAGGACCGGCACGTAGGCGAGCGGCAGCAATATCGCGACCGGCAGTTCCCAGACCGCGTACACATCCTTGACGAACCCGAGGTTCTCGCCCGCCCGCCTGGTGAGCTCGACGGTGGCCACGCTGCATATCAGGAGCCCGGCGAACAGCACGAGGTCATGGCCCTGGACGCGCACCCGGCTGGCCGCGGCCGCCAGGACAACGGCGTCGGTCAGCACGACCAGGGTGACGAAGACGGCCACCCATCGGGGAAGTTCCCAGGCCGGCCAGGACCGCGGCCCCGCGATCCGCCCGCGCCCGGCGCCTCGTCCGCGCATCGTGCGGACGGTATCCACCAGCGTCTGGATGGCAGCCACGAGTACGTTGGTCCTTCGTCGGGAACAGGGGCGTACTCATAGTGTTCCGGATGGCAGCGATGACGACTGCTGAACGTCAAAATTCTGCTACTGAGCGAGACAGATCGCCTTATCTCCTGGCGTTAAGGCGGCTACCCGGCGCGGGCCGCTGCCGAAGCGCGGCCAGAACCGTCCGATATTCCGGAATTACAAGCTCCGGCTTTCGCCATCGACTAAGCTCCCCGGGCTTGGCTCATCAGTTAGCCATGCCCGCCCAGGAGAGGAGGAGCGACATCATGCGCACCGGAAGCTGGGCCTGACACTCGCATACCCGCCAGAGCTCAGGAGATCTGGGCGCGGCGGAACACGCTGGGCGCGTCCGGATGACTGCCCGTGGCGCCGCCGTCGTTAGTGCGAGCCGCGTCACCGGGGCCGCCGGTGGCGCTCAGGCCACGGGTCGTGCTGATCATCTGCACCTGGTCACGGCCGCCTGATTTCGCCCGGTACAGGGCCGCGTCCGCCGCCGCCATCAGTTCGGCGTACTCGCGCTCGCACCCGCTATCCAGCGCGGCTACCCCGATCAACACCGTCACATGCACTCGCTCCCCGCCCGTCGCGCCGGGGACGATAATGGACAGGCTGGCGATGTTAGCGCGCACGCGCTCGGCGATGCGGAAGGCATCCACCGCCCGCGTCTGCGGCAGCAGCAGCGAGAACTCCTCGCCACCGAACCGCCCGGCGCGGTCGTAGTCCCGCAGGACGTTCTCGAGCGAGCGGGCAAGCTCCTTGAGCACCTGATCACCGGCCAGGTGACCATAGGTGTCATTGATGACCTTGAAACGGTCGATGTCGAGCAGGGCGACGGCCAGCGGAGTGCCGGTCCGCACCGCCCGGGTCACCTCCACGGTCGCTTCGCGCTCCCAGGTCGCCGCGTTGAGCAGGCCGGTCTTGGAATCGGCCCGCGAGTCGTTGAGCAGCTGGACGTGCCGCAGCGACCGCTGCAGCAGCGTGACCACGGGCAGCGCGGCCAGCGCGAGCCACGGGTTGCCGGCCACCCCGTACGTCACCAGGACGCCAGTGCAGATCTCGGCGCCGTCGTTGTACAGCGGCTCGCGGCTGAACACCTCGGTCCGGTACGTCGCACCCGGGTCGGTGGCCTTGATCACCGTCATCAGCATGGTCTTGTTAACGATCTCTTTCGCCAGGACGCTGAGGGCCACGACCAGCGTCCAGGCCGTGCCACGGCCGAGCGTGCCCGCGTCCTGCGGTATCAGGCCTGACAGGCCGTGGAAGGTCAGCGACGCGGCTCCGTAGGAGAGACTGAGCATGGCCCCGCTGAAAACCCGGCGGTAAACCGGAGCACGCCGGGTCCGCAATTGCAGGAGCGCTATCCGGACGATCGGGACGATCAGCGCGTAAAGCGCGGGCAGCAGGATGGCGGCCGGCAGCTCCCACACCCCGGCCACGTCCTTGATCATGCCGCCCTGCTCGCCCGCCTTCCTGGTCAGCTCGACGGAGGCCGCGGTGCAGCCGACCAGGAGGCCGAATAGGGCCAGATTGCTCCCGGTGACGGTGGTGACCGACGCCGCGACGCCGATGGCGGCGAGGTCCGCGGCGATGACGGCGAGGACGAAGGCGACGAGCCAGCGGGGCTGCAGCGACCAGAGCGGCCAGCTGCGGACAGCAACCGATTGCCTCAGCATGCGGCGAGCTGCCCGTATCGGTGCCTTCCTCATACGGCTGTCGCCTCGCCACTCACTCAGAAGCTCGTCGGACCATTCTCCCGCATCACCGGGCCAGGAGAGCGCAAAACGTGAAAACTCGGCTACGCAACGGTAGAGGAATACCTCCTCTTTGGCCTCCGCTCGCAACAAAGTTCCATCACTGTATCAGAGTGGTTGCATAAGGTTACCGCAGAGTTGGATTATTTCCGGCATTAGCCACAAAGCACCCGCTCGCCTCGAGTGCGGGCAACACAATGGGTACCCGCAAAGGTCCGGCGCTGCGCCCGGGCTCGTGCGGGAGGAGTGCGGGTGCCCGCCGAATCCGAACCAGGGCTCTCGCCCAGACGTCTACCGTAATTACCCGAAGAACCTATCTGACTACTCAACGAAAGGAGCGCGCCATGCGCGACGGCCACTGGGGCTAGCCCGCCCGACCCAGCCAGATCACCACGACCGAAGGAGCACGCCATGCGCGACGGCCACTGGGGCTGACTCCTAGCGCTGAAGGTAGCCGTCAGGCCTCCGCCGGCGATCCCGAGCCCGGCTCGCGGTAATCGTCAGCGCCACGACAGCGCCGACAGCACCCGATACCGCAATGACCCCTGCCGGGGAGTGATGGTCCGCGGCGGCACCCGCCAGGATCATGACGAGTCCCTGGCCCAGGCTCATACCACCCTGCGCTATGCCAAAGGCTTGGCTGCGCTTCTCGTGCGGCGCCGCGCGGACAAAGGCGGCATTGGCGGCGATCTGGTAGCCGGCCGCCAGACCCGACGCGAACAAGATGAGCAGCGCACCGGGCAAACCGGGGTGCAAGAGAAACAAGGCGAGAAAGCCACACGCCGCGATGGCGAGCAGGCCCATCACCCGTTGCTGTGCCCGGGGGGCCAGGAACCGGCTGAACACGATCGCGCCCGCGGTTTGCCCGAGAGCCAGGGCGGCCAGAATCAGGCCGACGGCAACCGCGCCGCCGTGCATATCACGGGCCAGCGGGGTAACCACTCCCTCAGGAGCCTGGTAGAACGCCGCGAGCCAGCCGAAGAGCATCGGCATCAGCAAGGCCGGACTGGCGAAGACGAGCCGGGCGCTGACGATGACGCCGGCCAGGCGGGACGAATCATGCGAGCTGGGCGCCGGGGCGGGCCGCGACCGAGTCCAGGCTTTGATGATGAGCGCCGATACGGCGAAGGTGACCGCGTCGATGATCAGGGACGGGCGTATACCGAAGAACCCGACGATCGCGCCCCCCGCGGCGAAGCCGATGACCTGCGCAAACTGGTAGGTAGTAATAGTCACCGCGGTACCCAGCACGTACCTGTCCCCGGCCAGTACGTCGGGATAGATGGCCGCGCGCGCCGACGTGAACGGCGCGCCGGCCAGCGTGACCAGGAACAGCAGGGTGACCAGCCCGGCCAGGGACACGCCAGGGATCGCCATGACCAGGACAAGCGCGCACCGAATGAGGTCGCAGGTGATCATCACGCGGCGGCGCGGATGGCGGTCGGCGAGCCAGGCCAGCGTGACGCCGCCGATGAACGTCGGCACGATGCTGACCACGAAGGTGATCGCGGCCAGCAGAGCCGAACGGGTCCGGTCGTAGACCAGCACCGTCAGCGCGACCCGGGCGAGCTGATCACCGATGACCGACAGCAGCTGGGCCAGCCACAGACCCCGGAATTCCGCCACCGCGAACACGTCGCGGAACGTGGTCCTCGCAGCCGGCTCGGGAAAATCCTCCCGGGCCACCGCGCGCCTAGTTATCTTGTCCTCCGGCTCAGCGCATCGCTGGGGTCTTCGGTAATCACATCCTGACTGACAGTCGCTTCCTTGACAACCAAGAAGTAAGAGCCGCCTTACCATCCGGGCCGCTCCGGCTCTGCGGATACGGTGTGGATGTCCCATTCATGTCGTTCTAGCTGCATGAATGGGACATTCACATCGTATGATCTGGTACGAGCGGTGCCAGAGTGACAGAAGTCCGCTCTCGCGAGCGCGTGCGGTCGCGGATGTACTAGCTGTCACCAAGCTGGTCCAGAAGCGCCGATATCACCAAGCTGGGCCGGAGTGACGGCTGCTCTAGCCGCGCAGGACGGCTCCGACCCGGCGGCCGGCCTCGGCCACGGCCGCGTCGCGGGCGGCCGTGGTCTCGGCGACGGTGAGCGTCCTGTCCGGGGCGCGGAACCTGAGCGTGTAGGCCAGGGACTTGCGGTCCTCGCCGACCTGGGTGCCGGTGTACACGTCGAACAGCCGGACGCCCTCGAGCAGTTCCTGGGGCGCCCCCGCCACGAGCGCCGCCTCCACCTCGGCGGCGGGCACGGCCGCGTCCACGATCAGCGCCACGTCCTGGGTGGCCAGCGGGTAACCGGACAGCTGCGGGGCCTGCACCGGCCCGGCGGCCTCGGCTGCGGTGAACACCGCCGAGAGGTCGAGCTCCATGGCGCAGCTCCGTGGCGGCAGGCCGAACGCCTGGATAACCCGCGGGTGCAGCTCGCCGGCGTGCCCGGCCAGCCATTCCCGCGGGCCATCGGAGTCTGCGACCTGGACGTAGATGGCCGCGCAGCGACCGGGGTGCCAGGGCGCGTACTGGTCGGCGCGGACGTCCAGCCGCACCTGGCAGATCCGGCCGATCGCACGAGCCGCCTCGATCGCGTCCGCCCACGACGCCGCGCGGCCCTTCCCCCACCAGCCGTCAAGCTCCTTCTCTCCAGTCAGCACTACGCCAACGCGCAGCGGCTGGTCCGGCAGGGCAGCCTCTAGGGAGGCGAGTTCGGCCACGGTGGGCCCGCGGTCCACCGCGAGGATGGGCGCCGAGTCCGCCGCCCCGGGCCGGGGCCGGAAGACCAGGCCGATCTCGAACAGAGCGGTGTCGGCGAAGCCCCGCCCGACGTTCCGGGCCAGCATCCGGAACAGCCCGGGCAGCAGGGTCGTGCGCAGCAGCGGCTCGTCCTCGCTCAGCGGGTTCGCCACCACCACGGCCGGGCGGCGCACGTCCTCGGGCGGCAGCCCGAGCAGATCCGCATCGGACCGCGATCCGAACGGCGACGACAGCACTTCGACGCACCCGGATTCGGCCAGCGTCCGGCCAACCGAACGGCGCAGCCGCTGACGCGGCGTGAGCCCGCGTCCGGCCAGCGCGCGCGGCATCCTGGCCGGGATGTTCTCGTAGCCTTCCAGCCGGATGACCTCCTCGGCCAGGTCGGCCGGGTCGGTCAGGTCGGGACGCCAGGACGGCGGGGTCACCTCGAGCACCGGCACCAGCGGCCCGGCCGCCGGGGCTCCCGCCTGAGCGCCGTCCACCCGCCATGGAGCGATGGTCGGCGTAGCCTCGCGCGCCTGGAGCACCGAGCAGCCTACCTCCCGCAGCCGCCGGACCACGGTGTCCAGGCCGTACACCACCCCGGCCACCGTGTCCGGGTAGTCCGCCGCCATCGAGATCAGCACCGGCGCCACCTCGGCCTGCGCGTGGGTGCATCCCGGCACCACCTGGGACCCTGGACCGCCGGCCAGGCTGGACAGCGTGGCCACCGCCTTGGCGCTGGCGCGCAGCGGCAGCTCGCGGTCCACGCCGCGTTCGAACCGGTAGGACGCTTCGCTGTGCAGCTTGTGCCGGCGGCTCATCGTGGCCGTTCCCCGGGCGTCGAAATGAGCGGCCTCGATCACCAGGTTCGTGGAGGTCTCGTCGATCTCGGTGTTCAGGCCGCCCATCGTGCCGGCCATGGAGATCGGCCCGGAGGCGTCGGTGATCAGGATGTCGTCCGGGTCGAGGGTCCGGACCACGTGGTCGAGCGTCTCGAGCCGCTCCCCTGGCTGCGCTCGCCGGACCACGATCTCGCCGGTCAGCTTGGACCGGTCGAACGCGTGCAGCGGCTGTCCCAGCTCAAGCATCAGGTAATTGGTCACGTCCACGGCGAGCGACACCGAACGCATGCCGCTCCGGGCCAGGCGCACCCGCATCCACAGCGGGGTGGGCGCGGCCGGGTCGAAGCCGCGCACCTCGCGGAGCACGAACCGGTCACAGGCGGTCGGGTCGGCGATCCGGGCCGGGTAGACGTCTGGTCCGACGTAATCCAGCGGGCCGCCGAGCAGGGTCGCGTCCGGCAGCCCGGCCTCGGCGGGGTCGCGGAACGGCACGCCGAACGCGCTCGCCAGCTCGCGCGCGAGCCCGCGCACCGACACGGCGTAGCCACGGTCGGGCGTCACCGCGATCTCGAAGACCTCGTCCCGCAGCTTCGCGTAGGAGACGAAGTCGGCGCCCAGCGGGGCGCCGGCGGGCAGCACGATGATCCCGGTGTGGTCATCGCCGATGGCCAGTTCGCTGGCCGAGCAGATCATGCCCTCGGAGATGTGCCCGTAAGTCTTGCGCGCGCCGATCTCGAACCCGCCGGGCAGCACCGCGCCGGGCCGCGCGAGCGGGACCCGGTCGCCGACCGCGAAGTTGACCGCGCCGCAGATCACCCCGGACGCCTCGTCCGGCGGGCCGGCCAGCTGGGCCTCGGAGATGGCGACCCGGCAGTACCTGATCGGCTTCTTCAGGCCGGTCAGCTCATCGATCGACAGGACCTCGCCGACCACCACGCCTCGGATGTCGTGCCCGACGGACTCGACCGATTCGACCTCGAGCCCGGCGGCGGTCAGCCGCCGGGAAACCTCGGCGGTGTCCACTGGCTCGGTCAGCGACACGTACTCGCGCAGCCAGGAAAGCGGCACTCGCATCTCAGATCTCCATCCCGAACGCCCGGCTGAACCGCACGTCACCCTCTACCGCGTCCCTGATCTCGGTCAGCCCGTGCCCGATCATCAGGCTGCGCTCGATGCCGAGCCCGAAGGCGAACCCGCTGTACCGGTCGGGGTCGATGCCGCACGCCACCAGCACCCGAGGGTTGACCATGCCGCAGCCCGCGATCTCGATCCAGCCCTGCGACCGGCACACCCGGCACGGGTCGCCGCCGGGCTTGGCCGAGGCGCCGCGGCAGACGTGGCACTCCATCGACACGTCGCCTGACGGTTCGGTGAAGGGGAAGTAGTCGGTCCTGAACCGGGTGCGCAACCCCACGCCGAACATGGCGTCCACGAACGACTGGATCGCGCCGCGCAGGTCGGCCATGGTCAGGCCCTCGTCCACCGCGAGCCCCTCGATCTGGTGGAATATCGGGCTGTGCGTGGCGTCGAGCGCGTCGTGCCGGTAGGTGCGGCCCGGGCTGACCACGTACAGCGGCAGCGGGCGGGTCAGCATGGACCTGATCTGGACCGGAGAGGTCTGCGTCCGCAGCACCATGCCGGATTTGCCCCCGGGGCCCCGCCGGGCTCTGGATGAAGATGGTGTCCTGCGCGTCCCTGGCCGGGTGGTCCGGCAGCATGTTCAGTGCGTCGAAGTTGTACCACTCGGCCTCGACCTCGGGTCCCTCGGCGACCTCGTAGCCCATCGCGACGAACACGTCGGACAGCCGGTCGCCGAGCGAGGTCACGGGATGGCGTGCGCCGACCGGGGTCCGCCCGCCCGGCAGGGTGACGTCGACCGCTTCGGTGACGAGGACCTGCCGGTCTCGTTCGGCCTCCAGCTGGGCCTGGCGCTCGCGCACTGCCTCGCGGACCTGGCTGCGGGCCGCGCCGACCCGCCGGCCCGCATCGGCCCGCGCCTCGGGCGGGAGCGCGCCGATCTCCGCGCTGGCCAGCGAGAGCGGCGCCCGGTCGCCCTCATGCGCGATCCGCGCCGCCTTCAGCTCGTCGAGGGTCCCGGCGGCGGCGATGGCGGCGAGAGCCTCGTCGAGGACGCGGGCCACCTCGTCGGGCGCCAGCGAGGCGGTCGCCTTGGGGTCATAACTCTTGTTCGGTGCGGACATGGGTCCTGCTTCCTGCGGGCCGTACCTTAGCTGGGTCTTGAGGGGGGATCTTTCCTGCCGAACGGGCGCGGGTGGCAGCATCGCGTCAGCCTCGACGCGCCAGCGGGGCGGAAGGGACTGACGGGTTAGCGTCGGCCCTGCTAGGCGTCCCCCGCCTGAGCGGCCAGGGGCCGATCGCCGTACTGGATAGCCCGAAGGGAGATTACCGTACCGAGCGCCAACTCGGTGCCCTGAGGGTGTCGCCCTTAGACGGCAGCCGTCCCCGCGGGCACGATAAATCGGAACTCGGCGCCACCGCCGGGCGCGGGGCGCACGCCGATCGTGCCGCCGTGTGCCTCGACGAGGCCCTTGACGATGTACAGGCCGAGACCGGTACCGCCGCCATGCTGGCCCCGGCGGCTACCGCCGCGGGGCTTGCCGCGCCAGAACTGGCGGAACACCCGCGGGGCCACGTCCGGTGCGATGCCCTCGCCCTGATCGCGGACGGAAACGGCGACCGCGGCGGCAGCCGCGCAAGCCAGCAGCGCGCCGGGCTCCTCCGCCGCTCCCTCGTCGCCTTCCAGCCGCGCCGGTTCCACCACGATGGTCACGAGGCCGGCGCCGTGCCGGACGGCGTTTTCCACCAGGTTGCCGAGGATCTGGTCGATCTTGTCGGCGTCCAGCCAGGTCTCCGGCAGGCCGTCGAGCACGTCGAGCCGGAACCGGTCCTCGGCGTCGCCGGCCGCTACCCGGCCCGCGATGATCTTCCGAGCCCGGTCGGGCACGTCGACGAGCTGCCGGTGGACCTCCATCCGGCCGGACTCGATCCTGGACACATCGAGCAGTTCGGTGATGAGCCTGGTCACACGATCCGCGTCGGCGTTCACCGTCTCCAGCATCACGCGCTTCTGGTCGTCGGTGAACCGGCCCCACTTGTTCAGCAGCGTGGCGGTGAACCCCTTGACGCTGGTCAGCGGGGAGCGCAGTTCGTGCGCGACAGTGGACACGAGCTCGGCTCGGCTGCGTTCCAGCCGCTCCCGCTGCTTCGCGCCGCGCAGGCTGATCACCAGCCGTTTTAGTGCTAGCCGGGGGAGGCTTGGGGGGGACGAGCCCCCCGGCTCACCTGGCGGTCGCGGACGTAGGCCACCGAGACCAAGACTTCGGTGCCGTCCGCGAGGTACAGGGATCGCTCAGGGTGACGGGTGCGGGTCGGCAGGCCGTGGTAGGGGTCGGCGTACACCCACCAGTCGCGGCCGTCCGCGTCGCGGAGCGGAAGCACGTCGAACACGAACTTGCCGATGACCTCGGCCGGATCCAGTCTGGTCAGACGGGCGGCGACCCGGTTGAACACGATGATGCGGCCGGCCTCGTCCGCGACCACCACCCCATCAGGAAGCTCGTCGGCGGAAACCAGGCTCCCGGCCGGGACCGGGCCGTCGGGAAGCGGGCTGATACCGGAAACCTGACCGTTAGCAGCATCCCGGCTCGCAGGCGCCCCAGCCGGTTGCGGGGCTGATGACGCCCGGCTCGATATGAGCTCGTCCACTGCAGCGAAGCCTCCGTCCGGCGAGGCCGACTGAGGTAGTCTGGCGGCCGGAAGTGGTCACGGTTTGGGTGACGGATTGTGATCAGACTCTAGCGCGTATACGGGCAATGTGACAGTCCTGGGACGCGAATTCTCTATGTTGTAGCTCAGATACTCCATGCCACCAAACGCTACTTAAGTACCAACTTGTCCCACCGCCCACCCGTCCCTTTTCCCTTCACTTTGCACCCTTTGCACGCGCGCGGACGCGTAGAGACACACCGCGGCCGCGGCCGCCAGGTTGAGGCTCTCGGCCCGGCCGTATATGGGCACGGCGACCGGCTCGTCAGCCAGCGCGACGAGTTCGGGTGGCAGCCCCCACGCCTCGTTCCCGAACATCCAGGCCGTCGGCCCGGCCAGCCGGGCCTGCACTCCGGGGTCGTCCAGGGACCGCCCCGCGCGGCCGTCCGCCGCCACGATCCGCAGGCCGGCCTCACGCAAGGTGACGACGGCGTCCTCGAGCCTGGCCCCGGCCACGACCGGCAGGTGGAAGAGGCTTCCCGCCGAGGCCCGCACGCACTTGCCGTTGTAGGGGTCGACCGACGCGTCGGCGAAGACCACCGCCTGTGCGCCCGCCGCGTCGGCGGTACGCAGCACGGTGCCTGCGTTCCCCGGATCGCGGACGTTGGCCAGCAGCGCCACCAGCCCGGGCTGACCGCGGCTGGTGATCTCGGCCAGCGGGACGTCGACGAAACCGCAGAGGGCCAGCAGGCCCTGCGGGGTTACCGTCTGGGCCAGCTCATCCATGGCCTCGCCGCTGACCACGTGCACAGGTATGCCCGCGGCGGCCACCGCGGTGACCAGGTCGTGGTGCCTGCTCCGGGCGGGCACGGTCACGAACAGGTCGGTGACCTGGGCCCCGCAGTGAAAAGCCTCCGCCACCGCTTGCGGGCCTTCGGCGAGGAAGGCCCGCTCACGCTGGCGGAAGGCTCGTTTGTTCAGGCGCCGTGCGGCCTTGAGCCGCGGCGAGTGCGCGCCCGTATAGCTACCGGTACCGGACGATGCGGTGCCCCGCACCTAGGCGGCCGCGGACCCGGATGCGTCGGGAAGCGCCTTCTTCGCCACCTCGACGAGGGCCGAGAACGCCGACTCGTCGGCGACGGCAAGCTCGGCGAGCATCCTCCGGTCGACCTCGACGCCCGCCACCCGCAGGCCCTGGATGAACCGGTTGTAGGTCATGCCATTGGCCCGGGCCGCGGCGTTGATCCGCTGGATCCACAGCCGCCGGAAGTTGCCCTTGCGGTCTTTGCGATCGCGGTAGGAGTAGGTCATCGAGTGAAGGACCTGCTCCTTGGCCTTGCGGTAAAGCCGTGACCGCTGTCCGCGGTAGCCGCTGGCCCGTTCGAGGACAACCTTGCGCTTCTTGTGGGCGTTGGTCGCCCGCTTCACGCGTGCCATTGTGTTCTGTCTCCCTCAACGCGGGCCGGGCTACTTGCCCAGCAACTTCTTGATCTCCCTGACGTCGCTCTTCGCGACAGGAACTTCCTTGTAGAGCCGCCGCGTCAGGCGGGACGACTTCTTCTCGAACAGATGGCCACGGTTGGCGCGGCGGCGCATGACCTTGCCGGTTCCGGTCAGCCGGAACCGCTTCGCGGTACCGCTGTGTGTCTTCATCTTCGGCATGGTCGCCGTCGTCTCCATTCATGTAGCTGCGCACCGCTGGGCGCGCAGCAGTAACCGACCCCGGCGCACGCGCCGGGGTTCTATTGCCGCCCGGGTGATGCTACCGGCTAGGCCGGACCCGATACCGCGGCGCCGTCGGCGGCGGGCTCACTTACCGCCGGTCGCGGGGCCGCTGCTGCGGCAGCGCGCGGGCTGGGCACGGACCGGTTCTGGGACTGGCCCGCCGTATGCGCCTTTGTGTCACTCTTCTTCCGGTGCGGGCCGATCACCATGATCATGTTCCGCCCGTCCTGCTTGGGCTGCGACTCCACGAAGCCGAGCTCTTCAACGTCGCTCGCGAGACGCTGCAGCAGACGGAAGCCTAGCTCGGGCCTCGACTGCTCACGTCCCCTGAACATGATCGTCACCTTGACCTTGTCGCCCGCCTTGAGGAACCGCTCGACGTGGCCCTTCTTGGTGCCGTAGTCGTGCGGGTCGATCTTCGGGCGGAGCTTGATCTCCTTGACGACCGTCTGCGTCTGGTTCTTGCGCGATTCCCGGGCCTTGACCGCGGACTCGTACTTGTACTTGCCGTAGTCCATGAGCTTGGCGACCGGGGGCCGGGCAGTGGGTGCCACCTCGACCAGGTCGAGATCGGCTTCCTGAGCCAGCTTAAGTGCGTCGTTGATCGAGACGATCCCGATCTGCTCTCCCTTCGGCCCGACCAGCCGGACCTCGGGAGCACGGATGCGCTCGTTGATACGCGCTTCGGCGCTGATGTGACCTCCTTGAGCCTCATCTCCGCCGCCAGTGCTTCCGGCGGCGATATCTGCCGACCAAGCCCGGGAATTCTCTCGGCGAAGCCGGGGACCGAACCCCCGACACGAGAAAACCCCGCGAGCGATGCGCTCAGCGGGGCCACCACGACAACGGCGCCATCCCGATGGTCCCCCATCTGGGAGTGCGCCATGCCAGCAGATACCTGGCAACGATGCGCGTTCTCACGCATACCGCCACCGGGGCGTCTGGCCGGACCCGCCCGCCCTGTTCGGGCTGACTGGGTGGGAGGTGGTCCTCCGCTTTGCGCGCCCGGCACCTCGGGTACCGAGCTGGTCAGCGTCTAAGCGTAACAGCACTCGGGAGTCATGCGGTATTCCTCGCGAGGAGAGAGGCGCGTGACCGCGGCCGAAGGGGCCCCCGTACCCCTTCGGCCCTGATCCTCTTAGTTGAGGACCCGCTTGGTGAAGGTGCGGGTGCCCAGGTAGCCGAAGACGACCGTGCCGCCGACCAGAGCCAGCAGCACGGCCCACATGGCCATATGCGGGAGCGACGGGGTGAGCACGGCCCGCAGCCCCTCGGACATGTACACCATGGGGTTGATCAGCACTGCGATCTGCAGCCACCGGATATGGCTGAGCGCCGCCCACGGGTAGTAGACGCAGCCGAGCATGGTGGCCGGCAGCAGGATCACCGCGAACAGCATCTGCATCTTGCGCGGGTCCATGACCGTGCCGAGCAGCAGCCCGAGCGAGGAGGTAAGCAGCGACGCGAACACAAGGATGAATGCGAACAGGGCCCAGTTGGTCACGTCCACCTGCGGGGCCTGGCCCGGCGCGTGCACCAGCAGCACGATCGGGAACACGATGAGCGCGCCGAGGAACGACTGGACCGCGCCGGCCGTGATCTTCTGGATCGCCAGCACCCGGATAGGCACCGGGGCCAGCGCCCGGTCCTCGATCGTGCGCTGCCAGGAGAACTCCATGACCAGCGGGAACGTCACGGCCATGATGCCCTGCATGAGCAGCATGGAGGCCATCAGGCCGGGCACCAGGATGGTGGCGAAGTTGACGCCTCCCGTGGTGGCACCGGCGCCGGCGGCCGCGGCGCTGCCGCCGAGCATGAAGCCGCCGCCGATCTTCGGGAACACGTAGGCAAAGACGAAGACGAACAGCAGCGGCTGCATGACCGCCCGGGTAAAGGTGGCGACGGCGTTGCGCCGCAGCACCCGGAACTCGCGCGCCATCATGGCGCCGAACGTCCTGGCCAGCGTCGGCCGCGGTGTCGGCGCCTCGGCGATCAGTGCCGCCACCTCGGCGGCTGTCGGCGCGCCGATCCGCTCCGCCGACTGCGGCGGGGCTTCTCTGATAGTGGTCACTCGCGGTACTCCCGTCCGGTCAGGGTGAGGAAGACTGTCTCCAGGCTCGGTTTGAGCTGGGTCGCGTCGCGCACGTTCAGCCCGGCGGCCGAGCCGGCCGTGACCAGCTCGCCGAGCACGCCGTCCGGCTCGCGGGTGAACACCCGGATGGAGTCACCGTCGGCCTCCACCTTGCTGACGCCGAACCTGTCGGCCAGGCCGGCCCGCTCGGTCAGGCCGGCCGGGACCGGATCGTCGTACCGGACCGTGATGACCGTTTCCGCGCCCGCACCGTCCTTAAGCTCGTTCACCGTGCCCGAGGCGAGCACCTCGCCGTGATCGATCACGGAGATCTGCTCGCACAGCGCTTCGGCTTCCTCCATGTAGTGCGTCGTCAGCAGAATGGTCTGCCCCTCGGCGTGCAGCACCCGCAGGATGTCCCACAGGTTAGCCCTGGTCTGCGGGTCGAGCCCGGCGGTCGGCTCGTCCAGGAACAACACGTCCGGCCGGTGTACCAGGGCCCGGGCGATCAGCAGCCGCTTGGCCTGGCCGCCGGACAGGTCGGTGGACATCGCCTTGCGCCGGTCCGCGAGGCCGAACACCTGGAGCAGCTGATCCGCGCGGCGCGACGCCTCGCGCAGCCCGAGACCGAAGAACCGGCTGCGGAATTCCAGGTTCTCGGCCACGGTCAGCTGCATGTCGAGGGTGTTGTTCTGGGTCACCACGCCGATCCTTCGCTTGACCCCGACCGGGTCGGCCACCACGTCCAGGCCGGCCACCCAGGCCCGCCCGGCGGTGGGCAGCACCAGGGTTGTGAGCATGCCGATGGTGGTCGACTTGCCCGCGCCGTTCGGCCCGAGCAGCCCGAAGAACTGGCCGGAGGCGACGGACAGGTCAATGCCGCGTACCGCGGGCACGTCCCCGCGCGACGACTTATAGGTCTTGCGCAGATCCTCGGTCCGTATCGCGAGCCCGGCTGCACCGCTCATGATGTCAACCTACGTTGACGAACCGTCGGTGTCAACTTCGGTTGACGTCTCTGATTACCGTGCCACGACAACCTGACGTCTCGCGTCACTTGCCGCGCTCCTTCCTTATCAGCTCGCTGAAATGCCCGATCATGTCAACGAAGAACTTGCGGATGACCGGCTCATCGGCCGGATCCACGAAGCCGAACGCGTCCCGCCAGTGCTGCCCGGCGAGCGATATGTAGTCCTCGCAGACCTGGCGGCCCTTGTCGGTCACGAACAGCCGGACCACCCGCCGGTCCTCCGCGTCGCTGCGCCGTTCGACGTATCCCTCCCTGACCAGGGTGTTCACCACCGACGTCAGCGTGCCCGGTGACGACCCGCCCCGCGCTGCGACGTCGCTGGACTTGAGCCCGTCCCCGGCCAGCAGTACCCGCAGCACACCGAGCCCGGCCGGGCTGATCCGCAGGCCGGACTGCGCCACGGTTCCCGCGTAGAACGTGCCCATGGTCCGGGACGCGGCCAGCAGCAGGACATGCAGCGGCGCGTCCGCGGGCGGGCCGTCCGACGGCTCTCCCCAGATCCATCCCGCGTGCCCCTGCCCCGGCCCGCACTCCGCTGCCGCGGGCGGCCTGGGCCCTGCGGTTTCGGTCTCACTCACGCCGCTAGTCTTCACCCTCACTATTTTACGTCAAATCATTTGATCTCAAAGTATCTGCGCCCTGAGCGAACAGAAATCCGCCGCGATGAGCACTCGGCGTGCGGCGCGATGAGCACTGGGCGAGCGGCCCATGAGCACTGGGCGTCCGGCACGATGAGCACTGGGCGTGCGGCGCATGAGCCCGGGCGTGCGGCGCATGAGCCCGGGCGTGCGGCGCATGAGCCCGGGCGTGCGGCGCATGAGCCCGCGCGTGCGGCGCATGAGCCCGGGCGTGCGGCGCATGAGCCCGGGCGTGCGGCGCATGAGCCCGGGCGTGCGGCACGGCTAAGGTCCCGCTCCTGCCATGACGGATCCAGCCCGGTACGGATCACAGCAGCTACTCGCGGAACTCCAGTCCCCGCAATCCGGCCCGTCGGCCCGCCAGTAAGACGTGGATGCCGCCTTCAGTCCCTCGCCCGCCACTCTGGCCCGCCTGTTTATACGGCGTGGATGTCCCATTCATGTCGTTCTATGTGCATGAATGGGACATTCACATCGTATGCCGCGGTACGGATGATGCCAGCGTGGCTAATGCCAACTCCTGTGCCCGGGCACCGCGCGGCCGCGACGCCAAGCCAGGCGTCCCTGCGCCATTCCGCTCGATGCGCGCCATGCAGGGCCGCGGAACGAGGCCGCCGTCGGCCGCGACCAGCCGGTTCGCGTGCCGCGGCCGGGCCCGCTCGAGAGCGTTGCGCACGCAGCGTGGGTTGGCGAACCTGGGCTGGGTCATCCGGCGGGCCAGGTAGTCACGGAAGACCGCCTCCGCCGCCGCGGACAGCCGGTAGCGCTGCTCGCGCAGCATCAGCTCGCCGATAGCGATCAGCTCATCCAGCGAGTAGTAGGGGAACTCCAGGTGGTGCGCGATCCGCGAGCTCATCCCCGGGTTGGACGCGAAGAACGCCTCCATCCGGTCGGCGTACCCGGCCATGATGACCACCAGGTCGGCGCGGTGATTCTCCATGTACTGCAGCAGGATCTCGATGGACTCCTGGCCGTAGTCGCGTTCATTCTCGGCGCGATAGAGGTAATAGGCCTCGTCGATGAACAACACGCGCCGATGGCCCGGTTGATCGCGTCCCTGGTCTTCGGCGCGGTGTGGCCCACGTACTGCCCGACCAGGTTGTCGCGGGTGACTGAGACCACGTGAGGCCGGCGCAGGTAGCGGCTGAAGGCGTCGTTTTCGCGGGCGGGCGGCCGCCGATCACCAGGTCGGCGTCGTGCGCGGCTAACATCGCCCAGAGTCGTTCGCTGCGGCCTACCACCAGCCGGAGGTCAACGCCGGGGTGGTGGGACAGGAACGAGGCGAGCACGGCCGGCAGCAGGTACTCCCCCGCGGTGGCGGTCGCCGCGACCCGCACCCGGCCGCGTTCCGGGTCGCGGTTATCACTTGAACATCATGATAGATACCTGAGCTCTGACTTCAGATAACTGAACGTGGCCAATGCCGCGGCGCTGGCGTTAGCGTTTGCGTGGCCTTCGCCCGTCAGCTTGCTGTCGACGCGGGCCGCCGCGCCGAGCGAAAGCGAACTTTAGTAACTCTAACACCGTCCGTATCACAACATAAACGAGCGGGCCAGGGCAGCGGGCGGGCATCAGCGGCCGATGCGACGGGGATCACACCGGCTGTGGGCGCCTGAGGGTGCGAGGCGGGGCGCGGCTGGGGGATCCTGGCTTCGGATGAGGTTCTCTGAGGCGCTCCTGCTGCTCGCCGCCGGGACACTAGGCGGCATTTTGAGCACGGCGGTGAGCATCGCCTCGCTGGTCACCTACCCGGCGCTGCTGGCACTCGGGGTGCCTCCGCTCAGCGCGAACATGACCAACACGGTCTCGCTCGTGCTCACCGGGGCCGGATCGGTCATCGGCTCCAAGCCGGAACTAGCCGGGCAGGGACGGAGGGTGATCCGGCTCGGGATCGTCACGGCGGCGGGCGGCGCGGCCGGGGCGGCGGTGCTGCTCCTGACCCCGGCGAGCACCTTCACCGCGGTAGTGCCGGTGCTCATCGGCGGCGCCTCGCTGCTGCTCCTGGTCCAGCCCAGGATCAAGGGCCTGCTGCCGTCCGCGGACGGCGGGAACAGGGTGGTCTACGGCGCGGCGCTGTTCGCCGTCGCCATGTACGTGGGGTATTTCGGCGCCGCCGCAGGCGTCATGCTGCTGGTGGTGCTCAGCATGATCATCGAGGAATCGCTGATCACCGTGAATGCCGTGAAAAACGCGATTTCCGGCCTCGCGAATGCCATGGCCGCGGTGTGCTTCGCTGTGTTCGGCGACGTCAGGTGGGTTTTCGTGGTGCCGCTCGCCGCGGGATTCCTGGCGGGCGGCTGGATCGGCCCGAAGATAGTCAGGAAGGTCCCGGCTGGGGTGCTCCGGGTCGTAGTGAGCCTGTGCGGCGTCGGCCTGGCGGTAAGGCTTGGCCTGAGCGCGTACCGCTGACGACCGTGATCTGGCTGCCTCAAATGAGACAAACTACATGTCATTTGGGTAACTGCCGTGTCAAAATCACTTCACATATCTGCTCAGGGTAAGTTACTCTGTGCAAGTGAGTCGGTACTCGGGGTGAGATCCAACCCCGGTACCCAGGGCGGTGGTCAACCCTCTCCGGATCGCGGTACCCGGCCCGCGTGAACGGCGGTACCCGGGCTACGCGCGCTCTGGCGTGGGTCAGTAAGGAGTACCCGGCATGATAATCGTTCTTATTATTGCCATAGTCGCGGTCAGCTACGTCGTCTCGACGCGCATCCATCCTCTTCGGAAGTGTCCTACCTGCAACATGTCGGGCAGGCACTTCGGCGGTGTCTACAAGGGCTCATACCGGCGCTGCCGGCGCTGTGCGGGCCGTGGCCAGCTCGACCGGGCCGGCACCAGGGTCTTCTGGGGCGGAACCGGGGACACCGGAGTCTTCCCGAAGAAGTAGCCGGCTCCCGGGGAAGGCCAGCCGGCACGCGACCCCGCCCGCGTGCCCGCCGGGCTGGTTATGGGGTGACAATGACCTTGCCGACAGCACCGCTCTCGGCGGCCTGGTGGGCCGCGGCGATGTCGGCCAGCGGGAACTTGTGCACCGGCAGCCCGGTGAGCTCGCCCGCGACCAGGGCGGCGCTGATGTCGGCGGCGGGCTGGTCGAGCGCGGTCATCGGCACGCCGTAAAGCAAGACGAACCTGAGCGTGAGGTTGGCCGTCATGCAGGCCCGCACGGGCAGCTCAGGGTCGGCGGGCTCGGCCGCGTAGGTCACGATCGTAGCGTGCGGCCTGGCCGTCGCGAGGTCGAGCTGAAGGTTGGCGCCGAGCGCCACCTCGATCACCCGGTCCACCGGACCGAACGTCCTGACCTGATCCGCCGCATCAGCCGATCGGTAGTTCACCACCAGGTCAGCGCCAGCCTTCTCGGCCAGCGCCGCCTTGTCCGGGCTGCTCACGGTGGTGACGACACGCGCCCCGGCCCGTTTGGCCAACTCGATGGCGTAGTGGCCTACCGCGCCCGCACCGCCGGCCACCAGCACCGTCTGCCTTTTCACCGGCCCGTCGCCGAACAGGCAGTAGTGCGCGGTCATGGCCGGCACGCCGAGCGAGGCGCCCAGCTCGAACGAGGCGCCATCCGGCAGCGGCACCGCCTGCCGGGCGGGTACCGCGGTCCACTCGGCGGCGGTCCCCCACTGCCGGCCGGCCGCCGCCATCCACAGCCAGACCCGCTCGCCGACGCGGCCGGAGTCGACCCCGGCACCGACCGCCTCGATGATCCCGGCACCGTCATGGTGCGGGATCTGGAAGTCGTCGATGGGCCGCGGCACGGCTCCGGACCTGGCCTTGTAGTCGGTGGGGTTGACGCCGGAGGCGTGCACCCTGACCAGGACCTCGCCCGGTCCCGGCTCGGGGCGGTCCACCTCCCCGACGTGAAGGACCTCGGTCGCCTCTCCCATGTCCCGGTACAGCGCTGCTCTCATGGGTGAAGACTAGCGCCCCAGGTGAGCCGGTACATGGCCCGTTACTCACAGGAAACCCCCAGCTCAATTGAGTGAACTCTGACCAACTTTGGAGTGTTTGCCTCTGGTACAGCCGCACCTTGTCGATCACAATTAGGTATCGATACTGAGCGCAAATACCTCCGATCCCCGACAAAGTTGGGCAGGTGACCAGGGCAGGTGGTGTTGCGATCCGGGCGGCGGGACAGGCGTCACCCAGGCGTCCGCGACCAGGACACCAAGCCGATCGGCCATAGCGGCCCGCGCGAGCGGGCCCACCGGCTCATCTGGTCACCCACCCGGGCGGCACTGGTCACCGCGCTCGTAGTCGGCGCGGCTCTCACGCTGACCCCGGCCAATGGCGCCGCCGGCGACATCGCCACCGGCTTCGCGCGGGCCGTCCGGCATTTGGCCGCGCCGTCCTCGCGGGCCGGGCAGGCGTTCAGCGGCACCCCGCCGGTCGGGGCGCTGTTCACCACGTCTGCAGGCAAGCTGAGCCAGCATTTCTGCACAGCGAGCGTGGTCGACAGCCCGTCGGGTGACCTGGTGATCACGGCCGCGCACTGCGTGACCGGCGCCGCGGGCACCCTCGACTTCGTACCGGGGTACAACCAGGGGAGCGAGCCGTACGGCGTGTGGACGGTGACCAAGGTCTATGTCGACAAGGCGTGGAGCTCCTCGGGCAGCCAGGATGACGACTTCGCCTTCCTGCGGGTCAGCCGGCCCGGCTCGACCGTGCCGGTCGAGGACGTGACCGGGGCGGAGCAGCTCGACACCGATGCTCCGGCCAGCCGGGAGCTGGTCCAGGTGATCGGCTACCCGAACACCGCGAGCCAGCCCGTCAGCTGCCAGAACCCGATCAAGCAGCCGATGGCCGGCCAGCTCGAGTTCGACTGCGACGGCTACACCGACGGGACCAGCGGCGGGCCCTTCCTCGGCGAGATCGACCAGGCTACCGGCCAGGGCCTGGTGATCGGCGTGATCGGCGGCTACCAGCAGGGCGGCGACATGCCCCAGGTCTCGTACTCGGCCGTGCTCGGCGCGAACGCCGCCGCCCTGTACTCCGAAGCGGCCGCCGGCGGATAAGGGGCCTAAGCCGCTGGCGAAGCGGGCCTAAGCCGCTGGCGGCGGTGGCGGAACGATGGCGTCGATCTCGGCCAGTTCGGCCTCGGTCGGGGTCCAGTCCGTGGCGGCCGCGTTGGCCTTGACCTGCTCAGCGCTGGTCGCCCCGGCGATCACCGAGGAGCAGCCGGGATGCGCGGCCAGGGCGCCGATCGCGGTCTCCAGGAGCGTGACGCCGCGCTCTTGCGCCCAGGCGATCAGCGCCTCCACCCGGGCCAGCTTCTCGTCGGTCACGTAGGACTGGCGGCCGGCCAGCCTGGTCCCGGCCGGGATCGGCTGGCCCTGCCTGACCTTGCCGGTCAGCAGGCCGTTCGCGAGCGGGAAGAAAGGCAGTACGCCCAGGCCGAAGTGCCTGGCCGCAGGGACGACCTCTGCCTCGGCCTGGCGCTCGAGCAGCGACCAGTGGTTCTGGGCCGAGATGAACGGGGTGCGGCCGTCGCGCGCGGCCAGGTGCGCCGCGTCGGCCAGCTGCCAGCCGGAGAAGTTCGAATGACCGATGTACCTGACCTTGCCCTCGGCGACCAGTTCGTGCAGCGCGGCGAGGGTCTCCTCGACCGGGGTCACCGGGTCGGGGACGTGCAGCTGGTACAGGTCGATGTAGTCGGTGCGCAGCCGGCGCAGCGACCCGGTGATCGCGCGCCGGATATAGGCACGCCCGCCCTTCGCCCCGGCCGCGAGCCCGTATCCCAGGTCCACGCCACGGCCGCCGAACTTCGTGGCCAGCACCACCTGGTCACGGCGCGAGCCGAGGATCTCGCCCAGGGCACGCTCCGAGCCGCCGCCCCCGCCATACGTGTCCGACGTGTCGAACAGGGTGATCCCGGCGTCGATGGCCGCGTCCACCACCGCACGCGTCCCGTCCACGTCGAGGCGGCTGCCGAAGTTGTTGCAGCCCAGCCCGACGACCGATACCAGCAGTCCCGACTGTCCCAGGGGCCTATAGCGCATACCCCATATCCTAGGGCCGGGGCCCGGCGGAAGAGGCCGCCGGTTACCGTGACTGGTAATTGCTAGTCCGTCGAAGAAAACCATAAATGCGCACCCTCGGTGGAATATCTCTCGGAATGCGATCGGCAAGCACCCTGCGAACTAAACGGTTTTATCAGCGCGGCCAGCCGGAAAGTGCCCCGAGACAGACGTGTCTCATGTCAATGCCCTGCCCGCCACTATTGGGGGGTGGCATGCAATCCCGTATCGGATACCATGGCGATCGCGGACGGCGGGTGGCAACGCATTGCCACGCAATTGCGAGGAACAATTCCGCACCGCCGTCCCTGAAATCCCAGATGGGATTTCAGGCGCGAGATTTCCTTCACGCACTTGCGCGGCACGAGCTGGCGGCCCCCATCGGTTCCGCATAGGGACATGAGAGCAAGCTTTCCTCGCTCTGGCACCGCCTGTATCAGGTCTGGAGGGGTGCGCCGTTTCGGCAGAATGAGAGGATGACCGAATCATCACGCCCGGTCGGCACCGGGCCCGGGGTGATCACGCCGGACGGCTGCGCGGTTGACTTCTACGCACGGATAACCGCCACGGGCGAGCCCGAGATCGTGCACGGCGCGATCCCGGCCGGGTCTTCCGTCCTCGAGCTGGGCTGCGGCACGGGACGGATCACCCATCCGCTGGTAGCGCTCGGCCACCCGGTCGTCGCCGTCGACGAGTCACCGGAGATGCTGGCGCACGTCCGCGACGCCGAGAAGGTGTGCGCGCGGATCGAGCACCTGGCGCTCGGCCGCCGCTTCAACGTGGTCCTGCTGGCATCGCACCTGATCAACACCGACGACACCGCACAAAGGACCGCGTTCCTGGCCGCCTGCCGGGATCACGTGGCCGGTGACGGGTGCGTGATCATCCAGCAGCAGGCGCCAGCCTGGTTCGCGTCTGCCACCGACGCCGAATACGTCAGGGACGGGATCATCTTCCGGGTGCGGAACGTGTCCCGTCCGGCGCCGGACCTGCTCTCGGCCACGATGGTATACGCGGACGGCGACCGGGTGTGGACGCAGGCGTTCACGGCCAGGCGCCTGGACGACGCCGACCTCCGGGCGGTGCTCGACGAGGCCGGGCTGCGGCTGGACCGCTACCTGACCGACGACCGCGGCTGGCTGCGCGCCGTGCCTGCTTGACCAGAATTGATCCGGGGGGAGCCAGGCTAGCCGCTCTTGCGGCGGAAGGACCGGCGGCTGGCGGCGGGGCCGTGCGAACCGTGCACCTTGCCGGTGTGGTCCGCGCCCTCGGCGGTGGCGTGCGAACGGTGCTTGCGGTCGAGCGCCTCGCGGAACTTGCGCTTCATCTCGTCAAGGTCGGGCTGGGCGGCAGCCTCCTCGGAGGCGTCCTCCCGCGGTGCCTCGGGGGCCGGTGACGCTTCGGCTCCGGATTGCTCGACGGCCATGCGGACCTCCTGCAGCGCAGATGTACCCACCCAGCCTCGCACACGCGGCCGGTTTCATCGAGCCGGTTTCCCGCGTGTGCCCGGGAGGCCCCGATAATGGCCGGTATGGGGCGACGAAGGGAGCCGCATCGCGGCAGCCAGGGGACCGACGGGGGTACCGGGGCTGAGCTGCTGCGGGACGCCGACCGGCGGGCGGCGTGGATGCTGCTGATCGACGGGGTGCCCCAGTCGCACGTGGACCTGGACGACCCCGGCTACCTGGACTTCGAGTACGTCCGGCGGATCGGGCACGTGATCGACGTGGCTGCGCCCGCCGGGCAGCCGCTGCGCGTGCTGCACCTGGGCGCGGGAGCGCTCACGCTGGCCCGCTACGTGGCTGCCACCAGGCCCGGGTCGCCGCAGCTGGCGGTGGAGGCGGACGCCGCGCTGGTCGACCTGATCCGGCTCCGGCTGCCGCCGCGGAACCCCAGGCTCCGGGTACGCGTCGGTGATGCCCGGGCCGAACTCGAGCGGTTGCGGCCGGGCTCGTTCGACGTGGTGATCGCCGACGTGTTCGCGGGCGGCCGCACCCCGGCCCACTTGACCTCGGCGGAGTTCTGGTCCGCGGCCCGGCGCGTGGTGCGCGCCACTCCAACGGCTTCAAGGGCCGGGGTGGTCGCGGCCAATGTGGCCGACGGGACGCCGCTGGCGCACGCGCGGGCACAGGTCGCGACCGCGCGGGCGGTCTTCCCGCATGCTTGCCTGATCGCGGACGCGGCCGTACTGCGCGGCCGGAGGTTCGGCAACCTGGTGCTCGCGGCGAGCCCGGAGCCGCTCCCGGTCGAGGCGCTCACCCGGCGGACGGCCGGCGACCCGATGCCCGGGCGGCTGGTGCACGGCAGCGACCTGACCCGCTTCACCGCCGGAGCCAAGCCGGTGACCGACGCGACCGCGGCCCCCTCCCCCGCCGCTCCGCCCGGCGCGTTCGCCTACTGACCGGAGGCGGCCGCGTCGACGGCGGCGAGCACGCCGCGGCAGATCAGGGCGAGGTCCTCGGTGCCAGCGCGACCAGCCGCTCGCAGAGCCGCACGGCGGGCTCGCGGGTCAGCCCGCCGAACATCACGTGGCTCATCCGCCCCAGCTGGTCGGCGGCCGCGGCGTCGAGCACAGGGTGCCAGTAGCCGTGGATGGCCGCCCACCACGACGACACGCCGTCCACGAGCTCGGCGCCGGAGCCGGCCAGCCGGAGGCGGACCCCGCGGTCGGACTGGAGCAGGTCCTCGAGCCGAACGGGCGGGTTCATCGCCTCAGCGCCGGCGGCCCGTCCCGGCGGGACGGCGGCCGGCCTGGCCCTCGCGCTTGGCCCTGACCCGCACCGAGACCTGGACCGGGCTGCCGTCGAAGCCGAACTCCTCGCGCAGCCGCCGCTCCACGAACCGGCGGTAGCCCGCCTCGAGGAACCCGGAGGTGAACAGGACGAAGTGCGGCGGCCGGACGCCGGCCTGGGTGGCGAAGAGGATCTTGGGCTGACGCCCGCCGCGCACCGGAGGCGGGGTGGCCGCGACCAGGCCGGTCAGCCACGCGTTGAGCCGGCCGGTCGGCACCCGGGTCTCCCACCCGGCCAGGGCCTTCTCCAGCGCGGGGACCAGCCGGTCGGTGTGCCGCCCGGTGGCGGCCGAGATGTTCACCCGGGGGGCCCAGCGGGCGGTGTGCAGCTGCCGGTCGATCTCCCGTTCCAGGTAGTGCTGCCGCTCCTCGTCCACCAGGTCCCACTTGTTGTACGCGATGACCAGTGCCCGGCCGGCCTCAATGACCATGGAGATGATGCGCAGGTCCTGCTCGGTGAGCGGCTCGCTCGCGTCGACCAGGACCACGGCGACCTCGGCCCGGTCCAGCGCGCCCGCGGTGCGCAGCGCGGCGTAGTAGTCCGCGCCCTGGTTCTCCCTGAACCGGCGCCTGATCCCGGCGGTGTCCACGAACCGCCAGGTCGTTCCGCCTAGCTCGACGAGCTCGTCCACCGGGTCCCTGGTGGTGCCGGCCACCGGGTCGACCAGCGAGCGCTGGTGGCCAGCCAGCTTGTTCAGCAGGCTGGACTTGCCGACGTTGGGACGGCCGAGCAGGGCCACCCGGCGCGGGCCTTCGTCGGCGTCGGTGGCCTGGGGCGCGTCAGGGAGCGCGCCGAGCACCAGGTCAAGCAGGTCGCCGCTGCCGCGCCCGTGCAGGGCGCTGACCGGGGCGGGTTCGCCGAGGCCGAGCGACCACAGCGCGGCCACCTCGGGCTCGGCCCGGGTGTCGTCCACCTTGTTGGCCGCGACCACGACCGGCTTGCCGGAGCGGCGCAGCACGCTGGCCACCGCCGCGTCGGCGTCGGTCACGCCCACCGTGGCGTCCACCACGAACAGCACCGCGTCGGCGGCGTCCACCGCCACCCTGGCCTGCGCGGCAACCCGAGCGGCCAGGCTCTCCCTGCCCTCGACCGAGGGCTCCCAGCCGCCCGTGTCGACCAGGGTGAAGGCCCGGCCGTTCCACAGAGCGTCGTAGGCGACCCGGTCCCTGGTCACCCCCGGCTTGTCCTCCACCACCGCCTGCCTGCTGCCCAGGATCCGGTTCACCAGGGTCGACTTGCCCACGTTGGGGCGGCCGACGACGGCGACGACTGGGACCGCCTCGTTCGCCATCGTCATCTGCTCTTCTTCAGGGATTTCGGCACCAGCCCGACGATGATGCCGACCACCTGGTCCAGGCTGAGCCCGCTGGAATCGACCTCGACGGCGTCGGCAGCCTTCCCGCTCTGCGCCGCGTCCATCCGGTCGCGCCGGTCCACCTCGGCCCGGGTGGACCAGCTGGCCTCGGCGGCCCGGCGGCTGGCCCGGGCGGCGCCATCGGCGGTCAGGAACACCTTGACCTGCGCGTCGGGCGCGACCACGGTACCGATGTCGCGGCCCTCGGCGACGATCCCCCCGGAGTCGGCGATGATCTCTCGCTGCATCGCGATCAGGCGCGCGCGGACCTGCGGTACGGCCGCCACGGCGCTGACCGCGGCGGTGACCTCGCGGGTCCTGATCGCTTCGGATACGTCGGTGCCGTCGACCCGGGTCCACGGCGCGGCCGGGTCAGTGCCGACCTCGATGACCGGCTCGGCGGCGAGCCGGGCCGCTACGTCGGGATCGGTGGTGTCGGCGCCGCGGTCGAGCAGCCACCAGGTCAGCGCCCGGTACATCGACCCGGTGTCCAGGTAGCGCAGGCCCAGCGCGCGGGCCGCGCCGCGCGAAGCGCTCGACTTGCCCGCTCCGGACGGTCCGTCGACCGCGACGACGAGGCCCGATCCGCGATCCGTTTCGCTCTCCTCGGCCAGGCTGGCTGAAGTCTTCACCCGAGCGATGCTACAGGTGGACTAGCCCGTGCCGGCACGCGTAGCCCACGGGCGGGGCGGTGAACCAGGGCCGTTCGGATGAAAATGCGGCACGACCGGGATGCTAGCGCCGGACCGGCCAGCCGCCGGCCTCCAGCGCATCCAGCAGCGGCCCGGCCTCGGCGGGCCGGACCGACAGCTCGGCGACGCCGACCGGCAGCCCGGGCGAGTGCTCGATCCTGACGTCCTCGATGTTGACGCCGGCCCGGCCGGCCGCGTCGAACAGCCGGGTCAGCTCGCCGGGCTGGTCGCGGATGACGACCTGGACCACGGTGAACTCGCGAGGCGCGCCGCCGTGCTTGCCCGGGATCCTGGCCACCCCGGCCTGGCCGACCTCGAGCAGCGTGGCGACCGACTTCGGGTCGCCGTCCGTCAGCATCCGGGCCGCATCGACCAGGTCGGCGGCCACCGCGGCCAGGACGTCGGCGACGGGTTCGGCGTTCGCGGCCAGGATCTGGGTCCACAGCCCGGTGTCCCCGGCGGCGATCCTGGTCACGTCGCGCAGCCCCTGGCCGGCCAGGTCAAGCGCCTCCGGCGGAGCGGCCTCCAGGCGAGCCGCCATGGCCGCGGCCACCAGGTGCGGAGCGTGCGAGATGAGCGCGACCCAGCGGTCATGAGCGGCCGCATCAGCCCGCAGCGGTACCGCGCCGCACGTCCTGACCAGGGTCGTGACGGTGGCGACAGCCTGCTCGGAGGTCTCGGCCGGCGGGCACAGCGCCCAGGTCCGGCCGAGGAACAGGTCGGCGCGGGCCGCAGCGGGGCCGTGCTTCTCCCGGCCCGCCAGCGGATGCCCGGGCACGTAGCTGGTCATGTCGCAGCCGAGCGCCCGGGCCTGTGTCACGGGCAGCTGCTTCACACTGGCGACGTCGGTATAGCAGACCGCCAGGCGACGGGCCTGCGCGGCGGCCAGCGTGGCGGCTACCGCCGACGGCGGCACCGCGATCACCGCGACATCGGCCGGGACTCCCTCCCCTGTTTCCGGCAGCGGCTCCCCCGCGCCCAGGTTGGCGGCGAGCCTGGCCGCCTCCGGGTCCTGGTCGGCCAGCCAGACGCCAGCGCCGTGCTCGCGCAGCGCGAGTGCCACTGACGTCCCTATCAGCCCCGTCCCGATGACCGCGATCTGCACCGTGCGTACCTTACTGGGCGATGTCGAGACGGAGCGCGGCGGCGCCGCGCAGGTAGACGTGCTGGATGGCGGACCGCGGCCGGTCTGTCTCGATGTGCGCCAGCAGCCGCACCACCCGCGGCATGGCACCGGCCACAGCGATCTCGGAGGCACAGATCATCGGCACGTCGTGGAAGCCGATCTTGCGCGCGGCCAGCGCGGGGAACTCTGCGGTCATGTCGGGTGTCGCCGTGAACAGGACGCTGATCACGTCGTCGGTGGTGAGGTCGTTGCGTGACATCACCTCGGTGACCAGCTCGGCTGTGGCCTCGAGTATCGCGTCCCGGTTGGCCGAATCGACCTGCACCGCGCCGCGCACCGCCCTGACTGTCATGGGATCTTAGGCTATAGGCCCACTGCAGCGTAAAGCTCGCCGATTTCCCTGGTCGTCAGGTCACGGGTGGTGCCGGGCCGCTGGTCGCCGAGCCTGATCGGCCCCACGTCGGTGCGGACCAGCCGGCTGACCGGGTGGCCGGTCGCAGCCAGCATCCGCCGCACGATGTGCTTGCGCCCTTCGTGCAGGGTGATCTCCACCAGCGTACGGTTCCCTGACCGGTCGACTACCCGGAACCGGTCGGCGGTGGCCACCCCGTCGTCGAGCTCGACGCCGGTGGCCAGGCGGCGGCCGAGGTCCTTCGGCACTGGGCCGGTCACCTCGGCCAGGTAGGTCTTGGCCACCTCGAAGCTGGGGTGGGCCAGCCGGTGCGCGAGCTCGCCATCGTTGGTGAGCAGCATCAGGCCCTCGGTCTCGTAGTCCAGCCGTCCGATGTGGAAGAGCCGCTCGGACCGGTCGCCGAGGAAGTCGGATATGGTTTTGCGGCCGCGGGGATCCGACATCGCGGTCAGCACCCCGGCCGGCTTGTTCAACGCCAGGTAGACCAGACCGGGCTTGGCCGGGATGCGCTTGCCGTCGACCCTGATCACCTGCCGCCGGGGGTCGACCCGGGCACCGAACCGGCGGACGGTCTCGCCATCCACCTCGATCCGGCCCGCACCGATGAGCTCCTCGCAGTGCCTGCGGCTACCCACCCCGGCCTCGGCCAGGACCTTCTGCAGCCGGACCCCGCCCGCCGAACCCGGGACGTCAGTCAGGGAGTCCCTGTTCTCGTCCTCGAAGTCATCATCGTCCTCGGCCTGGTCACGATCGGGCGTTCTCATCGTTGATGTCCTCAATGTTCTCCGGCAGGAACGGCGCGAGATCGGGCAGATCCTCGAGGCTGGCCAGGCCCAGCCGCTCCAGGAAGTACCCGGTGGTCCGGTACAGGATGGCACCCGTTTCCTGGTCCGTGCCTGCTTCCTCGGTGAAGCCGCGCAGGACCAGCGTCCTCATGACCCCGTCGCAGTTGACCCCGCGCACCGCCGACACGCGGGCCCGGCTCACCGGCTGGCGGTAGGCCACCACGGCCAGCGTCTCCAGCGCCGCCTGGGTCAGCCTGACCTCCTGCCCGTCACTGACGAAACGCTCGACCAGCGGCGCGCAATCCTCGCGGGTGTAGAACCGCCAGCCGCCGGCCACCTCGCGCAGGTCGAAGCCGCGGCCCTCGGCGACGTAGGACGCGGACAGGTCACGCAGCTCGGCCTCGACCTCGTTCCGCGGGCGCTCGAGCACCTGGGCTAGCACCACCAGCGGCACCGGCTCGTCGGCCACCAGCAGGATCGCCTCGAGGCTGGCCCGCAGCCCGGGGCCCGAGTCGGGAGTCTCGCCAGGCTCGGGGCCCTCATCGCTGGTCCCGGCAGACTCGTGGTTCTCGGGAGTTGCGCTGGTCATTGATCGTCGTCGCTTTCCGTCAGCTCATTGACGCTATCAGTGTCGCCGGTGTCGTTGGACCCAGTGCCCGTCCATGTCACGTAAAGATCGCCCAGCGGTGCGACCTGCTCGAAGGACACCGCGTCCTCGCGGTAGAGCTCGAGCAGGGCCAGGAACGAGGCCACCACCTCGTAGCTGCCCGCGGCGTTGGCGGTCAGCCGCCGGAAGCTGGCGCGGCCGAGTTCTCGCAGCAGGGTGGCTATGGACCGAGCCTGGTCCCCGATGCTGATCACCGGGGCGTGGATGTGCTGGGTGTCGACCTTAGGCGGCGGCTTGGGGGTGAGGGCGAGCGAGGCGAGCCGGGCGAATTCGGCCGGGCCCAGGCCGAGCAGCACCTCGGGGAGCAGGCCGGCGAACCGGGGCTCGAGCGGGACCCGGCGCGGGAACCGGCGGGCCGCCGCCGTCATCCGGGCCGCGAAAATGGCCGCGACCTCCTTGTACGCGCGGTACTGCAGCAGCCGGGCGAACAACAGGTCCCTGGCCTCGAGCAGGGCGAGGTCCTCCTCATCCTCCACCTCCCCCGACGGCAACAGCCGGGCGGCCTTCAGGTCGAGCAGGGTGGCCGCGACGACCAGGAAGTAGCTGACCTGGTCCAGGTCCCAGCCGTCGGAGCGCTCCGAGATGTAGCCGATGAACTCGTCGGTGACCTGGGAGAGGGCGACCTCGGTGATGTCGAGCTTGTGCTTGGAGATCAGCGCGAGCAGCAGATCGAACGGACCCTCGAACACGTCGAGGTGCACCTGGAAGGCGCTGGACCGCGCCGTGCCGTCCTGGTCATCGCCGGTCAGTTCGGTGCTCACGGTCATGACGGTAGCCGGTCCGGGCTATACCGCCGATTCGCCCGTCCCGCTGGCCTGTTCCTGGCGGAGACCGGCCGGGATGGCACCACTCGTACCGTTCTGGCCGGCGCCGTTCTGGCCGGCACCGGTCTGGCCAGCACCGGCCGGGTCGGCGCGGGTGGCGCTGGCGATCCGGCGGGCCAGCAGGCTGTCCCGGCCGCAGGCGTCGAGGTCGGCGAGCAGGACGGCGATGGCCTCACGGACGATCCGGCCCCGATCCGCGGCAGCGCCGTAGCGCAGCAGCGCGAGGCGCGCGCGTTCCAGGTCAAGTAGTTCCTCGGCGGACAGGTAGACGGTGATCTTCTGGGTGTGCTTCTCCCGTCCGCTGGCCCGGCGCTGATCGCCCCCGTCCGGGCCGACGGGTCCGGGGGCGGCCGGTCGCAAGAGTTCAGCGACCCCAGGCAGGCTTACCCTCCGTGATCGTCCCCTGCCTGCCGCCACCGCTCCAGTACCTCCTTGGCCAGCTCCCGGTAGGAATTAGCCCCCAGCGACCCCGAGTCGAAGCTGGTAATAGGTTCTCCGGCCACCGTAGCGTCCGGGAACCTCACCGTGCGGTTGATTACGGTATGAAAGACCTTATCGCCGAAGCCCTTAACGATGCTGCCCAGGACCTCGCGGGTGTGCAGCGTACGCGAGTCGTACATGGTCGCCAGCAGGCCATCGATCGTTAGCTTGGTGTTCAGGCGGCACGAGACCTTCTCGATGGTCTCCATCAGCAGCGCCACGCCGCGCATCGCGAAGTACTCGCACTCGAGCGGGATAATCACCCCGTTGGCGCAGGCCAGCGCGTTGATGGTCAGCAGGCCCAGGGAGGGCTGGCAGTCGATCATGATGACGTCGTAATCCGGCATCAGCGGCTGAAGCACCCCGCCGAGCACGTATTCACGGCCGACCTCATGCACCAGCTGGACCTCGGCGCCGGACAGGTCGATGTTGCTCGGCAGCAGGTCCATGCCGTTGACGCTGGTCTTGTACAGCACGTCGTGCGCGGTGACGCCCCGCTCCATCAGCAGGTTGTAGACGGTGCTGTCGATGTCGTGCGGCTGTATGCCGAGGCCGACGGAGAGCGCACCCTGCGGGTCGAAGTCGACGAGCAGCACCCGGCGGCCCTGCTCGGCCAGGGCGGCACCGAGGTTGATCGTGGTCGTGGTCTTGCCTACGCCGCCCTTCTGGTTACAAACCGCGATAATGCGGGCGGGGCCATGTTCGAGGAGCGGCTCTGGATCGGAGAAGGCCGGATAAGGACGACCGGTCGGGCCC
Organism: uncultured Actinomycetes bacterium; assembly: GCA_963841585.1. Taxonomy (GTDB): domain Bacteria; phylum Actinomycetota; class Actinomycetes; order Streptosporangiales; family Streptosporangiaceae; genus Palsa-504. Next base: position 114,026 of record CAWJDK010000007.1, read on the forward strand.
AGCTCACCTGCCTGGGGCTCGGTCAAGCGCGTCGCTGCCACCAGTGCGAACCTCCCGTGCTAGGGCCGGGACGATGCCCACGGAACCTGGTTTTGGACTCTAGGGCCTTGACAAGGCGCCGGCAAGCAGGCTCGCCGGTTACGCCCGATATCCACCCGCCGCATAGTCCAGCCAGGGGTCGCCACGGCAGGCACCCCATGATCGTGGGCAGTTTCGGCCGCTATTTGGCCCGAACTGCCCACGATCATGAAACCGGGTCGGCGGGAGGGCAGGAGGTGCGGGGCTGGGGCTGGGCTAGGAGGTGCGGGTGGGCCGGCCAGGGTTTGGCTAGAGACTTCGATGGCGGAAGTTGCCGGGCTGGTGCGGGGGCTGGGCTGGCTAGAGACTTCGATGGCGGAAGCTGCTGGGCTGGTGCGGCGGATCGTGCGCTGCTGCTCCACCTGCCCCACTGGCGTCATCAGCACCGCCGCATACGATGTGAATGTCCCATTCATGCAGCTGGAACAACATGGCTGGGACATCCACGCCGTATAAAACCGCCGGGGCAGCGGCTCCCCGGGCCGGATCGCGAGCCGCCACAGCCACGGCGATCACTCCGCCAATACCCGGCCCCGAAGGCAGGCCCCGGCAGACTCCGCGGAAAGCCCGTAACCCCCGACGTTCAACGTCGCTAGGAGGTGCGGGTGGGGCCGGCCTGGGTCTGGGATTTCGGCCACCAGGGGACGGACGAATAGTCCGGCTCGGCGCTGCCCGAATGCCCAGCGCCCGGATGCTCCGCGCCCGGCTGGCCGCCCAGGTGGCCGCCCCGGTGGCGGGGGCCGGGCGGGCTGGCCGCGTTGAGGTTGGTGGCCGGGACGTGGCCGTCCATGAGGTCGACGCCCGGGAAGTGGGCGGCCGCCGTCACGGCACCCGGCAGCTCGGCGCCCGGCAGCTCGGCGCCCGGCAGCTGGCCGCTGGGGTGCTGGCCGCCCAGGTACTGGCCGTCGGGGTGCAGGCCGCCCAGGTACTGGCCGCTGGGGTGCTGGCCGCCTGGGCGGGCGTGGGACTCGTCCGGGTACGCGCTGGCCGGCAGCAACCTGAAGCCGCGCCTGAGGGACTTGACTCCGGGCAGCTCGAGGTGGGACCGCTTGGTGAGCACCTCCAGCTCATGGACGGTCAGCGCGAGGCCGAGGTCGCCGCGCCCGGCGTGAATGCCGGCCAGCCGCCCGGCGCAGATGCCGGCTACCAGCCCGGTGACCTCGAAGAATATGGACAGCCCGAGCTGGAGAGTGTGCACCCGGCGGCCGTCCACCAGGATGCTGACCGCGGGCTGCTGGACCGTGGTGACCCGGTGCGGGGCCAGGCCGACCAGTTCCTTGCTGCCTGGCATGTCCAGCGTGCGGCGCGCGGCGGAGAAGATATCCCGGTGCTCGCGCCAGCCGGTCACGAGGACCTCCATCAGGTCGAGCTTCAGCAGCCCGACCGCGGCTACCGCCGCCTCGCGGACGGCGGCTTCCCTGGTCACGCGCGGCAGTCGCTCGAAGGCGCGGGCCGTGGTCCGACCCGCGGACATGACGTGCCTGGCCAGCGCCTTCTGAGCGTCGTCGAGCGAGCCGAACAGCAGATCAGCGGCGGTGATCACGTCGTCATCGGGTCCGGGAGTCGTCATGAGCCGATCTCCTCGAGGGTCGTGATGATGGCGGCCGGGAGGGGCTCGAGGCGTACCACGTACGTCTCCGGCAAGGCGATCTCATGGGAGGCGCTCTCATGACGGGCGATCCCGCGGAGGTTCACCGGGCTAGGCGGCCCCACCTCGGGCACCGCCCGCACATCCGATCCAAGCGCGGCCCGCGGGCGCTTCCGCAGCCGCTTGCGCAGCTGCCGCGCGGTCAGGGCCAGGGCCCCGGCGACGGCCGCGATGACCAGGGCGGCCAGCGAGATGATGACCGGCTTGGAGACCGTCTTCGTGTCCGAGGCCAGAACCGCCGTGGCGAGGGGTTCGGCGGACGCTTCGGCCGAAACCGCGCTCACCGTTCCGCCGGCGCCGACCGCGGCCACCACGAAGTAGTAGGTGTTCCCGTTGGTCAGTCCGGTCACTGTGGCATTCGTGCTGGTGGTGCTCATGACCGGGGTGCCCAGGGTGAAGCCGGGGCTGGTCCCCTCGTAGACGCGGTAGCGGGCGGGCGAGCCGCCGGCTGCCGCGGGCGCGGTCCAGGACAGGCCCACCTCGGCGTTACCCGGAGTCGCGGTCAGCCCGGTCGGTGCTCCCGGCGTCCCCGCCGCCGACGCGGTCCCGGCGGACGGTGATCCCGGGGCGGCCCCGGCCGCCGTCGCCGGGGTCCCGGCGGACGATGACCCCGAGGCAGGCCGGGTCGCCGACGCGGAGGCCGCGGTGCCGGCCGCCGCCGGGGTGGCCGAGGCCTCGCCAGACTGCGCGCTCTGAAGTTCCGCCTGGTTGACCGCGGCCACGGTGAAGTAATAGGTGGTGCCGTTGGTAAGCCCGGTCACCGTGTAGCTGGTGCCGCCGACCAGGCTTCCGTTGACCGGCGCGCCGGATTCCCCGCCGGGGCTGGTCCCCCGGTAGACCTCGTACCCGCTGATGGCGGCGCCCCCGTCGGATCCGGGCGCCGTCCAGGACAGCGTGACCTTCCCGTCGGCGGGGCTCGCGGCCAGCCCGTTCGGCGGTCCGGGGCTGGTGGTCGCGGCCGTCGGGGTGGCCGATGCCGCGCCTGAGGTGGGACCCTCGCCGGCCTTGTTTACCGCGGTCACCTTGAACGAGTACCTGGTCCCGTTGGTGAGGCCCGTCACGGTCGCGCTGGTCCCCGTGACGTTGACGGCCGGCGTCTGGCCGGCGCCCTGGTAGACGCGGTAGCTCGTGATCACCGCGCCGCCGTCCGAGGCCGGAGCGTTCCACGACAGGCTTACCTGGGTGTCACCCGCGGTCGCGGCCAGCCCGCTGGGCGCACCGGGCGCGGTGACCGGGGCCGCCGGAGTGGCCGAGGCCTCGGCCGAGGCCCCGCTGTGCAGGTTGACGCTGTTGACCGCGTCGGCGGTGAAGTAGTACGTCGTGCCGTTCTTCAGGCCGCTCACCGTGTAGCTGGTGCCGGTGACCAGGCTGCCGTTGACCGGGCTCGCCGACTCACCGCGGGAACTGGTGCCCATGTATACGTCGTAGCCGGTGATCGCCGCGCCGCCATTGGAGGCGGGCGCGTTCCAGGACAGCGTCACCTGGCCGTTGCCCGCGGTCGCGGCCAGCCCGGTGGGCGGGCCCGGGATTCAGTACCCGGGCCTGCGGTTCCCGCACGGCGGTCAGGACCGCGGACACGCCTGGCTGAAGGGTCCCGGCCGACACGGCGGCCGTGGCCGGCATGGCGAGCGTGGCCGGCATGGCGGCCGTGGCCGGCATGGCGAGCGTGGCCGGCATGGCGAGCGTGGCCGGCCAGCCTGCTAGCCCGGCGGCCAGGCACGTGCCCGCCGCCGTGATCAGCCCGCGCCTGCCAGCGGCGGCCGTCCGGGCACGGCGGGTCGCCGGCTGCCGGGGGACGGCAGCCGGACAGCGCCTCCTGGCGAGCCGGAGGAGGTTCATGAGGACTCCAAGCGGCGTGGCAACTCGCTGCCAAGAAGACTAAGGGCGAAACCCCTGCCACGGATGTATCTCAGCAGATCGGCAACCATTTCGGTTCCCTTCTGGGATCCCAGGCATCAGCTGTGCCAGGGGCGGACGGCTTCCTCGTGTGAGGCAGAGCGAGTCCCGTGGCCGGTGATACAGGTGATTAGTCCGGGCGCCTAGCCGCGATGGGCGGCGAGGCTGAAACGGCGCTCCGGCGGCGCGCCCCCGCAGGCCAGGTCGGCGGCGATCTCACCGATCAGCGGCGCGAACTTGGCGCCGTGACCCGAGCAGGGCGAGCAGACGACGAAGGGCCCGTACCGGTCAAGGATGAAGTCCTGATTCGCGGTCGACGTGTACAGGCAGGTCACCTCGCTCACCGGCGCGGGGTCCAGGCCGGGTAGCTGATCCCTGACGAACTCACTGGCCCTGTCCCGGGCCACCTGGCGGACGATCCCGTCGCGGTTGTCGGCGGTGGTGACCGGGCCGCGGTGGTGCGCGCCGATCTTCACCGCGCCAGGGACCTGGCCGTCGCGCCCGCCCAGCAGGCCGTACATGGTGGCATCCTCGTCGTGACGGATGAACGTCGGCCACGGCCCGGGCGCCCGCGGCGCGAAGTGGAAGACCTCTTCTTGCGTCACCGCCAGCGGCGGCAGCGGCACCTGCGCGCCGAGCAGCGGTTCCAGCCACGCGCCGGCGGCGACCACGATGGCAGGCGCGCGCCACGACCGGTCTGCCGTGTGCACCATCGCGCCGCCGCCGGTCTCGACGCGCAGCACCGGCGCGCCGTAATGGATCTGCGCGCCGCGCCCGGAGGCGCTCGCGCGCATCGCCGTCATCGCGCGCTCCGGGTCGATCACTCCGCCGTCCGGATGGAACATGACCGGGTCGGGGCCGAACGACATGCCGGGCCATCGTTCGGCCGCCGCCCCGGCCGTCATCAGCTCCGCCGGCACGCCGAACCCGGTCAGGATCTCGTACATCTTCTCCTGCTTACGGTCCGGGCCGTAGTCGACCGCGCCCGTCCTGGTCACGAGCTCCTCGCCCGCCTCGTCGGCCAGCTGCCGCCACAGCACCTGAGCCGGCCCGGTCAGCCGCACGTAGAGCGGATCAGGGTAGGCACGCCGGAAGATCCGGGCGCTCCCGTGCGAGCTACCGCGCCGGTGGCCGGGCTGGAACGCCTCCAGCAGCACCACCGATCGCCCGCGGCGGGCCAGGGCCCAGGCCGCGGCCGACCCGGCCAGCCCGGCGCCGATGATGATCACGTCCGCTGGTTCCGCGCGCATGGCCTTACCGTAACTCGGGCCAGGCGGGGCCTCCGGCCCAGCCAGGCGGGGCCTCCGGCCCACCCAGGCGGGCCTTCGGCCCAGCCTGGTCCAGCGTCGCGAGGATCTGGTCCAGTACCGGCCGGCCTGCGGTGAGACCTCCTGCGCATATCGTATGCTTACACTTATAGTAGGTTTTCACTTATTATCGGTGCCCTGTTATCATTTCGCCGAGATGAGCGCGTTCCCGGACGACCGACAGGACCTGGCGGCGATGTTCGTGCCCCTGGCCCGGTCGCTGGTCGCGCGTGAGGAACCGGCCCTGCAGGCGCACGACATCTCGATGTGGGGCTATATCGTGCTGACCGCGCTGGCCGAGCAGCCGGTGCGGACCCAGGCGGCGCTGGCCCAGGCCATCAACGCGGATAAGAGCCGCATCATCGGCGTCCTGGATGACCTGCAGCAGCGCGGGCTGATCAAGCGCCAGCCCGATGCGGCCGACCGGCGGGTGCACCTGCTCTCGCTCACTCCTCCGGGCGCCCGGCTGCGGCGATCGGTGGAAGCAGCGATCCGGGCCAGCGAGGAGGAGGTGCTCGCCACCCTGCCGGCCCGCGATCGCGAGGCGTTCCTGCGGTCGCTTAAGTCCCTATTCGCGTGCTACCGGGCGCCGGCCTCATGAGAGGCTTTAGCCGTGAAAATCGGACTCCAGATCCCTGACTTCACCACGCCGGACGGCCCGCCGCGGCTCGGCACTGACCTGGCCACGGTCGCCCGCACCGCCGACGAGGGCGGCTTCGAGTTCATCGCCGTGATGGACCACTTCTTCCAGATCCGCGGGGTCGGGCCCGCCGAGCGCGAGATGCTCGAGGCCTACACCACGCTCGGGTACCTGGCCGCCTGCACGTCGCGGGCCAAGCTCCTCACCCTGGTCACCGGGACGGTGTACCGCTACCCCGGCGTCCTGGCCAAGATCGTCACGACGCTGGACGTGCTATCCGGCGGCCGGGCCTGGCTCGGCATCGGCGCCGCCTGGAACGAGGAGGAGTCGCGCGGGCTCGGCATCCCGTTCCCGCCCGTCGCTGAGCGGTTCGAACGGCTCGAGGAGACCCTGCAGATCTGCCTGCAGATGTGGCGCGGCGACGAGAGCCCGTACCGGGGCAGGCACTACCAGCTGGATCGGACGCTGAACTCGCCGCAGTCCCTGACCAGGCCGCATCCGCCGATCATGATCGGCGGCGGCGGAGAGAAGAAGACGCTCAGGTTCGTCGCCAGGTACGCCGACGCGTGCAACCTGTTCCCCAGCCCGGACTTGCCGCGCAAGCTCGACGTGCTGCGCGCGCACTGCGAGGCCGAGGGCCGCGACTACGACGAGATCACCAAGACTTGCTACTTCATCTTCGACGTCGGCGAGAAGGGCGAGAAGACGGGCGCGGTCATCGACCGGCTCGGCCAGATGGCCGAGCTCGGCTTCGACGTCGCGATCGGCGCGGTGGCCAACATCTGGCAGGTCACCCCGCTCGAGGTGATCGCCGCCGACGTCATCCCGGCCGTGGCCGGTCTTTAATTTCCCGAACGAGCCGGGTGCCTGCCCCCGCGCTCGGCGGTCCGGCTCTCCTCGGCGCGTCGCTCGTTCGCGTGCTCGACGGCCTCGGCGCTGCGGTCATCGCCCCGCCCGGCCAGCCCGGCGACCACGCCGGGGATGTCGGTCACCGGGCGGTTCTGGCTCAGCTTGGCCTTGGCCTCGATCCGGGTGATCTGCAGCTCCAGGCCCACGATGGCGCGCAGCTGGCCCTCGATGAACTTACGCGGCGCGTCATCGACACCCCATTCGGGTGCTTGCCCAGGGACTGCCACCCTGGCCGCCTCGTGCTTGGCCGTCAGGCGCCGGACGACGTCTTCGACCCACACCGGGTCGTCGTGCACGACCAGCCGGCCGTAGACGTGCGCGGTGAGGTAGTTCCAGGTCGGGACGACCCGGCCGTGCTCGGCCTTGGCGGCGTACCAGGACGGGGACACGTATGCGTCCGGGCCGCGGACGATGGCGAGCGACTCGCCCAGAGCGGGCTTGCGCCACTGGTCGTTGTTGCGGGCGACGTGGCCGAGCAGGGCCCCGTGTTCACCCGCAGCCGGCTCGTACGCAAACGGCAGCATCGTGGCGAGCAGCCCGTCGTCGGTGAGCGTGATCAGGTCGGCCGCGCCGTGCCGGACCAGCAGTTCCTGCACGGTGGCATCGCCGGCGGCGAAATGAGCGGGAATGTACATAGCGCCTTCCAGACTAGCCGTGGAAAGACCGAGTCAGGCCAGCCCAGACGGCATCGTAGTCGCGCTGGCGGTGCGGCGCCTCCATGGCCTGCCGGGTCGGCACCATCATCCAGCGGCTCTCGAACATGAACGCCAGCGTCTCGTCGATCTTCTGCGGCCGCAGCTCGGCCGTGCTGGCCCGCTGGTAGGTCTCGGCGTCCGGGCCGTGCGAGGCAAAGGTGTTGTGCAGGCTGGCGCCGCCGGGCACGAATCCTTCGGCCTTGGCGTCGTAGACGCCGCGGACCAGGCCCATGAATTCGGACATGATGTTGCGGTGGTACCAGGGCGGCCGGAAGGTGTCCTCCCCCACCAGCCAGCGCGGCGGGAAGATCACAAAGTCCGCGTTGGCCAGGCCGGGCAGCTCGCTGGGCGAGGTGAGCACGGTGAAGATGGACGGGTCTGGGTGGTCGAAGCTGATCGTGCCGATCACCATGAAGTTCGCGGTGTCGTACTTGTACGGCGCGTAGTTCCCGTGCCAGCCCACCACGTCCAGCGGCGAGTGATCGTAGTCGGCGGCCCACAGGTTCCCGCCGAACTTCTGCACCACCTGCGCGGTCCCGGTGCGGTCCTGGTAGGCCGCCGACGGGGCCAGGAAGTCACGCTCATTGGCCAGCCCGTTGGCCCCGATCGGGCCGCGTTCGGGCAGCGTGAACGCGGCGCCGAAGTTCTCGCACAGGTAGCCGCGGGCTGCCCCTTCCGGCAGTTCTACCGCGAACCTGATGCCGCGCGGCACCACCGCGATCTCGCCGGGCGCCACCGCGAGCGGTCCGAGCTCGGTCCGCAGCGTGATCGCGCCGCGCTCCGGCACGAAGAGCAGCTCGCCGTCGGCGTCAACGAAGTACCTGGCGGTCATGGACCGGTTCGCGGCGTACACGTGGACCGCTATCCCGCTGCGGGTCCGCAGGTCGCCGTGGCCGGCCATGGTGTAGAGCCCGTCGATGAAGTCGGTGGCCGTGCCGGGCATGGGCAGCGCGTCCCAGCGGAGCCGGTTCGGGTCGGGTTCGATCTCGTTGAACGGGGTGCCGCGCAGGGTGCCGTGGCTGATCCGGGAGAACCTCGGATGTGCCGCCGACGGCATGATCCGGTAGACCCAGGTCCGCCGGTTGACCGCGCGCGGCTGGGTGAACGCGGTCCCGCTGAGCTGCTCGGCGAACAGGCCGAGCGGGGCGCGCTGCGGCGAGTTGCGGCCCGCGGGCAGCGCCCCGGCGACGGCCTCGCTGGCGAACTCGTTCCCGAACCCCCGCTGGTACGCGTAATCGCCTGCGTCCTGCGTGCTGGCCTGGCTGCTGGCCTGTTCCGGGCGGGCGTCGACGTCGGTCATCAGAGCCTCCTTGCTCACTCCCCATGAAATCACGCTCCGCCACCGCTTCCCGGGGCCCGCCACCGCTTCCCCGGAGGGCCGCCACGGCTTCCCGGGGCCCCGCCATCGCTTTCCCGGGGCCTGTCCCGCAGCGCGTGGGGTAGGAAGCAGCCATGACTTTGCTGACGCACCGGGGCCAGGGCCCCGCGTTCCCTTACGCCAGCCGCTTCCGCACTCCGGATGCTTCCCTGGTGCTCGTGTTGCTCCTGCGCTCCTGGCTGCCGGTGGCGTGGCCCGCGGTGCATTCCCTGCGCCGCTTCGGCGCCGGATTTATAAGGCGTGGATGTCCCATTCATGCAGCTAGAACGACATGAATGGGACATCCACGCCATAGGTCGCAGTGGAGGGCCGATATCACCAGTCACTGCAGTTGCCTGAAGCGCAGGAGTGCCAGATGCTGTGGCGGCTCCGTGCTGTCGGGGAAGCCTCGGGCCGGTCACCAGAACCCAAGATGCTGATGTTACTGGCGAAATAGAAGATAAGGATGTGATTGGCCCCGGGGTAGGCGGGCGCGGGGGGAGGGCGCGGGGCTGGTGCGCGCGGCGTGGCAGGGGCGGGCGGAGAGCGCGGAGGGCTGGCGGGCGGCGGGGGCGGAGGGACAGAGGGCGGAGGGACACGAGGGTGGAGGGACACGGGGGTGGAGGGGTGGCGAGGGCGGGTTTGACCAGGGTGGGAGGTGGGATGCTGAAGGTGAGCGAGCGATCGGAGGTTAGCAATGGCGGACAAGTGGCTGACGTTCGATTGCTACGGGACGGTCGCGGACTGGAATACGTGCATGGGCGGTGCGCTGACGGAGCTCGCCGGGGTCTCCGGGACGGACGTCGGACGGCTGCTGGGCGCGTACCACCAGGCCGAACTGGAGATCGAGGCCGGTCCCGGCTGGCGTCCTTACCGTGAGGTGCTCACCGCCGGGCTGGCCCAGGCGGCGGCCCGGGAACGGGTGGCGCTGCCGGACGGCGGGGAGGAGGCCTTCGTCCGGGCCTGGCCGGACATGCCGGTGTTCGATGACGCCGGGCAGGCCCTGGCCGCGTTGCGGGAGCGCGGCTGGCGGCTGGCGTTCCTGACCAACTGCGACGAGGACCTGTTCGCCACCACCAGGTCGCGGCTGCCGGTGCCGTTCGACGGGTGGGTCACCGCGCAAGAAGTATGCAGCTACAAGCCGGACCTGGCGCACTTCAGGAGGTTCGCCGAGAAGACCGGGGCGACCCCGGCGGACTGGATCCATGTGGCCAACAGCTGGATGCTCGACATCATGCCCGCGGCCCGGATGGGGCTGCGCTGCGTATGGGTGGACCGGGACCTCACCGGGCACCCGGCCAAGCTGGCCGACCGGCGGATCACCAGCATGCGCAGGCTGCCGGAGGCGGTCAGCGACGTGAGCGCTATCCCGGCTAGGGCCCGGTGACTTAGGGACTGAGCGGGCCGGAGAAGGCCGAACTGTCGGCGGAGCATGCCGCGGCAGCCGTGATGCCGCCGTTGGCATGAGCTAGGTCGGCCACACCGGATGCGGACGCAGAAGCGGGCGCAGAAGCGGACGGGCTCGCGCCCGAGGAGGCCTGCGACGCCCCGGTGGTGGGCGTGGCGGTCACCTGCGGGCTCTGCGCGGTCCGTGGTACCAGCCCGGTGAAGTCAGAACCGAGGATCAAGTCGACCGTGCCCGGGGCGAGGCTGGAAACCTGCAGGGAGGTGACGTTGGTGAGCTCCTTCATGAGGGTGTTCACCGCGGGCATGTCGGCGGCCGAGGAGTACTCGACGACCGACTTGGTATAGCGGAAGCTCCCGGCGTCGCCGGTGCCGGTTACGTTGAAGCCGCGTCTGGCCAGCCCGACGGCCGCTTCGGTGGCGGCGTGCGAGACCCCGGAGCCGTTCAGCACTTCAACCTTGACATGGCCCGGACTGGTGGTGAGGACCTGGGCGCCGCCGGTTGAGGAGGACCCCGGGGTGGTGGGAACCTTCGGCACGGTTATGTCCCTGGCGATGGCCCCGAACACCTCGCCTGCCTGCGGCTGCATGAGCTGGACCCGGTTGGCGTTCTGCGTCCACGGCTCGTTCGGCATCGTAATGAACTGGACGTTCTGGCCGGACAGGTCGCGGAAGCTCTGCCCGATCTGCACCAGGTCCGATACCGTCATCCCGGCGTCCGTGGTCATCGAGGCGGCCGCGTCGCTGACTATCCTGAGCAGCCTGATCGGGTTGGACAGCAGGCCGCTGTGCAGCACGCCCTTGACCACCTGGGCGGACATGAACTGGTCCCGCTGGATCCGCTGCAGGTCGGAGCCGTCGCCGAGATCCTCGCGGGTCCGCCAGAAGGCTAGCGCCTGGATGCCCGTGATGTGCTGCTCGCCGGTCTTAAGGTTCAGGCCGGACAGCGGGTCCTTGACGGTGAACGGCACGCAGACGTTGACGCCGCCCAGGTCGTTGACGACCTTGACAAAGCCGAGCATGCCGATGCCGATGAAGTGGTCGAGGCGCACGCCGGTCACCTGCTCGACCGTCTTCCATAGGCAGGTTGGCCCGCCGGTCTGGAGCAGCGAGTTGATCTGCACGGCGCCGGCCGGGTTGGCCTGCTGGCCGGTGTAACCTGGCCCGCTGTCGCACTCGTACACCGGCACCATGGTGTCGCGCGGGACGCTGACCACGGTGAGCTGGTGCCGCCCGGGCGAGATGTGCACCAGCATGATCGTGTCGGTGTTGTTGCTCTGGTCGTGGCCGGTACGCAGGACGTACTGCTCGTGCGGGGTCAGCCCGGCCCGGCTGTCGTCGCCGTAGACCAGGATGTTCAGCGCGTTCGTGCTGTACACCGGCGGGCGGTGGCCGAGCGCGGTGGACGGCACGGTCACCCGGGTGATGCTGTCGTAGACGGCCCGGTACTTCAGGTAGGCACCCAGCGTGCCCGCGGCGACGATGACGACCGCACCGACGGCAACCCAGCGGAGCACGTGCCGCTTGCCGCTCCGCGGCTGCCTCCGCATGCGTGACCTCCCGCTGCGACTGGGCAGGCCAGTCCCTCCAGCAAAACGGATATCCGGTGTCAGTAGGTTCTCAAAATGTTACCCAGTATCGTCCGTTTCATCCGTCCTGCGCATACGCAGTAACCAGCGCGCAAGTCCGGACTCAGGTTCGGGCCCGGGCGGGCGCGGCGCCAGCGGCAGAAGCGGCGGAGGAAGCGGCGGCCAGCCGGCGCAGCGCGGCGCGGACCAGGGCCGGGTCGGTGGTGGTCCAGAACGGGGGCAGCGACGCGCGGAGGAAGTCGCCGTACCGCGCGGTCACCAGCCGCGGATCGAGGACCGCCACCACCCCGCGATCGGTCATCGTCCGCAGCAGCCGGCCCGCGCCCTGGGCCAGCAGCAGGGCGGCGTGCGACGCCGCGACGGTCATGAACCCGTTGCCACCGCGGGCGGCCACCGCGCGCTGCCGGGCCGAGGCGAGCGGGTCGTCGGGGCGCGGGAACGGGATCCGGTCGATGACCACCAGCTGCAGCGAGTTCCCCGGCACGTCCACGCCCTGCCACAGCGATAGCGTGCCGAACAGGCAACTCGGCTCGTCCTCGGTGAACTGCCTGACCAGCTGGGCGGTGAGGTCGTCGCCCTGGCAGAGCAGCGGCTGGCTGATCCGCCCGCGCAGCGCCCCAGCCGCCTGGACGGCCGCCCGCATGGAGGAGAACAGGCCGAGCGTGCGCCCGCCGGCCGCGCCGATGAGCTCCTCGAGTTCGGTCAGGTACGCCTCGGGCAACTGGTCCCGGCCCGGCGGCGGCAGCTGCCTGGCCACGTACAGGATGCCGCTGCGCGGATGGTCGAACGGCGAACCCACGTCGAGACCCTTCCACGCGAGGTGGTCCGGGGCCTCGGCGGGATCGTTCCCCCCGGGGATACCGAGCCCCCACTGCACTGCCAGCGGGCCGAACGAGCCACCGAGCGCGAGCGTGGCCGAGGTGAGCGTCACCGTGCGCTGGGCGAACAGCCGGTTCCGCAGCACCCGGCCGACCTCGAGCGGCGCCACCCGCAGCGTCGGCGGCCGGCGGGAATCCTCGGCGAACGGCCGGTCCAGCCAGACCACCTCACCGCGCTCGGTGATCCCCTCGCCGAATGCGTCCAGGATCCGGCCGGCGGTACGCTGCAGCTCGTCCAGCGAGGCCAGGGTCACCCGGGCCGACGCCATCTTCTGCGGGTCCTCATCCTCGGACGCCGCGCTGGCCTGGATCGCCTCTAGGCACGCTACGGCCGCGTCCTGTACCGAGGTCAGGGTGGCGGCCAGCGTGCCGGGCAGCTCGTCCAGCCGGCCCGCGGGAGCGTCGCCCAAGTCGATGGCGAGCGCCGCGGCGGACTCGCGCAGCCGGTCGGCCACGGCGCCGGAAATGGGCAGGGCGGTGCCCTCTATCTCGGCGGACTCGGTCAGCCGCCCGGCGCGGCGAGCGGCCGTATCCGCCGACGGTCCGGACAGCTCCCCGGTGGTGGCCGAGGTGACCCGGTCCACCAGGTCGTGCGCCTCGTCGATGATGACCACGTCGTGCTCGGGCAGCACGTCGATCTCCGAGGTCGCGTCGATGGCCAGCAGCGCGTGGTTGGTCACCACGATGTCGGCCCGGTTCGCCTCGTCCCGCGCCTTCTCGGCGAAGCAGCGGGAGCCGAACGGGCAGCGCTGCGCGCCGATGCACTCCTGGGCGCTCACCGAGACCTGGCGCCAGGCCACCTCGGGCACCCCGGGCACGAGCTCGTCCCGGTCGCCGGTGGTGGTCTGCTCGGCCCAGTCGTGCAGGCGCTTGACCTGCCGTCCCAGCGGCGAGGCAGGACCTGCACTGGCCGGCTCGAACAGCGCGTCTTGCGGGTCGTCCGCCACGCCGCCTTTCTGCCGGTGCAGGCACAGGTAATTGCGCCTGCCCTTGAGGATGGCGAAGGCCGGTTCCCGGTCGAGCAGCGGCTTGAGCGCCGCCACCAGGCGGGGCAGGTCGCGGTCGATCAGCTGGCGCTGCAGTGCGATGGTGGCCGTGGCCACCACGACCGTGCTCCCCGTGGTCACCGCGTGCCGCACCGCCGGCACCAGGTAGGCCAGCGACTTGCCGGTGCCGGTGCCGGCCTGGACGGCCAGGTGCTCGCCGGTCTCGATGGCCTGCCGGACCGCCTCCGCCATCTGGACCTGGCCGGGCCGTTCGGCGCCGCCGATGCCGCTGACGGCCGCGGCCAGAAGTTCGGCGACATCCGGCACGGCGGGGCTGACGCTTCGGGCTGGGGGCACGTCGGAACGGTACCTCGTGGCAGTGTCAGCGACGACCCTGCGGGCGCGAGACCAGGTGCCGCGGCGTGTCACCCGGCCCGTTCGGCTACATTCTGATTCTGACCGAAAGGGGACCGGCAGATGACGACGAGTGCGGAGATCCTGATGGACGCCTTCGGCCGCGTCCAGGAAACCGTGCACGCGGTAGTGCGAGGGCTGACCAGTAGCCAGCTGGCGGAGCGGCTCGCGCCGGACGCGAATTCGATCGCGTGGCTGGTGTGGCACCTGACCCGGGTGCAGGACGACCACCTGGCGGACGCGTTCGGGGTGCCGCAGGTGTGGACCGAGTACGGCAAGCGGTTCGACCTGCCGCTCGAGCCCTACGACACCGGCTACGGGCACAGCTCGGAGCAGGTCGCGCACGTCAGGGTGGCCGGCGCCGACCTGCTCACCGGATACCACGACGCGGTGCACGCGCAGACGGTCCGGCTGGTCTCCGGCATCACGGATCCGGACCTGGACCGGATCGTGGACGAGGGCTGGGACCCGCCGGTGACGCTGGGCGTTCGGCTGGTCAGCGTGGTCGACGACTGCGCCCAGCACGTCGGCCAGGCCGCGTTCATCCGCGGCATCCTGCTGCGCCGCTAAGGGCAGCCAGCGCCAGCCGTCGTGCCCGGCCAGCTCGTAGGCCCACGGGGGTTCGGCGCCGCGGCGCGTGCAGGTCACTACGGCGGCGAGGATCGCCGCCTGGGTCGCGGCGCGGACCGCCTCCGGATCGCTCAGGTCGGACCGGCCCAGGCCCTAGCCGGTCCACCAGGTGAGGAAGGCGCCGCCGAACGCGTCTCCGGCGCCTACGGTGTCCACCACCGGGGCCGTCGGCACGTCGGCCCGGATCTGCTTCTGGCCGGCGAACGCCCGCACCGGCGCCGCTCCGTCGGTGACGACCACGCAGGCGGGCCCCTGGGCCAGCAGGTCCGCCGCAGCGACCCCGGCGTCCTGGCCAGGGAACAGGTAGGCCAGATCCTCGGTGCTCGTCTTGACGATGTCCGCCCCGTGCAGGATGCGCATCAGGCGGTCCAGGTAGTCCTGCCGCGAGGCGACGGCGCCCGGGCGGGCGTTCGGGTCCAGCATGACCGTGACGCGGTCGGGCACGCTGGCCACCATGCGTTCGGTGCTGGTCCCGACCGGCTCCATGACCAGACCCAGGCTGCCGACGTGTACGGCCGTGGTGCCCTCGGGCAGCACGGCGTCGGCGGGCCCGACCGCGGCCGCGGATGTGCCTTCCAGGTAGAAGTGGTAACTGGGCACGCCCGCCGGGTCCAGGTCCACCAGCGCCAGCGTGGTCGGCGCCTTGGTCGCGGCCTCCACCACGATCCGCACTCCGTGCCGGTCCAAGTCGGCGCGCATCAGCTGGCCGAACCGGTCACCGGAGAGCCGGTTGAGGAAGGCCGCCGGCAGCCCGAGGCGGGCCACCGCGCGGGTGGTGTTGAACCCGGCGCCGCCCAGCCGGGGATCGACGTGACCGGCCGGGTCGACGATCAGGTCGATCAGCGCCTCGCCCGCGACAGTAATCATGCGGTGCACTCTACGGTGGCCGGCCGGGTCAGGCAGCGGGGTGGCGGATTAATTTAGGGCAGGCTAACCTAAGGCTCCGGCGGAAGGGCACCCCGTCGCGTCCCTCTAGTGGTCGGAGTCCGGAACCAGTGAGTGAATCTCAGACCCTGCTCCTCGGCTTTATCGCCGGAGTGACCATCCTGATCGGGCTACCCCTGGGCAGGATGCGCGCGCCCCGGCCCGGCCTGCGCCAGTTCCTCAACGCGCTGGCGATCGGGATCCTGCTGTTCCTCATCTGGGACGTGCTGGTGCACGCGTTCGAGCCCGTCGATACCGCCCTCGGGCGGCTGCACGACGGATCCGCGGGAATTGGCCCCGTACTCGGCTACGCCGGCCTGTTCTTCCTCGGCCTGACCGTGGGCCTGATGAGCCTGGTCTACTACGAAGCCTGGCTGGCCCGCCGGCGGAAGCCGAGGAACTTCGGCCCGGGCACGATGGCGCCAGGCGAGCTGACCGCGACCAGAAGATCGGGCATCTCGGGCTGGTCCGCCGCCCGCCGCATGTCCCTGCTGATCGCCATCGGCATCGGGCTGCACAACTTCGGCGAGGGACTCGCCATCGGCGGCAGTGCCGCTACCGGCGAGATCGGGCTCGCGACGATCCTGGTCATCGGCTTCGCGCTGCACAACGGCACCGAGGGGTTCGGCATCGTGGCCCCGCTGGCCGCCGAGGGGGACCGGCCGTCGTGGGGCTTCCTCCTGCTCATGGGCCTGATCGGCGGCGGCCCCACCACGCTGGGCACCGCGATCGGGCGGCAGTTCACCAGCGAGGCCATGAGCGTGATCTTCCTGACCCTCGCGGCCGGATCCATCCTCTACGTCGTCATCCAGCTGCTCGGCGTCGCACACAAGAACGGACGCAAGGAACTGCTCTACTGGGGCGTCCTGCTCGGGCTGGCGGCAGGGTTCATCACCGACATGGTCGTCACTGCTGGCGGCGCGTGACGGTCAGGGATCCTATATCCGGCAAATTGATCCGAACGCACGCAATGTTACGCACTCCTGCCGGCGCCTGTTTGGCCTGGCCGAAACGGCGGCGCACGCTTGGCGCCCCAGTCTTGCGCCCTGGCCGCGCCGACGTGAATAATGTTCGCTGCGCGGCTAGCCAGGGGTTAGCTGCTCTTCTAGGTCCAGAGACGCGGCCTGCTCACTTTCGCGCGGACAAATGGTGGTGGTACGTGTCTCAAGAGCGCTATCCGGTGCTGTGGATCGGCCAGGTAGCCGTGGTCACGCTGCCCGCGGAGATAGACGTCACCAATGCCAACACGGTCCGGGACGAACTCCTCGCCGCGCTGAACCAGAGCGCGGTTGTGCTGATCGCGGACATGAGCCAGACGAGTTTCTGCGACTCGTCCGGGGTGAGCGCCATGGTGCGGGTATTCAGGCGGGCTGCGGCCAGCGGAAGCGAGATGCGAATGGTCGTCAGCATCCCCGCCGTACAGCGAGTGCTCTCGATAACCGGAGTCGACCGGCTGGTGGACGTATTTCCCAGCGTCGCCGCGTCGCTGGCGGGCCCGGCCGGCCAGCCTGACCGGGGCCAGCCGGACCGGGGCCAGCCTGATCCGGGCCAGCCTGATCGGGGCCAGCCGGACAGCGCTGCCGCCACGGCCGATGCCGACGGCGTGGCCTAGCCCCTGCCCTCCTCGAACGGCGGCGCCGGCTGGGGCGGCTCGCCGCTGACGCTGGTCACCACCGCGCTGGCGATATCCCGGAGTTTTACGTTGCTGTTCTGCGAGGCGGCCCGCAGGATCGCGAAGGCGCGGGCCTGGGTGCACTGCTCCCTGGCCATGATTATCCCGAGCGCCTGGTCAATTACCGTTCGCGAGGTCAGCGACGAACGCAGCTGCGCGATGAGCGTGGCGTGCGAGGCCAGCCGCATGGCCAGCGAGAGCGCACCGGAGGCATTTTCGGCGAAATTCTCCGCGCGACGTGCTTCGGCGGCGCCGAACGCCGATGCCTTGCGGGAATACAGGTTGAGGGCGCCGACTGGCTTGCCGTCCGCGTTCAGGGGCAGGGCCAGGCAAGACCGGATGCCATGCGCGGCCGCCTGCGCCTCGAACTCGGGCCAGTGCGCCTTCTCGGCGGTGTCCTCGATCCGCACCATGCGGCCATCGCGCATGGCGTGCAGGCACGGGCCGTCGTCGAGTTCGTATTGCACCTCGTCCACCCGCGCGGCGACCTGGTCGCTGCACGCCACGGTGACCGGCTGCCCGCTGGGTTGCATGGTCATCCCGCAGGAGAGCCCGCCGCTCCCCAGCCGGGCCGCCATCACGGCCATTTCGTGCAGGAACTGCTCGACGCTCTGGGTGCTGAGCAGCGCGCCGTGCAGTTCCCTGAGATCGCCGGTGTCGGTGATTTCTTCTCCGTGTTCTCTCGTCATGAGATACCTATCGGTCGGACACGCTCCCCCGCGTATCCAGGCGTTCGTTTCGTTTTCGATCTGCTACCCCTGACCGCCACATCAAACGTCGCGAACGAATCGACGCAGGTCAGCCGGCCAGCGTCGGCGATCTGCAGATACCCGGTAATCAGCACATACGGTTAGTACTGATAGCAAAGCGCTACCAGATCCGGGCACGTCGCACCGTTTGGCATGTGACTGACGGTGCGGAACATTATGATCACCGTGACGCAGCCGCAATTCCTGATGGAGCAAGAATGAAGTCCGGCCACGTGCTCATAGCGTCGGCTGTCGCGATCGCGATGCTGGCCGCCGGATGCTCCTCGGGCGAATCGGGCGGCGCGCAGCAGGTCAAGCCTGAGAAGACGAACATCGTCGTCAACGCGTTCCCGGCCATCGACTCGGCTGGCCTCTACATCGCGCAAGATGAGGGCTTGTCCGCCGCCCAGGGCCTGCACGTAACGATCGTGCCGGTCAAGAACCCTCCGCCCTCCACGCAGGACCTGGTCAACGACATCGGCACCTTGCTGATCGATTCCCTGCTCGTCGCGCACGGCCTCACGCCGCGGCAGGTGCACTATGCCAGTGTGCCGTTCCCGGCGGTGGCGTCGACCCTCACGATCCCGCATAGCGCGCGGTCCGGCCTGCTGCCCAAGAGCACCAAGTGCCAGGTCACCAGCATGATCGCCGGCTGACCCTGTCCGGCCCGCCGGAAAACCAGTCGGCGGCCGGGGCTGGGCCAGCCCCGGCGGCCGGGGCTGGGCCAGCCGATGATGCGGCGGGTCGTTCGCTGCTGCGACTGGTGCGCCGCCTGCCCCGCTGGCATCATCAGCACCGCGGCATACGAAGTGAATGTCCCATTCATGCAGCTACGACATGGCTGGGACATCCACGCCGTATAAACGGGGGCCGAGACCGACCTCCAGCATGCTGCGGAGCAGGTCGAGCCCGAACAGAGTCACGAACTGCCGGGGTCGGTGCAGAAACCGCGAACGGTTCCTCCCAGATAGGCGTCTGGGCGGATGGACCGGGCTTCCCGTCGCGGGGGTGCAGCTCAGGACCGACGCGGATTACGGCGGGCGTAGACGATGTTGATGACCGCGATGACGGCCCAGATCAGCGCGATGAGGACCACCTGGGCAGTGCTTACCGAGTTGGTGCTCGTCATCAGGGACGCGTGGAACGATCCCAGATCGACGATCGCCTTAGGCGCGACTCCGCTGGCCGGCCAGGAATGCAGGGTCACGGCTGTGGCGCCAATGCCAAGCCCGACCGAGCCCAGGCCCATGGCGGCGTTCGCCCACGCGGCCCGGGCAGGCTGGATGCCACGTTGTGCCAGCCTGGCGTCCACCTGCTTGTCGATCTCCAAGCTGATCCTCTCGACCAGCCCTTCGGCCACCGCGCCGTCATACGCCTGGCCGAGCTCGGTATGTACGGCCGCCGTAGCGGCGATTTCCTGTTGTGCCAGCTCGTCCATGCAGCCAAGCTATATCGCGATTGACCCGCCCGACAATGGGCTATGACGCCGGAGCCGCCTCGGCCAGGTGGACAATCACCGCCCCCGCCAGCCTGCTGGCTGAACCACAGGTCATTGACTGCGACAATCGTCTCAGTGAACCTCACATGGAGCATGACCGGCGAATGCAGCGATGCCACCCGGGCCCGGCTGAGCAGGTCCTTATGGCGGCAAGCTCAGCAGCGGACAGGGCCGGCGTCGCCGCTAACCTGGCCTCCTTCCGGCGCATCGGCATAACCCGGCCCGGCCTGCGCGCCGCGTCGGTAGCGGTGTGCGTGCTGCTGCGGCAGGACGTCCCCGGCCTGCTGATCACCAGGCGGGCCGCCGGCCTGCGGAACCACGCCGGGCAGTGGGCGCTGCCCGGCGGTAGCCGCGAGCCCGGCGAGCCCGCCCCGGACGCGGCGCTGCGCGAACTGCGCGAGGAAACCGGCGTGGCGGCCGGGCCGGGCGATGTCCTGGGCACGCTGGATGATTACGCCACCCGGTCCGGCTTCCTCATCACTCCCGTGGTGGTGTGGGGCGGCCCGGCAGGCACCCTGGTCCGGCAGCCGTCGGAGGTGGCCCGGATCCACGTGATTCCACTGGCTGACTTCGACCGTCCGCCCCAGCTGCTGCGCATCCCGGAATCCCCCGCGCCGGTCCTTCGCCTGGCGCTGCTGGGCGGCCATGTGTACGCTCCGACCGCCGCCATCATCCACCAGTTCTGCCAGCTGGCGCTGCACGGCCTGACGACCCGGGTGGCCCATTTCGAGCAGCCTGTGTTCGCCTGGCGCTGACACCCGATATCCGGCTACTGAACCGCCCACCCGGATCCGCCGGGATGCCGCGCTCGCATGACGGGATCCGGTTACCCCGGGCTACCGCGTGCGGCCGGCCGCCAGCAGCCGCAGCTCCCGGGCGCGCCGCACGGCCGAGGAGCGGTCACGAACCTGGAGCTTGGCGTAGATGCTGCGGATATGAGCGCTGACCGTGTTCGGCGAGACGGACAGCTCGCTGGCGATCTCGGGCCGGGACAGGTTGGTCGGCAGATACCGCAGCACCCTGAGCTCGCCCGGGCTGAGATCCTCGCAGGCGGCAGCGAGGACTGCTCCCTGACTGCTGGCGATGCGCCGTGCAGGACATCGAGGATGTCGGCGAGCAGCGCGGCGCGCGCGGTCTGGTGCCGAGGCAGCGCCTCGAGCAGCTCGGCTGAGCCGGTCATCGCGAAGGGCAGCATCAGCCGGTCAGACGCCGCAAGGGCCAGGGCCCGTTCGGCGTCCTGGTTCGGACCGTCGGCCCAGGCGCGCAGCAGCGACGTCTTCCCGCTGCCGGCCGGAGCCGAGATGATCGTCACCTTCCGCGTCGCCGCGCGATCCAGGGCCACGACAAGATCGCCCCGGTCGATCAGCAGGGGAACTGCCGGAGCCACCGTCAAAGGCCTGCCTTGATATCTACGCCCGACACCCCTTGCGCCGGTCATCCAGTCCTGGCACCTTCCCCCCTCGGTAGCAGGCGAGTGAACGCGCTGTCAACGGCGCGGACCCTCGGTTTCGCCGCATTCCCATTGACCCGCCGCCGCTATTCCATCCCGTCCGGTTTTGTCCCGGCGGTTGGCTCAGCGTCGTCCCCGCGTTGTCGCGGCGTTGTCCCGGCCTTGGCCGGGTGCGGCGGATCACCGGGATCCGGTGATGACCTCTTACCTGCCTCCATGCAGCCAGGGCCGTCGGTCACCTGGTCACGGTGAGGGTTACGGGCTTTCCGCGGGTCTGCCGGGGCCGGCCGGGGCTTGCCTTCGGGGCCGGGTATCTGCGGAGTGATCGCTGTGGCTGTGGTGGCTCCTGATCCCGTCCGGCGGCCGCTGCCCTGGCGGTTTATACGGCGTGGATGTCCCAGCCATGTCGCTCCAGCTGCATGAATGGGACATTCACATCGTATGCCGCGGTGCTGATGATGCCAGCGGGGCAGGTGGCGCAGCAGCGGACGGCCCGCACCGGGCCGGTAACTTCCGCAACGAAGTGACCCGCTGGCCGGAACCAGTGAGCACGCCCGCATCGGCCTGTTCCTGGGTGACCGGCCACAGATCGAGGAACCGCCGCTGGTCCTCGGTCTCCAGCCCGGAATGATAGACGTCGCCGAGGTGGAGCACATGCACCTGGCGATGGCTGGCAAGCGCCCTGTCGATCGCCTCGTGCATGTGAGTTGCAACATCGCGTGCTCGCGGCAGGCTCGTGCCCCAGTCGCCGACGATCACCAGCCGGGCATCGTCAGCCATGCCGTCAAATTCGGCTGGCGTCTGGTTGAATGGCGCGTTGCCCATGGCAAGGCGTTCGAGCACGCCTTTCGCGATAAAAACGTACCAATCGGGATCGTCAGGCGTGAACGATCCCGGCGAGATATGCAGGTCGTGCTCCACGGTGTGGACGAGCTTGGACCACAGGCTAGTGGGTTCGTCCGGGTCCGGGACTCCCGCGTCGCCCAGTGCCTCTTCGATGTGGCTCTGCACCATGGCCACAAGCGGGGCGCGGGACAGGTGAGGAACACCCTCGGGTTCGCCTCCCGAAGACACCGTCGAGTCGATGTCCTCCGGCAAGAGCGCAGCGATCTTGTCCTGCGGCGCTTCAGGTCCTGCTACCTGCGCGGCCGCGCGCTCAATCACATCCTGGAGCCGAGGATCGCCGAGCGCATCCCCGATTTTCCCGACCTGGACTCGGACACGGCTCTTGTCACTAACGTCTTCCCGCACCTTCGACGCCACCTTTCCGTCCGGGAAGCGAACAATAGCCGATTATCCTGGCCTGCATCCGATGAAGTCGTGACGGAGACCGGCAGGTCGGCATCTGGTCATCCGCCGACAGGCTGTAGCCGGAAGGCGCTGACCCCCTTGAAGATCTCCTCGTTGACGATAAAGGCGAAGAAGAGGACATACAGCGCGGCGAGCGGCAGGAAGGCAAGGTACACCGCTCGCTCCCGGCCCGCTTTCTGCTGGCGTGCGACCCACCGCCTGACCGGGGGGAGCCTGAGAAGGAGCAGGGGGAGACTGCACGCGGTGAGCTGGTACAGGCGCTGGTGCAGCACCGGGTTGTGGTCGAAACCGATACCTGGCCCGTTTGCTCCGTTCTGGAAGCCGAACCCCTCCAGGAGTGCCAGGTGAACGAATAGCAGGCCCCAGATGGCGTAGGTCAGTTTCTGCAGCGGTTTCCAGTATTTCCCGAGCCACCGTTGCGCGCTGGTGTTGGAGATGAGCAGCAGCGGGAACAGCAGCGACACCATAGCGAAGCCGGCCAGCAAGAAGGTGTGCCCGGTGAGCCGACCGAGGACCCCTCCGGTAAACGATGAGGTGATAGCCGCCAGAATCGCGTCGGCGATCGCGGTGCACGCGAGCACGATGCCATACCACTTGCGCAGCGGCACGAACCAATGCTGCCGGGTCAGGGTGACCATCGGGGTGACGGTCAGGGTCAAGATCAGCAGCGCCATGGACCCGGTGCCGAGCACATCAGCTTCCACTTGGTTCATGGTGTTGCTGTTCAGCTCGACGACCGCGCGTGACATGAAGAACAGTGGTGCCAGTGCAGGGATGCCCAGGAAAAAGACCGCGACTGTCTTTCTTTTTATGACCGAGCCCGCGAACTTGAAGTCTTGTTCCATCCAGACGTCGGCACGATTCCTGGTCTTCAGCGGCCGTTCTAGGGTGTGTTCGGCCGGATCTGGCCGTCTGGCACGGGCACCGGCTGCTGGCTTGGCCATGCTGCCTCCACGTGGTGCTTAGGGGTCGTGCCCTTCCTGATCCTGCTGGTTGCGTACTTCCTGCAGGCCAGCCAGGCCGGACCCTATGCGGTCGGGATGATGAGCCGCCGACGGCTGAGACGGATCCGGACCGGAAGGCCCTTGCTGTGTCGCACCTGTACCGGCCGACCGGAAGACGAAGAAGCCGTATCCGTGCCGGGCCAGTTCCCCGGTCGCGGATATCAGGCCGAACAGGATCGGGACCGTCATCGCGAGCACAGTCAGGCGCATGGCGCGGACCTGCCGAGGCCGTCCGGTTGGCTCAGCGGACGGTTTCGCGGGCCGGGTCACCGGCTCGGCCGACGCGGCCGGGGGTCCCAGTCGCGGTGTCCGTCCTGCCCTGCCCGGCGCCCTGGCGTGCGCGGGCCTGCGCCTGCGGGCGGGACCTGCCCGGCGCCGGATGAGCCAGGACGCCAGCCCCGCGGCGAGGAAGGCCAGCACCGCGCCGCCGATCATGGCGGCGCTGCTGGTGCCGGCAGGCCCGGACGACGGATGCGGCACCGGCGCAGTCACGCCGGGCAGCGGGCCGAAGTGAACGCCCGGACCGGCTGCGGCCGCGGGCAGCTGGAGGATCCAGCCCGGCTCGATCAGCTGGGGATTGGCAAGCCGCCCGCCGTTGGGCTGAAGCCGGCCCTTGTTCAGGTTGAAGATCCCCATGAACTGGCTGCCGTCGCCGAGAGTCTTGGCCGCAATGGTGAACAGGGAATCGGCGGGGCCGTTCCCCGGTGGCGGAACGATGTAAAACTTGACCGATGCCGGTGCCGATGCCGGTGCCGGTGCCGGTGCTGGCGCCGGTGACTGGACGGCGGCGCGCGGCCGAATGCCGGCGCTGGCAGCAGCGAGCGGGCCAGCCCACATGGCGGCGAGCATCGCGGTGACGGCAGCCACAACTGTGGCCACGTGCGCCACTGCCCGGGGAAAGCCTTCTGCACGGCTGCGGATACCCCAGCTGGGGGTCATGATCCCCATGGCCGCTTTCTTGTCGAGACTGAGTGCACCATGCCCTCGGAGCCGGTGGAAGCCGTGTTGCTGCTGCTTTCGGCCGGGAGGAGCACCATCTAGCTACATATGATGGCACTGTCTACTGCGGCCACATCAATAATTAGATCATATGCACGAGTACTGTGTGAAGTACCCTCTGATTAAAATACATGTTCGTACTTAGGCTCAGCCGGAAGACGTGTGACCTCCTGTTCGCGAACATCACCGCGACCCGGCGGTTCCTGCGCGCATGCACCGCCAGGCCGCTCGGCGACGACGAGGTGGCCGCGGCCCTGGCCCGGAACATGGTCGTGCCCCCTGCCATCCGCCGCGCGCTGCTCTCACGCGAACTCGACGGCAGCGACATCCTCGCGCGCGCGTCGGTCCCGTCCTTGTCACACACGGACGCGACGACGTGATCGTGCTGCCCTCGATGGCCGAACGCGCGCTCACCGCTTGCCCGGCCGCGACCGCATCGTGGTACGACGGCGTAGGTCACATGCCGTTCTGGGAGGAATCCGATCGCTTCGACCGGGAACTCGCCGACCTCACACGCACCGCGAGATCTCCACTGCCTGCTCAGCCCAGCCCGCTATAGCACCAGCAGAACGAGCCAGCGCTGAACGCCGGCCATGTCTGCGGAGCCGTAGTCCATGCGCTATCCGTCCGCTAGGCGGGAACCGTGGCCAGCCGGGCGTCGAGAAACCGCAGGGTGGCCGAGACCGATTCGTACCGCCACTGCACCAGAACTTGGTCAAACCCCGTGGTGGCGGGGATCTGCCCGGCTAGCGCGCCGGCGATCGGGGCGAGCTGACGGCGCTGGGCCCGCAGCAGCTCCCCGGGATCAGCGCCGACCCGGTCGAGCAGGGCCATCTTCAGCAGCAGCTCGGAGCGGATGTCACGGGCATGGCCGGCCGGCTCGCGCAGCCATGCTTCGGCGGCCTGGCGGCCCTCGGGCGTGGCCCGAAGCGGGACCCGGGCCGGTCCCTGGCTAGTGGGCTGCTTATCAGAGGCCACGATCAGGCCGAGCTGCTCCAGCCGTTGCACGGCGCGGTAGACCACGGCCTTGCGGACGTGCCAGACCCGGCCCAGGCTGCCGTCTTCGGCCAGCAGGCTCGCGATCGCGAAGCCGTGCGTAGGCCTCTCACTGACCAGGCACAGCACCAGCCATTCGGCCAGCGACAGTTCCGACTCGCGCTGCTGCGGCATCACGGCTCCCTTACCCGCCCTGCCCAACCTACCGGGCCACGCTGCGCCGTATCCAGCGGAAGACAGCCGCCCGCCCCGGTCCCGAATATCGGGTCGCTAGCAGCGTTTGACCTGCGCAAACTTGCCTGTCATCGGATACCGAGGACGACCCGCAGCCGGGATACCGTGGCCGTGTGCTCGGCGCCGGATCATCGACGCGGTGCGCGACGCCCGGCAAAGCACCGAGCGGCCGATCGCCGTCGTCGGGCCCAGCCGGGGCGGGCACTACGCGAAATCGATCGCGGCGGCTCGTCCTGGGGACGTCTCGCACGTCGTGTGCCTCGGCAGCGGGCTCGACGCCGTTCTTGACGTGTACCCGGTCACCGCCCTGAGCGCCGCCGTTAGCCGACGCGGGCTCGCCCTCGCCGGCTCGGCCCGGCGGCCTTCCGGCTGCCTCACCGAGTGGTGCTCCTGCTCATTGCAGGCCAGCTACCGGCAACCGTTCCCCGAGGGCCTTCACCTAACCTCGATTTACACCCGTAGCGACGGCGTCGTTCGGTGGGAGTCCTGCCTAGCGGACTACGCCACCTGCGTGGAAGTGCCGGGCAGCCACATCGGCCTGGCGTTTAACCGCCACGTGTACCGCGCGATCGCGCGGGCCCTCACCACCACGAAAGGACAGATATGACCACGGTGCTTGACCGCTTCCGCCTCGACAACAAGGTCGCGATTGTGACCGGGGCCTCTTCGGGCCTGGGCGTGGCGTTCGCTAGGGCGCTTGCCGAGGCAGGGGCGGACCTCGTGCTCGCGGCGCGCCGCGTAGAGCGTCTCGAAACGACGCGCGCGGTCGTCGAGCAGGCCGGCCGGCGTGCGATTACCGTCGCTGCCGACGTGGCAGTGCCGGAGAACGCCACGGCCGTCGTCGAGGCAGCGATCAAGGAGTTCGGACACGTCGATGTCCTGGTCAATAACGCGGGGAAGGGAACAGCGGTGCCGGCCACGCGCGAGACGCCCGCGCAGTTCCGCGAAGTCATCGACATCAACCTGAACGGCTGCTACTGGATGGCTCAGGCCTGCGGCCGTGTCATGCAGCCCGGCAGCGCGATCATCAACATCGCCAGCGTCGCCGCGCTCGCCAGCGGCGGGCTCCCGCAGGCAGCCTATTCGGCGAGCAAGGCCGGCGTGATCGCCCTGACGCGTGACCTCGCCGTCCAGTGGACGGGACGCAAGGGCATCCGCGTGACAGCCGTCGCGCCTGGCTTCTTCCCCTCGGAGATGTCGGATCAGTTCCCCGACGGGTACATCGACAGCCAGCTGCCGCGCGTGCCAGCCGGCCGGCCCGGCGACCCGCAGGAGCTCGCGGCTGCCGTCGTCTTCCTCGCCAGCCCTGCCGCTGGGTACATCACTGGAACCACCTTGGTCGTTGACGGCGGCCTGACCGCGTTCTGCGCCGGCGTTTCCTCAGAACTGGGCTTTCAGCTCGTCGATCTTGCCGATGTGCTCGCGGAGCTGGGTGTAGGCGGGGCGCTCGCGGATGCGGGCCAGTGCCCACCGGACGCCGTCGGCGCGGTTCGAGACGATGCCGGCGGTGATCAGGGCGTCGAGTGTCTCCAGGTCCTTGGGGTCGAGCCGGGCCATCACCGGGGTGAGGTTGCGGCCGGCCGCGGCGCGGTGCGGCGGGCCGGTGGGCATCGTGATGACGGGGTGCTCGCCCTCCTGCGGCGGGACGGTGAACTGCAGGCGCGCGATGAAGGGCATGTTCTGGGCGATCCTCGCGCGCAGTTCGGTGATGGTGTCGTGATGTGCCTTCTGGAATGCCTCGATCGTCTCGTGCGGGTCCTCGCCGGCCGGGTTGAGGATCACCCGGAGGATCACCTGGCCGGGCTGCCGGCCCGGCCCGGGTGCCAGGCTAGCGGGGAGGTGCCTGGCAGCAAGCGTTCACAGGTCGCGCTCGATGGGCACGATGCCCCGGTCGGCTGCTTTGACCAGGGCGGCGTGGTCGGCTTCGGTCTGGTCGGCGTAGAGCCGGGCGAACCGGGCCAGGGCGATGTCGAGGCGGTCGGAGGACCCGATGTATCCGACGATCATGGAGGCGCCGCTGGTGCGGGCGTGGCCCTTGGCCAGCAGGTGCCCGGTGATCGCAGCGTAGCCGGCCAGGGCCGCGGCATCGATGGAGTCCAGGGCGACGCTGCCTTTCATGTTCCGGAACTGGCGGACGTAGTACTGGCGCCCGGCCACCGTGGTCCAGCCCAGCAGCGGGTCGCTGACCGTCTGCAGGGCCTGCTGGTATTCCACGACCCGCTGGCCCTGGTGGGCGTGCCAGGCCGAGTCGCCGTGCACGTGCCGGGCCAGCACCGACCGGCGCGCCTGTTTCAGCTGCAAGAACAGCACGTCATCCGGGCTGCTGCCTTCCAGCAGGGCGACGTAGGCGCGCAGCCCGACGCTGCCGACGCCGACGACCTTGTGGGCGATGTCGATCAGGGTGTAGCCGCCCAGGGCCCGGCGCCAGTGCGGGGCCAGGGTGGCCAGGTACTCATCGAGCCCGCGGGCGAGCTGGTCGGCTTCGACGTAGTTGATCCGGGTCAGCAGCGGCGGGTCTTCGGTGATCCGGCGCTGCCCGTCGCGTTCGCGGGTGAACCTGGGCAGTGCCCGGTCGCTGGTCCGGCGGCGCGCCTGCGCCGCGGCCCGCTTGATCTCGGCCCGCAGCGACTTGCCCGTCACGCTGTGCTGCAGGTGGCCGACGTCGATCCGCTGGTAGGACCGGGCCAGCAGCGGGGCCGTGGCCAGGTCGCGGACCTCGGCGCGGTATCCGGCCACGCACCGCCGGACCGCCGATTCGCAACTCTGCTCGCTGGCGCCGTTCTGGCGGCCCGCGACCCAGATGCTGGCGACCAGGCGCCGCAGATCCCACTCCCACGCCCCAGGGTGCGCCTCGTCGAAGTCGTTAAGGTCGATGACCAGATCCCGCTCCGGGGAGGCGTAGAAGCCGAAGTTCCCCAGGTGCGCGTCACCGCAGATCACCGGGGTGATCCCGGTAGAACGGCAGCCGGGCCACGTCCTCCGCCATCACCACCGCGGCACCGCGCAGGAACCCGTACGGCGTGGCCGTCATCCGCCCGACCCGGACCGGGATCAGCCAGTCAAGCCGGCCGCTGTGCGACTCAATGATCAGCTGCACCGGATCGGGACGGCCACGATCGGCAGACCATTTCCCCAGCGAGCTGCGCGGAACCTGGCGCCGGAGTTTCTTGCCTATCTGGTATCTGTCACGCCGGGACGTCGATCGCCGCCGCAGTGAGGTAAAAGCGTCACTGTCAGCCGAGGCGAGCACGACATGCCCGCGCGCAGGACCCGCGGAACCGGTCTGCTTCAGCTTGCCGGGCATCTGTTCCGTCATGACCGGATGCTCCTTTTTCTCAGGGCCTGGTCGAGTTCGATGCGGGAGCTGATGTCCAGCTTGCCGAACACCTTGCGCAGGTGCCACTCCACGGTGCGGCGGCCGATGAACAACTGTGCGGCGATCTCGGAGTTGGTTCGTCCCTCGCGGGCCAGCTGGGCGATCTCCTCCTCTTGCGGCGTCAGGTCGGTGCGGGTGTCGTCGCTGCGCTTGCGCGCCGTCTCGCCGGTCGCCTGGAGCTCTCGCCGCGCCCGTTCGGCGAAGGCCTCGGCGCCCATGGACGTGAGCGCGTCGAACGCGGACCGCAGCTGGTCGCGGGCCTCGGCGCGCCGCTTCTCCCGGCGCAGCCATTCGCCGTAGACCAGGCGGGCGCGGGCCAGATGGGTCGCCATCCGGGTTCTGCCCAGCAGCTCGATCGCCTCGCGGTATTCCTCCTCGGCGGCGCGTCCCCCGGATACCAGCGCCCGGGACCGCGCCGCCGCGCCGCGAGCCCAGTTGCTGGCGCTCGCCGCGGCTAGCTGCGACAGCTGGCCAGCAGCCGCGCGAGCATGTTCGCGCTGATCGCTTCGTGCCGCGGCCTCCACCAGCTCATACAGGGCCCACGGCGAGATGACGATTTCCTCGACGGCGCTGGCCCGGCGCGCCGCCTCGACCGCGGCCCGGTAGCCGCCCTGGCCGTTATACAGCACCGCCTGCGCGTAGTCCGTGTAGGTTAGCGCCGCACCCTCGCCCCGGTCCGTAGCACCGCGGGTCATCTCCTCGGCCAGTTCGGCCGCGCCTGGTGCGTCGCCGCGCCACGCGGCGAGCAGCAGCGGAAGGTAGGGCAAGGTGGCTTCCCTGGTCCCCGAGTCGACGCCCTCACGCTCCATCAGCAAGGCCGCGGCCTTGGACAGCTCGCCGGCCTGGACGTGGACCTCGGCGGCATAGTCCAGCGTGAACGGAAGCCAGCTGAGGGTGCCGTTCGCGCGTGCCAGCCGGAGCTGGCCGGCCGCGAGCTCGAACCACGCCTCGTCGTCCCACAGGTCCATGGCGACGACGTTGTACGCCACGGACAGCCAGCCCAGCTCGAGCGGATGCGCCCGGTAGCGGCACAGGGCCTGCTTGAGCGTAGGGGCGGCGGCCAGGTACCCATCGGCCAGGCGCACGGCGAGGCCGTGGATGAGCAGCTGCGAGTGCGGCGGCTGCGACCCGGAAGGCGGCAGCGTCGCGGATCTCGCGACGCGCGCGACCTGCTTCGCGTCCTGTCCGTGGGCGAGACGGCCGGCGTAGATCGTAGCCAGCAGGGCTTCGAGATAGGTCTGCCGGGCCAGTTCGGCGTCCAGGCTCTGCAGCCGCTGCGCGGCCCGCAGCATGAGCGGCGGCGCGTCGCCGCCCCGCCGCAGCGCGAACGCGACCTGCGCCCGCATCCGCTGTGCGCGCGCCTCGTCCAGCTCGCCCGGCGGCCCGACCTCAGCCGTTACCAGCAGGGCCTGGGCGGCCTCGAAGTCTCCCGCTGCATACTTCGCCTCGGCCGCCGTCAGAGCCCGTGAGGCCCGCTGGCCCGGGTCGGGAGTGAGCGCCACAGCTCGCTCCCAGAAGGCCGCGGCGGCGGCTACCCCGCCTCGGCGCATGGCACGGCTGGCCGAGTTGATGAGCTCCGCGGCGACCGCCTCGTCTGGCCCGGCCGTCGCGTGGGCGCAGTGCCACGCCCGGCGGTCGGGGTCAGCCAGCGGATCGGTCACTGTGGCCAGCGCCTCGTGCACGGCCCGCCGGTCATCGGCGGTGGCGGTCCGGTAGGCGGCCGAACGCACCAGGGGATGCCGGAAGCGCACGGTCGCACCGAACTCCAGCAGGTCGGCCGCGACGGCCAGGTCGATGGCTCCGGTATCCAAGCCGAGTACCTGAGCCGCCCGGAGGATCAGCGCCGGGTCGCCGACCGGATCGGCCGCCGCGAGCAGCATCAGCCGCTGGACCTCGGCTGGCAGCTCACCCAGGCGCGCTGCGTACTGATCTTCGATGCGCCGGGGCAGGTCTCCCGCGTCCGGAAGGGCAAACCCGCCAGCCAGGTCGGCGGCGCTGCGGCCTCGGTAGAGCTCGAGCAGGGCCAGCGGGTGGCCGTGGGTCTCCTCCAGGATCCGGGCACGGACGCTCTCATCGAGCGGGCCTGGGATGACCGTCGCCAGGAGCGCCCGAGCCGAGTGTTCGTCCAGTCCGTCCAGCCGGAGTTCGGCCAGGCCCCCCAGGTGATCCGGCGCGGGAGCTCCTGGGGCCGGCGTCCGGACCGCGAACACCAGCGCGACCGGCTCCGCCAGCAGGCGGCGCCCGACGAATCCGAGGACTTGGGCCGACGCCTGGTCGAGCCACTGCGCGTCGTCCACGACGCACAGCATCGGCCGCTCCTGGGAGGCCTCCGCCATGAGGCTGAGCGCCGCCAGGGCGACCAGGAACTGGTCCGGGCTCTCTCCGGAGCCGAGCCCGAACGCGACGCTGAGCCCGCGACGCTGCGGCTCGGCCAGCGACCCGAGCCGGCCGAGCATCGGCGCGCACAGCCCTCACCGGCCCGCACGGAGGCAAGGAACCGGTCAAGTACGCCACGTTCGCTGAGCCGGCCCGTCAGCCCTGCTGCGGGTCCCCTGATACCAGAATGTGCCATCATGGGCCCGGCGCTAGACAGCAACCACGGTGGCGGGACCGCCCGCTGTGGCATGGCGACACTGGAGGCGCGCTGCCGTCGCCGACCAGGCATGAGCGCTCACACGGCCTCCCAGCCAGACGCCACCAACGCCCGCTCGGCAGCCTCCCCGGGGGACCCCCGGAAACCAGGGGCCAGGCCGCTGTTTGATGAGGGATCTGCGCCATTGCCCAGATGGTCTCCGCGATGAACTTCGACAATCTCGTCGCCGTGCTTGCGGTCGCGGCGACGGTGCCATTGATCCTGGTGGCCGTGCCGCGGGTGCGTCTGCCCGTGCGACCGCCATAGGTTCCAAGCTGCTGCTGCTGTCGCTGCTTGGCGTCCTGGTTGTCCTCGTCGTCATTGGAACGCTCCGCATCGAACGCTCGATGTGGATCACGAGGATGATTAGCAAGCGACGTCGCCATCTTCCTTGACATCCTGCCAAATCTCTGCGCCGCGGCAGGCCGGTCTCTCACCCGCGCGGAATGGGATCGATACGCGCCGCCGGGCGCGGCCTACCAAAGGGGTTGCCCCTGAACGCCTTGTCAGCCGGGCTCGGCAACACGCGGCTACGCACTCACCTAAGTGTCGTTGCAGCATCAACAGTCGATCACCGGATACACCCGACCGTGATCTCCTCGGTGTGAACGAGTGGCTGGAGGGCAATGCTGGCCGTTGGTGCAGGTCGTAAGCCTAAATCCGTCGCATTGGGTCGGTGCTGGACGAAGAGGTTGCTGTACTTATCTGCTCTATCGCTGTCCGGCTCTTTCAGGCCTGGACCGGAGGATTTCCGCCTGGATCTTCCTCCGGTAGGGTGGGTGACCATGCCCGGGGCTGAGGGCGGTGGCATTTTTGTCAGCTACCGTCGGCAAGAGAGCGCTCATCTTGCTGGCCGCTTGTATGACCGCCTTGCTGACCGGTTCGGTGAAGGCCAGATCTTCATCGATGTGGATGCGATCGAGCCGGGCGTTGACTTCGCCGAGGAGATCAGCCGCGCGGTGGCGGCCTGCCAGGTGTTGCTGGCAATCATCGGCCCCGGTTGGCTGACCACCACCGACGAGCGCGGCCGGCGGCGGCTGGACGATCCAGATGACATCGTGCGGCTGGAGATCGAGGCGGCGCTGGCCCGCGCTGTGCGGGTGATTCCGATTCTGCTGGAGGGCGCGATCATGCCGGGCCGGGAGGATCTGCCAGAGAGCCTGGCCGGTCTCGCTCGCCGCAACGCGCTGGTGATCCGGCATGAGAGTTTCCGTTATGATGCCGGGCGCCTAGTCACGGTCATCGAGCGGATCCTGGCTCCGGCACCCGGCACCGCCGTAGTCCGAAGGGCCCTCGACGTTCACGGCGTCCGATCTGCTGGAGATGCTCCTGGTGAGGAGACTCAGAAGGGCTCTGGGCCTGCCCGAAACCATCTCGCCCGGGCTGCCGGGATCCTCGCTGACGCCGAACGCATCGCCCGCTCCATCACCGACGAGCCCACGAGGGCATCGGCGCTGAGCGGCATCGCGGCGACCCTGGCCGCCGCCGACCCCGACCGCGCCGAACGCATCGCCAACTCCATCCCCTCTGAATTCTCGAAGGCGTCGGCGCTGCGCGACGTCGCGGCGGCGCTGGCCGCCACCCACCCTGACCGCGCCGAACACATCGCCCGCTCCATCGCAAACGAGTTCTTCAAGGTATGGGCGCTCAGCGACATCGCGAAAGTGCTGGCAGCCGCCGACCCCGACCGCGCCGCCCGGCTCTTCGCTGACGCCGAACGCACCGCCAACTCCATCCGCAACGAGTCCTCGAAGGCATCGACGCTCAGCGATGTCACGAAGGCGCTGGCAGCTACGTCCTCGTAGGCGTCGAATTCGCGTTCCCCAAGGTGCCCGTGATCACCGTGCACGGCACCCCAGCATGGGAGGCGGCTGCGGCGGTTGCCGCGCTGGCAACGGTCACGGATCGGGCAGGGGGGTCGAGGTGAGTGCTGCGCAGTAGTCCAGCAGTGCGTCCTGGAGGTGCGGGTCGCGGGCCGCAGGATGGCTGGGGCTGTCGTGACCATGGCCGCCTTCGGCGAGGATCGCCCGGTGGATGCCGCGGGCGTTGGCTGTCCTGTCTGGAATACCAGCGCGTGGATGTTCCGTCCCTCGGGTTTGAGGCGGAGGCCGATAGCAAGCAGCAGGCCGGGGTCGGTCCTGGCCCAACCACCGACGACCGTGACCAGCCCGTCCTGGCCGAGCCAGGGCCCGGGCGGCAGAATGGACGGATGTATTCCGCCGGCTTCTTTGGGGATCGGTGGCGCCGCGACCCGCGCCCGTCGCTCAGCAGGGGGCTGCTGGCCGGCGGCGGGGGTTCGGGTCGTCTCGGTCGTAGCTCGCCGGGAAGGGGGGTGTCCCGTGCAGTCCAGGCTGATGGGTGTGCCCGGGGCGGAACGCCAGGCGCTGGCCCCGGAGGCCGCGTGGCACACGCTTAGCGCCGAGGAGGTGCTGCGAGCCGAGCAGGCAGACCCGCGGCGCGGCCTGAGCTCGGCGGAAGCGGCGTCGCGGGCCGGCCGGTGCGGCCCCAACACGCTTGCCGAAGGCAGGGCAGAGCCTCGCTGGCGCGCGTTCATCCGCCAGTACTCCGACCCGATGCAGATCGTCTTGCTGGTGGCCGGCCTCCTTAGCCTGTTCCCTCTCAGGCAGCTGGGAACCGGCTTTCTGCTGATTCTGCTGACACTGGCTAACGCGGTTCTCGGCCTGCAGCAGGAGGGCGAGGCCGGGAGCGCCGTCGCCGCGCTTCAGCGGAGGTTGATCGTGACCGCCCGGGTGCGGCGCGATGGCCAGGAGGCGGAGATCCCCGCTGAACAGCTGGTCCCCGGCGATGTCGTCTCGATCGAGGCGGGTGACGTCGTTCCGGCCGACGGCAGGCTGCTCCGGGCGGCCACGCTGGAGGTTGCCGAGTCCGAGCTGACCGGGGAGAGCCTGCCGGTCTCGAAGGGCACGGCCCCGGTCGGGGAAGCCGACATGCCGCTGGGCGACCGGACCGACATGGTGTACATGAACACCTCTGTCACCCGCGGGACGGGCGAGTTCGTGGTCACCGCGACCGGGATGGCGACCGAGGTCGGCCACATCTCGGGAATGCTGCAGGCGCAGCCGACGGTCAAGACCCCGCTCACCCGCCAGCTCGACCATCTCTCAAAGCAGCTCCTGCTGGTCGCGGGTGTCGCGCTGATCGCCTCGATGGCCCTGAACCTGTCTCGTGGCTATACCTTCAACGCGGTGTTGCCCGCCGCGGTCGCCTTCGCCATCGCGGCGGTCCCGGTGCAGTTGCCCATGGTGGTGACGACGATCCTGGCGTGGGGCACCCGGGCTCTGGTCAAGGTCGGCGCCATCATGAAGCAGCTCCCTTCGACCGAGACCCTGGGGTCCACGTCCGCGATCAACACGGACAAGACCGGGACGCTCACGCTGAACCAGATGACCGCGGTTCAGATGGTCGTCGCCGGGCACCGCTATTCGGTCGAGGGAAAGGGCTACTCGACCCACGGGCGCATCAACCGCGTCGCCGGACAGGCGGAGATCCCGCTGGACCAGTTCCTGATGCCAATGGTCCTCGCCTCCGACGCGGTGCTCAGCGACGGCGAGCTGATCGGCGACCCGACCGAGGGAGCCCTGGTCGCGCTGGCCGCAAAAGGCGGCATCGACGCCATCTTGACCAGGCAGGCACATCCGAGAATCGCCGAGCTCCCCTTCGACGCCGAGTACAAGCTCATGGCGACGTTCCACAAGATGACCGGTGAATCGGGCAAGGCGGTAATCCGCTGCTTCGTGAAGGGGGCGCCCGATCGGCTCCTGGCTCGGGCCGGCGCGGTGCTGGATCCCGACGCCGGCCCGGTTCCGCTCGATGGCCGTCTCCGCGAGCGGTACCTGGCCGATAACCACCGGTTCGCGGAACAGGGCCTGCGGGTCTTGGCCACCGCACGCAGGGATTTCGATCCGGCGGCCTTCGATCCGGGGGCTGACCTGCTCCCGCTCGTGACCGATCTGGAACTGCTAGCTCTCGTCGGAATCGTCGACCCGCCGCGGCCCGGTGCCAAAGCATCGGTCGGGCAGGCGAAGTCCGCCGGGATCGAGGTCCGCATGATCACCGGTGATCACGCGGTTACCGCGGCCGCGATCGCCCGCCAGCTTGGCATCGATGGCAAGGTCATCAGCGGCGCGGAGTTCGGCGCGATGACCGATGACGAGGCGATGGAGGCGATCGCCGATGTCGGCGTTATCGCCCGCGTCACTCCAGAGCACAAGGTCCGGCTGGTGGACATGCTCAAGCGCGAAGGCCAGATCGTCGCCATGACCGGCGATGGCGTCAACGACGCGCCCGCGCTGAAGAAGGCCGACATCGGGATCGCGATGGGCGAGACCGGGACCGAGGTGGCCAAGCAAGCCGCGGTGATGGTCCTGACCGACGACAACTTCTCCACGATTACCAAAGCGATCGAAATTGGCCGCGGACTGTATGACAACCTCGTCCGTTACATCCGGTTCGAGATGGGATGCATGTTCGGCTTCATCATCACCTTCCTCGGCGCCAGCATCTTCGACATCGCCCACGGCGAGCCGCTCCTTCCGCTGCAGGTCTTGTGGGTGGCCTTCACCACCGTGACGATCCAGTCCATCGGGCTCGGGTACAGCAGGCCGGTCGCGGGGCTGATGGAACGCCGACCCCGGCCGCCCGGCCAGCCGATCCTGACCGGAGGGGTCCTCAGCTGGCTCGTCTCGGTCGGGCTGGTGATGGCGATCGGCACGCTATGGCTGGTCAGCTGGGCGGAACAGGCACACACGCTCGCCATCGCGCGGACCATGGGCGTGGTCGTGTTCTCGCTGTTTAACCTGTTCTTCTCGCTCGAGTCGAGGGACCGGCGGGAGTCGGTGTTCTCCCTCAGCACGTTTGCCGACCGGACGTGCATCGTGACGACCGGGGCGTCCCTTATCCTGCTCGTCATGGCCACCGTCCTGGCGCCGTGCCAGGCGATCCTGAAGACCACCGCGCTCGACGCAGATCAGTGGCTCCTCTGCGCAGCCGTGGCACTGTCGATCATCGCGGTCACCGAGATCCGGAAGGCGTTCCTGCGACAGACCGTCGGTCCTGTCAGGTTACGACGATGGGTCCCCGGCCGTCATGTCTGTCGGCCGACCGGGATGACTGGGTAAGCCAGCGGGGAGAAAGCAATCTCCCAGATTCCTCCCAATACGGGCGACACCCCTCATCCGACGCGTGGGATGAGAGCCATCGTTAGAGCCTCTGAGCTGGCCTTACATCTGTGGGCGATACTGGGATCGAACCAGTGACCTCCTCGGTGTGAACGAGGCGCTCTCCCGCTGAGCCAATCGCCCGCCGCCGGGCTCTAAGGACCGTCCCGGCGCCCCCATAGGGTAGCGCATCCTCACGGCGCGTCGCACGTCAGGCGCGGCGGACATGAGGCAACGGGACACTCATCACTCTGCGTAATGGCCGAATTCTGCAAACGTGCGCTTCGGGACGCCTTAATTACGCTCAGTACCATCAGTGAGACGCCGCGTAGATAAATCCATGAGATGAGCGTCACAGACTATGCAATCCACGCGCCGGAACACTAAACTGCTTCAACGTCATCGCCCTGATCCCAGCAGCATTTGTCCAGGTCAAGGCAATGATGAGAGCCTCATCTTCCGGCTGGGGACGAAAGGCGCAAAACGGAATGGTTACTACCAGTGAAGGCCTGGCCATCCGTACGCACCATAGTCGCCCGCCGACCGCGTCAGATTGGCAAAGCCCGGTTGACCGGGTCCCGGCTAGGTAGGGGTTGGTAGGCGATGAACCGAAGCGGCAGCACGACGATCTCGGCCGAGCTCGGTCTTAAGCTTGTTGTCCCGCAGCAAACGATTGTCCCCCTTGTGGCCAGTATGTACTACAGCGGCAGCGATCCCTACGCGGTGCGCATGGCGTTCCATGTCGGCACCGACGAGCCGGTCGAGTGGATCTTCGCCAGGGACCTGCTGGAGGCGGGGATCGAGTCGCGGCAGGGCGAGGGAGACGTGCAGGTCTGGCCCTCCGCGGTGTCGGTCGCGGATACCGGCGACCTGGACCTGATCGGCACGGCGGAACCGCAGGGAACCCCGGGAAAGGTCTTGAATATCGAGCTGTCGTCGCCATTCGGCCAGGCCCGCTTTGAGGCGCCGGCCGAGGCCATGTCGGCGTTCCTGCAGCGGACTTATCAGATCGTCCCGGCTGGCCAGGAAAGCCGCTTTATCGACATAGAGACGGAACTAAACGACCTATTCCGCGACGCGTAACAAAGCATCTCGGCCTGCCGTGGCATCCCTCGGTCCGATCCTATGGTGGGGGTCGGGTTACTTTACGTGACGAACCGCTGAGCGGCAGGCAGCTTAACGGAAGGCGGGAATGGCTTCGGCCGCGGTCTGGCAGATCCGCGGGAGCAGGTCGTCGACCGCAGCCCTTAAGGAAGGTTGACCCCGAATGTGCAGGCCAGGCCCTCAATCCCGGCTGGGGTGACGCGCACGCTACGGCGGCGCTGCGCGCGCTCGATCCAGCCGAGTTCGAACAGCCTGCTGGTGATGGCCGCGGCCAGTGCGCCGTTCAGGTGCCTGCGGCGCTGGGTCCAGTCGATGCAGGTCCCGGCGAAGTGACGACGCGAACGGCGGAGCTGAAGGAGATTCAGGCCGAACGAGCCGAGTTCCTTCGTTCCGGCCCCGGTGACTTCGAAACGAAGGGAAGACGTATCACCACGGTCCGTTCGGCCTGATTTCTCCTCGAGCAGGCCGCGGCGGAGCAGGCCCTCCAGCAGCTCCACCCCGGCCCGCCCGGCCAGGTGGTCGTAGCAGGTCCTGGCGTCGGCAAGCGCGGCCGCCTCGCGTGACTGGCGCAGGCTGCGCACCGGCAGCCCGGGGCTGATCAGGCCAAGCGCCTCGAGGGCCGCGGCGACCTCGTGCCCGGCCAGCCGGTAGTAACGGTGCCGGCCCTGCCTGATGACCGTGATCATGCCGCCCTCGAGCAGTTTGGCCAGGTGGAAGCTGGCGGTCGCCGCGCTCACCCCGGCCAGCCGGGCCAGTTCACCGGCCGCCAGCGGTCGGTCGGGCAGCAGCGCCCGCAGGATCGCGGCCCGGGTCGAGTCGGCGATCAGCGCCGCAGCCGATGCGATGTCGGCATCGTACGGAAGTGGTTCGGCCGGTACCGTCATGCTTCGACGCTAGCTCACCTATTTTTCGACCGGCATCGAACGGTGATTGACCTACCATCATGCCTGGTCCGGTCGCATGGGACGGGCGCCGGCGACCGGTCCTGGATGCGGCGCGGGATCGCGGGGCCCATGTCCGGAGTGTGCGTATACGCGGAATATGCCGGAAACTTGAGGTGACATCGGCAGGCGATCCGAGTTTGCGTGAGCGGCAGGATCGGCTACAGTTCTGATCGCACCCCAAGGGTGCGGCTGCGGACGTGGCTCAGTTGGTAGAGCATCACCTTGCCAAGGTGAGGGTCGCGGGTTCGAATCCCGTCGTCCGCTCTCGAAGGTCCGTATGCCCTTGCGGCATGCCCCTTGCGGCGGAGTGGCCGAGTGGCTTAGGCAAGGGCCTGCAAAGCCCTGTACACGGGTTCGATTCCCGTCTCCGCCTCCACGGTTCCGGGAAATCCAGCGGCACGGCCTGTAATCAGGCCGTGCCGCTTCGCTGTTTCAGGGGGTCAGGGATAGCTGGCGACCCCGGCTCGAGCATGCTGTGACCTGCGCATGCCCGCGACCATCAGCATGTAGTCAGCCGACACTTAGCTACTGATCAGTAGATCTTAGGTAAACGGTGAGCTTCCCTTCAGTCTGGGCGTAGCTCGAGGGCCGATTCTGAGACGACGTAGAGCACACGGGGAAGAGGCACGTCGCGGGCGGCGCCCATGATCGTGCCACCGGCGCCGGGCCACGAGCCTGCTGCCGCATCCGCGGTGACCAGTGCCGGGTACCCCGGCGGAGACGAGGGTTGAGGGTTGAACGTGATGACAGTTGACAATGGAGAACGTTATGGCGCTCACGCGTGCCCCAACGGCATGGCCAGCCCTCGGCAGCTGCGCATGACGCTGCCGGCCGTCAGCCACTCGGTGCGGCTGTCCCGGTACGCGACCCGCGCCGTGCTGACCGCATGGCAGCTGAGCCACGTGGACGAGGCCGCTACCCTGCTCGTGTCTGAGCTGGTCACCAACGCCGTCCGGCACGCCAGGGGCACCGACGTCATCACGGTGGACCTGTATGCCGGGCAAACCTGGCTGCGGATCGAGGTTCAGGACACCGACCGGCACTGGCCGCAGCCGCGCATCCCGGACGGGTTCGACGAGTCGGGTTTCGGGTTCATCTTGGTCGATGCGCTGACGAGCAACTGGGGAGTGCGGGAGACCAAGGCGGGCAAGGCCGTGTGGGCCGAACTGGACACACGACTGGAATCCGGGCCGGCGATCTGAGCCGAACGGACGGCGGATACCCGGCCCGTTCGGCCGGATCATGCCTGCCTTCGGCGCACGCCGGGCTGGATGAGGCCGGCCTCATAGGCCAGCACCACCACCTGGACCCGGTCGCGCAGGGCGAGTTTGGACAGGATCCGCCCGACGTGGGATTTCACGGTGGCCTCCGAGACGAACAGCGAGGCCGCGATCTCGGTGTTGGACAGCCCCCTGGCCACCGCGATGAGCACCTCACGCTCGCGCTCGGTTAGCGTGGCCAGCTGCGGGAACTGCTGTTCCCGCTGGCCCGGGACCAGCGGGATGATCTGGGCGTACTCCTCGAGCAGGCGGCGTGTCACCCGGGGAGAGACGACCGCGTCCCCCGCCGCGACCGTCCTGATGGCCGCGACCAGCTCACCGGGGCGCACGTCCTTGAGCAGGAAGCCGCTGGCGCCGGCCCGGAGCGCGCCGAAGGCGTATTCGTCCAGGTCGAAGGTGGTCAGGACCAGGACCTTGGGCAGCGGCCCGGCGGCGGTGATCCGCTGGGTCGCCTCGATGCCGTCCGTGCCCGGCATCCGGATGTCCATCAGCGCCACGTCCGGCGTGTGCCGCCCGGCAAGCTCGACGGCTTCTTCCCCGTTGCCCGCCTCGGCCACGACCGTCAGGTCGTCCTCGGCCTCGAGGATCATCCGGAAGCCGCGGCGCAGCAGCGGCTGGTCGTCCGCCAGCAAGACGGAGACGGTCATCGGGGTCGTTCCAGCGTGGCCTCGACCAGCCAGCCCGCGGGGGCATCCGGGTCGGGCCCGGCGCGCAGCGTGCCGCCGTGCAGCGCGGCCCGCTCGCGCATGCCCTCGATGCCGTGGCCGCGGCGCTCGTCCGGCGGCTTGGCGGTGCCGTCGTCGGCGACCCGCACCCGGAACTGGGGCTGGTCGTAGGCGATGGTGACGGTCGCGTGGCGGGCCGTGGCGTGGCGCAGGGTGTTGGTCAGCGCCTCCTGGACGATGCGGTACGCGCTCACCTCGGCCGCGGCGCTGAGCGGGAACGGGGCGCCCTCGACCGAACAGAGTCACCGGCAGCCCGGTCGCCCGGATCCGCTCGACGAGCGGGCCGAGGTCGTCGATGCCGGGCTGCGGCGCCAGCCCGGCGGACGGCTCGTCGGTCCGGAGCACGCCGAGCATGGCCCGCATGTCGGCCAGGGCCCGGCGGGCGACCTCGGATGCTTCGGTCATCGCCTCGACGCCGCGGGCGGGATCGGACCGGCCGACCACGGCCGCCGCGTCGGCCAGGGTGATCACCACCGACAAGCTGTGCGAGACGATGTCGTGCAGTTCCCTGGCGATCCGGGTCCGCTCGGCGGCCGCCACGATCACCGCCTGCTGGTCCCGCTCCGTCTCGAGCCGCCGGGCGCGCTCGTCCATCCAGGCCAGGTACCTGCTGCCCGAGGCCGCCGTCAGCCCGGCGAACAGCGCGGCCACCACCATGGCGGACAGGAACAGCAGCGAGCGGGGCACCGTGCCGGCCAGCTGCCACCTGAACGCCGCCATGATCACGCCGGCTTCGAGTATCCCGGTGGCGAGCAGGGCGCGGATTCGTGACTCGTGCGCCGCCACCGTGTACAGCGCCACCAGCAGCGCCACATCTCCGAGCAGCGGGAAGCCGAGCAGCCACTGGGCGAACGCGATGGCACTGGCGGTCAGGAAGACCGCGGACGGGTGGCGACGGCGGAAGATAAGCGTCGCGATCAGCGCGGTCTGCACGATGGCAGCGCGGTAGCTGGCAAAGTTTGACCAGGCCAGCCACGCCGAGCACAGGCCCAGCAGCACCCCGGCTAGGAGCGCGTCGGTGGCCAGCGGATGGGTGCGGATGAGCCGGCGCCCCTGGCCGAACAGCCCCCGGGTGATCTCGTCGGGCGG
Source organism: uncultured Actinomycetes bacterium (assembly GCA_963841585.1). Classification (GTDB taxonomy): domain Bacteria; phylum Actinomycetota; class Actinomycetes; order Streptosporangiales; family Streptosporangiaceae; genus Palsa-504. The sequence continues at coordinate 155,621 of CAWJDK010000007.1, forward strand.
CTGCTCGGACGGCCAGGCCGGCACGGGGGCCAGGGGCGGGCCGGGAAGCCTGGTCGTGGTGCCCATGGTGCGTCCTTCGTGGTGGCTTACCGGCAGCGTACCCGCACCTCTCCGACCTGAGGATGAGACGGGCGGGCCGGAATTCCTCCTCCGGGATATCCCGCCCGCGGCGGGCCCGGGCATACCGTTGCCTAACGCTGTCTGAAGATGGAGGAGACTTGCCCGCTGTACCGCCGCCTTGGTCGGATGCGGACCTGGGCCAGCCGGGGCGTGCGGTCGCGGTGCTCGACGCGGGGCGCGGCGGGTGAGCTCGGGGCACCGTCGCGCCCGTCTCTTTCCGGAACCCCTCGCCGCGAAGGTGCCAGAGATCACCTTCCTGTTCTGGGTCATCAAGCACCTCACGACCTGTGGCGGCGAGGCGGTCTCGGACTACCTGGCCCTCGGCAACAGGCAGGTCGGCGCGGTCATCGAGGCAGGCCTGGTGGTCATCGCGCTGGTGTTATCTCGCGTCGGCGATCATGTCTTCTTCATCATCCTGATACCCGCGGTGGCCTGGTGGCGGTTCGGGCTCAGCTCGGTCGTGATCGTCACGATCGCCGTCGCCATCCTCGTCGGTTACCTCGCTGTCACCCGCCGCGACGTCCAGCCGGCGCGGATCGGCCCGGCCGGGCCCGGGGCTGATCAGGAAAGAGCACACGGACACAGGGCGCCACGGTTATAAAGGATGCCGTGGGTAGATAGAGGGGCATGGTCAGGATAAGGCGCTGGGTCGTGGGCAAGCGCAAGAAGGTCATCTGGTCCGAGCCGAAACTGCCGCCCTTCATCAAGATCAACCCGGAGAGCCCGCCCGGCCTCGGGGAGGGGCTCCAGCCTGGTGATCTGTCCATGGGCGTAGCCGCGGAGGAGTTCCTCAATCTGCCCGAAGACGAAGACGAGGGCGAGCCGGTCTGACCGGGCCTGCCTGGTCAGACGGCGCGCCGGTTACTCAGCTCAGCTGCGCCCTGATGAGCTCGAGCGCCAGCCGGATGTTCTCCACCGAGTTGGCGTAGGAGAACCGCAGGAAACCCTCGCCGTACGGGCCGAACGCGGTGCCGGACAAGGCCGCCACCCCGGCGTCGGCCAGCAGTCCTGCCTGCAGATCCGCCGAGGTCTGCCCGGTCCCCGTGATGTTCGGGAAGACGTAGAACGCGCCTTGCGGCTCGAGGCAGCTGATGCCGGGGATGTCGTTGAGGCCGGCCACGATGATGTCCCGGCGGCGGCGGAACTCGGCCACGATCTGATCGACCGGATCCCACGGGCCCTCCAGGGCGGCGATCGCGGCGTACTGGCTGAACGCGGACGTGCACGACACCGAGTTGATGGCCAGCCGGGTCACCGGCTCGACCAGGGCGGGCGGGAACACGCCGAAGCCCAGCCGCCAGCCGGTCATCGCGAACGTCTTGGACCACCCGTCGAGCAGGATCGTCCGGTCGGCCATCCCGTCGACGTCGAGCACGCTGGCATGCTGGTGCCCGTACCGGATGGCCCAGTACACCTCGTCCGACAGCACGGTCAGGTCGTGGCGCAGCGCGATGGCGGCGATCGCCTCGCAGTCCTCGCGTGTTAGCGCGCTGCCGCACGGGTTGTGCGGCGAGTTGATGATGAGAAGCCGGCTCCGGTCGGTGATCAGCCGCTCGAGTTCGGCGGTGTCGATGCGGAAGCCGTTGCGTTCGCGCAGCGGAACGGGCACCGGCACCGCCCCGGCGAACGAGGTGATCGACTCGTACATCGGGAAACCGGGATCGGGATAGAGCACCTCATCGCCCTCGTTGGCCAGGGCGAGGATGCTGAAGAACATGATCGGCTTGGCCCCCGGCGTGACGACAACGCGGTCCGGCGTCACCCGCATCCGGCCGGTCTGCTCGAGGAAGGCGGCCACGGCCTGGCGCAGCGGCGGGATGCCGGGCGCGGGCACGTAGTGGGTCGCGCCCGCGCGCAGCGCCTCGACCGCGGCCTGGATGATGTGCGGCGCGGTCGGGAAATCCGGTTCGCCGATCTCCAGGTGGATGATCTTCCCGCCGGCGTCCTCGATGGCCCGGGCGCGGGCGAGGACCTCGAAGGCGGATTCGGTGCCGAGCCTGGCCATGCGGTCTGCGAGCCGGATGCCTGTCATGGCCCGATGATAGATCCGCGACTACTCAGTGACTCAGGAGAGGCTCGATGCGGGCGAGGGTTTCCGTGAGGTTGGGCTCCGAGGTCGTGTCCCGGGCGGCGGGCAGGGTAAGCCAGCGCAGCTGGGCCTGGGCGTTCTCGGCGCGGATGGCGTCGGGAGTGGCGGTAGCCATGAAGAACCGGACGTCGGCGTGCTCGTGGGCGGGCTCGCCCTTGCCGGGCGGGACATGGACGATGACCACGTGCTTGACCTCACCGTCCGGCCACGGCACCAGGTCGGTCAGGCCGGTCTCTTCCTCCGCTTCCCTGGCCACGATGACGAGCGGGTCGGTCTCCCCCGGGTCACCGTGCCCGCCGACCTGCAGCCAGGCCTGCTGACGCTGATGCCAGCGAAGCAGGACCCGGCTGGTGGGCGGGTGCACGATCAGCGCGGACGCGGTGACGTGCAGCGGGAGGTCACGCCGGTAGGGGTCGGCGGCGGACTCCAGCAGGGCCTGTACTCGCCGGATGTCGGCGATATCGGTGGCGCCCTCCGGCTGGTAACGCTCGAGGCGCGCGGTCAGCTCAGCCACCGAACAAGTATGGCGGGCGGCCGGTGACGCCGGGGGTGCAGGCGAAGATGTCGCCCGCGTGCGGCTGGGCGGCCAGGTCGGCGGGAGTAAAGTTCTCCCTGGCTGTCGTGATGTACAGGGTGCTGAGGTCCGCACCGCCGAACGCGGCCGAGGTGACCTGCGTGACCGGCAGCTTCACGACCGTGTCGAGGCGACCGTCCGGGGTGTAGCGACGCAGCTCGCTGCTGCCCCAGACGGCGAGCCAGAGGCAGCCCTCAGCGTCCAGGGTCAGGCCGTCGGGCACGCCCCCGGACACCTCGGTGAAGCGGCGGCGGGCGCCGAGCGCACCGGTGTCCGGATCGGTGTCGAACGCGTCCACCCCGGCGTGGCTATCCGAGTAGTAGAACACGCGGCGATCGTCGGTCCAGTCCAGGCCGTTGGACAGGCCGACGCCGTCGAATAGTTCGGTGACCGCCCCGTCCGGGCTAAGCCGGTACAGGCTGCACGGGAAGCCGCTGTCCTCCGGCACGGCCATGGTGCCGGCCCAGAAGCTACCCCACGGGTCCGGCTTGCCGTCGTTGAAACGGGTCACCGACCGGTCGACCGAGAAGTCGCCGAACGGCCGCAGGTCCTGGCCCTCCGGGCCAGACCGGGCGAACCCGCCCGCCAGGGCGAGGATCAGCCCGCCGTCGCGGGTCAGCCCGACGGTGCCGACCGGCTGACCGGTCCCGAACGAGCTGCGCGCTCCGCTGACCGGATCGAGCGCGTGCACCTGCCCGCGCAGGATGTCCACCCAGCGGAGCAGCCCACGGCCTGCATCCCAGACCGGCCCCTCGGCCAGTTCGCACTGGGCCGGGACCGCGATCTCGGCGTCGAGTTTCCTGGTCACGACGCGCCTCCTTTGTTACTCGCCACCTGGCGGGAAAACTACACCGAGGCGGGCGAGCCACGTGAGTCGGCTCGCGGTGAGGCGGGCCTCGTAGTCACGAGAGCAAACTTTCGTGACTCTGGCGCCGTCCGTACCAGATCATTCGTTGGTGAAGGTGCACCTGGTCGTTCACCGACGACGTGGCCCGGATGCTGGTTACGGCGGGAACCGACCCCGCGGCCTGGGGACGTGCCTGGCACGTGCCGTCGAACGAGCCAGGCGACGCTGGAGCAAGCGAGGGGCGGGGACGACCGGGCGTTCGGCGAGCTCAGCGCGCTGCAGCGGGCCAGGGCGACCATGGCCGACCGCCTCCCCGGGCCGGACCGAGAGCGCGCGCCGTTGCCTCGTTCGGCCCGCGAGCGGAGCGTGGCGTCGCGGTTCGCGACCGCCTTCGCCGCCGACGACATCGACGGCGTGGTCGCGTTGCTGACCGACGATGCCTGGTTCACCATGCCGCCGGTCACGCTGGAGTTCCAGGGCCCGGCCGCCATCGCCGCCTTCCTGCGGGACATCGCGGGCTGGCGCGGTTCGGGCTGCCGCGGATGCTTGCCTGAGTGGGGAGTCTGGTAGGCTCTCGTCATTCCGGGCCGTTGGCGCAGCGGGAGCGCGTCTCCCTGACACGGAGAAGGTCACTGGTTCAAATCCAGTACGGCCCACCAGCGTTAAGGAATAAATAGAACACCGGGCTGGGGACTTCCAGGCCCTCGGCCGGGATCGTCCAGAGGATGGCGATTTTCGCGACGAACCCGATAATGAGAAGAATTATGCCGAGCGGGGCTTCTCCAGGTCGACCTCGTCTGGGTCACGGTGCGCCGAGCTGGACCTGGATGCTGGACGGGCCGGGCGCGTCCAGCGAATGCGCCCAGGTCTGGCCGGGCCAGTGGTAGCGCACGGCACCCTCGGCGGGCCGGTACTCGGCGGTGTACAAGGTGCCGAAGCCCTCGTGGAACCGGGTGGCGTACAGCGGGGGCTGCAGGCACGCCGCCACGATCCCGGCGGCGTCGGCACCGGCCGCGAGCAGCTGCTCCAGATGCTCCTGGCGTTCGACGGTGCGGATCGCCGCGGCGTAGAGCTCCCATTCCACCCGGCCCTGATAATTGGTCGCCACGGCCAGGTCCGTGACCCGGGCCGGGCGGTCCGGCGCCAGGTACACCGTGGCCCGCTGCCCGGAAGCGTCCAGCGCGGTGACGTTGTAGGACATGTGGACGGGGATCCGGGACAGCACCTCGACGGCCTGCGCGGCGGTTGCGCACACCTCCAGCACGTAGCGGATCACCAGCGGAATCCCGAACCCCTCGCCGACCTGCGGCCGCCCGCCGAAGGTCAGCGAGACGGCCAGGCCCGCGTCGTTGACCCCGTCCAGCAGTCCCCACAGGCAGTCCAGCATGCCGAGCACCCGGCGGCCGGTGTACGCCGTCCTGGCCACGGTCGCGTCGAACAGGCGGTAGTCCCAGTCATAGTTGCGGATCAGCGCCGGGCCGCCGTTCAGGACGGCCGCCTGCGAGCACCCTGTGAGGAAGGGCGGCGGATTCCACAGGGCCAGCGCCGGACCCGCGTCGGCATCGGCGCCGGCTCCTTCGATCATGGCCGTCAGCCGCTGCCAGGCCGGCACGAGTTCCGGCATGTACTGCTCCAGCCGGGCCCTGGCTTGCGCCGCGGTCGGCCGGGCGTTCGCGCCGTCCCGCCACCACCGCCGGAACGCCGGCCAGGTTACCGCTAGGTGGTCGCGGATCTGGTCGCCCGGCTCATCTTCGGAGAAGGCTCGCAGGGTGAGGGGGATCTCGCCGGCCCCGGGCACCTGTTCCCACGGCGCGCCGGCCCACGGACCCGCCGCCCAGTCGGTTGCGGCGACCCGCTGCAGCCAGCCCCGCCAGTCCGACCAGTCCACGCCGTCTACCCAGCGCCGCCAGTCCTGCCAGCCCGCCGGAGCTGCCACCTCGCTTCCGCCATCGCCGTCCGTCGTCATGCGAGCTCTGTCCTCCCCCTCTTCGGCATGATGGGCGCGCTTCCCCTGCCCCTCCAGGCCGGGATTAACCAGCCGGCCGCCCTCACGTTGCGGACAGCAGTTATGGGTACCCGGTCAGCGCAGCACCGCTTCCCGTCGCGCGGCCGGCCATCCGCGCGCGTCCGTCCCGACATCCACCGGCACGGTACGCAGCGCGCCGGGCGCGACCGGGCGGCCGGATGCCTTACGAGCGGCCTGCGCGAAGCCTGCCCGGTTTCGGCCACCACCTGCCACGCGGCACCATCCGCGGGACAGTTCACATGTGTGAAGCGGTTCACAATGGGCAGCAGGGTGCCATGGCCAGCGCGAGCACTTGGGAGCGGATCGAACGCCGGAAGCTGCGCCAGCGGGAGCGGTGGACGCGCCCCGTCCGGCGCGGCGACCGGCCCGATCCCTCCCGCCCGGCCGGCACGGACATGCTGCCGCATATCAAGCACATCGTCGTCCTGATGATGGAGAACCACTCCTTCGACAACTACCTCGGCACACTCGGCCGGGGGGAGGGGTTCCCGCGCGGGGACGATGGTACGCCGGATGCCGAGAATCCCGACTCTGCGGCTGCCATGATCACGGCGCATCACGCGAGTTCCACCGTGCAGCAAGACGGCGTGCCCAGCCAGAGCTGGAGCGCCAGCCACGCGCAGTGGGCTGAGGGCAAGCTGAACGGTTTCGTGACCTCGACCGAGCAGGCCGCGCCCGAGGGCGACAAGACCGCGGCCATGGCCTACTGGACCGACGAGGACCTGCCCTTCTACCACGGGCTGGCCCGGACTTTTCCGCTGGCCGACCACTGGTTCAGCTCGTGCCTCGGGCCCACCTTCCCGAACCGCCGGTTCCTGCTGGCCGGGACGGCCAACGGCCTGATGGATGACCTGCCCGTCAACCTGCTGGACCGGCCGCAGGCCGGAACGATCATGGACATGCTGACCCGGCACCGGATCTCCTGGGCCAACTACCGGCCAGGCCGGCAGCGACCAGTCCGAGTTCCGCCGTTACCTGCAGTACCGGCACCGCCGGACCCGGCACCATCTGGCCTCGCTGGGCCGCCCGCTACGCAAGACCAGCGGGGTGTTCAAGCGGGATCTCCAGTTCACGTCGGCCATCTATCCGCTCGGGATGGCCAGCTACATGGCCCACGTCCGCAGCATCGAACGGTTCTTCGCCGATGCCGACTCCGGCAGCCTCCCGTCGTTCTGCATCGTCGACCCGGACTTCCGCAGCTTCTCGGAGGAGAGCCCGCAAGACATCCGCAAGGGGGAGAGCTTCGCTGCCGAGGCGATCGGCCGGGTCATGCACGGCGCGGGCTGGGCGGACACGCTGCTCATCTGGACCTACGACGAGCACGGCGGCTATTACGACCATGTCGCCCCGCCCGCGGCGGTGCCGCCGGACGACGTCCCAGGCCGCAGCCGGGTCGCGCACCCGTCCCCGCTGCGCAGCCTGCTGAAGGTGCTGTTCCCCGGCTACGTCCGCCATGCCGAGCAGCTCGTCTCGGGTCCGGATGCCTACGACACCTATGGCTTCCGGGTGCCTGCGGTGATCCTGTCACCCTACGCGCGGCCGGATTGCGTCCTGTCGGACGTATTCGACCACACCTCGGTGCTTAAGCTCATCGAGGAGAAGTGGAACCTGCCCGCACTGACCCGGCGAGACGCGGCGGCGACCTCGCCGCTCGCCGCACTGGATCTGGCGGCTCCGCCAGCGTTCCTGACGCCGCCGCGGCTGCCCGCGCCCACGCTGGCGTGGGGCAGCTGGTAGCTAACTCAGCTGTCCCGGACCGGCCGGCGCGGCGGACAGCCGGGCGGCGCACTCCAGCATCCCAGCGTGCACGAAAGCCTGGGGCAGGTTACCCCGCAGCTGGCGCTGGTGCACGTCATACTCCTCGGTGTACAGGCCCGCCGGGCCGCACGCCGCCCGGTTGCGCTCGAACCACCGGGCCGCCCCGGCGGCGTCCCCGCAGGCCTGCGCGGCCTGGGCCATCCAGAATCCGCAGAGCAGGAACGCGCCCTCGCTCTCGTGCAGCGGCCGGGCGTTATGCCGGAACCGGTAGACGTACCCGTCCTCGGTGAGCTCGTCCAGGACGGCACGGACGGTGGCGCGATTGCGCGGGTCCTCCGCGGGCAGCATGCCGCGGATCACCGGCAGCAGCAGTGCGGCATCCACGCGCGGGTCGTCCGGGCAGCGCTGCCAGCGGCAGGCCGGGTGGACGGCATTGCCCAAGCTGGCCAGCAGTGTGTCGGCCAGGGCGCTCCATCGGGCCGCCTGCCGGTGCCCCGCGCCGCCCGGCGGCCCGCCGGCCGCGGCGGCCAGAGAGCGCAGGCCGGACACGCAGGCCAGGCGGGAATGCGTCCAATGCCGGTCCTGGAGCTCCCAAATGCCCGCGTCGGGCTTGGACCAGCGCTGCTCGATGGCGTCGACCGCGACGGCCGCCGCCTGCCAGTTCTCTTCTGCGAGGAGGTCCAGGCGGGCGGCCGCGGCGAACAGCTCGAGCGCCTCGCCCAGCCCGTCCAGCTGGAACTGGCTGGTGACGCGGTTCCCGGCCCGGACCGTCCCGCCCGGATAGCCACGCAGGCGAACTGCGCGCTCGCGGGGGATGGGCTGGCCATCGACGCTGTAGGCGGGCATGAGATCGGAGCCGTCGGCCAGGATCCGTTCGGTGAGGAACCGGATGGTGCCGTCCAGCAGCGGGTGCGGGCCGTGGGCGGCCACGGCCAGGCCCGCGTAGCACTGGTCGCGGATCCAGGCGTACCGGTAGTCATAGTTACGGCCCCCTTCCAGCCGCTCAGGAAGCGACATGGTGGCGGCGGCCACCATCGCGCCCGAGCCTGCGGTCAGCCCGCGCAGCACCGCGTAGGCATGGCGGGCGTCGCGGGCGGCGATCAGGTCGTCGCAGCTCGGCACCACGTTGGACCAGGTTTCCTCGGTCGCCGCCCAGGCCTCGCCCGGGTCGGGCGGCGGGGCCTCAAATGGCCGGTCGGAGAGCTCTAGGACGAGATCGTGATGACCGCCCTCAGGGAGGGTCACGCCCAACGTCATCCCGTCGGCGCCGGGCCGGGCCCGGCGCGCACCAGACCAGCGGAACTGCAGACGGCCACTGCGGCCGGTCCAGCACCCGCCGGCCCGGGACAGCCCGGTCATCGAGCTGCGCCCGAATCCGGCCCGGACGTCGAGCGTCACGTTGACCCGGGCCAGCCCGTCGACCGCCTCGACGCGCCGCAGGATCACGACGCGATGCGGGTCGGCCGGCAGGGCCAGCGCCTCCCGGCACTCGGTTCTCGACGAGCCGACCCAGCGGCTGCGCCAGATCAGGGTGCCGCTCTCGTAGTAGCCGCCCCAGACGTGCCACGGATCCGCCGGCGTGACCGCGTAGGCCCCGTGGCCGCCGAGTAGCCCGCCGAACACCGACGGGCTGTCCCAGCGCGGCGCACACAGCCACGAGATGGCCCCGTCGGGGCCGATCAGCGCCCCGCGCTCCCCGTCGGCGATCAGCGCATACTCGCGCAGCACATGCGGGCGAAACGATCCGGTCATGAGAATCCAACTGTCCGGCAGAGCCCGGCCGAAACGCCGGGACCCGGGTTTAGCCCAGGTTCCGCCGGGCAGCCGGAAAGCCTGTCAGGAAGGCGGATCCACATGCAGACCCAGACCGTGGTCATCACTGGCGCCAGCGCGGGCATCGGCCGCGCCACCGCGCGCCTGTTCGGGGCGCGGGGCGCCCGCGTTGGCCTGATCGCGCGCGGCCAGGCGGGGCTCGACGGCGCGGCCCGGGACGTCGAGGAGGCAGGCGGAAAGGCCCTGGCCATCAGCGCCGATGTTTCCGACTACGACCAGGTCAGTGCGGCCGCCCGGCAGGTCGAGCAGGAACTGGGGCCGATCGACGTGTGGGTGAACGTCGCGTTCACCTCGGTCTTCGCGCCTTTCGAGCAGATCACCGCGGCGGAGTTCCGGCGGGTGACCGAGGTGAGCTACCTCGGCTTCGTGCACGGCACGATGGCCGCCCTTTCCCTGATGCGTCCCCGCGGCCGGGGCACGATCGTCCAGGTCGGTTCGGCGCTCGGCGAGCGCAGCATCCCGTTGCAGTCGGCCTACTGCGGGGCCAAACATGCCATCAACGGGTTCACCTCGTCGCTGCGCTGCGAGCTGCGGCACGAGAAGTCCGGCGTGCACGTGACCGTGGTCCAGATGCCCGCCGTCAACACCCCCCAGTTCTCCTGGGTGCGGTCCCGGCTGCCCAGGCATCCCCAGCCGGTTCCGCCGATCTACCAGCCTGAGGTCGCGGCCCGCGGGGTACTGTACGCGGCGGATCATCCCCAGCGGAAGGAGTACTGGGTCGGGGCGAGCACCGCGGCCACGCTGCTGGCCAACCGGCTGGCCCCGGCCGTCCTGGACCGGTACCTGGCCCGGACCGGCTATGGCTCACAGCAGACCTCGCAGGCCGTCGAGCCCGGGCGCCCGGACGACCTGTTCCAGCCCGTCGACGGCACCGCCGGGACGGACCACGGCGCCCGCGGCATCTTCGACGACAAGTCCCACGACCGCAGCCCGCAGCTGTGGCTGGCCCAGCATGCCCGCGCGTCCTCCGGGGTCCTGGCCGGGGTCGTCGTGGCCGGAGCCTTCCTGGCCTGGCAGCTCGGCCGCCGCCGGTGACCACGCCGGCCGGGCGCCGGGCCGGCGCGCCCGGCCCGGGACACGCGCTGCAGGTGATCCGGGCCGGTTACGGCCTGGCCCTGGTCCTGGCCCCCGGCCCGCTGATCCGCCTGGCCACAGGCCGCCCGCCCAGCCGCCGGACCTGCTGGGCGGCGCGAGTCCTCGGTGCGCGGCACTTGGTCCAGAGCGCGCTGACCGCGGCCGCGCCACAGCCCGCCGTCTTCGCGGTCGGCGGGCAAGTCGACACCCTGCACGCCACGTCCATGCTCCTGCTGGCCGCCGTCAGCCGGGGCGGCCGCCGCGCCGCCCTGACCGACGCCCTCACCGAAGCCGGCTTCGCCGCGGCCAGCTTCGCCGTCTCGATGTACTGCTGAGACCGGTTCCCCGGGCACAGTCCATGCGGCGCATCCCGCCACGGCAGGCGGTCCTCGCCGAGGCTCGTCAGCCCTGGCGGTAGCGTGCGGCATCGCCTTCCCGCAGCGTCAGGCCCAAGCCTGGCTCGTCCGGGTCGGGGGTCAGGATCCCGCCCGCCGGGTCCAGGGCGCCGTCGAAGAGCATCCCCTCGATCCGCTGGTGGTCATGAAAGTACTCGACGTGCCGCAGGTTCGGCACCGCGACGCCGACCCGCGCATGCAAGTTGGGCGCACAGTGCCCGGAGACCTGCAGACTGTGAGCTGCCGCCAGGGCCGAACCGCGCAGGAACTCGGTGATGCCGCCGCAGCGGGTCACGTCAAGCTGCAGGCAGTCCACCGCCCCGGCGTCGATGAGCCGGGCCGAATCGGCCAGTGACCAGCTGTACTCCCCCGCCGCCACATCGGGTAGCACCTGGCGCCGCACTGCCGCCAGTCCGGCCAGGTCCTGCGAGGAGACGGGCTCCTCGAACCAGGTCACCCCCTGGTCGGCCAGCCGCTGGCCGACCCGCACCGCCTGCCCGGCGGTGTAGCCGCCATTGGCGTCGACGTACAGCTCGGCGTCCGGCCCGATGACGTCGCGGGCCAGGGCCACCCGGTCCAGGTCCCGCTGCTCGCAGGTGCCCCAGCTCTCGCCGATCTTGATCTTCACCCGCGGAATGCGGTCCTTGTCCACCCAGCCGGACAGCTGCTTCCGGGTCTGGTGCTCGTCATAGCTGGTGAAGCCGCCGCTCCCGTAGATCGAGAACACTGTCCCGGGCCTGGCCGAGCAGCCGGGGAAGCGGGATGCCGAGGAGCCGGGCCTTGAGATCCCACAGCGCCGTGTCCACCGCGGAGATGGCGGTCGCCGCGATCCCGGGCCGCCCGATGTTCCGCACTGCGCGGGCCATGGCCTCGGCCGCCCCGGGTACGTCCATGGCACTGCGGCCGGTGACGACCCCGGCCAGCACGCTGGTGACGACGCCCGCGGCCGCGGCGGCCGCATAGGTCCAGCCGATGCCGCGGGCCGTCCCGGCCCGGGCGCAGGCCAGCACCATGACGGTCGTGTCCCAGGCCAGCGTCCCGTCGGCCTCGGGCGCGTCAGTCGGGATGACATAAACCTCGGTCGTGACGTCACGAACGACCGGCCCGTCATCACGCACGGCCGGTCAGTCGCCGCTGCCGGGCAGGATCTCGCGGGCCTTGGTCAGCAAGCCTTTCTTGAGCACTCCCGACCGGTCCGGGTCGCCCTTCAGCAGCGCCATGGCGGCATCCTTGGCCTGCTGGAAGGTGGCGTGCGGCGGGATGGGCGGGATGTCGGGATCGGTCCGCACGTCGAGCACGAAGGGCCGGTCGGCGGCCAGGGCCTGGTCCCAGGCCGCGCCCAGCTGGCCGGGCTCGCTGACCTCGATTGCGCCCAGGCCCAGGCTGCGGGCGAAGCCCTCGTAGGAGACGTCGGGCAGCCGCTGGGACTCGGTGAACTTCGGCGCGCCCTCCATCGCGCGCATCTCCCAGGTGACCTGGTTGAGGTCGTTGTTGTGCAGGACCGCCACGATCAGCCGCGGATCGGCCCACTGTTCCCAGTAGTGCTTGACCGTGATCAGCTCGGCCAGGCCGTTCATCTGCATGGCCCCGTCTCCGGCGAACACGATGACGGGCCGGTCCGGGTGGCCGAACTTCGCGCCGATGCCGTACGGCACGCCGGGACCCATGGTGGCCAGGTTGCCGGACAGCGAGCCGCGCATGTCGCCGCGGAACCTCAGCTGCCGGGCGTACCAGTTCGCGGACGACCCGGAGTCCGCGGTGACGATGGCGTCGGCGGGCAGCCGGGCCGACAGCTCACGGAAGAGCAGCATCGGGTTGACCGGATCGGCTTCCACCTCGGCCTCGGCGTCCATCGACTGCCACCAGCGGGCCACGCCGGCCTCGATGCCCTCCCGCCACGCGCGGTCCTCTTGCCGCTTCAGGTGCGGGATCAGCGCCCGCAGCGTGGCGGCCGCGTCGCCGACCAGGTTGACCTCGTACGGGTAGCGCATCCCGATGAACTTGCCGTCGATGTCGATCTGGACCCCGCGGGCCTGGCCGAACTCGGGCAGGAACTGCGTGTACGGGAAGCTCGAGCCCACCGTCAGCAGCGTGTCGCAGTTCATCATCATCTCGTAGCTCGGCCGGGTGCCGAGCAGCCCGATCGACCCGGTCACGTACGGCAGGTCGTCGGACAGCACGTCCTTTCCCAGCAGAGGCTTGGCCACCCCGGCGCCGAGCAGCTCGGCCACCTCCTCCAGCTCGCGCCGGGCACCGCGGGCACCCTGGCCGGCCAGGATGGCGACCTTCGAGCCAGCGTTCAGCACCTCGGCGGCGGCCAGGATCGCGTCATCGTCCGGCACCACGACCGGCCAGCTGGTCCCCAACGACGAGGGCACCATCTTGAACTCGTGGGTGGGCGCGGAGTACTCCAGTTCCTGCACGTCGGCCGGAATGATGATCGCGGTGGGGGCTCGCTCGGCCAGTGCGGTGCGGATGGCCCGGTCCAGCACGTTGGGCAGCTGCTCAGGCACCGTCACCATCTGCACGTACTCGCTGGCGACGTCCTTGAACAGCGTGAGCAGGTCGACTTCTTGCTGGTAGGAGCCGCCCATGGCGCTGCGGTTGGTCTGGCCCACGATCGCCACCACAGGCACGTGATCCAGCTTGGCGTCGTACAGCCCGTTGAGCAGGTGGATGGCGCCCGGGCCCGAGGTGGCCATGCAGACGCCGACCCGGCCAGTGAACTTGGCGTACCCGACCGCCTCGAAGGCGGCCATCTCCTCGTGCCTGGCCTGGACGAACTGCGGCTTGTTATCGGCTCGGCCCCAGGCGGCCAGGACTCCGTTGATCCCGTCGCCGGCGTAGGCGAACACATGCTGCACGTCCCAGGAGCGCAGCCGCTCGAGCAGGTAGTCGGCAACTGTCGGTGCCATGTTTGTCCTTCCGTGGCCGGTATGGCCCGTCGATGGTCAGGTCATGCCGCCGGACGCCCTGGCGGCTAGGTGGTCGGCGGTGCGGGCGGCGAGGGCCATGATGGTGAGGGCGGGGTTGGCGCTGCCCTGGGTGGGGAGCACGCTGCCGTCGGTGATGTAGAGGTTGGGGATCGCGAAGCTGCGGCCGAACCGGTCGACGACGCCGTGCCGCTCGTCTGCGGCCATCCGGGCGCCGCCGACCAGGTGCGCGTAGCGCTGGATGGTGATGACCTCGTCCGCGCCCGCGGCGTACAGGATGTCTTCCATGACCGACTGCGCGGCCCGGGCCAGCGCCCGGTCATTGTCGCACTGGGAGTAGGAGATGCGGGCCACCGGCAGGCCGTAGGAGTCCTTTTCCTCGGCCAGCGTGACCCGGTTCCCGGGGCGGGGCAGGAATTCGCACAGCGCCCCAAGGCAGGACCAGTGCACGTAGTCGCTCATGTACTCGCGCAGGGCCTGGCCCCAGTGCCCCTGGGCGGCAATGTGCTCGGCCCAGGTGATCGGCAGCGGCGAGACGGTCTGGATGGAGAATCCGCGCTTGGCGTCCCGGGCCGGGTCGGTCTCGTAGAACTGCTCGGTGCTCACCTCGGGCGGCGGGGCCTTGTACATCCGCACTTCGGCGTCGAACCGGCCCGCGGTCTGCGGCGCGCCCTGGACCATCAGGTACCGTCCGACCTGGTCCAGGTCGTTGCACAGGCCGTCGGGGAAACGGCCGCAGGCCGAGTTCAGCAGCAGCCGGGGCGTCTCGATGGAGTACCCGGCCACAGCGACCATCCGGGCCTTCTGGAACCGCTCCCGGCCATGGCGGACGTAATGCACCCCGGTGGCGCGGCCGGTGCGCTCGTCGACGGCGACCCGGGTCACCATGGCATCGGGGCGCACTTCGGCGCCGTGCGCCAGCGCGTCGGGGACGTGGGTGATCAGCGGGGACGCCTTGGCGTTCACCTTGCAGCCCTGCAGGCAGAAGCCGCGGTAGATGCAGTGCGGGCGGTTCCCGAACCGGCCGTTGGCGATCGCGACCGGGCCTACTTTGGCGGTGATCCCGAGCCTGGCCGCGCCGCGCAGGAACACCTCGCCGTTCCCGCCCACCGGGTGCGGCCGGTGCTGATAGCCGTGCGGGTCTCCCCACGGCCAGCGCTCGCCGGCGACCGGGAGTTCCTCCTCGATCGCCTGGTAGTACGGGCGGAGCTCAGGGTAACTGACCGGCCAGTCGGCGCCCACGCCGTCCAGGGTCGCGGTCATGAAGTCACTCGGGTGGAAACGCGGGGTGTAGCCGGCGTAGTGGACCATCGACCCGCCCACGCCGCGGCCGGAGTTGTTCGAACCCATCGGGACCGGGTCCGAGCCGGTGATCACCCGCGGGTCGGTCCAGTACAGGTGGTGCGAGCCCGCCTCGTCGCTGACCCAGTCGGTGTCGGGGTCCCAGAACGGCCCGGCGTCCAGCGCCGCCACCGTCCAGCCGGCCCGGGCCAGTCGCTGGGCCAGGACCGAACCGCCCGCGCCGCAGCCCACGATCACCAGGTCGATCTCGTCGGTGTCGGCGAACCACCGCATGTCCCGGCGGAGCCGGTGGTTTGTCCTGGTGCCGTCGTTCGGCAGGAGCCAGGCCGACTCGTTGCGCGCCCGCACCCGATCCAGCACGCCCATCACGCGCCGTCCTTGACCGGGTCCCGGGCCGGCCGCGCGTCGCGCACCTCGAACGGCTCCAGCCTGTCCACGCCGGCGTTCTTGTAACCGCGCGGGTACGCGGGCCCGGGGAAGCCGATCTCTGCCCAGGCGGCCGGGTGGGCGTAGAAGGCGGTACAGGCGTACCTGGTCCATAGGCTCCACACGTGCCCGGCCGGCAGCCCGTGCCAGTCCCCGGCGCCGAGTTCCTGGACGGCCTGGATCAGGTGATGGCGGTCTGCCTCGCCGACTTCGGCGAAAGTAGTGCCGCAGCGGGCCTTTGCGTCGGCGTCGAGGTAGGCCAGGGTGTCCCGCCACGCCTGCGCATCCTCGGGCATGTCCGCGTACCGCCAGCCGTCCGTCTCCCCCGCCGCAAGCCGGGCCTCGATCATCTGCAGGACCGGCACCCGGGGCTGGCCCAGCAGGTCGTCAAGCAGGGCAGCCGCACACGCCCGTTCGGCACTCGTGAAGAACGTGACCTGCCTGGACGGCCGGACCCTAGCCTCGATCAGGCCGGCCGTGACCCGATCCCAGTGCGGTGCCTGGTTCAGCGGGTCGAACCCGGGAAACCGGTCGTCCGCCTCCGCCGCGCCGCGGCGGGTCACTTTTCCCGCCGCAGGACCGCGGCGAGCAGGCCCATGCCGCCCACCATCGTGACCAGCAGGGGCGCCAGCAGCGGCGGCCCCATCTCCATGTTGTATCTGGCGTTCTTCCAGCCGCCCGGCTTCTGGGCGATGCCGCGCGCATGCAAGTATGTGCCCTGCAGGCCGTTGGCGACGATCGCGGCCGAGGCCACCGGCAGCGCCGTCTTGGCCATCCGGCGGCTGAAAAACCCGGCCACGCCGGCCGTTGCTCCCACCGGGCCCAGCACGACCGGCAGCCACATCATCTTGTTGCCGAAGCTCGCGCTGTCATGCTCGAAGAAGATCTCCGCCGCGGTGACCAGCGCGCCCGCCGCGGTCAACGCGGACAAACTGCGCTCGAAACGCCCGGTCTCCACGTTCCGCACCATCCGGTCGATGCCATGCACGGTCCGGCCCCCCGTGGCCCGCTGCACGCGCCGAGTCATCATCTGCCGCCCTCCTGATTCCCGGCGAACCGGTTCCGGCCTTGTGGCCCTGACTCGCCTACCCCCGGCCATCGCACCAAACCTGCTCCTGGCGTTCTCTTCTCCACGGGAAGAGGCACCCGTTTCAGCCTGGGCGGCGGGGGGCAGGGAGGGAGCGAGATCTGTGGCAGTGGAGCGGTTGCGCGTCCGGGCCGGCTGGGACACGTCGGGGCGGATTAGGCCTGGTTCCGCTGGTCTGTGCAGGTACTAGCGATCGATCCCAGGAGGCGCCCGCCATGACTGAGCCTGACCGACGCCGGCACGTCGAAGTGGACGATGGCGACCAGCCGGTCGCGGCTGCTGAGGTGACAACTAGCGCCGGAGCCGACGGAACTGTGCGGGCGTCGCTGCATGCGCCGGCCGGGCATATTACTCCTGGCCGCCGGGCGAGCCTGGTTGATGCGGTCATGGACCTGCCCGAGGTGCAGGCCAGCGCGCGCCTGGAGGCCACTGTCCCGCTCGGCGACGGCGAATCGCTCGAGCGTCTGCGGGAGCGGACCGAGGATGCGGTCACGCGTCCGGCTGGCTCTACCGCGCTGCTGGACGCGAATATACCGGCCGGGAGCCAGCCGGGATCCGGTCAGGACCCCGACGCCGGAACTACCTCGTGACCGGCACCGCCGGTTGACGACGGCCTCACCCGACTGTGCCAGGCCGTGACGCCCGGCCCGCCCGAAGACGTCTGCGTCTCGATGCACGACCTGGTCGGACGCCAGTACCCCGGGGACGACATCGCCCTCCTGGTCCTGCGCTGGCTACCCGGGAGCGCCAGCCTGACCATGCCAGCGCAGTACGCTCGCTAGCGGGCAGGCCAGCAAGTTCCGCTAGCCGGGCACTGCCGTCTGGCCAGCGGGGTGCCGGGCATGGTGTTTAATAGGTTCTGGTTGTAGTCGAAATTCGTTACGTGTACCTGCGCCTGCGAACTTCTGACAGCGGGCGCCGTGAGTACACGGCCAGGTCTTCCCGGCAGGCTGGCGGTCGCGACAACCCGGGGTGCACACACGTGCCTCCCGAACGATCGTCTCTACAGGAGAAGTACATGGCTGAAGGCACCGTTAAGTGGTTCAACGCCGACAAGGGCTACGGCTTCATCGCCCCCGACGACGGAACCGCCGACGTGTTCGTCCATCACTCTGCCATCCAGGCTGACGGCTTCCGCAGCCTGCAGGAGAACCAGCGGGTCGCCTACACCGCCGGGCGGGGGCAGAAGGGTCCCCAGGCCGAGGAAGTCCGCCCGATCTAACCGCCAGCGGACCGGGCCGAGCACCTTCTGGCTGCCCGTCCCGGTCCGCGGGCCGGATCTTCGGGGTTCGGGCCAGCCCCGCCGCCAGGTATCAGACGAGCGACTTTTCGAGTTCGACGGACGCCTCGGTCTCCACTTGCTCCACGGCCGCGTTGACGCGCTGGTGGGGCAGGGTGCTGTGCACGGCCCAGTAGTAGATGACCTGGCTGAACGCGGCGATGGCGGCGAGGTCCCACCAGTTCGGGAGGTGGTTGGTGGCCAGCAGGGTCACGCCGAACACCGTGGGGGGCGAGCCGTTGTAGCGGCCCAGCCAGGACAGCAGGAGCAGGCCGGCCAGCCAGGGCAGGACCCACGCCGCCGCCCGCGGGTCGATGACCGTCCGGCGGGCCGCCGGCAGCCTGACCTGGTAGATGGCGAACGCGATGAAGCCGAGGACGATCAGCACTTCCAGCCAGAGGACGGTACTGAACCCGGCGAAGTACACGAGCAGGTTCGCGAAGATGAACGCGAGCGGGCTGAGCACGCCCGCGGCGGGCAGCCGGTAGGGCCGCTGGCGGTCGGGATCCTCGCGCCGCAGCCCCTGGCCGACCTGCTGGACTCACCCCCAGGGAAGATCCGCACCACGTCCTTAACGGCCGGTGAAACCGCAGTCCCCCGCAGATCCGGGTGACGGCAAAGCCGCGGCCTCACGGTCCAAACGCCCACGCCATCATCAGCGGGAACTCCTCGCGCCAGAACGCACCGCCGTGCGACCCGGCCCGCTCCGTCATCACAACGTCCGCACCCGCATCGCGCAGCGCGACCGCCCACCGGGTGGCGTTCTCGAGGAAGAACGGCTCCAGCGTGCCCGCAACGAGGTACGCGCGCGGAATCGGACTCGGCATCACCTCAGGCGGACGGTAACCCGCGCCCGGCGAGGCGCAGAAGATGGCACCGTAGACGTCCGGATGCCGAAGCCCAATCGCGAGCGCCAGCTCCCCACCCGCCGAGACACCGAACACCGCGGTGCGATCGGCGGGCAGCGCGACTCCGAATCGCGACCTCGCCCAGCGGCGGACGTCCGCGACGAAGAACTCCTCGTGTGCCGCGAACCGGTCCGGGTCAAAGCCCGGTGAGTATTCATGGAGCCGCAGCGTCTCATCGGCCAGGCGGTGAACACCGACGATCATCGTGGACGGTACGTCGGCCATCTCGAGGACTCCGCCCCATTGCGAGATCAACTGGCCGTCACCGGCGAACACGACTGCCTCGGGCGGATCTGCCGGGATGTACACCGTGACCTGCCGACCACCGTCGTAATCGAACGTCTCGGTGACGACCTCTCCAGCAGATCGTTGGGGGTTACCGGAGTTCGTAGGTTTCATAGTCGATCTGGGACAAGTCGGCGGACAAGGCGCCCTTGCCGACCGCCTGGATGTCGTTGAGCCACTGGTAGCGGGGATCCCCGGTCTCAAACACCGGGGCGATGAATGCGACGGATTCCTGGCCGGGGACGAACCGCAGCCGTCCGGAGTAACGTATCAGCACCACAGCGCGATCATCAGTCTGGATGGCGAGGCGCACGTCGGGGAGAATAAGGCCGCCAGCGGTCATGGTGAACCAGTCGGCACTGCCTCCGCCGGCCGCGCTGCCGCTCAGGCGGCCTGACACAGTTGCGCTGGTGATCTCGGCGACCATGCGCTGCCCGCCGGGGGTGTTCCCGGCATCCACTGCCTTGCCGAGCATCAGGGTCATGGTGCACAGTGGCACGAGCGTGATCATCCGTAGCTCCATCCGATCCTCGGTGATCGCAGGCCAGCCGAGCTTGCGACGGTTATGACGCCTTCGGGGAGCGTACGCCACAACTCAGGTTCGGCGATGCGTCCTGCTGACAACCCAGCAACGGCTCCTGACAGCAATAAGCACGAGCTACCGCCCACTGACCTCAGGACGACGACCCTCCAGCAAGCGGATCTGGCTCCTTCCGGTCCACGCGATGACTCGCACGGATCGTCTCCGACGCATGCGCGATACGGATCAGCTCCCTGATCGCCACGCGAACCCGACGACCGAGACCACCAGGCCAGCCAGGCTGACCCAGTCCCCTGCCCTCATCGTCACCGGCTCCTCGGTCCTGATGAATGAAAAGGGGGCCAGGGTGGCAACGTTTGCCTTGATGCGCTGGGTCGGATTCCTGGCCGAACGTGCCCTTCGCGCTGGCGCGGCGCTCTTGCGATGGGCCATCTTGCAATCTCCCCAGCCGGACGGACGGTGCAGGCCGATGCCAAGCCCGCCAGCCGTCCGCACCATGACGGACAACAGCGTCGGCGGCATCGCTCCCAAACGGTATCGCCGACGGCAACCGCGGCAGCCGCCAGCGCCGTGACTGTCGCCAAACGCCCAGCGGCGCCGCTGCGGTCCTAATCGTTGGAGTTCCACGCGATCTCGAAGAGATGACCATCGGGATCGGTGAAATACCCGGAGTAGACGCCGAACGGGCGCATGTGAGCGGGCGCGGTGAGCGTGCCTCCAGCGGCTTCGGCTTGCCGGAGCAGATTGTCGACCTCTGCCTGTGATTCAGCGGGGATGCCCAGGCTGAACTCGGTAGAGCTGGGCGGGCCGGACGGCAAGCTGGCGTCCTTGGCCAGGTTGGCCCGTTCGTACACGCCGAGCAGCAGGCCCCCGTCGAGCTTGAAGAAAGCAATCGTTCCATCAGCGCCAGTAACCTCGTCGTGGAACTCTTGCCCGACGATGCCTTCGGTCGGCCAGCCCAAACCGTCACGGTAGAAGGCAACTGACCGGTGGAGATTGTCCACGGCCAGAGTGATGAAGAAGATCTTCGCTCGCAATGCATCTCCATCGGGCGCAATCGGGCGGGTCATCGTCGGGCCCGCGTGGTAGTTACAGTCTGCCCGGAAATTTCGTCGACGCGGGCGGGCGACAGCAGACCGAGCCCGTCGTAGAGGCGCAGCGCCTTGGCTGACAGGCAGCCGGTCAGCTGACTTCGGTGTCCATCTCAGAAGGGGCCACCGCGCCAGGTGGGCAGAGGATCCCGGGCTACGGCGACCTCGAACGCGGCCCGGGCTAGCAGGCGCGTGGAATCCAGAATCGGCAACGGGGAGCAGGACGGGGTGACCAGTAGCGGGATTTCGGTGCAGACCAGGGCGACGGCGTTGCACCCCCGGGCGGCCAGGTCCTCGATGACCCGGACGTATTCGCCGCGGGAAGCGGGGGTGAACTGGCCGTTCACCAGCTTGTCGAAAATGATCTCGTTGAGCATCAGCCGGTCGCCGGGGCCGGGGGTCTCGGCGCCGATCCCGTGAGCGGCAAGGACGCGCGGGTAGATCGGGCCTTCCATGGTGTAGCGGGTACCCAGGACGCCGACCCGGGTGCGGATGCCCAGGTGCCTCACGGGTCCTCCATCACGGTTCACGGTAGCCCTGGCTGCGGGTGTCCCAGACGGGCGCCTGGCGGTACGGTAAAGGTGGAGTTTCTCGTCCGCGGCGCAGACGCGGTACGGGAAATGGGGGTGCAGACGTGAATATTCTGCTGGAACGGCTCGCTGGCCTAGCGGCCAGGAGGCATTGGGTCTTCCTCATTGCCTGGGTGGTCATTCTCGGCGGACTGCTCGGCATGCGTGCGGCGTTCGGCGGTGAATACGTCAACAACTACTCGGTGTCGGGCAGCGACTCCGCGGCCGGCCTCGACCTGCTCAACAGCACGTTCCCGCAGCAGGGCGGCTACGGCGGACAGATCGTCTTCCGCGCCCGCACCGGCCAGGTCTCGGATCAGCAGTCGGCGGTCAATCAGGCGGTCAGTAACGTATCCAAGCTGGCGAACGTCATCAAGGCCGTCAGCCCGTTCTCCTCCGCCACATCCGGGATGGTGTCGAAGGACGGCACGATCGCGTACGCCACCGTCGGCTGGAACGTGAATCCCAGTTCGCTGGATACGACGTACCTAGACAAGCTCAACAACGCGGTGGCGCCCGCAACCAAGGCCGGCCTGCAGGTCGAATACGGCGCCGGCGCAGGCCAGATCGGGCAGACGACCCACGACCTGAAATCCGAGGTCATCGGCCTGACCCTGGCGCTGGTCCTGCTGCTGATCATGTTCGGCTCGCTAGTCGCGGCCGCGATCCCGCTGGTGTCGGCCATCTTCAGCGTGACCGCCGGGCTCGCGCTGCTCGGGCTGATCGCGGCCGCGGTCACGTTCCCGACCACCGCCCCGACCATCGCCACCCTGCTCGGCCTCGGCGTCGCCGTCGACTACGGGCTGTTCCTGGTGGCCAGGCATCGGGAGCAGCTGGATAGCGGGATGGATATCGTGCCCTCGATAGCGCGCGCCGCCGCCACCTCCGGGGCCGCGATCGTGGTGGCCGGCTGCACCGTCGCGGTCTCTGTCCTGGGCTTGTACATCTCCGGAGTCGGCTTTGTCGGGTCGCTCGGCCTGGCCGCGGCGATCGTCGTCATCGTCACCGTGCTATCGGCGCTGACCCTGGTGCCCGCGTTCATGGGGCTGGCCCGGGGCGTGATACGGGCGCTGCCCGCGCGGTTCCGGGCGCGCAAGGCCGGGCTGTCCGCGCAGGAGCACGCGGCCCAGACCGCGGCGGCGACGCAGGAGCACCACGAGCACACCGCGTTCGCCCGGTGGGGGCGGATGGTGACCAGTAAGCCATGGCCGTGGGCGGTGCTGAGCGTGGCGGTGCTCGTCGTGCTGGCGATCCCGCTGTTCTCGATCACGCTTGGCCAGCCGGACAACGGGACGAACCCCACATCGCAGACCAGCCGGCAGGCGTACGACCTGATGTCCCAGGGCTTCGGGGTGGGGGTGAACGGGCCGCTGACCGTTGTCGTCAAGCTGCCGAACCAGTCCAGCTCCGCGAACAGCTCGCTGCTGTCCACCATGCAGTCCGACGTGGCCAAGACCTCCGGCGTCGCGTCGGTCACGCCCGCGGCCGTGAACTCGGCCGGTACCACTGCGGTGTTCAACGTCATCCCGACCACCCGGCCGCAGGCCACGCAGACCACCGCCCTGGTCGATACGCTGCGCGATGACGTGCTGCCCAAAGAGCACGCGACCAGCTACGTCACCGGTGCCACAGCGGGCGCCGTCGACTTCACCCGTCAGATCACCAGCCGGCTGCCGTGGCTGATCATCGCCGTGGTCGCGATCTCGTTCCTTCTGCTGACCGTGGCCTTCCGCTCGGTGATAATCGCGGTCAAGGCCGCGATCCTCAACATCTTGTCGATCGGCGCGGCCTACGGGGTCATCGTCGCGATCTTCGAGTGGGGATGGGGAGCGAGCCTGATCGGTCTGCATACCACGCTGCCGATACCCGCCTACGTGCCGATGCTTGTGTTCTGCATCGTGTTCGGCCTGTCGATGGACTACGAGGTGTTCCTGCTGTCCCGGGTGCACGAGGCCTGGCTGGACACCCGCGACGCGCATCGCAGCGTCGCGATCGGCATCGGCGCGACGGCCCGGGTCATCACCACCGCCGCCGCCATCATGATCGTCGTGTTCACCAGCTTCGTGATCGACCCGGATCCGACGGTGAAGATGCTCGCCATCGGGATGGCGTTCGCAGTGCTCATCGACGCGTCCCTGGTCCGGATGGCTCTGGTGCCGTCGATCATGGCACTGCTCGGGGCGCACGCCTGGTGGCTGCCGCGCTGGCTGGAGCCGGTGGTGCCTGACTTGCAGCTCGAGGGGAGCGTGGCCGAGCCGACCGAGCATGAGCGTATCTAATCGCGTGCGGCTTGCGTGGTCTCAAGGTCGATCAGCAGCACCCACGTGTAACGGTAGTCCCAGTTCTTGGAACCTCCAGGTGTCTCGCAGCGATGTCGTCGCGGCGGCCAGAATCGCCCCGGTGGGCTCATAGCTAAGCCCCTGAGCGTCAGCGCGCTGCGTTCCAGGAACGGCCGCCACTGATGATCGGGAAGGCGACCGTATGCGTCGATGTCGGGAAATACGCTCACTCGGGCAGCTTAAGGCCCGGGTGTGACGCCCCATTGGGCTGCCAGGTCCTGCACCCAGGCGGTGGCGGCGGCCGGCTCGGCTGGTGGCGTGGCCACCACGACGAACTCGGTCACGCCGATCCCGGCGAGTTCGGGGAGAATGCCGGGGCTGCCATCGGCTAGCGCCACGGCCACGCTCAGCTCGCGCAGGCTGCGGCCGCGCCGCGCGCACTGCCCGGCTAGTGCCGCGATCCGCCCGGCGACCGCCCGGGCGGGCAGGTTGAAGCCGTACCAGCCATCCCCGAAGGCTGCCACGCGCTCGAGTGACGCATCGCTGTTGCCTCCCATCACGACCGGGATGCGCCGACCGCGCACCGGCTTGGGGTTGACCCGCACGGCTTCGAACCGGGTGAACTCGCCGCTGAACGAGGCGACGTCGTCAGCCCATAGCGTGCGCATGGCAGCGACGTACTCCGCCGTGCGCTGTCCGCGCCGCGCGAACGGGACGCCGAGCGCGGCGAACTCCTCAGCCGACCAGCCAATTCCTACCCCTAGTGTGAGCCGCCCCCCAGACAGCACATCGAGCGTCGCGGCCTGCTTGGCTGACACCACTGGGTTGTGCTCAGGCAGCAGCAGCACGCCCGTCGCCAGCCCGATCGTCGTGGTCACGGCGGCGGTATAGCTCAGGCCGAGCAGAGGATCCAGCCAGTCGGCGTCGGCAGGGACAGCGATCCGGCCGTCAGCCGAGTACGGGTACCGTGACCTTGGCCGGTCCACGAGCACCACATGCTCCCCCGACCACAATGTGGCGAAACCAGCCGCCTCAGCCGCCATGGCAACAGCCCGGATAACCCCCGGACGAGCGCCGGCACCGATGCCCAGCGCGTGCAGCCCAACTCGCATCTGTCCTCCCCGCCGAGAACGTTCCGCCAGCGTAAAGTTCGTAATAGGCTCTCATCCTTCCAGGCAGCGGGTAGCAGCACACGATGTGAATGTCCCATTCATGCAGCTACTACGACATGGCTGGGACATCCACGCCGTATAAACGGCGAGGGCAGCGGCCGCCGGGCCGGATCGCCTCATGACTTGCGGCTTATCCCGCACGACCAGCCCCGTCGGCCCCAGTGCCATTCCTGCTCCGCTGCGGCTGGGCTGGCACGACTGGTTGCCCCGAACGGGCAGAATCGTAGACGGCGCGGATCACCGCCACGTTCGCGCGAGCCTGGTCCCCGGTGACCAGCGGCCGCCCATCGCCGTCCAGCGCGGTGAGGAAGTCCGCCAGTTGAGCCTGATGCGCTGCGTCGGCGACAGCCGCGGGATCTGCGGTCGCCGTGGCGCCGGCCGGGGAAGATGTTCCTGGTCGACCGCCGTACGCACCGACGTCGCCTTTCTCGTCGACCAGCTCCGCCACCCTGAGCTCACCAGCCTCGATGACGACCGAGCCGCCGGTACCGGACACCGGCGGCAGAGGCCAGCCGCTCCTGCCGGGCAGCACCTGCATCGGGAAGCTCATCTCCGAACACCCGGACCGTGGACGCACCCCACTCGGCAGCCAGATCGAGGAAGGCGCTGATCTGCGCGAGAACGTCGTGAGGATCCGCCGGGGCGGCGACGCGGATCGAGCTGTCCACGGCGGCGATCGGCAGGCCCGCCCTGGCGCAGGCGGCGCCACCCGTCCGCGATCCTGGGCGCTCATACCCGGATCGATCAGCTCACCGTCGATCAGACGCAGTTCGACACCCTCATACCCGGCCCGGACGCCCAATTCCAGCGTCTCTTCCAGTCGCCGTCCGGGCAGGCGAGGGTGGAGTAGGCGAGCCTCACGTCGTTCCTTCCTCCGATCGATGCACGGTCGCGTCAGCGATCCGGCTACATCCCAGCCATGGATCCGGCACTGAGCCCGCGGACGAGGTAGCGCTGGAACACGAGATAGAGCACGACGACCGGCGACGCCGAGCGTCGACGCGCTGACGCCCGGGGCCGACTTCTTCGCCCGACGCGACTTCGCCGTGGCCAGCCGTACCCATGTAGCCGACCTGCGGCTGCGGGCAGACGACGGGCCGTTTGCCACGGGCACCGGTCCCCTGGTCACCGGATCGACCCTCGCGCTCGTGATGAGCATGGCTGGCCGCGTATCGTACGTGGCCCAGCTTGACGGCCCAGGTCTGCCGACCCTGCGGTCACGTCTTAAAAGCCACCGCCGCCTGAGCCGGCGAGCAGCCTGGCCAGCTCCTTTGGGCGGCTGAGCGCAACGGCATGGCCAGCGGCTATTTCATCCGGAACGACCTCCAGACGATCGGCTACGACGCGGCGCATGAACTCGGGCGGGAAGAACCGGTCCTCGGTGCACAGGACGAACCGGGTCGGCACCGGTGGCCATGTATCCAGCGGCCACGGGGCGTGGCCGGGAGTATCTGACTGGTCGCGCGCGTAGCGGCGAGCCTGCTCGGCCAGCGGCGGGGGAACGTCGTGGTAGATCAGGTCGGCACCGGAGTATCGCTGCGCCTGCTCGCGCATGACCTCATCGAAGCCGGTGTTCGCGGGCCAGTCGCCGGGAGCCTCGCCCGGGGCCGGGATCATCGCGGTCACCAGGACCAGCATGTCGACGGGAACCCGGGCAGCTACCAGCGGCGCGGTAAACCCCGCGAACGACTGCGCGGCCAGGACCAGGCCTCGGCGGCCGCCGATCGCTTCGACTACGACGTCGGCATACTCGGCCAGCCCGGCCGAGTCGTCGTCGCAGGGCAGGTCGGGCGCGAGGGTGTCATGGCCGCGCTGCCGCAGCTCCTGCTCAACCAGATGCCAGTACCATCCGACGTCCCCGCCGCCGTGAATCAGCACGAAGGTTGCCACCGTGCGAGGGCAGGATGCGGACCTGATTCCACCGGGGAAGCCGGGTCGCAACCAGGAAGCCATGCGGCACGACCCCGTTCAAGCCACGTAGCGCAGCTTGAGTTCGTCGGTATGCCCGGACCAGTTCAGGTGGAATGTCCAGCAGCCGGGCGCCGGCAGGTTGATGATCGAGGGTCCTGGCCCGCCCGGCACAGACACTCTCACGGTGCGGGTGCCGTCCGCCAGCGTGGCCCTGATGACCAGCGGGTTCGGTGCGTCGAGCGGAATCCTGGATACCCAGAGAATCTTGTTGCTGCTGTCTTGCAGCGAAGGGGAGTGCAGCGCGTCGCGCTCAGCCCACAAGATCGCCACGATGTTGCCTGCCTCGCCCATCACATGCGGCCTGGCCTGATCCGGCGGGGAGAAGCCGGATCGCGCCCAGACGGGCAGCGGACTGACCGGCGGCTGCCCGGCACACCCGTTCGAGGCGGCCGAACCTGCCTGAGCCGTGCCTGGCTGGTCTGCGCTAGCCCGCGCTGTCGGCGGCTGCGAGCGCGCCGAAGAGTGAGTGTTACTGGTACATGCCGCCACGAGCAAGGCTGCCGCTGCCAGCGGCACGAGAACGATGCCGTGCCTCATATCCCGACGGTACGCCCGGTACCCGCTAGCCGTCGTCCTTGGCGCTAATCGCCCAGCTCGGGACTTTTGCGTCGGAACATCGGGGCTAGAATGAGGACAGGCGAGGAAAGAGGCCTGCGATGAAGCCGAATCTGGCATGGGATTACCGCAAGCCGCGCCGCGCTATCACCATTCGGCTGATCGTCAGTATCTGGCTGATCTTGCTGACCGTCATCCTCCTGACCGAAGGCTACTGGGGCTGGGCGCTGCTGACCGGCGCGGGAGCTGTCGCGAACTTCGGGCTGGCCTGGCTCGCATATCGGAGAATTTCAGAATGAAGGGAGGGGCATCACCTTGAGTATTATGAGTTTCCAGCAGATCCTATTCATCTTTGTTGGGGTGCTGTTTGTCGCCTACATCAGTGGGTCGGTCGTTCACATCACGCAGCGTCGCGCCCGGAATTTATCGGGCGTGTCTTAACTGACAGCAAAACCGCAGTCGGCGGGTGGTTCGCGTTGCGTGCGAACGGTCAGCTCAGAACCAAGAGGTCAAGCCAGTTGCTTCTGGTTTCCGGGTTCGCTGTCTCCTCCGCACGTCGTACGGCACGGCGGAGGCGTTCTTTACCGCGGAGGAACTCGTCGCCGCTTTCTCCAGATGAGATCCGCGCCGCAGCCGCGGCGCACAAGGCGCTTGGCCCCGAATACAGCGACGCGGTGATCGAGTCTTTCCTGGAGCGCGTCGACCGGGAAATCGACGCGCGCGTCGACGCCCGCGTCGGGCCTGTGTCCCGCACGCCGCCGGTGCAACCAGCGCAGTCGAACGGCCGCCGCACGCTGCTGACCGGCGTTGCGATCGGCATCTTCATCACCGGTGTGCCTTCCGCGATGGTCGCAGCGAGTGCGGGCGGCGTCATCGCCAAGGACGAGCCACAAGTTCTTTTCATCGTCGGCATCCTCTGGGCGATAGCGGTGGCCATAGCAGCGTTCGCTTACCCGGTCAGTTACTACCGCCGCAAGGAACACGGCATTCGCCAGACCCGACGCCAGGCCCCCTAGGGCTGCCCCACGAGTATCGGCGCCTGGCTTGTGCGTGGGCGACCTGGCGGCTGCAGCCGGGCGATCTTACAGTTGTTTTATCTCTTCACGGCTGGCCTGGCCTTCTGGGTTTCGCGCCGGTGCGGCGGGATGGGAGGGGTTCATGGACCGGGCGGCGGCGGACCGGCGGGTGGGCGAGCTTGCGGCCGAGTACGGGTCGCCTGATGCCAGCCCGGGCATCTTGTTGTGCGATCGTCATCGGGCGGACGCCGTGGCCTTCACGGTCGTCGAGCCCGATCTGTCGTCCCGGGACCTGACCTTCGGGGAGCTCGGCGAGTTGTCGGCGAGGTTTGCCGCGGGGCTAGCCGACTTGGGGGTGGGGCCCGGCGATGCGGTGGCGACGCTGATGGGTAAGTCGGCCGACCTGGTGGTGGCGCTGCTGGGCATCTGGCGCCGGGGCGCTGTGCACGTGCCGCTGTTCACCGCGTTCGCGCCCCCCGCGATCGCGTTCCGGATGGCCGGAAGCGGAGCCAAGGTGGTCGTGACCGACGAGGACCAGCGGGCCAAGCTGGATCCCGTCGGCGGGATGCCCGCCGAGCCGCCCTGGCGCATCGTCAGCGGCGGAAGCCGCCCGGGTGATGTGCCGCTGGCCGAGATGATGACCGCCGATGCTGCCGACGTGGGGACGCCCGCGAAGGTCGGTGCGGCGGCGCCGCTGGTGTTGATCTTCACCAGTGGCACCACCGGCGCCCCGAAGGGGGTGCCGGTCCCTGTCCGGGCCCTGGCCGGGATCTGCTGCTACATGGAGTACGGCCTGGACGTGCAGCCGGGGGATGTGTACTGGAACGCAGCGGACCCGGGCTGGGCCTACGGCCTGTACTACGCGATCCTCGGGCCGCTGGCGGCTGGGATGCGCAGCATCTTGCTGCACGCCGGATTCTCGCCCGGGCTGACCTGGCAGGTGCTCCAGCGGTTCGGGGTGACCAATTTCGCGGCCGCGCCGACCATCTACCGTGCGCTGCGCGCCAGCGACGACCAGCCCGCCGGTTACCGGCTGCGGCGGGCTTCCTCGGCCGGCGAGCCGCTCACCCCCGACATCGTCGCATGGTCCAGGGTCGCGCTCGGCACCGACGTGCGCGATCACTACGGCCAGACTGAGCACGGCATGCTGATCGTCAATGGGTGGCATGACGAGGTACGCACCGAGGTCCGGCCCGGATCCATGGGTCAGCCGCTGCCCGGCTTCAGCTGCGCCGTCCTTGACAATGACCGCGACGAGCCGGCGCCCGCCGGGACGCCCGGACGGATCGCGGTCGACATGACCGCCAGCCCGCTGGGGTACTTCGTTCGTTACCACGGCGACACCGGCAGCGCCGAGCGTTTCACCCCCGGCGGGCAGTGGTGGCTGACCGGCGATGCAGGGTACGCCGACGCGGACGGGCACTATTTCTTCTCGGCCCGCGACGACGACGTGATCATCATGGCCGGATACCGGATCGGGCCCTTTGACGTGGAAAGCGTGCTGGTAACCCACGACCACGTGGTCGAGGCCGCGGTCATCGGCGTGCCGGACCAGCTGCGCGGCGAGGTCATCGAGGCCTTCGTGGTCCTCCGTGACGCCAGCCAGGACACCGAGAAACTCACCGGCGAACTCCAGCAGCTGGTCAAGGACAAGTTCGCCGCGCACGCCTATCCGCGCCGCGTGCATTTCGTCGATGCGCTGCCGAAAACGCCCAGCGGCAAGGTCCAGCGATACGTTCTGCGCAGGCAACGGGCCGAACCCGCCGCGCCGTAACCCGCGCGCCGCGCGATTATGAACCGGGAGACTGAATCGGCAGGGGCTCAGTCATGGCCACGGAGGAATCATGAGACGGCACAAGCCCAGCGGGGACGCTGATGTACCCGGCCGAACCAAGCAGCGCGGCCGGCCTTCGGTCAAGCGAGATCCGGGACGTTCGGTGGCGAGATCCTTGCCGCCAGGGGGATCTCGGTGAACGGTACAACGGATCGTGACGCCAGGACCCGGGCCGGGCTCGAGCAGCACTGGCAGGCCTCCGAGCTCGGCGAGATCGACATTGAACACGCGATCTATGCTGACGACGCGATCCTGGACTACCCGCAGTCCGGGGAGCGCTTCCGGAGCCGGTCAAAGATCCAAGCGCAACGCGGCGGGCACCCGGCCGATCGCCACTTCACCGTCCTGCGGATTCTGGGCAGTGGCGACCTGTGGGTGAGCGAGTGCATCATTACCTATGACGGTGTGCCTGTCTACTCGGTGAGCGTCATGGAGTTCACCGGTGACCTGGTTACGCACGAGACCCAGTATTTCGCCGATCCCTTCCAGGCACCTTCCTCGCGAGCGGCGCTAGCGGAGCCGATCCCAGGCCACGACCGGTGAAGCCAGACGGCTGCCACACCGTCAGCGCGCTAGACGGTAACGGGATGATTCTGATCGTGAGGTGAGTTGAATGTAGAAACGCGGCATATCGCGTTATATGTGTTGGCTGAGCCCAGTCCTTGGAAGGGCTTGAGCCTCGAGAGGTGAGCGTGATGACCAGTTGGTACGCGGAACGGACGGCGGACAAGTCGGCCAGGGCCGTGATCGCCGTGACGTTGCTCGCGCTGCTGCTGGTGGCGGCTATGCCCGTGGCTCTGCTGGCCGGGGTGGTCATGATGCTGCTGGGAAACGTTGTCGGCGGCCTCGCGCTGTTTGGCGGCTCGATCCTCGCTGCTGCCATAGCTGTCGCGATCGCGGGCGTGAGCGGGATGCGGCACCTGCGCAAGCTGGTCTCCGGGCACAGCTTCCGTGTTGTGCAGCTGGACAGCAGCCAGTACGCCGACGTTGCAGAGCCGGAGGGCAGCGACTACACCAACGTCGTGCAGCTGGACCGCAGCGAGTACACCGAAGTTCGCTGACCCAGGAGTCTTCGACGGCGGAAGGTGCCGACCTGGTGCGGCGGGCCGTCCGCTGCTGCGCCACCGGCCCCGCTGGCATCATCAGCACCGCGGCATACGATGTGAATGTCCCATTCATGCAGCTGGAGCGACATGGCTGGGACATCCACGCCGTATGAACCGCCGGAGGCAGCGGCCGCCGGGCTATGACGATCTCGCCGCGTCAGGAGTTAGCGGACCGGGTGTAGACCAGGCGGGCAGCAGCGCCCCGGGTCCCGGCTGACACGAGGGCCAGATCCGCCGGCGCGGTGCCGTCGGGGAACACGCGGGTGCCCGCGCCGAGTACCACCGGAAACACCAGGAGCCGGTACTCATCGATAAGGTCGGCAGCCATCAGCGCGTGGACGACGCTGGCGCTGCCCATGACCACGATGTCCTGCTCCTGCTTGCGCTTTCCCGCCTCCGTTACCAGGTCGCCGCGCAGCACGGCGGAGTTCTGCCAGCCGCCGGCGTGCTCAAGCGACCGTGACATCACGAGCTTGGGCATGGCGTTCATCGTGGCCGAGAACGAATCGTCACGGCCCGGCCAGATGCCGGCGAACATCTGCCAGGTGCGACGGCCGAGCAGCAGGGCCCCGGTCTCGAGTACCTCGCTGAGACCGAACGGGTCACCGGCGACCGCCTCCGGGCCGTACCGGAGCGCCCATCCTCCTTGCCTGGATCCCTCGTTTCCGTCCGGATCCTGCATGACTCCGTCCAGGGACACGAACTCGATGACGATGACGTGACTCATCATGGTCCTTTCGCTAGGTCTTGCGGTGAAGACGAGCGAGGGTCCGGATCGGGGACAGCCGGCGCTAGAGATTTCCTGGGTCAGCGGCGAAGGTCATCTGTCCCCCGTTCCGAGCAGCCAGCCTGCTATGGTGCCCGACGGGGGGCCTGCGCATCGAACGATTTCCGGGCCAGCGGCTGACGGCTGGCCGCGAGGATCAGCCGGCGGCGGGGGTATGCGCCCGGGCCGCCGTGCCGGGCGGGATGTGCACGCCGATCTCGCCGCCGAGCCGGTACCCGGGGGACAGGCCGAGATGGTCGCCGCTCCAGAATCGGCCCGGGTCGTACCAGCCTGGCGGGCGACCGCCGGGCAGCAGTTCCATGGCCTGGTAGGTGGCGGCCAGTACCTGCGCGCAGAAGGCCGTCTCCAGATCCGCGGGGGCGGCCTGGCGCCGCCGGGCTGGAACCCGGCCGGCCAGCCACCGTGAGGCGAGCCGGGCCGTGGACGGGAACGGGGTGCCGTCCAGCCGCGCGATCGTGCGCAAGACGGCCTCTTCCATCTCGCCGCCGGCCGGTGGATCCAGCTGGCGCAGCCACGCGCGCTGGCCGTACCTGGCCGCCCAGACCAATACCGCTTCGCGCAGGTCATGCAGCTGGTGACTGCCGGGTGGAATACGCGGGCGGGTCCGGCTGGCGGGCGATGTGAGATGAGGATCCGCACGCGGCGAGCAATGGGATCGTTACTGCTGCCGCTGCCAGTGCTTTCATAGTGCGCATGTGCGTGAGCCCGTAGTGGCAGAGGCGCGATCACCTGTGGCGCTGCTTTCAGCGTCGATCAGGGCTACGACGGCCGGGTGGCGGCGCACACGTTCCAGGCAGCGTGCTCGGATGGGGCCGATGCTCCCTACCGGAATGCCGAGCCTGGCACTTATCTCGGCGTACGGCACCGGCGGGTCAGCGGCAAGCATGCTGATCATCTGCTGGCAGGCCGGAGACAGCGCCGTCAGCGCCTCGCGCAACGCCGCAGGGATGTTCTCGATCTCCGGCAGGTACCCGGCAATCTCCGCTCCCGGCCTGATACGCAGGACTCGGGCGCACTCGCGCCGGGTCGTGATGGTCAGCCAGCCCGCAAGCGCGGCCGGATCACGGACCCCGTCGAGCTGGCTCACTAGGTGCAGCCAGATGCTCCGGCCGACATCCTCAGCATCGGTATCGCTTAGCCGGTGCATGCGGCAGATGGACCAGATCAGCGGGGCGTACCGGTCCACCGCGCATCCCACGCCTGCTGATCGCCGTTCCTGGCACCGAGCACCAGATCTGCCGCCGGCGCATGATCGCGTACCGGGAAAGCGCCCTCCGGCCCCGCCTTATCGCTCATGATCTGGTCCTCCCGTCGGCTCGAAGCTGACCGGGCTCCCGGTCGCTGGCTGGTCTCACGATGACCGACGGCCAGGCTGATCACCACACATGCGAGCTCACATGAGAAGTCACGTGAAGGGTCACAGGATCGTGTCGAGCGCCAACCCCTGGGCCGGCCGAAAATCCGGGAAATTTGTCATGGCCATGGACATTTGGGCCTGGCTACCCTGGATATACACAGTTCCGCGCGGCGCCAGCCGGCCCGTGGCAGGAGCAGGGCCTGCAGAGGAGACGCCGGAATGGCAGAACAGCCTGCTCTGAGATTTGCCGGTCTGCTGCGGCAACTGCGAGCCGAGGCCAGGCTGACGCAGGAGGAACTGGCGGAGGCGGCCAGCCTGAGCCCTCGGGCCGTCAGTGACCTGGAGCGAGGCGTCAACCGTACCGCCCGCAAGGAGACGGCCGAGTTGCTGGCGGGTGCGCTCGGCCTGGCCGGGACGGCGCATGCTTCGTTCGTGGCGGCCGCGCGCGGCCGCGCTCCAGCCGCCGAGGCGCTGGCGGCCATCCGGGGGCAGGCGGCTGAAACCCTGGCGCTGACACCGGCCAGGAGCACGTGGGAAGGCTGTCCTTACCTAGGGCTGATGCCATTCCAGGAACAGGACGCGAAGGTTTTTTACGGGCGCGGCGACTTGGTGGCCCAATTGGTGCGGCGGCTGGCGGAGCGCTCGGCCAGGCGGGAATACTGCTGGTGACCGGGGAGTCAGGGGCGGGCAAGTCGTCGCTGCTACGGGCGGGGTTGATGTCGCACCTGGCGAGCGGGGCCCTAGGGCCGGGGTCGGAACGGTGGCCGCGGCGGGTGATCCGGCCTACGGCCAGCCCGTTGCGGCGCCTGGCGAGGGAGCTGGCTGACGTCGCGAGCACGGATCCGGATTCGGTCTACCGCTCGCTCGCGGTACTCCCAGGTGAGACGCCGACGCTGGTCGAGCTGGCCGTCAGAACGGCCACTGGCCGCGATGCGAGTAGGCCGCCGGCCGATTCGACTCACACCGCGGCGGGCGCGCCGCGCCTCGTGCTGGTGGTCGACCAGTTCGAGGAGTTGTTCACCGCCGGAGAGGATACCGACGCCAGCCGGGCGGAGCGGGAGGCGTTCATCTCCGCGCTGTATGCGGCGGCAACCGTACCGGCCGGCCCGCGGCAACTCCCGCCGGCGCTCGTGATCGCCGCGGTCCGTGCCGATTTCCTCGGCCGCCTCATCGCTTACCCGCCGTTGAAGGCTGCGCTCGACGCCGGACCGTTCACGGTCGGACCGATGAGCGAGGCCGAGCTGAGGCTAGCGATGACCCGTCCCGCGGCTGAGGCGGACCTGATAGTCGAGCCCACCGTGGTCGATGCCGTGATCACGGAACTGCGCGAGGGTACCTGGGGCAGGATGGGGAGCGGCGTGCTGCCACTGATGTCTCAGGCA
The DNA here is from genome assembly GCA_963841585.1 of uncultured Actinomycetes bacterium. GTDB lineage: Bacteria > Actinomycetota > Actinomycetes > Streptosporangiales > Streptosporangiaceae > Palsa-504. The sequence goes on from CAWJDK010000007.1 coordinate 190,217, forward strand.
ATGGCCGCTACCTGGGAAAGCCGCGAGGGTACCGGGCTGACTCTGCGCGCCTACCGGCGCGCGGGCGGAGCCGCCGATGCGGTCAACCGCAGTGCCGAGGCGGCTTACAGCTCCCTTGGCAGCGAGCAGCAGGACGCGGCGCGCCTGGTGTTCACCCAGCTCACCACGATTACCCTGGATGGCCAGTTCGAGCGCCGCAGATGCAGCGGGGCCGAACTGCGCTCACTGGGAGTACCGGTGGCGGACATCAATACGGTCATCGATGTCTTCAGCGCCCAGCGCCTGCTCGTCCTCGGTGAGGACAGCGTCGAGATATCCCACGACATCCTGCTTCAGGCCTGGAAGCAACTCAGGGACTGGCTCGGAGACAACCAGCTCGACCGCGCCCTACACGGCCAGGTCGTCACCGACGCTCAAACATGGGAGACCAACGGCCGGGACCCCTCGTACCTGTACCGGCCGGGCCGGCTCGCTGCTATCGACGCGGCCGTCACTCGCTGGGAGAACGCGCCCACCCGCTATCCGCCGCTGCCGCCTATCGGCAGGGCGTTCCTCGGGGCCGCGCACCACGCCGCGCGCCAGAACCTCCGGTGGCGGCGGAGCGGTTTCGCGGCCCTGGCGATGCTGACCGTACTGGCGATAGTGGCATCGGCCGTCGCCTTCCATCAGCGTTCCGCCGCGGTGCAGCAACGCGACCAGGCCATCTACAACCAGGTAATCGCCGAGGCCCTCCAGTCCGGCAACAGCGACACATCGCTCGCGGCACGGCTCGACCTCGCCGCCTACCGCATCAACCCCACCCGGGACCTCGCCTCTCGCCTGCTGGCCACCGAAAACACGCCCCTGCCCTCGACCCTGGGCGCTGACGCCGGATTCGTTAACGCCGTAGCGTTCAGTCCCGATGGGCATACCCTGGCCAGCGGCAATTCTGACGGCACGATCCGGCTGTGGAATGTCACCGACCCTGCGCACCCCAGGCCTCTCGGCCAGCCCTTGAGCAGCGGCCCCGGCGAAAACGCGGCCGGCGGGCCCGACAGCATCATGACGATGGCGTTCAACCCGGACGGGCACATACTGGCCAGCAGTGACAGCGACGATACCGTCCGGCTGTGGAGCGTCGCGGACCCCGTCCACTCCCAGCCTCTCGGCCAGCTCCTAACCACCGATCAATCGATTAATTCGCTGGCGTTCAGCCCGAACGGCCATGTGCTGGTCGGAGGCGGCGTCCGCGGTTCGGCCGGTGTCGGGACCATAACGCTGTGGGATGTCGCCGACCCCGCGCACCCGCGCCCCCTCGGCCAGACCGTGATCGGCACGAGTAACACCGCAGTCTATTCGGTAGCGATCGGTCCGGGTGGGCGCACGGTGGCCGACGGCGCTTTCGGCGGCACGCTCGGGCTGTGGAATGTCGGCGATCCCACCCGCCCGCGCCCGCTTGGCCCGAGCCTGACCAGCAGCACGGCCACCGTCCAATCGGTGGCCTTCAGCCCCGATGGACACACGCTCGTGAGCGGCGATTACAACGGAACGATCCGGTTGTGGAATGTTACTGATCCCGCGCACCCGCGGCTGCTCACCTCGGACTCGACCGGCGGAGCAGCCGTCGAATCGATGGCGTTCAGTCCGGACGGGCATACGCTGGCCAGCGGGAACCTTAACGGCATCATCCAGCCATGGAATGTCGCCGATCCCGCCCATCCCATTCCGCTCGACCAGCCCCTTACGGGCGGCACCGGCGCCGTCGAAGCGGTGGCGTTCAGTCCGGATGGGCGCACGCTGGCCAGCGGAAACCTCAACGGCGTTATCCAGCTGTGGACCCTTCCGCAGACGGTCCTGACGGGCAGTGCCGTCGGCTTCAATTCGGTGGGCGTTCAGCCTCGACGGGCGACGCTGGCGGGCGGCGACGACGCAGGTACGCTCCGGCTCTGGGATGTCGCCGACCCCGCCTATCCGAAGCCGCTCGGCGAGGCCCAGATCGGCGGGGGCAGCGGCGTCTATTCCCTGGCGTTCAGGCCCGATGGCCGCACGCTGGCCAGCGGAGACTACGGCGGCACCATCCAGCTGTGGAACGCCGCCGAACTCACGTACCTCAGGCCGCTCGGCCAGCCCCTCATCGGCGGGGGGCGCCCAAGTCGGCTCGGTGGCGTTCAGTCCCGACGGGACCATGATGGCCAGTGGCAGCTTCGACGGCATGACCCGGCTGTGGAACGTCGCCAAGGCCGCCGATCCGCAACCACTGGGCCAACCGCTGACCAGCGGTACCGTCCCCGTCGACTCGGTGGCGTTCAGCCCGGACGGGCACACCCTGGCCAGCGGCAGCGATGACGGAACCACCCGCCTGTGGAACCTCGACGTTCAGTACGCCATCAACCGGATATGCGCCACAGCCGGAGGTCTTACGCCCCGGCAATGGCACGAATACATCCCCCGGCTGCGGTACAAACTTTCCTGTGCTCATTAGCGCGCTCAGCCCGCGTGCAGGAGGCTGACGGCTACCTTCTCGATCGTGGGTTCATCCAGCAGCACCGCGTTCGCCGCCGGGCCGAGCGGGACGAAGCTGTCCTCGCTGGTCACCCGCGCGATCAGGCCCGCATAGCCGGCGTCGGTAAGGGCGGCGACCACGCCCTCGGAGACGCCGCCGGTGCGCCGGGTCTCGTCCACGACCAGCACCCGCCCGGTCTGCCGCGCCTCGCGCAGCAGGTCGCCGGCGGCAACGGGGCCAGCCAGCGCAGGTCGACCACCCGCGCGCCGATTCCGCGTGCCGCGAGCCGGCGGGCGACCCGCAGGCTCATGCGCAGCCCGTTCCCGAACGTGACCATGGTGAGGTCGGTTCCGTCGCCGTAGCTGCGCGCCCGTCCGGCCGGGACGTGCGCGTCCGGCGCGGGATAGGCCGCCAGCCAGCCGCCGTCGCCGTCGTCATGCAGGTCGCGCGTGTGGTAGAGCGCGATCGGCTCGAGGAAGACGCACACCGAGCCGTCTACCGCCGCGGCCGCCAGGCAGGTGCGCAGCATCGCGGCCGCGTCGTCGGGCCGGGCCGGTGACGCGATCACCAGTCCGGGGATGTCGCGCAGCGCTCCGATCGCGTTGTCGTTGTGGAAGTGCCCGCCGAATCCCTTCTGGTAGGCGTACCCGGCGACCCGCACCACCATGGGGTTGCGGAACTGGCCGGCCGAGAAGAACTGCTGGGTGGCGGCCTCGCCGCGGATCTGATCCTCGGCGTTGTGCAGGTACGCCAGATACTGGATCTCGGGCACCGGCAGCAGGCCGGTCAGCCCGCCGCCGAGCGCGACACCGAGGACCGACTGCTCGTCCAGCAGCGTGTCAAAGACGCGGGCCGACCCGAATTGCCGTTGCAGCCCCTTGGTCACGCCGTACACGCCGCCCTTCCGCCCTACGTCCTCGCCGAACACGCACATGCCCGGGTATGTGCCGAGCAGTTCGCCGAGCGCCAGGTTGACCGCCTGAGCCAGGGTGACCGGGCCGCCCGCGGCCGCCCGGTGGTCCGGGCCAGCGACGGCGCGCTCGGCCACCCGCTCGGGATGACGCGGCGCCAGCGGGGCCATCACCTCCCAGGCGCTGGCCAGCGGCCGACTGGATAGGACCCGCTCGGCCGCGCCGCGGACCCGCTCGCCGATCGCGTCGTAGCGGGCGACGACCTCGGCCGGGGTCAGCAGGCCGGAGCCGACCAGGACGGTCGCGGTCGCTACCAGCGGGTCACGGGCGAGGTCGGCGGCCAGGTCAGCGGGCGCGCGGTAGGCCGCCTCCGCGTCACTGCCCGCATGGCCGAGGAACCGGACCACCGACAGGTGCAGGAACGCCGGCTGCCGCCGGGACCGGACCAGGCCGACCGCCCGGACCGCCGCGTCGTAGGTCGCGACCGGGTCGCAGCCGTCGGCCGCCAGGTAGTGCAGGCCCGGCCGGGCCCCGAACGACGCCGCCACCCATCCCGGCGGGGTGGGCACGCTGATCCCGATCCCGTTGTCCTCGCAGACCAGCAGCAGCGGGGCCGGGATCCCTTGATAGGCGGTGTGGCAGGCGGCGTTGATCGCGCCAACGGCGGTGGAGTGGCTGGCCGAGGCGTCGCCGAACGAGGCCAGCGTTACCGCGTCACGCGGCCACGGGCACGCCACTCCCAGCTTCGTAGCCCGGCCGATGCCCAGCGCGACGCCGAGCGCGCGGGGCAGGTGCGAGGCGATTGTCGACGTCTGCGGGACGATGGCCAGTTCGGCCCGGCCGAACACCTTGTGCCGACCGCCGGCGATCGGCTCGTCCGCGGACGCCGCCACCCCGAGCAGTACGTCACGGACCGGGTCGACGCCGGGTACCTGGCGGGCGCGAGCGCAGTAGAACCCGCCGGACCGGTAGTGCAGCAACGCCGGGTCGTTCGGCCGCATCGCCGCGGCGAGCGCGGCGTTGCCCTCGTGGCCGGCGGAGCTGATCGTGTAGTAGCCGCCGCCCTGCTGCTGCATCCAGCGGGCCGCGAAATCGAGGTGCCGACTCTCCGCCTGGGCGTCGAAGATGGCCAGCAGAGTGGTGCCGTCCAGCCGGCTGCCGACGCGCACCGGCGCGGCCGGGTCAGCGCGCGCCGGGCCGCCCGGCAGGCCGCCCGCGCCATCCCTGAAGTGCCGGTCGAGCTCCGCTGGCGTAGTCACCTTGCCTGCCTTGCGCCCACCCGCCCTGCCGCGGTCACAGTGCTAGCCACGGGGGGGCGACCCCCCTGGCACCCCCCGCAGCCGGAAGTCGCGGTCCGGCATGAGATCGGCCACGTCCATCTGCGCCTTCTGCAGCCGGCCTGAGTAGTCCCAGTTGAGGGCCTGCCACCGGGTGAACTGGTCGAGCACCCACTGGCCCGACTGGCGAGAGCCGTTGCCGGACTTGCCGTTCCCGCCGAAGGGCAGGTGGGCCTCGGCGCCTGAGGTCGAGTTGTTCACGCTGACCATCCCGGCCGACACTCCGCGCCGGAACCTGAACGCTTCGGTGGCGTCGCTGGTGTAGATCGACGACGACAGCCCGTACCCGGGGGCGTTGGCTAGCTCGACCGCCTGGTCCAGAGTCCGGTAGGTCGTCACGCCGACCAGCGGCCCGAACGTCTCCCGGTCGAAGATCTCGTCGCCCGGGCGCACCCCGTCGACGATCGTGGGGTGGCAGAAGATGCCCGCCTCCGGGTCGCCGACGAAGCCGGCCCGCGGGTTGGCCGCGGTAATCCGCCCGATGCCCGACGAGCCCATGACCTTGTGCTGCGGGCCGATCCAGGCCAGGAACTGTTCGAAGCGCATCGCAAACCGGATGTCGAGCATCGGTCCGTAGAGCACGTCAGCGAACGGGTCGCCGACCGCGGCCGCCGCTGTCGCCTCGGCGAAGCGGGTGAGGAACTCGTCGTGCACCGACTCGTGGCAGATCACCGTGCCGAGCGATGTGCACCGCTGCCCGGCGGTGCCGAACCCGCCGAACAGCGCCCCCTCGACCGCGAGGTCGACGTCGGCGTTGGCGGTCACGACCATCGGGTTCTTCCCGCCCAGTTCCAGGCAGGCCGACTGCAGGTGCCGGCCGGCGAGCTCGCCGATCCGTGCGCCGACCTCACTGGATCCGGTGAACCCGACCTTGTCGATCAGCCCCGTGTCCAGGGCCTGCTCCAGGCCGGCGAACGTGTTCGGGCCGTCGGCGTAGACCACGTTGAACACGCCGGGCGGCAGCCCGCCGCCGCGGCAGAACAGCTCGTGGAACGCGTCCGCAGCGGCCGCCGAGTACTCGGCCGGCTTCCACACGACGGTGTTGCCGCACAGCAGCGCGGGGACGATGTACCAGGAGGGCACCGCGACCGGGAAGTTTCCCGCGGTGATCACCGCTACCGCGCCGACCGGGTTGCGGAACGTGAACAGCTGCTTGTCCGGCATTTCGCTGGGCACGGTCTGGCCGTACAGCCGCCGGCCCTCGCCCAGGAAGAAGTCGCAGGTGTCGATGATCTCCTGGACCTCGCCGAGCGCCTCGGGGTACGGCTTCCCGATATCGCGGGTGACCAGGGCGGCCAGGGCCTGCTTGTTGTCCTCCACCAGCCGGCCGATGTGCGCGATCGCCCGGCCGCGCACCGGCGCGGGCACGTCCGCCCACGCCCGCTGCGCGTCGCGCGCCGCCTGGGCCGCGGTCACCAGCAGCGCCGCATCGCCCAGCGCGACGTCGGCGATCACCTCGTCGAGCCGCGCCGGGTTGGTGGACCGGATCCGCCCTCCCGGGGCTCCTGCCACCGGCCGGCCGGCGATCACGGAGGAGACGGTGCGCTGATCCATCGGTGCCTTCCTTGTTTGTCATCGGGCCCTTGTTCGTCAGCGGGCCAGAGCGGTCAGGGTGCGGTCCAGTGCGGCCAGCCCGAACTCGAGCTCAGGCTCGGTGACGTCCAGGGCCGGCCGGAACCGGATCGAGCGCTCTCCGCACGGCAGCACAAGAACATGCTCCTCCTGCAGCAGCCGCTGCGCCACGTCGCGGACCCGGGCGTCCGGGAGGTCGAACGCGCACATGAGCCCGCGACCGCGGACGTTCGAGGCCAGGCCGGCGTGCCGCTCGCCGAGCGCCACCAGCTCGCCGAGGAGCCAGTCGCCAACCTGCGCCGCATGCTCGATCAGCCCGTCGCGATCGATGATCTCCAGCAGCCTGCGGGAACGAACCATGTCGGCGAGCCCGCCGCCCCAGGTCGAGTTGATCCGGCCGGGCACCGCGAACACGTTGTCGACAACCTCGTCCACGCGCCGGCCGGCCATGATGCCGCCGAGCTGTACCTTCTTGGCGAACGCTACGATGTCCGGCTCGAGGCCGAGCTGCTGGTAGGCCCATGCGGTGCCGGTTATCCCGACCCCGGTCTGCACCTCGTCGAGCACGAACAGCGCCTCGCCCTCGCGGCACATCGCCTGCATGGCGTGCAGGAACTCGGGCCGCATGTGGTTGTCGCCGCCCTCACCCTGGATCGGTTCGGCGATAAAGCAGGCGATGTCATGCGGGAATCGCTCGAACGCCGCCCGGGCCTGGGCCAGCGCCCTGGCCTCGGCCCGCTCGACCTCGTCACGGTGGTCCGCCAGCGGGAACCGGACCGCAGGCACGTCGATCCTGGGCCAGTCGAACTTGGGGAACCGGTCGGTCTTGCCCGGGTCGGTGTTGGTCAGCGACAGCGTGTAGCCGGACCGGCCGTGAAACGCGCGGGTGAGATGCAGCACCTTGGTGCCGAGCCCGGCCGGGCGGCCGGCCGCCTCGTTGCGCCGGCTCTTCCAGTCAAACGCGGTCTTGAGCGCGTTCTCGACGGCCAGCGCCCCGCCCTCGACGAAGAACAGGTGCGGCAAGGCCGGGACCCCCAGCACCCGGGCGAACGTCTCCACGAACTGCGCATAGTGCGTGGTATACATGTCGGGGTTGGCCGGCTTGTTCGCCGCCACCTCGGCTAGCACGGCCATGAAGTCCGGGTCGTCGGCCAGCCCGCGCGGGTTGGATCCCAGCGGCGCAGACGCGAAGAACGTATACAGGTCCAGGTACTTCTCGCCGGACTGCGCGTCGACCATCCAGGAGCCGCGGCTGGCCCGGGTGTCGTAGACAAGCCTGAAGCCGTCGGCGAGCACGTGCTGACCGAGCACGTCGTGCACCCGATCTGCGGTGACCTCGCGTGGCAGCAGGATATGCTGATTCACCGAAAGTCCTCCTGCCATCACATCTGTCTAACGCATAATCTCCAATATAGACGCCAACGAACGGTATATCGTGTGCCTGTCGCGTGGCCCAGGAAATGGCCCGGCGCAGATGTCCGTGGAGTGATGGCCGTGGCTGTGGTGGCTGGCGATCCGGCCTGGGGGCTGCTGCCCCCGCCGTCTATACGGCGTGGATGTCCCAGCCATGTCGCTCCAAGCTGCATGAATGGGACATCCACATCGTATGCCGCGGTGATGATGATGCCGGCGGGGTTTGTCATGCGCTGCGGCGCTGTCCCGTCAGGAGCAGGCTCCGTGGGGCCAGCTCACCTCGCAGCTCGAGATCCACGACGACACGAAGGCGTGACAGGATGACCGACGCGACTGGTGCCCGAGGAGCTGGTACGCCGGGCGGAGAGGGTCCGACCCGGCGGGCTACGGGCCGATGCCGTCTCCCGGCCGCCAAGGCGCGTCGGGAACCTGCACTCGACATCCACGCCAGTGAACGACCAGCTCAGCGCCCCGGCCGTTCTGGCTGCGGGACTCGAGCCTGTCCGTGCCGACGAAGAGATGACCGGCCGCAGCGTCACGCCGATGTTCGAGCGGCTGATTCTCTGCGAGTACGCGGTGGCCGACCTTACCTTCGCCAACGCGAACGTCTTCTACGAGCTGGGGGTGCGCCACGCGGTTCGGCCATACACGACCGTGCTCATCTTCGCTTCGGGCACCCGGTTGCCCGCTGACATCGCCCTGGACCGGGGACTGCCCTACTCGCTCAGCCCGGACGGCGCTCCCGCGGACGTCGATGCGGGCCGCGTACGCCTGGCCGACCGCCTGGCAGCTGCCCGTGATGCCGCTGTCGACAGCCCGGTCTTTCGGCTGGTTGAAGGCTTCCCGGACATCGACCGGCTGAAGACCGACGTGTTCCGGGACCAGGTGCGGTACTCGGCCGCGTGGAAGGAATGGCTAGCCCGGGCCCGCGACGAAGGACTGGAGGCCGTCCGGCGGGCCGAACGGGACCTCGGCGACCTGCGCGACGTGGAAGCCGGCATCGTGATCGATCTGTACTTGTCGTACCGCGCGGTCAACGGCTACCAGGAGATGATCTCCCTGGCCGAGCGGATGCCACGTCCTCTCGCGAAGACCCCCCTCGTCCGCGAGCAGCTCGGGCAGGCGCTGAACCGCCTGAAGCGGAGTAAGGCCGCGGAGCGGGTGCTGCTTGACCTGATCGAGGAGCAGGGGCCCAGTAGCGAGACCTACGGGATCCTCGGCCGGGTGTACAAGGACCAGTGGGATGACGCGAAGAAAGCCGGTGAGGCGTTCCTGGCCGATGGACTGCTCGACAAGGCGATCGACGCCTACCTGGCGGGGTTTGAGGCGGACTGGCGCGACGCCTACCCGGGGATCAACGCTGTCACCCTCATCGAGCTGCACGACCCTCCCGACCCACGACGCGAGCAGCTCCTCCCCGTGGTCTCCTACGCGGTTGACCGCCGCCTGGCTTCCGGCCAGGCCGATTACTGGGATCACGCCACCCGGCTGGAGCTCGCGGTGCTAGCCCAGGACGAATCGGCAGCGAGACGGGCCCTGGCCGGCGCGCTGGCCTCGGTGCGGGAGGGCTGGGAGCCGGAATCGACGGCCAGCAACCTCAGGCTCATCCGCGGTGCACGGGAGCACCGCGGCGAAGAGGTGCCCTGGGCCGAGACGATAGAACGAGAACTCGTCCGCCGGGCAGGCCAGCCGGACAGGTGTCCATTCACGGGGTGCCGTGAATGGGTGTCAGTTCAGGGCGGGGAGCGGTGGTAGCCAGGGTTTGCCTTCGATGGCGGCTCGGATGGCGTCGAGGGCTTGATGCCGTGGGCGGCGGCGGAGTCCAGGTAGCTCCTGATGCGGCACCAGCGGGCGAGGGTGGCGAGGGTGTGCCAGTAGCCGGAGACGGCCTGGTGGCGCTTGGCGGCTTTCGCTCCGCGCTCCGCGACGTTGGTCGTCCAGTCCACGGCGAAGTCGCGGGTGAACAGGAAGACCTGTTCCTATACTCACGCAGCCAGCAGCCGAGCGCGTAGCCGGGGTGGTTTCCCTCGTGCCAGTCCCGCAGCCGGTTATGGGTGATGCCGAAGGCGACGGCGTCGTCGTAGCGCTCGCGGAGCTTGTCCAGCAGGTCCGCGCCGAGGGCGGTGCTGCCGCGGGCGCGGGCGTCTTGGACGGCCTGGTGCGCCTCGCGCAAGACGGCGATGATGTCGCCGGCCCAGGACTGCAGGCCTCCGGGGCCGAGCTTGATGACTGCCCGGCATCGCCTGATGATGTGCTGGCAGCATTGCTGGATGCCGGCCAGCCGGGACAGCAAGTGCTGGTAGCCGGTATAGCCGTCGGTCATCAGCAACCCGGTGAACGCGGCCGGGATGCCCGCGGCGACATCGCCCTTGCGCCGCGAGGCGAGGGCCTGCAGCCAGGTCAGCCGCCCGTCCGGGGTCCGGACGATCAGCACGTGCGGGGCACCCGCAGCCGCCTTCTCCTTGTCTTCGGGGTCCTGTTCTCCCCCTTCTTCCCGCGCAGCGGGCTGCGGGGCGTTCTTGCCCGGCACGTTCACCGGGGTCTCGTCCGCGGCCAGCGCGTCCTGGCCGGCCAGCGCCGCGAGCATCGCCTCATCGAACCCGGCCTTGCCCAGCTGCGCCGCCAGCCGGGCGCTGGCCTTGTCTATCCAGCCCGGCGAGACCGGAATCCCCAGCAGCATGCCCATGACCTGCGCGGCCCGCTCGGGCGGCACGTTCCCGTACGCGGTCAGGACCACCGCGGCGGCGTTCAGCACCGCCCCGTAGGACACCGAGCCGGCGTGCGCGCCAGGCGGCGGCTCCGCGAACGTGACCGTCCCGCAGCACGGGCACTCCAGGCCCGGCAGCGCCCATTCGGTCACCTTCCGGATCACCTCCACGTCGATGACCTGCGCCCACCGCGGGCCCGCGGCCGCCGCGCCGTCCAAGGGGAGCCCTGCAACTGCGGCATTCCGCCGGCGGCCCCGCTTCCTTCATCTCACCGGGATCCGGATCCCGGGCCAGGCCTTTCCCCAGGTGCCCGGGCTGACCGCCCCGCTTGCGGTCCCTGCGCCGCTCTCGCTCCGATTCCTGCCGCCGCCGGCGCCCGGCCTTGCGCCGCTCCTTCGCCCCGATGCTCTCCTTCGACGTCGGCGTCCCGGAGTCCGTGCTGTCCTGGCCCAGCCGGCGTTCCAGCTCCGCAACCCGCAGCTCCAGCCGCCGGTACCGCTCCAGCGCAGCATCCAGCTCCGCCCGCAGCACCGCGTTCTCAGCGTCCCTCGCCTCGATCACGGCCCGCAGCCGGGCCAGCAGCTCACGCTGCTCCCCGGCACCAGCAGACGGATCAGGCACATCGGACACGAACCCCGATCATGCTCAGCCTCAACTACCGGTTCAAGCACCCCGTACGCCGTGTCACGCCGACCTCACCTCACCCCGTGAATGGAACCCGGACAGGCGCCTAACGACCTTTATCGCGGACGAACCGCCGCCGCGAATATCTAATTCGTATGTGCGTTCGGGAGATGCCTGCCGATGTAGCCGACGTAGATCATCCCGGTCTGGCTGGCGTCATCGTAATAGTAAATCCGAGGGGAGACCAGACCTCTCCGCGCTATCTTGAAATGCGCATTCATGAAAATGGCGCCGTCCGGATGTACTTCGGTGGGAACCGGGAATACCCGCAGCTTCCGGAGTTTGGACGAGCGTTCGACGGGCTGAGATTCCTGAGTGGAATGCGCGCCCGGCGGATAGCCGGGCCGCCCGGGGGGCGTGTGGCCAAGGTAGGCATGGACCCCTTTGCCGAATTCACCGCGGCGCCGCGCGGCTGCGTACCCGTCGAGGACTCGCAGCACGTCCCAGGATTTGGCGGCCCAGGTGCCAATCGGGTCAAGGTCGTCCAGTTCTAGCGCGTTCTTCGGGTCCCCAGTGAATATGACGCGGGAAAGCACGTGCTCATCGAGCCGCGCGAGTAGCTCGGCGAACGATCCGGGCGATTGCGCCGCAGCCGCGGCGGCCTGGGTGTGATCGACGCGGCCAGCCCGGGAGAGTACGCCACGAAGCCGGTCGAGCTCCAGCTTCGCCTTCAGCAGCTCGGCCTGCGTCTCGGCGTGATCCAGCTGCTCGTCCTCCAGCCGGGCGCGGATCAGATCACGATCGTCCTCTACAGCTTCCAGCATGTCCTGGAGGCCGGCGAGTCGCCGCGATATCTCCTGATGACCGCGCAGCACGCCCCGGCCTTCAGCCAGCAACTCCCGGAACCGGGCGGTCATGTCGCCAGGCCCGCCCGGCAGGTCAGCGCGGAAGGCGTCAGACTGGAACTCGCTGACAAGACTGGTGAGCAGCTCACCGGCGATGGCAACCTCACGGACCGCCGTGATCGCTGCCTGCCCGGCCGGAGCCAGGCCAGCCCCATCACCTGACTTGCGGGCGAAAGGGCCTGGCTGCGCTTCCTGGATGGCTCGCAGGACGGCGGCCGGCTCCTCTCTGGACAGCAAGCGATCGACGTGGGCAACACGCGAAGGCAGCCGCAGGTTCAGCGCCCGGCTTCGGTGCGCCCGGCCGAGCAAATGCGCGAGCAGGCCGGGAGCCTGCTCGGCGATCGTTCGGGCGAGCAGCACACGGTGCCGCCGGGCATCGACGGCGCTGGCCGGATCGACCTCCGGCAAGAAGGTGCGAACCGCTCCCAGCGGCACCGAATGCGACGGCGCGAACGATTCCTCAAGCTTCGCGGCTGCCCCGGTGTCAAGCACGAAGATTCCGGCCAGCCCGACGCACTCGCGGGTCAGCCGCTCGACGTGATCGATCATCCGTTGCACGGAAACATCCGGGATCGGTGCGGCCACGAGGGCGGTACCGCGGCGCCCGGGATCGCAGATCGCCGATATCAGGCCATCTACATCAGCCACGGTGATCAAGGTCGGCCGGGCGGACATGATCATCTCGCCGTCGTGGGCATCTGCCGCCGACAAGATCACCCGGACCATATGGGGGACCCCTGTCCACCAGGCGTCCGCGGCATCAACGTCCTTGATGAGGCGTTCATGCGATGCTACGGGCCCGGGCCTTGACGGCGGGGCGTTGACATCGACCCAAACCCAGTCGTCCTCCCGGCCGTCACTGTGCACGGTTACGGTCGTCACCCACTCCCCCGCGGATGAAGACTCCGTGAGCCGATACCGCAGTGAGCGGGAACCATCGTTCGGATGCAGTTCGGTCACGACCAACTGGGCGTGTTCGGCGACCTCGTGAACTCCGGGACCAACGGCCACGAAGCCGTAACCCTTGAGTGCGAGCCACGAACGGAACTGCTCCGCCGTCAGTCGCACCGCGTCCTGACCGTGCCGCAGCGAGAAGATCGACCGGTACCCGACTGCCATCCAGATCCCATTGACTTCCCGGAGCCCCACCCGACGACGGCGCTTGGACCACTATGGTATCGCCAGACCATATGGCCAGAATGTTCGATTCCCTGCCGAATACGTTCCCGGTTTAGCTTGCCGCCGCGCGTGCGGGCCGGGGACAAAGCGGATCTCAGTAACTCTGGCACCGGCCGTACCAGATCATACGATGTGAATGTCCCATTCATGCAGCTGGGACGACATGGCTGGGACATTCACGCCGTATCCGCGGAGCGGGATGAGGACGGTAGGCAGGATCACGAGTCACAGAAACTTACCGGGAACCCAGGAGCACCAGGGGCCGCGGTTCCCCCTCGCCCCGCTCGGGCAGACACGCCGGCGGCGGACCCGGCGGTCGGCTGATGCTCCCCGGCCCAAGACCATCTGGTTCCAGAGGTTGGCGGCAACTAGGTTGAACCCAGGGGCTGACGGTCGCGGTCGGTCGGGGCCACGGTCCCGAATCGGCACATCTCAATGCGAGGCGGTCGCGACGTGGGCACGATCAGGGCGGACGGCGCCATCTGGGCATGGCGCCGATGAACAGGCTGGGCATGACGGTCCCGGTGGCGGGCGAGACGATGGCAGAGCTTCCGGCCGTACTGGATGAGCTGGCAGGCGCCGGTTACTCCGACATCTGGACGAGCGAAGTGAACGCCACGGACGCGTTCGCGCCGCTGCTGATAGCCGCGCGGCAGACGCCGCACCTGCGGCTCGGCACCTCGATCGCTGGCGTCTTCTCGCGAAGCCCCGCCCTGATGGCGATGAACGCGCTCGCCGTGGCCGAACTGAGCGACAAGCCGATCTACGTCGGAGTCGGGTCATCCAGCCAGAACATGGTGGAGCAATGGCATGGCACGCCGTTCGTCCGGCCCTACCAACGGGTGCGGGATACCGTCGGCTTCCTGCGGGCCGCGTTCGCCGGGCAGCGGGTCACGTTCCATGGCGACAGCTTCGAGATCGACGGCTTCCGGCTGGCCCGGGTCCCGCCGCACCCGCCGCGGATCCTGGTAGCCGCCCTGCGGGAAGGAATGCTGCGGCTGGCCGGGAAGGAGGGCGACGGAGTCGTGCTCAACTGGCTCAGTCCGGACGATACCGCCCGGGTGGTCCCCCTCGTCCTGGACAGGAACCCCGCCGCCAACGTCGTCGCCCGGCTCTTCACCGTGACCGGACCGGACCGGGAGGCGGCGCGGGGCCTCGCCCGGCGGATGGTGACGGCCTACCTGAACACCGGCGTCTATGCCGAGTATCAGCGCTGGCTCGGCCGCGGTCCGGCCCTGGAGGCCATGTGGGACGCCTGGCAGGCGGGTGACCGCCGGGGCGCGCTGGCAGCGGTACCCGATTCGGTCATAGACGAGCTCTTCCTGATCGGCGGCCCCGCCGAGATACGGTCGGGAGTCGCCGATTACGTCCGGGCGGGTATCACGATTCCCGTGCTCGCCGTGCTCGGGCCGGATCAGCAGAGCATCCGGAAGCTGTCTGCGGAGCTGGGCCGGCCGTTATCCACGACCCGCCGTCGGCCTGCGCGTCCGTGCGACAATGAGGTCGTGCGATGTCCGGTCGCCGTGCCACCACATGACGCAATCTCCAAACCGTGCGGCTCCCCATTCAGCGCCTTCGGGGCCTGCTCCGTCGCATGAGGGGCTGGTATGCGCCGCTGATGCTGGCCGCCGCGCGGGGCCGCCGGCGCCCAGCACGGTGGCTGCTGCCTGCGCTGGGCATTGCGCTGGCGGCGGCGTTCGCCATCGGCGTGGCGGCACAGTCCCAGATCGCAGGCGACCAGAGCGCCCGGTCAGTGCTGGACAACGCGTCACCCCTGGACACGGCGGTTCGCGTCACCTGGCAGGGACCAGTCAGCCCTAGCGTGGACGATCAGGCGCGGGCACTGATACGCGGGCTTGCCTTGGGGACGCCGACCCAGGTGGTGCTGATGAACCCGGTACGCCTGGGAGGAGTGATCGTGCGTCCGGCCGCGATCGCCCCACTGGACCGGTGGCTTTCCGGCAAACCGCTCGCTCAGCTGGGGTCCTTGGGTCCCTGCCGCCCGGAACATTGCCCGATGCTGCTGGTCGGCGGCGGCCCGGTCCCTTCGACCCTGGCTGCGATCGGCGTCCGTATCCAGGTCGTCGGCCTGTCGTCGCTGCGTTCGGCGGTTCCCCTCGGGTTCGTGCCGTCGGCCCCGGGTGCTAACGGGTCCATGCCGGTGCTCGTCACCTGGGACGTCGCCGGACTGGAATCGCTACCGGGACTGAGCGGCGTGTACCGCACGAGCAGCTGGCTGGCGCCGCTCGCAACTACGCGGCTGCGGGGGTGGCAGCTGGCCACCGCCGAGAGCCGGCTGGCCCGCTCGCAGGCCCAGCTGCTGCTGAGCGGGAGCCAGTTCAGCCTGAGCGCGCCATTCACCACGCTGGACGACGCACGTGCCCAGGCGAGCCTGGCGCCGCAGCGGCTGCTGCTCGCGGGCGGAGGCACGATCGCAGCGCTGGCGCTGTTCATCGTCCTGGCCGGCGGTGGGCTTCGCCGCGATCAGCGGACCGAGCTTAACCGGCTCCGCCATGCGGGTGCCCGCACGCACCACTGCGTCATGCTCGTCGCGGTGGAATCCGGATGGCTGTGCGCAGTGGCGCTAAGCGCCGGCGCGGCCGTGGGTATCGGGGCCGCGGCCCTGCTGGCGAACGCCGAGGGGGAACCAGCCGGAGCGATCCTGATGCACAGCGTGATCACCCCCGCCGGGGTTATCACGTTGGGAGCCGGATGGCTTGCGGCGACCGTACTGCTCGGCGCGTTGGTGCTGGTGCGCAGCGCGAGGCTGACCGACGTGCTGGCGGTCGCGGCGGCGTCGGCGCTGGTGGCCGCGCTGGCTGGGGGCACCGGCGGCGATCAGGCCCTGGCGCTGCTGCTCGCGCCGCTGTGCGGTCTGGCCGTCGGGGTGCTGACGTTTCGCGCTGCGGGGGCGGTGCTCCGGGGGGCGGAGCGGGTGGCACGGAACGGCCCGGTGCTCCCGCGCCTCGCGCTCGTCAATCTCGCCCGCTCCCCCAGCGTGCCGGCGCTGGTCATCGCGTTCATCGCCGTCACGACTGGTCTCGGCGGCTTCGCGCTCGCCTACCGGTCGACCTTGATCCGCAGCGCGGCAGATCAGGCGGCGGACCGGGTCCCGCTCGACGCCCTTGTCTCGTCAGGACCGGATTTCAACACCCCGCTCGAGGTGGCTCCGCTTCAGCGCTGGCAGGCGCTGGCGTCGGGTGCCGTGCTGCCCGTGCGCCGGACGGATGCCAACTACACGAGCGGCGGGGGGACCGTGACGGTTCCCGCGCTCGGCATTCCCGCCGACGGACTGATCCGTATCCACGGCTGGCGGGAGAGCGACGGCTCGGCACCGTTGCCAGTGCTCGCCCGGCGCCTCCGGCCGGGGGGCCCGGTCCGGGTGGCTGGACCGGTGCTTCCGGCCGGCACGACATGGCTGTCGCTGCGAGCCTCCTCGCCGGGCCTCGCGGTCGACGTGACCGCGGACCTGCGCGATCCCCAAGGAGCGATCCGGCAGGTCGCGCTGGGAACGGCGGGCGCGGGCGTCGCATTCCTGCGTGCGCACGTGCCGCCAGGACGGTGGGAACTCGAGGCTCTGGAGCTCGACGAACCCACCGGCCTGGCCATCACGAACGGCCATCAGAACGGCGAGAACCCGGCCGCCGCAACTCAGTCTTCCACGCGCGTTGCGCTCGGGCCGCTGCTCGCGCTGCCAGCGAGCGGGAAAGCGCTGAAGCTCATGCCGCTCGGCGCCTGGCGCGGCGCAGGCGCGGCGGCCACGGCCGCGCCCACGGGCCGCAGCGCCGTGGCGGTAGTCGGCTTCACCGCCAGCGGAACGCCGGGTGTGCTCCGGCCTGCGCAGCCAACTGACACCCATCCAGTCCCGGTGCTCGCCGATCCGCAGACTGCTGCCTCCGCGGGGCCCGGCGGGCGCATCGCCCTGACGATCGACGGCCTTCCGGTGACCGGGCGCGTGGTCGGGGTCCTCAGCCGCTTCCCGACGCTGCCCCCCGGCTCGGCGGGCTTCCTCATTGCCGATGAGACCACGCTCGCAGCGGCCCTGGACGCGCAGCTTCCCGGTCAGGGCCGACCCGACGAGCTGTGGATCAGCACCGGACATCCCGCGCGGCTGCGCGCCGCGCTCGGGGACGGGGCGCTCGCCCAGCTTGACTCCTCGTTCCGAGCCGACATCGATCATCAGCTGCGGGACGCGCCGGTCGCCCGCGGGGTGCTTGGAACGCTGATCGCGGCAACGGCGCTGTCCGTGGTGCTGGCGGTCGTCGGGTTCCTGACGATGCTGCTCGGCGGCGCCCGCGACGAACGGGTCGAATCGGACCTCGAGGAGCAAGGCGTCGGTCCGCGCGGACTCCGGGCCGAGGTGCGAGTCCGGCTGGCGCTCGTGAGCGCGCTGGGGGTGGTCATCGGTCTCGGGATCGCCGCGTTGCTGACGCGACTGGCCGTCGCGAGCGTACGCGCCGCAGGTACCGTCGCCGATCCACGGCCGCCGGTGGTGGCCGTGGTGCCGTGGGCGGCGCTCGCGGCCTGGGGCGCTGGCACGTTCGCGGTGCTTGCGCTCGCGGGATGGCTGGCGACGCGGGCCCTGATGGGAAGCGGGCGACCGGGCCGCCGGTCGCGGACGCCCGCCACGGAAAGCGGTGGAGCGCCCCGGGAAAGCGTCGTCCGATGAGCGGAGCGGTCGTCGAACTGCGCGATGTGTTCTGCGTCCACCGAACGAATGAGGGGGACGCAGCGGCCCTGGCGGGGACGAACCTCGAACTGGCCCGCGGGGAGGTGCTCTGCGTGCTCGGTCCGAGCGGGGCCGGGAAGAGCACGCTTCTGCGCGTGGTCGCCGGAATCCAGCCGCCGTCGGCCGGCGTCGTCCGCGTCCTGGGCCGCGACATCGGCCGCATGCCGGCGCGCTCCCGGTCAAGGCTCCGTCACGAGCTGGTGGGGTTCCTCGGCCAGTACACCGAGACGGCCCTGAGCCCGGACCTGCGCATGCGTGACGCCGTCGCGCTGCCGCTCGCCCTGCGAGGAATGCCGAGGCGGGAACGTCGTACTCGAGTCGATGAACTGCTGCAGGCCGCAGCGCTGGCGGACCGGGCTGACGCGCTGGCCGGGGAGCTGTCCGGTGGCGAGCGCCAGCGGTTTGCCCTGTGCGCCGCGCTCGCCCACCGGCCGGCGCTGCTGCTGGCCGACGAGCCGACCGGTGAACTCGACGACGCCAGCGCCGACGCCATCCGCGCGCTGATCGTCGAGCTAACCCGCACCGACGGCACGAGCGTCATCCTCGTGACCCACGATCCTGCCACCGCTGAGGTCGCAGACCGCACCCTACGGATCAGGGACGGGCGGATCGCCGCCGACCGGCGCGGCGGGGAGGAGGCCCTCGTGGTCAACGACGGCTGGCTGCGGCTTCCCCCCGATCTGCTCACTCAGGCCGGTATCTGGCACCGCGCCCGCGTGGAGCCGACCCCGGACGGGCTGATCGTGACCCGGGCGGCCAGCGATCCCGGGCCGGCCGCGGCGGCGGCAGCGGCATCGGAACCTGGGGCCCGGGCGCAGCCGACGGCGCGCTGGACTCCGGTCCGGGTCGAGTTTCGCTCGGTGGCGCGCAGCTACGGGCACGGGCCAGCCCGGCGCCGTGTGCTCGACGGGCTCACACACGATTTCGCGCCCGGCCAGGTGACCGCCATCACGGGCCGCTCCGGGGTTGGGAAGACGACGCTGCTGAGACTGGCCGCCGGGCTTGACCGCCCGAGTTCGGGCCAGGTCATGGTCGACGGGTACCCGCTAGATGACGGCAGCGCCGAGCAGCTGGCAGGCCTGCGGCGGCAGCGGATCGGATATCTCTCGCAGGAGCCCGCGCCGATCGAGTTCCTCAGCGCAGCGGAGAACGCGGTTCTCATCCTGCGGATACGCGGCTGGCCGGCGGACGCCGCCACCGAGCGTGCGGCCGAGGCGCTGATCCGGGCCGGGCTCGGCGACCGAGCCCGCCAGCGCGTCCACCGGCTGTCGGCCGGGGAAGCCCAGCGCCTGGCGCTAGCCCGGGCGCTCGCGAGTGCGCGCGGGCTGCTGATCGTCGACGAGCCAACCTCCAGGCAGGACGAGAACAACGCCCGGGCGATCGCGGCTCTGCTAGCGGCCGCCGCTCACGAAGAGGGCCAGACGGTGATCTGCGCAACGCATGATCCCGCTGTGATCCGCCAGGCAGACGAGGTTGTCCGGCTAGACGGACAACGAGGTCCTTGATTGCTTCGTTACCTACGGTTGGCATCCGTGAGACAGGACTCTGGCATGCTCAGTCGATGCCAGGATGGCCGGATCTGAGCGAGCTCACCGCCGCACGACTGCCGTCGGCGGCGTGCCGCCGCGTGTCTCCCCGCAGGCTGCACACCTCCGGCCAGGTTGCTCGCGGCGATGTTCGCCCTGTTCGGGACGATGACGGGAGCCGATCTCCAGCCCGATCCGGCCGCCGCAAAAGGATTTGGTCAAACGTCCATCCCTCAGCTGCCGCAGGAGCACGCAGCCCGAAGCGGGCCAGAATGCGTGCTTCACGGCAGCCGGATGATCCCGATCAAACGAGAGGAAGATCAAGTAATGAAACGGACCCCTGCGATCGCGGCCCTAGCCGTGATCGCCTTGGCGGCTGCCGGGTGCAGCTAAGCAGTAGCAGTAGCAGTAGCAGCTCGTCCACCCCCGCCAGCGGCTCGTCCGGCGGCGGCACGGTCGACTTCTACTCGAGCCTCCCGATGCAGGGAGCCTCGAGCGCGCAGACCATCCCGTTGGTCAACGGGATCAAGCTCGCGCTCTCTCAGGCTGGCGGCAAGGCCGGCCAGTGGACGGTGAACTACCAGGTGCTCGACGACTCGACCGCGGCGGCCGGGAAGTGGGACCCCGGCCAGACGGCGGCCAACGCGCGCAAGGTCGCCTCGGATCCGAAGGCCGTCTACTACATGGGCGAGTTCAACTCCGGCGCCAGCGAGGTGTCGATCCCGATCCTCAACTAGGCGGGCATCCCGCAGGTGAGCCCGGCGAACACCTACGTCGGCCTGACGACGAA
The DNA here is from genome assembly GCA_963841585.1 of uncultured Actinomycetes bacterium. Taxonomy (GTDB): domain Bacteria; phylum Actinomycetota; class Actinomycetes; order Streptosporangiales; family Streptosporangiaceae; genus Palsa-504. The sequence continues at coordinate 210,393 of CAWJDK010000007.1, forward strand.
CCTGCCGGGCAGCGCTCCCGGCGAGCCGCAGAAGTACTACCCGTCCGGGAACCGTACCTACCTGCGGATCGTGCCGATCGACTCGATCCAGGCCGCCGCCGACCTGATGGCGATGAAGCAGGCGGGCTGCACCAAGGTGGCCGTCGCCAACGACAAGGAGGCGTACGGACAGGGCCTGGCCACCCTGCTCGGGCTGGAGAAGGGCTACTACGGAGTCAATATCGCGAGCGACACCGGGATCGACCCGACCGCGCCCAACTTCCGCTCCTACGCCTCGACGATCAAGGGCCAGGGAGCCGACTGCTTCTTCTTCGCCGGCATCGTCTCCAACGGCGCCGTCCAGATCACTAAGGACGTCCACTCGGCCATCCCCACCGCCAAGGTGTTCGGCGGCGACGGGGTGTGCACGGACTCCTACACCAACGCCACCAAGGGCGGCATCCCGGCCTCGCTGTACCCGCTAACCCAGTGCACGGTCGCGACCCAGAACCTGGAGGCGTACCCGGGCGGTAAGGACTTCCTCGCTGCGTACAAGGCCAAGTACGGCGTGGCCGACCCCGACCCGTACGCGATCTACGGCTACGAGGTAATGCAGCTCGGGCTCAACACGGTCAAGGGTCTCGGTGCCAAGGGCAACGACAAGGCCGCCGTGCTGAAGGCCCTGTTCACCACCAAGGACCGTCAGTCGGTGCTCGGCACCTACGGGTTCAACGCCAATGGCGACACGACGCTGAAGTCCTACGGCCTGTACAAGGTCGGATCCGACGGCGAACCCGTCTTCTTCAAGACGCTCACGCCCACGAAGACGGTCAGCTAAGGCAAGAATGGTGGTGGGGGGCGAACCGCCCCCCACCACCCCGGTAAGGTGCGACCCGGCGTGCATCCGCACGCCACCCCGACACTCCGCACGGAGCCATGGAAACCACGACAATCCCGCCGAGCGCGCCCCCCGCGGCGCGGACAAGCCCGCTGGCGGCGGTCCGCCGCTACGCCGGCCGCTGGGGGCTGATCGCGGCGCTCGCCGCGCTGCCGGTCTACTACGGCATCCACGATCTGACGGTCGGCTACCAGGCCGGTTATGTGGCAGGTCACGCGGTGATCCGCCACGATCTGTCGAACCTGGGCTTCAACTTCGCCGTGGGCCTGTCCAACGGCGCGATCTGGGCGCTGATCGCGATCGGGTACACGCTCGTCTACGGGATCATCGAGCTGATCAACTTCGCACACGGCGACGTGTTCATGATCGGCTCTTTCACCGCCGTGGGCCTGTACTCGGTTTTCGGGCTGACGCCCACCACCGGCGGCGCCTGGCTGATCGTCGGCCTGCTGATCGTGTTGATCATCACGATGCTCGTGACCGGATCCCTGAACGTCCTGATCGAGCGGGTCGCCTACCGGCCGCTGCGCACCGCGCCCAAGCTGGCGCCGCTGATCACGGCGGTCGGCTTCTCGTTCATCCTGCAGAACGTCGGGCTGCTCTGGCGCGGCGGCTCGCCGCAGAGCGTGCCCGACCTGATCAACGTGCAGCAGACGGTGTTCACCATCGCCGGGGTGCCCATCCAGCGCGGTTACATCCTGGCGTTCGCGGTGATGGTCCCGCTCGTGTTCGCGCTGGGCTGGTTCATCAACAACACCCACGCGGGCCGGGCGATGCGGGCCACCGCCCAGGACCCGGAGGCCGCCCGGCTGATGGGCATCAACGTCAACGCCACGATCTCGCTGACCTTCCTGCTCGGCGGCATGCTCGCGGGCGCGGCGGGCCTGGTGTACGCGCTCTACCAGACGAACGTCTGGTTTTTCCAGGGCTTCAAGGCGGGCCTGATCGCGTTCACGGCCGCGGTGATGGGCGGGATCGGCAACGTCCGCGGCGCGGTGCTCGGCGGGCTCATCATCGGCGTCATCCAGGCGCTGGCCGATTCGCGGCTGGGTCCGCAGTGGACCGAGGCGGTCGTGTTCGGCTACCTGATCGCGATCATGGTCCTGCGCCCCCGCGGGCTGCTCGGCGAGGAGACGAGGGAGGCCGGGTGAGCGGGTGGCCGGCGCGGCTGCGGACGTGGCCGGAGGCTGCGGCGAGGCGGCTCCCGGTACGAGGGGGCCGGGCGCTGGCGGGTTTTCTCATCGTGGTCGGGATCGTCCTGCCGTTCTTCTTCCAGCAGTCGAGCGGCTTCCTGAACGCGACGATCATCGCGATCGCCTACGCGGTGATGTCGTTGGGCCTGAACGTCGTGGTGGGATTCGCCGGGCTGCTCGACCTCGGGTACGTCGCCTTCTACGCGCTCGGCGCGTACTCGCTGGGCTGGTTCGCCTCCGGGTTCTTCTTCAAGGCGAGCGTCCACGTGCTGGTCTCCCCGGTCACGAGCACGCTGCCCGGCATTCACCTCAACTTCATACTGGTCCTGATCGGCGCCGCGATCATCTGTGCCGCGGCCGGCATAGTGATCGGCCTGCCGACGCTGCGCCTGCGCGGCGACTACATCGCGATCGTCACGCTCGCGTTCGGTGAGATCATCGGCACGCTCGCGGTCAACGGCCAGAGCATCCACGTCGGCGGCGGCATGACGCTGACCGCCGGCAATCTCGGCATCAGCGCCGTCGACCAGCCGTACTTCCCGGGCGTCAGGTTCAATCTGCTGGACCTGAGGCCGTGGTACTGGCTGATCCTCGCAATCCTGTTGTTTGTCCTGTTCGTCAACCTGCGCCTGCGCGACTCACGGATCGGCCGCGCCTGGGTCGCGTTGCGCGAGGATGAGGTCGCGGCGGTGTCGATGGGCATCCCGGCCGTCAGGACGAAACTGCTCGCCTACTCGATCGGCGCCGCGTTCGGCGGCATGTCGGGCGCGTTCTTCGGCACCTACTTCACCGTGGTCAACGCCAGCCAGTTCCAGTTCGGGTTCTCGATCTTCATCCTGGCGATGGTCATCATCGGCGGGCTCGGCTCGATCTGGGGAGCGGTCGTCGGGGGCCTGGCCCTCGGCTACATCAACAACTACCTGATTCCCGACGTGCTGAACAACGCGCCCAGCTGGTTCGGGCTGCACTTCCAGCTGACCCAGGTGGAATTCGGGATCTTCGGGTTCCTGCTGGTGATGATGATGCTGCTGCGGCCGCAGGGCCTGATTCCGGAACGGCGGCGTCAGCTCGAGCTCACCGCCGAGATCGCGGCCGAGGACGCCCAGCTCGCGGAGGCGCCGGGCAGCGCCGGGAGCACGACGTGAGCGCGGCCGAGACGTCCGCTCCGCCCGCGGCCACGGCCTTGCGCGCGGAGCATGTCACCAAGGAGTTCGGCGGGCTGGTTGCCGTCGCGGACGTCTCGTTCGACGTCCCGCAGCACTCGATCGTCTCGCTGATCGGGCCGAACGGCGCCGGGAAGACGACCCTGTTCAACATGCTGACCGGGCTGTACCGGCCGACCCAGGGGAGGATTCTCCTCGGCGACCGCAACATCACCCGGTCCCGGCCGGACGTGATCACCGGGCACGGTGTCGCGCGCACCTTCCAGAACATCCGCCTGTTCGGCGCCATGACGGCCGTCGAGAACGTGATGATCGGGCATCACGCCCGGATGCGGGCGGGAGTATTCGGGTCTATCGTCCGCCCATCCTGGGTCCGCCGTGAGGAGCGGGCCACGCAGGAGCGTGCCCGCGAACTGCTCGCCTACGTCGGCCTGCCCGAGACGGTATTCGACCGGCTAGCATCGCAGCTCTCGTATGGAGACCAGCGCCGGGTGGAGCTCGCGCGGGCACTGGCGGCCGAGCCGACCGTGCTCCTGCTCGACGAGCCGACCGCCGGCATGAACCCGCGCGAATCGGCGGCGCTGACCGCGTTCATGCGCAAGCTGCGCGACGACCTGAAGCTGACCATTCTGCTGATCGAGCACGACATGAAGGTCGTGATGGGGGTGTCCGAGCGCGTTACGGTGCTCGACCATGGCAGGAAGATCGCCGAGGGAAAGCCGGCCGAGGTCCGCACGGACCCGCGGGTGATCGAGGCCTATCTCGGAAAGCAGGATTGATGACGCTGCTCGAGGTCACCGGCCTCCATACCCGCTACGGCGCGATCGAGGCGCTGAAAGGCATCTCGCTGACCGTTGCCGAGGGCGAGGTGGTGACGCTGATCGGCTCCAACGGGGCCGGGAAGACGACCACCCTGCGCTCGATATCGGGCCTCACCCCGGCCAGCAAGGGGACGATCGTGTTCGCCGGGGAGGAGATCACGCGCGTGCCGGCGCACGAGATCGTCGGGCGCGGAATCGCCCTTGCCCCCGAGGGCCGGCACTGCTTCCCCCGGATGACGGTGCGCGAGAACCTGGACCTGGGCGCCCATCGGCGGCGCGGCCCGGAGATCGCCGACGACCTCGCCCGGGTCTACGACCTGTTCCCCGTGCTCAAGGAGCGCGCGCGGCAGAAGGCCGGCACGATGTCGGGCGGCGAGCAGCAGATGCTCGCGATCGGCCGCGCCCTGATGGCCCGGCCCAGGCTGCTGATGCTCGACGAGCCGTCACTCGGCATCGCGCCGGTCCTGGTGCAGCGGATCTACCAGACCATCGGCGAGATCAACCGCTCCGGGGTCGCGATCCTCCTGGTCGAGCAGAACGCCAATTACGCGCTGGACGCCGCCGCCCGTGGTTATGTGTTCGAGACCGGACGGATAGCCCTGGCTAACGACTCGGCGAGGCTTCGTGACGACCCCGAGGTCCAGAGGGCGTACCTTGGCACGTGACAGAAACGGAGCGTGATACACATCGGGACCATCGGCGCGAAGGCGCTGTATCTGCTGTTCTTGTGGCTTATCTCCGCGGCCGCCGGGTCGTGGCTGTCGGACCGCAAGGGTTACGGCGAGCGGGTCGGGCTGACGCTGGGCCTGCTGCTGTCGGTCGTAGGGCTGCTGGTCGTTTTGCTGCTGCCTGCGCGTCCCGGTTCCACGTGGAAGGTCAAGGGCAGGCTGCCGCGGCGGCGCCGCCCGGTTTGAGCTGCATGACGGGCCAGGCTGGCGTCAGACTACGGCGGACCGCACCGCGCAGACCTTGACCCGCCCGGACAACGCCGCCGTTCCGGTGAGCTCGTCGACGAAGTGCTCGTCGGTGACGTCGTTGATGCACGCGCCCGCGAGAGCGAACTTCCGTCACTCTGGCACCGCCCGTACCAGATCATACGATGTGGATGTCCCATTCATGCAGCTCCAGCGACATGGCTGGGACATTCACGCCGTATCCGGCGAGCCGGACCGGGCGGCGCCCTTTCGGCAGGAGTCGGCTGCGTTGATCACCCGCCACCACCGGTAACCTCGCACCAACCGGAAGGAGAGGCAATCCGGATGAGGTACGCAGGCATCGACAGGACCAGGCCCAACGTGGCCCGGATCTACGATTACCTGCTTGGCGGCATCGAGTCATACACCGCTGATCGCGAGCAGGCAGCCGACCTGCTGCGGATCTGCCCCTCACTCGGCGTCGTCGCCCTGGAGAACCGATTTCTCCTCGCCCGGGCCACCGCCTGGGCAGCAGGACAGGGCATGAACCAGTTCATCGACCTCGGCGCCGGGATGCCTCTGCACAAGGCCAGGGCCGGGGTGCTTGAAGACATCCACGTCACGGCTCAGGCCGTCAGCCCGTCAGCGCGCGTGGCCTACGTCGATAACGACCCCCTCATCGTGGCGCGCTCCAGGGTGTTCCGGGCACCGGCCAGCGGCGTCGCCGTCAGCGCGGCAGACCTGACCGACCCGGACGCCGTGCTCGCCGACCTGGGCCTGCGCGCAGTCATCGACCTGGCGCAGCCCGCATGCTTCATCTTCGGCCTAGCCCTGAGCCTGATCCCGGTCCCGGATGCCCGCGACGTGGTGGCTGGCTATCTGCGCCGGGCGGCGCCGGGCAGTTGCGTCGTGATCTCGTGCGGGCGGTGCGATGACGAGGCGCTATGGGCGAAACTTAGCCAGGCGTACACCGCCGCGGAGGTTTACAACCACACGCCAGCCGAGATCGAGGGATTCCTTGACGGCCTGGAACCGGTACCTCCGGGGGTCGTCCCGGCGCAGAGCTGGCGGGGCGGCCGGGACGGCGCGCCCGTGGCACCACCCGGATCGGTGTACGTGCTGGCCGGCGTGGCCCGCAAGCCGACGGCGTAGGCTCGGCCCTACCCGTCGGGATCCTCGGCGCGGAGCAGGTCGGCTGCGGCCGGCAGCCGTTCGCGGGAGGTATCGACCAGGAGGGGAGCACCGGGTTCGGGTTCGAGGGCGCCGGGTCCCTGGCCGCCGGCCGGCCCGGCCAGGAGCGGTGGCCGAGGCAAGGGCCCACCTCGTTCGGGCCGAGGGAGACCATGCCGCCGGCCGCCGCCTCCTGGGCGAGGCGGCGCTGTTCGAGCTCGCCGGACAGCCGCTTGACGCCCAGCGCTGCCTCGACGCTGCGAACCCTGACCGTTCGCCGCCGTCCGCCCGGCCCTGGCCGAGACCGGCGGCGGAGCACCTGCATCGTGGCCAGCGCGAACAGGACGGCGAACCCGGTGAGCAGGAGCCACCGGTAGGCGACGGTTCCGGAGAAGGTGTGGCCCTGGGCGCGCATGGCCGGAAGCGCGCCAGTGAGCTGAAGGCGCCGGGCCGGGTAAGCGGTTCGACCGCGATGCTGGCGCGCTTGCGCTGCCCCCCCGACAGCATCCGGACCGCGACATCCCGCCGATCGGCCAGGTCCAGCTCGCGCAGTATGTCATCGACCACTCGATCGGCCTGCCCGGACGACGTGCCCGCTGGCAAACGAAGTCGCGTCGCATACTGGAGCGTGCCCGCAGCGGCATTTCGTCGTGGATGATGTCATCGTGCGGCACGTAGCCGATGCCCCAGTGGCGGGTGGCGCGGGCATCGATCCGGACACCGTCGTGCGTGACCTGGCCGGCCGAGGGCGCCCGCAACCCCGCCAGGATCTCGAGCAGGGTGGTCTTTCCGGCTCCGCTTGGGCGGCAACTCTTGGAGTGAGCCTGGAGAGATCGTGGAGAAAGCACGGTTAATGGCGGGAGCCACCTTTTTCATGGCCGGCGAGTCGCCGCCGGTCACGGATTCGTTTCCAGTAGATTCGTGCCGTGGCTAGTGGTCCGCTGACAATCGACGGGCGGCCTGGCGGCTACCGGCCACGCACAGCCCGGTTCGCCGTTCTGGCCATGCTGGTCTTCACAGTCACCATGGTCGCCGGCTGGCGGGGTACCGGCCACGCCAGTGGCGCGGCGCATTCAATCGCGTCGGCGTCGGCCCATGAATCGGTTACCGGGTGGGTGACTACTCTCCACCACGTGCCGCTTAGCGCGCCCGCGATGCCGCGGTTCGCCGCGCCAGCAGCCAGCCAACCGGTGCTCAGTCTCAGCACCCGCCGGTCCTGTCCGCGTGCGGCATCCGCTTGCGCGGACCTGAACGCCGGCCTCACCTGGCTGCAGTCGGACGGCAAGATCACGTACGGCCCGGTGCGCATGAAGTCAGGGCTGCCCAGGACGCCGCGCGGTACCTTCCATGTCCAGTGGAAGGCAGGGGCTGACTACGTCAGCACCGAATTCCGCGAGCCGATGCCCTACGCCGTGTTCTTTGCCCAGGGCGGGATCGCCTTCCACGGCGGAAGCCTCACCAAGAAATCGCATGGCTGCATCCACCTGGACATCGACAGCGCCCGGTACTATAACGGCCACCTGGCGGTCGGGGCCGAGGTCGTCGTATTTTGAGTTCTGAGATTCGCTGACGTCCGTAACGTGAGGACGTCGTCTCCGGCACGATCGGGCCGACACGCCGACGAAGCGGAAATGCGCCTTATAACCGGTCTTTACCTCTAGTTTCAGGATATGTCCGTTAATCATCACCCGTCACGGTTTCAAGAGCTGACCGTGCCGGCGGCTTCGCAAAGCCAATATGACGGTCGGCCACTCCAGCGTCAGCGTGTAACAAATCTGCGCAGAGGATTGCCGGCTGACAGACTGCCTGCCGCCTTGCCCATTCCACCGAGCATGGCTGACACTCCCTTGTACTGGCAGACCGTTCAGGCCATGGCGGCAAGCAAGCGGCGGCGGGACCGATAAACCCGTTCCCGCCGTACGACGTGCGTTACTGCTAGCTGCCGCATGTCTATGGGAAGCCCTGCGCGGGTCAGCAACGGCCGATGAGCCGCTTCCGGCACGCCGCTGCGCGGCATGCCCAAGCAGCCAGCCGAGCCGTCAACCACATCTGCGTCCGCGACGCGACAGCATCGCGGCCAGTTCGACGGTTCGGCTGAGTGTGCCGTGGCGGACTACGGCCTTCCTAGCAGGACGAGCTGGCGTTGTTGGCCGTCTTCACCTGATCGAAGTCGCCGTAGCCGTTGAGAACACCGTCCCCGCCCGACCATTGCCACATCAGCTGACAGGCCGCCGGGGCGTTACCGAACCACTGCGCGCCCGCGCGGGAAGCCGAGAATCCGCCCGGGAAATTAAGCGCGGACTGCTCGCTGGTGAAGGTCCACTCGGCTGTGTGGCTAACCTGCTCGCCGCCGAAGATTCCGGTCCACGAGCCGTACGAGCGGCCGCCCGCGGAATAGACCCCGGCTAGGTAGGGAGAGTGGGCATCGATGTAGTTCCTGAATCCGGTGAAGGTGGCGTAGTCCACTTCCGGGGCGATGTAGCTCGCTTTTATCTTCCTACCGCATGAGCCGTTCCAGACGGTGTTCCAGCCGTTTTCGTCCGGTGCCACGCCGTTGTTCTCGATGTCAAGGAAGATGTAGCGGAAGGAGAAGAGCCTGCCGTTCAGGCCGGAGATGGCCTGCTTGGCCTGCGCGACCCCCCAGGCCGTCGCCTCCGATACCGTGCCGTTGTAGTGCGGATCCCGGCCGGGCCCGGCCGCGAACCAGTATCCCGCGGCACCGAGGCCGGTGTGGTAGTTCACGAAGTTGTCGTTAGCCATGTTGTAGTTGGCCTGATTCCAGGCAAGTCCGCTCGTCGAGCAGCCCTTCCAGTTCAGCCACGAGCCCATCATTCCCATGTACTCCCCGTAGGGCCTGATGGTGCCGTTGGCGCAGCTACTGACCGGCTCGGTGTAAGAGCCGCGGCCGCACGCAGTCGGGGCGGAACTATCTGTCCCGTAGTAATAGCCGGGGGAATCGCCCTGAGCTGTCGTCACGGCGGGCTGGGCGCGCACGGAGCGAAGCACACTGCGCGCGATCGTCATAGCGGTACTGCCGGGACCGCTCGGAAGATACGAGAGGATCCGCCCCGACCCGCAGAGGTTCACCGGCGCGGCGATCGTGACCACACGACCCGCGCCCAGGGCATCCGCGGACGGATAGACCGTTAGCGACGTCAGCCGGCCGCAAGTCCCGGTGCCCGCGCTCGGCGCCAGCAGCGCGATGGAGACCGACCCGCCCGGCCGCAGGGTCAACGCGGTTTTCTGGGCCGTACCGTGCTGATAGGTGGCCAGCAGTGTCTTTTCTGCCTGGAGCGCAGCGGAATCGGGCAGGAGCTTGGCCACCTGGCTGGCACCGCTGGTCCTCAGCACTCGTACCGCCGGCCAGCTTCCGGGGAGGACGCATGTGCTGCCGCCGTTGGTGAGCCGGAGTTCAATGATCGAGCCACCAGGCTCGGATGTGGTGGAGGAGACACGTGCCCGGAGCGCCGCCGCCGTACATGCGGGGGGCTCTGCGGCCGTGGTCGCCGGGAAGGGCGGCGGGGCGGCGGACATGCTCAGGCTCTTGATCTGGCCGGTCAACGTCTGCATGGCGTAGAACGGGGACAGCTGCAGCTGGCCGCCAACGCACGCAGCAAAGAAGCCGGCCGGCTGGCGGACAGTCACCGGACGATCCGTGCCCGGCAGGGTCAGCTTGAGCATCCAACTGGTGACGCATCCGCGCAACGCGGTCGGAGACATGGCCGTCACCACGGCGCTCTGGCCGGGACGGAGGACGACCCGCGAATCGGGGACGGGCGCCAGGTTGCCGAACCTCACATTACTCATGCGGGCAGGAACCGGCGCTCCGGTAGTCGTGCGAACCATTACGCGCGGCCAGCCGCGAAGTGAACATGTGATGCTGGCGAGATTGCGGAATACGATGTTCCATGCATGCTTCCCCATCCCCTCAGCCGGGTCGCCCGGGATAGCGGCCGGAACGCTTATCTGCAATTCGCTGGCCAGGCACTGAGCCGGAGCAGAACGGGGGGAGGCAGCCGAACCGGAAGCGGGCGTCCACGCTGACGCCTGGCCCGTGGTCAGCGTAACGATCGTCACCGAGGCCACGATTGCCCATAGCGCCGTGCGTAGCGGGAACGCGCCCCGGACCATATTCCGAATACCTCCGGTCTATTAGTTGAAGATGGCAGGCTGGCAGCACGAACCGACCGATGGCCTCACCTGAGGTAGCCACCGGCGACCAGGCCCCAGCTCCGTCTGTCCGGCTTCGCGCGGGAAATGACAGCACTCTCAGACGACACGCCACGTGCCGGCAATCAGATATTCCGCGGGCTACCCAATTCCCCAACCCCTGGCGCTGGCTCCCGTTTTACCCGGTAAATTTCCTCGTGGCTCGGCGACACGCCGCAGGATCTTGCCAGCTATTAGCCAGATCCGTTCATGATGAGCCGACCGTCCGCGCCGAGGGTACGAAGGTCTGCCAAGCTGAGGCTATGGATCCGGCGGACCTGGGAACGGCTGTGGCGCTGCCAGATCCTGCGCTGGTCGTTCTGGTCGGCGCGTCCGCGGCCGGGAAGTCGGTCTGGGCGGCGGAGCATTACCGCCCGGATGAGGTGGTCTCGTCGGACCGGCTTCGCGCGCTGGTGGGTAGCGGCGAGCACGACCTGGATGTGTCGGCCGATGCTTTTGCCCTGCTCGACCAGATAGTGGCGGCCCGGCTGCGCCGTGGCCTGACTGCGGTGGTGGACACGCTGGGCCTTGACTCGGCGCGGCGCCTCAGCTACCTGGCCCTGGCCAGGAGCAGCAGCATGCCCGCCGTCGCCGTGCTTGTCGACACTGATCCGGTGGAATGCCGCCGCCGGAATCGCGCACGCGACCGGCCGGTGCCTGCGCCTGCGCTCGAGGGCCAGCTGCGGCGGATGCGGACGGCCGCCGCGGAGATTCCCGGCGAGGGATGGGACCTGGTGACAACCGCCAGGCACGCTCGGCCCGAGGCCACGCACACACCAGGCGCGCGGATGGCGGCCAGCCAGCAGCGGCAGCGGCCGGTCCGGATGGGTCTGGTACTGCAGCTGTCGCGATTCCCTTGGGGTGAGGACCCGGCCGGCCCGGCGCGCTGGCTGGCGGCGGTGGCCCGCGCCGCCGCCGAAGCGGGCCTGCAGGGCATCGCGCTGATGGACCACCTGATCCAGATCCCCCAGGTTGGCCGCGCCTGGGAGCCCATCCCGGAGCCGTGGGTGACGCTCGGGATGCTCGCGGGCCTGGAGCCACGTCTGCGCCTGGGCACACTGGTGACACCCGTGACGTTCCGGGCGCCCGGGATCCTGGCCAAGACCGTGGCCACGCTTGACGCACTGAGCGGCGGACGATCGTTCTGCGGCATCGGGGCCGGCTGGTGGGCACGCGAGCACGCCGCATTCGGCCTGCCGTTTCCGTCGGCCCGGGCCAGGTTCGACGAGCTGGAGTCCGCTATCGAGACGCTCCGCGCCCTGTGGCAGCCCGGCACGCGGCAGTACCGCAGCGAGCGCGTCCGGCTGCCGGAAACCACCTGCTATCCGCGGCCGGCGTCACGGATCCCGGTCATCGTCGGCGGCGGCGGGGAGAAGCGGACGCTGGCCATCGCCGCCAGGCTCGGCGATGGCTGCAACCTTCCATCGGATTTCAGCACGCTGGATCGCAAGCTCGCCGTCTTCCGCCAGCACTGCCTGCAGGCGGGGCGTGACCCAGCGCAGGTCGAGGTGACCGTGCTCGACATCCCGGTCATCGGACGCGATCGCGAGGATGCCGCATCAATCGTGGAGAGACTGCGCGGCCGGACGTCCGCCGCCGCCTTCGCCCGGCAGCACCACGCCGGCCGGGCCGACGAGCATATCGGCCGCTACCGGTTGCTGGCTGACCGCGGGGTGAAGACCGTATTCGTCTCCCTCCCCCAGCTGACCGACCCCGAGGATGTCCTGCGCCTCACCCCGCTCGCCGCGGCCTTCGCCTGAGCACTCCGCAGGCGATTCACCCGCGCAGGGGGAGTCCGCATAACAGGGGGACGCGACATGGTGGGGAGGATGGCCCGTCTAAGGTGACAGGGAGCTCATCGTCGGCAGTGTCAGGTGACCGCCGAGAGAATTAACGGAACCGCGAGTGAGAGGTGATCGCCGTGGAGATCGGAGCCGGGCAGGACATGTCCGTGCCGGTGGAATACGTCATGCTGGCTGAGGGTGGTTGCGATGTCTGAGGATCCGCAGCCAGGCGCCAGCCCTGATACCCCGACCAGCCAGGACGTCAGCCTGACCAAGGGAGCGCGGTTGAGCGACCGCGTCGCAACCCATCTCACTGACCAGGCACGCCTCACCACCCAGGGGGCCAAGGCCAGGCGAGTGACGAGCACTGAGGGCCAGCCCGGGATGGCCGACTTTACGCCGTTGCGCGAATTGTTCTCCGAACTGGTGGAAGAGGCACGGAAGGTCAGGGCGCGGGAACGGATAGCCCACGCGCTGCGACAGGCAGCCGACATGATCGACCCCCCCTGACGGCTGAGATCCGGTGCCGTTTGGCTTCAGGTGACCGTGCGCGGGCGCGGCATGCGCCGGGCCGTGATCCCTGGTGTTCTTGCGCTCGCCGGATATTCCTGTGGCCGCCGAAACCCTCGCCGCCACGCTGGCCCGCCCGTTTATACGGCGTGAATGTCCCAGCCATGTTGTTCCAGCTGCATGAATGGGACATCCACATCGTATGGTTTGGTACGGACGGTGCCGGAGTGACGGGAGTGCGGGATCCGGCACGGCGGGCACGGCACTCAGAACCCGAAGCGCCGCTTCGGATGAACTGAAATACGTTCTAGTCTTGTGCCATGCGCCACGGCGGCCGATCACGGCGTGCCGGCCGGGAAGCGGCGTACGACGATCCCCCGGCGATCTCGCCATGTGGGTTGCGGTCGGCGCCACCGAACTCCTCTGGGGACTGCCGGACGCCCCGAGGGAGATGGTGGAGGGCTACCTCGACCGTCTCGCGGACCGCGTGAAGGCCTGAACGGGTGACATGAACCCGGCCCGTTCGGAAATACCTTCCCCGCTCCCGGCGTCGGTGCTGGCTGAGGGCACCGAACGGTACGACGTGGTAGTCATCGGCTTCGGCATCGCCGGCGGATGCGCGGCCCTGGAGGCGGCCCGGGCCGGCGCCCGGGTGCTGATGCTTGAGCGGGCGGCCGTGCCCGGGGGCACAACCTGCATGGCGGGCGGGCACTTCTACCTCGGCGGAGGCACGGCGGTGCAGCAGGCGACAGGTCATGAGGACTCTGCGGACGAGATGTACAAGTACCTGGTCGCGACGTCGAAGGAGCCCGAGCACGACAAGATCCGCGCCTACTGCGAGGGGTCGGTTGAGCACTTCGGCTGGCTGGAGTCGCTGGGCTTTGAGTTCGAGCGCTCTTTCTTCCCCGGCAAGGCCGTGATCCAGCCGGGTACCGAGGGCCTGATGTTCACCGGCAACGAGACGGTGTGGCCGTTCCGGGATCAGGCCAGGCCGGCGCCGCGCGGCCACAAGGTCCCGGTGCCGGGGGACACCGGGGGCGCGAAGCTGGTGATGGACCTGCTGCAGGACCGGATCGGGGAGGCCGGCGTCGAGGTGAGATACGAGACCGGCGCGGCCAGCCTGGTGACCGACGAGTCCGGCGGCGTCGTGGGACTGGCCTGGCGCTCTTTCGGCGGCACCGGGGTGATCCGGTCAGGCGCGACCGTGATCGCCGCCGGGGGTTTCGTGATGAACCCCGAGATGGTCGCCAAGTACACCCCGGCGCTGCACACCTCGACGCCGGGCGCGAAGCTCATCACGCTCGGGTCGACGTACGACGACGGGCTGGGCATCCGGCTCGGGATGTCGGCAGGCGCGGACCTCAGGCACATGGACGAGCCGTTCATCACCGCGCCCTTCTACCCTCCCCCGGTGCTGGTCACTGGGCTTATCGTCAACTCACGTGGCGAGCGTTTCGTGGCCGAGGACTCCTACCACGCACGGACCTCGCAGTTCGTGATGGAACAGGCCGCCTCCACGGCCTACCTCATTGTCGACAGCGCGCACGTGGCGCAGCCCCAGATGCCGCTGGTGCCCGTGCTGGACGGCTACGAGACCATGAGCGAGATGGAGGCAGGGCTCGGCCTGCCAGCCGGGTCACTGGAGAAGACGCTGGCCCGGTACAACCGTTGTGCTGCTCGCGGCGAGGACCCTGACTTCCACAAGAGCGCTGACTGGCTGGCCGCGCAGGATCAGGCCCCGTGGGCGGTCTTCGACCTGCGACCGGGCCACGCGCTCTACGCCGGGTTCACCCTCGGGGGCTTGCGCACCACCGTTGACGCGCAGGTAGAGCGTCCGGACGGTTCGGCCATCCCGGGGCTGTATGCCGCCGGAGCCTGCGCGTCCAATATTGCCCAGGACGGCAAGGGCTACGGTTCAGGCACCCAACTCGGCGAGGGGTCGTTCTTCGGTCGGCGGGCTGGCCGGCACGCGGCTCAGCTCCTGCGAGCGAGCCAGGCCCGGTCGCAGGGGCGGAGCCGCTAACCCCGTCTCTGCCTGCGCAGGGCACGCCAGCTCTGGGTCTTGTCGCCCTCTGCCGGTCCGGCCTCGCCCCGGGCCGCCGCCTCCACCTGCTCGGTCAGCTTCTCGGGACTGCTGGCGACCAGCGTTCGCTTGCCGCGGACCGCGATCCACATGCTTTCCAGGGGGTCGAACAGAATGCCCCACCTGGGGAACCTGGCCCGGAGCTTGCGCGTGTCGTCAGCCGCCTGGGCACTGTTATCTGGCATGGCACCCCCTAATTGCTGAGAGCCTGCCCGTTCTCACAGCATAGGGCGGAACAGGCCTGGACCGCTGGGGAATGTCAACATCACCTCGAGCGGCGTCTGGCCGGTGCCGGCGCGGGTACCGTGCCTGGCATGGCTATCGCACGTTTCCCGAGCATCGTCATCGACTGTCCCGATCCGGGCGCCCTCGCGACCTTCTACGGCGCGATGCTGGACTGGAAGGCCGACATCTCCCCCGGCTGGGCCGAGGTCCGCGCGGAGTACGGTCAGTGCATCACCTTCCAGCAGGTGAAGGACTATACCCCGCCGAGATGGCCGGCTCAGGAAGTGCCCCAGCAGATAGATCTCGACGTCATCGTCGATGACCTCGACGCCGCCGAGGCCGCGGTACTCGCCCTCGGCGCGACCAAGCACGAGCACCAGCCCGGTACGTCCTTCCGGGTTTTCCTCGACCCGGCCAGGCACCCCTTCTGCCTGTGCCTGAACTGACCCCGGGACGCTTCACCGCGGTGCTCCGGCCTGGTCGAGGACGGGTTCCGGCGGGCGGAGGCGACGGCCGAGCACGATGGCGACGGCCGTCAGCCAGCCGGCCACGAAGAGAACACTGACGATCACATCGGTCGTCCAGTGCACCCCCAGCTCCACCCGCGAGAACCCGGTCGCCGCGACGGCGAGCCCGGCGATCAGCCAGCACAGGATCCGCACCGCCCGGGGCCGGGCGGGCGTAGCAACGCACAGCGCCAAGGCGGTGAAGGCCAGGCAGGCCGCGGCGGTGTGCCCGGACGGGAACGACCAGCCGTGCGCAGTTACCAGCCAGATGACCTGCGGAGGCCGAGCCTTGCGTCCTGCTTGGCACGATGTGCTCTCAATCGCCGGACGCCGTGAGGGTCAGGACGCCGCGCCAGTGTCCGGCCGGTATTTCTTCGCGGGGCGGATAAACGTAGCGAGCGACGGACGCGGATAGCCATCCGATGACGGACCCGCCGAAGACCAGGAAAATGGTGTGCCGTTGCACAAAGCCGCACAGTACGAGGAGTTGCTATCCCAGTCTATTCCGCGTGCTGTGCAAACGATTGCTGGCGTGGCCAGCGTCGACTCGCATCCGGCGACGGGCATTCGGTGCGCCCCGGGTCCCGCCGTCAGGAATGCGCCAGCCAGGATGCTGCCCGGTCCAGGTCCAGGCGCTCCGGTGCACGCAGCGTAGCGATCATGAGCTGGACGGCGTCCTGGACGTCCCTGGTCAGCTGGAAGCACTCCGCCGCCGAGCGGCACTCAGCCGGCGCGAACTGCTGCGCCGTCGCCACCACGGCGCTAGCCAGGCCGGGCAGTTCCGCGGCGTCCCCCGGATCGAGCGGCCAGCGCGCTTTCCCGGCCGCCGTTCCCAGGCTGGCGATCTGGTCACCCAGCCAGGTCCAGGGATCATCGCTCAGGGCGGCATCCCAGAACCGGGCGGACGGCTCGTTGCCCGTAAACTCCGGATGGTAGTGGGCGGCGGCGAAGCTACCTGGAGGATCCGCGAGCCGGTCGAACAGATCGGCCCGCCACAGCGGGCGATCGACGGTGGTGAGCTGGGATGCTGACTCGCTGCCACGATGCGGATGGCGAGGAAGCTCCCGGATCTCGATCCGGGCACCATGCTCCATGGAAGCGTCGTCAAGGTTGATCTCGAACCAGTGCCGGATGGTGACGGCCGAGCGGGAAAGAGCCAGGATGTGCTGCACTGCGCCCCGGTTATCTGGATCTGGACATCCAGGCCCAGTATGGGGCCGGGTGACCAGCATGGTCAACGCAACGAAGTCGATCATGGCGGCTGGTGCATCTCCTGGCGGCGACCCCTAGTGCTGCGTTTCCGGATATTCGTGTGATCGGTGATCCGCCATGGGCAGGCACCAGGACCGTTCGGCCCGTGAACTGGTGACCATCGTCATGGGGCCACCTTACCGGAGGCCCCGCCCCTGGCTTATTCTCCGGCCGGGGTAGCTCGCAGGAAGCAGGCCATGCGGGGACTGGGTGCGGTTAGGCACGACGGGCACGCCCGACAGGGATGACTACGCCATGTCGATTTAGCGGCTGCGGCGGGTCCCGTTACCGGTAGCGGAAGCCGTCCAGGAAACGACGGAATACGCCGCCCTCGCGGGTGAGGGCGGGGCCGGGTTCAGGCGAGACGGTGCGCTGGCGGGCGATGGGCTGGTCGTAATCGGTGCGGGCGATGGCGTCGACGACCTGGGGCTCGTCGAAGTCCTCAGAGCCATCGATCTGGGGCACGTAGCCGACCAGCATACCGTCGAGCATGACCTGGGCTTCGAGGCCGGCCGTGCCGTCCGTGTCCCACTCGGCTTCGCGGCCGCCGGGCAGCGACACGCGGACGCCGAACTGATCGACGCCGCCGCGGAGCAGGTGAGCATTGATCCCGCGGTCACGAAGGGCGTCGACCACCCGGCGGGCCCGGAATTCGTCCATGACAAGAATTTAGCGTTCGCTCCTGAACATTCGCTGAACGTCGGCACCAGACATCTTCGGGTCAGGGCTGCAGGACGATCCGGCCGGAGATGCCGCCCGCGGCCTTCGCCTGGTACGCCTGGACGGCCTGCGCGAGCGGATACACCCCGCCGACCTGCGGGCGCAGGTGGCCCTCGTCGACCAGGCGGGCGAGCTCGGCCAGCTGGACACGGTCGGCCTCCTGGATGAAGAAGACCTTCCTGATGTCGTCCCGGTCGGCGGGCAGCTCCCAGGAGACCACCGAGACCAGCGTTCCTCCGGGTTTGAGCAAGGCGGACGACCGGGCGAGCACCTCGCCGCCGACCATGTCAAATACCACGTCGGCCTGGAACCCTGATCCGGCCGCATCCTCGAGCCGGTTCTCGTCCAGCGCGACGAAGCGGTCGGCGCCCAGTTCCATGACCAGCGACCGGGAATGGCTGCGCCCGGTCCCGATCACCTCGGCGCCGGCCCAGCGGGCCAGCTGGACCGCCGTCGACCCGACCGCGCCGCCCGCGCCGTGGATGACCACCGTCTGGCCCTCGGTCAGCTTGCCGTGGTCGAACAGGGCCTGCCACGCCGTCAGGCCGGCCCGCGGCACCGCCGCGGCGTGGACGTGGTCCGCGGTCGCCGGCTTCGGAGCCACGTTGCGCGCCTCGACCGCGACGTACTCGGCGGCCGCTGCGTCCCGGTAGGGGTCGGTCAGCCCGAACACCTCGTCGCCGACGTCGATCCCGGCCGTTCCCACTCCCAGCGCGGTGACCACGCCGGACACCTCCTGGCCGGGGGTGATCACGTCCCGCTGGTGACCGTTCCGGTCGGTCCGCAGGGGCCAGTCCAGCTCGTTGTGCGTGATGCCGCACGCGGCGACCTTGACCAGCACGTCGCCGATCGTGAGCGTGGGGTCGGGCACCTCTTCGTAGACGAGCCCGCTGATGCCGGCCGGCTGGTGGCTGCGGATGGCCTTCATCGGTTTCCTTCCTCGGTCGGCCGTTCTACCCTCTCTGACGGCACAGCCCGCCCGAATGTCAGGCGGGCTGCGACCAAGGAAGTCACGCCATGGCTACCAGACCTGGTGGGCTACCTCCGCTACCAGTTCGAGCTTGCGTTGCTGGGTGTCCTCGCTGATGAGGTTCCCCCCGATCGAGACCGGCGAGAACCCGCACTGGGTGGACAGCGCGAGCCGCTCACGGCCGACGTAGCGGGCCGCCTCGTTGATGCGGCCGACGAGCTCATCGGGCGACTCCATTTCGGAGAGCTTGCTCGACACCAGGCCGAGCACGACTACCTTATCGTCGGGCACGTTGGCCAGCGGCTCGAAGGAGCCCGACCGCTCGTCGTCGTACTCGAGCAGGAACACGTCGTAGTTCCCGGAACGGCTGAACATCTTGTCCGCGGTGAACTCATAGCCGCCGGTCGCGATCCACTTGCTCTGGTAGTTGCCCTTGCAGATATGCAGGCCGAACGTGACTCCGGGCACGTCGGCCACGGAATTGATGATGTCGACGCCCTCGGTGAGGGTGCGTTCGGTATCCATGCCCAGACTCTCGCGAAGCTCGCGGTTCTCCGGATCCACCATCGTGCCGAGGTCCGGTGAGTCGATCTGGATGTAGGTGCAGCCGAGCTTGGCCAGTTCGGCCGCCTCCGCGCGGATGATCGCCGCGGCGTCGGCGAACAGCTCGAACGGGTCGGAGTACGCCGGGCGGGAGTGTTCCGGTGACCACGCGCTGTATACGACGAGCGGGCTCGGCATCGTGATCTTCACCGGGACCCGGGCCCGGCCGCGCGCGTAGCTGAACTCCTCGATGGACATCATCGGCCCCTTGGGCCGGATCCGGCCGGTGACGGTGAACGGCGGACGCCAGTTCCAGTCCTGCGCGGGATCGGGGGCGTGGAAATGGACCGGCGCGCCGGGCATGTCGGCGACCCCTTCCATGTCCCCGAGCAGGTGATCGAGGAAGGAGAAGCGGCGCAACTCCCCGTCGTTGACCACGTCGAGCCCGACAGCTTCCTGCATGGCGATCGCCTGGTCGACCGCGCGGTCCTCGATCCGCTTGAATTCCTCGTTGCTTATCCGGCCCGCCGCCAGCGCGGCCCGCGCCTCCGATAGGTAGCGCGGGCGCAGCAGCGAGCCGATCACGTCGGCGTGGTACGGCACCGTCATCCTCCTGTTGCTCGGGAACTCTAGGTACCGGACTACACGTGGCGGGGCCGGCGGGAAAGAGCAACCGGACGCGGACTCGGCGGCCTTGGCTATGGCCACAATCCCGGTGGCGCGGCACCTCGCGGACGGCACAACTAGGCATTCAATCGGGGAGCTCGATCGGCGCGAGGCCCGCGAACACGTCCCCGGGTCCCGGGTTGTCCCGGTAGGTTCCGCCCCCCAGGTGGTGCATGATGCCCCAGACCGCGTTCAGCGAGGTCTGCACCGCGCCCTCGACCCACGCCGGGGTCCAGGAGACGTCGTCTCCGGCGATGAAGATGCCGCGCTGCTCCGGCGGCGTCTGATCCTGCATGAAGTGGGCGTACATGCGCTGGTTGTAGCGGTAGTGCCCGGGCAGCGCTCCCTTGAACGCGCCCAGGAAGTGCCGGTCGGCCTCCCAGGACACGGTGATCGGGTCGCCGATGATGTGGCTGGCGATGTCGACATCCGGGTAGATCTTCCGCAGCGCGCCGAGCGCGAGCTGGACCCGGCGCTCGACCGGCTCGGGCAGCATCTTCAGCGCGTCGCTCATCCAGGAGTACGTCAGGCAGATCACGCCCGGCTGGCCGTCGCCGTGGTCGAACAGGTAGGTGCCCCGGGTCAGCCGGTCGGTCAGCGTCATGCTCATGACGTCGCGGCCGGTGCGCGGGTCCTTGTCCTTCCAGAACGGCCGGTCCACCATCACGAAGGTCTTGGAGGACTGCATGTAGCGGGTCCGGTCCAGGGCCGTCCACATCTTCGCCGAGAACAGGCTCTCCTCGCAGTCGATCTGCGTCGTGAGCAGCCAGCTCTGGCACGTCACCAGCACCGCCGGGTACCGGCGGGTGTCACCCCAGGCGTCGGTGACCGCGAGCAGGCCGTCGTCGTCGCGGGCGATCCGCGCGACGCCGGGCCTGGGCGCGCCGGAGTGCAGCGCGGCCAGCGACGTGCCGGCCGGCCAGTAGGCGGGCCTGGGCGCCGGGCAGCGCCAGATCCCGCGGGGCACCTGCTCGACGCCGCCGACGATCAGGCGCTGGTCCGTGTCGCAATTGGTCATCACGACCCGGAAGATCTCCAGCATGGAGTTGGGGAAGTCCGAGTCCCAGCCGCCGGTGCCGAACCCGACCTGGCCGAAGACCTCGCGATGGCGGAACGACAGTTCCGAAAAGGCCTGGGAGTTCGCGACGAAGTCGTAGAACGTACGGTCGTCCCAGCGCGGCACCAGGTCGTTCCACAACGATTTGAGCGTGGTCACGTCGCGCGCCCGGATCGCGTCCTGGATGTCGGTGAAGCGCGCCTCCTCCAGGGCCTGCGCCCAGGCGCCGGCGACCTCGGTGAACAGCGGGGGCAGGTCGCCGAGCGCGCCCGCGTAGTAGGTATCACCCTCCAGGTCGACGACCGTGCTGCCGGCCGCCTCGGTCAGCGGGTTGGGGAACGGCCGGGTCTGCAGCCCCAGCTTGTCCACGTAGTGGTAGAAGGACGTGGACGATATCGGGAACCGCATCCCGCCGAGTTCGGCGACCACGCCGTCGGCGCCCTCGAACGCCTGCGAGCGCAGCCGCCCGCCCATCTGGGAGGCCTCGTAAATCACCGGCTTGACGCCGAGCTTCATCAGCTCGTACCCGGCGACCAGGCCGGAGATGCCGGCGCCGATGACGGCGACTTCCTCGCCGTGCCGTTCGGCCGGGACCGAGCCAAGCCCGGCCGGGTGCGTGATCCAGTCGTCGAACGGGAACGGGAAGTCCGGGCCGAAGATCGTGACCGGGCGGCCTTCGAGGCCGCCGGGTGCATCGTTCATCATCAATGCCCCTAACCGTGGATGCCAGCTAAGCCGGAGGATACGCAGGCCCGGGCCGCGCGTTCAACGCCGGCCGGGCGGGCGCCGGTTCAGAGCGCGGTGCCCGTCAGGCCGGACTGCTCGTGACCGGCGCGGGCCCCCTCCACCGACCAGCAGGCCTCAAGCAGTGCCTGAATGAACCGCTGCGGCCTGGTGACACACACCGCGTGATCGGCGTCCACCTCGTGGACCGAGGCGCCGGGAATCGCCCGGGCCAGCCGCAGCTGGCGGCTGACCGGCACGACACGGTCCCGGGCCGTGACCACCACCGCGACGGGGACGTCGACCTGGCCGATCCAGCTGTGCGAGGTGAACTCGCTGACGGCCTGGATGGCCGAGATGGCGGTGCTGAGCGAGGTCCGCCTCAGCTGGGCGCGGGCCTGCCGGGCCGCGACCGGGTCGTCGACGGGGCCCATCAGGGCCAGCCCCAGAAGCTCGGCGGTCATCGGCTGCAGGAACGGGTTCCACCGGATGGCCGTGGCCGTCGCCGGCAGCGCCAGCGCGGCCAGCTTCTCCACCGGTGACCCGAGGACGTTGCGAGCGGTGGCGCACAGCACCAGGCCGGACAGCAGCGACGGGTGCCGCCGGTACAGCAGCTGGGCGACCATGCCGCCCATCGAGTAGCCCACGGCGACGAAGCGGCGGAGGCCCAGGACCTCCGCCAGCGCGGCGATGTCATCGGCGCAGTCCTCGAGCCGGAACCGTGACCCGGCGCTTATCCCGTCGCCGTGGCCGCGCAGGTCGATGGCGACGACGCGGAAGTGCCGCGAGAGAGGGCCGAAGACATGTCCCCAGTTCAGTTCGGCCGTGAAGGTCACCCCGTGGATGAGCATGAGCGTCTCGGCACCCCCAGGGCCGGCGCACTCCCATACCCGGGTGACCCCGCGCCCAGGCAGCTCCACCAGGCGCGTACGCGGAGTCGCGGCCTTCCCCGGTAGCTGCCGCACAGCGTCACTCCCCTGCGATGCCGGTCGGCAGGAGCCGGCGACAGCGCCCGGCCGACGATCCACCACTGCACCTGGACCGTGCGTACCGGATGCGCGCAGCGCGACAGGGACCGAGGGTCCGGATACCTTATGGTTCTACCCGTGCTGATGGTGAGTATGCTCGCGGACTGACGCGGTGAGCAACCGCGACGGCTGTCAACCTGACGGGAAAACCGGTTCCGCCTGACTTGGGTGAATGAGGATGTCCCCTGAGACGGATGTGTCCGGCTAAGGCGTTTGCCGGGGTCGTCCCGGGCAGCGTCGTCACGACGTTCCGCAGCGCGTCCGGGGACTGCAGGATGTCGTGGACGGCGCAGAACAGGGCGGCGTCGGCGGTCAGCCCGACTCGAGCCGGCCGCCTGCACGACCGTGACGTTTTCCCATCCTTCGCAGGCGATATGCTCGCGCGCCACCGCCGCCATCTCAGGTGACTCCTCGATGCCGACGACGCCTCCCCGCAGGCCCACCTTGTCCCGCAGCGGGCCGCAGCACAGGCCGGTCCCGCAGCCCACGTCGAGTACCACCTGCCCGGAGTGAAGCGGGAGTGCCTCGACGACCGCGCGGCGGTACGGCTGGAACGCCGCGGTGTCGCGCTCGTAAGAACGGGCGTGCTCGTCGTAGGCCGGCTGCCGCGGCGGCGCGGACGTACGTCTCGTGTTCATGGCTCGGCACCCGCCTTTGGGTTGAGCGGCATCGTCTGAAACGTCCACCGTAGCCGGGGATCGCCGCAGCCGCGTAAACGGGGCGTGTGCGTCAGATTACGGATTGCCTCGCACGTCCCAGGAGAACTCCTAACGCACTCTGAGCGTGACCCGCAGCCCCATGGGACGGGCGCGTTTCTGCCGACTTGCGTCACTCTGCCCCCGTCCATTACCAGACTGTCGAGTTTGTTGTCCGGATGAAGCGGCAGGCGATCGCGGGGCAAACTCCAGTCACTATGACACCACACGTACCAAGTCATACGGCGTGAATGTCCCATTCATGCAGCTGGAATGACGTGAATGGGACATCCACGCCTTATCTCCGGAGGCAGACCGGGCGGGAGGCGTGGTGCGGTGCGGCGGCGGGTGCCGTGTAGCAGGATGAGGGCATGCTGGTCGTTCATGTTCATGTGCGCATCCGGCCGGGACAAGTCCAGGAGTTCCTGGACGCGACGCTGGCCAACGCGCGGGCGTCGCTAGCCGAGCCGGGCGTGCTGCGCTTCGACGTCATCCAGGACGAGGCCGACCCGGCCCACGTGGTGCTCGTCGAGGTCTACCGTGACGCCGAAGCCCCGGCGGCGCACAAGCTGACGCCGCACTATGCGACCTGGCGGGATGCGGTCGCGGAGATGATGGCCGAGCCGCGGGCATCGACCCGGTTCGCAGCGGTATTCCCGCCGGACGGCGAGGACTGGGCGAGCAGCGCGCCATGACGGCGACGGGGTTCGAGTTCGCCACCGCGGGCCGCATCCTGGCCGGGGCCGACCGGGCCGCGGAGTTGCCTGGCGTGCTGGCCGGACTCGGATCGCGGGTGCTGGTCTGCACGGGGGCGAACCCGGCACGTCATGCGGACCTGCTGGCCAGCCTGGGGTTGCCGGCCACGGCGTTCACGGTGACCGGCGAGCCGACGATCGGTCTGGCCCGGGCCGGCGTCGCGGTCGCGCGCGAGCACGGCGCGGACGTGGTCGCCGCGATCGGCGGAGGAAGCGTCATCGACCTCGGCAAGGCGGTCGCCATGCTGCTGGCCAACGGCGGTGATCCGCTCGACTACCTGGAGGTGGTCGGCTCCGGGCAGAAGGTCACCCAGCCCGCCGTGCCCTGCGTCGCGGTGCCCACCACCGCCGGCACCGGGGCGGAGGTGACCGCCAACGCGGTGCTCGCAGTGCCGGAGCACGGGCTCAAGGCGAGCCTGCGGAGCCCCCTGATGATCCCGCGGGTGGCGCTGGTCGATCCGGTGCTCACCGTGTCGTGCCCGCCAGCGGTCACGGCGGCCAGCGGCCTGGACGCGCTGACCCAGTGCCTGGAGCCGTTCGTCTCGGTGCGGGCCACCCCGGTCACCGACGGGCTGGCCCGTGAAGGGCTGCGCCGGGCGGCGGCGGGCCTGCGCGCCGCCTACGCCGACGGCCGCGACCTGACGGCGCGGACGGACATGGCCACCTGCGCGCTGCTGGGCGGCATGGCGCTGGCCAACGCCAAGCTGGGGGCGGTACACGGCCTGGCCGGGGTCATCGGCGGGACCGCGGACGTGCCGCACGGCGTCGCCTGCGCCGCGCTGCTGGCACCGGTCATCGAGGCCAACGTACACGCCCTGTCCGGCCCGCCCGGCTCCCCCGTCCTGGACCGGTACGCCGAGGTGGCCGGGCTGCTGACCGGGCAGCCAGGGGCGTCCATCCAGGACGGCCTGGCCTGGATCCGGGAGACCCTGACCCGGCTCGGCGTGCCCGGCCTGGCCGCGTTCGGCCTCGGGCCCGGTAACGCCGATGACATCGCCGCCAAGGCCATGATCTCGAGCAGCATGCAGGGCAACCCCGTCCCGCTGAGCCAGGGCCAGCTGAAGGCAGTCCTCCTGGAGGCCCTGTGATCCGGCGGGTACTCGCCGTCGTTTCTGGCGTGCTGGTCCTCCTCCCCGCGGCGGCCTGCACGGCGGCTCCATCCGCGCCCCGGCCCGCCGCCTCGGCCGACCGCTCCGGCGTCCCGGCGAGCCGGACGGCGCCGCGTCAGGCGGGGCTGGCCGGGACGCGACGTCACGCTGACGTCACCGCGGGTACGGTCACACTGGCCTTCGCCGGGGACGTCAACTTCGCTGGGCGCACGGCGCGGCTGCTGAGCGACCCGGCCAGCGCGTTCGGCCCCATCATGGCGGTTCTCCGGTCCGCCGACTTCACTGCGGTGAACCTGGAGACCTCCATCACCGGCCGCGGCCCGCCGCAGCCGAAGACCTACCATTCCGCGCCCCGCCGGCTGCCTTCACCGCGCTGCGCGACGCCGGTATCGACCTGGTCACGATGGCCAACAACCACGTCCTTGACTACGGGCGAGTGGGCCTGGCCGACACGCTGGCCGCGGCCAGGGCCGCCCGGTTCCCCTACGTGGGGATCGGAGCCAGCATCATCGTCGGCGCGCACGCGCACATGCTGCAAGGATCCGGCTGGCTCGGCCGGACCTTCGTCGCCTACGGCCTGGGCAATTTCCTGTGGTGGGAGCGTTCCTACAGCACGGCCACCGGCGTCCTGGAACTCACCGTGCACCCGCACGCGGCGCTGACCGCGCGATTCATCCCCGCGGTCGTCTCCGGCACCGGCCAGCCCATTCCCGACCACGGCGCCGCGGCACGGCGGGCCGCCGTGGCCTACGCCAGCCTGCGCGCGTGCACCGGGCTGGCATCGCGACCGTCCTGACCGCAGACAGGCGTGGGCGCTGCGGACCCGGTTCGTAACGCCCGGCGGCGCCACCACCACCGGCGCCGCGGCGGCGGCAAGTCCGGATGCGGATCAGGATGCGGGTCCGGATGCGGGCGGCCGGCGGGAGCCGGGGCATGCGACCGGCGCCGCGCCTCCCTCCACCGGGCGACCATCGCTTCCTCGTCGACCAGTCGCAGGTACACCGGCGGCCCGGTGGGGATCCGGCGCCACTCCGCGATCTGCCGGTTGAGGCCCCTGACCGCCTCGCGGACCTCGTCCTCGGAGTTCAGGTCCCCGACCGTCTCGCCCAGCCGCTCGATCTCCTTGCGCAGCCGCAGCGGCGTGGGCAGCAGTTCGTCGGCGGACACGCCCTCGCGGCGCAGGTAGTCCTGCAGCCAGGCCTCGGTCCCACCCCGGCGGGGAATCGGCTGGCCCGCCCCGGGCAGGTTGTCGAAGGCACCCCGCTCGGCCGCCTCGGCGATCTGCTGGTCGACCCACGAGGCGAAGCTGATTTCCCGTGGTTTGCGCTCAGTCATGCCGATTTCCATGTTAGCGCCGGGTCATGAAACCCCGATTCCATGGCGTGTGCACGCCGTGAACCGGGGTTCAGTACGTTCGGCACGCGGGTCGGCGCAGGCCCGCCAGTGCCGCCAGGCCGGCTTCGACGGACCGGGCGGGGCCCAGCTGCGTGATCACTTACCTTAGTGACATGGATCGACTTGAGCGCCGGGAGTTCGTGCAGAAGCACCGCACCTGCATCTTCGGGTACAACCGCAGGAACGACGGCCCCGCTATGACCGTGGTCTACTACGTCCTGGACGGCGATGACCTGCTGATCTCGACCATGGCGGCTCGGGCCAAGGCGCTCGCGGTGCGACGCAACCCCAAGGTCAGCCTGTGCATCCTGGACGAGCAGTGGCCCCTGACCTACCTGCAGGTCTACGGGGAGGCCACGCTCGAGGAGGACTTCGGCCAGGCGGTGGACGTACTGCGCCGGGTCATCGACCTGATGGCCGAGAAAGACGTGACGTCGGCCAAGCTGCCGGAGATCGAGCGGATGGCCCGCGAGGAGAACCGGGTGGTGATCAGAGTCCGTCCGTACGCCACCTTCGCCACACCGCCGCGGCACGTCTACCAGGCCGAGGATATCGACACGCTGACCCACTTCACCAGCAACAGCCAGCCGTGGTGACCGTCAGGCCAGAGCCTTTTCACGATGCCGAACGGGCCAGGGTGCACTGCCCCGGCGTACGATCCTGACACCCGGCGCTGGATAGCCGTTGAACGCGCTGCGGCCCGAATAACAGGTGGTGTAGGCGCCGGCGTTGCCGATCAGCACCTGGTCGCCGGGCCGCGGTTCCGGTAGCCAGAACCTGGTCCAGGATCGTGTCCTGGCTGTCGCAGCTAGGGCCGGTCAGCGTGCACGGCACCAGCATCCGCTGGCCGGCCGCGGGGATACTGACCGGGAAGCGCAGTTCCCGGCCCGATTCCAGGGCTTCGATCAGGCCGTGGAACGCGCCGACATCCAGGCTGACCCGCACCGTGCCGTGCCGCCGTGCGGTCCCAATCACCGAGGCGACCATGATCCCGGCCGGGGCGGCGATGGCCCGCCCTGGCTCGCAGGCCAGCTGCACCGGATAGGGCACCCCGGCGGCCGCCCGGCCGATCGCGGCGGCGTACTCGGCCAGCGGCGGCGGGTCAGCGTCGTAGCGGACCGGGAAACCGCCGCCCAGGTCGAGCATCTTCAGCCGGATCGTGTCGGCGGCCAGTTCGGTCATGATCCCGGCGCACTGGCGGATCGGACCGTCCCACGCTGACGGGTCCATCTTCTGCGATCCGACATGGAACGCCAGCCCGTACGGCGGCAGCCCCAGCGAGGCGGCGAGCCGGGCCAGGCCGGCCACCTGACCGGGCGGAACCCCGAACTTGCCCTGGTCGCCGACCGTGCCGCCGGCGCCCGCATCCAGCCGGAGCAGCACCGCGGCCCGCGGGGCACGCTCCGCGATCTTGTACAGCTCGCCGTCGCTGTCCGCGGCGAACCGCCACACCCCGGCCCGCCACGCCCGGCGATGTCGGCGGCGGGCTTGACCGGGTTGGTGTACAGCACCGTTCCCGGGTCGGCGCCGGCCTTGACGACCGCGCGGACCTCGGCCCAGGACGCGGCCTCGAACCGGCAGCCGACGGCGTGCAGGCGGGCCAGCAGCCGGGGATCGGGGTTCGCCTTGACCGCGTAGTGGATCACCACGTCCGGCAGCGCGGCGGCCAGCTCGCTGAAGCGCTCGGCCGCGCGGGCCGGATCGAGCGCCAGGTATGGGGTGGCCCGCCGGGCGCCGGGGCTCTGCTGGTTCCGGGGGGTACGATCCCGCAGATTCTCCCGCGCACGGGGAGGTCCGTCCCCCTGCTTCCGCGCGGCCCCCTCGGCCTTCTTGGCGTTCTTGGCGTTCTCGGCGTTCTCGGCCTTCCTGGCAGGGGCCGTAGCAGCCACGCCGCGCCGGCCAGGCAGCCGGGCCGGATCAGGAAGCCGTCCACGGTCTCGGCCACCGCGCACGACGCCAGCTGCTCACGCACCGCGTGCCACGCTCCGGCGGCCAGCCTGCGCCATCCGCCCAGGTGGACGGTGGCCCGGCGGCCCGACGCCACGGTCTTGGCGCCGATGCAGCCGTAGAACCCGATGGCCTCGCCGATGGTCGCCAGCGCGGCGGCGGCCAGCAGCGACCCGGCCTGGGCGTACCCGGCGGCGAAACCGGCCACGGCGGCGAGGGTGCCGCACACTTCGGCCAGACCGAACCGGTCCCGCCACGCCCGCCACCATCCCGCGGGCCGGCTGGCGGGCTGGCCGGCGGCCCTGCCGACGATGGGCTCTCCCATTACTCGGGAACCACCCGTACCAGGCCATAAGGCGTGAATGTCCCATTCATGCACATAGAACGACATGAATGGGACATCCACGCCATAAGAGCGGGGAGACGGACACGTATCACCAGTCACGTAAGAGCGGCGGGAGCGCACAGCCACCACGGGCCACGATCCGGCCGGGCCAGCAAGCAGAACGGCACGGCGTTCAACAGCATGAACGCGGCATCCACGCCGTACCGAGCGGTCGCGGCCCTACCGTGGGGGAGACGGCCCTTCCGTGGGGGAGACGGCCCTACCGTGGGGGCGACGGCCCTACCGTGGGGGCGACGGCCCTACCGTGGGGGCGACGGCCCCACCATGGGGGCGGTAGCGGGTGCTAGCGGCGGGGCGGCAGCAGGATCTGCAGGTTGATAGCGTCCGCCATGGCCTGGTAGCCGACGTCGTTGGGGTGCAGGTGATCACCGGAGTCGTACGCGGGGTTGAGCCGTAGCGGGCCGGCCGCGTCCGCCACCGCCAGGGCGAGACCGGCCAGGCCGGCCAGCCTCCGGGCCAGGTCGTTGGACCAGCGGTGGTTGGCACCGATGGCGGACGCCACGCCATCGGTGATGGAGTCGCCGAAGGCGACCACGGTCCCGGCCGCTCCGGGCGACTGTACGAGGAGGCCGCTGAGGTAGTACCACGACGGGATCGCGGCCGTGAACGCACCCGATTCCGCCTCGGCGGCGTGGTCGCCGGCCGCCGACACCCAGTTGACCTGCTGGGCGTCCGTGTGGAGCGTGGCCGGGCCGGTCCGGCCCGGCAGGTACATGCTCACCGCCAGGTCTTGCAGCGCCGGCACCTGGATGCCCACCGGATCGCTGCGGACCTGCTAGCCGGCCGGGATCCGGACCGAAGGACTGCCGCCGAACGTCACCGGGTGGATGACACCCGCTAGCCCGAAGCGGATCAGGCGCCCGGCCCGGCGGCGGCCGGTCCGGCCTGCCGCGGTCACGACCCTGCTCAGGCCCGTACCGTCCCCCGGCTGTCGAAGGTCATCGCGCGCTGCAGGGCCGCGGCGCGCAGGTCCGGGGGTATCTCCACGGGACCGCCCAGAGCGGCGGCGTTGATGCTGGCCTGCGCCGCCTCCTCGACGACCCCGCCGACCAGGATCGCCAGGTCCGGAGTGCGGTGGAAGACCAGCACCCCGTGGTTGGCCAGCAGCACGGCCGGGACGCCCGGGGTGACCGCGGCCCGGATGCTGGCGATCGCCTCGGCCGACCCGCGCGGCCCGTACCCGGTCACCGGCACGCCCTCCTGAAGGCCGAACATGGCCAGCGCCTCGATCCAGCACCCGATGGGACGCCGGGCCACCGCGTACGCGGTGGCATACGGCGAGTGAGTGTGCAGGACACAGCCGACATCGGAATTGTCGGCGTACATGGCGGTATGCATGGCCACGACGGCGCCCTGAATCGGCGGCAGCTCGCCCTCCAGCAAGGTACCGTCCAGCCCGATCCGCACGACGGCGGACGCGGGGTGGTCACGCAGCGAGGGACCCGCGGTGAAGTACATCTCCTCCGCCCCGGGAACCCGGACGCTGACGTTGCCGTGCCCGTTCGCCGAGATCGCCCCGCTGGCGACCACCCGCGCCGCGATGCCGGCTACCTGATCAGCCAGGTCCTTGTCCATGCCCCGCCCCTTCCCCGGTAGCTCCCTCTGGGCAACGGTAACCCCGCTACCCCGCCCTGAGCCAGGTAGCGCAGGCGGCCTGCTCCCGCTAGGGTGATGCCGACCTGACGGGAGGCGGCGGCTGATGCAAGGGGACGATCCGGCGCTGGCCGTCGCGCGCATCGCGCTGGGCTGCGGGAACTTCGGCGGAGTCGGCTCGGCGCCGGAGTTCTTCGGCCAGGGGCTGACCGAGGACGAGGCGTTCGCGCTGATGGACGCGGCCTGGGCGGCCGGGATCGACTGGTTCGACACCGCCGACGCCTACGGCGGCGGCCGGAGTGAACGGGCGATCGGCCGCTGGATGGTCGCGCGCGGGGTCCGGCCGCGGCTCACCACCAAGACCTACAACCCGGTGGAGGCCGGCGCGGATCACGGGCTGAAGCCGGACCGGATCGCCCGCCAGCTCCGCTCGAGCCTGGACCGGCTCGGGGTCGGCCACGTCGAGCTTTACCTGGCACACGACTACGACCCGGACGTGCCGCTGGCGGAAACCCTCGGGGCGTTCGGCGCCGCCCGGGCGGACGGCCTGATCGGCGCGTACGGGGTGAGCAACTTCGATGCCTCTCAGCTGGCCGCCGCCCTGGAGGCGGGCGCGCCGCGCGCCGTGCAGAACAGCTACTCGCTGCTGGTGCGGCAGGACGAGCCGGGCCTGCTCCCGCTGTGCGCCAGCCGGGGGGTCGCCTACCTGGCGTTCGGCCCGCTGGCCGGCGGCTGGCTGACCGGCAAGTACCGGCGCGGCGCGCCGTACCCGGCCGGATCGCGGATGACCCAGCGGCCCGAGCCTTACACCGGGCTCGTCACCGGCGCGACCTTCGACGCACTGGACCGGCTGCAGGCGATCGCCGCCGCCCGCGGCACCTCGCTGGCCGGGCTCGCGCTCGGCTGGCTGCTGGCCGATGAGCGGGTAACCCAGGTCGTGATCGGCCCGGGCCGGCCGGAGCACCTCGCCCCGGTGGCCGAGGCGCTGCGGCATCCCGTCACCGAGGACGAGCGGGCCGCGATCGAGGCGACCGTGGCCGGTCCGTCGGAGAGGACGGAACCGTGATCGAGCTGGCGGAGATCGAAGCGGCGCGGGCGCGGATCGCCGACGCGGTGGTCCGCACGCCGCTGGTGCGGCTGCACGTCGCGGACGCCCCGGCCGAGATCTACCTCAAGCTGGAGAACCTGCAGCCCATCAACTCGTTCAAGATTCGCGGGGCAACCAACGCGGTCAGGCTGGCACCAGCCGGCGCATGGGCCAAGGGGCTGGTCACCGCCAGCGCGGGGAACATGGCGCAGGGGGTCGCGTGGACGGCGCGCGAGCTCGGTGTCCCGGCCACGATCGCGGTGCCCGACCACGCGCCCGAGGCCAAGATCGCCGCGATCGAACGGCTGGGCGGCCGGGTCATGAAGATCACGTACGAGGACTGGTGGAACGCCATCGTGGCCAGCCGCGTCGACGGGGTGGACGGGCTGTTCATCCACCCGGTCCAGGACCCGGCGGTGATGGCCGGCAACGGCACGATCGGGCTGGAGATACTCGAGGACCTGCCCGACCCGGACGCGATCGTGATCCCGTACGGCGGCGGCGGGCTGACCACCGGGATCGCCAGCGCGGTCAAGGCGCTCAGGCCCGGCACGAGGATCATCACGGCCGAACCCGGCACCGCCGCGGCGCTGGCCGCGGCGTTCGCCGCCGGGCAGCCGGCCGAGGTCGACTACCGGCCCTCGTTCGTGGACGGCTCGGGCAGCCGCAAGGTGCTGGACAGCATGTGGCCGCTGGTAGCGCCGCTGGTGGACGACGCGGTGGCGATCCCGGTCGCCGAGGTGGCCGCCGCGGTCCGGACGCTCGCGGAGCGGGTCCGGGTCATCGCCGAGGGCGCGGGCGCGCTCGCGCCCGCCGCGGCGCTGAGCGGCCGGGCCGGAACCGGGAAGATCGTGTGCGTCGTCTCGGGCGGCAACATCAACCTGGACAAGCTGGCCGAGATCCTCGGCGGGGCGGACGGCTAGGACAGCGTGCGGCGGGCGCGGTGGCGGATAACCTCAGCCCGTTCAGCGCTCTGGTCAGCCGGTCGACCTCGTCCGGCGAGTTGTAGTGGATGAAGCCGATCCGGACCGACTTATCGCTGTAGCCGAGCCCCCGGTACAGGCCGAGTGAGTACCACGAGTCGTGCGCCCAGACCCCGATCCGGGCCTCGGCCAGCCGCGCCGCGACGTCCTCGGCGGCCACGCCGTCCACGTTGACCAGGAACGTCGGCACCCGGCCGTCCATCCCGGGCCGTCCGTAGATGGTGACCGCTTCGGACAGGCCGTCGAGGAACCGCTGGCCGAGCGCGCGCTCGTAAGGGGCGATCGCGGCGATGCCGCCGAGCGACTCGAGGTAATCGATGGTCGCGTTGAACCCGGCCAGAAGCCCGTAGGTCTGCGAGCCGGTCTCGAAGCTGCGGCCCAGCGGGCTGGTCGGGTCCGGGCGCGCCTTGTACGGCCGCCACTGGCTCATCACCTCGGCCCGCCCGGCCGCGATGCCCAGGTGCGGCCCGCAGAACTTGTACGGCGAGCAGATGAGCATGTCGGCGCCGACAGCGCGGACGTCGATGGGCTCGTGCGCGGCGTAGTGCACCGCGTCCACCCAGGCGATCGCGCCGGCGTCGTGGGCGAGCTGGCACACCCGCCGGGCGTCGGTGACGGTGCCGACGGCGTTCGACGCCCAGGCGAACGCGACCACCTTCCCGGCCGGAGGGGCTGCTCGGGCAGCGACGGGTCGAGGTCGCGACGTGAGCGCCGGGCCGGATCCGCCGGACGGCGTCCCCGTCCTCGAGCTCGATCGGCTCTCCCTGTCGTTCGGCGGGCTGAGCGCCCTGTCCGAGCTGGACCTGCG
This sequence comes from uncultured Actinomycetes bacterium, assembly GCA_963841585.1. Classification (GTDB taxonomy): domain Bacteria; phylum Actinomycetota; class Actinomycetes; order Streptosporangiales; family Streptosporangiaceae; genus Palsa-504. Next base: position 243,584 of record CAWJDK010000007.1, read on the forward strand.
GGTCCGGGAGCGTGAGGTGGTCAGCGTCATCGGGCCGAACGGCGCGGGCAAGACCACGGTCTTCAACGTGATCACCGGTGTCTACGAGCCGAGCGCAGGCGACGTCAGGTTCGGCGCCGAATCGATCTCGGGCCGCCCGCCCCACGTCATCGCCCGGCTGGGGATCGCGCGCACGATCCAGACCCTGTGGCTGTTCATGAACATGACCGTGCTGGAGAACGTGATGGCCGCCACCTACGGCGGCACCAGGGCGATGCCGTGGGAGTCGGTGCTCCGGCTGCCGCGGGCCCGGCGCGGGAGGCGGAGTGAAGCATTGCTGAGCCTGGACCAGGTCACCACGTACTACGGCCAGATGCGGATCCTGGAGGGGATCTCGCTGCACGTCAACGAGGGCGAGCTGGTCTGCCTGCTGGGCGGGAACGCGTCCGGCAAGTACGACGACGCTGAAGACCATCCTGGGCATCGTCCGGCCGCGTTCCGGCCGGGTGCTGCTGGACGGCCAGGACGTCACGCAGTGGCCGGTACCCCAGCGCATCGCCACCGGGATGGCGATCGTGCCGGAGAACCGGCGCCTGTTCGGGCAGCTGACGGTGCGGGAGAACCTCGAGCTCGGCGCGGTGCTGCGCCGGGGCGAGTCGCTCGCCGAGGACTTCGACCGGGTGCACGAGCTGTTCCCGCGGCTGCTCGAACGGCGGAGCCAGCTGGCCGGCACGCTGTCGGGCGGGGAACAGCAGATGGTCGCGATGGGCCGCGCGCTGATGTCGCGGCCGCGGCTGCTGCTGATGGACGAGCCGTCGATGGGGCTGTCACCCGCCCTGGTCCTGCAGAACTTCCAGATCATCAAGACCATCCACGCCACCGGGGTGTCGGTCCTGATGGTCGAGCAGAACGCGACCATGGCCCTGTCCATCGCCGACCGCGGCTACGTCCTGTCGACCGGGGAGATCGTCCTCGAGGGCCCCGCCGCGGACCTGCTCCGCGACGAGGACCTCAAGCGCGCCTACCTGGGCCGGTAACCTCTCAGGATTTGCTCAGCGTGTGCTGGCCCGCGATCGCGCACGCCGTGACGCGCCGTCAGGGAAGGGCTTCCCTTGACAAGCCGGCTGACCTGACGGCTAGATGACGGTAACGCGGAACTGGTCCGGGAAGGGGGGATCATGGCCGAGACGACCATCGACCCAGCACAGGCTGATACAGCGCAGGCTGATACGGCTGATACGGCTGATACGGCGCCGGCCCGGGCGCCGGAGGAGCCCGGGCCGATCACGGCGGACCTGGGCACGATCGTGACCAGGGCGGCCCGGCGGTTCGGCGGCAAGACGGCGCTCATCGCCCCCGGCCGGACGCTGACCTACCACGAGCTCGACGACCTGTGCGACCGGGTGGCAGGGGGCCTGTACGACATCGGGGTGCGCCCGGGAGACCGCGTCTCGCTCTACTCGCCCAACCGGTGGGAGTGGGTGGTCTCCTACCACGCGGCGCTGCGCGCGGGAGCGGTGGTCAACCCCGTCAACGTGATGCTCACCGCGGAGGAAGTGGCCTTCGTGCTGAACGACTGCGGCGCCGCGGCCATCTTCACCTCAGGTGACAAGGCCGAGGCAATCGCGGGCCTGACCCGGTCCGTGCCCACGTTGCGCCGGGTGATCAGCTTCGACGGCGCGGGCGGCGGCGTCACCGGGTTCGGCGAGCTGCTCGGCCACCCGGCGGTGGCACCGGAGGTGCCCAGGCCTGCCCCGGCGGACCTGTCCACGATCGGCTACACCTCCGGCACCACCGGCCACCCCAAGGGGGCCATGCAGTCGCACCGGGCCGTCTTCCTGAACAGCGCGGCCCTGTTCGCGGTGCAGACGCGGACCGACCGCGACGTGCTGCTCAACGCGCTGCCGCTGCCGCATGTCTACGGCAACGTGGTGATGAACGGCACCTTCATGGCCGGCGCCACGCTGGTGATGATGGAGCGCTTCGATCCCGCCCAGGCCCTGGCGGCGATCCAGCGGCACCGCGCGACCGTGTTCGACGGCGTGCCGACCATGTACGCGATGATGCTCGCCGACCCCGCCATGCCCGGGACCGACCTGTCCTCGCTGCGGATCTGCGGCGTGGGCGGGCAGACCATGCCGGCGGCCAAGATGGAGGAGTGGGAGCGCCGGTCCGGCGCCGCCCTGCTCGAGCTGTGGGGCATGACCGAGCTGGGGGGCGCGGGCACGGCTAACCCGAGCTACATGCCCAACGTGCACGGCTCGATCGGCTTCGCGCTGCCCGGCGCGGAGGCCCGGATCGCCGCGCTCGACGACCCGGTCGTCACCGTGCCCGACGGTGAGCCGGGCGAGCTGATGATCCGCGGGCCGCTGGTCATGCTCGGCTACTACGGCAACGAGGCGGCCACCCGGGCCGCGATCGAGCCCGACGGCTGGATGCACACCGGCGACATCGCCACCCGGGACGAGGAGGGCCACTATTTCGTCGTCGACCGCAGGAAGGACCTGATCATCACGGGCGGGTTCAACGTCTACCCGGCCGAGATCGAGCGCGTCGTGGCCGCTCACCCGGCGGTGGCCATGGTCGCCGTCGGCTCGGTACCGGACGAGACGCACGGCGAGCTAGCCCGCGCCTACGTGGTGCTCCGCCCCGGTGCCGCCGCCACCGCAGCCGAGATCATCGAGCACTGCCGCCCGCACCTGGCCGCCTACAAGCGGCCGCGCTCGGTCCGGTTCGTGCCCGACCTGCCCAAGACCTCGACCGGCAAGGTGATGCGCCGGGAGCTGAAGACTCTCGACGACTAAGGCCGTAGCCTGGTCACGGTGAGCCTTCCCGTAGTGCTGATCCCCGGCGCGGGCGGCCGGGGCTGGGTCTGGCACCTGGTCGAAGCCGACCTGCGGCGCCGCGGCTTTGACGCGTTCGCGGTCGATCTGCCCGCCGCCGACGAGAGCAAAGGGCTGCCCGCCTACGCCGATGCTGTCGTCCGTGCTCTCGGAGAGCGGGCGATCGGTGATGCGCCGGTCACGATCGCCGCCTACTCGCTCGGCGCGTTCACCGCGCCGCTGGTATGGCAGCGGGTGCCCGCGCGGCAGGTCATCTTCGTGAACGCGATGATCCCGCAGCCCGGCGAGACCCCCGGCGCCTGGTGGGACGACGTGGGCTGGGAGCAAGCGCGGACGGCCGCGGCCAGGCAGAACGGCTACTCCCCCGACTTCGACCTGGACACCTATTTCCTGCATGACGTGCCGGACGACATCCGCCAGCAGATGCTCGGCCACGATGCGCCGCAGTCCGGAGGCCCGTTCGGCGATGTATGCGCGTTCGACGGGTGGCCCGGCGCCCCCGTTCACGCCATCGCCGGGCGGGACGACCGCTTCTTCCCGGTGGAGCTGCAGCAGCGGGTCGCCCGGGAGCGGCTGGGCGTCGAGCCGGACGTCGTGCCCGGCGGGCACCTGGCTGCGCTGAGCCGGCCTGCGGAGCTGTCGGCGGCCCTGGCCCGGTACCTGCGAACGCGGCTAGATACCTGTGAGCGCAGCTAGCCGGCTTGGGTGGCGTCCCAGCCGGGAGGCGGGCCGATGGTCGCGGCGTCGGGGCCGAGGTGGGTCACGTAGCGGGGGTGGACCTCGCCCCAGCGCTCCCCCCAGGGCTGCGGCGGGGTGCCGTCGAGCTCGCTGACCAGGCGGTCCAGGCACTCGTGCCAGCCCGCGCCGTCACGAGCGGCCTTGCCGAGTTCATCGAACGTGCCGGTGAGGGTGAGCAGGGTGCCCGCGCCGTCCGCCCGAAGTTCGATGCGCAGCCGGTCGGCGCCCCAGGTGAACTCCATGACCTCGGGCGGGTCGAAGATCAGCATCTGGCCGTCGAAGCCGTCACCGGCCGGGCTGACAAACCGCAGCGGCGCGCCCGCCCGGCGGTCGCCCACGATCTCCTGCGGGTACCAGGCCGCCAGGTGCTCGGGTTCGGTCACGGCCCGCCAGACCTTCTCGCGGGGGTGCGCCAGCCTCCGGGTGAAGGTGAGCATCCACCGGTCTCCCTCGCGGGTCAGCGTGCCGAGATCCGTGTCATCCATGTGGCCTCCTTCTCGGGGCTGGTTTAGCTGGCGTCCATGTCGTCGAGATGGACTTCCAGCGCGTCGAGGCGGCCGGCCCAGGTGGCGCGGTAGGGCGCCAGCCACTCGTCGATCTCGCGGAGGGGCTCGGTCCTGAGCCGGTACAGCCGCCGCTGGGCGTCGGTCCGCACGTCGACCAGGCCGGCCTCGCGCAGCACCCGCAGGTGCTTGGAGACACCGGGCTGGCTGAGGCCCAGCGCTGACACCAGGTCGCCGACGGCCTGCTCCTGCTCGCGCAGCAGGTCCAGGATCCGGCGCCGGTGCGGCTCGGCCAGCACCTCGAACATGCCACGACCATAACCAATCAGCTATATAACTGTCAAGAAATATAGGGCCGAACGGGCCGGGCGGCATGATTACTGGATCGGGTACCCGACCCCGATTACTGGATCGGGTACTCGACCTCCGATTACGGATCGGGTACTCGACCCCCGATTACGGATCGGGTACTCGACCCCCGATTACGGATCGGGTATACCCGATTACTGGATCCGGTACCCTGGCTCTCAGGCGGGCACCGGGAGTCAGCAGTCCGCCGCCCGACTTTGGCCACTCCGGCACCACTAGCGCGGGCCCTTCGGGTGTGGATGCCGCGTTCATGCTGTTACAGCCGCACAATGCTGTCCAGCTTGCTGACATGGCGGTGGTCGCGCGAGCCCAAAGCGAACTTTCGTCACCCTGGCATCTTCCGTACCAGAACATACGATGTGAATGTCCCATTCATGCACATAGAACGACATGAATGGGACATTCACGCCATATAAACGGGGCGGGCCGGGTGGCGGGCGAGGGATTCACCGGCCACAGGAGTTTCTCGGGAACGCAGGAGCACCGAGGATCACAGACAGGAGCACCGCCCGCCCCGAGATCGACCGAGCCTGAGCGGCGTGGCCCGGGGTAGGCGTCGGCTGCGGCGGTTACTGGATCGGGAACTCGACCCCGCGCTCCCCGGCGGGCCGCGGGCCGAAGATCCGCCGCTCGGACTCCTCGATCGCTACGTCGTTGATGCTGGCCTCCCGGCGGCGCATCAGGCCGTGCTCGTCGAACTCCCACAGCTCGTTGCCGTAGCTGCGCCACCACTGGCCATGCGCGTCATGGGACTCGTACTGGAACCGCACCGCGATCCTGTTCTCCCGGAAGGCCCATAGGTTCTTGCGCAGGGCATAGTCGAGCTCGCGGTTCCACTTGGCGGTAAGGAACTCGATGATCGCCGGCCGCCCGGTGAAGAAGGAACTGCGGTTCCGCCAGGCCGAGTCCACGGTGTACGCGCCTGCGACGCGCTCGGGATCGCGGGTATTCCAGGCGTCCTCCGCGGCCTGCACCTTGATCAGGGCGCTTTCCAGGTCGAACGGCGGTAGCGGCGGACGGTCGGTCATGGCCGGACTCCTAACTGATTCATCGAGCTTCTTTAATTAAGAATTATTAGTGATAGAGTCTCAGCCATGAGCCTATCACCCGGAGGGCCGGATCTGGCCTCGCTGAGCAGTCTGGACGATCCGGTGCGCCGCCGCCTGTACGAGGTCGTGACCGGGCAGCCCGGGCCGGTGAACCGGGACGAGGCGGCGTCCGCGGCCGGAATCGGCCGGGCGCTGGCCGTCTACCACCTCGACAAGCTGGTCGAGTCCGGGCTGCTGGTCGCGACGTACTCCAGGCCGGCGGGGCGGAGCGGGCCGGGGGCTGGCCGCCCCGCCAAGCTGTACGCCCGGTCGGACCGGGAGTTCGCGGTCACCGTGCCGCCGCGGGAGTACGAACTGGCCGCGCGGCTGCTCGTCCAGGCGGTCGAGGCTGATCCAGGCGACCGCAGCCGGGCTGCGCTGGCCGAGGCGGCCCGCAGGCTCGGCACCGAGCTGGGCCGCGCGTTCCGGCCGGACGCGGCCGAACGGGACGCGGCCGAACGGGACGCGGCCGAACGGGACGCGGCCGAACGGGACGCGGCCGAACGGGACGCGGTCGAACGGGACGTGGCCGAACGGGACGTGGAGGGAATGCTGACCCAGCAGGGATACGAGCCCTGCCGCGGCAGCAACGGCGTCATCAGGCTGCGGAACTGCCCCTTCCACCAGCTCGCGGAGCAGCACAGGGCCGTGGTCTGCGGGATGAACCTGGCGCTCGTGGAAGGGCTGGTCGCGGGCCTGGGCGCGGGCGGCTGGCACCCGGCCCTGGACCCGAGGCCCGGTCACTGCTGCGTCGCGATCGGCGGTGACCAGTCATGACGGCAGGGCCGTTCCTGCACATCGCGCGGGACAGCACGGGGGTGGACGTCGAGGCGGCCGAGCGGGCGGCGACCGACTTTCTGACCGCGCTCGGGATCGACGTGGACCATGAGGACCTGCGGGAGACCCCGGGCCGGATGGCCCGCGCCTACGCCGAACTGTTCAGCTCGCGGCCGCTGCGGCTGACCACGTTCGCCAACGACGAAGGCTACGACGAGCTCGTGCTGGCGCGGGCGATCCCGTTCCGCACCGTCTGCGAGCATCACCTGCTGCCGTTCTCCGCGGCGGCGACGAAGCCTACGCCGGGCAGCTGCACGACCTGTGGGCGCGCGGTACCTGCGTCCACGAGGCGCTGCGCGATATGACCACGCACGACGTGCGTTCGGCCTGCGACGTGCTGCGGCCGGCCTATGACGCCTCGGACGGCGTGGACGGGCGGGCGTCGATCGAGGTGGACCCGCGGCTGGCCTACGACACCGAGGCGACCATCGCCGAGGCGCGGGCGCTGTGGTGGCGGGTGGACCGGCCCAACCTGTTCATCAAGATCCCGGCGGCACGGCAAGGGTTGCCCGCCATCGCCGCCTGCCTGGCCGAGGGCATCAGCGTCAACGTCACCCTGATCTTCTCCCTGACCAGGTACGACGAGGTGATCGACGCGTTCCTCGACGGCTTGGAGCGAGCCCGGCGGGCCGGCTGCGATCTGGCCTCGATCGCGTCGGTAGCCTCGTTCTTCGTTTCCCGGGTGGACACCGAGATCGACGCGCGGCTGGACAAGATCGGCACCGCCGCGGCGGCCGCCCTGCGCGGCCGGGCCGCGATCGCCAACGCGAGGCTGGCCTACCAGCACTACGAGCAGATGCTGGCGTCACCCCGGTGGGCCGCGCTGGCTGCGGCCGGGGCCCGGCCGCAGCGGCCGCTGTGGGCCTCCACCTCGGTCAAGGACCCGGCCTACCCCGACACCATGTACGTGACGAAGCTGGTCGCGCCCGGCGTGGTCAACACCATGCCGGAGGCCACCCTGCGGGCGGTCGCCGACCACGGCCGGATCCCCGCGGACTCGGTCCGCGGCCACAATCAGGACGCACGGCACGTGCTCAGCCAGCTGGCCGCGGCCGGCGTCGACTACGACGACGTCACCGCGGCCCTGGAGCAGCGCGGCCTGGAATTGTTCGACGCCAGCTGGCGGGAGCTGGGCGACCAGCTGAGCGCCCAGCTGCGCCATCCGTGTCATAACTAGAGCAGTTCACGAGAAGGAGAGCGGGAATGAGCGGAAGCAGCGCCTACGTGATAGCCGGGGCGGGGCTGGCCGGGGCCAAGGCCGCCGAGACCCTGCGCGGCGAAGGGTTCGACGGCCCGGTCGTGCTGATCGGGGACGAGGCCGAACGACCCTATGAACGACCGCCCCTGTCCAAGGACTACCTGCTGGGCAAGGCCGAACGCGACACCATCTTCGTCCACCCGGCGTCGTGGTACGCCGACAACGGCGTCGAGCTGCGCCTCGGCGTCCCGGTAACAGGTATCAACCGCACGGCGCACGAGGTAGCCCTGGCCGACGGCGGCCGGATCGGCTACGCCCGGCTGCTGCTGGCCACCGGCTCCTCGCCGCGCCGCCTCGCGGTGCCGGGCGCCGACGCCGGCGAGGTGCTGTACTTGCGCCGGGTGGAGGACAGCGACCGGCTCATGGCCACCTTCCAGGCCGCTTCCCGGGTCGCGGTGATCGGCGCGGGCTGGATCGGCCTGGAAACCGCCGCCGCGGCCCGGGCGGCGGGCGTCGAGGTCACCATCCTGGAGGCGGCCGAGCTGCCGCTGCTGCGGGTGCTCGGCGCCGAGGTCGCCCGGGTCTTCGCCGGCCTGCACCGCGAGCATGGGGTCGACCTGCGGTTCGGCGTGCAGGTCAGCGAGATCACCACCGCGGGCGGGCGGGCCAGCGGCGTCCGGCTCGGCGACGGCAGGCACATCCAGGCCGACGCGGTCATCGTCGGGGTCGGGATCGCGCCGAACACTCAGCTGGCCGAGGCGGCGGGCCTGCCGGTCAGCAACGGCGTCGTGGTCGACGCCGCGTTGCGGTCCGCCGACCCGGACGTCTTCGCCGCCGGCGACGTCGCCAGCGCCATGCACCCGGTGCTCGGCCGGCAGATCCGGGTGGAGCACTGGGCCAACGCGCTGAACCAGCCGCAGGCGGCCGCCCGGGCCATGCTCGGCCAGGACGTCGCCTACGACAACGTTCCCTACTTCTACACCGACCAGTACGACCTGGGCATGGAGTACGCCGGCTACGTCGAGCCCGGCCGTTACGACCAGGTCGTTTTCCGCGGCGATGTGGACCGGCGCGAGTTCATCGCGTTCTGGCTGGCCGGCGGCCGCGTGCTGGCCGGCATGAACGTCAACATCTGGGACGTCAACGACGCGATCCAGGATCTGGTCAGCGGCGGCCGCCAGGTGGACCCGGCCCGGCTGGCCGATCCCGGCGTGCCCCTGGACGAGGTGTCCGACTGAGGCTCAGCGGCCCGGGAGCTTACCGCCCATCAGGCGCCTGAGTCGCAGGATTTCGGTGTCCCGCGCGTCGAGCACCGGCTCGATGACGTTCATCGCGGCATGCACGGCGGTCTCCAGGTCACCGGAAAGGCCGTAGCGCAGGAAACTGCGGCCGAGCGCCCGGCGGAGTCGTTCCGCGGTGACCGTCAGCAGATCGGCCGGCTCCTTACGCGGCATACCGGGATTACCGGGGTTACCTGGACGAGCCTGGCGCGAATTAGGCCGCCGGCCGCGCGCCGGCGCCCGCGTGTCCTGGCGGCCGGGCGGCGGGATCATGTCCGGACTGTCCGGCACCGCGAACAATGGCGTCATCGCCCCTGGCTGCGGCTGAGTCGAAGGGCCCCGGGCGGCGCGCCGCCGCTTTGGTAGGGTCGGCTCCGGGAGCATTAGCGTGACCTTTCCTGTTCAGGATTTGTCTGCACAGCGCTAATGCTCCCCCTTTGCGGCCGTCATGCCATAGATGTCCAGGTCGCACGGCGTGTCATCAATACTCCGCTCAGTATGTTCTGGCACCTTCACGGCATATTCCGACGACAATTCCTATCGAATATTTGTGCGTACGAACGCCGTTCAGGCGGTAACCGGACCCGCCTCGGCGCGCCGGCCGATTTCCACGTGCGGACGGGAAAGCCAGATTGCCCACTCCGCGCTGATCTGGCCGGCCGTGGTCAGCAGCGGCGGCAGGTGCTCGGCCAGCAGCCGCTGCGTGGTCGTCTCGGCCGCGTGCACGGTGACGTTCATCGCGGCCCGGACCTGCCCGGTCCCGTCCCGGACCGGGACGGCCACCGAACGGACGCCGGGCGCGAGCTCCTCGTCGGCCAGCGCCCAGCCCCGCGCCCGCACTTCGGCCAGCTCGTCCCGCAGCTGGTCCGCCGTATGGCCGATGTACGGCGGCAGCCCGGACCGGCTGGGCTGGGCCAGTACGGCCGCGACCTGATCAGGGGGCAGGGCCGCGAGCAGCACCTTGCCCTGCGAGGTCTGCGCCGCGGGGAAGTGGGTGCCGATCTCCACCCGCAGCGCGATCAGCTTGGGTACCGAGACGCGGGCCACGTAGACGATGTTGGAGCCGTCGAGCTGGGCCATGGATGATGACTCGCCGGTGCGGGCCACCAGCGCCTCCATATGCGGCCGGGCGATATCCCACAGGCCGAGCGAGCTGACGTAGGCCATCCCCAGGTTCATCACCTTCGGGGTCAGCTCGAAGGTCCCGTCCCCGGACCGGACGAAGCCCAGCTCCTCCAGGGTGAGCAGCAGGCGGCGGGCGGTAGGCCGGGCCAGCCCGGCCGCGGCCGCCACCTCGCTCAGCGACATGCTGCGGTGCTCCGCGCCGAACGCGGCGAGGATGTCCAGCCCGCGCGCCAGCGCCTCGACGAAGTCCGGCCCGTTGCCGCGCCCGGCCATCCGCTCCCCTAGCCGTCCTCGCCGAACAGGCTGCGCCGCGCGTCGTGCGTGGCCTCGGACTTGTATTCGGTGTACTGGTACGGGTTGTCCAGCACCTCGGCAGACGGCAGATCCGGGTTCATGCCGGCCGCCCAGGCCTCCTCGCCGAGCTCGGACCGCAGGTAGCCGACGGTGGCCTCGACAGCGCTTCGTACCGCGGCGAGATCGGCCCCGACCAGCCGGTTCTCGTGCTTGACCACCCGCCCGTTCACCAGCACGGTGTGCACGTCCCCGCGCTGCGCCTGGAAGGCGACGTGGCCGTACGGGTTCACCAGCGGGAACGACACCGGCGAGGCGTCGTTCTTGATCAGCACCACGTCGGCCTT